>NZ_JAKMCS010000002.1 GCF_022662195.1 Aestuariivivens insulae | reverse complement strand
TGGGGATTGATCATGATTAAAAGATTAACGATTGAAGATTAAAGAAATTTGATTAACAGAACATAGAACATAGAGCATAGAGCACTGAACACCCCTGTGCTCCGTGGCCTTTGTGAAAACCTTTGTGGCCTTTGTGGTTAAAGATTGAAGATGGGTGATTGATGGGGTTGATGGGAGATTGAATGGGGATTGATTATGATTAAAAGATTAACGATTGAAGATTAACGAAATTTGATTAACAGAATTAAGAGCAATGAACAAAGAACTGAACACTGAACCCCTCTTATTTTAGGCAAACATGAAAAAAGCGGTGATGGCTAAATTACACATGAAAAGCATTGCTCAAAATGCTGCAATAAAGTATCTTTGCACTCGCAATTAAAAAGCTAGCAATAAAAAGCACATTGGGCAGTTCAAAAACTTCATTAACAACCCATTCTGTAATTTCAGACTTTAAGGAAATTACAAAAATGCGATTGGCATTGAGTGTGGTATTCTCATCATTGGCCGGCTATTTGCTGGGTGTTGAAACGGTAGATTATAAAACTTTAATTTTATTGGCTTTAGGGGGCTATTTTATGGTAGGGGCTTCCAATGCCTTTAATCAAATTATAGAAAAGGATCTTGATGCCTTAATGGACCGCACCAAGAACAGGCCCATACCGGCAGGGCGCATGTCGGTTAATACGGCATTTGTTATAGCAGCGATTTTTACCATTCTTGGGATTGTTATTCTGTATACCATTAACAAGCAAACGGCAATGTTTGGTGCCATATCCATATTTTTATATACCTGTGTATATACACCCTTAAAAACCAAAACTTCTTTGGCCGTTTTTGTGGGCGCTATCCCAGGTGCCATACCATTTATGTTAGGGTGGGTGGCGGCTACCAACGATTTTGGAATAGAACCGGGAACATTGTTTGCGCTTCAGTTTTTTTGGCAGTTTCCCCATTTCTGGGCCATAGGCTGGTTTTTATATAACGATTATGAAAAGGCAGGATTTTACATGTTGCCTACAGGCAAACAGGATAAAGGGACCGCAGTACAAACCATAATGTACAGTATTTGGACCATGCTGGTTTCTATAATACCTGTTTTTGGGTTTACGGGTAAGCTGCAATTATCTATTGTAGCTGCCGTTATTGTATTGCTTTTGGGAGTGTGGATGCTATATTATGCGATCCGCTTGTTTAATATTATGACCGAAAAGGCGGCAAAGCAATTAATGTTGGTGAGTGTGTCTTACATTTCGCTGGTACAAATAGTATATGTGGTCGATAAATTTATAAACTAAAATGGATTTAACTCAAGGAACATTAGAAGAAAAGAATAACAGGGCAAAGAAAATGATGCTTTGGTTTGGGATCGTTTCATTGATTATGACCTTTGCGGGATGGACAAGTGCCTACATTGTAAGTAAGTCCAGACCAGATTGGTTAAATAACTTCGATTTACCCAATGCATTTATTGTAAGTGTGTTCATTATAATAGTTAGTAGTGTGACGTTTATTTTGGCCAAAAGAGCCTTAAAACATGGAGATAGGTCTAAAACAACCTTGTTTTTAATGTTAACACTGGCTTTAGGTTTGGCTTTTATTTATAACCAATTTATAGCCTTTGGTGAAATTATTGGCAGTGGGTACCATTTTACGGGTCCTACCAGTAATATTACTATGACCTTTATTTTTATTATAGCATTTATGCATATCCTGCATGTTGTTGTGGGCTTAGTTTGTTTGGGGGTAGTGGTTTATAAGCATTTAAAGCAAAAGTACACTCCTACTAATTTACTTGGTTTTGAACTTGCTGCAACCTTTTGGCACTTTTTAGATCTATTGTGGGTGCTACTCTTTTTGTTTTTATATTTTTTTAGATAGATACTATTGTTTTTAAAGGATTAAAGAAACTTCCATTTAGATATTTATTTAGAACCATAATTTATTGTTGGATGTTTCTTTCGTTAATAAATAAAATGATTATTTTTGTGCAACTTTTTAAATAACAACCATTATATATGAGTACTACAGTTGTAAATGCTGGAACAGAAGGTAAAACATGGGGTGGTGGAAATGAACCACTAAAGGCTAGTTATGGTAAAATGATGATGTGGTTTTTCATCGTTTCCGATGCATTAACCTTTTCTGGGTTTTTAGCAGCCTACGGATTTTCAAGATTTAAATTTATTGATGCGTGGCCAATTGCCGACGAGGTGTTTACCCACGTACCATTTTTACATGGTCAGGAGTTGCCAATGATTTATGTGGCATTTATGACCTTTATCCTTATTATGTCGTCTGTAACTATGGTGTTGGCGGTAGATGCTGGTCATCATTTAAATAAGGCGAAAGTTACCCTTTACATGTTCTTGACCATTATAGGAGGTTTGATCTTCGTTGGTTCACAAGCTTGGGAATGGGCCACTTTTATTAAAGGAGATTATGGGGCAATACAGACCAAGGGAGGCAATATTTTACAGTTTGTTGATGCAGAAGGGCATCGCGTAGCTTTAAGGGATTTTGCTGTGGCAGAGCATAAAGACAGAGCAGCTCACGAACGTAAAAATGGATTATGGTTTGTTAGCGAAGGAACGTTGCCAACTTACACTGTTGAAGAAGTAATAGCTGGTTTGGAAAGCCATGAAAATGTTTTGGTAAGAACACAGTTGCTAGATGAGCATGGTGAAAAAACAGTGCTTTCTAGAGCAGAGTCGCTTAAGCAAGTTAAGGAAAACGGTAAATTGGTAGTTGAGGGTGCTAATCTTCATGTTAATGAGTATGGGTCGCCATTGTTTGCAGATTTCTTTTTCTTCATTACTGGATTCCATGGATTCCATGTATTCTCGGGAGTTGTCATTAACATCATTATTTTCTTTAATGTAGTTCTTGGAACTTACGAAAGACGTAAAAGTTACGAAATGGTAGAGAAAGTAGGGTTGTATTGGCACTTTGTAGATTTGGTTTGGGTATTTGTATTTACCTTCTTCTATCTGGTATAATTAAAAAAATAACTCCGGACACTATGTGTTGCGGTAACTTATAAATTTGTCATTCCCATGTAAACGGGAATCTAAAAAAAGAGAGATTAAAAAAATGGCACACGGACATAATTTAGCAATATTAAGAGGATTAATAAAGTTTAAGAGCAATACCCAAAAAATCTGGGGTGTATTAATTTTGTTATCTATTGTAACGGCAGTAGAAGTAGTTTTAGGTATATACAAGCCAGAAAGTATGTTTATTAAAGTGTTGGGTATGAAATTGCTTAACTGGATATTCATTATTTTAACTATTGTTAAGGCCTATTATATTACTTGGGATTTCATGCACATGCGTGATGAAACCAAAGGTTTAAGAAGAGCGGTTGTATGGACGGCTATCTTCTTGATTTTATATTTAATCTTCATTTTATTGCAAGAAGGAGGTTACGTCTTTGATGTTTACGATGCAGGTTACATCAAAAGAGATTTTTAAAAAAAAGACCTAAAAGGTTAATTATATGTTATTAGGCGGTTTTTAAACCGCCTTTTTTTATTTTTGCAATCCTAAAAACGATTAAGTTAATAGATGAATTATAAAAAGATAAGCGGGTATGTTGTTTTGGGGATATTGTTTTTTCTTCCAGTAACCTTTTTATTGTTTTTATATCCTGCAACACATAATTATACGCCCTTAGAAATTGTTAACGAAAATGTTGTAGAACTATCCAGTTTAGACGAATTAAAGCTGGAAGGGCATATTACGGTACTTGCTTTCTTTGGGAAAAAACCTTTAAATAAAGTCATCTCTGCCTCTAATTTAAAGGAGTTAGTATACGATAAATTTAAGGGGTTTAAGAAGTTTCAGATTATTGCGGTCTCACCTAAGTCTTCTAAGCAAGAGTATGTCGAGTTAGACAAGGAAATAAAACGTTATGAAGAGTTAAGGTTTTGGCACTATGCGTACAGTTCTGAAGAAGATATTTTAAAACTATATAATAGTCTAAAACATAAGCAGCCACTAGATGGTGATTTGTCTACTGATGCTGTTTTCATAATTGACAAAGATAGAAGCCAGCGCGGAAGGTTAGACGACAGAAGTGATAAAGAGATCGAAAAAGACAAGCCTATTTATGGTTTGTATAGCTACAACTGTGTTGAAGTAGACGAAATAAAAAATAAGATGAACGACGATTTACGGATTCTATTTACAGAATACCGTCAAAAACGAAAAGGTAATTTTAATACCGACACACGTAGAGCAAACGATTTAAAAGAAAAGGCCGATTAAATTATGAGCAAGAAAACGAATTATTCATACATAGGTATTGCGTTTATTATTTTGGTATTTGGAATTATTTTCGTCCCAAAAATAGTGGATCGCATATCCAATAACGATATTATAAGAAACGAAAGCCGAAGTGATTCTGCAAATGACAGAAAAGCTAAGGCAGATCCTTTAGCCTTTATAGAAACCAATGGAGTGAAGCGACAAGTACCTAGTTTTAGTTTTACGGACCAGAATGGAAAGACCATTACTAACGAGGATTACTTAGGAAAAGTTTACGTTATTGAATTTTTCTTTACCACCTGTCCAACCATTTGTCCGCGTATGAACGCCAATCTAGTACAAATTCAAAATACATTTAACGAATTTGAAGATTTTGGAGTGGCATCATTTACCATAAACCCAGAACACGATACGCCAGAAGTCCTTAAGGCCTACGCCGATGATTATGGAATAACCAATCCTAATTGGCATTTGTTAACAGGTGACAAAGATGCTATATATAAATTGGCTAACGAAGGTTTTTACATCTATGCCGCCGCCAATGAGGATGTCTTGGGCGGATTTGAACATTCAGGCAATTTTGCCTTAATAGATAAAAATGGCTATATCCGTTCCAGAAAGGATAGTTATGGTAACCCTATCATTTATTACAAAGGTATTATTTCTGAACGCGAAAAAGTAAACGATGAAGGTGAAAAAGAAGAAATAAGCATGTTAAAGGAAGATATAAAAAACTTGCTTGATGAATAATTTGTCATTCAGAGCAAAGCGAAGAATCTAGGAAAATGGAAGAAAAAGAAATTTTAGACGATAAGAAATATAACAAGCTAATTGTAATACTATCAATAGCTATACCCATAGCTGTAGCAGCACTATTTGGAATTAGGTTGGATTTTGAGCTTCCTGTTTTTCTGCCTCCAATTTACGCAACCATAAATGCGTTTACTGCGCTTATTTTAATAGCCGCTTTTATTGCCATTAAGAATAAAAAAATAGTGCTGCACGAAAATCTAATGACCACAGCCATTTGGTGTTCTGTAGTGTTTTTGGTGATGTATGTATTACATCATATGACAAGTGACTCAACGAGTTATGAAGGTAATTATAGAGCATTGTACTTATTCATTTTAATAAGTCATATTGTGCTATCGGTTGCGGTGATTCCTTTTGTTTTAATAACCTATGTTAGGGCGATTACCAAGAATTTTGAAAAGCATAAAAAAATAGCGAAAATCACTTTTCCGTTATGGTTATATGTCGCCGTAACTGGGGTGATTGTTTATATTATGATTTCGCCATATTATTAATGAAACTCTAATTTGTGAAGTTTGCAAAACGAACACAAATTAGTAAGTTGAATTAACAATGATGAAAATCGGGGTCTCACAAAATTTAAAATGAAACAAAAACTAGCCTTTTTTATTTTTTCTTTTATCTTTTTTTTAGAAAGTAATGCACAATGCGCAATGTGTCGTGCTGTTCTGGAAAGCGAGGAAGGTAAAGGGGTTGCCAAGGGTATAAACGATGGTATTGTATATTTGATGCTTATTCCTTACATCCTTGTAGGGGGCATTATTTTCATAATCTACAAGAAATACAGTAAGTTAAAAAAGTAATAAAAAGTTTTCGGAATAATTTTTGTAACATTTCTTTGTTTTATAAGTCTAACTATTAAGCTTTAGGGCTTAACAATCTAATCAAAGAAATGATACTAGAAATTAAAGACCTCCACAAATCTTATCCCATTGGCGATTCCAGTTTACATGTTTTAAAAGGTATTAACCTTTCTGTTAAAGAAGGCGAAATGGCAGCTATTATGGGCTCTTCAGGGTCTGGGAAATCCACCTTGTTAAATATTATTGGGATGCTCGACGAAGCCGATTCTGGCGACTATATCCTAGATGGGCTACCCATTAAAAACCTTACCGAAAAGAAAGCAGCCGTTTACAGAAACAAATTTTTAGGCTTTATTTTTCAGTCCTTTAACCTTATAAACTATAAGAATGCACTAGAGAATGTTGCATTGCCTTTGTATTATCAGGGAATGAAGCGGAAGGAACGTCAGGAAAAAGCATTGTTTCATTTAGAGAAGGTAGGTTTGGCCGATTGGGCGCATCATTTACCAAAAGAGCTGTCAGGTGGTCAAAACCAGCGTGTTGCTATTGCCAGGGCATTGGCGGCAAACCCTAAGCTACTTTTAGCCGATGAACCTACAGGGGCACTAGATACCAAAACATCATACGAGATTATGGAATTCATTCAGCAATTGAATGATGAAGGCAAAACCATTTTAATGGTAACCCATGAAGAAGATATCGCTAATATGTGCAAGCGTATTGTTAGGTTACGGGATGGTGTTATTATGGAAGACAAAGTAATAAATCAGGTAAGGGTAGAACAATATGCTTGATTTAGATCTTTGGCGAGAAATATTTCAAAGTATCAATAAAAATAGAACTAGAGCTATTTTATCTGGTTTTACAGTAGTGTTCGCCATTATGTTGTTTGGCATTCTTTTCGGAATGATTAATGGTTTGAACAATACCTTTACAGAGGCTTTCGCAGACGACGCCAATAATGTCATTTTTATAAATTCAGGGACCACTTCCAAAGCCCACAAAGGGCTACAGGCGGGCAGGCGCATTCAGTTTGAAAATAAAGACCTGCAATATGTAAAAGACGATAACGGCGATAAAGTAGAATATATTACGGCCAGACTATACAAAAATGTCACCGCTTCCTATAAAAACGAACAGAACAATTATAATGTAAGGGCTTGCCACCCAGACCATCAATACCTCGAAAACACCTTGATGAGAGATGGTCGGTTTATCAATCAAACAGACATAGAACATAGGACCAAAGTTGTAGTTATCGGCCGATTAGTAGAAAAGGATTTGTTTTTAAGAACATCGGCTTTGGGAAAATACATTAGCCTAAACGGTATCATGTATAAGGTGGTTGGAGTTTTTGAGGATGCTGGTGGGGATAATGAGGAACGGATGATCTATATGCCAGTTACTACAGCACAATTTATTTACGGCAATAAGGAATATATAGACCAAATCAATTTGACCTACAACCCCAAAATGGATTTTGACCAGGCCTTGGCTTTTAGTAATGATTTGGAGAAAAAACTAAAGGCTAGATTCTCTGTGGCTAAAACAGACCAACGGGCCATAAGGGTGAGGAATATGGCCGAAGCGAAAAAGAACGTCAACCAAATGCTATTTGTGTTGAAACTTTTAGCAATCGTTATTGGGATGGGGACCCTAATTGCAGGTATTGTGGGGATTAGCAATATTATGATTTTTATTGTGAAGGAACGCACTAAGGAAATTGGTATAAGAAAAGCGCTTGGAGCATCACCACGATCCATTGTATCCATAATCATTTTAGAAGCAACGCTTATTACCTCTATAGCAGGGTATATTGGGTTGTTTATAGGTATGTTTATTCTGCGCCAGTTCGGGCCTGCTTTAGAAGAGTATTTTATTAAGGATCCTTCAGTAAGCCCTTCATTGCTTATATCGGCTACAATTATTTTGGTCTTATCAGGGACTTTAGCTGGTTATTTGCCTGCAAAAAAAGCTTCTAAAATTAAACCCATTGTAGCACTTAGAAACGATTAGTATGCTTAGATTTTTATTCGATAGAGATACCTGGCAGGAAGTTTACGATAGTATGAGTAAAAACAAACTACGTACTGTAATAACCATGATAGGGGTTTGGTGGGGTATTTTATTACTTATTGGTTTGTTGGGTGCCGCTAGAGGAATGGAGAATTCATTTAACCGACTCTTTGGTGATTTTGCAACGAATAGTGTATTTATCTGGGGACAAAGCACAAGCAAACCCTTTAAGGGGTTTCAAGAAGGTAGGCGGGTAAGGCTGTCGCTTACCGATGCCAAAAAAGTTGAAGATAATGTAGAAGGTATTGAATTTGTTGTGCCTAGAAACCAAAATCAAGGCAAGGTAGTTAGAAATTTTTTGTCGGGTTCATTCAATGTTGCTGGTGATTACCCCTTATTGGATGTTGTTCAAAAAAAGAAAATGCTATTCGGGCGGTTCATTAACCAAAATGATATCGACAACAACAAAAAGGTTGCCGTAATATCCGAAGACGTTTATAAACAACTATTTGAAAAGGACGAAGAACCTATTGGGGCCTATATGCAAATTAACGGTATGAATTTTACCGTAATTGGTGTTTTTGATGTAGGGAATGTTAATATGGGGCCGAGTTCAGACATACATATACCCTTTACAACCTTTCAACAAATTTATAATCAAGGGGATGAGATAGGGTGGATTATGGTTACCGGAAAGCCAGAGTATAATATAAAGCAAATAGAGTTGGATGCCAAACTGTTGCTTAGGACTTTAAACAAGATTCACCCAAGGGATAACCGTGCGTTTGGAAGCTTTAATTTAGGGAATGAGTTTGCCAAGATTACGGGCTTTTTAACAGGAATGCAATTTTTAACCTGGTTTGTGGGTATAGCAACGCTCATTGCGGGAGTGATTGCCATTGGCAGTATTTTGTTGATAACCGTTAAAGAGCGCACCAAAGAAATTGGGGTGCGTCGTGCTTTGGGTGCAACACCTTTTGAAATTAAAAGACAAATAGTTATAGAGGCTGTCTTTTTAACTTTAAACGCAGGTATTTTTGGAATTATATCAGGAGGATGGATATTAATTTTTCTGGATAATAAGTTTGGACAAGGAGATGATGCGACTTTAGTTAATGCTTCTGTATCCATAGCCGTTGTTTTTGCAGCCCTTTTAATATTGGTGGTGCTAGGCACATTAATAGGACTCATACCAGCATTTAAAGCTACAAGTGTAAAACCTATAGAAGCGTTAAGAGAAGAATAGAATAATCAATCAATAAAAAATGAAAAAAACATTAAAAATTATTTTAGGCATTGTACTACTGGTTTTGTTAGTAGTTGTTATTAAGTATTTTAAGGATTCTAATACTGAAGCCATTGAGGAGTTTACAACCGAAGAGCCATACTTAGATACAGTAAAGACTAAGGTGGTGGCTACCGGTAAGCTTAATCCCGAAGAAGAAATCGAGCTTAAGCCACAAGTGTCTGGTATAGTAGATAAAATTATGGTAGAAGAAGGCGATATCGTTAAAAAAGGAGACCTTATTGCTAAAATAAGGGTAGTACCCAACGAGCAAAATTTGGCTAGTGCAAACAGTCGTATAAAAGCAGCGCAATTAAGCGCCAATAATGCGGAAACTTTATACAAGCGGAATAAAGCCTTGTTTGAAAAAGGGGTGATTTCCCAACAAGATTTCGAAAACAGCGAACTGTCTTATAATCAATCTAAAGAAAGTTTAAAGCAAGCACAAAACGATTACCAAATTATAAAACGAGGCTCGTTATCAGGTGGAAGTTCGGCCAACACCAATATCGTGGCCCAAATATCGGGAACTGTTCTGGAAATTCCGGTGCGCGAAGGTGATCAGGTAATTCAAAGTAACAACTTTAATGCGGGAACGACCATAGCCACTATAGCCGATATGAGTATTATGATTTTTGAAGGGAAAGTAGACGAAGCCGAAGTTGGAAAAATTGAAGAAGGTGAAGCTATAAAAGTTGTCTTGGGAGCTATTAATGATAAAGAGTTTCCGGCTAAGTTAACCTTTGTGGCACCAAAAGGAGTTGAAGAAAATGGCGCGGTACAGTTTACTATAAAAGCCAATGTAGAAGTAGAGCAATCCAAACAAATACGGGCTGGGTATAGTGCCAATGCTGAAATTGAAGTGGAAAATAAGGACAGTGTTTTGGTCATCAAAGAGGCTTTAGTGCAGTTTAATCGGTTTACAGACGAACCATTTGTTGAGGTATTGGGCGATGATGGAAAATTTAAAAAGAAGGATGTTAAATTGGGAACTTCTGATGGTATTATAGTAGAAGTGTTGGATGGTATAGAAGAAGGCGATAAAATAAAAGTGTGGAACAAAGCATCAAAAGAAGATGAGGAGGAAGACAATGACTAAAATAAAATTGACATTCATACTGCTAACGACTTTAGTAACAGCTTTTGCCCAAGACAAAACATGGACCTTACAGGAATGTGTAGATTATGCTTTAGAGCATAATATTTCGGTAAGGCAGGCACAAAATACGTTGTTGATAAATGAACAGGATATAAAAGCAGCCCAAGGTAATTTCTTGCCGTCGGTTGGTGTTGGATTAAGACAGTCCTTAAGTTTAGGGCAAGCTGAATTATTTCCTGGAAATTTTGTGGATAGAACCTTCCATTCTACCAGTGCAGGTTTAAGTGTTTCCCAAAGTGTGTTTAATGGTTTTAGAAATACTTATATACATAAGCAGGCCCAATTGGGGTTGAAAACCAATCAATTGGAGCTAAATAGGATAAAAGACGACATTGCTTTGAATGTCGTAAATGCCTATTTAAATGTATTGTTCAATAAAGAAAATTTGGAAACCGCTCAAGTTCAATATGAGTTTAGTAAAAAGCAATTGGAGCAGGTTAAGGAGTTGGTAACTGCTGGGGTACAGCCCCAAGCCAATATTTATGATGCTGAGGCCACGTTGAGTAGGGATGCTCAACAGGTAACCATTTCAGAGAACAATTTTAATCTGGCATTGTTAAATTTATCTCAGTTATTGCAATTGCCTTATAATGGTTTTGCAGTTGAGGTGATTGATGTGGGGACACCTTCCGAAAGTTTATTATACGCCGATGTGTCTCCTATATTGGATTATGCATTAGCCAATCGTATTGAGATAAAAGTAGCAGAAAAGAATATTGAGAATGCACAACTAAATACCAAAATATCTAAAAGTGGCTATTACCCAACGGTAAGCTTGGGGTACGGATTTAATACTGGGGCTAATTTTTCCAATCTTTCAAGCTCCAATTCATTTTTTCAGCAAATTAACGACAACAAAGGGCATAGCTTTAATTTAAGCGTTAATATCCCTGTTTTTTCCAGATATCAAAACCAAACCGCTGTTGCAAAATCCAAAATACGAGAAGAAAATAGCAAGCTTAATTTAGAGCAGGCTAAAATCACCCTTGAATCTAATGTACAACGAGCTTATACTGATGCACAAGCTGCATTTAAGGCCTACGATGCCGCCATGAAATCTTTAAGATCGCAAGAATTGGCTTTTAACAATGCCAAAGAACGTTACGATATTGGTAATATGACAGCCTTCGATTTAGAACAATCCCGCGTACAGCTTGTAAATGCACAATCGTCGTTAATAAATGCGAAGTATGATTTTGTTTTTAAGACAAAAGTTTTAGACTTTTACATGGGCAAATTTTTAACGCATTACTAGTGGCTTATATTTTAAGTATAGAAACAACAACAACCAATTGTTCTGTGGCGCTTTCCAAAGAGGGGCAAACAATTGTTTTAAAGGAAGATTACGACAAAAACTATTCGCATGCCGAACGCTTGCATGTCTACATAGATACTGTTTTAAAGGAGGCTAACATATCCCAAGAAGATTTAGAAGCCATAGCCGTAAGCAAGGGGCCAGGGTCTTATACTGGTTTGCGTATTGGCGTTTCGGCTGCAAAGGGGTTGAGTTATGCATTGGGGATTCCGTTAATAGCCATTTCTACTTTAGACGCTTTGGCACATCAAGTGGTAGCTCAAGAAGGGTTTATTGTGTCCATGTTAGATGCCAGAAGACAGGAAGTCTATTCTGCTGTTTTTGATGTTCAACATCATCAAGTTCGGGAAACCCAAGCCCAAATTTTAGACGAACATGCTTTTACCGACTATTTAGAAAAAGCTAAAGTCTATTTTATTGGGAATGGCGTTGCAAAGACAAAAGATATTATTAGTCATCCCAATGCCTTTTTTATTGAAGGCAAATTACCATCGGCTAACGAAATGAGTGTGTTGGCTTATAATAAATACAAAATAAGCGACTTTGAGGATGTCGCTTATTTTGAACCTTATTATTTAAAGGATTTTATGGCCTTAAAACCGAAATCTTAACTAGTATAGACCTTACAGGTTTTAAAATCTGTGAGGTCTACATTTTTTTAGCCTTTTCGCTGTATTTCCACTTGATGCGGATATGGAATTTCTATACCTGCAGCATCCAAAGCTTCTTTGGTTTGTTCTGTAACATCAAAATATACCGTCCAATAATCTGCAGTGTCGCACCAAGGTCTTACGGCAAAGTTTACTGAACTATCTGCTAGCTCCAATACGGTAACAGCAGGTGCTGGATCTTTTAAAATTTTTGGGTGATTGGTTAGTACATTCATTAAAACCTCTTTGGTTTGCTTAATATTGGCATCATAGCTTACCCCAAAAACCAAATCCACACGACGTGTACCTTCAGTAGTGTAGTTAATAATATTACCATTGGAAAGGGATCCGTTGGGGATAATGATCTCTTTGTTGGACAGTCCTGTAAGCTTGGTTGTGAAAATTTCAATTTCCTTAACCACCCCTATTTCACCTTGGGCTTCAATTAAATCTCCAATTTTAAAAGGTTTAAAAATCATAATTAAAACGCCTCCGGCAAAGTTGCCTAGGGATCCTTGTAAGGCCATACCAACGGCTAAACCTGCGGCGGCCAGAATAGCAGCAAACGAAGTGGTTTCTACACCTAGTTTTGCAAGAATGGCAAGAATCAATAAAATTTTTAAAATCCACCCAAGCAGATTTAACAAAAACTTTTGTAGGCTTTCATCATAATTACTTTTAGACATTACTGCCTTAGTCCCCTTTAACATCCTTTTAATAACCCAGGAACCAATAAGCCATATTATTATTGCAGCAATAATTCTAAGCCCGTATTCGGTAGCTAGGTTAATCCATTTTTCCATGTTTAGATGTTCCAAATCCATAATTTTATATTAATAGTTTTAAATTAAAGCAATTATTAAGGCCATGATGGCGGGTATTGCCTGAACATAAAATAGTTTCACTTTCTTTGTTGAATAAGACCCATAAATTCCAGCAATAGTCACACAAATTAGAAAGAAAGATGCTATTTTTATATCTTTCTCGATAATAGAAAACAATAAGCCGGCCGCTAAGAAGCCGTTGTATAGTCCTTGATTGGCAGCCAGTACTTTAGTGTCTTCAGCAAAAGCCTTAGATTTTAAGCCAAAAACTTTCATGCCTTTTGGGCTTGTCCAAAGAAACATTTCCAGAATTAAAAAGTATATATGCTCAATGGCTACCAAAGCGATTAAGAAGATACTTAATGTGCTCATTTTTTTATTAGATTGATGGCGTGCTCCACTTGAGTGACAGGCAGTTTACAAGCCTTGTTAACGCAAACGTATATATAGGTGTCCTCTGGAGTAAACCTGTTTTCTAATAAAGGCATGTTGCTATCGCTAGTGCTTCCTGCAATTAATTTATTAGGAATATAAGTTTTACTAAATTCCTTAATTTTTTCTTTGGCATCTTTACCTACAACGGCAACCTCGTAATATGGATTGGTGTAATTGAGCATTAAGTCGAACCAATTAGAATATCCAGAGGGATACTCCTGCATTTCTGGTTTTACATTATTAAGCATGGTCATGGCTGTATTACTATAGTGTTCGTTATCGAAATAATGAGATAGTTTAAACAAGTTTTTTGCCATAATAGAGTTGCTGCCCGGTATAACATTGTCACGATATTCGATGCTTCTGGAAACTAAGGAAGCATCACTATTTGATGTAAAAAAGAACAATTTGCTTTTGTCATCAAAAAAGTGATCGAAAGCGTAATTGGCGAAATCCCTTGAAGCATTGAGCCATTTGGGGTTTAGGGTAGCTTCATATAGTGCTATAAAGGCATCGATAGTAGCAGCATAGTCTTCAAGATAACCATTAATGCTACTCTTCCCTTCTTTGTAGTTATGGTTTAATCCGCCATCTTCACGTAATTGTTTGTTCAATATAAAATGGGCATTTTTTTCTGCTGAAGCAAGATAGTCTTCATTCCCTAATACACGATAAGCATCAACATAACCTTTTAACATTAAAGCATTCCATGAGGTTAGGGTTTTGTCGTCCAGTCTTGGTTTTGCCCTGGTATTTCTTGCTTTTGTTAGGATAGCTTTCCAGTTTTGCTTTTTCTCTTTTAAAGCATCTAAGGAAAGACCGTACTTTTCAATAATGTTTTCATCGCTATCTTTTCTAATAAGAACATAATTGTCATGTTCCCAAAACCCAAAATCATTAATATTGTAATAGTCTGAAAACAATTCGAAATCGTCTTTTAGCAATGATTTTAAAGCTTCTTTTTTCCAAACATAAAAAGCACCTTCTTCCAATTTGCCTTCTGGGGTAGTGCTATCGGCATCAAGCGAAGAGTAAAATGCACCTTCGCTATTGGTCATTTCTTCTTTTATATAATCTAATGTTTTAGTAATAACTTCCTTATACAAGTCGTTGTTGGTTAGTAGGTATGCATCGGCATAAAGGCTTACCAATTGCGCGTTGTCGTAGAGCATTTTTTCGAAGTGTGGCACGTGCCATTTGCTATCTACCGAATATCTTGAAAACCCACCGCCAACATGATCGAAAACCCCGCCATAGGCTATTTTGGTTAGTGTAAGGTTAACATAATCCATAAGCTCTTGGTCATTATTTTGGTATGCGTATCGCAGTAAAAAGTGATAGTTGTTGGGCATCATAAATTTTGGAGCTCTATTAGGCCCCCCAAAGCTATGATCGAATTGTTTGGACCAATGTTTTACGGCATCTTCAATGTAATTTTTTTCAAAAATAGGTTCATTGGTGTTTAATTGTACCACATCCAACGATTTGATGCCTTCTTCCAGTTTATCGGCATACTCATGTAACTTTTCTGGTTTTTCTTGGTAGAGCTTCGAAATTTGTTCAAGGGCGTTTATCCATTGCTCTTTCTTAAAATAGGTGCCACCCCAAACTGGCCTACCATCGGGTAAGGCTATGGCATTTAAGGGCCAGCCGCCACTACCTGTCATAAGCTGCACGGCATTCATATAAACTTGATCTACATCGGGGCGTTCTTCGCGATCTACTTTTATGTTTATAAAATTTTTGTTCATGACCTGGGCCACAAGGCTGTCTTCAAAGCTCTCATGCTCCATCACATGGCACCAATGGCATGCAGCATACCCAATACTAATGAGCAGCAGTTTGTTTTCAGACTTGGCCTTGTTAAGGGTTTCTTCATTCCAAGGGTTCCAATCAACAGGGTTGTGCGCATGTTGCAAAAGGTACGGGCTTGTTTCGTTTACAAGGGCATTGGTGTATTTGTGTTCCATGTTGGTCTGGTTCTGTCCTCTACAGCTTAGTAAAATGGTTAACAAAAGCAGTAGAATATAAGGTGTGTGCTTCATAGTTTTTTAAAACATAAATATAAGATATAAAAAAGCGTTCAAGAAACTTGAACGCTATAAATTATTTTGTGGCCATTTGAAGCAATATATACTGCCTTAAATGTGATTTTTTGGCTCGTTCTAAGTTTGGTGAGCTATTTGATTTTGAACTTTAGCCCAATAACATTAAATAAAAACAACATCAAATTAGCCATTGATGGCATCTACCATTTCTACTTTTCCTGGCAGCATTTGTTTTAGCATATTCTCGATACCATTTTTTAAGGTAAACGTAGATGATGGGCAACCACTACAGGCCCCTTGAAGAAGAACACTTACACTTTTTCTTTCTCCATCGTAGGATATAAATTGAATATTGCCTCCATCGCTAGCTACAGCCGGTTTCACATATTCTTCTAGAATGTTTACTATTTCTTTGGAGGTATCGTCTAAGGCTTCAAACTGGGCATCTAATTGATTGGTGGACTTTTGAAGGGTCTCTTCGGCTTCGGGCAACACTACAGTTTTACCTGCTTCAATAAAATTCTTAATAAATTCACGTAGCTCAAGGGTAATATTTTCCCATTCTGCCATGTCGTATTTGGTAACAGATACATAGTTTTCTTCAATAAATACACGCTGTACAAATGGGAAGTGGAATAATTCTGTTGCTAAAGGTGATAGCTTGGCTTCGTCTATTGAAGTAAACTCAAACAGGGAAGTTACAATTTTTTTGTTGGCAACAAATTTCATTACCGAAGGGTTAGGAGTACTTTCGGCATAAACTGTTACAGGTACTTTTTTGGGTGTGTTATCGGTTTCTTCAACAACGATACCGCCATCGTTTAAATAGGCTTCAATTTGTTGGGCGACTTCATCCTGTACATCATTCCATTCCACAATATTGTAGCGTTCTACAGCAATAAAATTGCCGGAAACGTAAACTTTCTTAACAAAAGGCAGATAAAATAATTGCTGGGCTAAGGGCGATGTTTTAGCCTCGTCTATATTATTAAATTCAAAGCTTTGGTGCTTTGTTATAAACTGATTTACCTCAAATTTAACTATGGCTGTATTGCTTGTTTCTTGCACGGAAACCTTGAAAGTGTTCATTTTAGCTATTTTTTTACAAAAATACTAAAAGAAAACTATAGATATCCATATATTTGAGTTTTGTTGCCTTGAATTTATTGGTTGAATTTGAGTGATTTTCATGTAATTTTTTAATCATCAAAACGTTTATATAAACTAAACCAGCCTTGATAAACTATTTATGAAATTAAAATATGTATTAGTACTTGCAATAGGCTTGTTAGTTAGCCATGTTAGCACTTCCCAGGAAGGATTACCAGTATACACCGATTATTTAACAGACAACTATTATCTTATTCATCCGTCTATGGCAGGTGCAGCTAACTGTTCCAAGGTTAGACTTACCGGACGGCAGCAATGGTTTGGGCATGAAGATGCTCCTAAACTTTTAACATTAAGTTTAAATGGTAGAATAGGCGATTCACCATCTGGAATAGGTGGTATTTTATATACCGATAAAAACGGTTACCATTCCCAAACAGGAGCCTATGCGACCTATGCACACCATTTAATGTTTTCCAGAAATGAGATTGATTTAAATATGCTTTCCTTTGGATTGAGTGTTGGATTTATACAATACAAGTTAGATGCAACGACATTTATTAATGAAGGATTTGATTCTTTATTTATAAATGGTTATGGAGTAGAAAGCCAAACTAATTTAAACATCGATTTTGGGTTCTCTTACCATTATCTGGATTTTTATGCTCATGCTACTGTTAAGAACCTTTTGAAAAACTCTGGAATTAATAATGATATTGAAATCACGAGTAATTTAAGACGTTATTTACTGTCGGTAGGAGGTGTTTTTGGAAAGTTGGGTAGTGAATGGAGTTATGAACCCTCTATAATGTTTCAATATAAAGATGGAACTCAAGAAGCGTCTATAGATTTTAATGCCAAAGCTTACAAGCAAACGGAATTTGGGAAAGTCTGGGGGGGATTATCTTACCGAAGAAGTTTTGACGGAGCAGAATATAGAGATGGTTCTGGAGTTAGCAGTCAAAAATTGCAATTGATTTCTCCAATCTTGGGTGTTAATTATAACCAATTTATGTTTGCTTATAATTACACTTACCAAGCAAATGCGTTGGTATACACCAATGGCGGGTTTCACCAAATTACATTAGGTTATAATTTTAACTGTAAGAGAGAACGTTACGAATGTAATTGCCCAGCAGTGAATTAAAAGCCCCTGTTTAAGCTTTTAAACCATTCGTTTCTTAATGACATACTCCCCTTAAAGGGGAGTAGTTTTTTAATAAGAATACCAAAAGAATTTACTAATTAATAGTAAACCTCGCCAATACGGAAGCGCTAACCGTTATATTCTTAAAATTTAGATCTTGGATTTTATCTTGTAGTGCGCTAGATTTATAATTGTTACTAATCCCTCTTATCGCAAACCCATTGGCGCTACCATATAATCCATTTAAATTATTAGAATTAACTTCTTGAATAAAAATAGCCTTTCCAATAGTTTGGTCAATGGCTTGCGCATAATCGTTAGCTTTTGCTTTGGCGGCTTTTAATGCTTTAAGTTTAGTCTCCCTTGTTATGTTTTCAATATCTGAATGGTCGATTTTAGTAATCGATATATTAGAAATATTGAGGCTGTCCAATGCTTGATAGACTTTGCCAAGGGTTTTACCGTCATGGACTATAAGTTCATAACGTTTGGTTTTTGTAACCTCATTTTCACCCAAAAATTTTCTTTTGAAATAGCCATTAAAATCCTGAATGGCAAAATCTTTTTCCAAATCTATTTTCAGCGATTTTAATGTAGCGATCATTTGGTTTTCCATTTCTTCTACACTTTTCTTTCCTTTAGTATTGTTTTCATTTAAAACAATGTTTAAATAAATTTCGTTTGGTATAATTTCGGTTTCAACAGTTCCCGTAACTTCAATATAAGGCTGGTCTATAAAGTTTTTTCCGCTCTGTTGCGCAAAAGTATAAGACGTAACTGTAATGAATAGTAATAGGGTTTTAAGTTTTGTTTTCATAGATTTTTCTTTTTTAATAATGGCATAAAACTAAGTTTAAAGTTTTTAATGTAAAAGTAATAATGCGTGAGCGGTATGTTGTAATGCGTAAATAGCCCATTAGAATTAGCCAACCCAGCTTTTTGGAGCGAAATGTGGCATTTTTTGCATGGTCTCCATTTTATTATACGAAGTAAAGTGCGTAAGTTTAGCATGATAAAATCATATATGGAGCTATTGAAAAAACACATATTGTGGTTATGGCTTATTCTGGGGGTAGTTACCATTAATGCTCAGGACAGGGATTTTAATGGCGTTAAACCAAGGTTTACGGTGCGGGGCACGGTTATAGAGAAGGATACAAGAAACCCTATCCCAAATGTCAATATTAGTGTTAATGGAGGGGCCTATACTACAACCAATGCTTTTGGGGATTTTAGAATTGAAGCGAGCAAAGGCGATGAATTAACGATAAGCCATGACGAATTTCAAACCATCTATTATATCATACAAAGTAACGAGCGTATTGAAGTTCAAGTAGAACCTAGTCAAGATGAGGTTCAATACATCTCAGACAAAAAGAAACTAACCAATAAGCCAACATTCAATGCGCTTGTCGATTCTGCGGAAGCCTATTTAAAAACCGATGCCCAAAAAAGTATTCAGTTTATAACCGATGCTCTTGCTGTAAGTAAGTCGGTTAAAGAAAATAGTGAAATCTATGAGGTTTTGGGCGATATTAATATGCATTGGAAACAATACGACTTGGCGGTTTCTAATTATAAAATAAGCCTTCAAAGTGTAAAAACTAATGAAACCACATTAAAGTTGGCCCAAGCCTATAAGCTCAATAAGAACTACCCTGAAAGTTTGCAAACCTATAACCGTATTGATAAAAGTGAATTGTCCCATTGGCAATTAGTGACTTTATATGAAGGCTTAGGAGATGTATACCATCTAACCCAAGATTTTGATGCCGCAATTAGTGCCTATAAAGTAGGGTTGGACACTGCCGAAAAATACGCTATTAAACCAAAAACCACCGATTTAAACTCTAAAATAGCAGAGGTCTATAGCGCTAAAGGAGAAGATAAGGCCGCAAGAGGCTACTTTAATAAGTCGCTTAAATTGGCCAATACAGTGAACAAAAAGCGGGCAGTTGAAGAAAAATTAAAAGTAGCCGATTTTGAAAATGAAGTCAATGATTTTTCAAGTGAAATTTCCCTGCGTAAAGAGGCTTTAAACGATATTAGCGAAATAGAGCAAGACTCTGCTTTTAGTAATGAAAGTGCTCTAACACCACAAAAGCAAAACTATAAAATAGGGACGGCTTATGCGTTGCAAGGCGATTATAACAAAGCAATACCCTATTTAGAAAAGAGTATCGAAGAAGCAGACCATAAGGCCGATTTAATCGTAAAAAAGGATGCGACCAGAAAACTTTCAGAAGTATTTAAAGATGCAGGCGATTATGATAAGGCCTTATCCAAATATCAGGAGTATGTTGACTTGGTAGACCAGGTTTATGCTAAAAGGGAGCAGGAGATATCACAAGCCGAACGCATTAGAAGGGATCTTAGCGCAAAGCAAAATCGTATCTTAAGCCTAGAAAGTAGTCGCGCCCTTTCCGAAAGTAAATATCAGCTTTCAATTGAACAATCCAAGCGGCAAAAATTGATTATTTATTCACTTATAGGTGGTGTATTACTATTGTTGCTTACTGCTTCTTTAATGTTTAAAAATATCAAGCAACAGCGATTGGCCAATAATTTATTGGCGTTAAAAAGTTTGCGCAGTCAAATGAATCCACACTTTATATTTAATGCCCTAAACTCCGTAAACAGCTTTATTGCGTCTAACGACGAGCGAACGGCTAATAAATATTTAACCGATTTTTCTTTGTTAATGCGTGCCGTTTTAGAAAACAGCGAAGAAGATTTTATACCTCTGGAAAAAGAAATTGAATTACTCCAGTTATATACCAAACTAGAACATTTTAGGTTCCAGGATAAATTTGATTATTCCATAAACGTTGATGAGAATATTAAAGTAGATGATTTTGTAATACCTCCAATGTTATTGCAACCATACGTTGAAAACGCAGTGTGGCATGGCCTTAGATATAAAAAAGCAAAAGGGCATTTAAATATTTCCATTACACAATCTAATGCAGATGAAATAAAGATTACCATTACCGATGATGGTATTGGTAGACAAAAATCCAAGTCCTTAAAAACCAAAAACCAACAAAAACAAAACTCAAAAGGTATGGGTAATATAAAGAAGCGTGTTGCTATTTTAAATGAAATGTATAAAGATAGAGTTGATGTATTGGTGAGTGACTTTCAAGATGAAGAAGATAAGGGAACGCAAGTGGTCGTGACCTTGAAAAAGGATTAACAATTAGAGACATAGATATTAAGAAGATGTTGTCATGACGAGCTTGCGGAAGCATAATAAAAAGCAAGATAGATAAGGTTGGTCCTCGACAAGCTCGGACTGACATATTGATTTTGATTTGACAATTGGCTGTAATAATTAAAAATGAACTTAAAAAGGGCAATTAAATAGCCTGATGTCATGCTGAGCTTGTCGAAGCATATTAGATTAAAATGAAATTTTACTACGTATATATATTACTTTGTTCAGATAATACTTATTATACAGGAATGACTAATGATTTGGAAAGAAGGGTTAATCAGCATCAGTGTGGTTATAAAGCAGATGGTTATACGTTTTCACGTAGGCCAATTGAACTTAAGTGGTATTTACAATGTACAAATCCGATGGAAGCAATTAAAATTGAAAAACAAATTAAAGGATGGTCTCATAAAAAGAAGAAGGCTCTAATTAATGGGAATTGGGAAGATTTGGTTGAGTTTTCAAAAAATTATTCGGAATATGGACATCCAGATAAACGAGGTTAGTCCTCGACAAGCAGTGCTGGGGCAAATCGAAGAACTCGACCGACATACTACTTTTATTTTAATACTAACGTGTAATTAAAGCATATGAAACTAAAGGCCATTATTGTAGAAGACGAAGAAACCAGTAGGGATATTTTAAGGAATTACCTTAAAAAGTATTGTCCTAATGTGTCTGTTTTAGGTGAAGCTTCAAATGTAGACGAGGCTTTGGTCTTAATACGAAACAACGATTTGGATTTGGTGTTTTTAGATGTAGAAATGCCCTATGGTAATGCCTTCGATTTATTGGAAAAAGTAGGCGATATTAATTTCGAAACTATTTTTGTAACGGCCTATAACCATTATGCTATTGAGGCTTTGAATGCCCATGCATCTTACTACTTAATGAAACCCATTTCTATAGACGAATTGATTAAGGCCGTTGATTATGTTGCCGAAATAAAAGATAAAGAAGAAGCCTTGCAAAACCAAGTATTGGTTCCAAAGACGAATACTGTTAATGGTAAAATTACCATTCCGTTATTGGATGGTTTTGAGGTTATTGAAACATCGGCCATTTTATATTGTAAGGCTGATGATAATTATACCGAAATCTTTTTAAAGAACCCGAACGCTGCCCGCCAGTCGGACGGACAGGGACGGGCAGGCAATAGAAAGAAACTGGTTAGTAAAACCCTGAAATATTTTGAAGAAGCCCTCACTAATGCTAGCTTTGCACGTATACATAAATCGTATTTGGTTAATGTAAATGAGATTATCAAATATCAAAAGGGTAAAGGGGGGAGTGTTGTGTTAAGTAATGGAAAGGAAATTATGGTATCGGCCTCCAGAAAATCGGAATTGCTAGCTTATTTTAAATAGTTAGGTCATTACGAAGCGTTGCATTGAGCTTGTCGAAATGAGTACGACTGAAGTAAAATCTGTTTATTGATATTAATGAGATTGCCACGTCGTTCCTATGTCTCTCCCCGCAGTGACAAATTAATTTAAAACAACTTTAAAATAAAGAGGCAAACAGGGTTTAAATGAGAAGAAGAGGAGTGAGGGAGTGAAGTAATCTTTCAAATAGAACCTTCAACTATTCTAGCTTTTTTTAAATAGTAATAAGAAACTCAATAAAAAACATTATTAATTTACAATTATTCATTATTAATTATAATTATGCCAATAATAAAACCAGTAAACGGAAAATCCCCTCAAATACCTGAGGATTGTTATATAGCTGAAAATGCAACCATTGTAGGCGATGTTGTTATGGGTAACCAATGTAGTGTGTGGTTTAATGCCGTGGTGCGGGGTGATGTGCATTACATAAAAATAGGAAACAAGGTCAATATACAGGATGGGGCTGTAATACATGCCACTTATCAAAAGTCACCAACTACTATAGGAAATAATGTCTCTATAGGGCATAATGCCATTGTACATGGCTGTACCATACACGACAATGTACTAGTAGGTATGGGCAGTATTATTATGGACGATTGCGAGGTAGAAAGTAATAGCATTATAGCCGCAGGAGCTGTAGTGACCCAGAACACACACGTTGAAGCCGGAAGTATTTATGCTGGAGTTCCTGCTAAGAAAGTAAAGGATATTTCTCTTGAATTGATTTCAGGAGAGATTGATAGAATTGCCAATAACTATATTAAGTACTCTGGATGGTTTAAGGAATAAGTTAGATTAACCTGAATTTAAGCGTATATAACAAAAAAAGTTTGCGTCATTACGAGGTGTTGCATTGAGCTTGTCGAAATGAGAACGATGAAGTAATCCCGACAATAAAACAAACAAATTGCTTTGTTATATCTGCCTACCGACAGGCAGGCTCGCAATGACATTTCAGAATGTTTTAGAGTATTGACTTTTAGTGTATTACTTGGTTTATTGTCCAAGATTCATGCAAAATTAGAAATTTAAAAAATCAACCTTATAATTATTTTCCAAAAGCGATTCCATTACCTCTGGGTTGCCATTAGTAAAAAAATGAAGTTGTGCCTTTACTTTTAAAGAATTGAGTAATTGATGCTGCTCTAAAACCGCTTTGGTCTGTCGTGCTACAGCTTCGCCAGAATCTATAATCTTTACATGTTTGGGGAGTAGGTCCAAAAGCAATGGCATTAAATAGCGGTAGTGTGTGCAGCCTAAAACCAGATAATCTATATTGGCATCCAGCATTGGTTTTAAGTACAACTTTAAAAGGGAAACCATCTCGTTAGAATATAGTTTGCCTTGTTCAATAAGTTCTACGATGCCGTCACCAATTTGTTCCACTACTTTAATATTGCTGGCAAATAAGGTTGAGGTTTTAGAAAATAACGAGCTGCTTAAAGTGCCTTTGGTAGCTAATATGCCAACAGTTTGTGTTTTGGTTTGTAAAGCCGCCGGTTTAATGGCTGGTTCAATACCTATAAAAGGGACATCAAAAGTTTGCCTGAGGTAATCTATGGCATTGGTTGTTGCCGTGTTACAAGCCACCACAATGAGTTTGCTGTTTTTCTCTAAAAGAAATTGGGTGTTTTTAACACTCAAATCAATTATGGTTTGTTTACTCTTTATGCCGTAGGGTGCATTAGCACTATCGGCAAGATAGATGGTGTTTTCGTAAGGTAGAAGTTGGTGGATTTCCTTCCAAATGGATGTGCCTCCAACTCCAGAATCGAAAATGCCAATAGGGTGTTTGCTCATGTTTACAAAAATAAAAAAGCTACTTTATTAAAAGTAGCTTTTCAATTATATTATAAATAAATTCTGTCTTCACCTTTATTTGTTCAGTGAGACTTTCAGAAAGACAATTAAATGCCCAATTCTTTTTTAACATCATCCAATAAGTTTTTACCATCAGACATGATTACCATACTTTGAGAAGAATCCAATACGTAGTCGAACCCTTGAGCTCTTGCTACTTTTAAGATCGCCGTTTTAGCTTTTTCGGTGATAGGTTTTAATAAATCGAATTCTTTTTTCTGTAAATCTTGTTGAGCATCTGCTTGGAATTGTTGGATGCGCTGTTGTTTTTCTTGAAGCTCAATGCCTCTTTTTTGGTTTTCTTCGTCGGTTTTTGTTGCCGCTTCAGCTTCATATTGCTTTACCGTATTTTGGTACTCGGTAATAGAAGCTTGCATATCGGCTTGGTAGGTTTTGCCCAATGTTTCCAATTCAGATTGTGCTGCTTTCATTTCGGGCATGGCTTGAATCAATTCTTGCGTATTTATATGTGCAACCTTACTTTGGGCCTGTGTAAAACTAACCGTTCCTAAACATAATGCCGTCGCTAATAAAATAGTTTTTAAGTGTTTCATTTTTTTTAAAAAGTATTAAATGTGTTATAAATTGTTAATTGTTATTTAGAGAGTCCTTAGCTTTTTTCCGTTCTTCAATTGCTTTTTGGCGCTCTTCTAATATTTTCTTTTTTCGTTCTTCTAATTCTTTTTTCCGGGCTTCTCTGTCCCTTAATTTTTTTTGTCTATTTTCTTCAATAATCTCAGCTCTGGTTTTTGGAGCCTCTGTTTTTGTTGAGTCTTTACTAGTTTCCTTTTTACTTTCTTCAGAAACATTACTATCGTTTGTTTCTATGCCTTTTTCTTCTGTACCTAGTTTTTCCTGTCTTGCTTTTGCGCGTTCATCCAATATTTTTTGTTTGCGTTCTTCAGCCGCTTTCTTTTTGGCCTCACGGGCAGCTAAAATCTCTTGCCTTCTTTTTTCTATGGCACTTTCACGCTCGGCTTTTTTGGCCTCTAAAGCCTTTTCACGTTCTTCTAGTTCGTAATTTATTTCTGGAACCAATTCTTCCTCTTCGGCCGCTTTACGTTCGGCTTTTGACGAGACTTGTCTGCGTTTGGATGATCGTGTTATGGCCCGTAATATTTGTTCGCTTAAATCGTAGGTTTTGTTTGAATATAACATGACCACATCTGCCGATTTATCGAAAATGAAATCGTATTTTCTGCCAGTTGCTACATCTTGTACTGCTGCAAAAATTTGATCTTGTATGGGCTGCATCAACTGTTTTTTCTGAATGAACAAATCGCCGTTGGGCCCAAATCGCTTTTGCTGATAGTCTAAGATTTCCTTTTCTTCGTAATACAAATCTTCCTCACGCTCATCGATAAGCTCTTTAGTTAGTAAAGCCTTTTCATTACTCAAGGTAGTACGTTTTTGGTCCAGTTCACTTAATCGCTCATCAATTTCACTCTTCCATCTCTGCGCTTTGTTTTCTAATTGCGATGTGGCTTCCTGGTATTCCGGTACATTCTCTAAAATATACTCGGTATCTATATATCCAATCCTTACACCTCTTTGCGCTTGCAATGATAAGCAGAACAAGAATACGAATGTCAATAAAAAAAGAACTTTATTTTTCATCTGATTAATTCATTAATTTTTAGCTGTTGGATGTTATCCGCAAAATAAACATTTTCAATGGTATTAAAAATTTTAGATTGCCTATTTCAAAATTAACGAATTTTAACCTTAAAAATTTCACACGTTTAAATTTTAATAATTAAATCATGATATTAATTATAAAATTAAGAACGTATGTTACCACTTGTTTCACTCATTCTCTCATTAAGAAATTTTATTATTTCTTTTACTAAGTTATTTTCAAAATTTCTTAATGTTCGTTTCATTTAAATTCAAATCATTATACAGATATTAGAAAATATCGTGCCAAAATTAAATGTTCATTTAAAACTGTTGACCAATTATAAAGTGTGTTTCCCAACCGTGTTTGTTTCCTGTATCTCCAGGAATGGTGTCGAAACCATGTCCAAAATCAATACCTAATAAACCAAATGCAGGCATAAAGATTCTTACTCCTAAACCAGCAGAACGTTTAATATTGAATGGATTATAATCCCTAAAACTATTATAGGAAGCACCACCTTCTAAGAAGGCCAAGCCATAAATTTTTGCCGAAGCCCCTAATGTTATAGGATAACGTAATTCAAGGGAAAATTTGTTGTAAATTGAAGCGCCATCGTTTAAGGGTCTTCCGTTTCTGTCTATAGGTACAACAGATTGGTTTGGATAACCACGTAAAGCAATAGTTTCACGGCCATCTAAACTATAGCCTCCTAAACCATCACCTCCCAAGAAAAAGCGCTCAAAAGGAATAATACCTCTATCATTATTGTAAGCCCCTAAAAACCCAAACTCCATACTTGGTCTTAATACCAAATCTTTGGCAAGTTGGGTATACCATTCTCCTTTGAAGCTTATCTTATAGAATTCTAACCATTTGTAGCGTTCTTGGTCTATTTCACTAATTTCTTTACTGGCTTCAATATAATCTGAATCTGTGGTGCTACTTGCATTGTTACGTGTTTCAATGGCTGCATTGTAGTCTTCGGATAATTGTTTGTAATCTACTCCATTAAATAAAGAATATGGTAAGGATAGTTTTGCGGTAACTCCAAAGCTAGAACCTCCAGTAGGATAAATAGGGTCAATGCGCGTATCATTTCTGCTTAGTCCTATGGTATAGGATAAATTGTTGGAATAACCATTTCCAAAGGTAAATAGACCCGTATTGTAATTATTCAAATCGTAGCGTTGGAAGCTAATAGCTTGGGATAATGTAAAGTAATCGTCTGGAACCGTTAGTCGTTTTGCCAATCCAACAGTAATCCCTGTAATGTTAAAGTTTTGACTTTTATCAGCTCTTCTTGTTAAATAATTATATTGAAATTGTTTGGTATGCGACAGTGATACCGAAAATTGTACAGGACGTTTACCACCCATCCAAGGCTCTGAAAATGAAAAGCTATAGGTTTGGTAAAAACGACTGGCTTGTAAACGTAAGGCTAACTTTTGGCCATCTCCCATTGGGATAGGCTTATAGGCTTTTTTATTAAAAATATCCTTAATGGCAAAATTGTTGAACGACAATCCTAAAGTACCTATAAAGCCACCGCCACCGTAACCACCTTGCAATTCAATTTGGCTCGATCCCGCTTCTTTTACCTTATATTCAATATCTACGGTGCCTTCATTAGGATTAGGGTTTTTGATGTCTGGTGTCAATTCCTGAGCATCAAAAAAGCCTAATTGTCCCAATTCCCTTATGGTACGCACCACATTGGCTTTGCTATAAAGCTGTCCAGGGCGTGTGCGCATTTCACGGTAAATTACATGGTCGTTGGTTTTATCGTTTCCGGAAACACTAACATTGTTAAAATATGCAGGTTTACCTTCAATAATTCTAATTTCCATATCAATAACGTTGTTGTCGGCACTAACTTCAACAGGGTCTATGGTAGAAAACAAATACCCATTATTTTGATACTGGTTAGTGATGTCGATCGCATCTGGTTTGGAAGGATCTGCTATTCTTTCTTCCAATAAAATACCGTTATAGGTGTCTCCCTTTTTTATACGTAGGATTCTATTAAGGTATTGGTCGCTGTAAACGGTATTTCCAATAAATTTAATATCACCAAAAGTGTATTGCTCACCTTCATTAACTTTAATTTGAAGTGAAATGGTTTTATCGTCGTTTATAATTAAACTATCCGAAATAATACGGGCATCTCTATAGCCATTTTCCTTATACTTATCTATTACATGGCCTAAATCGGCATGGTAAGCCGAGTCAATATATTTTGAGCGTTTAAGAATGCGTAAACGATTAATTTTTTTGGTGCTCTTCATGGCTTTTCTAAGCTTCTTGTCGCTTAAAACTTCATTGCCATTAAATACTATATCCTTAATCTTAACCTTTTCGCCTTTGTCTATGTTCAATACCATATTAACACGGGCCGTTTTTAAGGAATCCTTAACCTCTATGGTATTAATATGTACTTTAGTGTTTAAAAAACCATCTTTTTTATATTTGGTCTCTAGAAAGTTTTCGGTAGTTTTAATAAGGTTTTCGGTAACTTTTACCCCCTTGTTTAACTTATTATCCTTAATGATACCCTCAACTTTACCTTTTTTTACTCCATTAACTTTTATCTCATTGAGTTGTGGTAAATCAGATAGTTTTATTTGTAAATAAGCGGTGTTGCCTTCTACCTTAGTTAAATAAATTTCTATATCACTGAACAGTTTGGAACCCCATAATTTCTTAATGGCATTGGCAATATCTTCACCGGGAATGGTTATTTCCTTGCCTTTTCTTAAACCAGAATATGAGACAATGGTTTGCTCGCTAAACGAAGAATTTCCAGAGACAGAAATGTCTCCCAAAATGTATTTTTTGCCGTCGTTGTATGATGTGTTTTGAGCTTGTAGGCAGTTAAAACTAGCAATGATAACTAATGCTAATGTGCAAGATTTAATAAAAGCAGCTAGGTATAAACGCTTAGCTGAGTTGTTCACTTGTTTTCCCAAATCGTCGTTCTCTTTTTTGATATTCAATAATAGATTCATACAAATGTTGCTTTGTAAAATCTGGCCAAAGCGTATTGGTGAAATACAATTCGGCATAAGCAATTTGCCATAGTAAAAAGTTACTTATACGTTTTTCCCCACTGGTTCTTATAAGTAAATCTACGTCTGGTAAATTTTGCGTGTAAAGATGCTCATTTATAATCGATTCATCAATTTTTTCGGGCGAAATTATATTATTTTTAACTTTAATGCTAATTTCTTTAACAGTGTTTAGCAATTCTTCCCTAGAACCGTAGCTTAATGCAAGGGTTAAGGTCATTCGATTGTTAGTTTTTGTGGTGTTTATAACATCGAATAACTCATTATAGACCTTAGTAGGGAGACTTTTTAAGTTGCCTATAGCGGAAAGTTTAATGTTATTATCCTGTAAAGTTTTGATTTCTTTTTTAAGTGAAGAAACCAAAAGTTTCATTAGGGTTTGCACTTCCAATTTAGGTCTTTTCCAGTTTTCTGTAGAAAAAGCATAAAGGGTTAGGTTTTCTATGCCTAATTCTGCCGAAGCTTCAACAACTTGCTTAACAGCTTTGGCTCCATTTTCATGTCCAAAGGTACGTAGCATACCTTTTTTTTTGGCCCATCTGCCGTTGCCATCCATGATGATGGCCACATGTTTGGGTAATGCTTTACTTTTTATGTCTTTAATTACATTCATTTAATTTTCTGGGCAGTAACATGGGTTTAATCCAAAGGTATAGGTTAGTGTAATACCCGAAAACACATACCAATCGTAATTATTAATATTTCCAAAGCGGTATTGCTGTAGGTTTTTGTCATTGGGGACACTGCCATCCAAACCGTCTGAAAATGTATATCTGGCACCAACCTCCAAACTTAAAATAAAATTATCTAAAACGGTCGTTTTTAAACCTAAAGCCATAGGGATGCCAAAGGTCCAATTTGAGGTGTTCTCTTGTGTTTGTGAACCATTTAGGAAATAATAATCATCGTGATGGGCTACACTTATACCACTATATAAATAGGGAGTGGTTAACTTTTTTCCGGTATGAAGATCGAAATCGAAGAACGAAAACTCCATGCCGGCAGATAATTCTATAATGTCATTTTTGAATTCGTATCCCCTTTGTATACGTCTTGGGTCGTTCGAATTGGTGTCAATCCCTTCAAGTTCTGAAAAAATAAGGGAGACTCTCCATGAGTGTCTAGCGCTTCGGTTCCATTTGTAAACGCCACCAAAGGCAAGCTGATTTGGAGCTATATAATTTGTAGCGCCAATATCGCCAATAAAATTGCTGCCACCTAAAAAAAGACCTACTTCATTAATTTGGGAGTGGCTTAAATGGATGCTTAAAATGCTTAATGTCAATACGATTATATATCTCATAAAGATTCAAAAGTTTGCAAATATAATAAATAAGACGAGCCCATAATAATTTGAACTCATTAGTATTGTTTAAAACTGCAATTGCATTAAAATATTGTTTAGAAGAGGGAAGGCCCCATAATCACTTTGGAAGGTTTAGTTGCGCTTATCTTCACCCCAAAGTAGTTTTTTTCGAAGGGTCACCAAAAAGCTTTCGTTTAAAAGATCTATCATTTTAATCTTAAAACTGGCCTTTTTAATGGTTATTATGGTGCCGTTGTCGAGTGTAGCTATCCTGGAGTCCAATGATATTAAATGTTGTGCTTCCCTGCCATCTACTTTTAATTGAATTTGTGTTGAGTCTGGAATAACCAACGGACGAACCCCTAAATTATGGGGTGCAATGGGGGTTAAGACAAAACTATTGGCACCTGGGGTAATTACCGGGCCACCACAACTTAAGGAATAACCAGTAGAACCAGTAGGGGTTGAAATAATTAGGCCGTCACTCCAATAGGAAGTTAGGTATTCTCCATCTAAAAGGGTTTCGACGGTAATCATAGAGGCCGTATTTTTTCTACTAACGGTAATCTCGTTTAATGCAAAGTTAAGCGATGAAACACTACTGTTTGTGGGGGATGTTTCAACAGACAGTAGGCTGCGTTCAGAAATTTTATAGTTACCATCAATAATGTCTTGTATGGCATGCTCTATCTCGTCGTCTTGAATCGTAGCCAAAAAACCTAAGCGTCCAGTATTAATGCCTATTATTGGAATGTTCATGTTTTTAAGAAAGGTAATGGCTCTTAAAATAGTGCCATCGCCACCAACGCTTACAAACAGATCGAACGAATTGTCTAAGGTGTCAAAGGTCTTGAAAGATTCAAAATCCTTAATTATGGTAGAATTGTTTTTTATAAGGTCATAGAATTCGGTTTCAATATAGGCGTCAATATTTTTTTTAAGTAGATAATTAAAAAGCGTTAGTACCGAAGCACTTGTTGTTTTATTGTAAAAGCGTCCAAAAACAGCAATCTTCATAATGCATTACATGTTTAAATATTTGTTCAAGTAGTCCGATCGATCCTTGAGCGTTTGGTTATAACTATCATCTTCGTGTCCCGATACAACATTATAACTGTATCTTCTAAATGTTTGTAAAATATCGCTTAAGGATGCATTGCCAATTTTAAGGGTTACCTGTGCCACATCGTTTTTTGTTTTTGAAATAAATGCCCCCAATAATTTGCCGCCATTAGATTCTACAATTTGGCTAATTTCACTAAATGAATAATCGTTAATGCCTTTTTCAACAACTATAATGCCACCAGCATCTATAAAAAAAGGAGATTCCCCAAATAGGCTTATCACATCATTAAGCTCGTAATACCCCAAATAATTGTTTTTTTCGTCTAAGACAGGCATAATGTTACTGGAGTTTCTGGCAAAAGCTTCAAGAACGTCCAGCCATAGCGTGGTATTCTTAACATAAAAATCTTCGAAAGCATAAGTGTAATCGCTTATGGATTTACTGCTGTCGAAACAATGCACATCGGTCTCGAACAAACTGCCCAAAAAAACATGATTGTTGTCTACAATAGGGATATGCGAATAGGTTAGCTGATTAAACAACTGTTGTAAGTCGCCAATTTTACCAGAGCTGTTAACTGGTTCGATGTCGTTTATTACTAATTCTGAAAGTTTCACCTAAGTGGGGTTTATGCTTATGCAAATTAATTAAAAAAATAGTATTAATGCCTTTTCTACTTTGTATTTTTGCCTTTTAAACTTATTACATGACAAAGTTAAGTGTAAATATTAATAAGATAGCCACGTTGCGTAATTCCAGAGGTGGCGATGTGCCTAATGTGGTTCAGTTTGCCAAGGATGTTCAACGTTTTGGGGCAGAGGGGGTTACCATTCATCCTAGGCCAGACGAGCGTCATATCCGTTATCAGGACGCCCGCGATTTAAAACCAGAGGTCTATACAGAATATAATATTGAGGGTAATCCTATTGAATCGTTTATTAATTTGGTTCTTGAGGTAAAACCTACTCAAGTGACTTTGGTTCCAGATGCCGTTGATGCCATAACCTCTAATGCTGGTTGGGATACCATTAAACATAAAGATTTTTTAGTAGATGTGATTAAAGAGTTTCAGAATAATGGTATTAGAACCTCTATTTTTGTAGACCCTGTTATGTCGCAAGTTGAAGGCGCTAAGGCTACAGGAACCGATAGGGTTGAGTTGTATACCGAAGCTTTCGCGCACCAATATAGTTTAGGAAACAAACAAGCTGTAGCACCTTATGCAGCATGTGCGGCATTGGCCAGTAATTTAGGTTTAGGGGTTAACGCTGGGCATGACCTGTCGTTAGATAACATTGAATTTTTTAAGAAGGAGGTGCCAAATCTATTGGAAGTCTCTATAGGCCATGCTTTAATAGCCGAAAGTTTATATTTGGGTATTGAAAACGTGGTGCAAATGTACCTGCATAAACTTAAAGGTTAAATTGTTTGGAGACAAAAGCTCTCGAAGTCTCCCTTTTGAATAATATTTAAATTAACGTGGCTTCGAGAGCTTTTGCCACGAAGTGGGTAGATGCTTTTACATTCAAATATTATAGGCGAGGGAAAACCATTTATAATTCTGCATGGGTTTTTGGGGATGAACGATAATTGGAAAACACTTGGGAAACAGTTTGGCGATCAAGGGTTTCAGGTGCATTTGGTGGACCAAAGAAACCATGGTAGAAGTTTTTGGAGCAATGATTTTAATTACGAGCTCCTTGCTGAAGATTTAAAAACCTATTGCGAACACTATCAATTAAAAGACATTATTTTATTGGGACACTCCATGGGTGGAAAAACAGCCATGTTGTTTTCAGCCTTATACCCAGAAATAGTTTCAAAATTATTGGTGGCCGATATATCTCCGCGATTTTATCCAGTACACCACGATATGATTCTGGAAGGCCTTTCGGCATTAAATTTCGATGAAGTAAAAAGCAGGGGTGAAGCCGATAACATTTTAAGTAACTATGTTTCCGAATTTGGGACGAGGCAGTTTTTACTAAAAAACTTGTATTGGGTAGAAAAAGGGCGTTTAGGGTTGCGTATTAACCTAGACGTTTTAAAGCGTGAGGTTAGCGAGATAGGTGAAGCTTTACCTGCATTTGCTGTTTTTGAAAAGGAAACTTTGTTTTTGCGGGGTGATCGATCAGAATATATAGGTGTTGATGATGAAAGTATCATTACCAATCATTTTCCAAATGCTAAAATTGTAACCATTGCTAATTCTGGGCATTGGTTGCATGCCGAAAATCCAGAAGATTTTTTTGATGAAGTTATCAAGTTTGTATAAAATTATTATATGAAGAAAACAAATAGGTTAAGAAATATTTGGTATGGTTTATCTGTAAAGCAAAGGTTTTTTTTACGAAGATTATATTATTTTCCAATAGATTTTTTTGATAAGGTTTTGTCTAGAAGACATAAATATGTACCATCTAGAGGAATGATTTATACAGGGTCTTCAATAGGTTCAAAAGAATATATCAAGCAAGGTCTGTTCCAGTTAAATTTACTGAAAGAAGAAATAGATCTATTGCCAAATGATAAAATTTTAGATATAGGTAGTGGAGTAGGCAGAACAGCTATAGCTCTAACAAGCTACCTTAATTCAGATGGGAGTTATGATGGATTTGATGTTGTTGAACAAGGTGTAAATTGGTGTAATAAAGGTATAGGTAAGGATTTTTCCAATTTTAAGTTCAAATATGTGCCTCTTTTTAATGATTTGTATAATACCTCTAAGTTAAAGGCAACAGAATTTGAATTTCCTTATGCCAATAATAGTTTTGATAAGGTGTTCTCAATTTCGTTATTTACACATATGCAGTTAGATGAAATTCAACATTATTTTTCTGAAATAGCAAGGGTTGTGAAGCCAGAAGGGTTGTGTTTTTCTACGTTTTTCCTATATGATTCGGATGATGAAGATGATATAGCTAAAAGAGAACATTTTAGCTTTCCATACAAAAGAGAAGGGTATAGATTGATGAATGGCAATGTTAAATCTGGTAATATTGCTATACATAAAGATGTCTTGAGAGGCATGCTTAAAAAGGCTAACTTAGAATGCTTGAGTATTACAGATGGCTTTTGGAAAAGTAAAATGTTTGATGGGACAAAGAAAGAATTCCAAGATATAGTTATTTTTAAACGTTTAAATTAAAATATCATGAAACTCATACTTAAACTTTTGTTAAATGCCGTTGCGGTAGTCTTACTTGCCAATGCCTTGTCGGGTGTATATGTAGATGGTTATATGACAGCCTTTGTTGTTGCGGTGGTATTGTCTGTTTTAAACTTATTGGTAAAGCCTGTTTTAATCATTTTTACATTGCCCATTACCATTGTAACCTTAGGTTTGTTTTTGCTTATCATTAACGCCTTAATTATTTTATTGGCCGATAGTTTAATCACTGGGTTTTCGGTGACTAATATTTGGTGGGCATTAATTTTTAGTGTGTTACTTTCTATACTGCAATCCATACTTCATTCACTTTTAAAAGAAGATAAAAAATAGCTTCAAAATCAAGCAATTAAAACTTTGTCGGGATGCAAAAAATGTTATACTTTTGCATCCCGATTTTAGTCAATAAAAACTTTTCGAGAATTGTCTCGAAATTTCGATTGAGATTGTCATTCCCTTGGAAAAGGGAATCTATATTAAACTAAATATATTTTGTTAAATACCTGTTTAGGTTAGATATCATTAAAATGAATATTACAAGAGAAAACGTTGATGCATTAAATGCGGTAGTAAAGGTAGATATTGCTAAAGAAGACTATAGCGATAAAGTTGAAAAAATCTTATCCGATTATCGCAAAACAGCTAACATTCCCGGATTTAGAAAAGGACAAGTGCCTATGGGGATGGTAAAAAAGCAATATGGTAAAGCTGTATTGGTTGATGAAGTGAACAAATTATTGCAAGATGCGTTAAACAAGTACCTAACCGAGGAGAAGTTGGATGTTTTAGGGCAACCGTTACCAAAACCTCAAGATAATATCGATTGGGATGCCGAGGCGTTTACCTTTGAATTCGAATTAGGATTGGCTCCAGAGTTTGAAGTGGAGTTAAAAAGTAAAAAGGCCATTACGCAATATAATATTATTGCTGACGATAAAATGATTGACGAGCAAGTAGAGCGTATCCAAAAGCAGTATGGAAAATTGGTGTCCCAAGATGTTGTAGAAAATGATAGTGAGGTTACTGGAACTTACAAAAATGAAGAAAAGGAAATTGACAATACAGTAACTTTAACTTTAGATAAGTTTAAAGGAAAAGCTACCGAAAAGAAATTTGTTGGGGCTAAAGTTGGCGATGTTATCACCTTAAAGACCAAAGGACTTTATAATGATGACCATGAGTTGATGCATGCCTTAAAATTAGGTCATGATGAGGTTCATGGGTTAGATATTGAGGTCACTTTTACCATTACTGAAATTAATAAGCGCGAATTGGCCGACTTAGACCAGGAATTGTTCGATAAGCTGTTTGGTAAAGACGTGGTGAAGTCTGTAACAGAATTGAAGACAAAAATAAAAGAAGATGCCGAAAAGCAATTCGTTCAGCAAGCAGATCAAAAACTGTTAAACGACGTTACTGAATATTTGGTTGAAAATACCAAGTTTGATTTGCCAGCTGAGTTTTTGACCAAATGGTTGCAAAATGCAGGGGAAAAACAATTGGACCAAGCCCAAGCTCAAGAAGAATACGAAAAGTCTGAAAAGAGTTTAAGATACCAGTTGATTGAAGGTAAATTGATTGAAGAAAATAACGTTCAAGTTACTATGGACGATATTAAAAATCATGCCAGAGAAATGATTAAAGCGCAAATGGCACAGTTTGGTCAAATGAGTCCTTCAGACAAAGAATTAGATGATATCGCTGCACGTGTGTTGTCTAACCAAGAGGAAGCCCGTCGTATTTCAGAACAGTTAATTAGCCAGAAATTGCTAGAAGTTTATAAGGAAAAGGCGAATATAAAAGTAAAAGAATTAAGTTACGAAGACTTTGTTAAAGAAGTTTACGGAGATAAATAAAACAAATAATAATTCATTATATTTAAGCGCTTAAACCAAGACAGTTTAAGCGCTTTTTTATTCAGGGGAAACAGGTATAAAAGTTCACTGATTAAAGTATAGTTAATTGTCGTTCAGGGCGTAAGAAAAGCATCTTGATTTATTTAGGGATTTTTCATTTCATTCAGAATGACACTTATCAGATAATCGATTCAAATAAAATTAGAATAAACATTATGAATTACGCAAAGGAATTTGAAAAATTCGCGATAAAAGACCAAGGTATCAGTAGTACCTATTATAACAAAATTGTTAGTAGCATGTATCCTACTAATTTAACGCCAAACATTATAGAAGAGCGCCAGATGAATGCTGTAGCAATGGATGTGTTTTCAAGATTAATGATGGATAGGATTATATTTCTAGGTACAGCAATTAACGATCAGGTAGCCAATATAGTTCAGGCCCAGCTTTTATTCTTGGAAAGTACAGATGCTTCAAAAGACATTCAAATTTATATCAATTCGCCAGGAGGAAGTGTTTATGCAGGTTTAGGCATTTACGATACCATGCAGTTTATCAAACCAAATGTAGCAACTATTTGTACAGGTATGGCAGCTTCGATGGGAGCCGTATTGCTTTGTGCTGGAGAAAAGGGCAAACGTAGCGGGCTTACCCATTCTAGGGTAATGATCCATCAACCCCTTGGAGGTGCTCAAGGCCAGGCCAGCGATATAGAAATTACGGCGAGGGAAATATTAATCCTAAAAGAAGAACTGTATAAAATTATAAGTAAGCACTCCGGTCAAGATTACGACAAAGTATACAACGATAGCGATCGAGACTATTGGATGAAAGCCGATAAAGCCAAGGAGTATGGTATGATAGATGAAGTGCTAGTAAGGAATTAAAATAAAATTTGTAGATTTATAAAGCCTTATTAACTTGAGTTTTTTAAAGTTAAATAGATAATTTGTCATTTCGACAGAGCGAGGAACGAGCGACGAGAAATCCCATAGAACTATTAAATGATGAGATTCCTCCTCGTCCCACGTTCGAAATGACAACCTAATTTTTAATGTAGTTTTATATAATTCATTTTTAAGTGTGGAAAATATAAAAACTTAGAATAAGGTGTTAATAGAGGGATTAAAAAAGTAATTAATGGCAAAAGAAGAATTAGAATGTTCGTTTTGTGGTAGAAAAAAACCAGAAACCAACTTGTTAATAGCAGGATTAGATGCCCACATTTGCGATAGATGTATTGAGCAAGCACACGGTATTGTTATTGAAGAATCTAAACAGAGTGACAGTAGTGACCTTTCGGCAGAATTGAAACTGCGTAAACCACAGCAAATAAAGGAGTTTTTGGATACTTACATTATAGGTCAGGATATGACCAAAAAGGTAATGTCTGTAGCTGTTTATAATCATTATAAACGTTTGTTACAACCCGTTTCAAATGATGATATTGATATTCAAAAGAGTAATATCATTATGGTGGGGCAAACAGGAACTGGTAAAACCTTAATGGCAAAAACAATAGCAAGGATGCTTAACGTACCACTAGCTATTGTTGATGCTACGGTGTTAACCGAAGCAGGTTATGTTGGTGAAGATGTAGAGAGTATTTTAACACGTTTATTGCAAGCGGCAGATTATAATTTGGATAAAGCCGAAAAGGGTATTGTCTTTATTGATGAAATTGATAAAATTGCCCGTAAGAGTGATAATCCATCTATAACCAGGGATGTTTCCGGTGAAGGAGTGCAACAGGCCCTGTTGAAACTTTTAGAGGGTACTGTGGTTAATGTGCCACCAAAAGGGGGTAGAAAGCACCCAGACCAAAAGTTTATTGAAGTTAATACCGAAAATATTTTGTTTATAGCTGGTGGAGCTTTTGATGGTATTGAACGTGTTATTTCCAAACGTTTGAATATGCAGGCCGTGGGTTATAGTGCATCCATATCTGATGATGTTGTAGATCAAAACCACTTGTTACAATATATTATTCCTAAGGATTTAAAAGATTTTGGACTTATTCCTGAAATCATTGGGCGTTTACCTGTATTAACGTATATGGATCCGTTGGATGCCAAGACCTTAAGGGCTATTTTAACAGAGCCAAAAAATGCCATTATCAAACAGTATAAAAAGCTGTTTGCTATGGACGATATAGACTTTACTATTACCGATGGCGCTTTGAATTTTATAGTCGATAAAGCCATTGAATATAAATTGGGTGCTCGCGGGTTACGTTCGCTTTGTGAGGAAATCCTAACCGATGCTATGTTCGAATTGCCTAGCAGTGATGAGAAGAAATTCAATGTAACTAAACTGTATGCCGAGGAAAAATTAACAAAGACCACGCTTAAGAAATTAAAAGCGGTGTCATAAATAAATTATTAGTTTGATAAATAAAAAACCACGCTTTTAAGCGTGGTTTTTTATTTTAATATGGATAGTTAATTAATATAAAAGCACTATGAGGAAAGTCTTTACTAATTATGGACTAAAAATATACTGAAATAACCAGCGTACAAAAGTTTTTAAAGGCTTTTAGATAAGACGAAAAAATACTCGTTAAACAACTTTTGGGCATACAGTTGGTCGATTAAAAAGTAAGATTATAAGTTTAGTTTTAAAAGCGCTTCTAAATAATTTCTAGTGTTTGAAAGTCTAGGAACTTTATGCTGTCCTCCTAATTTATTGTTTTGTTTTAGCCAATCGTAAAACAAATGCTCTCGGGCAACATGTATAGTTGGTTTGTTTAAGGTCATGTTATTGTAGCGTTTGGCTTCATAATCCGAGTTCAAAGCTTTTAATGCATTGTCAAACAGTTCGGTAAAATAATTTAGGTCTTTGGGGGGTGTTCTAAACTCAATAAGCCATTCGTGGGCTCCCTTTTCCTTGCCGTTCATAAAGATAGGGGCGGCCGTAAAATCTACAATTTCGGCTTTGGTACGTTTGCATACCTTCTTTAAGGCCTCTTCTGCATTTTCAATAATGAGTTCTTCGCCAAAGACATTAATATGATGCTTGGTCCTGCCCGAAATTTTTATCCTATAAGGGCTTAAGGAGGTGAACCTAACAGTATCTCCTATTTTATAGCGCCATAAACCAGCATTGGTGGTTATAATGACTGCATAATTTACATTAAGCTTTACTTCACTAAGGGGAATGGCCTTTTCTTCTGGGGTCGCATAAATGTCCATAGGAATAAATTCATAGAAAATCCCATAGTCTAGCATAAGTAATAATTCACTGGAGTTGTTTTGGTCTTGTATGGCAAAGAATCCTTCCGAAGCATTATAGATCTCATAAAACTTAAATCCACTTTTAGGTAAAATCTTTTTATACTGGTCTATATAAGGGGTAAAGCTAACTCCACCGTGGAAATAAACTTCTAAATTAGGCCAAACCTCCGTTAGGTTAGTTTTGCCGGTTGTTTCCAGAACGTTATTCAGGAGCACCAACATCCATGACGGAACACCGGCAAGGCTAGTAACATTTTCCTCTATAGTTTCATTAACAATAGCTTGCATTTTATGTTCCCAATCACTCATTAAGGAAACTTTATTACTTGGGGTGCTACTAAATTCTGCCCAAAATGGCATATTGTCAATTAAAATAGCAGATAAATCCCCAAAAACAGTTCCATTTTCTTTATATAGCTCTTTGCTTCCACCCAAACGCAGGCTCTTGCCGGTAAAGAGTTGAGAGTCTTCATTATTGTTTAGATACATGCAAAGTAAATCCTTACTGGCAGCATAGTGGCAATCTTCAAGCGATTCTTCGCTAACCGGAATGAATTTACTTTTTGCGCCTGTTGTACCACTGGATTTAGCAAACCATTTTATGGGTGTTGGCCAAAAAATATTGGATTCTCCTTGGCGGGCACGTTCTATGGTATCTTGCCAGCCTTCATAGTTCTTAATGGGAATGCGTTCAGTAAACGTCTTATAGTTTTTAATGGATGCAAAATCGTATTGTTTGCCAATTTCCGTATGTTTGGCATAATCCAGAAGACTTAACAGTAATTCGTTTTGGACTTCATGCGGATATTTAAGAAACAATTCTATTTGGTGAAACCTTTTCTTGAGAAACCAAGAGGCTATAGAATTAACTAAAGGAATTGGCATATTTATTTTATCTTTAAAATTTCTAAAGTAATACTTTTTTTCATGTTCTACCAAGGTGTGTTAACAAAAATGGAAACGGAATTTTCCAACCCTATTCAATACTATTTAGTGTTTGAAAACGACTTTATAAATGTCAATCAGTTGCTCAATAAAACCATAACAATTCAATTTGTTAAGTATCAATGTTTAAACTGTGGATTGGATAAGCCTATTTATAGGCAAGGTTTCGATAAACAGTGCTTTTATGAAGTGCCACAAGCGGCAGATTGGGTCATGCGTCCCGAATTAAGTACGGCGCATTTGGGTAAGGAAGATCGAGATTTGGAATTTGAAAAGCAAGTGCAGTTACAGCCCCATATTGTGTATTTGGCCAATTCCAGTAATGTGAAAGTTGGGGTTACCCGAAAAAATCAAGTGCCTACACGATGGATAGATCAGGGTGCCCATGAGGCCATTGAAATTGTTGAAGTGCCCAACAGGTACTTGGCAGGTATAACGGAAGTTGCTTTAAAAGACCATGTAAGCGATAAAACCAATTGGCGTACCATGCTTAAAAATGAAATAAAAGATGAAGATTTAGTAGCATGGCGGGAACGTTTAAGACCATTTATTCCAGATGAGGCTAAAGATTACTTTATTGAAAGCAATACGGAAACTAATTTGGAATTCCCCGTCAATCGATTTCCGGAGAAGCCCAAAAGTTTAAATATTGTAAAAGCACAAAACTATACTGGTAAATTGGTTGGTATAAAAGGGCAATACTTCATTTTTGAAGATGATACGGTTTTTAATATTCGTGCTAATGAGGGATTGGTAGTTAAGATTTCTATTAATTAACTGTATCTTTTTGTTTTTTCTTTTTCCCCAATAAACCTCCCAATACATTTTTAACCGTATTGGTAGTACTGGTTTTGGTAGAATCCGATGGTGTTTTATTGCCTATAATACCACCTAAAACATCCTTGACCGTATTGTTTTGCTCTTCTTTAAGGGAGTCCGTTTTGGCTTTATTGCCACCAATAAGGTTATTTAGCATGTCTTTAGCCTTGTCTTTTCCTTGGTTGAGCAGTTTTTGTTTTTGAATTTCAATAAGTTGTTGGGTTAGGTTTTTTACACCACTGGATAAATCGGTTTTAACAGTAGGGTTCGTAAAAGAGCCTGTAATATTGGCCGTAACTGGTATGGCAATCGTATTGGCTTCGGCAGTATTTATTTTGCCGATAAGGTTGTTTACTTCGCTTCCTAAATACTTGGCGGGTACATTAAATACGGCGTTGTAGTTTACAGTTTTGTCAAAACCATGCGAACCAGAAACTTCAATGTTGATGTCCTCATAGGTTAACTGAAAAGGTTTTACGACTACTTTACCCTCTGCAAATTCAAATTTGGTTTTAATGTCATTTAAATTCAGTTTGTCAAAATCTATAAAACTTAAGGCGCCTTCAAGGTTGCTAATCAAATTTGTTTGATCGGTGCTAATTTTGGTGCTTAACAGTTCGGCTAATGCATTTCCGGAAACCGTACCTAAGTTAGGCGTAAACTCTTGGTCTAAATCACCAGAAAAATTAAGATTGGTATTCAATTTCCCTTGAAGCAATTTGGCTATGGGAGCTAAGTTTTGAAGAAGTTCCATACCGTTAAAAGACTTGGCAATATCAAAATCGTTAGCGTTTAAATTTAAATTAAAGCGGGGTGTTTCTTCTTTTGTAGAAACGTCTCCCGTAACAGACAGTGCGCCGTCAAATATACTAGATGTTAGATCGTTCAATGATGCTTTTTGGTCTTTTATTACCAAAGAACCCTTAACGTCTTTTAAGTTTAAATTGTCGTAAACCACCGTGTTGGCATTAGCATAAATAACACAATCCAAAAAAGCAGGTATCTTTAAAGGTTCGGTATTTACGTCGGTTTTATTTTCCGAAGCAGTTTCGTCTTCAACCATAAAATCATTCACCTTAAACACATTGGAGTTTACTTTAAATTCGCCTTGTAAATTTCCATCACTTAATAAAAATCCCATTAAATTTTTAAGGTTGCCAGTAGCATTTAAATCGCTATCCCCAGTTTTAGCCTTAAAGTTGTTTAACGAAACAGTATCTGGGTTAAATACGATGTCTGCATTGGAGATATGAATAGGGTTCGCCATATCTTTTGAGGTATAAACAAAGTCTGTAATACTTGCCGAGCCACTATTTTTAATGCGTTGGTAAGCATTGGTTTCAATGGCATTCATGTCGAAAGCCGTATTTAAGTTGGCTTTCAGAATACCTGTTAAAGGCGTTTCCAGTGTAATGGGGTATGCCTTTGAAATGTTGTCTAAATTTAAAAGGCCATTTATGTTGGCATTTACCAACATGTTTTCGGTAAGATGCTTTAAGGTTGCCGAAGATTTAAATTCGTCTCTGTCAATTTTAAAATTAAGTGCTTTAATGTCTATATAGGTGTCTTCGTTTTTACCTGTTTCATTTTTAATGGAGGTGTTTATGGTAATGTTTTCAACACTTTTTGGCAGGTCTGGATACTTAAATGAAGCATTGTTGGACGTAATTGAAATATCGAAGTGAGGAATGGTTTTTTCAGAGCTTCGTCCTTTTATAATACCTTTTACTTTAAAATCCCCCGAGGTTTGGACATTTTCAATGTTTTTAGAATAGGCTTCCGGTATTAATGCTAAAAAGTTTTTAAATGAGGACTCTGGGTTTTCAAACGTAATATCAATATCCTGCCCGTTTTCCAATCGCTGTAAATAACCCGAAAATTCGATAGGCAACTTATTGATAAATCCTTTATTGTCCTTAAAGCTGTATTTGCTGTTTTTGAGATCAAGCCCAATTATGGCATCCAGTTTAATGGAGTTTTTGTTTAGGTAATTGGTGCTGTCCATGGAAAAGCTAACCAGGGCATCTGTATGGGTGTCTAGGTCCGATTGGTCTGCTGAAAAACTACCTTTGCCCTGATGGTTCAATTGGGATATTAGCATGTTCATCTTAGAGCTGGCGTCGCTAAAGCTTATGGTGCTATTCGTTATTTTGTAATCCTCTATGTCGAAGGCGAAGTTGCTGTCTTTGGTTTCTGTAGCTTGGCTTTCCGATGGTTTAGCAATGTCGTAATTTACATGGCCATCTTTATCTGTTTTTAAATTCACAATGGCTTCATCTATATAGATAGATTGGATGGTCATAGGGTCTTGGTCTGCAGATTTAAATAATTCTTTCACAGACATGGTAAAAGCGATGTTGTTAATCGCGGTAAGGGTGTCATTTTCAAAAGGTTTGAAATTGGTGATGAGCAAATCGTTTACACTTACATGGGCTTTTGGAAAGTGTCTAATAAAGCTTAGGCTCACATCGCTAAATTCAACTTTTGCATTAAGGTTCTGATTGATAAATTGTTTAACGAGATCGTTAATTTTGCCTTGAAATACAAAGGGAATGGCTATAAGGAGTGCGAATATAATTAATACGGCAATACCAGTGATTTTTAGGGCTTTTTTCATAAATCAGTTTTTATATATAAATATACGACAGCAATTTTAGTTTGGTTGGAATAAGTAAAAATAATAAACTTAATCTTTCCAACAGATGTACATGTGTCTTCGTTTAAAAAAAGAATTATGTTTTGTGCTTTCTCTTTTTAAGAGTGGAGGTATTCTTCTCGATATTTGGGGATGAAGATATGTTGGTTTACATAAACGCTAAAGTAAATCTATTTCTTCATTCACCTTTAAGTTGAACCGTTTTCTAAAGAGATAGACTCCTAGATATAAGAATGGCGTATCACAAGCAGCGACCAATACTTTAAAAAGAAACCCGCTAATTAAAAGGCCTTTAAAGATGTCCCACGGTAATACCTTAAAAAAGCAAAGCAGGAAAACTACCGAAAAGGTGTCAACAAATTGTGAAAGCCATGTGGAGAAATTATTTCTTAACCAGAGGTGTTTGCCTTGGGTAAGGCGTTTCCAAAAATGATAGATCTGTATGTCGATAAACTGGGCAAACAAATAGGCAATCATACTAGAGGCTACTGCTAAAATAGTGCGGCCAAAAACATGGGTAAACGTAGGGTTGTCTATTGGAGAGTTTGGAATAGCCGGAACACCATTGGCAGCATAAATAATGAATACAGAAAATAACGATGCAAATATGCCAGCAACCACAATGTCGTTGGCTCGTTTTTTGCCATAAATTTCACTTATTAAGTCGGTAATTAAAAAGGTAATGGGATAAGGCAGAATACCAACCGATATTTCAAAAAGTTTACTTCCAAAAATTTCAACATCAAAGGGATACCAATAAAAGAATTTTTGAAAGATAAGGTTGGATACCACTAACGAGGTTATAAACAGTGCACCTAAGAGGATGTATATGCGTTGGGCGGCGAGTTTGTCTTTTTGTGTCATTTGTAATTGTGGATAAATACGTTCAGTAAATATAACGGATTAAAAATTGTTTTAGTTATTTTGCCTTTCGTTATGGTGAACGCAACAACATACCATATTGCTTTGGGCAGTAACAAGGGCGATAAGTTTAAAAACTTGCAAGATGCCGTTAATGCTATACATGAGCGTATTGGTAACATTAAATTGATTTCCAAAGTCTATCAATCTCCAGCTTTTGGTTTTGAAGGAGACGACTTCTTTAATTGCTGTTTGGTTTTGGAAAGTGATTTGGAACCGCAAAGCGTTCTTGAACACTTGTTGGCTATAGAAAAGACTTTGGGGCGTGTACGTAGCCATAGTCATGTTTATGAGGCCAGAACCATCGATTTGGATATTGTTTTTGCCGAAGACCAAATAATAAATACCCAAACCTTGCAGGTGCCGCACCCCGAAATGCAAAAACGTAGGTTTGTGCTCTTGCCGTTAAACGACATAGCATCGAAGGTAATGCACCCCAAGTTGGATAAAGTTGTGTCGGTGTTGTTGGATGAAAGTAAGGATGAATCGGTTTTAGAGCCTATTAACATTTGGCTGAAAAACCCAAGCAAGCAGTTTAAATTCTCAGATTATAATTACATCGCTATAGAAGGTAATATAGGGGCTGGGAAAACCAGTTTAGCGACAAAGTTGGCCCGAGATTTTAATGCCAAATTAATTTTGGAGCGCTTTGCCGATAATCCCTTTTTGCCGCAATTTTATAAAGAGCCAGAACGTTATGCGTTTCCTTTGGAAATGTCGTTTTTGGCCGATCGTTACCAGCAAATTAGTGACGACCTATCGCAACTCGATTTGTTCAAGGATTTTGTGGTAAGCGATTACGATGTGTTTAAGTCGTTGATTTTCTCGAAAATTACCTTGCCAGAAGATGAATTTAACCTCTACCGTAAGCTGTTTTATTTAATGTATAAAGACATAGCCAAGCCAGAGTTGTATGTGTATCTATATCAGAGTACCGAGCAATTGCAGCAAAACATCAAAAAGCGAGGGCGCGATTACGAGCAAAATATAGCTAATGACTACCTTGAAAAAATCAATGCAGGTTATTTGGACTTCCTAAAAACCCAAACCGATGTTAATGTGAAAATCATTGATATTTCAGGGAAGGATTTTATGGAGAACCGTGCCGATTATTTATGGGTATTGGATGAGATTTGTGGGGAAATGTAAAATCTATTGCCTTTTATTTATATATTAAGGTATTCCACATTAAGTCAATTATCTTTTGACCTTGAGTGCCTTCATCATCATCCATTCTCATTGTTATAATAATAATTCCTTCATCTCTATTGCCAATTGAGGCTATTTCATAAATGTTTATCTCGTCTTTGTACTTTAAAATGGCTTTGTCAACATTTATCTTTTGTCCAGAGATTAAATCTCTGTTATAATCTTGTCTCTTCATTTTAAATCCATAATTAATGCTTTCCTTGGTCGCTTCGTTTATCATCATTTCATTAAGCATTGTAGGGTTAAAATTGATATATTGTTGAATTAGAATGCCACTTCCTTCAGCGGTCATAATCATTATCTGGTGAATTCCATCATCAATGATAGCTTTTGAGACTTTGTAGTCTTTAGGGAATTTGAAGCTATAAAGGTTGTCGTCATGTGTTAAAGTGTCTTTAGCTTTTAGCTTAATTGTAAAAATCTCCCCCTTTGATATTAATTTGATAATTCGTGTCAAGGGCTAAGTCAAATAGAGAATCGTTTACCTGTATAACAAAATCACTTTGCCCAAATGTTGTTGCGCTTATTGCAAGAAAAAGAAAGTTAATAATTAATTTCATACTTCTTTATGGTTGAATTGAATTAATGTTTGGGTATTCTTTGTGGTTTTCAAAGGATAAACACCAAATGATTATTGATCTAGCTATGTTATAAATGAAGTTAATTTTTCTTACTTTAAGAATCAAATAAAATTACAGTGAATTTCCAATTTAAAACATAGTATACAATATAGTAACAATACGTCCTTTGTTATTTTCTAAAATATGTTCGTCAAGTTGTTTTTTGTTTTTGATCTTTAAATTAAAGGGTGCTTCAAGAATATTAACCCCGCTATGTTGCTTTATTCGAATACCTTGTCCGGAAATGATGTCTTTGTTTGGCGTAAAGTTGCCTAACGGGATATGTTCGGTTAAAATAAGATATTTATATGCTTGTAATTGGGTTACTATGCTTTGTATTTCAGGATTTGATAAATGCTGAAGCACTTGCCTAATAATCACGCAATCTGCCGTTGGAAGTTGGTCTTTTGCAATATCTAAACAATGAAATTCTAAATGGGCTGCTTTAAATAGGTTTTGGTTTCTTTCAATAAGGGCTTTAACAATATCAATGGCAATATATTTTTTTGAAAGCGGAACTAAGTGTTTGCCAATATTAAAGTCACCGCAACCAAAATCACAAATGGTTAATGGTTTGGAAAACGATTTTAAAAAAGCTGTTACGGCATTTATATATGTGGTTACAATTTCTGTATCATGAGATCCTGTCCCAGAATAAAAATCGAAGTCCTTGCCGCCCCAGAGTTTCATATCGTAAATCTGGGTCATAACAGCTTTGGTAGGCCACGGCTTTTTAGTTTTAGTTGCCATATATTATGAGATTTCTCACTACGTTCGAAATGACAATAAGGTTAAGTATGTTCTAACTTCTAGCTTCTAGCTTAGAAAACACATCCCAAACCACAACGCCGCAGCTCACCGAAATATTTAAGGAATGCTTGGTGCCATACTGTGGAATTTCAATAACCATATTACTAGCGTTAACCACATCTTGTGCAACACCTTTTACTTCGTTGCCAAAAACCAAGGCGTAACGGGTTTTGGCTTCAGGAGTAAAGTCGTTGAGCATGGTAGCGTTTTCAGCCTGTTCTATGGCGCAAACCTTTACACCTTCAGCCTTTAGTTTTTCAACCACCTGTAAGGTGTCTTTGGCGTATTCCCAGTGTACGGTTTCGGTACTGCCCAAAGCCGTTTTATGGATGTCTTTGTGAGGTGGTGTTGCCGTAATACCACAGAGGTAGATTTTTTCAATTAAAAAGGCATCACTCGTTCTAAATACCGAACCTATATTGTTTAAACTTCTAATATTGTCCAATACAATAATAAGAGGTGTTTTTTGGGCTTCTTTAAAAGCATTAATGCTTAGTCGGTCTAATTCGCTATTTTTTAGTTTACGCATCATTACTGGGCGCTGAGGCTCTCGAAGCGCCATTTTATTTGTTTTATGTGACTTGCAGAGCCTCAGTCACCAATGTTTCTGCCATTACTAAGAGGTGTGGCTTCACCATTCACGCAATGACGATTGTATTGTTGAAATCTCGATTCAATTGTAAATAACTTATGAAAAATCAACTTCAAAAAGCATGAAATTAATAGTACATTGCGTGTTACAATTTTCAACAAAAGTAAAACTTAAAAACCATTTTACCATTGAGATTCCCATCTTCATGGGTATGATAGAAGACTATGAGTAAAAAAGCAAAAAAGGAAACCCCGTTAATGAAACAGTATAATGCCATTAAAGCTAAATATCCCGATGCTTTGCTGTTGTTTCGTGTGGGCGATTTTTATGAAACCTTTGGTGAAGATGCCGTTAAGGCAGCGGGTATTTTAGGTATTATTTTAACCAATAGGAACAATGGTAGTGAAAGGACCGAATTGGCAGGATTTCCACACCATTCCTTAAACACTTATTTGCCCAAGTTGGTTAAGGCCGGAGAGCGCGTGGCGATTTGCGATCAATTGGAAGACCCCAAACAAACCAAAACCATCGTAAAACGGGGGGTAACCGAATTGGTTACGCCTGGGGTAGCCCTAAACGATGAGGTGTTGGTATCTAAGTCGAATAACTTTTTGTGTTCGGTGCATTTCGATGCTTCGACGAAATCGGCATCCAAATATATAGGGATTTCCTTTTTAGATATTTCAACAGGTGAATTTTTAACCTCACAAGGCAATGCCGAGTATATCGATAAATTACTCCAAAATTTTAATCCAAGTGAAGTCTTGGTGTCCAAACAAAAACGAGCATTGTTTAACGAAACGTTTGGCGACGATTTCCATACGTTTTATTTGGAGGACTGGGTCTATCAAACCGATTATGCCTATGAAACCCTAATCAAGCACTTCAATACCAAAACCCTTAAAGGCTTTGGGGTTGAAGATTTATATGAAGGGATTATTGCTTCGGGGTCTGTTTTGCATTATTTAGGAGAAACCCAACACCATAAATTACAGCATATCACTTCCATTTCCAGAATTGCTGAAGACGATTACGTATGGATGGATAAGTTTACCATTCGCAATTTAGAACTTTACAATTCTACCAATAACAATGCAGTAACGCTTTTGCATATTATCGATAAAACCATTTCACCAATGGGCGGAAGAATGCTAAAGCGTTGGTTGGCCTTGCCCTTAAAAAGTTTGGATAAGATAAAGCAACGCCATGAGGTGGTCGATTTTCTGAACAAAGAAAACACGGTGCTTCAAAAAATACAAAGCCATATTAAGCATATTGGCGATTTAGAACGTTTAATTTCCAAAACGGCAACTGGTAAGGTGAGTCCTCGTGAGGTCATTCAACTTAAAAATTCCTTGGAAGCTATTGTGCCTATCAAAGGTTTGGCCACTAATTGCAATAACGAATCACTTAAAATTATTGGAGATAATCTTCAAGGTTGTGATGTCCTTAGAGAGAAAATAAAGGAAACATTAAACGAAGAAGCCCCTGTAAATGTATTAAAAGGGAATACCATTGCTAGTGGGTTTTCTAATGAGTTAGATGAGTTAAGGGATCTTTCAAAATCTGGGAAGGACTATTTAGATAATATGTTGGAGCGAGAAACAGAACGTACCGGTATTACCTCGCTTAAAATAGCATCCAATAATGTTTTTGGATATTATATTGAAGTGCGCAATACGCATAAGGATAAAGTGCCAGAAGAATGGATTAGAAAGCAAACCTTGGTGAGTGCAGAGCGTTACATCACCGAGGAGCTTAAGGAATATGAAGCCAAAATCTTAGGGGCAGAAGAACGAATATTAGCCATAGAACAACAGTTGTTTGCTGAGTTGGTGGTCTGGATGAATCAGTATATCAAGGCTGTGCAGCAAAATGCTTACTTAATTGGCCAGTTAGATTGTTTATGTGGTTTTGCCCAATTGGCAAACGATAATAACTACGTGTATCCAATTATTGATGATAGTTTCGATTTAGATATTAAAAACGGCCGCCATCCTGTTATAGAAAAGCAATTGCCAATAGGAGAAGCCTATATTGCCAACGATGTGTTTTTAGATAGGACTTCACAACAAATTATCATGATTACAGGGCCCAATATGTCTGGTAAGTCGGCAATTCTAAGACAAACGGCACTCATAGTTTTGTTGGCACAAATAGGAAGTTTTGTGCCGGCCAAGGAGGCTAAAATAGGGCTGGTCGATAAAATTTTTACAAGGGTTGGCGCCAGTGATAATATATCGATGGGCGAAAGTACCTTTATGGTAGAGATGAATGAAACGGCTTCAATACTTAACAATATTTCAGAAAGGAGCTTAGTGTTATTGGATGAAATTGGCCGTGGAACCAGTACTTATGATGGTATTTCCATTGCCTGGGCCATAAGCGAATATTTACACGAGCATCCAGCCAAGCCAAAAACCTTGTTTGCTACCCATTATCATGAGCTTAATGAAATGACCGAAACCTTTGAGCGTATTAAAAACTATAATGTTTCGGTTAAGGAATTAAAAGACAATGTGCTTTTTTTAAGGAAACTAGTGGCTGGAGGTAGCGCACATAGTTTTGGTATTCATGTAGCTAAAATGGCAGGTATGCCACAGCAAGTATTGCATAAAGCCAATAAAATTTTAAAGAAGTTAGAACAATCGCATTCCAGTGAAGAGCTAACCGATAAGGTAAAATCCCTTAACGATGAGATGCAACTTAGCTTTTTTAATTTAGACGACCCATTACTGGAAAACATAAAAGACGAAATTTTACACACCGATATTGATACCCTAACCCCTGTAGAAGCCCTTATGAAGCTTAATGAAATAAAACGTATGCTCGTAAAGAAAAAGCAAGCTTAAAATAAAAACAATTTATTTTAAGAAAAGGCTTTGGTTTTATTAGAAATATTTTAAATTTGCATCCGCAATCGAGAGGTTGTACGTTCTTTTTAGGAACTGCGAAAGTAGCTCAGGGGTAGAGCATCACCTTGCCAAGGTGAGGGTCGCGGGTTCAAATCCCGTCTTTCGCTCTGATACTTTCTTAAAATATACCAATGCTGAAGTGGTGGAATTGGTAGACACGTTGGACTTAAAATCCAATGGCCATTATGGCCGTGCGGGTTCAAGTCCCGCCTTCAGTACAAAAGCCTTTGCAAGATTTCTTGTAGAGGCTTTTTTGTTTTTAAATGAATTTCATTTCGTTTTAAGCAAAAAAAAAGACCGTAAAAACGGTCTTTTTTGTAACGTTACATTTTTAAAGCACCATTTATTAGGCTTTGTCAATGGCCTCAGCAGCTTTTTCAACAGCTTCACCTGCTTCTTCAACAGCTTCATCTGCAGCTTTTCCAGCTTCTTCTAGAGCGCCTTCAGTAGCTTCAGCCGCATCTTCAACAACTTCTTCAACAGCTTCGGTAGCCTCTTCAACGGCTTCACTTGCAGAGTTAGCAGCTTCTTCAACAGCTTCACTAGCATTTTCAATGGCTGCTTCAGCAGAATCAGCTTTTTTAGTGTCTCTACAAGACGTAAAAGATAACCCTAGGGCTAAAACAAGCGCCATGCTTAAAAGTGTTTTTTTCATAATTTTCGATTTAGTGTTAATTGTTTTTAGTAAAAATAAACATTAATGTCTTTTGTTAAACATATAATGGTTAGGTTTTTTGACACACTATATACGTAAGTAGTCGCATATTTGGATTACGGCGCCCTTATTTTCTTTTATAAAGTTGGCGTTTTTTTCGCCGCACTGCAGTCTGAAATCATGATTTTCGATTAATTGGTTTAGAATTAAATTAAGACCATTTGAATTTGAAATTGAAAACATGCCTCCTTTTGTAATCATTGCTTTGGCCTCGGGAAATTTTTCATGATGGTTTCCTATAATGATAGGAATGCCAAACACAGCAGGCTCTAAGGTGTTGTGCAAGCCTGTGTTGCCTATGGCGCCTCCAACATAGGCAATATTAGCGTAGCTGTAAATTTTGGTAAGTAAACCAATGGTATCTATAATTAGAACTTTGCTGTGTTCCAAGGAAGCTGTGTCTTTTTCTGAAAACAATACCGTTTCTGGAGTTATACGACTTTTAAGGTTGTTTATTTGTGATTTCTTTATGTTGTGTGGCGCTATTATAAATTTAACATCTCGTGATGTTTCGGTGTTAAGGTAGTCTATAAGTAAACTTTCGTCTTCTGGCCAAGTACTGCCTGCAACAATACAAAGTTTATCCTGTTTAAAGGTTTCTACAAAATCTAAGGTGTTGTTTTGGTTGATTTGGTTTGAAACCCTGTCAAAACGAGTGTCTCCAGATACTGTGGCATCTAAATAATTGATAGACTCTAGCAGGGTTTTAGAGGTTTCGTTTTGGGTGAAAATATGTTCAAAAGCAAACAGGGCATGTCTAAATAAACCACCATAAAATTTAAAAAAGCGTTGGTTCTTTCTAAAAGCAGCAGAAATTAATATGGCCCGTAAATGTCTCTTTCTAACTTCATTTAAATAGTTAGGCCAGATATCATACTTCACAAAAACAGTTAATTCTGGATTTACTAGGTCTAAGAAGCGCTTGGCGTTAGATTTTGTGTCTAACGGGAGGTAAACCACAAGGTCTGCAATGGGGGCGTTTTTACGAATTTCGTAACCAGAAGGCGAAAAAAAAGTAAGCAGGATTTTATGGTTTTTGTAATGCTGCCGCAAAGCACTAAAAACTGGTAAGCCTTGCTCATATTCGCCAAGTGATGCGCAATGGAACCATAGTGTTTTGTCTTCTTGGTTTAAATTTTGTTTAAGTATGCTAAAGGTTTTAGAACGTCCTTTAACCCCAGATGCGATTTTTTGGTTAAAGTTCGCAACAAATTTCAACCCTAAATTAGCTAATGGAATGATGTTATTATATAAAAACCCCAATGTTTCGTTGTTTGTGCTAAAATACATTTCTTTAGAATAAAACTATAGAAAACTCATTTAGACTTTTTGAGTTGAATCGAAAATTAGGTGTTTTTTGCACATTTGAAGGCTTTTTTGAGTTGCATCCGCTTGCCGGTCGGGCAGGTGGCTCGGCTACGGAAGGAGAAAAGACAAAGAATAGGTAAAAGAGGACCATTTTATAGCCAGTTGAAAAAGTCTAAATGAGTTTATAGATAACAAGTATGAATTTTGTAATTTTGTAGGCTTAAAAATGCATGTGAATGCAAATCTGAAAAGGCTATGTTTTTCAGGTTAATGATTATTAAAATTTAAACGTGTGAAGAAAATCCAAATGGTTGACCTCAAAGGTCAGTATTCCCAAATTAAAGATGTTGTTAATCCTGCTATACAAGATGTTATTGAAAACACAGCATTTATTAATGGGCCCAAGGTCCATGAATTTCAAAAGAATCTAGAAAATTATTTGGATGTAAAGCATGTTATACCTTGTGCTAATGGAACGGATGCCCTGCAAATAGCTATGATGGGCTTGGGATTAAAGCCAGGTGATGAGGTTATTACTGCCGATTTCACCTTCGCAGCTACCGTTGAGGTAATAGCCTTGTTGCAGTTAACACCTGTTTTGGTTGATGTTAATCCAGATGATTTTAATATTAATGTTGAAGCCATAAAAAAAGCCATTACCACAAAAACTAAGGCTATAGTACCAGTACATTTGTTTGGGCAATGTGCCAATATGGAAGCTGTGATGGACATAGCCAAAGCACATAACCTATATGTTATTGAAGACAACGCACAAGCTATTGGAGCCAATTATACCTATGCAAATGGAGAAAAGGTAAAGGTTGGAACCATAGGGCATGTGGGAGCCACTTCGTTTTTCCCATCAAAAAATTTAGGCTGTTATGGCGATGGAGGAGCAATTTTTACTAACGATGACGATTTGGCCCATACTATAAGGGGGATTGTTAACCACGGTATGTATGAACGGTACCATCATGATGTGGTAGGAGTGAACTCTAGATTGGATAGTATTCAAGCTGCTGTGTTGGCCGCTAAACTCCCTCATTTAGATAGCTATAATAATAAGCGTATCGCAGCCGCAAATAAATATGATGCCGCTTTTAAAAATGTACCTAGTATAGAGACTCCTGTTAGAAATGGCGATGTGGACAATCATGTATTCCATCAGTATACTTTAAAACTCAAAGGAGTTGATAGAGATGCTTTGGCGAAACATTTAAATGAGAAGGGTATCCCTTGTGGTGTGTATTACCCCATTCCACTTCACCAACAAAAAGCGTATGCAGATGAGCGTTACAATGAAGCAGACTTTGTTGTAACGAATCAATTAGTGAAAGAAGTGATTTCGTTACCTATGCATACCGAATTGGACAATGAACAAATAGAATACATAACATCAACAATAATTAAATTTATAAATGGATAAGATATTAGTAACTGGCGGATTAGGATTTATTGGGTCGCATACGGTAGTAGAATTACAAAATGAAGGGTACGACGTTGTTATTATTGATGACTTGTCAAACTCTTCAATTAATGTTTTGGATGGTATAACTTCAATAACGGGCAAGAAACCTATTTTTGAAAAATTAGACTTAAAGGACAAAGCAGGTGTTGAAGCCTTTTTTGAAAAGCATAATGATGTTAAAGGCGTTATTCATTTTGCAGCAAGCAAGGCTGTAGGTGAAAGTGTGGAAAAACCATTGTTGTATTACGAAAACAATATAGGCACCTTAGTTTATTTATTAAAAGAACTAAAAAAATTACCTGAAGCTTCATTTATTTTCAGTTCGTCTTGCACTGTTTATGGACAGGCAGATGAATTGCCAATAACGGAAAGTGCTCCAGTTAAGCAAGCGGAGTCACCTTATGGTAACACCAAGCAAATAGGCGAGGAAATTATTAGCGACACCTGTAAGGTAACCCCAAGTATAAAAGCAATAGCTTTACGTTATTTCAATCCAGTTGGTGCGCACGAATCTGCCAATATTGGAGAATTGCCAATAGGTGTACCTCAAAACTTAGTGCCTTTTATAACGCAAACAGGAATTGGGTTACGCGAACAATTATCAGTTTTTGGTGATGATTATCCAACGCCTGACGGAACCTGTATAAGAGATTATATTCATGTAGTCGATTTGGCAAAAGCCCATGTTGTAGCGCTTAAACGTTTATTAGGGAATAAAAATAAAGCCAATTATGAAACCTTTAACTTAGGAACAGGTAAAGGAAGTTCGGTATTGGAAGTTGTCCAGGCTTTTGAGCGTGTTTCTGGTAAAAAATTAAACTATAAGATTGTAGGGAGAAGAGAAGGCGATATTATTTCGGCCTATGCAGACACAACTAAAGCAAATGAAGAATTAGGTTGGAAAACTAAATTAACCTTAGACGATGCTTTACGTTCTGCTTGGAAGTGGGAGCAAAAGATTAGAGGTTAATTAAGACTTTATAAATAAATGATTAAAGGGGCTGTAAGGCCCCTTTTTATTTGTTGTAATTACAGATGGCCTTCGGCTATTTCAGAAATTGAAAATTGTAAAGGGAAAATAATTTCTGTGATCACTTTATTGTTGCGATTATAGATTTTGAGATTATAATCGGTTTTATATAATGTTTTAAGTCTTTCGTTAATATTACTAAGTCCATTGCCGTTTTTTAATAAAGAAGATTGGGGTTTATTAATTGGCCTGCCTGTATTTTCAATATTAACTTTAACACGGTCTTTATGTTTTTTAATTGAAATGGAAACAGCTATGGTTTTATGTGTATCGCTAAAACCATGTTTGGTTGAATTTTCTATAATGGGCTGTAAAATCATATTTGGTACCAGTACATTTTCTAGGCCTTCTTCAACCTCTAAATTAAAAGTTAGTTGATCAGAAAAACGGGTCTTTTTAATATGGATGTATTTTTTAAGGATGTCCAATTCATCCTGAAGTTCTATTAGGTTTTGATCTTTTTTGTCTAAAACATTTCTTAAGAGATCGCTCAAGTCGACAATTATGGCTTTAGATTTTTCAACATTTATATCTATTAAAGAATGGATGCCATTAAGCGTATTGAACAAAAAATGTGGGTGCATTTGGCTTTGCAGAAATTTTAAATGCGCTTGGGATAGTTGATCCTGCAATTTTATGGTTTGCAGTTTACTTTCTTGTGTTTTTTTAAAGTAATAATACATATAAATAATGGTCACCAAAGAGAGGTAAATTAGAAAATGTAAATCTATTAGTCCAATATAGCCCCTTATCACCCCACTTAAACCACTTTTAAATTCCATTTCGGGATTGCTCAATAGTTCAATGCCCCATGAAATGCCAACAGTAAAAGCGCCAATAAAAAATGAAAAAAATAAATGGAAGGCAATTATGTAGGCAAACTTGGTTTTCTTTACAATTAAGTACTTTGTAGTAATGGCAATGAATACCATGAAGATTGTTATAAGGAACCAATCTAAAATATTTCCAAAAATAAATTCTCCCCAGTTCGTTTTTCTATTATAATGCATTCTAAGGTATGCATTTTTACAGGAGTATATTATTACAAAAACAGCGTAGGCAAAAGACAAGATGCCTAAAAGTTTAAAGTCTATATGCTTTTTTAGGTTTTTCATCATTTAAAATTAAATCCCCATCTTTTTTTGAAATTCCTTTTTGTAAGTTTTACTAATTCTAAACAGTTTTTCATCTTGCATTTTTACATCAATTTCTCCATAATTGGAATAAAGCACTTCCTTAATTAATGAGATATTGATAATGGTCGATCTATGAATACGCTGAAATTTAAATGATTTGAGTTGCTCTAGTAATGAGTTTAAAGACTCACGTAAGACATGCTTTTTTTGTTCGGTAAAGATTTCTGCATAATAGCCCGATGCCAAAATATATTTAATGTCCTCTTTATTAATAAATGAAATTTTACCATTGGCTTTTATGGCCAATTTGGTTTGTTTGACTTCAGAAAATCCTTGATTGGGGTTTTCAATATATTTTAGTAAGTCGGTTATTTTATTATTCAAACCTTGCGATTTATTGGAATAAAAAAGATCAATAACTCTGTTGGTAGACTGAAAAAAGCGTTCGTCTTTAAATGGCTTTAATAAATAATCGAAAGCAAAAAAATCGAATGCTTTTAAAGCAAATTCATCAAAAGCAGTGATAAAAATTACCAGAGGCATGTTATTTTGGTCAATCTCCTTAAGAATGTCAAAGCCGGTCATATCGGTTAGTTTAATATCTAGGAATACCAAGTCGGGCTTAGTCGTATTTATTTTAGAAATGGCCTCTTTGCCAGAACTACATTCGTCTACAACATCAATTTCCTTAACTTCATTAAGTAAATTAAAGACCCTCTTTCTTGCTAAAAATTCATCATCTATTATTATTGCCTTAATTGTATTAGCCATAAGGAGGTACGCATTTAAAATTCTAAACTAGTATAAAAAAATGAATTAATAGGAATGGGCAATGAGTGTTCACATCAACAAATAGCTTTTTCAAATCAGTTTTGTGCCTATAAACTTCAAAAATAAGGGTGTTAACATCAATTGATAATAATTGAACAGTGTAAATTACAAAAATAATAACATGCATGCAATTAATTGGTATTCAATAGGTTGTGTTTGTGTTGTTAAAAACCGCTTTAAAACGTTCAAGTTGTAAAAAAAATCATAGCTAAAAAGTATTAATCCGCCTCATTTTAAGTATAGCTCAAATCATATTATTGTAAAGTGTACAATTAAACTATTTCCTTTACTAGTGCAATTGTAAAAGGTAAGGTGGTCTAGAGCTTTACTTAATTATGCTAAGGTTTCGCTAAACTTTGGTTTTTATGTATTTTTTTGAATTAGTCCTTTAAAAAAAACTTTACTACCTGCCTTTTTACAATCTGCTTAGACTAACTCAAATAATAAATTATGAAAACAAATCTTAGAGGAATTCTAACGTTATTCCTAGCGTTAGCTGTGCACTATGCTATTGCACAAGAAAAGACAATTTCAGGTTCAGTATCTGATGCTTCTGGTTTACCTCTACCTGGAGCTACGGTCTTAATAAAAGGAACATCTTCTGGTACTTCAACCGATTTTGATGGTAAATATTCAATTAGGGCCGGTCAAGGTGATGTACTTGTGTTTAGTTTTATTGGATATGTCGCCCAAGAAATTACGGTTGGGGCATCCAATACTATTAATGTTGCTATGAGTGAAGACACCGCTGTTCTGGAAGAAGTAGTGGTGACCGCTTTTGGAATTAAAAGAAATCCCAGGAATTTAGGTTACGCAGTAAGCAAAGTCGATTCTGGGGAAATCACAGAAAACTCAGAGCCAGATTTAATCCGTTCTTTATCAGGTAAGGTGGCCGGTGTTAATGTAAACTTTTCTACAGGTGTTGCAGGTGCTGCCAATTTAATAAATATTAGGGGGCAAACGACAATAGGTTCTTCTACACAACCTTTAATTATAGTTGATGGTATTGCCTATGATAATACACAGGCAGGTGATAATACAAATCTAAATTTTTCTAATCAGACATTAGGAGGGGGAAGTTACGAAACCGGGCTTTCTAGTTTGGATCCAAATGATATTGCATCGGTTAACGTATTGAAAAGTGTGGCGGCCTCAGCTTTGTATGGGTCTAGGGCAGCAAATGGTGTTATTGTAATTACTACTAAATCGGGTTCGGCAGCTTCTAATACTAATAAAAAACTAAGCGTTAATGTTAGTAGTGGAACCTATTTAGAAACGATTGCAAATTTACCTGAATATCAAAATACTTATGGGCCTGGAACAAACTTTAATTATGTTAATGCGAATGGTTCATGGGGGCCTAGATTTGATGCTTTAGCTACAATACCAACGTGGCCAAACTTGTTGAATGCCTTTCCAGAGTTGTTTGGGCCAACAGTACCATGGGAGCCTCAACCAGATAATGTTAAAAGTTTGTTTAAGACAGGCGTGGTTTTAGATAATTCTGTTAATATGGCTTATGGTGGTGAAAATGGAAGCTTTAGTGTAACGGTTTCCGATTTACAGCAAGAAGGTTATATTCCTTTTAATACCTACGATAGAACATCGCTTTCATCAGGAGGTAATTTTAAATTACAAAATGGATTAACCATTGGTGCATCTCTTAGCTTTTCAAATACAGACCAAGTAGGTGGTTTTTATGGTGAAAATCAATTTGGGGGTTCGGCGTCATCGTTCGCAAGAGCTTTGTGGTTAGGGAGATCTTGGGATTTAAGCCTGCCCTATGAAGATGCCAATGGTGCTTCGGTTACCCCAAATAATGGATGGGATCATCCGCTTTGGTCCTGGGAGCACGATCAAATAATAACAAAGACCAATAGAACTGTAGGTAATATAAACCTTAGTTTTCCTATTAATGATAATATATCTACTTCCTTAAGGCTTGGATTTAATAAGTATATTTTAAATAGAAGGCAAATAAGAGACCCTCAATCTAGAGCGTCTTTGGCAGATGGAGGGTCTATTGTAAATATTGATTTTACCAATGAGGATATCGAATCGACTTTTTTAATCAACTTCGATTATTCTTTAACAGATAATATAGGATTGACCGGCGTTGTAGGGGCAAATGTATTGCAAAATACTGCAGAAAATTTTGCATTGACCGGGAGTACTTTTATATCGCCTGGGATAAGATCTATAACCAACACGGTAACCCAAGCGATTAATTTTGATAGAAGTAGCAGGGAAAGAACTTTTGGAGCTTTTGGAGAAATAGGGTTGTCCTATAAAGACTTTTTATTTCTAAACGCTACTGGAAGAAACGACTGGTCGTCTACTTTGCCAAGAGATAATCGATCCTATTTTTATCCGTCGGTTAGTACCTCTTTAATTGTTACCGATGCTTTTAATATAGAGAGTGATGTTTTAACATTTGCTAAGTTAAGAGCTGGTTATGCCGAAGCAGGTAGGTCGGCTCCCGCAGAGTTTTTAAATACAACCTTTGCTACAGGAAACCCATTTAATAGCATACCGGTAGTAGGTAATAGAGTAGGGTTGGGGGACCAGGAAATTACACCAGAGTTTACCAAAGAATTTGAGATAGGTACAGATCTGGAATTTTTCAAGAGACGAATAGTGGTGGATTTTAGTTGGTACAAAAAAATTACAACCGATTTGATTTCCCCTGTAACCGTGCCCTCTTCAAGTGGTTTTACATCATTTAATACCAATATTGGAGAAATGCAGAATAAGGGGGTGGAAATTGGATTAACATTGGTGCCAATTCAAACAGAAGATTTTAAATGGTCTCTATTTACAACGTTTACAAAAAATGATAATGTTGTTACAGAACTTGTTGAAGGCTTGGATAGGATACAATTTGAAGGAAATGGGAACCAAGTGCCCCACGTTATTGCAGGGCAGCCTTTTGGCGTGTTCTATGGTTCAAAGTTCGCAAGGGATCCCGATGGAAACTTTATTATAGACCCAGCCACAGGTTTTGTATTTAATTCTGCCGATAATGAGGTTTTAGGGACTACAGCAAATGGGATTATTGGAGATCCAAACCCCGATTTCAAGATGAGCTTTATTAATACCATTACTTATAAAAACCTAACGCTTAGTGCTCAAATTGATTGGAGGGAAGGAGGCGATATTCATTCAACAAGTATCCAGTCATTATTAGGTAGAGGCGTGACCAAAGACACCGAGGATAGAGAGCGAACGGTTATAATACCGGGCTTTTATGGAGATTCTCAAGGAAATTTACTTTTAGACGGTAGTGGCAACCCAATTCCTAATACCACACAGCTCGACATAAATGCCTTATACTTTACTTCCGGTGGACCTAGTGGAACTTTTGGGCAAAATGCAGTAGATGAAGCTAGTGTATACGACGGTACTGTTTATAGGTTAAGAGAGCTAAGCTTATCTTATCAAGTCCCTTCTAATTGGTTAAAGAAAACCCCTTTTGGAAAAGTTTCCTTTAGCGCTATAGCAAACAATTTATGGTATTTCGCACCAAATGTGCCAAAATATACAAATTTTGATCCTGAGGTAACTTCACATGGAACATCAAGGTTACAAGGCGTAGAAATAGCTTCACCGCCAACAGCAACGAGATATGGCTTTAAAATTAATGTAACTTTTTAATAAAAATAACGATGAAAAATATAGCATATAATAAAGTCTTTAAATATTACATTTTGCTGTGTATTGCTTTTGTAACAGTATCATGTGATGAATTTTTAGATGTAGACACAGATAAAGATAACCCGACCACAGTTGCTTTAAATTTAATATTGCCAAACATTCAAGTAACGGTAGGTCAAATAGGGGACGCAAATAACTTTACAGCAGAAATACTATCTGTATATGTACACCAATTGGTGTCCAGAAGTGAGCAAGATCAATATGGTGCACAGGCAGATAATGTAACAACAAGGAATGATTGGAATAATGTTTATCTAGTTTTAACAGATATACAAACCCTAATTGATCAAGCAACTGAAAGTGGCGACAAAGTTTATTTGGGCATTGGCCAAGCACTTAAAGCTTATTTAGGATCTGTAGCTGTGGATTTATGGGGCGATGTTCCATTTTCAGAAGCTACACAGTTAAAAGGGGGTATTATTGCTCCTGTGTTTGATAATCAAGAAGCTATTTATCAAGCGGTATTTGCATTGTTGGATGAAGCCAAGACCAATATAAATAGTGGAGAAGGAAGTGTCTTTCCGTCTACGGACGATTTATTCTATGGGGGAAGTACTTCAAGGTGGATTAAGTTTATAAACACGCTGAAATTAAAATTATATAACCAGATCAGGTTATCGTCCATGTTTAATGCATCCGATTTAAGTGCATTGGTTGCTGAAGATAATTTCTTTACATCGTCTGCCGATGATTTTCAGTTTACCCATACGGCCAATATTACGCCTACAGATGAAAGAAACCAATTGTTTCAAAGCTCTTATGTTCAAGCGCAAGTCGACCATTACGTAAGTCCTTGGTTCTATGAAATTTTAAAAGGATGGAATCCTAATATCCATACTGGTAACCCAGACCCAAGAATCCCTTATTATTGGGCCAATCAATTAGCTCCAGGACAATTCCCAAGGGACCAAGGAGATACTACCACTGGTGATCCTAATGCAGATTATTGGGATGCGTCTACAGGATTTTTTACGATTAGGTTTGGAAGTATAGGACCCGATAGGGACCATGCTGTACAGAATGATGCTACTTTTCCTGGGATATATCCTTGTGGAGGTAGGTATGATGACGGTTTAGGGTTTGCGAGAAGTAATGCGACTAATGGAACGGGAGTGGCTCCAAAACGTATTTTAACCTACTATGAATATTTATATATTCAAGCCGAACTTATTCAAGTGGGGTTAATGTCTGGTGATGCCAGTGCCAAACTAAGAGAGGCCATGGTTGCCAGTTTTGAAAAAGTAGATGAAGTTGTAGCTAATTCTGGTACAACCCAAACAGTTCCTACATTGGCAGGGACTGCCGCTACTACCGATTTTATAGATAATGTTATTTCTGAATTTGATGCCGCTAATGCCGACAAGCAATTAGAAATTATTATGACCCAAAAATGGGTAGCTTCATTTGGTGATCCTTTAGATTCGTATACCGATTATAGAAGAACAGGATATCCCGTTTTGGCCAATCCGAATGGGCCTTCACCCGAATACCAATTAGATAATGGCGATGGTTTTCCAATAAATGACTCGCAAACCACTTTAGGAAATGGATTCCAGTTATCACTTCATTGGCCTTCCGATGAGATAAATAACAACAGCAATGCACCGAGTCAAAAGGATCCAACAGCATATAAAATATTTTGGGATAATTAAAAAAAGAGAAAGTCATGAAAAATTTTAAATATTTATTTTTAATACTAACGATTACAATTTTTAGTATTTCTTGTGATGATGATGGAGGCACTTCTGTGCGCATTTTGGAAGATGGTATTGTTCCCAATATGCAATTAGGAAACGATTCTGCGGTACTATTTGATTTAACAAAAATCAATGCAGGTTCTAATGTTGAGGTGTCGTTTAGTGCCGATGTCGCTCAAGGCGAACCTGTTGCAACCGATATTATGGGGTATTATACAACAGCTAGTGGTGGCGTATATAATGCCACTTTATTTAGTAATGTGTCATTGCCCAGTAACTTTACAATATCTATAAATGATGTTGTTTCTGCTTTTTCTGAATTAACAAGCGTTAATGATGTGCAATTGGGAGATGCTTTAGCTGTTACAACAAGATTTACCCGATCGGACGGTACGGTTTTAGATATCATAAACCCTAATGGATCAAGTAATGTTAATCAGAACATTACTAATTCTGGCCTTTATACTTCAGTGTTGAATTTTCCAGTGTCATGCCCTACTATGTTGGAAGGCAATTATACTTCTACGGTAATTGCTTCAAACCTTGATATAGCAACTAATTTTAGGAGCCCGCAACCTGTAACCATTACACAGCCCTCATCTGGAACATACCTTTTAAGTGATGGAACGGCTGATATTTTTGGGCCAGATTTTCCAATAGGACTTAATTTCACCGATGTCTGTGGAACAATTACGGTGTTGTCTCCTTCGGTAGATTTCCCCGGGCTAGTAGATTATATTGATCATGGGTCTAGTCTAGATCAAGATACTGGCGTTATTACTTTGGACTTAGAATATACTTCTGGCTCTTGTTGTGGTTTACCTGGTATTAAATGGACTCTGGAATTAACTCCTAACCCTTAGTTTGGAAACTAACTAACTAGCTAACTAAACTTAGAAGAGCACCTCTTATGGAGGTGCTTTTTTATTATGTATCTAAACAGTTTGTTTCTTCTTCCTAAAACTTCCCAAAACCAAAATAATCATTCCGGTAGTAACAAATAAATCGGCTACATTAAATATGCCGGTTCTTAAAACATCGGTAAGTTTAACAAAGAAAAAATCGGTTACAGAGCCAAAAGCGATGCGATCGAATACATTGGCGATACCACCCCCTATAATACCAGAAAAAGCAAATAAAGACCAATTATCTAAGGATTTGTCTTTTATGATATAACGCAAAACAAAACCTAAGACAACAATAGGCAAAATAAGCAATAAAATAATTCGCAATGGTTCGTTCAATTCACTTCCCATGCCTAAAAAGGCACCTTCATTTTCAACGTTGTGAAGGGAAAAATACTCTCCAATAACGGGGATAACATCTCTAGGGGAGATAGTTGCCCTAACAATAACTTTGCTTATTTGATCAAGGGCAATAGTAATAGCTATTGAGACAATAATAAAGATAGATCGCTTAGAAACTTTCATTTAGTTATTTGTTTCAAAAGTTGCCGAAACAGTTTGAGCTTCCCTGTTTATCTTTTTAACCAAGCCTTGTAGTACCTTTCCTGGGCCAACTTCAGTGAACAAAGTGGCGCCATCTGCAATCATTTGTTGCACAGATTGTGTCCAACGTACAGGAGCCGTTAATTGCGAAATTAAATTCGCTTTTATGGCAGCTTCATCGATAACCGCATTAGCCGTTACATTTTGATATATAGGGCAGTTAGGTTTACTAAATGTGGTATTTTCTATAGCTGCAGCAAGTTCTTCACGAGCAGGTTCCATTAATGGTGAATGGAAAGCCCCACCAACGGGCAAGACCAAAGCACGACGCGCGCCTTCTTCTTTTAATGCTTCACAAGCTTTGTTTATTGCCTCTACTTCTCCAGAAATCACTAATTGTCCAGGGCAGTTATAATTGGCTGCAACCACAATGCCTTCGGTAGTGGCACATATTTTTTCAACAATATCATCATCCAACCCTAAAACCGCTGCCATAGTGCTTGGTTGTAGTTCACAGGCTTTTTGCATGGCCAATGCACGTTGCGACACCAATTTTAAACCGTCTTCAAAATTTAAGGCGCCATTGGCAACCAGCGCAGAGAATTCACCAAGGGAATGCCCGGCAACCATATCGGGTTTAAAATTATCCCCTAAAGTTTTTGCTAAAATTACCGAATGTAAAAATATGGCTGGTTGGGTAACTTTGGTTTCTTTAAGGTCTTCAGCAGAACCTTCAAACATCACATCGGTAATGTTAAAACCAAGAATCTGGTTGGCTTGTTCAAATAACTCTTGTGCTAACGGTGAATTTTCGTAAAGGTCCAATCCCATCCCCGAAAATTGGGCACCTTGACCTGGAAATATATATGCGTTCATTTTAGTTCTTTTTTAGTGCTGCAAAAATAGGAATAAAATTAGAACTAAAATTATTATTGCTGTTGTTGTGCCAGTCTTTGGTTTTGGGATACCCTATACTTTAGAATATTTAAGTAGCGTAAAGCCTCTTTGTTATTGTAATCACTATAGGCTTTTGATGCCCATTCTATGGCGGTGTCCAAATTGCCATTAATTTCATTAATAATGGCCATATTGTAACAGGCCCTTCCAGCAATTTTAGATTTCGAATTGGTGAGTTCCCTTTCCCAATGTAATGCAGCGCCATCCCAATTGCCTGTCTGTGCTTTACGTTTTGCAATTTCAAATTGTTCAGTGCCTTTTACAAAATAATCACGGGCAACCCTAATTTTATAGGGTTCAATACCCAACGCATAATGCTCGCCAATTAATCGGCTGGCATCCATAACAAGGTCTTTTCGCATTTTTAGGGCTTCCAATGCCTTTGCCGGATTTATGCCTTTTCCCGAAGTGGTAACGCCTTTGGAAAAAGGAAAGACGTCTAAGATTAATTGGTTTGTGGGGTCATAAATTTTAAAGCCTCCTTTTATAAGGGTATTTGCCGTTGCATGATGTTCCAAAACGGGAATTTTAACACCCAACACATTTTGGGTAAAAGCTTGTTTTGTGCTGTAGCTTATCTTGGAATCGGTATCAAAATAGGATAGTACATAAATAGCATCTACATTATTGGTTTTGCAAAGGGTTTCAGCGGTGTCCCAAGATAAGGCCAATGGGAAAGTGCCGGTGTTGTCTGTGGCTAATGTAGCATCGGTAATTGTAACAATATCAAAACGATTTTGCTGTTTCAATACATCGGTTAAGCCTTCTATAACCTTGTTGGAAGCATCAGTGTCAAAGTTTTTACCTTCTGCAGAAAAGACTTCGTCAATTCTGTTGATGACATTTTTAGGGGCATTATTAAAACGGTTCAAAATGCCAATACGAGTAATGTTTTTAGGAATGGTTATAGGTGCAGGTTCGGTGACGCTCAGGGTTAATCTGTTAGTCGACGCACAACTAACCAATACAAATACAACGCTTAAGAGGGAAAGTTTTTTTAGTAGGGGCTTGGTTTCCATAATAATAGCATTTATTTACGCTTATAAGTAATAAAGGAATACTCATAATCGTTGTTTATGTCTTTGTCATGCAAACTATGTGCCACTTCTTTCCATTGCGTTTCATCGATGTCTGGGAAAAAGGTGTCTGCTTCAAAATTTTCATGTACTCTGGTGAGTTCAATTTTATCGGCAATACCCATGGCTTGTTTATAAATTTCACCACCACCAATAATAAAAGGTTGTGGGTCATTTTTTGAAGCATCTATGGCATCATCTAAATTATTAACTACAATAACATCGTCTGGTACAGGATAGTTTTCCTGTCTAGTAATTACTACATGCGTTCTATTAGGTAGTGGTTTGGGAAAACTTTCAAAGGTTTTCCGTCCCATAATAATATGGTGTCCATTGGTTAATGCTTTAAATCGTTTTAAATCATCGCTTAAATGCCAAATCAATTGATTGTCTTTGCCAATGGCATTGTTTTCGGCAGCGGCAACAATTATAGTGAGTTCAGGTGTGTTCTTAGAAGTTTTGGTCTTGTTTGTGGTTTCGCTTTGCTCTATGGATGCTTCTTCTTTAATGAACTCTGCTTTTAGCTTTTCTATGCGTTGCTGTTGTTTGGAAACCAATTTTTCCAATTGTTCTTTTTCCCAAGCTTTGCCCATAAATTTATGGGTAATAAACACATTGAAGGCATGATAAATAAAAAAGAAGCCCCATAATAAGATCGCATAAATAAACCAATCTTTTTCAAAAAGTGTGTATTCTTTTCCAATACCTAAAACAAGGTTGCAGATTATTAGAAGTAAAGAACCTATTAGGAAAAGGATAAAATGAATGAATAGTCTTTTTTTTTGTTTGATGCGCTTTTGGGCATTTTCCAAAAGTTCTAATTGCTCCTTGTCTATTGCTGAAACTGTTTTCTTTTTTCCGAACATATATAATGATTAATAGATGTAAAGTTATAACATTTTACTGAATTGTTTTAAGCGTTATTCTGAAATCGGTTAAATAGTGAAAGTTCTGAAAATCAGTATTGAACCGATTTTCAGCTGTGTTAATTTTATAATTTAACCAATAAATTTTTACAAACTTTAAATTAATGTAAAGCCAGATTATTAAATTGATAATTCTTTAGTCTATAGTGTGATAGAACATATGCTAACACGATTGTTGTTGTAAATTTGCAGAAAGAAAACATCTAAATCAAGGAATTATGGCTATTAAAAAACAATACTTAAAGAGTAAACCGGTTTGTAAAGTAACTTTTTCTATAGAAGCTGAAGAAGCAAAAAAAGTTTCAGTTGTTGGAAGTTTTAACGATTGGAATGATAAAAAAGCACCTTTAAAGAAATTAAAGAGTGGTGTGTTTAAAGGAACTATAGACTTAGAAAAAGACAATGCCTATGAGTTTAGGTACCTAGTTGATGGTAACTTCGTAAATGATGACGCTGCAGATGCTTATGCTTGGAACGATTATGCAGGAGCAGAGAACAGTGTTGTAAATGTTTAAAAACTAAAAAAGCTTTCCGACAGGAAAGCTTTTTTTTTAAAGTTTTACACAGCAACCACGCCTTTAATATGTGGATGCGGATCGTAGTCTGTTAAAGTAAAATCGTCAAAGGTAAAGTCGAAGATGTCTTTTATCTCTGGATTTAAAATCATTTTAGGTAAAGGACGAGGTGTACGGGACAGTTGTAGTTCCAGTTGCTCGTAATGGTTGCTATAAATGTGGGCATCGCCAAAGGTATGGATAAATTCTCCTGCTTCATAGCCGCAAACCTGTGCCATCATCATAGTAAATAAGGCATAAGACGCTATATTAAAAGGTACGCCTAAAAAAATATCGGCACTACGCTGGTACAACTGGCAGGACAGTTTGCCATTAGCTACATAAAACTGAAAAAAGGCATGGCACGGTGGTAGAGCCGCTTTGCCGTTGGCCACATTCTCACTAAAGCTTTTTGAAGTATCGGGTAAAACCGATGGGTTCCAAGCCGAGACAAGCATTCTTCGGCTATCTGGGTTATTTTTAAGTGTATTGACTACTTCTTTTATTTGGTCAATTTCATCGCTATTCCAGTTACGCCACTGATGACCATATACAGGACCTAAATTGCCATTTTCATCGGCCCATTCGTTCCAGATACGAACCCCATTTTCAGTTAAATAATTAATGTTGGTGTCACCTTTTAAAAACCAAAGCAACTCATAAATAATGGATTTTAAGTGGAGCTTTTTGGTGGTTACCATAGGGAATCCTTCACTCAAATCGAATCGCATTTGATAACCAAAAACACTTTTGGTGCCAGTACCGGTGCGGTCCGATTTTTCATTACCGTTTTCTAAAACGTGTTTAACAAGGTTGTGATATTGTTTCATAAGCCACATTCCTGCGCATGCAGGAATCTCTTAATTAGTTAAAAATTAGCTGCAATATTAGTGAGATTATGCAAGGACGAATTTAAATAAAATGATGTTTTCTAAATTGATTTTAACAAAGTTAAATATTAAAAGTTATTAACGTTTTTTGAATTCTTGATACTACTTATACTAACCATATGGAATCATTTGGTTTTTAAGAATGCATGCAGTTTTTATTAGTTAAGAGATTCCTGCGAAAGCAGGAATTATTTACCCTATGATCATTCCCGCTATAGTAGCCGAAACCAACGAAGCTATAGTCCCTCCAATTAATGCTTTCATACCAAATTGGGAAAGGGTTTTGCGTTGCCCCGGTGCTAAGGAGCCAATGCCGCCAATTTGAATACCGATAGACGCAAAGTTGGCAAAGCCACAAAGCATATAGGTTGCCATAATGATTGATTTTTCATAGTTAAGATGAATGGCATTCGACATGTTTTTTAAATCGGCTAATTGAATGTAACCAATAAATTCACTGGCCGCCAATTTAATACCCAACAATTGTCCCATAAGCGCCATATCTTCTTTAGCAACTCCAATAAGCCACATTAGAGGAGCAAAAGTGTAGCCTAAAATAAGTTCTAATGATAAACTGTCGTAAGTAGTATTACCGGCTATCCATGTATTTAAGGCTGTAACATCGCCTACCCATCCTAAAATGCCATTAAACATAGCAATAAACGCTACAAAAACCAGAAGCATAGCCCCAACATTTACAGCTAATTTTAGACCTTCAGTAGTACCATTGGCAATAGCATCTAAAAAGTTAGATCCTATTTTTTCTTGGGATACATGAACATCTGTATTTACCTTTTCGGTTTGTGGGTATAATATTTTTGAAATCACAATGGCACCTGGTGCAGCCATCACCGAAGCTGCTAAAAGATGCTTGGCATAAAACAAACGCATTTCGGGGTCACTGCCTCCTAGGAATCCAATGTAAGCAGCCAATACAGCTCCGGCAACGGTGGCCATACCACCAATCATGACCAAAAGCATTTCAGATTTATTCATTTTTTCCAAATAGGCCTTTATCAATAAAGGCGCTTCGGTTTGTCCTAAAAAAATATTGCCGGCAACACTTAGGCTTTCGGCACCGGAAATTTTTAGGGCTTTTGTTAGTAGCCAAGCCATGGCCCTAACCACTTTTTGTATGATGCCCAAATAAAATAACACAGAAGTTAATGCTGAAAAGAATATAATGGTTGGCAATACTTGAAATGCAAAAATGAAGCCGAAGGTATCCATGTCTACCACTAAACCTTCAAATAAAAATTTGCTGCCTGCTCGCGTGAAATCCAGGACGCTAACAAATAAGCTCCCAACAAATTCAAAAATGGATTTTATAAATTTAACTTTTAAAACCCCAATAGCAATTAATAATTGAAAACCTAACCCAATAGCTACAACACGCCAATTAATGGCTTTTCGGTTACTGCTAAATAGAAAGGCTATAATTATTAAGACAATCATGCCTAAAATACCACGCCATAAGCTATTAAAAGAAAACCCTTGACTAGGGATTAAGGTAGGGGCGACTTCCTCGGAAATTTTCGGTGTTTTTTCTAATGCGGTTGGCGTTTCAGAAACTTTAGCTACTGTAGTATTATCGTGAGGTGTAACACTATTTTCTGAAGTGATTATGGTATCAGAAGCAATAGGAGAATTAACATTAACATCTTGAGCGTGTATATTGGTAAAAAAGCATTGCAACAAGATGATTAAGGTCAAATAATACTGCTTCATATAAGTTAGCTTATCGTTTGGAAATTTCGTCGCGAATTTTTGCAGCTTTTTCATAATCTTCGTTGGCGACAGCTTCGTCTAAAAGTTTATGAAGTTCCTCTAGGGTTTTATGTTTGTAGGTTTCTTGTGGGGCTTCTTCTAGCTCATCGGCCATTAAATCGTCTGCTAAAACACTATCTTGTTCTTCTTCGTCTTCTTTTTTCGGATTTACCTTTAAATAGATACCTGCTTTATCCAAAATATTTTTATAGGTAAAAATAGGGGCATCGAAACGTAATGCCAATGCAATGGCATCGCTTGTTCGAGCATCGATAATCTCTTCAATTTTATCCCGTTCACAAATTAAACTGGAGTAAAAAACACCATCAACAAGTTTATGGATAATGACTTGCTTAACAAGGATATCAAACCTGTCGGCAAAATTTTTAAACAAATCATGGGTTAAAGGACGAGGTGGGCGAATTTCCTTTTCTAAAGCAATGGCTATGGACTGCGCTTCAAAAGCGCCAATAACTATAGGTAATTTACGATCTCCATCAACCTCATTTAGTATTAATGCGTAAGCACCGTTTTGCGTTTGGCTATATGAAATGCCTTTTATGTTTAACCTTACTAAGCTCATAATTTATAAAAACGCAAAGAACTGTTTAAATTAGGACTTTACCAACTGCCAGGGCAGAATTTGGAATTATTATGCTAACTTAAGCAGTTCTAATACGGTTATACAAGTTATAAAAAATAATTTATTGTTGGGCTTTAAAGGCCTTTAATTTTTCAATTAACGCAGGCACAACTTCAAAAGCATCGCCCACAACCCCATAGTCTGCTGCTTTAAAGAAAGGCGCTTCGGGGTCGGTATTAATAACCAATTTTACTTTAGAGGCATTTATACCTGCTAAATGCTGGATAGCACCCGAAATACCTATAGCGACATATAAATTTGAAGCAACGGGCTTACCGGTTTGGCCTACGTGCTCGCTGTGTGGTCTCCAGCCCAAATCGGATACAGGCTTAGAACATGCCGTGGCAGCGCCCAAAACATCAGCTAGTTCTTCAATCATGCCCCAGTTTTCAGGGCCTTTTAATCCGCGTCCACCAGAAACAACAATATCGGCATCGGCAATAGTTACTTTGTCTGTAGCTTTATCAACAGACTCTACTTTTATATTATTTTCAGAAAGTGAAGGTGAAAAGGTTTCAGTTGCTGCGTCACCTTTACTTTCAACCAATCCAAATGAATTATTCGAAATACCAACAATCTTTACATCGGTATTTATTTGGGTGATTTCAAAAGCTTTATTGGTAAAAGCACTGCGTTTTACAGAAAAAGGCGAAGTGCTTTCTGGGGCTGCTACCACATTGGAAGTGTAACCTGCCTTTAAACCAGCCGCCAATAAAGGAGCTATGTATTTACTGTTGGCCGATGAGCTAAGTACAATTACTTTTGCATTTTCTTTCTCAGTGGCTTGACTAATGACTTCAGCAAACGATTTGGCAATAAAACTATCCAGCTGTGGGTTGTTTACAGTCAAAACTTTATCTACGCCATAATTACTCAATTGGTCTGTGTTGTCACTATTAATACAAACGGCAGTAACGGTTGTGCCTAATTGGTTGGCTACAGCTTTGGCATAAGAAGCAACTTCAAATGCTGTTTTCTTAAATTTTCCTTGTTCAGATTCGGTATATACTAAAACGGACATAATTTTTTAGTTTGTTATCCTGAACTTGTTTCAGGGTCTTTGTTATTTTATATTGTTTGGGCACTGAGGCTCTCGAAGTGCCTTGAAATTGGTTAATTGTTCATTTATAGAGCCTCAATGAACAATTCTTGGCAGCTTAAATCACTTTAGCTTCATTATGAAGTAAGTCAACCAATTCATCCAAATTATCTGGAGACACTAGTTTTACAGCGCCTTTTGGAGCTGGTTTCTCAAACGACACAGAAGTAGTTTGGGCATTGGTTTCAATAGGTTCGGTAACTGTTAATGGTTTTTGGCGAGCCATCATAATACCACGCATGTTGGGGATGCGTAAATCACTTTCTTCAACCAGTCCCTTTTGGCCACCAATTACTAATGGTAATGTAGTAGAAACGGTTTCCTTACCGCCATCTATTTCCCTAGTTGCAGTTACTGCGTTTGATGAAGCATCAACTTCCAGACCAATACATTTATTTATAAAGTTCATATTGGTAAGCCCTGCAAGTATGCCGGGAACCATACCGCCGTTATAATCGATAGATTCACGACCAGCGATAATTAGGTCGAAACCACCATCTTCAACCACTTTTGCCAGTTGTTGTGCTACAGAAAATCCATCGGTAGCGGGTGTGTTTACTCTAATAGCAGCATCTGCACCAATGGCTAAAGCTTTACGTAAAGTGGGTTCGGTTTCAGGACCACCTACATTAACTACGGTTACGTTTGCTCCTTGTTTTTCCTTAAACCACATAGCACGAGTTAAACCAAACTCGTCGTTAGGGTTTATAACAAATTGCACACCATTGGTGTCAAATTTTGTATCACCATCGGTAAAATTGATTTTAGATGTGGTGTCAGGAACATGACTAATACATACTAATATTTTCATTTATGAATAGTTTTAAAAAGTTGTGTTTTAATGCAATATAAGTTAGAGACTTTTCATTTTTTAACCTAAAATGCTAAGAAAATAAGCTAAAAACAATCGACTAAATTTTAGGATACGAAGGTAAATATTTTATTTCGATTATTTATTATGCATGCATAATAAATTTACCTAATTCTTTTAATTAGATTATAGCATTTATTGTTATTTTTGCAACTCGATTAAAAATAAATTTAATGAAGACAATTCAATTTAGAGAGGCTATTTGTGAGGCCATGAGTGAAGAAATGCGCAGAGATGAGAGCATATACTTAATGGGAGAGGAAGTGGCTGAGTATAATGGTGCTTATAAGGCATCGAAGGGGATGTTAGATGAGTTTGGACCTAAACGTGTAATAGATACACCTATTGCGGAGCTAGGGTTTGCTGGGATTGCAGTAGGATCTACCATGACAGGCAACCGTCCAATAGTTGAATATATGACGTTTAACTTTTCTCTTGTTGGAATTGATCAAATTATAAATAATGCTGCTAAGATTAGGCAAATGTCCGGTGGACAGTTTAAATGTCCAATAGTATTCCGTGGCCCTACGGCTTCTGCAGGACAGTTAGGGGCAACACACTCCCAAGCTTTTGAAAATTGGTTTGCCAATACGCCTGGGTTGAAAGTGGTTGTGCCTTCAACACCTTACGATGCTAAGGGCTTATTGAAAGCAGCTATTAGAGACGACGATCCTGTTATTTTTATGGAGAGTGAGCAAATGTATGGCGATAAAGGCGAAGTGCCAGAAGGCGAATATATTTTACCACTAGGGGTTGCCGATATTAAGCGTGAGGGTTCCGATGTAACCATTGTATCCTTCGGAAAAATAATTAAGGAGGCACATAAAGCAGCAGACGAACTTGAAAAAGAAGGCATTTCCTGTGAAATAATCGATTTGCGTACCGTGCGTCCTATGGATAAGAAAGCCATATTGGAATCGGTTAAAAAAACCAATCGCTTAGTTATTTTAGAAGAAGCATGGCCTTTTGCTAATGTGGCTTCAGAAATAACCTATGTGGTACAAAACGAAGCATTCGATTACTTGGATGCACCAATCATTAAATTGAATACGGCCGATACACCAGCGCCTTATTCACCTGTATTATTAGAGGAATGGTTGCCAAACAGCAATGATGTTATCAAGGCCGTTAAAAAGGTGCTTTATGCCAGTTAATAATTGAATTTTTCATAAAAGAAAATAATGATTTTTGGCTTTATACAAAAAAGAAAAATGAAGTGTAGCCAAAGCTACATTGAAGTTTTATTTTACAGTAAAAATCCAAAAAGGGGATTTTATTATGAAAATTACAATTGATAAGTGGTATTTAAATAAATAAAGATTTTTTACGTTATATAAACTTCATTAGCATAGTTTTGTTGATGAAGTTTTTTTGTATTATGAACTTAAGATTACTTATAGCCCTATTTATTTTTGGAATAGTCACAATTCAGGCCCAAACCAAGGTGAGTGGTCATGTGTTTGATGAATTTGATGCCCCTATATCCTTTGCCAATGTGATATTTAAAGGATCTACACAAGGTACCATTACCGATGAAAACGGGAAATTCTATTTAGAGTCTGGCGAAACTTGGGAGGCTTTAACCGTATCGTTTATTGGGTTTGAGACCTTAACAGTACCTTTGGAAAAAAGGGTGAATTATAATTTAAAATTCATACTTAAGGAAGAGACTGCCCAATTGAACGAAGTGGTTATTATTTCAGGTAAACAATCCAAGAAAAATAACCCTGCCATAGATATCTTGCGAAAAATATGGGCCAATAAGCGCAGTAATGGGTTAAGGCAGTTTAAACAGTATGAATACGATAAGTATGAGAAAGTAGAATTCGATATAAATACTATTGATAGTGCCCTTATAAAAAGTAAACTGTTTCGGGGGATGGAATTTGTATTTAATGAGGTCGATACCTCTCGTGTTACAGGAAAAACCTATCTGCCTATGTTTATCAATGAGGCGGCATCAAAAGTTTATGGTGATAATACCATGAATAAGGAAAAAGAGGTTTTAAAAGGGAATAAGAATTCAGGGTTTAGTGATAATCAGGTTATTATTGATTTTGTGGACGACCTATACTCCGATTTTAACGTCTACGACAATTACCTGAAGTTTTTTGATAAAAGCTTTGTAAGTCCGCTGTCCAGGACCGGCATTAACACTTATAATTATGTGCTGTCCGATAGTACATTTATAGGCAATAAATGGTGTTACAATATTATATATTACCCACGTCGAAAAAACGAACTCACATTTAAAGGCGATTTTTGGGTGGCCGACACCACTTATGCCATTAAGGAAATTAATTTACAAGCCTCTAAGAGTGCCAATATTAACTGGGTAAAGGACATTTATATTGAACAGGAATTTGAAGTGCTGAATGATTCCTTGTTTTTGGTGACTCGCGATTATATGATGAGTGATTTCGCGTTGAATAAAAAGGAATCGTCCCGAGGTATTTATGGTAAACGCACCACTTTATATGATAACTACCAGTTCGATATAAAAAAGGACAAAAAGTTTTACGATACCGAAGTTTATAATTACGACCAAGATGTTTATGATAGGGATGATGCTTTTTGGGAAGCTAATAGGTTGGAGGTTTTAAGTAAAGATGAAAAGGGTGTATACAAAATGCTCGATACTTTAAAGACCGTTAAAAAGTTTAAGCGGCTATACAATTTAGGGAGTATTTTGGCTTCGGGGTATATTGAATTTAATTCCTTACCATTAGATTACGGTCCTATTTTTTCAACCTTTGGTTTTAATGAAGTTGAAGGTTTGCGACTTCGTACAGGTGGACGAACCTATTTTGGGAGAAACGATATCTGGCGTTTAGAAGGTTTTGTGGCTTATGGGTTTCGGGATGATAAGTTCAAGTATGGTATCTCAGGTAAATGGTTGATAGATAAAAAAAGCCGACTTATTATTTCTGGAGGCAATCGGCGCGATGTGGAACAAATAGGTGCTAGTTTAACCACCTCTACCGATGTTCTGGGACGCAGTTTGGCATCATCGTCTGTTGTGGGAACTGGAGCTAATGATAAATTAACCTCTATAAATTTAACCAGTTTAGCTATAGAGTCAGAACCTTGGCGAAACCTTATTTTTAGATTGGGAGCCAATTATAGAACTTTAGAATCGGCATCGCCAACCTTCAGTCTAGATTATAATACGCCAACTGGGATTGCATCTGAAATTAAGCAATTTGAAACTTCGCTGTCCTTATTTTATTTCCCGGGACGAAAAATGACAGGTTTTGGAGTTGAACGCCATGATGCTAACGACGATTATGCTCGCATATTTGCCCAAGTGAGCCGAGGTGATAAAGCTGTGTTTAACAGTGATTTTGATTATACTAAGGTGCAGTTCTCCTATGTGCAACCTTGGCAGTTAGGAGGTCTGGGGCGGTTGGTGTCTACAGTGGAAGCAGGAAAGACTTTTGGCGAAGTGCCATTGGGGTTGTTAAGTGTTATTCCCGGTAATCAATCGTATTTTTCCATTTATAAGACCTTTTCACAACTTGATTTTTATGAGTTTGTAAGCGATACCTATGCGTCTTTTCATTTTGAACATAATTTTAATGGACGGTTATTTTCCAGAATCCCGTTTTTGCGAAAATTTAATTTACGTGAAATTGTAAGTTTAAGAGGCGTATGGGGTGATATTTCACAAGAGAATATCGATTTAAACAAAACAGATAACCCTAATACCATTCCATTAATAGCACCAAATGGCAAACCCTATTACGAATACAGCTTTGGAGTGGGCAATATTTTTAAAGTGTTCCGTATAGATTTTAACTTTAGGGGTAACTACAAAGATCCGGTCTTAAATCCTGATGCCAGAAAATTTGGTGTTACAGGAAGTTTTGGTTTTTATTTTTAAAAGATTTTTCTCAAAAGTATTTTTAAGTGTGCTTTCAAAAATTAAATGTTGTAAGATGTCAGTTTTTGAAGGGTTAGGCGTGCTTTTGTCTAAATGTTATTAGGGCAGTTTTTGTAGCCTTTTTAAAATCATCATGTAAGATTAGTGATTTTAATGTATTTTTGGTCTTTTTCAAAAAAAATAAAAGCAAAAAAAGTATCATTTAATAAAAGTCATATCATATGAGGCAGTTAATCATTTTAATGGTTTTAATAGTAACACTCTTTAATTGTAAGCCAGAAGAACAACCAGAATGGGTCTTGGTGCCTTACCCTAATACCATAGAAACTGCCGATGGTGTTTTTACTTTTGAAAAAGGGATTAGCATTACAACTTCAGATGAGGAGTTACATGCACTTTCAGAGTTTTATACAAAGCGCTTCGAAGACTTGGGGGTTGTTGTTGAAACTAAATCCAATCGCGTTATCGAGTTACAATTGAAAACTTCAGAATTAGAAAATGAAGAAGCTTATCAAGTGACTATCAGTAAAAAGAAGATTACTGTTACAGCGGCTCATCCCAAAGGCATCTTTTATGGACTTACCACCCTGTGGCAACAATTACAGCTATCCCAAAATAAGGTTGTTTCTTGCGGAACTATTAGTGATGCACCGCGCTTTGGTTACCGCGGCTTTATGTTGGATGAGTCTAGGCATTTTTTTGGTAAAGAGAAGGTTAAGCAGTACATAGATTTAATGGCTTCCTTTAAATTAAATACTTTTCATTGGCATCTAACCGATGAGCCAGGATGGCGTATTGAAATTAAAGCATTGCCCAAATTGGCTACGATTGGTGGGAAAGGCTATTATAAAACGCCCGACGGACCAGTTAAATATTATACGCAGGAAGATATAAAAGAAGTGGTGGCCTATGCGGCAGAGCGTTTTATTACAATTATTCCCGAAATAGATATGCCTGGGCATGCCACGGCAGCCAATAAGGCTTATCCAGAGTTTTCTGGTGGCGGGAGCGAAAAGTATCCCGATTTTACTTTCGATCCCGGTAAAGAAGAAACCTATGCCTATTTAACAACCATCTTAAAAGAAGTGGCTACATTATTTCCTTCTAAATATGTGCATTTAGGAGGAGATGAGGTTCATTTTGGAAATGAGGCCTGGCATAGTAATGCAGGAATAAAAGAGTTGATGAAGCGGGAGCAGTTGGAGACCCTTGTAGATGTAGAGCATTATTTTATACGACGTATTACAGATAGCCTTAAAACCCTAGGAAAAGATCTTGCTGGATGGGATGAGATTGTAGCTTCTGGAGTTGATAAGCAAACAAGTATGATTTATTGGTGGCGACATGATAAGACCGATAAGCTAGAAGCTGCTTTAAAGGCAGGCTATAAGACGGTGCTTTGTCCGAGAAGACCGCTTTATTTCGATTTTGTGCAGCATGATTCCCTTAAAAATGGTCGTCGCTGGGATGGTTTTAATCCTTTAAAAGATGTTTACCAATATCCTGATGGTACCCATCAGTTTTCTGAAGGGGACTTAAAATTGATAGCGGGCATTCAGTCCAATTTATGGACAGAACGTTTGGCCACCGAAGACTGGATCGATTTCATGACTTTTCCAAGGTTAGTTGCTATGGCAGAATCGGCTTGGACTAATGAGGCATATAAGGATTGGCAGCGATTTGATGCTTACTTGCCAAAACTATATGCATATCTGGACAGTCAAGGCATCTATTATTTTGATGAAACCGACTTAGAACATCAAAAAGAACCTGAACTTTAAGCTGGGATCGTTTTTTAGTATAAAGCTATGGTTAAAGGTGTTTTAGTAGTATTGGGTTTGTCAATAACTGTTACTCTAGCTCCTTAATCAGGATGTCTTTAAACTCGATACCTTGCCCTTCTGCTTGTAAACCGATGAAACCCTCGGTAAGGGCTTTGCCATCAATTTTTACAGACGGATTGAATCGGTTGGCAACACCGCCACCTATGGTTGGTTTGCTATATTGTAATACAGTGTCTTTGTTTACAATATGAATAATTAAGGAGTCTTTGTAAACAATAAGTTCACCATTTACCCATTCGTCCCATGGGTAGGTCTTTGATGTTGAGTTGATACAATGTCTGGGGTCGATTTCATTATTATAAGTAACATCGGTTCCAGGAGAGCACATGTTGCCTGTTGGGCGCGGATTGCCATCATCGGCATCGGCAAGCATTTGATACTCTACTGAAATAGGCCAATCCTGTTCTTTTAAAATCGTTTTTGGGTCTTGGGAATGGAACATGATACCGCTATTTCTGTATGTGTAGGAAGGAGCATCTTCCATCCATTGATTAGTAAATCGGTATTTAAATTTTAAATGATAGGACGAGAATGGTTTATCGTAAAATAAGTGCCCGTAACGTTCATTAAAGGAGTCGTAATTATCATAGTTAACCTGTATAACACCATCTTTAACCCGGAATGTGTTGGCATAATTTTCACCTACTTCATGGTGGTGGATTTTGGGTGTCCAACCCTCAAGATCTTTTCCATTAAACAATACCTGCCAATCGTTGGTGTGTTTCTTTGAGTTGTTATTACCACATGAAAACATAAGTAGAACTCCGGTGAATAATAGGTAACGTTTCAATAGATGAAAATTAGTGATGCATTTGGGTTTGAAATAGTTGTTGAGGTGTGCTTTCAAAAGAATTTATTGGGAATTTATATTACTGTTTATTTTTAAAGGAGTCAAATTCACTAGCGGTTTCCTTTTTGGGGAAGCTATTATTGCCAGTATTGGTGTCGGCAAACTCAAAATTAGGGTCTAGGTTTACGGTTTTAACTTCTTTATCTTTTACAAAAGTGTGTTTGACTTCATATTCATTTCTACGCCAAATATCGGCTGGAAGTTGATTTATTTCAGAAGAGCCATCAGTATAAATCCATTCTATAGTAACGGGCATGACCAGCCCACCCACATTTTTAATGGTGACTTCGTAAAGGTTTTTGCCAGAAAGTTGCTGTCTTACGGCTTCATCATCTAGTCTAGATAAGAATCCGCCATAAGCATTATCGGGTGTATCTTTCATTTTGATGACTTCTGGTCCACTGGAAAAATCATGGGCTGTTGCGTTAGTGCTAGTGTCTTCTGTTTTAACCTGTATGTTCTGTTTTTGGTTTTCAATATTTTGTGCTTCTTCGTATACCTTAAACCATTTTACATTACTTAATTCCATATCTACATGGTCTGTGGTAAAAAACCAGCCTCTAAAAAACCAATCCAAGTCGGTGGCCGTAGCATCTTCAAGGGTTCTAAACAGGTCTGCAGGATTAGGGTGCTTGTATTTCCAGCGGTTGGCATATTCCTTAAAAGCAGCATCAAACAGCTCTTTTCCAACAATGGAATTTCTAAGCATTTGTAAGCCCACAGTAGGTTTTAGGTAAAAGTTAGCTCCAAATTGACTGAGCAGTTCATTGTCTGAAGTGGTCATTATGGGGCGTAAAATATTTTTATCACCACTCATAAAAGGAACGATACTTTTTGGTGTAGTACTGTTAAAATCAGGGTAACGTTCGGCTATGGTGCGTTGGTGTATAAAGGTGTTTAGGCCTTCGTCCATCCACATCCATTTGCGTTCATCTGAGCTTACAATCATGGGAAACCAATTGTGTCCTACTTCGTGGACTATAGTGCCTATCATACCGGCTTTGGCATTCTTAGACATCTTGCCATTTTTAGGTCTTCCGCCATTAAAGCTAATCATGGGAAACTCCATGCCAATATTAGAAGTGTTTACTGAAATAGCTACAGGATATGGGTAATCGAAAGTAGCTTCGGAATATACTTCTAGTGCATGCATAATAGCCTTGGTGGATTCTTCTTGCCACACAGGTAAGCCTTCTTTTGGGTAAAAGGACATGGCCATAACGGTATTGGAAGGGAGTTTAACAGCTTGTGCGTCCCACATAAATTTTCTGGAGGAAGCAAAAGCAAAGTCACGTACGTTTTTAGCAGTAAATCGCCATGTTTTTTGTTTTTTGGATTTTGTTTTTTCGTTGGCTTCAGCTTCTTTTTGGGTCACGATCATAACAGGTTGGTCAAACGATTGCCGCGCTTTATCCATGCGTTCCTGTTGGGTTTTAGTAAGAACGCTCTCAGGATTTTGTAATGATCCTGTTGAAGCTACAATATGGTCTTCTGGTACGGTGATTTCAACATCATAATCACCAAATTCCAAGGCAAATTCGCCAAGTCTTTGAAATTGCTGATTTTGCCAGCCTTCAGTGTCGTTATAAACGGCCATTCTGGGGAACCAATGTGCAATAAGATAAACTGTATTATCATCTTCAGGAAAATATTCATAGCCTTCCCTAGATAATAAAAATAGGCTGCGATCTGTAATAGGATAGGACCAGCTTATAGAGAAAGTTAAGGAGTCACCAGACTTTAAAGGTGTATTGAGTAGCACCTTCATCATGGTATTATTTACCAACGATTTCATAGCGTTGCCATCACTGTCTTTAATATACTTTATGGAATACCCAGCAGGGAAATCAATGGCCCTGGTTAAAAATTGCATTTGCCGAGTGGTCATGCCATCTTTTAAGCTATTTTTCATATTGCCAAAATCCTCACTGCCTTTTTTGTTGACGTTTTGTTCCAACTGAATCCATAAATAACTTAAATCGTCTGGAGAGTTATTATAATAGGTAATGGTCTCATGGCCCGAAATGGTATTATTGGTTTCATCCAAAACCACTTTAATATTATAATCGGCACGTTGTTGCCAATAAGCTTTTCCTGGAGCACCACTCGCAGTTCGGTAACTGTTAGGGGCTGTAATCATGTTATCAATGGGTTCAAATTTACCTTGCCATGGTTGGTTTTGTGAGTTTATATGGGATAAAGAGAAAATAGCAATACAGGCAAAAAAAAGATAACGCATAATCTATCATTTATTTATTTGAGTTAGTCTTGGGCAAGATAGGAAATAATAATGTAAATCGATTAAGTTTTTTATTGCTAAAAGCGTATGGGTTACGTACATTTGCAGCCCTAAAACAATAAAAATGAGTAAGAAAAAAGATGTGACTTTTGATGTATTGATAGAGATACCAAAAGGAAGTAGAAATAAATACGAATACGATTTTACGTTACATAAAATTAGATTTGACCGTACCTTGTTTTCATCTATGATGTATCCGGGAGATTACGGATTTGTACCAGAAACCTTAGCATTGGATAAAGATCCTTTAGATGTATTGGTTTTATCTACAGAGCCTTCGTATCCTATGGTTGTAATGGAAGTACGTCCAATAGGTGTTTTCCATATGACCGATGAAAAAGGACCTGATGAAAAAATTATTTGCGTACCTGTATCGGATCCTGTTTGGAGCAAGCGTAGCGATATAGCTGACTTAAATCCACATAGGTTAAAAGAAATAGAGCACTTTTTTCAAGTTTATAAGGATTTAGAAAAGAAAAAAGTAGATGTTGGTGGTTGGGGTAATGCCGAAGAAGCTACCAAGATATACCATGAATGTGTGAAACGTTACGAAGATAGCGAACATAAGAAAAAAAGAACATTTACCATCTAATTGAAAGATTCGCAATTTACACGTTAAAAAAATAAACCGTCTTTAATTTAAGGCGGTTTTTTTTATCACTTATATTTTCCTATTTTTAGCTCCGTTAAAAAAAATATTAACTAATAACTAATGAACTAATTATGGATTTAATAGTGAAATTTCTGCCGCTTTTTGGTGTGCTGGCATTGGTCTTTGTATTTGTTAAAAGTGCTTGGGTGACCAAGCAAGATCAGGGTGATGATAAAATGAAACGCATTGCAAAAAACATTGCCGATGGCGCCATGTCTTTCCTAAAAGCAGAATATAAGATTTTATCAATTTTTGTTATAGCTGTTGCGATACTACTCTTTGTTAAAGGGAATAGTGAAGCAGGGTCTAACGGTATGGTAGCTGTATCGTTTGTTGTGGGAGCTATATGTTCTGCACTGGCTGGTTTTATAGGAATGAAAGTGGCTACTAAAGCCAATGTAAGAACAACCAATGCCGCTAGAACCTCTTTGGGCAAAGCCTTAGAAGTGGCGTTTGCTGGAGGTGCTGTTATGGGATTAGGTGTTGTTGGCTTAGGCGTTTTAGGTCTTAGTGGTTTGTTTATGATTTATAGTGGGCAAGGATGGGATATAAGTGAAGTATTGAATGTGCTATCCGGTTTTTCACTTGGAGCCTCATCAATTGCACTTTTTGCCCGTGTTGGAGGAGGAATTTATACCAAGGCTGCCGATGTAGGAGCCGATTTGGTTGGAAAAGTAGAAGCAGGTATTCCTGAAGACCACCCATTAAACCCAGCAACAATTGCAGATAATGTTGGTGATAATGTTGGTGATGTTGCAGGAATGGGAGCCGATTTATTCGAGTCTTATGTAGGGTCTATTATTGGTACAATGGTATTAGGAGCACTTATTTCCACAGGAACTGAATTTGATGGTATAGGTGCCGTTTATTTGCCATTGGTTTTGGCTGCAGTTGGTATTATTATGTCTATTATAGGAACCTTTTTTGTAAAGGTAAAAGATGGTGGCTCGCCACATAAAGCGTTGAACTTGGGTGAATTTGGCTCAGCTGGATTAATGGTGGTAGCCTCTTACTTTATTATAAATGCTTTTATTCCTGAAACGTATTCTTTTAAAGGAGTTGAATATACATCGATGGGTGTGTTTTGGGCAACCATTACTGGTTTGATAGCTGGTTTATTGGTTGGAAAGGTTACCGAATATTACACGGGAACAGGTACAAAGCCTGTAAACTCTATTGTGAGACAATCTGAGACAGGAGCGGCAACAAATATTATTGCTGGTTTGGGGATTGGTATGATGTCTACCATGATCCCTATTCTTTTAATTGCTGCCGCTATTTTAGTGTCTCATCACTTTGCTGGGTTATATGGAATTGCTATTGCCGCTGTTGGAATGTTGGCCAATACTGGAATTCAATTAGCAGTTGATGCCTACGGGCCGATTTCCGATAATGCCGGTGGTATTGCAGAAATGGCCGAATTGCCAAGTGAAGTGCGTGAACGAACCGATAAGTTGGATGCCGTTGGAAATACCACTGCTGCTATTGGAAAAGGATTTGCCATTGCATCGGCAGCGTTAACAGCTTTAGCCTTATTTGCAGCTTTTATGGAGACTGCAGGTGTTACTGCTATTGATGTATCGAAACCCGATATCATGGCTGGTTTATTAGTAGGAGGCATGCTGCCTTTTGTGTTTTCTGCGTTGTCTATGAATGCCGTAGGGCGGGCCGCTATGGCTATGATAGAAGAAGTGCGTCGCCAATTTAGGGATATTCCTCAATTAAAAGCAGCATTAGAAGTGATGCGTAAATATGATTCTGATATTAGTAAAGCTTCAGAAGCTGATAGAAAAATATTTGATGCCGCCGATGGTGTTGCAGAATACGAAAAATGTGTAGCTATCTCTACTAAAGCCTCTATTAAAGAAATGGTGTTGCCAGGCTTGTTGGCCATTGCGGTGCCAGTTGCTGTAGGATTTATTGGCGGTGCAGAAATGTTAGGAGGCTTATTGGCAGGGGTAACTACCTGCGGTGTACTTATGGCGATTTTCCAATCGAATGCTGGAGGCGCATGGGATAATGCTAAAAAGACTATTGAAGAACAAGGCCGTAAAGGAACCGATGCCCATAAAGCGGCTGTTGTTGGTGATACGGTAGGAGATCCGTTTAAGGATACTTCTGGACCTTCATTAAATATCTTATTGAAGTTAATGAGTGTGGTGGCTTTAGTTATTGCACCAAGTTTAGTAGATAGTGATGCTGCAATGGCTTATGTTTCTGGTGATACTATAGCTAAGGAACAGGTTGAGGTATCTAAAGAAGTTAAAGTTAAGATGACGACTAATGATGATGGTACCGTTAAGGCTGTGGTTACAACGGTAACCACGGAAAATGGAGAAACATCAACAGCTTATGAAACTTTTGAAGGTACCGAAGCTGAAGTGAAAGCGAGCATCGAAACATTAGAAGGGGCTAAAACGAAAAAAGTAATTAAGGAAATAGAAAAAGAGGTAATTCAATAATTATTTTCTTTAAAAAATAGAACCACACTGTTCTCTTAGCGTAATTGGAGGATGGTGTGGTTTTTTTATTATTTTTAGTCAACCAATTTTTGTTTGCTCTTAGTACGATTACATGTTTAAAAAAGATCCACTCCAAATTATAGCGTTTCAAACGTATGGCACATCCAGTCATGTGTATTTGAGAGGAAGGGCAATTGAAGATGAGAATATAAATTTAGAGGAAAAGGGTGCTTTTAAGCTCCTTTTTAATGCATGGAAACGTTTCGAGACCGATGAAATAAAAAATACAGAACTTAAAATCAATATGGGAGACCATTTTGAGTTTTATACAAAGACCGATAATGACGGTTATTTTTTATTTGATGAAACAATAGATGATGTAGGAGGCTATGCCAATAGTGAAGGTTGGGTCAATTTTGAGGTTTCTTATAAAGTGAACCAAGTAAAGCGAACCATACAATCTGAAAACTGTTTCCCGGGAGAGATGCTAATTCCGTCCCAAACAGCTTCTTATGGTGTTATTAGTGATATAGACGATACTATTTTACATACTGGTTTAGTGTCGGTTTTAAAATGGCGGGTGCTATATAATACCTTGTTGACTTCGGCAGGACAACGCTTGCCCCTTGAATGCGCACCTGAGTTTTATCAAAAGTTACACGAAGGTAAAACAGGCCATGAAGCCAATCCTATTTTTTATGTAAGTCATAGTCCGTGGAATTTATACCGCTATTTGGAGTATTTCTTAAAGAAAAATAAATTTCCTAAGGGACCGATCATTTTAAGGAACTTTCCTAGGCCGTTTTCTAAAAGTAGAGGCGAAAAGCCAAGAAAACAACAAGAGATTATAAACTTATTAAAAGCCTATCCTAAATTAAAATTTATTTTAATTGGTGATAGTGGCGAACATGATCCGTATATTTATCTGGAAATAGCAAAGTTGTATCCCGAAAGGATTCTAGCCATTTATTTACTACGCGTAAACCATAAAAAGCGGATGCTTCGGGTAAATAAACTCTACAAAGATTACAAATTGACCCCTATGTTATTGGCTAAAAATAGCAAACTTGCCATGGAGCATGCCAGGAAACATGGGTTTATAAGTTGAATAGAGGCGGGAGCGACAAATTTCTTTTTTTAGGTTGAAAAGTACAATGAATCAAGTATCAAGTATCAAGTATCAAGTACAAAGTACAAAGTACAAAGTATTAAGGTTTATAGGCCTGAATGTCACTTCGAGTGAAATTCTGGAAGAATTTATTATCGAGAAGTTCTTTTTAGACAGTTTTAATTTTAAGGTTGAAAGTATTTAGTATTGAGTACAAAGTATTGAGTGTAGAAGTTTAGGGGTTTAATGGTTTAGGGGTTTAGGGGTTTAATGGTTTAGAAGTTTTAGGTAAATACTGTGAGCTGAGACTGAAAACAGAAGCCGTAAACCCTGCAAAAGCGATAGGAGCGACAGCTTTTTTAAAATTCCAAAAATTTTAAAAAACTATAGTGGATAGCGCGGTGGCTTGCCATTTGCCCAAAAAAAACAATTGCAATAGTGATCTTTAATGGTAGACCTCTTAAAATAGCCCGTGTATTTCGGCATCTATTTTATTGATAACATTGCCTAGGTCTTCTGGGTTATCCACAAAATTGAGTTTATCGACATCTATTACAAGCAATTTGCCATTATTGTAACCGTGGATCCAAGCTTCGTAACGTTCGTTTAAACGACTTAGGTAATCTATGCTAATCGTGTTTTCGTAATCGCGTCCCCGTTTATGTATTTGTGATACTAAATTAGGAATGGAACTGCGTAAATAAATTAATAAATCGGGGCCTTGTACCAGAGATTCCATTAAGTCGAACAAAGCGCGGTAATTTTCATAATCCCTATTGGTCATTAAGCCCATCGCATGCAAATTGGGCGCAAAAATATGGGCGTCCTCATAAATGGTTCGGTCTTGGATAATATCCTTGCCACTTTCATGAATTTGTAGCACCTGACGAAAACGGCTGTTTAAGAAATACACCTGTAAGTTAAAGCTCCAACGCTCCATTTGATTGTAAAAATCATCCAAGTAAGGGTTGTCCACAACATCTTCCAATTGGGGTTCCCATCTGTAGTGTTTGGCTAAAAGTTTAGTGAGTGTTGTTTTTCCAGCACCAATGTTTCCGGCAATTGCAATATGCATAGTATCAGTTAGTTTTTAAACGGTATGTGTAAAGAAATTTAGAATCGTAAATATACAAGGTTTCGTTGTTTACAAAAAACTGATTTATCAACAAATTTGGAGTTTCTATGGGGGCTAGGGTTTCGGTGCCATGCTCCAAATAGAGTAATTGGTGGCCTTTTTTGAAAATAATATTGTTATTGTCTTCAAAAAACTCCGTATATCCGTCATTTTTTATTTTCCGTAACAAACTTCCAAAATAATTGTAAACATACAAGTACGATTTGGTAAGCATCCAACAGGTGTTGTAGTTACTTTTTAGGGCTAAAACTTCGGTTTGTATGGGTAGGGTTTTGGCCCTAGAGGTGTTGGTTTTGTAATCGTAAAGTTCGAGTTGTTGGGTGTCTTGGTTAAATAGCCAAAGCGTATTATCGTGTCCCATCGATACGTGCGTAACATTTTTATATTCCGATAGGGTATTAAAATCTATTTTGAATATTTCGGCAAGCCTGTTGTCTAAAATAACAACGGTATTAAAGTCTTTGTAAAACAGGTTGATTTTAAGGGGGTTAAAAATATTGGCGCTGGTTAAATTCCCTAGCTGTAAATTGTTGTAGTTTATGGTTTTGGAAGGCGTTGTTTTATGGAACACATTGTTTTGAATGTAATAAATGGATTCAAAATGGTCTATTCCAACAAAGGTTTCGATATCGAGATTTGTTTTTTTTACAAGCGTAGGCACCATAGATTCTTGTGAAACTATGGGTAAGGACCATAACAACAGTAAATAAATAAGATGCTTCATGTACGACATGAAAAGTACAAAAATCAATCCATATTTAACAAATTAACTTATAGCCAAATCCTCTAATGTTAATGATTTGAATGTTTTCATCCAGATTTAGTTTTTTACGAAGTTTGGTAATGAACACATCCATACTTCGTGCACTAAAAAAATCGTCGTTGCCCCAGAGTTTATTAAGTATTAATGAGCGATCCAGTACTTGATTTTTATTTTTAATTAAGTGGAACAATAAATGGGCCTCACGATGTGTTAACTGTACTGCGGCTTCATTTTTATATTGCAGTAACTGTTTAGGAAAATTAAAGTTGTAATGTCCCAACTGTAAAATAGCACTTGTTTTTTGTAGTTTGGTTCGGTCTAACAGATTATTAATGCGAACGATGAGTTCTTCCATGCTAAAGGGCTTTTTTAAATAATCGTTGCCTCCAATGGTAAATCCTTCAACCACATCTTGGGTTTGCGATTTAGCCGTTAAAAAAATAATGGGAGTGGAATCGTTTATGGCCCTAATTTCTTTGGCAAGGGTGAAGCCATCTTTTTTGGGCATCATAACATCTAAAACCAATAATTCTGGTGATTCTTTTTGGAAGACATCAAAAGCTGTTTCGCCATTGTCGCATGGAAGCACCTTAAAATTTCTGGTTTCCAGACTTTCTTTTATGATTAGCCCTAATGCGGGTTCGTCTTCTGCTAAAAGTATGGTGGTTACTTTATCCATTGGGAAGCGTAATTTTAAAGGCTGTTTTGTTTTGGTCTATATTCACTGTAATACTACCGTTATGTTTTTCAATTATGGTTTTGGTATAATATAGTCCAATGCCAAAACCTTTAACATCATGTGTGTTGCCTCTAGGGACTCGATAGAACTTTTCAAATATTTTGTCTTTGTGGGCTTTTTTTAGGGTGTCTCCGTTATCGGAAATAACAATGTCCAATCTGGTGTTATGTTTAATTAGTACAATTTCAATGGTGTCTCCGCCGTACTTCACTGCATTGTCCAAAATATTGTTCAAGGCATTTTCAATATGAAAGGCATCAACATGAACAAGATGAGTTTCAGTATGAGCATCAAAAACAAATTGCTTTTCTGAATGTTGCACTTTATATCGATGCGTTAGCGTGCTTAACAAAGCAGTTAGGTCTACAGTGTCTTTGTTCAATTGTAATGTTTCACTATCTAAAGTTGCGGTTTCCAACAACTTTTCAACCATAACGTTTAGTTTGTTAAGTTGGTTGGAGGACAGGTCGATATAGGTTTTGGTTTTAGCCTTGTCGTCAATCACATTAAAACTTTTGATGCTTTCTAGGGCCACGCCAATAGTGGCTATAGGGGTTTTAAACTCGTGGGTGATGTTGCTTATTAAATCGTTCTTTACTTCAGCCAGTTGCTTTTGGTGTTTTATAATTTTCAATAAATAAAATAAACAACTGATAACAGCCAAAATTAAAAGAGCCGAAAGTAAGATGCCTGTAAGGCTTCTTTTTAAAATGGTTTTTACGGTATTGTTAAAGTATACTGTTAGTTTGCTCTGTCTTGGTAGGTAATTGGAGCTGGAAACAACACTTAAACTGGAAGGGGTGATATATTCTGATTTTAATTTCTGGGTTTCACTAAAGGCCGATTCTAAAGTTATACCGTAATCTACGTCAATTTGTTTTCTCAATAAGTCTTTGTGGAGTAGGCTATCAATAGTTTCCAATTTAAGGGAGTCCTTGGTCATGGAAATAATGACCTTTGTGGTTAGGTTTCTAAAATCCTTAAAATTAAGGATGGAATCTAAATCAAAATCAACAGCATGTTCTACGGCTATTTGCCTTGTGGTTCGCCAAGTAGAATTGCTATTGCCTCCGTGAGTAATATCAATTACGGAATCAATATTTTTTCCTTTAAAAATATAGATGTCTTTATTGTTTGTGTTTCCTAAGGAATCAATATTTATAATGCCATGTGTTTTAGAGGTCCTGACATTTATAAGGCTATCCACTGTTTGGCTATTGCTTAATGAATCTTCTGGTAATCGTCTCTCGACAGCATAGGCAATGGTGTTTTGTGCGGCAAGATTGGCAAAGTAAGTTTCAATGGCATTGTCTGCACTTTGTTGTACATCGTTGGTTAATTGTTGCTTGTTAACCAGATAGTTTTTGTAATTCCAATACACCTGAATACCTATTGTAGTAATAATTACAAATACAATAGCATAGAGTAACCATCTGTATTTCATGTTGTTCATAGTTCAAAAGTAGCAGTTAAAACCAAAGAAAACTAATGACTTAACACACGTTAACACTAGTTAACGGATTTATTTAAAACGATATAACATTTTTGTAGTGTCAATATAAAATCAAATCAAAAAATGCAACAGTTACTAATTATATGCTTTACACTAGGTTTGCTACAAAGTGTTTTGGCGCAGGATTTTCAAGGTATTGCAACCTATAAATCGACACGTAAATTGGATATTCAATTAGACAGTACACAAGTTAATTCTGAAATGCACCAACGCATGATGGACATGATGAAAAAACAATTTCAGAAAACCCACTTGTTATCGTTTAATAAAGAAGCTTCAATCTATAAGGAAGATAAAGAGTTGGAGGCGCCCCAGCCCATGGGAATGCAAATTGTGATGGTAAGCACGGGAGATTCGGATGTGTTGTATAAAAACCTCAAGGAAAATAGGTTTACGAATCAAAATGAATCGTTTAGTAGGTTGTTTTTAATTCAGGATAAACTACAAAAGCACGATTGGCAACTTACTGGCGAAAAGAAATTTATTGGTGAGTATGAATGTTTTAAAGCGACCAAAACAATAGAAGTTCAAGTTGTGGAATCTCGAATTAGCGTAAATGGTGATAGGGGTTTAGATGCTGAAGAAGAAAGCCTGGAGCCTCAAATGCGGCAACAGGAAGTTGTGGCGTGGTATGCCCCAACAATTCCCATAAGTAATGGTCCGGCAAACTATCATGGCTTGCCAGGGTTAATATTGGAAGTTAACGATGGAACAACAACCATTATCTGTAGTAAGATTGTCCTCAATCCAGAGAAGGAAGTGCGTATTGTTGAACCCAAAAAAGGGGATAAGATGAATCAGGAAGAGTACGATAAGATTATGGAAAAGAAAATGAATGAAATGCAAGAACGCATGTGGAACAATAGCCATGAAGATGGTGGAGAAAGTATTGAAATTAGAATAGGAGGTTGATTTTTAGAAGAATTTAGCCTTTGGTCTTTAAACCAAGTATCACAATTTAGGTCTAACAGGGATAAATACATTAGTTTGAAAGCTAGTTAAATATTATCTCAATGCGATATCGTACGTTAAGAACTTCAGTTTCATTTATTTTAATCATTGTTTCTTTTATTTCATACGCCCAAAACAATTTTCAGGGGAAAGCCTATTACGAATCCAAAACGACCATAGATATGAGCAATTTTGGAGGCAGGCAACTAAGTGAAGAACGTAAAAAGGAAATTGCCGATCGAATGAAAAGTGCATTGGAAAAAACCTTCGTCTTAACGTTTAACCAAGTAGAGTCCCTTTATAAAGAAGAAGAACATTTGGAAGCCCCTGGACAGGGAAAAGGTATGCGTTTTGGTATGATGGGCAATACTGGGGGTAATCTGTATAAAAACGTGAAGTTACACCAGCTTTTACAGGAACAGGAGTTTTTTGGAAAACAATTTTTGGTGAAAGATAGTTTGCAGACTTTAGATTGGCAACTGGGGGCAGAAACCAAAACCATAGGGCAGTATACCTGTTTTAAGGCTACAGCAATAAAGAAGATAACCGGTTTCGATTTCAATAGTTTTAGAAGAAGGCCATCTAGTGAGCAGCCCAAAGATTCAACGAAGACGCAAACCAAAGATGAAAAAAAGGAGGAAAGAGAACCATCTAGAGAGGTCGTGGTAACGGCTTGGTACACGCCGCAAATCCCCATTAATCAAGGGCCAGATGCTTATTGGGGCTTGCCAGGATTGATATTAGAGGTGAGTGCCGATAGAACGACCATTTTATGTTCTAAAATTATTTTAAACCCTTCAGAAAAAGAAACTATAAAAATGCCTTCCAAAGGGAAAGAAGTCACTCAAACTGAGTATGATGCCATTGTTAAGAAAAAGACCGAAGAAATGCGCGAAATGTTTAGGGGCAGAGGAGGTCGAGGTGGTAGCAGAAGATAGCCTTAATATGTTTTTCAATCAATCAAAACTATAATAATTTAATTAATGAAGAAACTCACCTTTTTAATGCTGCTTAGTGTGGTAAGTTCATCTTTTGCCCAACTAAAACTTGAGGGCGTGGTAAAGGATAGTATTGGAACACCGCTAGAATTGGCCAATGTTATTGCCATTAATCAAGAGTCCCAAAAATTGGATTCCTATGGGATAACCAATGAGGCAGGATATTTTAAATTGTCATTGGAGAAAAATACCAATTATAAAATCCAGGTGAGTTATATTGGAATGAAAACGATGCAAATAGAAGTGAAAACAGCGTCATCAAATTTAACCAAAGATGTCACATTGCAAAACGACAACACATTAGATGCAGTAGAGTTGGTTTATGAAATGCCCGTAACCATTAAAGGAGATACTATTGTGTATAATGCCGATTCTTTTAAATCGGGTACAGAGCGAAAGTTGGGCGATGTGCTTAACAAATTGCCAGGGGTTGAAGTAAACGACGACGGGCAAATTGAGGTCGAAGGAAAGGCCGTTAGCAAAGTGATGGTTGAAGGCAAGGACTTTTTTGATGGCGATTCTAAACTGGCCACCCAAAACATTCCTGCCAATGCAGTAGATAAGGTTGAAGTGCTTAAAAATTATGCCGAAATAGGCCAATTAAGCGGTGTAACCAACAATCAGGATAATATAGCCATCAATATTAAGCTCAAGGAAGGTAAAAAGAACTTTTGGTTTGGAAATATTACTGCTGGAGCTGGCGGGGCAGAAGATAAAACCTTGTATTTGGCACAACCCAAGTTATTTTATTACAGCCCTGAGTATAGTTTAAATTTTATAGGGGACTTAAATAATATAGGGGAAATAGCTTTTACCCGTCGTGACTATTTCAATTTTACTGGAGGCTTTAGGAACCCCAGTAGAAGTAGTGGGACAAACATTAACTTAGGAAGCAATAATTTAGGCTTTTTAACGCTGCAAAATAATAGGGCAAAGGATATCAATACCAAGTTTGGCGCAGCTAATTTTAGTTATTCCCCAAAGAAAACCTTGGACTTAAGTGGGTTTGCCATCTTTTTAAGCAGTAGAACCGATTTACAGGAAAACAGTTCGGTGATTTATACCGACCCCGATTTAAATATTCCAGACGAAACCACCGAAAGTAATACGAGCCAGCGTAGCGATTTGGCCATGGCTAAATTTAGTGCCAAGTATAAGCCAAACACCAATAACCAGTTAGATTACGATGTGTTGGCAAGGACTTCAAAAGAGTCCCAAGACCAATTGTTTTATTCTTCCGTAAACGGAAACATAAACGAATTGGAAAGTGCCAAACCCTATAGTATCAATCAAAATTTGAATTATTACTATACGTTGGACGATACCAATATTTTTGCTTTGGAAGTACAGCACTTATTGCAGGATGAAGACCCCTTTTACAATGCCTATTTAGAAGATAAGGCAAGCTATTCCAATACCGCCTCTGTTTTAGGATTCGACGACACACAGGTTGCCTATGATGTGGCTCAGCAAAAGCGTGTGAAATCAAACCAAATGGATGCCAAACTTGATTATTGGAACATTTTAAATACCAAAAGCGATATCAATTTTACTTTAGGTACTATTTTTAGTAAACAGGATTATAATTCTGATATCTTTCAAGATCTTGATGATGGATCAAAGTATGATAATACACCAACAATAAATGATGGACTGGATACAAACGATATTGCTTACCAATTTTCTGATGTGTATTTAGGCCTGCATTACCGTTTGAAATCGGGAATTTTCACATTCACACCAGGTTTTTCAGCCCATGCCTATAGTGCCAAGAACAGTCAGTTTAATAAGAACTATACCGATAATTTTTTCAGATTGTTACCCGATTTTAATACGCGAATCCAGTTAAAAAAGAGTGAGCAGATTATTTTCAATTATAGCATGCGTACCCAATTTACCGATGTGAACCAATTTGCTAAGGGCTTGGTGCTGAATAGCTATCGTTCTATATTTTCAGGTAACCCGGAATTGGAAAGTGCCTTGTCGCATAATGTGAGGTTGTCCTATTTCAGTTTTAACATGTTTAACTATACTAATGTAAACGCTGGTTTAAATTATAGTAAAACGGTTGATAGAATAAGGACCACATCCAATTTTCAACCAGGCAGTGTGGTACGGGTAAGTACCCCTTTCAATTCTGGTTTGGCCGATGAGAGTGCCAGTGCCAATGCGCGATTGCAAAAAACATGGGGAAAGTTTAGGGGTACCGTAAGCGGAAACTTTAACTACAGTAAATTTAACCAGATAATTAATGGTAAACCATCTGTAAACGAAAACTATTCCCATAGCTATCGCGGACAAATACGAACCAATTTTAGGGAAGCGCCTAATTTTGAATTAGGCTATCGCTATAGCATACAGGATAATGACCAAGGTGATAGACGTACCAAGTTTTTTACCAAAGCCCCTTCCATAGAGTTCGATGCCCTTATTTTTAAATCGTTTACTTTTAAAACAGATTACTCCTATAATAGTTTTAGTGATGAGGACAAGAAAATTAATTCCTTTGAGTTTTGGGATGCTTCTTTATCGTACCGAAAAAATGCGGACAGTAAATGGGAGTATGAGATTAAAGCCACCAATTTATTGGACACCAAATCGCAGAACACAAGCCGATCCAGCAACATTTCGGTAAGCGCTACAGAATACTTTATACAGCCCCGTTTTATTACCTTTAGGTTGCGGTATGAGCTTTGATTCTGGTGGCTTCGAGAACCTCAGCCACCAGAATCAAAGACGGAAGGGTAAAACGATAAAGTTTTTTTGAAGATTAAATAGAATCAAAAAAAACCACCTCGTCTTCATTCTGTTAAATCGGAATGAAGCCACTCCTCCTTATCAAGGAGGAGAACTATTTGTAGCATAAAAACCAGAAACCATAAGGGTTGTTTTGTGGTTAGGTCCTTAAATTTTTTTTTTTGTTCTTGGTGGCTTCGAGAGTACTTCAACAACACTTGATGCGAAATCCAGAATTGATCCATTCATTATTGGATTCCTGCGGGAGCAGGAATGACAATTATTGTCAAAAGAAACCAATTCTCATTTGCTATGGAAGGATTGAACTTATAAGTTATTTTATATTTCCTTTGTTTAATACAGAAACAATAATATATTTGCGCTCTCATTGGGAAGATACTCAAGCGGCCAACGAGGACAGACTGTAAATCTGTTGGTTTTCACCTTCGCAGGTTCGAATCCTGCTCTTCCCACTTAACTCGAAAAGCCTGCATGGAAATGCAGGCTTTTGGTTTTTATATGGAGCAGGAATTTATTCCGTGCTACATATAAAAACCAAAAGTAAGCTGTGAAGACAGCTTGGCTTTTCATTTTCAGGAGGGGGAAACCAGGATATACAATCCTGCTAATTTTTTCTCTCGTTTTGAGCTTAAAGGAGCAGGAATTTATTCCGTGATCCATATAAAAACCAAAAGAAAGCTGTGAAGACAGCATGGCTTTTCATTTTCAGGAGGGGGAAACCAGGATATACAATCCTGCTAATTTTTCCCTCGTTTTGAGCTTAAAGGAGCAGGAATTTATTCCGTGCTACATATAAAAACCAAAAGTAAGCTGTGAAGACAGCTTGGCTTTTCATTTTCAGGAGGGGGAAACCAGGATATACAATCCTGCTAATTTTTTCTCTCGTTTTGAGCTTAAAGGAGCAGGAATTTATTCCGTGCTCCATATAAAAACCAAAAGTAAGCTGTGAAGACAGCATGGCTTTTCATTTTCAGGAGGGGGAAACTAGGATATGTAATCCAGCTCTTTTCACTTCTTAAAAAAAGACTTTTTCAAGTTAAAACTACTATTTCCTTGAGTGTATTATAAAACATAAGTTTGGGTATTTAATCAGTGATTTTTGAATAAGTGACGGGCCATTTAGTATTTTTTAAAAATAAAAACTTAAAGTTTTGTTAAGGATATAGGGGAATCGCACTTAAAAATTGACTTACAATTATACGAATGCATTTTTTAAAGATAAATACGTTAATAAAATAATATCAATTCAAATTCTATGACAATTAATCGGTATCACCTCAATTCAAAAAACAGATTCGCACTTTTAGTGTTTATTTTATTCACATTGGCTTTTACAGCTCCAACTAACGCTCAGGATCAAGTAAAAAAACTTGTCCCTGTTGAAGATTATCTTAAATGGGAATCTGTGCGTACAACAAAGGTTTCTGAAAATGGGAATTGGTTAGCCACTATCATAAGGAATCAGGCTAATGATTACAAACTATTGTTAACTAATAGAATTACAAAAAAAGATACTGTATTTGAGAATATTAATGGCGTTACCTTTTCCAAAAACAGTGAATGGTTAGGGCTTCATGTTACTTTACCAGGTGATGAAATAAAAAAGATGAGAAAAGATAAAAAAGATATTCCGGTAAAGATGGCTTTGGTTGAGTTGTCTTCACTAAATTATAAGGAGTATAATGGAATTAATGAATTTAATTTTAGTGGTACAGGAAATTTTTTAGCTTCAAAAATAAAGAATAAAGAGGGTAGTATTTTATCTATAAAAGACCTTAGGGCCAATAAGGAGGTAACATTTGGTAGTGTAGAAAGTTTTAGTTGGAATACAGAAAATGATAACATTATTATTTACTTGAGTTCTGAAGATAAAATGGCTAATTCTATTCAGCTGTATAATGCTTCAACGGGGCTTCTGAAGGTTTTAGATAAAAAAGAAACTTCGTATAAATCCTTAAAATGGATTAATGAAGACGAAAGTATTATAGCATTAAGAGAATTAAAGACAGATGATTTTAAGGAGAGCACATATGAGATGTTGGTTTGGGATAATCCAACCGAAAATACCAGGCCTTTAATTTTCAGTCAAGAGGACTTTTCCTCTTTTCCAAAACTATCGAGAATAGCCAGTGGAGATATTCAAGTCTCTAAAGACGGAAAGAGAATATTCTTTGATATTATTTATAATACACCCAAGAATAATGGAAATGAAAAAGAGGGAGAAAATGAAAAAGAAGCCTCTAATACATCTAAGCCTGATACAAAGTCATCAGAAAAAAAAGATGAAGAGATTGCCGAAGTAGATATTTGGAATAGTCAAGACCGAATGGTGGTTAGTAATCAAAAAGCATCTCCATATAAAAGTAGTAAAAAAGCACAAAAAGGAGTTTGGCTGGTAGACACTAATAAATTTGCCTTACTTAATGATGAGTTTGTTGATGATGTAAAAGTTCAAGTAAATAATGATTTATTTATAGGTTATGATACTACGCCTTATGAGTTTGAAGCTATGTTTGGCCGCCCAAGCCAAGATGTTTATACTGTAAATGTGCTAACAGGTGAAACAAAAAAAGTTTTAACAGATGTGGCTAATACGTTTGAAATAGACCCCAATAACAAGTTTTTTATTTACTTAAAAAATAATAATTTGTTTTTATATGATATTGAGGGGACTATTTCAAAAAATATAACGCAAGGCCTGGAAGCTTCATTTATTCAAACAGATGACGATCACCCTCTACCTCAATTGCCAGCATATGGATTTGGAGGTTGGTTTGAAAATGGAAAATCTTGTTTAATCTATTCTGAATACGATATCTGGGAATGTTCAACCAACGGAAAGATGAAAAATGTAACCCAGGGAGCTAGTAGCAATTTGGTGTATAGGTTGGGAGGATACCAATTTACTGATGGCTTATTGGATCCAAAAGAAAATGTGTTCTTAAGTATATTGAACCAAAAGACCAAAGGCAGTGGGTTTGCTTCAGGCAGTTTTAGTAAAGGCTTTAAGACAAATATTTTTGAGGAAGCTCAGATAAATTTAGTGCATCAGGAAAAAGATCATGACTTTGTATTATATAGTAAGTCAAGCTATACAATGTCTCCAGATGTTTTGGTTGCCGATCTCAATTTTAAAAACACCTGGAAGGTAACCAATCTAAATCCATTTCAATCAGATTATTATTGGGGCAAAGCAGAGTTGATTACTTATACTAATGCGTTAGGTAATGAAGCCCATGGGATTTTATATTATCCTGCAAATTATAAAAAGGGAGAAAAATACCCTATGATAACTTACATATACGAAAGGTTGTCATATCGTTTTCATAGGTATATAGCTCCTTCAGAAGAAGATTATTATAATACGACAGTATGGGTGCAAAATGGGTATTTTGTATTTAATCCTGATATCGAATTTGAACCGGGAAACCCTGGTGTGTCTTCGGCAAAAAATTTAGAAATAGCTGTGGCGGAGGTGCTTAAAAATGGTGCAGTAGATAAAGGTAAGGTAGGTTTAGTGGGGCATTCTTGGGGAGGTTACCAAGCCGCCTATGTGCCTACCCAAACCAATATTTTTGCAGCTTCGGTTGCAGGAGCGGGCCTTACAGATTTAACAAGTATGAACTTAGCCATTACGCCTGCCTTTTCAGGTAAGCCAGAAAATGATCATTTTGAGGTAGGGCAGGAACGTATGGAAGTAGCCCCTTGGGTAGATCCGGATAGGTATATTAGAAATTCACCTGTAATGCAAATAGAATCCTTAGAAACACCTATGTTGTTCGAAGTAGGAGATCAGGACAGAAATGTGAATTGGGACCAGGGACTAGCTTATTATAATGCTGCTAGGCGAGCTGGTAAGCCATTTATATTGTTGGCTTATGCTAAAGAAGGTCATGGGTTAAGACAAGAAAAAAATCGTAAAGATTATCATCAAAGAATACTGCACTGGTTTGGTCATTATTTAAAAGGAGAGCCCGCAAAAGATTGGATGGTAAAAAGTATTCCGTATGATGAACAGCAAGAGATTTTAAAAAAATGAGGATGATGCATGTTTAATGGGGTGTTAACGCCATTAAGTGTGTTGCATGATATAGAAATTAAAAAACTCCATAAAGCTTTATGGAGTTTTTTAGTTTTATACAGAACTTTAGATTATAAGCTAAAAGCTTCTCTCACCTTATCTACATAATCCAATTTTTCCCAAGTAAACAACTCTACATCCAAGGTAACGCTTTCACCATTAGGTTGGGTAAAGGTTTTGGTAACGGTTTCGTTGGTACGTCCCATATGTCCATAAGCAGCCGTTTCACTGTACATTGGGGAGCGCAGTTTTAAGCGTTCTTCAATAGCGAATGGGCGCATATCAAAAATCTGGGATACTTTTTCGGCAATTTCACCATCGATCATGTTAAACGGACACGTACCGTAGGTGTCAATAAAAATACCCATTGGCTCTACCACGCCAATAGCATAACTTACCTGAACTAAAACTTCATCGGCAACACCGGCAGCAACCAGGTTTTTAGCAATATGGCGAGTAGCATAAGCAGCACTACGGTCTACCTTACTAGGGTCTTTACCAGAAAAGGCGCCACCACCATGGGCACCCTTGCCGCCGTAAGTGTCTACAATAATTTTACGTCCCGTTAATCCCGTATCGCCATGAGGTCCACCAATAACAAATTTTCCTGTGGGGTTAATATGGTACTTTATATCGCTGTTAAAAAGCGCTTGGGTGGCCTTAGGTAGTTTGGCAACTACCCTTGGAATTAAAATTTCTTTAATGTCTTGTCTTATTTTGGCAAGCATGGTGTCGTCATCGGCAAAATCGTCGTGCTGTGTCGATACTACAATGGCATCAATACGTTGTGGGATATTGTCGTCGCTGTATTCAATGGTTACCTGACTTTTACTATCGGGCCTTAAATAAGTAATCTCTTTATTTTCACGACGCAACAAGGCCAATTCCTTTAAAATGCGATGAGACAAATCTAATGCCAAAGGCATGTAGTTTTCGGTCTCGTTGGTGGCATAGCCAAACATCATACCTTGGTCGCCGGCACCCTGTTCTTCCTTGTTGGCTCTGTCTACCCCACGGTTAATGTCATCGGATTGCTCATGGATGGCAGAGAATACCCCGCACGAATTACCATCGAACATGTATTCGCCCTTGGTATAACCAATTTTATTAATGGTATCTCTGGCAATTTGCTGTACATCTAAATAGGTGTGCGACTTCACTTCTCCTGCAAGCACAACCTGACCAGTAGTAACCAATGTTTCACAGGCCACTTTAGAGTCTACATCAAAGGCCAAAAAGTTATCGATCAAAGCATCACTAATTTGGTCTGCAACCTTATCGGGGTGTCCTTCAGAAACACTTTCCGAAGTAAATAAATATGGCATAAAATAAAATTTAACGGAAGATCTGACGAGAGCGTCAAAGGAAGTTTATAACTGCCTTTAGCATTTTTAATGCCGTACTGTCACGCTGAGCTTGTCGAAGCGCTGTTATGGCATCTCCTCCTCGATTTTATCGATTCAGAAAGAGGTTGCAATCAGTCAAATCTATCCTCTATTGTTTTGTGTTGGCAAAAGTAAAAAAATAAAAAGAAACAAAAACCGATTTTAACTTTTTTCGAAAATAAATTGGTAGTTAAAATTTATTTATAAATATTTGTACCGATAAGATGAACAAGCAAATATTAAATATCATTTCTATTATTGTCATTGTGATTATGTCACGACGATAGGGAATGGTATGTATTAAATATAAAGCATTTAAAGCCTTCCCTAATCGGAAGGCTTTTTTGTTGCACATTTTTTAATTTTTTGGACATCATAAAAAATACAGTTTAAAATACTGATATGTAGCAGTTTACATTGGATTTGGTGATTGTGGATTTAACCTGTGTTTATAAAGGAAATGACGTATAAGGGTGTAATAATTTAATTTCGACAATTATTTGGGGAATTTGAAGATTTTTCACAAAAAAACTTAAAACACAAAGAATATTAAATCATAATAAGATAAAACGCAAAATTATCTGTAACAAAAATGAAGGAACTCAATAAATATAGTAAAAGACTAACGCAAGACCAATCACAACCTGCTTCGCAAGCCATGTTATATGCTGTTGGTTTGACCGATGAAGATATGCAAAAACCTCAAGTAGGTATAGCCAGTACAGGATATGATGGCAACCCATGTAATATGCATTTAAACGGTTTGGCCAGCGAGGTAAAAATCGAATGTAAGATTGCTGGTATGGTCGGTTTGGGCTTTAATACTATTGGAGTTAGTGACGGAATTTCTATGGGAACTTCGGGTATGAACTACTCATTGGCATCACGCGACATTATTGCAGATTCTATTGAGACTGTAATGAATGCACAAAGTTATGATGCATTGGTGTCAGTTGTTGGTTGTGATAAAAACATGCCAGGAGCCGTTATTGCCATGTTACGTTTAAACAGACCATCAATAATGATGTACGGTGGTACTATCGCCTCTGGAAATTACAAAGGAAGAAAATTGAATATCGTTTCGGCTTTTGAAGCATTAGGACAAAAAGTAGCGGGCGAAATTGATGATGATGAGTATAGAGAGATTATAAAAAGAGCCATTCCTGGAGCGGGTGCCTGTGGCGGAATGTACACGGCCAATACTATGGCTTCGGCTATAGAGTGTATGGGCTTTTCTTTGCCGTACAATTCATCCATTCCTGCTGAAAACCCTAATAAATTATCGGAAGCAGAAAGAACAGCAAGAGCGGTCAAAAATTTATTGGAATTAGATTTAAAACCATTGGACATCATTTCTAAAAAGTCTATCGAAAATGCTATTGCTTTAGTGAACGCCCTAGGAGGTTCTACCAATGCGGTATTGCACTTTTTAGCCATTGCCCATGCTGCCGATATCGAATTTACTTTAGAGGATTTCCAACGTGTAAGCGATAGGACGCCATTGATTGCCGATTTAAAACCTTCCGGAAAATATTTAATGGAAGATGTACATGGCATTGGCGGAACACCGGCGGTTATGAAATACTTATTGGATAATGGCTACTTGCATGGCGATTGTTTAACCGTAACAGGAAAGACTTTGGCCGAAAACTTAAAAGATGTTGCGCCGCTTGAATTTGAAAATGATCAGGATGTTATTTATCCAACAGATAAAGCCTTAAAATCATCAGGCAATTTGCAAATCCTTTACGGGAATTTAGCTTCTGAAGGTGCTGTTGCAAAAATATCTGGAAAAGAAGGTTTGGTATTCGAAGGTAAAGCAGTGGTTTACGATGGTGAGCAGGCAGCTAATACAGGAATATCTAATGGCGAGGTGGAAAAAGGCGATGTCGTCGTTATACGCTATGTAGGGCCTAAAGGAGGTCCTGGTATGCCAGAAATGTTAAAGCCTACATCCCTAATTATGGGAGCTGGTTTAGGGAAATCGGTGGCATTAATTACAGATGGTCGTTTCTCGGGAGGTACCCATGGTTTCGTAGTAGGTCATATTACGCCCGAAGCCCAAACAGGTGGCACCATCGGATTAATAAAAACAGGAGACAGAATTAGAATTAGCGCAGAAGACAACTCTATTAATGTATTGCTGTCTGATGAGGAATTGGCCGAAAGAAAGGCTCAATGGGTGGCTCCAGAATTGAAACACAAAAAAGGAATATTATATAAATATGCAAAATCGGTTGCGTCGGCTTCAAAAGGTTGTGTGACAGATGCATTTTAGTTTCCGCGAAAGCGGAAATCTCATAAACAATAATTGAGATTATGAAAGAAACAGAGACATTAGAAACAAAACAAACTTCAGCAGGTACAACAGAACGTATTAGTGGAAGTGAAGCCGTTGTAAAATGTTTGATAGCCGAAGGTGTTGATATACTTTATGGGTATCCAGGTGGCGCTATCATGCCAGTGTATGATGCGTTGTTCAAGTATCAAGATCAAATCCATCATGTACTTACACGCCATGAGCAAGGTGCTGCACATGCGGCTCAAGGTTTCGCAAGAATTTCTGGTAGAGTTGGTGTGGCTATGGCAACGTCTGGCCCTGGAGCTACCAATTTAATTACAGGAATTGCCGATGCCCAGATAGACTCTACGCCAGTGGTGTGTATTACAGGACAAGTGTTTTCACACTTGCTTGGGAGCGATGCCTTTCAGGAAACCGATATTGTAGGGATCTCTACGCCTGTTACCAAATGGAGTCATCAGGTCACTAAAGCTTCAGAAATACCAGAAGTTATGGCTAAGGCATTTTATATCGCTAAAAGTGGACGTCCAGGACCTGTTTTAATCGATATTACAAAAGATGCTCAAGTTTCTGAATTAGATTTTAAATATGAAAAATGTACAGGTGTAAGAAGTTATATTCCTGTGCCGAAGACCAATCCAGAATCAGTAAAGGCTGCAGCCGACTTAATTAATGCTGCAAAAAAGCCAATGATTGTTTGGGGACAGGGCGTTATTCTAGGTAAGGCAGAAGCAGAATTAAAGGCCGTTATTGAAAAAGCCGGAATTCCTGCGGCATGGACCATTATGGGAGCTTCGGCAATACCAACATCACATCCGTTAAATATTGGCATGGTAGGGATGCATGGTAATTATGCCCCTAATGTACTGACTAACCAATGCGATGTTTTGATTGCTATTGGTATGCGTTTTGACGATCGTGTGACAGGGGACTTAAAAACCTATGCCAAGCAAGCCAAAGTGATCCATTTTGAAATAGATCCAGCAGAGATTGATAAAAATGTAAAAACCGATGTGGCCGTTTTAGGAGATTCTAAGACAAGTTTAACTGCCTTGTTGCCATTGCTAAATGAAAATTCGCATGAGGCATGGTTGGAAGAGTTTAAAAAGCTATACGCCATAGAGTTTGAAAAAGTTATAAAGGATGATATTCACCCAACCAAAGAAGGATTGACTATGGGTGAGGTGCTTAAGGAAATAAACAAGCAAAGCGAAGGGAATGCCGCTATAGTTTCAGACGTAGGGCAACACCAAATGATTGCTTGTCGTTACTCCGAATTTAATAAAACCAAAAGTAACATTACTTCTGGAGGTTTGGGTACTATGGGCTTTGCACTTCCTGCAGCTATGGGAGCTAAAATGGCAGCGCCAGATCGTGACGTAGTAGCCATTATTGGAGATGGTGGTTTCCAGATGAATATTCAGGAACTGGGTACCATTTTCCAAACAAAAATACCCGTTAAGATTGTGGTGTTGAATAATGAGTTTTTAGGTATGGTACGTCAATGGCAACAATTGTTTTTCGATAAGCGTTATGCGTCTACCGAAATGATCAATCCAGATTTTATAACCATTGCCAAAGGGTATCACTTAAAAACCAAAAAGGTAACCAAAAGAGAAGAATTAGCCGATGCCGTTAAGGATATGATGGCTTCAGACAGTGCTTATTTCTTGGAGGTTTGTGTAGAAAAAGAAGATAATGTGTTCCCAATGATTCCGGCAGGAGCATCGGTTTCAGATATTCGCCTAAGTTAAATCAAGAAGCAAGAATATAGATCAAAGAAAACAGAAATTAACGAGAGATCATATTAAAGGGACATCAAGATTTTATTAAAGCAGTCTTTTCTCTTTCATCTTTATCTCATTCATCTTTAACAAAATGAACGAAGAAATAAAAACTTTTACGATTTCAATTTATACCGAAAACAATATTGGGTTGTTAAATCGTATATCAGCTATTTTTCAGCGTAGACACATCAATATAGAAAGTTTAACAACTTCACAATCTGAAATTGAAGGTGTAAACCGCTTTGTAATTGTTGTAAATATTACAGAGTCCCAGGCCAAAAAAATTATAGGGCAAATAGAAAAACAAGTAGAAGCCATAAAGGCTTATTACCATACCGATGAAGATATCATTTTTACAGAGTCTTGTATGTTTAAGATTAAATCGGACTTGTTATTTGAGGAGCCTCAAATTCAAAATATTATAAAGGACAGCGATACTAGAATCGTAACGGTAAATAAAGAGTTTTTCGTATTGGAAAAATCGGGAAGGCGCCATGAAATAGAGGCCTTGCACAAAGCGTTAAGTACATTTGGTATTATGCAGTTTGTGCGCTCTGGACGTATCGCAGTAACTAAAGAAGAAATGAAAATAACCGAAATGCTTTTGGCATTCAATAACCAATAATAATTAAAATTAGAAATGGGAAATTATTTTAACACCTTATCGTTAAGGGACAAATTAGAGCAATTGTCGAAATGTAGATTTATGGAATCTTCAGAGTTTGAAGATGGAGTAAATGCTCTAAAAGGTAAAAAAATTGTTATAGTAGGCTGTGGTGCGCAGGGGCTTAACCAAGGATTGAATATGAGAGATTCTGGGTTAGATATTTCTTATGCCTTACGTGATGCTGCAATTGCAGAAAAGCGTGCTTCCTATGTAAATGCAACAGAAAATGGATTTACAGTTGGTACTTATGAGGAATTAATTCCGACGGCTGATTTAGTGTTGAATTTAACTCCAGATAAACAACATACCAATGTAATTAATGCGGTAATGCCCTTAATGAAAAAAGGAGCAACATTATCTTACTCTCATGGTTTTAATATTGTAGAGGAAGGGATGCAAATTCGTGAGGATTTAACGGTTATAATGGTGGCGCCTAAATGTCCTGGAACAGAAGTTAGGGAAGAGTACAAGAGAGGCTTTGGTGTACCGACCTTAATTGCCGTACACGAAGAGAACGATCCAGAAGGAAAAGGATGGGCGCAAGCCAAGGCTTATGCCGTAGCTACAGGAGGTGATAGAGCAGGTGTGTTGGCATCGTCTTTTATTGCTGAAGTTAAATCTGATTTAATGGGTGAGCAAACCATCCTTTGTGGTTTGTTGCAAACAGGATCTATCCTTTCTTTCAATAAAATGGTTGAAAAAGGAATCGATCCAGGATATGCTTCAAAATTAATCCAATATGGATGGGAGACCATTACCGAAGGTCTTAAGTATGGTGGTGTTACTAACATGATGGATCGTTTGTCCAATCCTGCTAAAATAAAAGCTTTCGAATTGTCTGAAGAGTTAAAGGACATCATGCGTCCGTTATTCCAAAAGCATATGGACGATATCATGGAAGGAAACTTCTCTAAAGGTATGATGGAAGATTGGGCCAATGACGATAAAAACTTATTGGATTGGAGAGCCGCTACTGCAGAGACTGCTTTTGAAAAAACACCAGCTGGCGATGTTGAAATTTCAGAACAAGAATACTACGACAATGGCGTGTTAATGGTAGCTTTTGTTCGTGCAGGTGTAGAATTGGCATTTGAGGCGATGACTGAATCTGGTATTATAGACGAGTCGGCTTATTACGAATCATTGCACGAAACACCACTTATTGCTAATACCATTGCAAGAAAGAAATTATATGAAATGAACCGTGTGATTTCAGACACTGCAGAATACGGATGTTATTTGTTCGATCATGCTTGTAAGCCGTTGTTAACTGATTTCATGAAGACCATAGATACCAATGTTATTGGTAAACCTTATGCAAAAGATAACGGTGATAGCGTAGATAACGCTAAGCTAATTCAGGTGAATAAAGCCTTAAGAGAACATCCTGTTGAAAAAATCGGTACTTTCTTAAGAGCGTCTATGACCGCAATGAAACCTATTGTTTAAACTAAACGAGACCTGCAAGGTTTTTACAACCTTGTAGGTCTAATCTAACAGCTAACCTAATATCTCTAACCTTGCAGGTCTAAAACATAGTTTGTTATGAATAAGGAAAACCTAACATATTTTCCTAATCTTAGTGATATAAAGCAAGCTGCCGATACTATTAAAAAAGTATCGGCAGTTACGCCTTTAAGCCCTAGTTTGAGATTTTCAAAGCAGTTTGATGCCAATGTCTTGTTTAAACGTGAAGACCTTCAGCAAGTAAGATCTTATAAAATAAGAGGGGCTTATAATAAAATACATTCGCTTAGCTTAGAACAAGCAAAGCATGGTGTGGTTTGTGCCAGTGCAGGAAACCATGCGCAGGGCGTTGCCTTGTCCTGTAAATTACTGAAAATACAAGGGACTATTTACATGCCAACGCCAACACCAAAGCAGAAAGTGGAGCAGGTTGAAATGTTTGGTGAAGACTTTATTGAAATTAAGTTGGTTGGCGATACTTTCGACGATGCCTATCATGCGGCAATGCAAGAATGCAATGCTAAGCAAAAAGCTTTTATCCACCCTTTTGACGACCAAAAGGTGATAGAAGGACAAGCGACTATAGGACTGGAAATTATAGAGCAGACGAATACACCAATAGATTATATTTTTGTACCTGTTGGTGGTGGAGGATTGGCAGCAGGTTTATCTTCCGTTTTTAAAACTTTATCCCCACAAACCAAAATTATAGGGGTTGAACCCGAAGGCGCACCTTCCATGTTAACGTCTATAGAAAATAACATGAATACCGAACTGGACCATATTGAAAAGTTTATAGATGGGGCAGCGGTTAAGCGTGTAGGAGATTTAACTTTTGAGATATGTAAAGTTAATTTACATGAGGTTATTACCGTTCCAGAAGGGAAAGTCTGTGCCACTATTTTAGATTTATATAATAAAGATGCTATTGTAGTTGAACCAGCAGGAGCCTTAAGCATTTCGGCATTGGATTTTTATGCTGAAAAAATAAAAGGCAAAAACGTGGTTTGTGTGGTAAGTGGCAGTAATAATGATATTACCCGAACCTCTGAAATTAAGGAACGCGCCTTATTGTATGCCAATTTAAAGCATTATTTTATAGTGAAATTTCCTCAACGAGCTGGAGCCTTAAGGGAGTTTGTGGTAGATATTTTGGGACCTAATGATGATATTACCTATTTTCAATATGCTAAAAAAACCAGTAGGGAAAACGGTTCGGCAGTAGTAGGCATTCAATTAAAATCAACCGACGATTTAGAGCCTTTAATCACCAAAATGAAGCAGCGTAATTTTTATGGTGATTATTTGAACAATAAACCCGATCTGTTTCAGTTTTTGGTTTAGTGTTTCAATTCAAGTAACTCCTCCTCAGTATAAGTACTACCGTTAATAGGTTTTTTGTCCCTTAAACTTTTTAAGGTTTCTAGGCTTATATTTTCAATCGAGCCATCGGTAAAGGCATTGTTTAAATAACTAATGAGGTTTTGAATGTCCTCGTCGCTAAACTCTGGGTTATTGGCCAAACCGGGCATGGTAAGGGTTAAGTTATATTGCTCGCCATTAACATGAATTGGGCCGGACAAACCATGCAGAATAACCAAGGCCAATCTTTCGGTTGACTCCGTTACGTATTCCGAATTTTTTAATGGAGGGGCTAGCCCGTCTATGCCGTTACCGTCAATACCGTGACAAGTGGCACAAATGTTTTTAAATATCATGTATCCTGCAGTTCTTGAGTCGGTGCCAACCGAGGTTTGCGTGTAGATGGCATTTTTGGAATCATTTGTTTGATTCTTTAATGTTTGGTTTAATAATTCAAATAAAACAGATTTAGAAGCATCAGCTTGGGTGTTGTAATAATCCATAAACTCGTTTTCAAGACCTCTTAAGCTATTTATAATGGCTTCTTGATAAGCTTTCGTTTCATTGTATTTATTTGATAAATTTAAAAGTATTGGGAATAATTTATCAGGAGCTTGTTGTGCCCATTCGCCCAATGTACTGGCAAGATATAGGTCAATTTCAGTATTGTTCCTTTTTAGGAGATTGTTTATTAGACCGTATGCCGATTCTATATTGTTTTCCGAAGCAAATGCTTCCAATAAAACTATAGCGTGACAAATTACACTACTTTTACTGTTGGAAGAAAGCGCCTGTTCCAATAGTTTGAAATCAAGGGCGTTTAAACCATTTAAAGTATGTAAGGCATGTATTTGGGCTATGGCATTTTTTGGGTTTGAAGCAATGGCTTTTAAAAGCGGAATAGCTGCTTTGTCTTTTTTGAAAACGAGCAATTGTTGCACTCTGTCCCTTAGCCAACCATTAGGGCTGTTAAGTAAGTTAACCAAAGCTTTAGTGCCAAGTTTATCCAAAGCAATAGGCTTGTTGTTGGGAGTGCTTTTATTTTGGCTCACTTTTAAGATGCGTCCCATACCAATAATAGTGTCCAATTTTTTATTGGCGTAGTGTTTTTGTAAGTATGGCGTTAAAAAGGCTTTGTCCTGTATAATGCCACGGTGCATATCTACAACATACAAATTGCCGTCTGGCCCGTTAAAAAGATTTACTGGGCGGAACCCTTCGTCGGTGGAAGCGATGAACTCTTTTTGTGGAATTGCTTGTTTAGCCGATACTGTATGGTCTTTAAATGTTAATATGTGCCGCTTTACCAAATTGGCTTCTGGAGCACAAACAAAGGCGTTTTCAAGGTATTGATCAGGAAATTGATCACCCCTATAAATTAATGGGCCACAAGCCGATGTCACATTAATTAAAATGCTGTCTTGGTCCAAGACCCCTTTTTGGTAACCGCGATTCACAGAGGTTGGGTGTAACGGATAGACACGTTGGTCCGGTGTTAAGGTCTTGTTTAATGTTGTGCGGGGTTTATAATAAGGGTTTTTAATAGTAGTGTTGGGCAATACATAATCACCAATAAGTTGAACGGAATTGTTGTTGTAATAAAGTCGTCCAAAATTATCTTTGGTAATGCCCCACTGCCCTCGAAAAGAGGTGGGTTCCTTAATCCATTTTCCGTTTTTCATTTGATATCGGAAATTCGATTTGGCATTATAGATCCAATTGTCAATATGCATCATTAAGCCGTTGGGCTGGTGTTCAACATTGCCACCATCGGCATATAAGGAGTCGACCAATATTTTATTAACGGGTTTGTCGTTTTCTATAGAAACAAACCAAAGGTTTGGAGGTTCGGCATAGAGCAGGCCACCATAAACGTGGGCAATGGCTCTGGGCAATACGAGACTGTCCATAAATATTTTGGAATGGTCTGTAATGCCATCATGGTCTAAGTCTTCCAAAATGCTTATGGTGCCGTTGGGCATATCGGCACCAGAATTCTCTAAGTTTAGCATGTAGCCTTTCATTTCAACAACCCACATTCGGCCTTGGTTGTCGAAATCCATCGTTACAGGAGCTTCAATAAATGGTTCAGAAGCTATGGCCTCCAACTTAAAGCCATCTTCAATTTGGTAGTTGTCCAAAGAAATTATGGGTTCGTTATAGGTTACGGGATTACATCCAGTAATAAGTAGTAGAGGGGTTAATATCCATAAAAATTTCATGCAGGCGTTTTTTGTTTTCACAAATTGAAGGCATTAATTAAGTGGCAAAGGTCTTATTTTACTAAAACTTTTTATAATGTTTAAGGCTTTTTTTGTCTAAAATTTTAGAGCGTCCCAATAGTTTAAACATTTTGGCGTTCCCCTCCCTCGGGGTCGGGGCCGGGCTTTCGGCAGTCGCTCCTTGCAGGGAGCTCCAACAATGCCTCAATCCCTAACGCAAGGGCAGGACTCCCTTTGGACATGCTGTTCAGGGTCATCTGTTCATCAAAATTCAATATTTATATACTAAAAAGAAACTCATATAAAGTATTTGAAGTTTCTATATATTTTGGTTAGAAATAGATTGTAATCTTCTAGCTAAATATTTTGAGAGCATAATAAAAATCACTTGAATAAAAAGACCTCACAGGTTAAAAAAACTGAGAGGTCTATAATGTAAACTTATTGTTGCCAGTTAGAAGGCATTTTTATGTGCTAAAAAAGGATTATTAAAACTCACGATATTTACCTTCTAAATATTGGTTGGCCTCTGCTTCTTTAAATTTAGCATTTACGCTATCCCAATGCAATGTTTGGTTGGGGAAGCGTCCGGCGATAACGCCAAGAAGAATAGTTTCGGTCAATTTCGATGCATATGAAAACGGCGCACTACAAGTATCTTTGCCTAAACAGGCATCTATAAATTGGTGGTAATGCTTAGGGCCTTCAGAATCATAATTTCGAATGGGCTCCCCTAAATTGTTTGCTTTTGAAATAGCATCAATTTCCGAAGAAATATCAACATATTCCCCATCCACAATTTTTTGGGGCAGTTGCATAAAATGGGGCAAAAGTAAGCGCCCTTTTTCACCAACAAACATAGCACCTTGTTCGGGCAAGCTTCCCTCACTGGCCGTTTTGGCATCAAGAGAGACTTTGTCTTCTAAAGAAGCGTCTTCACTGTTTGGAGTATCGGCTTCTTTATTTGACATATCCATGCCCGGTAATATTAAGTCTTCATGGTCTTTAGGAGCTCCGGGACCGTCATACCAAATCCATTTTAAAGTTTCGGCTGTATAATTGGTCTGGGGAAATTCGTAGGTCACTATATTGTTTTCAGGATAACCAAAACCAGTAGTTGCACGACATTCATTTTTAATGGTTCTGGGGACGTCCAATTGAAGGGCGTTATAAGGTGTGTCAAAAATATGAACGCCCATATCACCAAGAGTGCCGCAGCCGTAATCCATTAATTTACGCCAATTACCAGGGTGGTAGTAGCCTTCTTTATAAGGTCTCTCTTTAGAAGTGCCTAACCAAAGGTTCCAGTCCAAAGTGTTTGGTGTTGGATCGCTGCCTTCTGGTGCAGGGCCATCATAACCCCAATTTTTTGGTGACCAGGCGTGTACGGTATGTACTTTGCCAATAATTCCCGATTGGATTAATAATGTAGCCAATTTATAGTCGTAAAACGAATGTACCTGAATGCCCATTTGTGTAATGAGATTCTTTTCTTTGGCTAGCTTTTTCATGGCTCTGGCTTCAGAAACATAATGCGTTAAAGGTTTTTGGCAATATACCGGTTTGCTCATGTTCATGGCTAACATAGCAGCAGGGGCATGGGTATGGTCTGGAGTAGATATAATAACAGCATCAATATCGTTTTTCATGTCTTTTAACATCACACGATAATCTGAAAACACTTTGGCATTTGGGTGCAAAGCCTTGGCTTCAGAAAGCATATTGGAGTCTACGTCACACAAGGCAACGATGTCTGTTAAAGGGTGTGATGCAATGGCATCAAGATCTGCTCTTCCCATACCACCAACGCCAATATGGGCAGTTCGGATGCGTTCATTTATTACCGTTTTTTCTTTACACATGACTAATGACGGAGCTAAGGTTATACCTGCTAATCCCAAACCACTTTTCTTTAAAAAGTCTCTTTTATCCATTTTTTGCTATCCTTAAATAATTATAATTTTCTTATTTTGATGTTTCGTAACCATAAAGGGCTGTCGTGGTCTTGAATTGCAATGTATCCAGATTTAAAAGTGCCATATTTTGGAGAATCTTTCCATTTTCCAGTTTTTTTTCGAGTTTCCCAATCTTCTGACCAAGGGACAAATTCAAGCAGTTTTTTTCCGTTTAGCCAATGTTCTACTTTTTCTGCTGTAAAAATGATGCGCGACGTATTCCATTCCATAGCTGGTTTTACTATTTTCTGGCTTAAATCTGGTACATACATAGCGTAGTCGGCTCCTGTCTTTTGCCATTCTTCTAAGGTGGCATTATTAATTTTCTCCCATTTTAAATCATCTAGCATTTGATATTCTGGAGATACCTCGTATGGCGGCCAATCGCCTTCTTTAACATGGTACATCAAGCCACTATTGCCACCCTCAGGAATCTTCCATTCCCAGTATAATTCAAAATTATCGAACTCCTCAGCGGCATAAACAATATCCTTGCCGCCTTTTCTGTTAGCTTCTGTACGTTTTTCGGTATCAAAAGTTAGTTCTCCATTTTTTATGACCCAACCAGAAGGCAAAGACTCTCCATTATAGGCACGCCACCCTTTGGTACTGGTGCCGTCAAAAAGGTGGATCCAGTCACTTTCTTTAGTCTGGGATACGTCTGTCGTTTCTTGTGTTAAAGGTGTCTGTTTTTTGTCTTCCTTATGCTTGCAGGAAGCTAATAAAAAGATACTAAAGGATAATGTAAAAAATAGGTGTTTCATGTTTGGAAAATTTTTAAAATCCTAAATATAAGAAATTGAATGATTTGTAAGGTAAGTTGTTAAGGTTTTGTGATCGGTCAAAATGTAATTAGGTTAAATTAATTTCGGCTTAAGGTATTGTTAGTTTAAAATTCTGGAATAAAATTAACAGCCGAAATCGATTTCGCAATACAGGTTTTATGGCCTTGTAATTAAAGCGTTAAGAATTCAATATTTCTTCCAAGATAGGTAATTTCTATAGGAGAATTCAGTAAAAAGATAGGTATCTTAGCTATTAGCTTAAAGATATAAATCAATAAAAACTACATTATGAAGACGTCTTTTACAGAGATACCAGAGGCTTATAAAATCGATTCACTTTTACACCAAAACAGTTATTTGGTTAATGGAGAATTGAAACAATGGAAGGGAGATACTGCCGAAGTTTTTTCTACGATTTCCTCATCTGAAGTTTATAACCCCACCCTTTTAGGTACCGTACCGCAATTAGGGGAAAAAGAAGCTTTGGAGGCTTTAGATTCTGCAGCTTTGGCATATAATAAGGGACAAGGATTATGGCCAACAATGAAAGTTTCGGACAGAATTGCCTGTATGGAAAAGTTTGTAGAGCAAATGAAAACCAAACGGGAAGAAGTGGTGAAGCTTTTAATGTGGGAAATAGGGAAAAACCTGTCCGATTCAGAAAAAGAATTCGATAGGACGGTAGACTATATATATGATACTATTGAAGCCTATAAGCAAATTGATAGGGATTCTGCGAAATTTGAAAAAGACAGTGGGGTTTATGCGCACATCCGTCGCGGACCGCTGGGCGTGGTGTTGTGTCTAGGGCCATATAATTATCCGTTAAATGAAACGTTTACACTGCTTATCCCAGCATTAATTATGGGTAACACAGTTATTTTTAAGCCTGCAAAATTGGGGGTATTATTAATTTCGCCGTTAATGGAAGCGTTTCAAAGCAGCTTTCCAAAGGGTGTTGTTAATATTGTTTATGGTCGTGGCCGTGTTTTGGCAACGCCCATAATGCAATCCGGCAAAATAGATGTTCTGGCTTTAATAGGGAACAGTAAGTCTGCCAATGCACTTCAAGCAGAACACCCTAAAGGAAACAGGTTGCGTATGGTTTTGGGACTAGAGGCTAAAAATCCTGCTATAGTGCTTCCAGATGCCGATTTAGATTTGGCTATAGACGAATGTATTGCAGGAACCTTGTCTTTTAATGGGCAGCGCTGTACAGCGCTTAAAGTATTGTACGTGCACGAATCTGTGGTGGAAGAATTTAATGGACGATTTGCAAACAAGGTCGACCAGCTTAAATTTGGAAACCCTTGGGAAGATGGTGTTAAATTAACGCCACTGCCAGAGGTCGAAAAACCGGCCTATATTCAAGAGTTAATCGATGATGCAGTTCAAAATGGCGCTAAAGTTATAAACAAAAAAGGAGGGGACACTACAGATAATTTTATTTTTCCTGCCGTATTATATCCAGTAACCAAAGCCATGCGGGTTTATAAGGAAGAGCAATTTGGACCAGTAATACCTGTAGTTCCTTTTACCGATATTGCAGAGCCTTTAGATGATATGGCAGAATCTAATTATGGACAACAAGTGAGTTTATTTGGCAAAAATATCCATACACTGTCACCATTAATAGATACTTTGGTAAACTTGGTATGTAGGGTAAATTTAAACAGTTCCTGTCAGCGTGGCCCAGATGTTTATCCATTTACAGGAAGAAAAGATTCAGCTTATGGCACCTTAAGTGTACATGATGCCCTGCGGTCTTTTTCTATACGAACTTTTGTAGCGTCTAAGGATAATGAATACAACAAAGCCATATTAGAAGGGTTATTGGAAAAGAAAACATCTAATTTTATAAGTACCGATTACATATTATAACCCGTTGTGCATTTTGGGTCAAACCAATTCTAAAAGTGCCAGTTCGAGTGTCCGCCAAAGACGGGACATATCGAGAACTATTTCAAAGATTATAAAATTATGCAAGTCTTGGTAATTAATGCTTACAAAGGAGTGGTCTTGGGGTTTGCTATTGGATAATTATATGTATAATTTTTTTCACTGAATGATACTGTACAATAATATTGGTGTATATGCATAAATTTGAGTAATTTAAATGCATAAAATAACACTAAACAAATTTGACTAAAATGAAAACATTAAAGTATGTATTTGTATCGATTCTTTCTTGTACAATACTAATGGGTTGTGGCGGAAAAGAGGAAAAGAAAAAAGAAGGTTTCTCCTATGAAAAAAAGACCGAAGAACCCCAGAAAAAAGTTGAAGACGACGTTGCGAACATAGTTATTTCCGGGGATGATTTAATGAAGTTTGACAAGTCCGAAATTAAAGTAAAAGCTGGTAAGAAAGTAAAATTGACCCTAAGACATGTTGGCAAGTTAGACAAAAATGTTATGGGACATAACTTTGTGTTGCTTAAAAAAGGGGTAGACTTAACAGCTTTTGCGATTAAGTCGGCTACCGCTAAAGATACAGATTATATACCATCTGGTGAAGAAGGCAATATAATTGCCCATACAAAATTAGTTGGCGGTGGAGAAACAACTTCTATAGAGTTTGATGCCCCAGAACCTGGAACATATGAATTTTTATGTAGCTTTCCTGGTCATTACGCTATGATGAAAGGAAAATTTATTGTAGAATAAGTTTGTAATCCCATAAAGCGAAAACCCCAAAAGCTACTGTTTTTTTGGGGTTTTTTGTTGTAAATAATCGATAACTTGTCACTTAGTAATCTGGTTTAAGGAAAGTTATTTAAGTGATGTATAATTTTTTTCAGTGAATAATACTGCACAGTTCTATTGATTTGTTTACATATATTTGGTTTCATTGCTTATTGAAAACAGTTGCTAAACTGTGTTTTAAGTTTAATTGTTACAATAAATTATTTATGAAATGAGCCATAACAAATCTTGTCGCCAGCTTATGTTAAGTGGCAAATTACATTCCCGTGCCGAGCTTGTTGAGAGCAATGAACCGAAGTGAGGCATGACTTAAAAACAAATAATTATTAAAATTTAAACGAGTGAAAATTAAAATTTTATTGGTCATTATGCTCCTCTTTGGAGTCCATTTGTTTGCCCAAGAGCAAATGAAGCTTGAGAATTTAAATGATTTTAGCCCACAAGCCGGAAACTGGCAAATTGTTGGAGGGGTTAATGTAAATCCAGATTTGGATGTTCACGATATGCAAGAGCACGAACAGAACGCTAAAACTAAAAAGCGTAGGAGAAAGCGAAATAAGCTAGAGGAAGTTCCCCAACCAATAACTTTTACAGCGGGAACAGGAATCCTTCTTAATATAAACGATTCAGAGAAAAGAGATAGATTACAAACCAATTGGGAGCATGGCGATATTAAATTGGAATTGGAAGTTATGTTGCCCAAAGGCTCTAACTCGGGTATTTATTTTCAGGGGAGGTACGAACTGCAATTAAAAGATAGTTGGGGTGTGGTTAATCCGAAGGTGTCCGATATGGGGGGTATTCATAACAATTGGGAATCTGCACCAGATAAAATTTTTAGAGGTATTCCGCCATTGAGTAATGCGTCTAAAGCACCAGGATTATGGCAAACCCTTAAGGTTCATTTTCAGGCTCCCCGATTTAACGATAAAGGGGAGAAAATAGCCCATGCTAAATTTGTTTCGGTAGTGCTTAATGGCGTAGTCATTCATAGCAATGTGGAAGTGCCACATTATACTGGTGGGCCGATTGAGAAAAATGAAGTAGCTAAAGGACCGCTTATGATTCAGGGAGATCACGGCCCTGTTGCAATTAAAAATGTAGCCTATCAATTATTGGAACCTTCCAATGTGTCTGTTTCTTCTTTGAAATATAAAGCATATAAAGGTGCTTTTAAAGGTTTGGATGAAATAAGGGAAGTCAGTATGCTTTCAGAAGGAGAAACCAATTTAATTGATGTGAACTTGACTGGAGAAGAGGATGCCTATGGTATTCGTTTTACAGGTGAGCTGAACATCCCAAAAGAAGACAATTATAATTTGTCTGTGGGATATACCGGAGGTGTTTTGCTGAAGGTTGATGGTGTTCCGGTTATTCGAAAAAATGCTTCAGATAGGCAAGAAACACTAAATGCTACTTTAAAGCTAACAGCTGGTAAACATGACTTTGAGTTGACCAATATCAAGTTTGCTGGATGGCGGGCACCACGGTTAGGATTTACTGTGGGAACAGCTGCGACATATCCAAAAGTATTCCATACTTATAATTCGTATCCACCAGCTGTCAATAGCATTTCTCCTATTTTTGTTCAGCCAGATGCTACGCCAAGGTTATTAAGGGCCTTTGTGAGTTTTCAAGGTAATGGTAAACGTCTGTCGCATACCATTGGGGTTGGAACGCCTAAAGGTATTAATTATGTGTACGATTTAGGGTCGGGCAACCTTATTGGGGTTTGGCGAGGTGACTTTGTAGATGCGACGCCCATGTGGCATAGTAGAGGAGATGGTTCTTTTAGACCAAGAGGGGCGGTACAATGGACTTTTTTGAATCAGCCTATAGCACAACTTTCAGGTTCTAATGAAGCATTTCCTGAAACAGGTACTGCTCCAGATTTTGTTTCAAAAGGGTATGGTATCAATGAAGCTACCCAATTGCCCATTTTCAAACATGTATATAAAGATGTGGAAATTGAAAATAGTATAGTGCCTAATGCTGCAAACACCCATATTGTTCATGAAATCCGTTTTTCAAAAACAGGATTACAAAATTGGTACTGTAAGTTGGCTTCTGGTGAAATTCAAAAGATGCCAAACGGTTCTTATGCTATAAACGGACAGTACTATATAAAACTTATTACGGGCCAAACCCCTGCAATAAGGGAAGTAGATGGAGAAGCAGAATTGGTGGTTCCCGTTGATGGAAGAGCAGTTAAATACGAATTAATTTGGTAAGGGTCATGAAGAAAACAAGTTATAAATATAGAATATTAGTAGTTTTATTAACAGTTGGGTTTTTACAAAGTACTATTGCCCAAAACACGCCGAAAGAAGAGGATTATTATCGAATTACCACCATGCCAACTCCCGAAGGTATTTTAATTGAAGGCGGTGGAGTGTTATCCTTGCCCGATGGTAGTGTAGCGGTGTGTACTAGGCGCGGTGATGTATGGCTCATAGAGAATCCAAACATGGCTAATGGCCAGGCGTCCACCTTTATAAAGTTTGCCTCTGGATTACATGAGCCCCTAGGTCTTGCTTATAAAGATGGGGCTATTTATACCGCGCAACGTGGTGAATTAACAAAATTGGTAGATACCAATGGGGATAGAATTGCCGATGTGTATGAAACTGTATATGCATGGCCGTTATCGACACATTATCATGAATATTCCTTTGGACCTGTCCTAGCGCCCGATAATTCCTTTTTTGTTACAGCCAATGTTGCTTTTGACAGTGAAGAGTGGTGGCGCGGAGAAAGTCGTGTGCCTTGGCGTGGTTGGACGATGAAAATTACTGAAGACGGACAAATGGAGCCATGGGCTACAGGGATGCGTTCACCAGCGGGTTATGGGCTTATAGACGGCGAACTGTTCTACACCGATAATCAAGGCGATTGGATTGGTTCTGGTGGGGTATGGCATTTGCCCAAAGGAGCGTTTACAGTACATCCAGCAGGGTTGAGATGGACTGGTCTTGAAAATTCTCCTGTTAAACTTACCGAAGAAGAATTTTATAGTAAAATTGACAAAAGGCAAGTTAAAAAAGATGGCCGCTTTGTGAAGCCTGAAAATATAGCCAATGAAGAAAATCCAGATTTTCTATACAAGGCAAAAGAATATTTCCCAGAACTGCAATTGCCGGCAGTCATCTTACCACATGGTATTTTGGGCATTTCGAATTCTGAAATTAAAGTAGATAATACTAAAGGTAAATTCGGGCCTTTTGAAGGTCAGGCATTGGTTGGCGATATGGGGCAAAGTAAAATCATGCGGGTGGCATTTGAAAAGGTTAAAGGCCAATACCAAGGTGTTGCTTTCGATTTTAGATCTGGTTTCCAGTCGGGCGTACTACGTATGGATTTCGACCATGAAGGTAACCTCTTTGTAGGAGAGACCAATAGAGGTTGGGGCTCGGCAGGAACCACAAATTCAGGATTGGAATTTGTATCATGGACAGGGCGCATGCCTTTTGAAATGAAAACCGTTAAGGCCATGCCCGATGGTTTTGAAATAGAATTTACTAAACCGGTAGATAAGACCAGTGCTGAAGATTTAGACTCCTATAAAGGTAAAAGCTATATATATAAGTACCATCCGGTTTATGGCAGCCCACAAACGAATATAGAAGATATCAATATAAAAGGTGTAAAGGTTAGTAACGACGGTCTTAGGGTTCGTGTGGTAATCGATAATTTACGACAGTACTATGTACATGAATTGACCTTACAGGGTGTTAAACTAAAAGGAAAAGATGAACTCACATTGCACCCAACCTTCTATTATACATTAAATAATATTCCAGATGGCAATAAGTTGCCCTTGTTTGAATTGTCTACCAAGCGTTCTAGTGCTAAAAAGAAAGTTGTTAAAAGAGCAACTGTTAAGAAAAAGACTGGGGTTAAGAAAACTGTTGTATTGAGTGATGAAGAAATACAGCCATTATTAACCAATAATACCTGTGTGGCTTGCCATAATAAAGATAAGCGTGTTGTTGGGCCTTCATTTAAGGCTATAGCAAAACGTAATTATTCCAACGAAAAGATTGTGGAACTAATCTATAACCCACAACCCAAAAACTGGCCAGAATATGCTACACCTATGGCGCCAATGCCTCAGGTGCCAAAGACAGAAGCCTTAAAGATAGCAGCTTGGATAAATTCGTTGGATGATAAATAATAAACTGTGTCTTGAATTAGTAAGACTAAATTGTGCATTTAAATTAAAAGGACTGTAAAATTTTATAGTCCTTTTTTGTGTTTAGGAGATAAGGTTATATTCTAAACCGTTAATTGTCGCTGTCTCTAATTTTTAAATTTTGAAACACGATTATATTGTTGTTAACAAATCAATAGTATTATGGATTATGAAGACTTAAAGGCTAACAAATTGTATTATTGAATGAAGTTTATCATTTTCTATAGCCTAAATTAGTTTGTTTGTAATCGCACTTGTAATAATTATACTTCAAATATTAAATTTTTGCCATATTAAAATCGATGAAAAGGTTGTTCAAATTCGTCAAAAGGGTGGATTGATTCTTCGTTTTTTTGTCCAAAACAGTACCACTATCATTATTGATGAATGAAGGTACATGTTAACTATAGTAGGGTTTTTATGGACATGGTTGCTATGTGTTTAATCAATGTTTTTGAACAAGCGTAAGTAATGAGCTTGTTTCCTATTTAACAAAATTTTAATACTTTGCTTACTGATTTGTTATCTAAATCGAGTGACTAGTATTAATATCCCATATTTGTTTATCATTTAATAGAAATAAAAATAATTTAAGAATTAGATTTGATGAGTAAAAACTATCAGTATAATGATTCTTTTTTAGTAAGGCGGGTTGCAAATGGTTGTGAAAGTGCCTTTCTAAATTTATTCAATTTCTATAAGAATGATATTTACAGGTATAGCAAAAGCATGCTCAAACAAAAAGAGTATGCAGAGGAAATAGTCCAAGATGTATTTCTAAAGGTGTGGTTGAACCGTGAGAACCTTGATCCTAATTTGTCTTTCAAGTCTTATATTTTTACCATTACGCGTAATTTAACCCTAAACTTTTTGCAAAAGGCTGCTAACGATAAGAAAATAAGAGAGCGTGTGTTTTATACAGCTCCTGAATTTTCTAATCCTACGGATGCTATTTTCGAAGAAGCTTATCTTGAAAAATTAAAACAACAGGCAATAAATAAATTATCGCCTAAACGAAAACTCATTTTTGAGCTTTCAAGAGATAAGGGCTTGAGCCATGAACAAATAAGTAAAGAATTAGGGATATCTAAGAGCACTGTTAAAAACCAAATGAGCAGTGCACTGGATACCATAAGAGACTTTTTATTTGCTCATGAAAATTTAACTTTCCTGTTTATTCTTCCTTTAATTTACTAGGTTTTAATAAAGTTTATTGTTTGTTAATGTGTTAAAATTCAAACATTTAAATTTTAAATTAAAAATTTTATTAAAAAAATGCTGTTTTGGAATAGTACTTTGTCTGTTTGGAGCTGTACTATAAGTACGTAATCATAAAATTATTTATTTGCTATTAAACTAAAACTATGAAAACAATCAAATTAGCATTATTAGTATGCTTTTCTACCTTGTTCTGTAATTACTCATGTAGTAAAGTTGAAGCTACATGGGGAGACCAGGAAATGGTATAGATCGATGCCAAAGGAGGTTCGCCTACTAATAGTTTAACCATAGTATAGGTAAAGTGGTTTGAGTTTTTTGATTTAAGATGAAAATGTATGAAAATTATCTCAATTGAGATTGTTTTGGAAGAGCATAGAGTAATAGTAATTTAATATAAAAAGGTTAAACCACTTTATTAGGAGATCAAAAATTGCAGTAGCCCTAAAATACCTGTTTTTAAAAGTTGTGTTAATGGTTTTTGTATAATTTAATATAATAACATTATGAAATTAAAGATTACTTTTTTATTGATTTTTTTAGGGATGAACCTTGTGGTTAATGCTCAAACAGATCCTTTGGCGGGTAAAGCTTATCATGGAACCAAAGGTCAATGGACCGATGCTCGAGCAACAGGGTTTACCGTTCCCAATACCGCAGAGATGACCATAACGGCTTGGATAAAACCTGAGGGAGACCAAGATGAATGGGCCGCAATTGCATCGTTTTATTGCAGTACGGCACCAACAGGGACCTTAGCATTGAACCTAAAAGCAGTAACAGGGGAGACCCATAACCGGCAGTTAGGGTTTCACTGGCCGGGAACAGCACATTATGGATATGACACAGGTTTGATCGTTCCAGATAATGAATGGTCTTTTGTGGCCATATCTGGTAATGCTACCAAAATAACCATTGTTCTTAACGATCAGGTGTGGGAAGTAAATGACCCTGCACCAAGTGCAATAACTACAGAGAACACTACGCTTTGGATAGGAAGCAATAATAATTATAGTAATAGAATATTCAATGGGTATATAGATGAAGTTACCGTGTATAGCCGGGCTTTAAGTATCGACGAATTAAGGTTGGCAAGGCACTTAATTAAATCGCAAACGGATTTGGACAACGACGCTAGTATTATAAGCTACTACCAGTTTAATAGCTTTATGGATGGCACAACAAATTACATCCATGATTTTAAAAGTGGTTACGATGCTCGTATTGCAGGAGCTACTTTGCCTACAATAGACCCCTCTATGGCACCAATAGGAACCGGAGCAAGTGAAAAAATGACCATAAATGGAGCAGGAACCTATAATTTTAGTACGGCTAAAGCTTCAATGACGTTTATAGATGCTGGCCCAGGAGGTGATGTGGTGGTTACAAAATTGGATAATGCGCCAAGTAATTTGCCTGCTACCAACGCCATTGATGATACCTATTGGATAATAAATAACTATGGCGCCAACAGTTCTTTTACTGCCATAAGTGACATTACATTTTCTGGAATTAATAATATAGATGGAACAACAGTGCCTAATACAGAACTTTTTAAGCGGTCAAGCAGCTCGGATGCCCAAGGCGATTGGGGAGCGTCGATTGCAACGGCATCATCAATAAATACAACAAACAAGTCGGCAAGCTTTAGCGGAATAACCTCTTTTAGCCAGTTTTATGTTGGTAGTAGTGCTGCTTTGGGAATTTATGATTTACAGAAAAGTAATTTCAAGGTATATCCCAACCCTGTAGAGAAAGGTAATGTGCTGCGAATTAAAGACCTAAATGAAACGGCAGCTTTTTCTTTATTTGATGTAGCTGGAAAAAAAGTGTATAATTTAAAAATAGAAACAGGAAATAAGATAGATATCCCAACACTATCAAGAGGAGTATATTTTTACCGATTGGAAACAGCATCAAAAATTGGCGTTGGAAAATTATTGGTAAAATAGAATGCTTCTTGTGGTGTGTTTTTGAAGCATATTAATCACAAGTTAGTTTTTTTTGTAAAAAAATGTATTTCGAGTAGTACTCTATGCATTTTCAACTGTATTATAAGTAAACAGCCCAAGAATATTTATAAATTAGTGCATGATCAAAGATCCACATATTAGAAACTTACTAAAGAAACATGCGTTAAATACATGTTCTAAAGAGGAAAGAGAAGAGCTTGTAAATTTCTTTAAAACACAAGGTGTAAAGGATATCGATTCCATTCCAGATGTTGAAGAGATCAACGAACTTATGGGTGAAGATGACTTTGAAATGGAAGAAGAGGCTTCTTTTCATATTTATAAAGACATAATAGCTCATACTAAGGATCAAAATAATGGTAGTGGGGCCGTTAAACGGTTCTTGAGGGTAGCCGCAATTTTTGTAGGTTTTATTTTAGTAGGGACGCTTTATAAAATGAGCCACAATTCCTCAAATCTGGAAGTGGATATAGAACATATCCGACAAGACAAGGTTACACTTCAGTTGGAGAATGGGGAGGTAAAAGTTATAGATATTAACCTTACACAAGATTTAACCAATGAAAAAGGAAGTATTGTAGGTAAACAGGTTAGAAATAGCATTGCCTATTCTAATAAAGTAGAAATAGAGACACTTACTTATAATACCTTAAATATTCCCTATGGACAAACATTTGAATTACTATTGTCCGATGGTACAGTTGTGCATTTAAATGCAGGGACGTCCATTAAATATCCCGTTAAGTTTTTAAAGGGATATAGTAGAGATGTTTTTTTGGAAGGTGAAGCCTATTTTGATGTAGCTAAGGATAAAAAGCACCGCTTTGTTGTTAATAACAAGGGAGTTAATGTTGAGGTTTATGGAACCAAGTTCAATGTGTCTACCTATCCTGAGGATGAGGTTACCGATGTAGTGTTAGTAGAGGGTTCCGTTAGTATGTATAAGACAGGTGAACAAGTTGATTCTCAAGAACAAGCAAAGGTTATGCTAAAGCCTGGCATTAAAGGGAGTTTTAATAAAAAGGACAAGGCTATTGAAACAAAACCAGTTATAACAAGTATTTATACTTCTTGGATTCATGGAGAACTGGTGTTTAGGGATATGACTTTTGAAAACATCCTTAAAAAATTAGAACGTCGTTATAATGTGTCAATCACCATAGAAAATAAAGTGTTTGCCCAAGAGGTTTTTAATGCGAGCTTTAAAGACGTTCCTATTGAAAAAGTATTAGAATATTTAAAGATAACATACAATATAGATTATACAATAAACAACAATTATATAACCATTAAATAATAATGACTATGAAATAAAACGACTCCTTTTATCACATTTCAATCAAAAAATTACTTGTAAAAATAAACCAGAAACTGTTGGAGCCAGTTTCCGGTTTTAGATAAGTGATTAAGAATAACCACAATTAAACAACTTAAAAGTATGAAAAAAATTCTTTATCAAAAGAACAAACACATTCTGTGTTTAAAATTTAACCTTAAAATGAAATTAAGTGTCTTATTTTTACTTGTTACGTTATTTACAGTACAGGCAAATACAAGCTATTCTCAGGTTACAAAAATTTCTTTAAAGCTGGAAAATGTTAAAGTTAATCAGCTTATTGATGTTATTGAGAGTAAAAGCGACTTTCGTTTTATATACAAAATAAAAGATGTAGACTTAGAACGTATTATTTCCGTTCAAGCTAAAAATGAGAAAATATTTTCCATTTTAGATAGGGTGTTCGATAAAACGGAAACAGCGTACAGTGTTATTGATAGGCAAATATTCTTAATAAGAAAATCAAAAGATAAGCCTGTAGATGAACAAGAAATAAAGCAACAAGATGTAATTGTTAAAGGAAATGTAATAGACGAAAGTAATTTGCCAATGGCGGGTGTTACAATTCTTGTTAAAGGAACTGCTACGGGTACATCTACAGATTTTGATGGGAATTATAGCCTCTTAGTCAAAGATCCTAATGCAATACTGGTATTTTCCTATGTTGGTTTTGAAACACAAGAAGTTCCATTAGAAGGGCAAACCACAATAAACATTATTCTAAAAGAAGATACTGCCCAGTTGGATGAAGTTGTGCTGGTGGCTTATGGTACACAGAAAAAGGAAAGTGTTGTTGGGGCTCAATCTACCATTAAATCAAGAGAATTAAAAGCCCCGGTTAGGGATTTGTCAACAGCGATTGCAGGTAAATTAGCAGGTGTAGTTGCTACCCAGAGGGGAGGCGGGCCAGGAGCTGATGGTGCAGACCTATTTATTAGAGGAATTGCTACTTTTTCATCTAGTCCACAAGGACCATTATTGGTAGTAGATGGTGTTCCAGATAGAAGTATTAATAATATTGATCCCGAAGATGTTGAAAGTTTTACTGTGCTTAAAGATGCCACAGCAACAGCAGTTTATGGTACACGTGGTGCAAATGGTGTTATTTTAATAACAACTAAGAGTGGTAAGGCAGGGAAACCAGTAGTAAATGCAGAGATTAACTCGGCGGTTACCAAATTTACTGAGCTCCCTGATTTTATAGATGGGCCAACATTTATGACCTTGTATAATGAGGGACTAACAACAAGGGGGCAAAATCCAGCCTTTACTCAAGAAGAAATTAATTTAACCGCTAGTGGGGTCGATCCAGATTTATATCCTAACGTAGATTGGTATGATGTGCTGTTCCGTGATTTTGGAACTAATAATCGTATTACTGTTAATATTAGTGGAGGTTCAGATAAATCAACCTATTACATTTCTGCCGGGTATTTTGGAGAAACTGGGCTTTTTAAGACAGGGGATGTAGAGGCTTTTAACTCTAATTTAAAATTAGATCGTTTTAACTTTACAACTAATGTAGATGTAAATGTTACAGAGAGTACAAAAATCGATTTTGGAATTAATGGCTTTATAACAAATTTCAACAGGCCAGCATATGGAGGCTCTGTAGCAGATATTTTTCACTTGGCAACTGCTTCTGCACCACACATTATACCACCCCAGTATAGTAATGGCCAATGGCCACAGCTTCAAGGAACCCTTGCTAGCCCTTATATGGCTTTAACCCAATCTGGAGTTACCAATGAAACAAGAAATACGGTACGTTCAAATTTACGGGTTACACAAAGTATGGATAAGATTCTTGAAGGCTTAAGCGCAACGGCCATGTTTGCTTTTGATGTTAATTCATTTAATGGTTTAAGAAGGGGGCGTAACTTACCAACGTATTGGGCTACAGGGAGAGACGACGATGGAAATTTAATTACTGAAATTTCAAGTACGGGATCTGAAGATTTAAGCTTTTCATTGGGACGTTACGGGGATAGACGTTTTTATTTGGAAACGGCTTTAAATTACGAAAATACTTTTGGTAAACACGACGTATCCGGCTTGTTGCTTTTTAATCAATCAGATTATAGGGATGCCACGAGTAGAGTGGGAACTTATACAGCGGCTATTCCATATAGACAGCGTAATCTTGTAGGGCGTGTTAATTACGGTTTTGAGAATAAATATTTTGTTGAAGCTAACTTTTCCTATTCAGGATCTGATAACTTTATACCTAGCAAGCGTTACGGGTTTTTTCCTTCGTTTGGTGCGGGTTGGGTAATTTCAAAAGAGAAATTCTTTGAACCTGTAACAGACGTTATGTCATTTTTTAAAGTACGCTATAGTTATGGGCTTTCTGGTAATGCAAATATTAATAATCCAAATAATAGATTCTTGTATTTAAGTACTATAGGGGATTCAGGTGGCTATACTTTTGGTGTGCCTGGAGCTACAAGAGGCTATACCGGTTTTGGGGAAACAAGAATTGGAGGTAATGTTAAATGGGAAACCTCATATAGACACAATCTAGGTGTTGAAATGAATTTCCTAAATAACGATTTAAAGTTAATTGTAGAACTGTTTAAAGAACGTCGTGAGGGGATATTGTTACGAGATTATTCAATTCCATATACTTCAGGGTTTACAACTGGTAATATCCCGTTCAACAATGTTGGGAAAACTAAAAATCAAGGTATTGATGTAACCTTGGAATATAACAAATCATGGACAGAAGAGAATTTCTTCCAATTTAGGGGAACATTTAACTACAACGAGAATGAGGCTGTATTTGATGGCCTGCCCGAATGGAGGTACCCTTATTTAAATAGAATTGGACAACCCATTAGCCAAAGGTTTGGATATATTGCTACCGGGTTATTCGAAAATGATGATGAAATAGCTAATGCAGCCGTACAAGCAGGAGATGTTAGAGTGGGGGACATTCGTTACAAGGACTTAAATGGAGATGGCATTATTAATAGTAATGACCAAACGGCTATTGGATACGGTAGTGTACCAAGAATTGTTTATGGTATCTCGATAGGAGGAGGTTTTAAAGGATTTGATGTCAGTTTGTTTTTCCAAGGTGTGGCCCAGGTTGATTTTAATTATTCAGGGGGTTTTGGTACAACACCTTTTTCTCAAGGATCTAGCTATGGTAACATGTATACCAACGTATTAGATAGATGGACTCCAGATAATCCAAACCCGCAAGCGTTTTACCCGAGATTGTCTACAAATCAGACCCAAACAACAAATTATTATACAAGTACTTGGTGGGTTAAACCAGCCGATTATGTTCGTTTAAAACAAGCAGAGATAGGTTATACACTACTTGGTGAGGAAAACAATATTAAAATGTTTAAAAAGTTTAGAATATTCCTTAGCGGAACAAATTTGCTAACCTTTTCTAAATGGGATTTTTGGGATCCTGAATTGGGTGATGGTAGAGGAGCTACATATCCAAACATTACTACTTATAACTTAGGAGTTAGACTTACTTTTTAAAAAAAAATAATATGGAAAGATTTAAACATAAAATTAAAAACACTGTACTTGGTGCATTAATTATATTTAGCATTGCTGGTTGTAACGACGATTTTTTTGATACACAGCCAGATAATTTACTTTCGATAGAAAGTATCTTTGAAAACAGACAGCAAACAGAGCGTTGGTGGGCAGGTTTGTTTTCAAGCATTCAAGATATTTGGGCCTATCCTTATAACTATCAATATGGTCTAATGTGTGATGAAATGGATGCCAGTAACTGGACAAATCCATCTATAAATTCAGGAGCAATTAGTGCAGATAGTTATTATTTTGGATTTACAGGACATTATGAGAAAATTAGATTGGCTACTATTTTTTTAGAAAACATAGATAACAATGATGAAATATTAGCACTTAATAATGGACCTGAAATAATCCGTCAATATAAAGGAGAAGCTCAATTTTTAAGGGCGTACAATTATTGGGTAATGATGAAACATTTGGGGCCTGTGGTAATTCAGCCGTTAGAAGTAGGAAGTCCAGACGGTGATTACCAAATTCCAAGAAGCACATGGAGCGAATGTATTGATTTTGTTCTTTCTGAAATGGCTCAGGCTAAAGAAAAACTTCCAGTAGATTATTTCCAATCGGGAACGGCCGTAGTTGATGGAACCCAAGTGGGGAGAATCAATAAAATGATTGTAGAGGCGGTAGAATCGCAAATATTGCTTTACAATGCAAGTCCTTTGTTTAATGGAAATACAGAGTTAGCTGACTTTAAAAACCTTGATGGAACACAATTAATCCCTCAAACATACGATGCCAATAAATGGACATTAGCTGCTAATGCGGCAAAAGAAGCTATAGATTTAGCTGAGGCCAATGGAAAGGGTTTGTACCAAGCAAGTGGAGCAGATGCTTTTACTACAGCTTACAATTCTGTTAAAAACCTATATTGGGATGGATGGGATGTAGAAGGTATTTGGTTAAGACCTTCAACAGGTAGTTACAATTGGGAAATTCATTGTGCTCCCAGGTCTACCCAAAACACTGGATACAATGGTTTAGCTGTAGTACAACGATTGGTAGACGATTTTAGAATGAGTGACGGAGAATCAATAGAAGATAGTCAAACTTATACAGAAACTGGATACTCAGGAAGTAGCACACCTTACTATGCTGCAGGTACTAACAATATGTATGTTGATCGTGAACCACGTTTTTATGCTTGGATCAATTTTAATGGAGCGGTACATCCTAGTATCCCAAGAGCTGGTCAACCGTATGTTGAGTTTTATAATACAGGTAATTCAGGTAAAAATGGAGCCCCTAGGGATTGGCCTAAAACCGGGTACACTGTTAGAAAAAATACTCATCCAGCTTTCAGGTCAGATCAAGGAACTTTTGGGCGTCCAGCTATGCTCATTAGGTTAGCTGAACTTTACCTTAATTATGCTGAAGCTTTGAATGAAGCAGATCCGGGGAATTCCAATATTTTAATCTATTTAAATAAAGTTAGAGTTAGGGCAGGACTTCCAGAATTGTCTGCAGGTATGAGCCAAGACGAAATGCGTGATCAAATTAGATTGGAGCGTAGGGTTGAGTTTTGTTTTGAGGCTGGCCACAGATTTTTTGATGTTAGAAGATGGAAGATAGCCGATAAATCAGACTCGTACCAAGGAGGAGTTTACTATGGTATGAATATGAATGAAGGAACTGAGTTGTCTAGCGACGAATTCCATACACGTGTTCCGGCATTTACAAGAACACAATGGCAACGTAGGTATTATTTCTTCCCTTATGGACAAAATGAAATGGATAGGAATAAACAATTAGTTCAATTTCCAGGATACTAATGTTAAATAACCATAAATTAAATAATTAATTATGAGATCAATAAAAATAATAGTTTTACTTCTATTGGCTATAATGTTTGGAGTTTATAGCTGCGAAGAAAAGACCCCGCTATATGAGCAATTAACAGACTCTAAAGAAGGAACCAATATTTTTCTTGCTAAATCCAATAAAGGCATAGAGAAACTGACTATTTTTCCAGCTGATGAAGAAACAAGAATAACGACAGTTGGAGCAGGCTATGGTGGGTTAGGTATACCTGCCAATAACATTGATGTTACGTTAGGTATAGATACACATGTATTGGATAGCATTAATGAGACAAGAGTAGTAAATGGTAAAACGCCTTACGAATTATTTCCAGAAGAGGCTTATGTATTTGACAAAATGAATCTTACAATTCCTGCCGGTGAATTGTATTCAGATTTGAGCACGCTTACCTATTATCCCGAAAAGTTTGATATGGAAAAAGGGTATTTATTGCCCATTTCCATTTCTGATGCATCTGGTTACCCTTTTAATAGGCTATCTAAAACATTGGTGTTTTTAGCACCCAAAGGACCAAGGTTGGAAATAGCGCAAAACATGTATGATACAACTGGTTGGGAGGTTATAGACTTTAGTTCAGATGAACCTTATGAAGCTAACTGGAGTGCATATGAACAAACAGGTAGTGCCAGAGCTGTAATAGATGGGATTTTAGATTCGTTTTGGCATACATGCTGGGCTGGATGTACGGCAGAGGAGGTTACAGTTTACCCACATTGGCTTACAATTGATATGAAAGAAGTAAAGTCGTTGGATGGCATAAGATTTCATCAAAGACAATCTAATACAAGAGCAGTTAAGGATTTAGAAATCCTTATTAGCACAGACAATCAAACTTGGGTTAGTCTGGGGGATTATCAACTGGAAAAGAAGATAGCTGCTCAAGATATTGACTTTGAATCAACGCAAGAAGCGAGGTACTTTAAAGTTTTGGCAAAGACGGCTTGGGATGGTACCAATTTTGCTGCTATGGCAGAAATAACTCCTTATGTAGTTGAAGAAACTTATGTGTTTGATGATGAAGATTAACTAGTTTTTTTATTTTGAATTGAAAAAAGCTGTCACAAATTAATTAGGCAGCTTTTTTGTTCAAAGTTAGACGGTAGATATGTTTCATGTATAGATTTTAATTGTGACTAAAATTTCTATCTATTGAATAATTGCTTAGGATGTTTAAAGCTATTATAGTAAATAGTAATCTCAAGGAGAGGTTAGTATAAAAGTAATTACATATCGGTAGCGTCCATTTGTATGAAAAGTTATAGGTTTAGCTTGAGAGAGAGTTGTGGGTAAATAATCCACCATTAAGCTTAAAATGACCCCGAAAACATTCACGTAAAATTTTAAAATTTGTCATGTGTTTAAATGTTTGAACATAATAGTAACTTAGCATAAATTGTTAAGGTTTAGTGTGTGAATAATACAACCAAAATAACCATGAAACTTCTTTACATAACTATGATGAAACAACTAAAATATGCAATAACCTTTATGTTGTTGGTATATGTTGGCGTCTTGAATGCCCAGCAATTATATACCCCTTACGATGATCTTCCAGGAATCATTAAGACCTATAAGCCCTTGTTTGACAATAATTTCCCAGAATGGGCCAAAAAGCTCTACGAATATCCAACCAACTATTTTGAAATAGAACAAGGGTTTAAAGAGTATACGGCCACGCATGGAAAGCAAAAGAGCCCCATAATACGCTATTATAAAATTTGGAGGCACGTGGTGGCTTCATATGTTAATGATAAGGGAGAAATTGTTATACCCAACTTCGATCAAATAGCAAAGACCCAAAATGCTTTGGCTAAAACATCAGGAGTGAATAAAACAGTAGATGCTTCCAATTCCAATTGGACGTTTTTGGGACCCAAACAAACCTTTTGGTTAAATGATGGCTCTATGGGAATACCTGGGGTAGCACCCTGGCAGGTGAATGTGTATAGCTTGGCAGTAGCCCCTTCAAATACAGACATTATATATGTGGGTACTGAAACTGGGTATCTCAACAAATCTGTCGATAAAGGCCAAAATTGGACTTTACTTGCACCAAATTATGCGTTAGGAGGCATTACGGCCATAACCATACATCCAACCAATCCCAATATCGTATACATGGCCAGTTTGGGTAAAATTCATAAAACAACAGATGGAGGCATTACCTGGAATGTGGTATTAAGTAATGTAGAGGCCAACCATATTCTAATAGACCATACCAACCCGAGTAAGATAGTGGCGTCTACAAACCAAGGAATTTATATAAGTTCCAACGATGGTACGAATTGGACCAATAAAGCTTCGGGAAAATTTTATGATGTGGAGTTTAAACCAGGAGATTCCAATGTATTATATGCGTTAAAGCAAAATGCCTCGAGCAAATTAGATGCCATGATGTCTTCTAATGGAGGGGATACGTTTACTGCATTACCAAATTTTCCAAATCAGTTTAATGATGGCAGTGGAGGGTTGCTGGCAGTAACGTCAAATAATCCAAATATTATATATACAACACTACTTAGCGATAATAATACACCACAGTTATATAAGGGAACAAATAATAATGGTAGCTGGACATGGAGTAAAGTGATAGATTGTAATACAGATACTTTTAAATACAATAATGGCCAAGGATATTACGATTTGGTATTAGAAGTCAATCCTAATAATGAAAATGAGTTTTTTGTAGGAACCACTACCTTATTTAAAACTTCTAATGGAGGTAGTACGTTCGATGCTATTGGAGGATATTTTGGTCGCTTTTCCATACATCCCGATATTCAGGATATGAAATGGCTAAGTGATGGCTCTGTTTGGGTCGCTACCGATGGGGGCATGAGTTTCTCAACCGATGCTTTTGAAAACGATTTTCAACCTTTGATCAACAATTTAATTGGATCCGATATGTGGGGCTTCGATCAAGGATGGAATGAAGATATTGTTGTAGGAGGAAGATACCATAACGGTAATACCGCTATAGCCGATTTTTATGGAGATAAAGCCTTGCGTATGGGAGGTGCCGAATCCCCTACAGGATGGGTGTTGCAAGGAAAAAGTAGGCATGTCGCTTTTAACGATTTGGGCAATGGATGGATATTGCCCAAAACAGCCGAAGAACAAGAAGAAGGACGCTTTTTGTTTACTAAGTTTCCTAACATGCTGGAATATGGAGGTAACAGGGGAAGTCTGGTACACCATCCAAATTATTACGAGATCCTGTTTTTGGGCGAGGGCAATGACCTATGGAAGAGTGCCGATATGGGCGTTACTTTTGAGTCGCTTCACACTTTTTCCGACAAAGTCATGGGGGTTTCAATTAGTGTAACAAATCCTAATGTGATGTATGTTGATGTAAAAGGCAACGGATTATATAAAAGTACCGATCAAGGACTAACATGGACTCATAAACCAGCTTTAAGTAGTTCGTCTAACGGCGGAAGTAAAATGAAAGGCAGAACAAGTTTGGTCGTTTCGCCTTACGATGAAAATACCATTTATGCCTGTTATGCTAATGGTACTTGGTCTTCAGATAAGGGTTTGGTATTTAAATCGACCGACGGAGGGGACACTTGGACCAATATTTCTGGAGCTATCGATGCCTACACCAAATGTTTGGCTATTCAACCTACAAGTACAGGCAATGAAATTATCTATTTATTTACCACCCGAAGAAACGGAACCGGAGCCAAAATATATTATAGAAGATCCGATATGAACAGTTGGAGTTTGTTCGAAAACAACTATCCACAAAATTTTGATGTCAATACAGCCATTCCTTTTTATCGCGATGGCAAAATTAGGGTTGCCGGTAGCGGTGGTGTATGGGAGTCGCCCATGCAGGAAGATTTTAAGCCTATCGTGAATCCTTGGGTACAAAGAAAAGAGTTCAATTGTATGACCGATACCTTGTATTTCGACGATCACTCCATTTTAAAACATAGTGGAGCCTCATGGAAATGGGACATATCCCCGGCACCCCAATATATTAACGATGCTAACATTAGAAACCCTAAAGTGGTGTTGGGTAGCCCAGGTTCTTACGATGTAACGCTAACCGTAACCCAAAACGGAATCGATTATGTAAAAACCATCGCAGGTATGGTTACCACTACAACCTGTCCTTCTATAAATGACTGTAGTAATCCTGCAGAATTGCCAAAAGAAGAATGGTCCTTATTGTATGCAGACAGTGAAGAAGTTAATTATCCAGGTTTGGCAACAATGGCTTTCGACGGCGATCCAGATACCATTTGGCATACCAGATGGAGTACGGGAACAGATACTTACCCCCATGAAATTCAAATTGACCTAGGAGGATTTTACAGTCTCAGTAAGTTTACATATTTGCCAAGGCAGAGTGGACAAAATGGACGAATAAATGAATATGAAATTTATTTCAGTACAGATAATACAAATTGGGGTGAGGCCGATTTTACTGGAACCTTCGAGAATTCCTCTGCACCACAAAGTTTAGAGTTTGCTACACCTGAAGTAGCTAGGTACATGAGAATTAAGACCCTGTCTGAAGTTAATGGTGGTGCCTGGACTTCCATCGCAGAATTAACACTTGTTGGATGCATCTACGATAACTGTCCCGATGTGGACAATCCAGACCAAGCCGATTTTGATAATGATGGCTTAGGGGATGCTTGCGACGACGACGATGATAACGATGGCGTATTGGATGCCAATGATCTTTGTCCAGAAACTCCTATAGGTACGATGGTGGATGAAAACGGATGTGAAGTATTTAATTTACCAGTCAATAATTTTGATATCCAGGTTGTGGCAGAAACATGCAGGAACAACAATAATGGAACAATTAGTATTACAGCAGTAGAGACCCATAACTATCAGGTATCATTACAAGGAGATAATGGCCAATCCAATTACAGTTTTACCAATCAATTAACCATCGATAATTTAAGTGCTGGAGTCTATCAATTGTGTATTACGGTAGAAGGTGAAGCTAACTTCGAGCGCTGTTACGACTTAACGGTAAAAGAACCATCCGATTTAGCTGTGCTGGCAAAGTTCGATACGAATACTAAGGCTGTGGATCTGTCAATGTTTAATGGAGAGTTATATAATGTGACCATAAATGGAGAAACCACTACGACAACACAAAGCAAGGTTTCCTTAAACTTAAAGTCTGGTGTTAACACGATAAAAGTAACGACCAATAAAGATTGTCAGGGCGTATTCGAAAAAACAATCATGCTTAATGACGATATACTGGTATACCCCAATCCATTTGAAGAAGACCTGTATATTAATTTAGGAGGTGAAGAGGCTAAGGTGGCTTTTGTTAAAATGTACAATAACAATGGAACGCTTGTGTTGGCACGTGTTCTAGCGGTTGCAAGTCAGACAGTAAAAGTAGAGGCAGCCTTTTTAGCTACAGGAATATATCACGTTAGCTTAAAGACAGAAAACGGTGAGCGTAATTTTAAAGTTGTAAAACAATGAAAAAGTTAATCTATATAAGTATGGCATTATTGGTAGTGTCATGTAGTTCGGGAGGGGATTCCACAGAAAAGAAAGTGTCAAACCCAGAAAAGGCTATTTTGGTTTCCCCTGAAAATAATTCCGAGTGTTTCGAAGGACAAATTATCAGTACTGAAAAGAGCACAGTAACATTTAAATGGAGTGCTGCAAATTTCACGGATAGTTATGATGTTAATGTTAAAAACCTGAACGATCAAACTACAAAACTGTATACAGCAACAGGAACCTCTTTAGATATCGATATCGATAGGGGCACACCGTATTCCTGGTTTGTCGTTTCAAAATCTAAAAAGTCAACATCAACGGCAACAAGTGATACTTGGAAGTTTTATAATGCGGGTGAAGGTGTTACCGAACATGCCCCTTTTCCGGCAGAAATTGTAGCACCTTCGTATAACGAAGCGGTTACGGTATCTAATGGGAAAGTCACTCTGGATTGGACGGGAAGTGATGTGGACAATGATATTGAAAGTTATGAAGTGTTCTTTGGAGAGGCAGACCCTCCTGGGGCGTTTCAAGCTAACATTCAGGAAAGTGTTTTGAATGATGTATCCGTTAGCCCTGGAAAAACCTATTACTGGAAAGTAAAAACCAAAGACAGTCAAGGGAATATATCAAATTCAGATGTGTCCAAGTTTACAGTCAATTAAATGAACAATCAAAGCCATGTTGTAATCCTAACCAAATTCAACATGGCTTTTTTGTGTTTAGGCCCTAATTAAAATCTAAGGGGCATTAACAAAAAGTAGTTTAATTTCTGAAAGTTTTCAGATTTTTTTGTTTTTAAAAATGGGATTTAAAATGTTCAATGCTTATAATTCAACAGTATCCAGTTAGCGTTGGCGACATACTGTTCTTTATCTGTATTATTTTTGAAAACCAAATATAAAGAAGCCTTGTCTTGAGTTGGGCGTACCGGTATGTCGTAGTATTTCATGGCGCCTTTATGTTCATTATGGTAACCTAATGTTGTTGAACCAATAAGCTTGCCATCAGGGGCATTCTCCCTAATTTCCAAGCTTCCTTTATAGGGGTAATCGCTGGCGTAAAATACTGAAAATTTAATGTTCTCTAAGTTCTTAAGGTTTACATTGTTAAATTTTAAATAGGAGTTGTTAACTATGGACCCTACAAGGGTTTCTCCTTCGGCATCCCAAGTGCCTAAACCCGAACTTTTCTCATCGGCGTTTTCGGCTTCGATCTTTGGTGCCTTAAAAATAACTTGTTCCCTTGCAGAGAGTTTGAACTCTAACTGGCCGTCATTACCATTGTCAAGATAAGATGCCATTAACACATACATGCCCTGGTTTTCCTTGCCAATATGCTCTTTAAATTCTATGCTTCCGCTAATGGGTAATAGCTTTTTGTTCGGACTTTTGTCTGGTTTTAGGGATAAAATATATTTTACAATTTTGTCAACTTCATCGGGTTGTAATTGTGGGTGGGCAGACATCATGTGCTCTCCCCATACGCCAGATCCTCCTTTTATAATTTTACTTACTAAGTAACCAATATCATTTTTGGTGTACTTTTTAGCGATATCAATATAGCTAGGGCCATTTACTTTCTCATTGGTGGCATGGCAGGCTTTGCAATCGCTACCATCAATTAATTGTTGTCCTTCTGGAACGGTATTTTGTTGATGGCCTATAGTAGCTTTTACTAAATCATTGCCTTCTGGTATATAATCTAGAGTAACTTTAACTTTGCTTGGGTCTATAGAGCCATCGGCGGTGGTGCCATCTTGTTTGTCGGTTACATGTACCGTGTAGTTAACTTTTTTATGATCCCAATATAGCAGGTTGTCCGGTTCTATTTTAATGCTCAATTCTGGAGGATCATTACCCACCAGTACCTTTGTTTCGGCAATGTTGGTTTCTCCTTGTTTATCGGTAACTTTTAAGCGTATGGTATAGGTACCTGCTTCATTAAATGTAAAGCTTGGGTTTTCTTCTGTCGCTTGTGATTCATTAGAGGTAAAGAACCATTCATAAGTAAGCGGGTCATGGTCATAGTCTTCAGAATCTGTTCCCGAAAATTTAACGGTTAATGGTACAGAACCTACTTCAATGTCTTTGGTGATTCTGGCTATGGGTTTTCTGTTCCCTGCTATGTATGTTATTCGATTTAAACGGGCGTCTAAATTTTGAGAGTTCCATTTTTGTCCATATTCCAGAAGATATAAACTACCGTCTGAACCGAATATCATATCCATCGGGTGGGAGAATTCACTTTTAGGCATAAAACGCTCTGCCTTTTCATAGTTATGTTCTTTGTCTAATGTGACGATATATATCCAGTCTCGCATCCACTCGTAAACGATGAGTTTGTCTTCAAAATATGGTGGAAAAGTGGTCTTGGCATTTGGATAGTCTGATGCATGAAAGATAGGCCCTGCCATAGGGTTTACGCCTCCTGTGCCCAACCAAGGGAATTCTTCCGATCTGTCATACGAATACCATATTAGGGATTCTTGGGCAGGAGGGAGATCCTTTAATCCAGTGTTGTTTGGCGAATCGTTTGTCAAGTGATTTGGGTCAAATTTAGGCCCCGATTCTCGGGTGTCAAAATTATAGTCGTTGTATGCTTGGTTGTTCCCTCTGGTATAGGGCCATCCCCAAAAACCGGCTTTTCTAGCTTGATCAAATTCGCCCATTCCTTTTGGTCCGCGGTTAGGGTCTCCCTTACCGGCATCTGGACCTACATCGCCCCAATAAAGATATCCTGTTTTGCTATCTATAGAAGGTCTAAACGGGTTTCTACAGCCCATAATATAAATTTCGGGTCTTGTGTTAGGGGTTCCGACGGGGAAAAGGTTGCCTTCCGGAATGGAATAGGTGCCATCGTCTTCTGGTTTTATTCTTAAAATTTTACCTCTTAGATCGTTGGTGTTGGCGGCCGATTTTTGAGCATCCCAAAGTGCTCTGCCCTCGCGTTCATCGATTGGAGCATATCCAGACGATTCAAAAGGATTGGTGTTATCGCCCAAAGTGATGAATAAGTTGCCGTTTGGGCCAAACTCCAATGCGCCACCACTGTGGCAGCATTTTCTAATGGTAGGGATTTTAAGTAGTATCTTTTCAGATGTAAAATCGAGAGTATCATCTTTTAATTCGAAACGCGATACATGTTGCAGTGGTTCATCACCAGGAGCTGAATAAAATAAATAAATCCAATGGTTGGTCTTATAATTGGGGTCGACGGCTAAACCCAATAATCCGTCTTCATTGCCATAAAACAGATCGAGTTGTGCTATCGTTTTGGTTTGTTCGGTTTTAAAATCAAACAATTTTAAGGCACCACGGCGTTCAACAAACAAAATGCCACGTTCTGGGAGTTCGTCCAGTTCCATAGGTTCATTTAGATTGAAATCAAGAACCTGTCTTACAAATCGGTTTTCAGGAGTTATACGGTCAGACGTCGCTTTACTATAATCCAATTCATTTTTTCCAATGGCATAGGTTATACCGCCAAGTAAATGTTTTAAAAAGGTTGCATCGGTATATGTTTCGTTGGTATGTCCCATTTCAGTATAAAAGGATCGTCCGCCATCATACTCATGATACCACGAAATGGGGTGGTTGTCTCCATTGGTTCCACCCTTATAACTATTCTCGTCTATTTTGATAAGCACATTTATATCTGGATTTATATCTCTAAAGTTATACCATTCGTCTTCCTTGCTCCAAGTGTCGTCCAGTAATTTTGTAGAGGGATGGGACTTATCGATAACATTAAGCTTAGCTTCCTGAATATGGGGGTGGTTCTTAAAATAAGCACCCACAAGTTTATTGTACCAAGGCCAGTCGTATTCGGTATCGGTAGCGGCATGTACACCAACAAAACCTCCACCAGCTTGCATGTAGCGTTCAAAATCGGCCTGTTGTGCTTCGTTAAGGATGTCTCCCGTAGTATTTAGGAAAATAACCGCAGAAAATTGCTTTAATGAATCCTCAACAAAATAGGCGTCATCTTCGGTAGCAATAACTTTAAAATCATTTGTTTTGCCCAATTGCTTTACAGCATCAATACCTGTTTCAATTGATCCATGTCTAAATTCGACTGTTTTGCTAAAAACCAATACCGTTTTGTCTTTAGAATTGCAGGATAGTATTAAAAATGCAACGGTCAAGGAGACCGCCAATTTTTTAATTAGATTGAATTTCATAAACGTATAATGTCTTAATTAAATAGTTATTTTTTTCTTTTAGCGATGTGTTAAGAAAATCATTTCGTTTTGAGCTTACCGTTGGAACTTATTAACGGTTATAGACTAAAATATAAATAATCCTCTTATACCCGTTCCAATTTAATAGGGTATGTTTTATGGGCATTCCATTGGCATACGTATAGGTTTTTATCATTATCTAGGCAAACGTCATGACAATGGTTGAAAAGTGTCGATTCTTGCACCATTAACTTTAACTTACCATTTTCGTAAACAGGGGCCATCCCTCCTGGGTTTGAAATTACCTTATTGTCTTTGTTCAATATGGTTATAAACCCAGAATCTGGTGTTTGGTTTAAATACCTTAATCGAGACCAACAGACACCTGAGTACATCATATCATCGTCCATCACAGCTCTGCATACATAAGCACCAGGTAAAAATATGGTATTTAGATACTTGCCGTCAAGTGTAAACCGTTTAAAGGAGTTATGCGCTCTGGAAGTACACATTAGTGTTATATTATCAGGATCGCGCTTATCTATTGTAACCCCATGAGCTGTACTGAATTGGTCGTCCTTGTCGCCCGGGCCTCCAAAGTGACGAATATATTCACCTTTAGCGTTGTATTGGATAATGTATTGTGAACCGTAACCGTCTGCTACATAAATGTCTCCGTTGTCCGCTATGGCTGTTTCTGTTGGACTGAACCTGTCTTTTTCAGAATAAATACCAATATCTTTCGGGTGTTGAAGTTTCATTAATAGCTTACCGTCTGTTGTTGTTTTTACAACGCTTCCCGAATTGGGATCGGTAATAAATAAAACATCAGTACCGCCTTCATCAAAGATTGATAATCCATGGGCGGAATTAAAGTTTAGTGTCCATGAATTTAGTAGTTTTCCTGATTGGTCATAAACTATGATATTGTTTTTGGGCTCGTCTGTAGACATGATTAAGTGTCCTTTTGAATCCAATACGATTTCATGACAATTGTTTACCGGAGTAGTATTTGGGTCTAAATTACCCCACGCCTTATGAACCCTGTATCTAAAGTCGCCATGTCCAATAATAGTTTCACTTAGGGAAGGTTTATTAATAATGCCAAAGGAGTGGATTGTAGGGGTTACTAAGGTACTCCCTAATACAATACCTGTTTTTTTAATGAAAGTACGTCTGTTAGGATTCATAATTTATATTGTTTAAACAAATTAACATAAAATGTAATTTGATACGGTTGACTAATCTTATATATTTTATAAGGATGCATCTGTTATTAATCTTAAAATGCTTTAGCTAAAGAAAACATTTGATACTTGTTTCCACTTAAGCTCAAATAATAAGAACAATGTAAGTTTTAAAAGTATGTTTTTTTTATAATATTGGTGTTTAAATTATTTCAGTGAAAAAAAATGAATAATTAACCTTTAACGAACTAAGTCTCTATCTGTTCTAGAAGGGGTAAAGATAAAAGTATGAAATGTGATGTTTTTAAAAGATAGCGTGTTTAAAATATTTCATAGTGGGTAATGTCGCTGTTTTTTTGGAAGTCTGTTGGCTTACTTAAATATATGGTTCAATATTAATTGACAAATGTCTGTAGGGTTTACAAATTCTGAATTAGGCATGGCTTCTGGTTCTTGTTTGTCTTGAACCAATACTGGGTAATAGGCTTCGTCCACGGCAATGGCTCCATGCGAGCCTTTAACTAATTGGGCGTTTAAAGGAATAACATTCAGTAACGTTCTGAAACCTAATTTCTTTTTTAAAAGCTTAAAAATGATCCTGGCGGTCATTAGTTTCTTTTTGGGGTCTGTAAATAGTTCTACAGGGTCGTAACCCGGTTTTTTGTGGATGTCTACCATTCTGGCAAAATCAGGCGCTTTTTTATCATCCAACCAATAGTAATAGGTAAACCAAAAATCTTTGTTGGCCACTGCTATTAAATCGCCAGAGCGCTCATGGTTTATGTGGTGTTCTATTTTGCCTTGTTCATCTAATACCAAATCTATTTCTGGACAGTCTTCCAGTAGCTTTTTTAGGTCTTTAAGCTTGCTTTTGTTATTAATGTATACATGCGCCACTTGGTGATCGGCCATAGCAAAAGCATCACTTATCCCAACATCGGGCAATTCCAAGCCATTTTCAGTTCGCACGTTTATATAGCCATGTTTTCTCAAAAGGCGATTGATATGAAATGGGCCTTTTACTGGATTGATACCATATTCGGAAAGTAAAAGAATCTTAACGCCCTTGGATTCGTAAAACGAAATGAGGTCTTTGCAAACCATGTCCAGTTCTTTTAGATCCTTTAAAATGGAGACTTCATCGTTGTGTTTTTGCAGGACATAATCCAAGTGCGGTAGGTATATTAATTGCAGTGTAGGTTCATGCCAGTTATGGACTAATTTAGAAGCATTGGCAATCCATTTTGTAGACTTAATGGATGTGTTAGGGCCCCAAAAGTTGAACAAGGGAAAAGTGCCCAGTTCTTTTTGTAATCGGTCCCTTAGGCCTTCAGGTTTAGAATAACAATCTGGTTTTTTTTGTCCGTCGGCTCGGTATTGCGGTCGTGGGGTGACATTAAAATCGGCATTAGAATACATGTTGTACCACCAAAACATATTCGAGCAGGTAAATTCAGGGTTTAGGGTTTTGGCCATGTCCCAGATTTTAGGGGCTTGAACCAAATGATTGGATTGTCGCCATAGCTTGATCTCGCATTCGTCCTTAAAATACCAGCCATTGGCAACAATACCATGTTGGTTGGGCCATTTTCCTGTAAGATAGGTAGATTGTGCGGTACAAGTAACAGCTGGAAGTACTGGCTTTATCTTTGAAAGCTGCCGTTTTTCAATCCATTGCGTTAGGAAGAGGTCTTTATGTTTTAATAAAGCACTTGACAGGCCAACAATATCTATAACAACGGTTTGATGCATGGGTTTAATTTACGATCCTGTTTAAAAATTTGCCAATTGTTTTTGTACCCATTCCAGTTCTCTGGAAATGGAAGCGGTAAGGCTGGTTTGCAATGCTTTGGGAAGGATGGACCAAGTATAGGTCTCAACTTCTAAATGGTTGCTATAGGCCTTTTGTTTCCATAGTTTAAGGGCTTTAATAATATCGTTTTGGGTTGATTGTAATACATCAAAGTTAGAAAGAAAAATGGGCACGTGAAAATGGGTACGCAACTCTTTAAAATCTTTATGAGCCATAGTTTGAATACCTTCACTTAAATCTGAAAAGTGTAATAGCTTACCATCATCCAGTTTTATCACCGATTGGTGTAAATAGGTGGGTTCATCAAATTGGCGCAAGTGTTTTTGTTGAATATTGATTGGAACATTGCTGGAACGTTTACACTTTATAGCGGCACTAATTTGAACTTTTCCAATATTGATGCCTTCTTTTTGTAAATTGGAAATCACATGTTCTGGCGATTCATAGGCCAGGGCAAAATGGCATACATCATAGCAAATTTGTATGTGGAGCAACAGATGCTGTTTGGCCGTTTCTTCACTGCATTTTAGTTGCTTTTGAAGCTCCAAAACCCCCACTTTTAAAAGGTAGTCTTTAAAGAAGTCAATAACTTCCTGGGTGTTTTCTAAAAAGCCATCGGGTTCTGGTTCCAAATCCAAGTGTAATAACTTACCGGTTGCGTTTTTTATGCCGACTAGTTGCGCGACAATTTTAGCTAATGAAGCACAGGCGTCTTTTTTAGCGGTATCAACAGATTCTTGATCTTTGAACCAATATTTATAGGATAGTGGCGATGTCGATACACTACCGTCCATATTTTCGGGGAGTAATTCTGCCAATATGGTCATGAGGTCGCATGTGTAAGCCAAACGCTCCGAAGTTGTCCAATCCGGGGTGTGAACCTGGTCTTTTATAACGACATTGTGGAAAGCGCCATAGGGAAATCCGTTAATGGTAAATACATATAGGTTTTCACGTTCCAGCCAGTTTTTAAAATCATCTAAGTTGGAACGCTCTAATAGGGTTGAGGCACTTTTTTGTGAAAGCCTCAATCCAATACCAAAAGGGGCATCTTGTGAAAGCTCCTTTTTTACGTTAAGGGTATAGTGTTTTATATTATGAAATACCTCTTCCCAGGTTTCACCAGAATGGATGTTTGTGCAATAGGTTAGATGTGCGTTTTCTCCAATTCTCATGCTTCAAAGGTATTTAATTTTGATATTTGGTACATGACAAAAAATGAATAACACATTTAAAATATTGGTTAACAAAGGATTGTGTTTTAGACCTGCCAGGTTTTTGAAACCTAGCAGGTCTTTGAGTTCAAGTGATTGCAATATGAAAAGTGATTTTTGTCATGTGCTCTAATTTTGATGGTAAGCGTTAAGGTAATCTATGGCTTTTAATACGGTGGTTTCATCCATATCATGTACTTCAAAACCGGTTCCTAAAGCTTTTAGCAACATAATGGTTAACTTTCCTCCCAGGTGTTCCCTAAACTCATTAAGTCCTTTAATAACCTTGTTATTCAAATGACTGTGGGTGAGGTCAAATCCAGCGTTCAAAATGCAATTTAAAATGCGGGTTAGGCTTTCTTCGTCGAGGTGGCCTTTTAAGTAAGAATAGGTGCTGTCTAGGGCAATGCCTATAGCAACCGCTTCTCCGTGACGTATGCTGTAATTGGATAATTGCTCTAATTTATGGGCTGCCCAATGTCCAAAATCCAATGGGCGGGATGAGCCCTGTTCAAAGGCATCTCCAGAATTTTGAATGTGCTGCATATGCATTTCAGCGCACCGGTGGATTAAGGTGTTCATGGCGTCTTGGTCCCTGTTGTTAAGCGCTATCGCATTTGCTTCTATCCATTCAAAAAATACCCGATCTTTTATTAAAGCCACTTTTATAGCTTCTGAAATGCCCGAACGCCAATCGCGATCGTCTAGGGTCGAAAGAAATGTATCGTCGTTAATAACAGCAAAAGGCGCCGAAAAGGTGCCTACAAAATTTTTCTTTCCAAAGTAATTAATACCATTTTTTACACCTATTCCCGAATCGTTTTGAGAAAGGACCGTTGTGGGGATTCGTATTAAGCGAACGCCGCGATGGGCTATGGCCGCAGCAAATCCAACAGCATCCAAAACGGCACCACCGCCTATGGCAATAACATAGGAGTGTCGGTCAATGCCAAAACTATTAACGCTTTTTAAAATGGTCTTAATATGTGATTCGTCATTTTTTGCCTGCTCACCTCCTGGAATTTCCAGAATGTCGCCCTGTAGGTTTACAAATGTATTATGAGTTTTAAAATAGTTTGAAATCGCAGCTTTTAAATGTGGATGCGCTTTGGTTACACCATCGTCAATAATAACAATGGCATTGCTTTTTGTAGGGGCGTTATCTGAAAATAAATCGACAAGTATGGGGTTGTCAACCTCAAAAAGGGAACTTGTAAATATGAGGTTGAAGTTAATATTAACTTGAAACGATTGTTTTATAATTGTCGTTTTATTCATTATTAGGTCACTGGAAATTTCTTTGATAAAAATAACGATAGGGGTAAAAAGCATAGCAATAATAATGCCATGGTTATCGAACTGAAACCTGCCGTATAGCTTGCGTCAAGTGGGATAAGTGATAACACTCCCAGTTTAACGGCTTGTTGTATTAGTTTAGGATTGTTGTTAAGAATGGCCCTTAACTTGGCAAATGCATTGATGCCGTACCAAAACATTAAGAAAATGAAAGCATTCTTAATCGATAGATCGTAATATTGGTACATAGCTATAAACCCAATAACGATCATGACATCCAATAGCATGGCAATCGCAATCGCTATTTTATTTTTGCCTTTGGTTTCCTTTTGAGCGGTTAATGTAATGGCTGAAATGAATATTACAGGTAGCAAACCTATTAAATAGTACTTAGGGTCCAATGCCGTATTAATACTCATACCAAGGATAAGATTAACACCACGACATAGTCCCATGTTTAAGGGGCCTAAAGCGACATGGTGCTTGCTGTATTTGTCATATAAAAGTGCTAAAAGCATGATGGCCATGGCCAAAAAACCACTGGTCTTGGAAACCAAAAAGGCAGCAATAATACCTAATGCGAAAAGTGTTGTTCCAAGCGATTGGGCTGCTTTTAGTGATAATCTCCCACTGGGAATAACACGCTCTGGGCGATTGATCTTATCCTGTTCAATATCAAAAACATCGTTAAAGACAATGCCCCCGGCATATAAGCATGCAGTGGAAACACCTAATAGGATGATATGTGTTATTATTTCCGGATTCCACATATTTGGAATTAAAAAACCGGCAATAGCTATACCCGCAATAATATCAGCAATAGAGGTGATAACATTTGCGGGACGCATAATTTGCAAGACAGCATACCATTTCATTTGTGTAATTAGTTTTTTTCAAAGGTTATACTTCACTTCGGCGGAACTCAGTGGCCATGACCTGCGCTGAGCACAGGCTGTAGCATCCATCGTTTAATGTTTTTAAAATGCTTTATTTAGAACCTTTAAAATGGATTGTTTTGGCTTCTTGTCCCCTTAATATGGTATTGCCTTCGTGCAAATCGGCTTGATTTACAGTAGTCTCGTTAAGCCAGTCCGATTCATTAAACTGTCCGCTTTGCCCATAAATGGTGAGTGCATTTTGGTAACAGGTCAAATGAATATCTTTGTCGGAAACACCATTCTTTTTCATTAGTGCAGCCGTTTTAGGAACCGATAGAGGATCACTTACACCCCAATCGGCCGAACTGTCTACAATAATTTGCTCCGAGCCATAGTTCTTAACAATATCGACCATACGCATTTTACTCATCTTTGTTTTTGGGTAAATGGTAAAAGCGGCCCAATAACCACGATCACGAACCCATTTAACGGTCTCTTCATTATTGTGGTCGATAACTACCTTATTGGGCGATATGCCATGTTCTTCAATAACATCCATGCTCCTTAGCGTACCATTCTTTTTATCGCGATGAGGTGTGTGGATCATAACGGGAAGATCAAACTCCTTGGCTAATTCCAATTGCTGTCTAAAATACTTATCCTCGGCGGCGGTTTGGTCGTCATAACCTATTTCACCCACGGCAACAACGCCCTCTTTGGCTAAAAATTCGGGTAAGATGTCAATAACCTGTTCTGCTAAGGCTTCGTTATTGGCTTCTTTTGAATTTAAACCAATAGTGCAATAGTGTTTAATGCCAAACTGTGAGGCTCTAAAACGTTCCCAACCAACGAGCATGCTAAAATAGTCTTTAAACGAGCCAACACTGGTACGTGCCTGGCCTAGCCAAAAGGCGGGTTCGATAACCGCAACGATACCGGCAGCTCTCATGTTTTCATAATCATCGGTGGTTCTGGAAACCATGTGGATGTGCGGATCTATATAATTCATAATATATGTTTTATTTAGTTTTTACCTATGCGATCCCAATATTCACTGTTTAGATTGGGATTATCTTGTTGCAAAATTTGTTCTATGACTTCTTTTTCCAATCCATCAAAGGATCGTTCTGAAATTAGTTGTTTTATGTCATCTCTAAGATAGCCTGCTACCATGCGCCATATTTCAAGAGAAACCTGTCTGCCTGCAGCCCAACGCTCTTTTACATAGTCTTGAAGCATATTTGCTAAATGTTCATTCTTTCCTAAATCGATGTTTTGAACATTATAAAGGGGCCTATCCATAAAGAAAGACTTCAGGACCAGTTGATTCCAGGCCTCTTCATCAAGGTATTGCAGGGCAAAAGGATTACCAGATGCAATGGCATCAAAAACATTTACCATGTTGGTACGGATGCCTTCAGCAACTTGAGCACTAAAATCGGATGCGTTTTCCAGAAAATAAAGACCTCTGTATAAGACCACTTGTTCTTTCATTTCGGCAATCTCAAAAAATGCTTCTATAATGGTTTTATTTATCGATATATCCAAGGCCAACATCAATAGAATACGCGCCAGATCTTGCTTGCTCCATGGTGTTTTTGAAAATCCGGGGTATATTATTTCTAATTGCTCCAATTCGTCGGGAGACCATGTTATGGTTTCACTACCAATAAATCGTGAGGTAAGACTAAAAAGCATATTAAACTTTTTACAGGTCTCTATATTCGAAATAATGGCTGTTTTAGCAAGAATCCAGTCTAGTTCTTTAGAATTAAATTTAGATTTTGCTAGCGTTATAAATTGTTCTTGTTCCTTAAATGAACTCATCTTTTAAAAGTAAAATAGAAGCGGTTATTATTATGCTATGCTTTTCTCTGTTTAAGTAAGTATAAAACACCCAGGGCTGCTATTAAAAGTCCTAAGAATTCCCTGGACCCTTCCAAATAAGGTTTCTCGTATACCATTTTACCAAATAGTTCTTCTTTATGCTCTGTTTGTAAATAAGTGATGAACAATGAGAGGTGAAAGGCAGAATAGGCCAATAAGGCTATGATAATTAATATGAGTGCCTTCTTAGGAATTTCCCTGAAATTGGAATATAAAAAAATAGCAGCAACAAACCCGTAGATTGAAACCCATACTACGGCATCAGGATCATTGAGCTGCAAAACAGCAAAAATGCCAAATAGTATAAAGAGTACGATGTTAATTGTTTTTTTTGATTTATTCAAGGTCCTTGGATTTTATAAAAAATTACACCTACGTTGTAAAATTAACTAATTTACAGTGGAGGGCGTCATTATTTAGCAATAAAACAATAGCTTTTTTTTGTTTTTCTCAACTATTGGTAGAACATAAGAAAAACAAGTAATCCTATTGTAATTGCCATCCTTCTCTGTATTCTCGCTTTACAAATTGATTGGCTTCGTCAAAGTTTTTAACGGTCATGTTAATGCCGTCCCATAACAGTTTTTTTCTGCCTGGGTATTGGAATTGGTTGGGTTTTGTTTCCTGTCTAAGCATATAACTTCTAATTGCCAGATTGCCCATTAAAACACTTTCTGTGAGAGGTCCTGCATAATCAAATGATGAAGTTAAAGCTTTGTGTTTTGCTTTGCCAAAGCCTTCTTTGCAGGCTTCTACCCAAGAGGAATGGTGACCGTGTTCGGGTAAAATGTCTTTTTTATCATCGGTAAACGTGATGAGTTCTCCATTATTCAAATAGACCTTAGGGGCTCTTCCATAGGTGCCGCAGGTCATAATGCCTTTTTCTCCAATCATGATAACACCATTGGTACTGTCGTTGTCTCCAATAGGATGGTCAGCAGGAATAAGGTCTGGGTGGAATGGACGTAAACCGCCGTCGGACCAAGTTAGTGTGACTTCAGATTTGTTTTTTGCTGAAGCTGAAAACTTTAATTGCGTTCTAGATGAAGGTGGACAAGATTCTGGTAGATATTCTGGAGACCAGTCTTTTTTGAAAACGGCCCCAACACTGCTTTCCACTTCGGTAGGATAACCAAGTCCTAAAACTCTATAAGGAGGATCCATTAAATGGCATCCCATATCGCCCAGGGCTCCGGTTCCAAAATTCCACCAACCGCGCCATTTAAATGGGTGGTAGAGTGGGTGGTAATCTACCCATTGGGAAGGGCCTATCCACGTGTCCCAATCCAATCCATCCAATAATGCTGGTTTTTCGGTAGGGGTGGCAATACCTTGTGGCCAAACGGGTCTGTTGGTCCAAACATGGACTTGATTTACAGAGCCAATCATACCCTCGTCAAACCATTTAGTCATTTGTTTAACGCCATTCCCTGAAGCACCTTGGTTTCCCATTTGGGTTACTACTTGGTATTTGTTAGCTGCTTCAGTAAGCATTCTAGCCTCATAGATATCATGGGTTAAAGGTTTTTGAACATATACGTGCTTACCAGATTGAATGGCGGCCATAGCGATAACAGCATGTGTGTGATCTGGTGTTGAAACGGTTATGGCATCAATGTCGTTTCTGCCATCAAGAAGTTTTCTAAAATCTTTGTATCTGGCAGCATTTGGAAATTTTTCCATTAAGGCTTTAGATTGATTCCAGTCGACATCGCAAATAGCAACAATGTTAGAAGCTCCATTGTTCCAAGTATTAATAGCGTCTGAATACCCTTTGCCGCCGCCTCCAATAACAGCGATATTTAATTTATCACTAGGCGGAATAAACCCTTTGCCCATAACATGTCGAGGGATAATTGAAATGCCTAAACCTGTTAATGCGGTTGTTTTTATAAATGTCCTTCGGCTATTTTTTTTGCTATTTGTCTCCATGGTTTAAGTTTTTAAAAACTATCAGAATTTTTATAGGCTTCAATGACTTTTAATTCGCCTTCTTTGCCGCTTATGGAATTGCCATGTTCCATACCCAATATACCATTGTAACCTTTGGAATGAATAAATTTAAACACATTTTTATAATTTATTTCACCTGTGGTAGGTTCATTACGCCCTGGATTGTCACCAATTTGAAAATAGGCTATTTCATCCCAACATTGCTCAATATTTGGAATTAAATTGCCTTCTTGAATTTGTTGGTGGTAAATATCAAATAATATTTTACAAGCAGGGGAATCGACGGCTTTACAGATTTGATACGCTTGTGGCGATTCACTTAAAAAGAGCCCTGGATGATTCCTGAAATTTAAGGGTTCAAGAACCATGGTGAGGTTATGGGGTTCTAATATAGCCGAGGCTTGTTTTAAAGATTCTATAACATGTTCGGTTTGAAAACTCATATTTTGTTTTAAATCTACATGTCCAGGGACTACGGTCATCCATTTGGCGTTTACACGTTTGGCAACTTCAACCGAAGATTTAATGTCGTTTAAAAACTCTTCTCGTTTTGTTTTATCACCACTAGCTAAATTGGGTTCTTTCCAATAAATTTTATGGGCTACAAACACGCCCATGGTCATATTCCTTTTGGCCATGGTTTTGGCCATTTGTTCTTGGGTATCTGTAGACCTGCCCTTCATACCGTTATCTTCAAAAGCAGTAAAGCCTTGCTCTGCCATAAAGTTTAATTGGTCTATAGGGGCGACGCCTGCAAGGTTTTTAAACATGCCTAAGTGCGGCGCGTATTTTAGTTTGAACGTATGGTTTGGAACTGAGCTTTTTTGGCTTGCTTTATCTAAGGCATGTACGCCCAAAGCCCCCATACTAAATAAGGATGTTGTGGCGGCTGTTTTTCTTATAAATGCTCTTCTTTTCAAAATAACTTATTTTTAATAAAATGTGGTTTGACCGGGCATGGGAATAGGGTATTCGCCTAGTTCGTTTGGAACAACGGGGGGCACGGAATTAAAACTGAGCATGTCCTCATCTGGAACTAATTTCAAGTCTGAATTCATGGCTTTGTCCCAGCTTATTTCTTTGCCAGAGTATGTTGCCATACGACCTAAAATGGCGGTCATGGTGCTTTCTGCCCCATATTCTGCATTGTTTATTACTTCTTCGCCCGATCTTATTGCAGCAAAAAGCCTGTCGTGTTCTACTTGGTACGGATTTTTATCGTTTTCGCCATCGTGTTTGTATATGTTGTTTCCGTCGTAGGATTTTAAAATGGCAGTGTTGCCACCACCAGTATAAGAGGTTCCTAAAGTGCCCTGAAAGGTTTCTGAAACTTGACTGAAACAACCTGGTTGATGTCTACACTGACTGGAAATAATGGCGCCACTAGGGTAGGTGAACTCTACAAAATGGTGATCGAATATTTGCCCGTGGTCTTTTCCTTTTCTTACTTCCCGACCACCCATGCCTTGGGCCTTAATGGGAAGCTCTCCAATAAACCAATTGGCGACATCTATGTTGTGTATGTGTTGCTCTAGTATATGGTCACCACATAGCCAGTTAAAATAATACCAGTTTCGCATTTGGTATTCCATTTCGGTCATAGAATCGGTTCTAGGGCGCACCCATACGCCAGCACCGTTCCAGTAAACTTGCCCAGATACAATTTTGCCTAAATCGCCATTTTTTATGCGTCTATTCAATTCAATATATTCTGCTTGATAACGCCTTTGCAAACCAACTACAACATTAAGCTTTTTCTCTTTAGCCAGTTTTGCTGCGTTCAATACTTTTTTAATACCGGCAACATCTGTAGCAACAGGCTTTTCCATAAAAACATGCTTGCCTTGTTGTACTGCATATTCAAAATGTTGGGGTCTGAATCCTGGAGGTGTGGTTAAAATGACCACGTCGGCTTCGTCTATGGCTTTTTTGTAAGAGCCAAAACCAACAAACTTCATACTAGGTTTTAGTTCGATTCTGCTTTTATCAAATATTTTGGATAGGTTCCCATGGGATTTTTCAATTTGATCTTCAAAAGCATCTGCCATGGCAACCAATTTTACATTGCTGTCTGCTTTAAGCGCTTGAACTGCCGCTCCTGTACCCCGGCCACCGCAACCAACGAGGGCTAGTTTTAAGGTTTTTTCCTTTTTAGTAGTATGCATAGGAGAAGCAAAAAGTGAAGGGCCTAATAAAATGCCTCCCGTAACTAATGAAGATTCTTTTACAAAATGCCGTCTGGATATTTTTTTGTCTTTCATAGTGTATGTTTTAGTTTGTTAAGTTTAAAAGTCAGCGATAGCTTCAAGCCAATATGCTTTTATATCTTCTTTTGAGGGTTGTACTTTAGGCCTTACTATTCTAAATCCGATAAAAGGGGCGTCGGTATGCCACCAGTTACTTTTGGGGATCTGAGGGTCTCTTCTTTTCCATTTAGGGTTTGATGTTTGTCTGGATGTGCAGCACAATTTATCGGCCGTATCTTTCCATGAACCACCTCTTAAAACGCGAGGGTATAGTTTGGAGGGCTTGTTCCAGGGATTATTTTCCGGTGAGTTTTTATAGTAGTTTGGGTCGTATTGATCCAAAACCCATTCTGAAACATTGCCCAATAAATCGTGAACACCTAAGGAATTAGCTTTTTTGGTTCCCGTCTTTTCATATTTTTCGTTGCTGTTTTCGGCATACCAGCCAATATCGCTTAAGGAATTGTTTTGATCGGTGTTTCCCTTTTTACAGACGTATTCCCATTCTGCTTCGGTGGGCAAACGATAAAATATTCCGGTTTTTGAGGTGAGCCATTTGCAATACATTAAAGCGGCATATTGGGTCATGTTAACCGCCGGAGAACTGCCTTTGCCCATATTAAAACTCATATCTACATAAGGAGGTGTGGCTCCAGATACGGCGTCGATACCCAATGCTTTTAGTTTGGAATCATCTTGAAATTGTGAAGCATCAAAATTTGCATATACAAAGGCGTCGTACTGCTCCCAAGTTATTTCATATTTACCTATCCAAAAATCATCAACGGACACCTTGTGAGCTGGGTTTTCATCAGCTTTGCCTTGGTCATTGCCCATTATAAAATGGCCACCTTCAATAGCGACCATGTCTATGGAAATAGATGCGCTCTCTACTTGCTGGGAATAATCTTTAAAGTTTTGTGATAGTGCTACGTTTGATAGTAACCCCAAAAAAAATAAAGTGTTAAGTTTTGTAATGGTCTTTATCATTTTAAAGTTCTAAAATCTCAATATTTTTAAATTCAACAGGGTGGCTTTCGCTTTGTAATGAAATATAGCCTCCTTTTAAAGGAGTACCTTCTTTGCTTTTCCATAGCTCGGCATTATAGTCCACTGGCCCCCCAATTTGGGGTTTGTAGTAAGTGAGTACATTATTGCCATTAATGAAATGCTTGATTATAGAATCGTTTCTCACTTCAATTTCAACATTTACCCATTGGTCCCCATTGTATGTTTTAGATGAAGAATCAATGCAGTGCGATGTGTAAAGTTCGTCATTTATAACGACATGAGTACCAGGGGTGCATAAATTCCCTGTTGGGCGTTCGCCAGAATTTAATCCGCCTAAAAGTTGAACTTCTATTGAAACAGGAAAGTCTTGATTTAGTCCTATATTTTTAGGGTCTTCACAATGAACCATGATGCCACTGTTTCGGGTTGCCCATCCAGCGCCGCCTTTTACCTGTTCGCCAGTAAATCTGTATTGCATTCTGAATTTATAATTGCTAAAAGGCTTTTTGTAATAAATATGGCCAAATGCATTGTTAAAAGAATCGTAAGCCTTATAGTTTACTTTCATAACGCCATCTTCAACAATAAAGGTGTTTTTGTAATTCTCTCCCAGAGGATGCCCTTTTATTTTAATGATCCAATTGTTTAAATCTTTGCCGTTAAATAAAGATTTCCAGTTTTCGGCTTGTTGTTTGGTCTTGTTTTGGCAATTAGTTAAAATAACGAGGCACAAGAGTAGAAGCCATGTGTTTTTTGTAAATAGTTTAGTTTGCATTATTTGTATGTTGGGTTTTATAAAGACCAGGATTTGCCTCCGGTTAATTCTTGTAGGTTGCCACAATAATAGGCTCCTGGAACTGGGTCGTAGGCTAAAACCTTTTCTCCAACCTCTTCGGTGGTTTTGTACGCGTTAATGGCCATCCATTTAATGCTGTTTAAAAATTCGGATGTTGTTAGGTCTAAAGATTCTGGATTGGATGCTCTTTCCTCATCGACCTCTCCTTTAATTAACATGTGTTTGTCCAGTAGCGCTTTGTAACTGTCTGGTGTTATTTTTTTAATATCATCTTCAGGGTTGGGCCTTAACAGACCAATGATATTGTTAAATCCTGTTTTGTATTGTCCTTGGTCTTCATCTTCAAAAACTTCATTCATGTATTTGTCAATAAACTGCGGGATATTGAGCTCTAAAGCCGATGGCAAATTTTCTGTTTTAGGTAAAATAATATCGACCAAGTTTGTTAAAACCACACCTTCTTGTTCACTTAAAAATTCTGGAGTCCAAGATTTGACATCATTGGAGCAACTTTGTAATAAGCTAATTACAGAGGGTGTTGCAACAAAAAAGGCAGATGTTAAGCCTATGTTTTTTAATGCTTCTCTTCGTTTCATCTGTTTATTTTCATTGTTTTTTATTGGTCAGACCTGCCTTGCCGGCAGGCAGGTGGAATGCCCTTATTATCATTTCGGCTGGTTTGCAACTTTTTGCTAATGGGCATTTCATATAAAAAAAATTAAGCGTTATTCTTTTTAAACTGCTCTGCTGCATGATTTGCCGCTCTGGCAGTAAAGGCCATGTAGGTTAAGGATGGGTTTTGGCAGCCTGCCGAGGTCATGAAAGAGCCATCGGTAACATATACATTGTTGCAAGAATGAATTTGATTGTATTCATTTAAAACCGATGTTTTAGGGTCTCTGCCCATTCTGGCAGTACCCATTTCGTGTATGCCCAATCCCATGGCTCTGCCTTCTACATTATCATACCCTTCTACATCTTTAAACCCTGCCGCTTCCAACATTTTAACCGCTTGTTCCTGCATGTCCTTACGCATGGCGAGTTCGTTTTCTCCAAAATCGGCATCAAAGGTTACGGTGGGTAAGCCCCATTCATCCAATTTCTCGTAATCTAAATACATTCTGTTGCTGTGGTTTGGTAATGTTTCTCCAAAACCGGTTAATCCAACCGACCATTCTCCTGGTTTTAGGATGGCCTCTTTTAAAGCTGGTCCATATTTTAGTTCGGCAACCATTTCGGAAGTGCCTGATCTGCTTGCGCCACCTTGGAAGCCATAGCCTCTTTTGAATTCTTTTTTATCAGTTTCTCCGCCAATGTTCCTAAACCTTGGGATGTAGATGCCGTTGGCCCTCCTGCCTTTGGTGTATTTGTCTTTAAAAAGGTTGGTTTTGGCTCTTGCCCCTACATGAAAATGATGGTCCATAATATTATGTCCCAGTTCGCCACTGTCGTTTCCTAATCCGTTAGGGAAGCGTTCCGATTTGGATTGCATCAGGATAGAGGCCGAAGCAATGGCGGAGGCACACAAGAAAATAATTTTAGCTTTAAACTCAATTTTTTCTTTGGTTTCAGCATCAATTACTTTAACGCCTGTAGCTTGTTTTGTGGTATCGTCGTAAACCACCTCGTAAACAATCGAGTTTGGTCTCAAGGTCATGTTTCCTGTAGCTTCAGCGGTTGGTAGGGTAGACGAATTACTGCTAAAGTACCCGCCGTAGGGACAGCCTCGCATGCATCGGTTTCTATATTGGCATGTGCTTCTGCCTAAGCCTGGTTTTGTGCCTTCTGTAATATGGGCTACCCTGCCTATGGTGAGCAATCGGCCGTCATCAAAATGCTCGGAGATTTTAGACTTTAAATGTTCTTCAACGCAATTAAGGTTCATTGGTTTTAAAAACTTTCCGTCTGGTAATTGTTTTAATCCCAAATTTTCACCACTTACCCCAATAAAGTCTTCAACGTGGTCGTACCAAGGAGCAATATCCTTATAGCGAACGGGCCAGTCTACAGCAATGCCTTCTTTTTTGTTGGCCTCAAAATCTATATCACTTAGGCGATAGCTTTGTCTGCCCCACATAAGGGAACGTCCGCCAACATGGTATCCTCTAATCCAATCAAAACGCTTGTTTTCATTATAAGGATGTTTTAAATCGTCTACAAAAAAGTGTTTGCGGTATTCCATGGTAACATAACCGGTTCTATGCTGTTTGTGCATCCTTTCTTTGGTTTCCTTTGTAGGGGCCCCACCATTAGGCATGTCCCAAGGATCTAGGTGTGCCGTTGGGTAATCTTCAATATGTTTTACCATTCTGCCACGTTCAAGGACTAGGGTTTTTAAACCTTTTTCGCAAAGTTCTTTGGCAGCCCAGCCGCCAGAAATGCCAGTTCCTACAACGATTGCGTCGTAAGTTTCTTTAGAAGGATCTAAACAGGATAAGCTCATTTATAATGTTTTAAAAGGAATTTTTTTGTGGATGAAATTTTTATTTAGAGGCAAATTAGCTATTTTGCGGTGATTTAATGTTCAATTTTTTTCAGTGAAAATAAATGCACAGCAAATAGCGCCGTTTGAAGCCGAGGGAGTGGTGTATCATGCCGATACCTGTTTGCCCTTGGTTGATGCCGTAAATAGAAAGAAGTTAAAGTTTAAAGCTTTGGCTAGGTATACTTATCCGGGAGACCGCTTGACGGACGATACTCTTGGCTTGAATAGTGTAGGGTATTGGGATGCTAATGAGCCTCAGGATTGGGGTCTGGATTGGCATAGAAATGAAGGAATAGAAATTCATTTTTTAGAATCTGGTTCTATGCCCTATTCCCAAGAAGGAAAGGATATGATGTTGTTTCCTAATAGTTTAACGGTTACGAGACCTTGGGAAGCACATAAGGTGGGGGATCCAAAAATTGGAATGGGTAAGTTCTATTGGGTTATTTTGGATTTAGGGGTGAGGAGGCCGCACCAGAAGTGGGTATGGCCAGAATGGATTATGTTGGCGCCAAATGATTTGGAGCGATTGACCACCATTTTAAGGCAAAACGAAAAGGTGCATTGGAAAGCGGATAATAGAATTCGCGATTGTTTTCAGCGTATAAGTCAGGTAGTTAATACAGATGACGATGGTAGTAATGCGTCAAGGATAAGGCTGTTGATTAATTATTTGTTGATTTTGCTGTTGGACTTGTTGAATTCTGAAGATGTGACCTTAAACGAAGACCTTATTGATAGTTCAAGAAGTGTGCAGCTGTTTTTGAAGGAATTGGATAAAAACCTTTCTGACGATTGGACAATCGGTAAGATGGCCAAATCTGCTGGGGTTGGCTTAACCAGGTTTACTCACCATTGTAAAAGGCTAACCAATTTAACGCCAATGCGATATTTAATGATTAAAAGAGTGGAGTTATCAAAGACCTTGTTAATAGAGGCTCCCGATTTAAGTATTGCTGAAATTGCTTTTAGTTGTGGCTTTTCAACAAGCCAATATTTTTCGACCGTTTTTAAAAAGCATGAAAAATGTACACCTATTGAATATAGGGATAGGTTTTTGGTTGAAGAAAGTTTGGAACTTGAAATGCACTAGATTTCCTGTTAAAATAATTGTATAAATCCTTTCACTGAATAAAAATAAACAAGAGTTGGCGATTGATTTTTTATTTTCACGATAATTAATTTCAAATCGTGTAATAAGCCATAACAGCATTTAAGGTATTGTTGTTTTTTTTGGAGGATTGCGTGATGTTAAAATAAAACAGATGGAATTTAAAAAGTCAATTATTAAAATGTCTACAATTGCCTTGACGCTACTAGTGGTTGTTTCTTGTGCAAATGGAAAGAAAAAAGAAGCTATGAACAATTCAGTTGAAAAAATGGATGCCACTCCCTTTTTTAAAATCTCCTTAGCACAATGGTCTTTGCATAGAAAAATAAGAAGCGGGGAAATTAGTCCTTTCGATTTTGCCAAAGAAGCCCACAGTTTAGGTTTTCAGGCTATCGAATATGTTAGCGGACTCTATAAGAAAGAGGTGGAAGAGTTGGGGATTGATGAAGTTGTTAATAGATTGAAAGCTGCAAGTGAAAAGCACGGTGTGAAAAACCTTTTAATAATGGTTGATGGTGAAGGTAATTTAGCTTCGAGTAATGTTGAAGAGCAAGATGCTGCCGTAGAAAACCATAAAAAATGGGTAGATGCTGCTAAAACCTTGGGATGTCATTCTGTTAGGGTTAATGCCCATGGCGATGGGACTTACGATGAAGTATTGAACCAAGCAGTTCAGGGCTTGGGCAAATTATCTGAGTATGCCAAAACTAAAGGTATTAATGTTTTAGTGGAAAATCATGGGGGGTATACTTCTAACGGTGAATGGTTATCGTCTGTCATGAAACAAGTCAATATGTCTAACTGTGGCACGCTCCCCGATTTTGGTAACTTTTGTATAAAAGGAGGTGTCCACAACTGCAACGAAGAATATGATAGATATAAAGGCGTTGAAGAATTAATGCCTTTTGCCAAAGCAATAAGCGCTAAGTCATACGACTTTGATGAAGCTGGTAATGAAACCAAAATAGATTATGCCAAAATGCTTAAAATCGTGAAAGATGCTGGGTATACAGGATATATAGATGTAGAGTATGAGGGAGATAGATTAAGTGAGGATGAAGGTATTCTTGCTACTAAAAAACTACTTGAAAAAGTGGGAACAGAAATGAACTAACCAAACTAAACTAAACCATAAATATGGAAACTATAAACAAAAACAAACTTTTTTTAGCAAGTTGCCTGGCATTAATTGTTACAGCGATGACCTTTGCTATTAGGGCAGGGATTTTAGGCCAATTAGGAAACGATTTTCAGTTATCCGATACAGAATTAGGTTGGGTGAATAGTATGGCTTTTCTTGGCTTTCCAATAGCTACCATATTTGGGGGATTGGTGTACAATTCAGTAGGCCCACGTAAGCTCATGGTGATAGCATTTGTATCACATCTAATAGGGTTGGTGCTTACTATTTTTGCTGGTGGATTTTGGACATTGCTTATATCAACCTTTTTTATTGGTTTTGCTAATGGTTCGGTAGAAGCAGCCTGTAATCCGCTTATTGCCGAAATGTATACGGATAACCGCACAACCATGCTAAATAAATTTCATGTTTGGTTTCCGGGAGGAATTGTAATTGGAGCATTGATTTCAAAGTTTATGACCGATTTTGACATGGGATGGCAACTGCAAATAGGCGTTATGTTAATTCCGACGTTGCTTTATGGTATCTTATTCTTTGGACAAACATTTCCTAAAAGTGAAAATATCGTGTCTGATACTAAGGTAAATATTAAAAGTTTGCTGTCGCCACTATTCATTTTTATGGTGGTTTGTATGACCCTTACCGCTACTACAGAATTAGGAACCCAGCAATGGGTTGAAAAAATACTGGGCAACTCTGGTGCCAGTCCTATGTTAATTTTAGCGATGGTAACAGGCTTAATGGCTGTTGGACGCTACTTTGCAGGGCCAATCATCCATAAGTTAAATCCTCCGGGCGTATTGTTAATGTCTTCAATTATCGCTACAATAGCAATCTACATGATGAGTACTGCTACAGGTGGAATGGTCTATGTGGCTGCTATCCTATTTGCTATTGGCGTGTGTTATTTCTGGCCTACCATGATTGGTTTTGTAAGTGAATATGTTCCAAATACAGGCGCATTAGGCATGTCTTTAATTGGAGGTGCAGGTATGTTTGCAACTAGTATTTGGCAACCTGTAATAGGCTCATGGCTGGATAATGCTAAGGCAACAGCATTGGAATCTGGGGTGGCTTTGGAGCAAGCTGAATTATTAGCGGGACAGGAAACCTTAAGTAACATAGCCTTTTTTCCATTGGCATTAATACTCCTGTTTGGTATTTTGTTTACCCAGCGTAAAAAATTAGAAGCGAATCGTGTGTAGATTGCTTAAAAGTTATAAATAAATTCTAGAAACGAATAATGGCAAAAAAAATAAAGTTAGGAATTATTGGAGGGGGAGGAGACTCCTTAATTGGGGTGCTTCATAGAATAGCTTCCTTTATAAATGATAATTATGAAATAGTAGGAGCGGTTTTTAATCCGGTTTGGGAAGATAATATCAATTTTGCAAAACAAATAGGAATCAATACCGATCGTATTTATGTTGATTTTGACACCTTAATAGAAGAAGAACTTAAACTGCCCAAAGAAGAACGAATACAGGTTTGTTCTGTGCTTACGCCAAACTTTTTACATTTTCCTATGGCTAAAAAGCTCTTGGAGAATGGTTTTCAGGTTATTTGTGAAAAGCCTATGACCACAACCTTCAGTGAAGCGAAGATATTGCAATCAGTGTTAGAAGAACATAATGCGGTATTTGCTGTTACCCATACCTATACTGGCTATCCAATGGTGCGCCAAATGCGGGAAATGATCAAGGCGGGAGCGCTTGGCAAAATTCAAAAAATAGATGCACAGTATTACCAAGGATGGTTAAATCCTGTTATACATGAACAGGAAAAGCGCGCTTCCACCTGGCGGTTAAATCCGGAAAAGGCTGGGATAAGTTGTTGTTTTGGTGATATTGGAGTGCATGCTTTCAATATGATTGAGTTTACTACTGGTATGCAAATAGATGCTATTCTGGCAGATCTTAATTATTTATATGAAGATAATAAAATGGATATCGATGGAACTGCCTTACTTCGTTTTAATACCAATGCTAAAGGCGTTATTCGCTCCAGTCAAATAGCTACTGGGGAAGAGAATAATTTAGCCATAGCCATTTATGGAGATAAAGGGGGATTTAGATGGGAACAGGAAAATCCCAATTATCTATATGTGCTTAGCGATGAAAAACCCGTACAAGTTTATAAACCTGGGCATGTCTATAATTCTGACCTATCACTGGATGGAACAAAATTACCACCAGGACATCCTGAAGGGATCTTTGATGCAATGGCTAATATATATTTAGGTGTGGCCAGGGCGATTCGAGGAGAAGCCTACAATTCAGGAGAATTTCCAACAATGATGGATGGTGTTCGAGGTATGAGTTTTATTGAAAAAGCTGTGGAGTCCCATCAAAAAGGAAACGTTTGGTTGAAGATTGAAGACTAAAGTAAACACGTTTTATACTAAAATGGAATTCTGCCGAATACTAAATAAGGACCATAAATGTCCTTTAAATATTAAAAATAAATGAAAACAATAAAAGGCCCTGCGGTTTTTTTAGCACAATTTGCAGGTAATGAAGCACCGTTTAACAGTTTGGATGGGATGTGCGAATGGGCCGCAAATTTAGGGTATAAAGGGATTCAAATACCTACTTGGGAATCCAATTTAATAGATGTTGAAAAGGCTGCAGAAAGCCAAACCTATTGCGACGAATTAAAAGGCAAAGTAAATGCTTATGGGTTAGAGATAACCGAGCTTTCTACACACTTGCAGGGACAATTGGTTGCCGTTCATCCGGCCTATGACGTGATGTTCGATGGTTTTGCGCCAGAAGCCGTGAGAAATAATCCGAAAGCCAGAACAGCTTGGGCTATAGATTTTGTAAAGAAATCCGGAACAGCAAGTAGAAGGTTGGGCTTAAATGCCCATGCAACATTTTCTGGAGCTTTATTGTGGCCTACCGTTTATCCATGGCCGCAACGCCCAAATGGGTTAGTGGATATGGGGTTCGATGAACTGGCCAACCGATGGTTGCCTATATTGAATCATTTTGATGAGCAAGGTGTAGATGTCTGCTATGAACTTCATCCAGGGGAAGATTTACATGATGGGATTACTTTCGAACGGTTTTTAGAAGCTACTGGAAACCACAATAGAGCAAGTATACTTTACGACCCCAGCCATTTTGTATTACAGCAATTGGATTACCTTACGTTTATCGATTACTATCATGAGCGTATTAAAGCCTTTCATGTAAAAGATGCAGAGTTCAACCCTACAGGTAAACAAGGGGTTTATGGTGGATATGCCGATTGGAAAGACCGCGCTGGACGTTTCCGCTCATTAGGCGATGGGCAAGTGGATTTTAATGGTATTTTTTCAAAACTAACCAAATACGGATGCGATGTTTGGGCCGTTATGGAATGGGAGTGTTGCATTAAATCTTCAGAGCAAGGCGCTAGGGAAGGGGCTCCTTTCATTCAAAAGCATATTATTGAAGCGGTACAACGCAGTTTTGATGATTTTGCTGGAGGGGAAACTGATAAAGAACAATTAAAAAAAATACTGGGACTATAAATTAATCAATCTTTTTTAAACTAATTAAACCATGCAAATAAAAGAAGCTCCAGAAACGTTCGATGTTATTATAGTAGGTTCTGGTGCTGGGGGAGGTATGGCAACTAAAATACTTTCTGAAGCTGGTTTAAATATAGCAGTTATTGAGGCTGGACCGTTTTTCGATCCAGCTAATCCCGAGTCAAGAACACAGTTAAAATGGTCTTACGAATCGCCAAGGAGAGGCGCAAGCTCTACTAGGGATTTTGGGGATTTTGATGCCGCTTATGGAGGCTGGAATATTGAAGGTGAGCCATACACCAAGAAGAATGGGACAAAATTTGATTGGTTTCGCTCCAGAATGCTTGGAGGAAGGACCAATCATTGGGGACGCATTTCATTGCGGTTTGGGCCCTTGGACTTTAAACGAAAAAGTTTAGATGGCTTAGGTGATGATTGGCCTATTTCCTATGATGATGTAAAACCTTATTACGATAAAGTAGATAAGCTTATTGGTGTTTTTGGAAGTAATGAAAATTTACCCAATGACCCCGATGGCTTCTTTTTACCTGCCCCTAAGCCAAGGCTCCATGAAATGTATTATATAAAAGGCGCCAGAAAAGCTAATGTGCCCGTGTACCCCTCACGATTGTCCATACTAACAAAAGCGATCAATAACGAGCGCGGCGTTTGTTTTTATTGTAGTCAGTGTAATAGGTCATGCAGTGCATATGCCGATTTTTCATCTGGCTCCTGCCTTATTTTTCCAGCCCAAAAATCTGGAGGACAAATCAGGCTCTATACAGATTCTATGGTTAGGGAGGTTGTTACAGATGATTCCGGAAAGGCAACAGGTGTTATTTTTATAAATAAACAAGATAGAAAAGAATATAAGTTAAATGCCAGGGTAATTGTTTTAGCGGCATCGGCGTGCAGTTCAGCTCGAATTTTATTAAATTCCAAAAGTAAAATTCATAAAGACGGCTTAGGAAATAGTAGCGGATTGGTTGGTAGGTATTTACATGATTCTACGGGCGCGGGACGTGCTGCATTTGTGCCCGATTTAATGAATAGGGAAACCTATAATGAAGATGGCGTTGGGGGAATGCATGTCTATACCCCATGGTGGGGAGATAATAAAAAATTAAATTTCCCGAGAGGTTACCATATCGAGATTTCTGGAGGATTGCGAATGCCTGCATACGGCTTCGGTTTTGATATGGATGTTTTAAATAAGTTTATAGGGGCTCGTGTTGGAGGTTACGGAAATGGTTTAAGAGATGACGTAAAGAAGTTTTATGGAGCCATAATAGGTTTGTCTGGTCGTGGCGAAAGTATTCCATTAGAAAGTAATTATTGTGAAATTGACCCTGATGTTGTTGATGAATGGGGGATTCCTGTGTTAAGGTTCCATTATCAATGGAGTAAGCATGAAAGATTACAGGCTAAGCATATGCACGATACTTTTGAAGAGATTATAGACGGTATGGGAGGATATGCATTAGGCGATATGCCTACGGAAGCAGACGATTTTGGATTGTTGGCCCCGGGTAGAATTATACACGAAGTGGGAACTACGCGTATGGGGAACGATCCGAAAAAATCTGTGACAAATAAGTACCAACAATTACATGATGTAGATAATGTTTTTATCGTAGATGCGGGGCCCTTTGTATCCCAAGCAGATAAAAACCCAACGTGGACCATACTGGCATTGTCATGGCGAACCTGCGATTATATTGTTGGTGAATTGAAAAGACAAAACATTTAGTAATTTCTAGGGATGAATAGACGAGATAGTTTAAAGTCAATACTATTAGGTTCGGTTGCTACAGGGCTTGCACTGAATGGTTGCTCCTCTAATGAGACAAAACCCGAAGGGATGCCTAAACCCGATGACACTCCTTTGTATGGAAGAACTGAAAGCGAGAAGTTAAGGGATAAAGAGTTATTCGAATCTATATTCTTTAACGAACATGAGCTTTTAACAATAGCTGTTCTTTGCGATATCATATTGCCCAAGAGTCCAGCTTATGCATCGGCAACCGAAGCAGATACTGTTGCATTTATAGAGTTTATTGTAAAAGATATACAGGAGCATCAAATCCCCATGAGAGGAGGGTTAATGTGGTTAGATAGTTTTAGTAATAAATTGTACAACAAGGAATTCATTAAGTGTTCAGAAGAAGAGCAATTTTACATTTGCGACCAAATAGCCTATCCCGGGCAAACAAAACCTGAGTTAATACAAGGAGAAGCATTTTTTACCAGATTACGTAATTTAACACTTACGGGTTACTATACTTCAAAAATAGGAATAGATGAACTGGGGTATAAAGGTAATACATCAAATGTTTGGGATGGTGTGCCAGATCATATCCTAAAAAAGCATGGGTTTGAATATGAAGAAGAATGGTTGGCTAAATGCGTAGACCAATCGAAAAGAGGGGATGTAGCCCAATGGGATGATAAGGGTAATTTAATTAGTTAGACACATAATTTATATAAAAAAAAATTAAAGCTAGTACATATGAGATCATTTTTTTATTTGTTAATAACCTTAGTAATTACAGTTTCTTGTAAACAAAAAAAAGAGAATGTTGCTGTTGAAGAAAATCCAGCTGGAATTGTTGAAACCGATGTGGCAAAGGAGTGGATTACACTGTTTGATGGCAATTCACTTGATAATTGGCGAGGCTATCGTATGGATGAAATGCCTTCGGAATGGATCATTGAAGAAGGCGCTATGGCTTTCAAACCGGGTGAAACTGGCGGAAAAAATATTATCACAAAACAGAAGTTTACCAATTTTGTATTGTCTTTAGAATGGAAAATCTCAGAAGGAGGCAATAGTGGAATTTTTTGGAGTGTTTTTGAAGATGAAAAATTCAATGAAGCTTATCAAACCGGCCCAGAAATTCAGGTGTTGGATAATGCAAAGCATCCCGATTCTTTTGTGGAAGGTGGAACGCACAAAGCGGGTTCCCTATATGATATGATTGCTTGCCCAGATACTTTAATAAAACCGGCAGGTGAATGGAATCTATGTGTTTTGGAAGTGAATCACAAAACAAACCAAGGGAAAGTTTCGATGAATGGAACCGAAGTCATGACATTTCCCGTTCATGGTGAAGGTTGGGATAAGATGGTAGACAATTCCAAATTTAAAGGCTGGGAAGGCTTTGGTAAATATCAAACTGGTCATATAGGCTTGCAGGATCATGGCAATCCTGTTTGGTTCAGAAACATCAAAATCAAAGAACTTTAGTTTTGTAAAGATTGTTACTATATAGATTGTTATGAAGTGTTTTTTAATGGTTTTGGGAATTTTTATGTCTGTTTCGGTTTGCGTGCAAGCACAAGGTAATGACCATGTAACAGAGCCAGCCACACCTGAGGCAACGGAATTTTATAAGCCGGTACCTAAAACAGTAGTGCCAGGAAGTCATAATTCGGCGCCCTCTGATGCCATTGTACTTTTTGACGGTTCCAATTTCGATGCATGGGAATCATCCAAAGATAAAGGTAAGGTGAATTGGTTGTTAAATACCGATGGTAGTATGACCGTTAAGGATAAGTCTGGTAATATCCAAACCAAACGTAAGTTTGGAAGTGTTCAGTTGCACATCGAATGGCGATCTCCAAAGGAGGTAAGAGGAATAGGTCAGCATAGAGCTAATAGCGGTGTATTTTTACAGGAACGCTATGAAGTTCAGGTATTGGATAATAACGATAATGAGACCTATGTGAATGGTCAGGTAGGGGCCATATACAAACAACATGTGCCTTTGGCTAAAGCTTCGGTGCCGTCTGGCGAATGGAATACCTATGATATTATTTACCATGCTCCACAATTTAATGCTAATGGCGTTAAAACAAAATCGGCCACCATTACAGTACTGCATAATAATGTGCTTATTCAGGATCATGTAGAAATACAAGGAACAACAGAGTACATAGGTTGGCCCAAAAACGAGCCCCATGGAAAGGCGGCTTTAATGCTTCAGGATCATGGCGATAACAGTGGCGTTAGCTATCGTAATATTTGGGTTAGGGAGTTTAGGTGATCTTTCAAAGCTATTTTCTTAATTTGCCTCTAATTAGAGAATAAGCTTTTGTTATATGGGCTTCTACAGATTTAATAGATGTGTTTAAGTATTCAGCTATTTCTATATTGGTTAAACCGTCTTTTTTGCTTAACATAAAAACACGTTTGCATTTTGGGGGTAGATTCTCTATCTCTTTGGTTATTAGTTCTATTTTTTTCTTAAAAAAATCTTGATCAACATTTTCAGCCTCTTCTTTAAGGGCCTCTGCTTGAAATTTTTCTAATATAGACACAAATTGGTTCCTGTGGTACTGGTTAATAAATTCATTGTAAACCGATTTATAAAGAAAGCCATTCAAAGAAAAATCAGAACGCAACTTTTTTCTATACTCCCATGTCCTCAAAAATACATTTTGAACAATGTCTTGTGTCATGGTATGGTCGTTAGTTAAGCTTAGGGCATAAACGAATAGCTTTTTATAATAAATGTCTACCAAATAGTTGTATGCTTCTTTATCACCATCTTTAAGGCATTCAATAAAACTATTGTGGTCTTTAAAAAGATCGTCCATATATGTTGCAGAAAAACTTGAGAAAATATACGTAAAAGTCTTAAAAAAATATAAAATCAAAAAAAAATTAGTGAAAAAGTTAGGGTTGTGTAAATTTCGTTTGTATTAAGTTAAAATAATGTTATGATACCAGGAAGTATTGAGAAAATTATAGTTAGATATTTATCTAAATCGGCATCATCTAAAGATTTGGATAAATTGATTGAATGGGTGAAGACACCAGAGAATAAATTGCTTTTTAAAGATTATTTAAAAGACCACTATGCTATAGTTTTCAGTGTGAATGATCCAGATGCTAAAGCCATAAAAGAACGATTGTATATAGAAATTTCAAAGACAAAGCGTAAAAATGGGAAAAGAATGATATCTGTTTTTAAGTACGCAGCTGTAGTGTCTTTGTTTTTATCAATAGGGTATTATTTCTATCAGAAAAACTTTTTATTAAAGTGGTCTACAGAAAATAATATCACATTACAACTGGAAGATGGGACGATTAAAATCATAGATGATGAAAGCTCGCAAGAGGTTTATAATATTGAAGGGGATGTGATTGGAGTTCAGATAGGAAAGAAACTGTCTTATGATAAGGAATCAGATTTGGACAAATTAGTTTATAATACGTTAACGGTTCCTTACGGTAAACGATTCAATATTGTATTGTCTGATGGAACGTCTGTACATTTAAATGCAGGGACTTCCATAAAATATCCAATTAAGTTTATTAAAGGGGTAAAGAGGCAGGTTTTCCTTAATGATGGAGAAGCTTATTTTGATGTAGCTAAAGATAAAGAACACCCTTTTGAGGTGGAATCAAATGACTTAAATATTCGCGTTTTGGGAACCCAGTTTAATGTGTCTGCCTATCCAGAAGACGAATATATTAAAACGGTACTGGTGGAAGGTTCTGTGGGGCTTTATGCTAGTGATAGTCTAAATAATGAAGTTAGTTCTACTCTATCACCAAATCAAGAAGGTACTTGGGATAAAAATAAAAAACAAATCTTAGTACAAGAAACCACTATTGATAAGCATGTGGCTTGGATTGAAGGCAGACTTATACTGGATGAGGTGAGATTTAACGACATCCTTAAAAAATTGGAAAGGCAATACGATGTAACATTTGCCAATAATTATAAAGCGTTAGAAAGCAGGTATTTTACAGCAAGATTTGATGTAGAAGGTATTGATCAGGTTATGAAAAGTTTAAGTGAAGCGGCGTCTTTTACATATACAATTAATTCCAATAAAATAATTATTAACCCTTAAAACTATTCATATGATTTAAAGTTACACACCATTAAAATTAGAAATCATTTTATAATAGATATTAAAAAAATCGGAAAATGCTGCAACATTTCCCGATTTCATAAAATGATTTAAACACGTCAATTAAGTTAATTTAAACCACAACAAAAGTATGAAAAAATCTATTAATGAGACCGTCATGACCAGGCGTGTCTCTTATCTAAGTTTGAAAATGAGACTCACCGGATTGTTGCTATTGCTTTCAATTTTTCAAATCTATGCAAACGACTCATTTAGCCAAAATGCTAAGGTTTCTCTTAGCATGGATAATGTCACGATATTAGAAGTATTGAATGAAATAGAACACAAAACAGATTATAAGTTCCTGTATGAAAAAGGGATCTTCCCTTTAAATAAAACAGTTAGTGTGTCTTTTAAAGAAAGAAAATTATCTAAGATACTCGATTATGTGTTTGAAGGGCTAAATGTTTCTATACTTTATTTAGAAAAGCAAATAGTAATTAAGCAAAAGAAGCTAAAAAAAACCTTCGATGATAAAAGTAAAATAATAAGAAAACAAGGAATAAAGGTTTCAGGTACCATAACAGATGCTACAGGTATGCCACTAGCGGGAGCCAACATTATTGAAAAAGAAACATCTAATGGTGTCTCAACCGATTTTGATGGAAATTATAACATAACAGTCTCTGGACAATCATCTGTGCTTGTTGTTTCTTTTGTGGGTTATAATTCTAAAGAGATAGTTGTTGGGAACCAAACTGTAATCAATGTTGTATTGGAAGAAGATACTAGCCAGTTAAGCGAAGTTGTGATTACTACGGCATTGGGTATTAAGAGGCAAAGTAAAGAATTGGGGTATGCTGCTCAAAATATAAAGGCAGAAGAAGTTACAATAGCATCTCCTGTAGATGTTGCCCAAGGATTACAAGGTAAGATTGCTGGGTTAAATATCAATACATCTAATGGTATAGGCAATGCATCATCTCGTATTGTTATTAGAGGAAATAATAGTTTGTTTGGGAGAAACCAACCTTTAATAGTTATTGATGGAGCTATTGTTGAAAATACAGAGTTAGAACAAGGCAATGTTGGAAATAACCAAGACTCTTACAGAGATTGGGGTAATTATTTGAGTTACCTTGATATGAGTACAGTAGAAGATATTAACGTATTAAAAGGACCTAGTGCAGCCGCCCTTTATGGGGCACGAGGTGCTAATGGTGTGATCTTGATTACATCTAAGAAAGGTGCTAAAAGAGATGGGGTTGGTATTCAATACAATGTCTCTAGCGTTATTTCGGATGTGTACCGATTTACAGATGTTCAAAATGAGTTTGGAGGTGGTTTTAGAGCGGGATTGTTTACTGCAAATCCTGAGCTTCCTAAAACAGCTGACGGAAAGAGTTTTCCGGCAATTTTATACCCGCAGGCTTGGAGCGGTAACCCTTACCCTGGGGCTTCAGGGGTAGATTCATTTCATGGCACTGTACCTGGAGGATACAATACCTGGGATATTTTTAGCTGGTTTGGAGCAGGATCATCATGGGGTCCTAGACTCGATGGTACGCAAGCTTTATGGTGGGATGGCGAAACAAGGCCTTACTCCCCACAACCTAATAACCGAGAGTACATGTTTAAGCAAGGTTTGGAAACAACTCATAATTTATCGTTTTCATCAGCTAGTGATTTTGGAAGTATAAGGGTGGGATATGTTCACAAAGAAGGCGATGCCGTTGTAGAGAATACAAATTATAAGAGTAATAGCCTCTCATTAGGATCTCATGTGAATATTTCTAGAATTTTAAGTGCAGATATTAATGCAGCCTATAATCAAAATTTTAGATTGAATACACCAGAAATTGGAAATAATAATTCCTGGACCAAATTTAATATCTATGGGATGTCAAGGGAATATAAAGGGCTTGAAAAGGATTTGTATTATGGAGAAGATTTATACGATGGTTATAGAGTGAATTTTGGAGGAGCATACCCTCATGCTGAATATAGTAGGGATTTGTTCTGGGATGTTTATGAAAATAATGACCGTTTATGGAGAGACCAATTCTTGTCCACCATAAAAGTGAATGCAGAAATCACACCATGGTTGAATGCTTTTGTAAGGACATCGGCAGATTTATTAGGAACACGATTTGAAGAAGTCAATAATACATTAAATTCTAATGGTCTTAATGGAGGTTCTTTTAGAAAAACAGTGAGTAAGTCAAGAACATACAATACAGATATCATGGCAACCTTACATAAAGACAATTTTTTAACCGATGGATTTAATGCAAGCCTCACTTTAGGGTATAACAACTATTCAACAAATTCGGCAGGTGTAAAAGGACAGAACTTAGGGCCTTTTAAAGTGCCTAATGTGTATTCGTTGTCTAACTGGACTAATAGAAATAATACTAGAATTGATGAGACACGATATGATATTAAATCATTTTCTTATTTAGGGTTTTTAAATCTGTCTTACAAAGATTATTTATTTTTAGAGGTAACTGGAAGACAAGACCATACTTCTACCTTGCCCCAAGGAGACAATTCAACATTTTATCCGTCGGCAAGTACGTCGTTTGTATTTACTGAAGCACTTGATTTAGGGAGTTTCGAAGAAACCCTTAATTATGGAGCCTTAAGGTTTGCATTGGGTAAAAGTGCCAATGCTGCAGATCCATACCAATTGGATAATACGTATACTACCAGTGCTTATGGAAATGTTACTACTATTTCTAGACCCGATGTTATTCCTCCACAGGAATTAACATTTCAAACATCTGTGTCAAAAGAGGTAGGATTAGCTTTAGGATTCTTTAACAATAGAGTTAATTTTGATGTGACTTATTATGATATAAAATCTGAAAATCAGATTATTACATCTAATATATCACTGGCGTCAGGAGCTGGAAAGGTAAAGATTAACTCTGGAGAGCTTACCAATAAAGGATTTGAGTTTATACTTAATGCCAAAGTTTTAAGAAATGAAAACTTTTCTTGGGATGTGTCTTTAAATGGGTCTAAAAATACTAATAAAGTAGTAGCCTTAGGAGAAGGGGTTGAAGAACAACAAATTGCTACCGTGTTTGGTAGCCTTGGTGCTTTTATGAAAGCATCGGTTGGAGAAAATTATGGAACCATTTATGGAACTGACTTTGAGTTGGATGACCAAGGCAGGCGACAGGTAACCAATATATATAATAAAGATGGTAGTGGCGAAGTTGTAGGGACCCAGTATGTTGTGTCTAATGAGGTAAAGAAGATAGGTAATGCAGCTCCTAAATTAACTGGAGGTCTTGGTAATGTTTTTAGATACAAGAATTTTAGGCTAAGTGCTTTAATGGATTTTAAGTTAGGTGGAGATATTTATTCTGTAGACCATGCCGTTGCTATGGGTAGTGGTTTGTCTCCTGAGACAGCAGCGGCAAGACAAGATGGTGCTGGGTTGCCGTATACTTATCCTGATGGTACTACGGCCAATGTTGGTATGGTTATGGAAGGTTACAATGTTGATGATAACAGAGAGAACGACCGTGTTATTCATCCAGTGTATTATTATGGGATCACTTATGCGGGTTGGTCTCACTTAAATAGACCTAGAAGTTTATCGGTGTTTGAGAACTCTTGGGTTAAGTTAAGAGAGCTTTCACTTACTTATAATGTGCCCCAGGATATTTTAAACAAAACGAAAATACTCCAAAACATGTCTGTATCCTTAGTAGGAAGGAATTTATTCTATTTATATACGACATTGCCACAGAAGTTAAATCCAGAGGGGATAAACGGAACAGGAAATGGCCAAGGCTTACAATGGTCTGCATTCCCAAGCATTAGATCAGTTGGTTTTAATGTTAAGGTAGGGTTTTAATTAATAAAAATAAAGAACATGAAGATAAATAATATAAAAACTATATATAGAAGAGCTTGCACCATATTACTGATGCTTGGTTTGTTATCCATACATTCTTGTGATGATGATTTTGGTGATATCAATCAAAACTATCAAGCCAATCTCTACGAGGCTAATGTTCCGGGATTGTTTGCAGGTTTATTGGAATCCTTACAAAAAGAGGTTACGCATTATAGAGTGCCAGTGGCTTGGTTGTACCAATGGAATCAGCAGGCGGCAATGTATTCTGCTTCGGGATATCGCTTAGATGATAATACCACTGCGGCATGGAAGAACTATTATAAAAACCTAGCGAATTCATATGATATTGAAAATTTGATAGAAGAAGAGGAAGACCCTGCCAGTATGACTAATGTTTTAGCGATGACAAAAGTGATTATAGCTTATAAAACCTTAACAACTACATTGTTATATGGTGATATGCCTTATACGGAAGCCGGTAGAGGGTTTTTTGATACTTCTGCATTCAGGCCGGTTTATGACAACCAACAGTCAATTATGGAAGATGCTATTAACAATCTAACCTGGGCTATGGATAATTTATCCACAAGTTCATCTCAAGTATCTTTAGGAGCCTCTGATGTTCTTTTTGGAGGAGACGTTAGTAAATGGATAAAGTTTGCAAACTCGTTGCGTTTGCGTTACGCTATGGTTATTGTAGACAAAGATGCAGTATTTGCAGAACCTATTATAGGAGATGCTTTAAACAAGCCATTATTAGCCCCTAATGAGAATGTATGGTTAGACCCTGCGGTAACGACTATATTAAACAATAGGGAAGGTTACTTTAGGGGGAACTCTTATATGCGTATGGGGTCTACAATGTTTAATGCTATGTCCAGTACGAATGCTGTTGACGGTTCAGGTATTTATGATTTAAGATGTCCTATTCTTTTTGAGCCCAATGAAGATGATGAATGGGTGCCTTATCCGCAAGTACCTGATACGAACACCCCAACTGTTACAGGTAATCCCCATATTGGAGGAAGGTTGACCGATTGGAATTCAAATAGGTCTAATTTTGCAACGTTTAACGTGTATTACGTCCAAGATCATACCATACCCCAGTTTATCATAACAGGTGCACAAATAAGCTTTTTGAAAGCAGAAATATATAACAGGGGGTTAGCAGGAGTGTCAGCCAGCCCTACTATGGCCAAAACGTTTTATGAAGAAGGCATAACGGCGTCTGTTAATTTCTGGTATAACCATGCTTACAATTCTATTTGGACAGTAAATAAACCTGCAGCTGCAGCCCCAACACCAACAGAATTGAACGATATGTTAACTAATCCAGAAGTAGCTTACAGTGCAGATGCGGCGACAGCTTTAAGTCAAATCTATAAGCAAAGCTGGATAGCAATGATACATCAGCCATTTGAAGCTTGGAATTTGCAGAGAAGAACAAATAATGCAACACCTAATGTACCATTGCCATCTACTAGTTTAGTGACCGATTTTAACAGGTTAACTTACCCGCCATCAGAGCGAGAAACAAATCGTACTAATTGGACAGCAGTTACAGGGGGTACAGATTCTGAAAAAGTAAAAATATGGATACAACCATAATTTATTAATATTGTTTTTAGTAGTTTGTTTTGATCAAAAGAAAGCTCCGGAGCAAAGTGTCGGGGCTTTCTGTTTTTGAATGGTTATGCAAACCCTTTGGAAAAGGAATCTAAATAATAGAATTTTAGTGTTTAACTCTTAACATTAAAATCAGGTAAATTAGCTGAGGCCTTAGCAACCTTTGTTTCACGTTTCTTAGAGAATTTATAAGTTAGGTTAAAGTTTATCAGGTAATCGGCAAAAGCGGCATCGCCATGTCTGTAGACTCCAGTTTCGACGGTTCTTTGTTTGTCAAGGTAGCTTTGTGTCCTGTTTCGTTCCAGGGCAATAGGAACATTTAAGCTCATCACTAAATTGTCGACACTGTAATTAAGGCCAGGATCTACTGAGACAACATAGCCTGGACGCCTGTAACCTGCGCTGCCTCCTATTAAATCAGTCGAAGGGACACCTTCCAATCTACCGCCTAAATACACGTTTAATCCTTTTAGTTTAGAAAAATACAGAACCCCCAATTGCGCAGCATATTGATCGGGAACCGAAAATTCACTAGAACCATTGCGTGTTAACACTCCATTGGTTTCCCTTGGATTAAATAAGTAGTATAATGTTGTTGTTAGCATAAAATGATGGGACATAGTATGATAGCCTTGGAAATCTAAATTAAACCCTAGGCCACCGTCTCCGGGTTGAATAGATTGGTCTACTACTTTGTCAGCCGTCATGTCTTTGTTATCTCCCTGGTTGTAAAAGGTGTCTGTATAACTGTAATCGCCGGTGGGTAATTTGATGCCAGCTCCCAAGGCAAAATTAAAAGGCTTGCTATTTGGCTTAACCAACCAATACCCCGCGCCCAATCGTATATCTGCAAGACCGCTGGAACGTGTGTTGTGTCTGTCGTCCAAACGATTGCCCCCGTGTTCGTACAGTGATGACCTTATGTGGGCGACAAACGGAATTAACAAATTAGCATAAAACCGTTCAGAAATACCATAGTTAAATGTAACATCAGAGAAATAGGAGTCATTTATAACCTGTGTGCCATCTTCAATTCTGTGGGTCTCCTCTTCTTTGCCTCTAAAATGCCGAAACGATTCAAAATATCTAAAATTGGAACCTACGGTAAATTCTCCTTGTTTTAGGTTTATGCCATTGTCCATCATTTGTCCTGCACTGCACGATGAATAACCACGAATGGCAACACAACCTTGAGCGATTAACTCAGTTGTACAAAAATGAGAACATAACACTGTAAAAACGATAACTTTTAATTTTCTACTTAACATAAATAAAGTGTTAAGGGGAACAAAGTCCCCTATTAAATGTTTTAAAATTTGTTTGATTAATATGATGCTGGTTTTTTAATGCATCTTTAACTTATAGTTGTCTAGCGGATAAATGAATAATAGCGCACTAATAATAACGATGTTCTTAATAATATACTGTCCTACAAGTGTGAGAACAAAAGGTGCTTTGGCAAATGAAACATCCGGGAAGAACAGTACTGGGATAAAGGTGAACACTAAGTGTAGAATGGCGGCAATAACGACTTTTTTAAGTTGAAAATTGCAGACTAAACACAAGCCAATAGCTACTTCTATAATGGCTAACATTAAAATACTAATGGTTTCTGGGATCAGTCCAATGGTTAAAAAAGTAATGGTTTGTTTCGCTAATGCATCGGCAGGGCTTAGTTCTGGAAAAAATTTAAGAGCCCCAAACCATAAGTATATTACCCCAATGCTAAAACTTAATAGTCTATCCTTATTTATACTTGAAATAAAACGCGTCATAATATTAACTCTTTAATTAGTCGTCCCTCACAACTTGTATGGTACGAGGGACGAATTTCAATTTAAAAATCTATTAGCTACATATTGTCATTATCCTTGGACTCGCCTATAAGCTCCAAATATTTTTTGTAGTTGTAACGTGCTATATTGCGCCCCAAATTTAACCCTTCAATATTATCGGCCTGAATGTGATAACCACCCATAACTCTAGATATTCCTGCCATTTCTCCTGTTTTGGTAAAGGTTGGAAACTTAAGGGTAACGGGATCCCCTAAATTATTAGGTTCGGTAAGCGCACCTGGCACCAGTTCTACTTCAACGCCAAAGGTGTCATCTCCTGTGAACAATTTCAGTGCTTCGGCGCATCCACCACTAATGGTGCTATGACCGGAGACGTAACTTGGGAATGGGGGGCATAAAAAGGTGTCTGGGGAATAGGGGCGCCATTGTTGGCCTTTCATTTTCATCATGCCTTTATCGGGACCTCCCCAGGCCTCGATAACTTGATCTTGATAATATTCATGGACTAAAGCATAGGGTCTAGCAAAATCGTAATGCATCTTAGAGTCCCAACAAGCTATAAAACCATCCATGGCAACCGATTCAATTAGAAAATACATTTTTACGTCTTCGTCTAATGTATGGTTGTCTCTTAGCGAAACGTCTTGTGCAAATTTTAACCAGTGACCTGCTTGCTGTACCGACTTAGGGCCATCGCGCATAAACTCAACCAAAGCTTTATGTTCTGGGGTTAAATTAGCTTGTAATTCTATAACTTCCTTTACTTCTTCTTTTAATTGTTCTGAACCTATCATAGGTGGTGGTCCAGGGCGGAATTGATCGGCTTTGTCCAACAAAAGAGGTTTTACTTTTTGCCAGTAAGGCGTTAAACATCCGGGAGCAAATTTACCGCCTTTGCCATCTGAAAAATATTTTGGTTGCCATCTGTTGATATCTACATTATTATCGGCATCATTAACAGGCTTATATCCTGTGTAATCAAAATAGGGTTTGCCCATAGAGCCTTCTATGTCACCATATTGGTTGGAACCGTCATGTCTGCGGGCCTCAATAACCATTTTTGCCGCTAGATTCCCTATCCCTTCAGGAGTTGTTGGATCCAATGATTTATTATTAGGATCCAAGCCCAACTTTATCATTTTATTCTTAAACATGGTACTATCAGAATAATAGTATTCACTTAGGGCTCTATAAGCTGCATAGCTTACAGCAATTTCTTTATTCTTTAAAGTTCTTTTGGCTTCGGGTTGGCGCTCGACATCCTTTAAATAAACCGGGCTGGCTTTGTCGTCGTATCGAGTCCAGGCATCGAACATAGAGGTGAAAATTAATCCTAAAAATCGTGAAGTAATTGTTGGTCTTGGTTTGAATTTATCAGTGTCATTCGCTGTACCTTCAAGTGCTATATATGCCCATTGGTAGACAACATTATCTTTTCCTCTTGGTACGTCTTCCATTTGAGCCATATTATCGGCCATGGCTTCTTTCTTTTCATCTTTGCAATTGGTGAATACAACAAATAAGGATAGTACAAGCAAAGCTTGCTGTAATTTTAATTTCATATATTTTGGTTTTGGTTAAGCCAATATTAATGTTTTACTTAATAGATCTCTCTTTTATTGTACGGATTGATTATATTGCTTGACGAAACACTCTTTTTATTTGATGAACCTATGAAGTGCCTTATTGTTGATGATGATCCTTTGATGTGTGATTTGTTGGAACATTTTTGTGGTAAAATAGATGACATGACCAGTGTGGTAACCACAACGTCTGGATTTGAATCCATAAATCTCATTAATAGTTCGCACTTTAATGTTATTCTATTGGACTATAACCTGCCAGATATTACTGGGGAGGATATTTTAAAAATAACCCCTTCTAATACGGCAGTCATTATGATAACATCGAATAAGAATTTTGCCTCAGACTCCTATAATTACGATCAGATAGTAGACTTTTTAGTGAAGCCAATTAACTTCCCTAGATTTTTTAAGGCCTTTCAAAAGGCACAAGCTTTTCATTCAAATGATCAAAGTAAAGAAGCTCGACTCTTTATTAAAGATGGCAATAAATTGGTGAAAATAAATTTAGAAGAGGTTTGCTATTTTAAATCTGAAGCCAACTATATTTCTGTGGTTATGACCAAAAAGAAAATATTAACGCTCATGACCCTAAAGGACCTTGAAACTAAATTGCCCGATTTCTTCCAGCGGGTGCATCGTTCTTATATTGTTAATCTAAACAAAATAAGCACTATAGGTAATAACGTTATTGAAATTGGTAAAGATCATGTGCCACTTAGCCAGAGTTATGAAAAAACGTTGTATCAAAAAATCAGTCTTTTAAATTAATACGCCTTTCCACTCTAAAGCAACATAAGTAATAATTGAAGGTATTTAGTACGTCCTGTAATTGGCTTAAAGTAAGAGCTTCTACTTTTTCTGGTAAGGATTCTAAAAGGGAATTTAGTCCTAAATTATTAATGTGCGTAATAAGCTTGTGCAATATGGCATCCCACTCCTTTTGATCTTTATGGGTTACAGCCCTTTCAATTCTATCTTTGTAGGTTTCAAATTCATCAATAAGCAAATCGATGACTCTTGCTATTTTTTCCTTGTCATGGTCATAATTGTGATAAAGATTTGAAAAATTGGGTTGTGAAAATTCATGGGCTCCCAAAATCTTAAATGTGTAATCTTTTAATTCATCTATCTGAAACGGTTTCTGGACGTAGATTGGTGTTATGGTCTGCATCACCTCGGGCTCTGAAGCAGATACCAACACCAGTGGGCAGGTTATTTGTTTGGATTGTACCCATTGGTTCAATTGTGCTTCCAAATGCACATCATTTAATAATAAATCGCTAAAAACAAGATCTGGTTTATTGGCACTTAAATAATTTGAGGCCTCACTCACGCTGCTCACCTGATATAATTCAATAGACTTGTGTGTGAAAATATGCTTTATAAGTTCCATGGTAGACATATCGTCTTCCATATGAAGTATTTTGTAACGTTTTTTTAATTCAGGAACGTCTTGGGTTTTAATCGATTGTTCTTCCTTTACTTTGGTGTCGTTAGTTGGCACAATAGGAATCGTTACACAAAATGTTGATCCAATCCCTTTTTGGGATTCCACACTAAGATAACCACCAAATAAAGAAGAGAGTTGTTTTACAATCGACAGGCCAAGACCATAACCCCCATAACGCCCCGAAAGTTCTTTGCTTTCCTGAAAGTAGCGGTTATTTATTTTGTTAATATTCTCTGGAAGAATACCAATGCCTGTGTCAATTACTTTTATTTCTAACTGCTCTGGATTGTTGGGCGATATTCGTGCCTGCAATTTAACCTTACCTTCCGTAGTAAACTTTAGGGCATTTACAACCAGGTTTGTAACCATTTGAGAGAGCCTTAAAGGATCTATTTGAAATCTCCTTTTTTCAAGTGTTTTGTCTATTTCAATATTAAAATCCAGTCCTTTCCTAATGGCTTCATATTGGTAACTTGAGTAAATATCCTGAAGCAAATGAGCAATATTGGTTGGTTTGTATTCGATGTGTAACGTTCCTTCTACTATTTTTTTGTGATCCAAAACATCGTAAACCAATCCAGCTAAATTATTGGCACTTCTATCCAATGCTTCAATAATGGGCAACTGGGCATTAGATTGGGTGTTCTTTTTAAGCAGTTGCGTAAGTCCTAAAATAGCGTTAAGTGGGGTGCGCAATTCGTGACTCATGTTTTGTAAAAACTCATCACGCTGCTGCTTTGCCTGTTTTTCTTTTTCTAGGGCGATATTAAGTTTATTAACGTTTTGATCGATTTTAGCCTTCATCTTTTTGAACGTTCTGGCCAAAACACCAATTTCATCATTTCTGTTAACCGGTAAGGGGATGTCGCTTGTCATACCTTCATCATAATTACTAATGGCCTTTGTAATTTGATTGATCTTTTTTGAAATAATACTTACAAAAAACCATGATAGTAAAATACAGATCAAACATACCAAAAGTAAAGCCTGCAGGCTATTCGCTCTAACTGCATGTGCGCTTTGCAATAAAATATTTTGTTTTACAGCGGCAATCAAATAAAGGTTTCGCTTGCCCTTAAAATAACTTAATAGCTTAGCATAGCTAAGTAGGTTGTTGTTTAAGTTTACGGAAGTGCCTGTTTCGACTTGCTTTGGAGTGAAAGAAGTGTTGGGATTTATCTTAAAATCTGAATAAAAATTATAGTCGTTGCCTGTTTGGGATGCAAATAATTTGTCTTTATCCAAAGCATATAGATATTCGCCGGCTTTGTCTAATAAATAAAGCTGGGACTCTCCTTTGGATATTTTATCCAAGGTGTTATATAATCGGGTTAGATCTACGTTAATGATAACAATTCCAATGGCTTTGTTGTTAGTATTGAAAATGGGACTTGCAGCTCTTAAGGTTGGGGTGTATGGTTTGCTAATAATACCATATTCCTCGTTGAGGTTGATTTTAGAGAAATAAAGCTCACCCTTTTTAATGTGTATGGCTTCCTTGAAATAGTCCCTATTTCCTTTTTCCTGAAGGTCGTCCGATTGAAATACAACCCCATCTTTCTTATCAAACCGAATAATCTCCTTTCCGTTATTTTCTGCGCCAATAAACCGTATTTGAAAATAAGAAGCTTTATTGCTTAATATGCTTTGAAATAGTGAGTTAATGTCTTTGGTAGACTTTCTTGATGGGTCAAGTGCATAATTGTTCAATGTAGGGCTTGATGCTATAACGGCAATGTCGTTAGAGACTTCATTCAATAGGGCGTAAAATGCCTGCTCGGCAAGTTCCGACTCATGTATAATTCTATTTTTGGCGTATTCAGTAATAACTTTTGAAGACTTTTCAAAAACCAAATAGCCCGATAACAAAATGGAAAATATAATGAGCCCTGTAAAAAACAGTGCCAAACGAATTACTATGGAATGTTGAAACTTCATAAGAATAAGCTAATATATAATATTAACCAATAAGAATATTTTTTTAGGATTTACATAATTGGGGAATTTTAAAAAACTAATGGGTTTGGCTTAAATCTGGTATTTGATAATTTTTAGTGTTTTAGGTTGGTGGGATTGAGTGTGTTAAGTGAAATGAGGTTTATTTTGTCAATAGTTTTTTATGAAATACAAAAAGTAGCCTATAAACATTAAATATTTTTTAACAAATAGTTTTTTTTTGTTCAATATTGTTAATTCTCACTAAAAAATAAGGAGTCCGGTTAATGATGTTAAATAAAATTAATAGTTTTACATCATGAAAAATTTAAAAAATAAAATACGTAGGGCCATACCCAGTTTGCCAGCGCGCCGTCGCCGCTGTTTCTAATGACTTCTAATGAACAAACCTAACGTAATTTTAATTTTTTTCAAATTGTCCAAAAATTTCATCATAGCATTTCAAAATAGAGTTAATCTAACCATTAACAGTAATACTATGCGCCATTATTTTCCCCGTCGCCCGTAAGGGTGTGTAATAGTTTATAGAGCTAGGTGAGTCCAGTTCAGCAGTTTAAAAAGAACGATTAAAGAACTTAATACAGATAGGGAAATGAAGGTTGTAATAGCCGATACATCACATATTAAATACGCAGAAATTATTTGCGAAACCATTGCAGAATCTGCTACAGTAAGAGGTACAGGTATAGCTAGGCGAACACCAGAATACATTGCAACAAAAATGGAAAACGGTAATGCCGTTATAGCATTGGATGGCGATAAGTTTGCAGGCTTTTGTTATATAGAAAAATGGGGGCATGGCAAATATGTTGCTAATTCAGGGTTAATTGTCCATCCAGATTATAGGGGAAAAGGGTTGGCCAAAAAGATAAAGCATAAAATATTTGAACATTCCAGAAATAAGTTTCCAGATGCTAAAGTGTTTAGTATCACTACGGGATTGGCGGTAATGAAAATGAACAGTGATTTGGGATATAAACCGGTGCCGTTTTCAGAACTTACAGACGACCAGTCTTTTTGGGATGGATGCCAAACCTGTAAAAATTATGATGTGTTAACACGTACCAACAGAAAAATGTGTTTGTGTACGGGGATGTTATATGATCCTAAGGTAAAAGAAAAAAAGAAACATAAATTAATTAAAGAAAAGGTTTTTAATCGATTGAAACATATCAAGGAAACCATGTTTTTAAAGAAAAACGACAAAAAGTAACATTGAGATGAAAAAATTAGTAATAGCTTATAGTGGAGGTTTAGATACATCGTACTGTGCAGTAAGTTTATCAAAAGAATACGATGTACATGCAGTAAGCGTTAACACAGGAGGCTTTACCAAGGCAGAAATTGATAAGATAGAAGCCAATGCGTATAAAATGGGAGTTACTACCTATAAAAATATAGATGCAGTAGCTACCTTTTATCAAAAAGTGGTGAAGTACTTAATTTTTGGCAATGTTTTAAAGAATAATACCTATCCATTATCGGTGAGTGCAGAGCGTATTATTCAGGCCATCGAGATTATCGAATATGCCAAGAGTATAGGGGCAGAATATATTGCACACGGAAGTACTGGGGCTGGAAACGATCAAGTACGTTTCGATATGATCTTTCAAACCTTGGCTCCAGAAATAGAAATTATTACGCCCATTAGGGACGAAAAATTAACTCGTCAGGAAGAAATCGATTATTTAAAAGCCAATGGGATTGATATGTCCTGGGAAAAAGCAAAATATTCGATTAATAAGGGGCTTTGGGGAACCAGCGTTGGAGGTTCGGAGACATTAACTTCCGAAAAACCATTACCAAGTGAGGCTTACCCGTCGCAATTAAAACATACCGAAGAAGAAAAGGTAAAGTTAACATTTGAAAAAGGAGAGTTGGTTGCTGTAAACGGTATTGAAAACGACCCAGAAATAAATATCGAAACCTTAAACAATCTGGCTTCGGCTTATGCTATTGGCAGGGATATTCATGTGGGAGATACCATTGTAGGTATTAAAGGGCGCGTTGGTTTTGAAGCTGGAGCAGCTTTAATTACCATTAAAGCACACCATTTGTTAGAAAAACATACACTTACTAAATGGCAGTTACAACATAAAGAGTACATTGCAAGTTTCTATGGCATGCACTTACATGAGGGACAGTATTTAGATCCAGTGATGCGCGACATGGAAGCCTTTTTGCAAAGCAGTCAAGATAAGGTAAGTGGCGATGTTACGGTAAGTTTAAAACCATACCACTTTACATTGGATGGTATTTCGTCAGAGCACGATTTAATGAGTGCTAAATTTGGTAGCTATGGTGAAGAGAATAAAGGCTGGACAGCAGATGAGGCAAAAGGATTTATTAAAATATTCGGCAACCAAAATAAAATATATCAACAAGTAAACTCTTAAATAAAAAAGACCTGCAAGGTTTTAAAAACCTTGCAGGTCTAAAAGCAAAAATTATAAACATGAAACATATTCAAGTTGGAATTATTGGAGGTGCAGGATATACGGCGGGGGAGCTGATTCGATTATTGATCAATCACCCAAATGCAGTAATTAATTTTGTGTACAGTACATCCAACGCAGGAAACAAAATAAGTAAGGTACATGGGGACTTGGTAGGTTCTCTAGATTTAGAGTTTACCGATACGGTGAATCCAGATATTGATGTTCTATTCTTATGTCTTGGACATGGAAATTCTGTAAAGTTTTTGTCGGCGAATACGTTTTCCGATAAAACGAAGATTATCGATTTAGGAAATGATTTTAGGTTAGAAGCTGATAAAGTCTTCACTTCAACAGGTTCAGTACAAGCAAAGACCTTTGTTTACGGATTGCCGGAATTACAAAGGGAAGCCGTTAAAGATGCTAATTTCATTGCAAACCCTGGGTGTTTTGCTACCGCTATTCAGTTAGGTTTGTTGCCATTGGCAAATGCGGGATTGTTAAATAACGACGTACACATCAATGCGGTTACAGGAGCTACTGGGGCTGGAACCTCGTTGTCGGCAACCACGCATTATACGTGGCGCGATAATAACTTTTCGTATTACAAGCCATTTACGCATCAGCATTTAGGGGAGATCAACCAGTCGGTTAAGCAATTGCAAAACGGCTTTTCATCCGATATTTTGTTTATGCCCAATAGGGGGAATTTCTCAAGAGGTATTTTCGCAACACTCTATACCGATTTTGAAGGTTCCGTTGAAGAGGCTAAAACACTTTATAATGATTTTTATAAAGATGCGGCATTCACTTTTGTATCAGATGAAGCTTTGCATTTAAAGCAAGTGGTGAATACCAATAAGTGTTTAATACATTTGCATAAGCACAATGGTAAATTGTTAATAACAAGTGTTATAGATAATTTATTGAAGGGTGCCTCTGGACAAGCCGTCCAGAATATGAATTTAATGTTTGGTCTGGAGGAAACCACAGGGCTAAACTTAAAAGCAACTTATTTTTAAACTATTTGTCATTCCTGCGTAGGCAGGAATCCATTAAAATATATATCATGAAAATAGCCATTATAGGAACAGGTAACTTAGGAAGTTCGATAGCCAAGGGACTTATAAAAAATAATACGTTTACCTCTTTATATCTAAGTGACAAGAATACGGTACATGTAGATGCTTACCAGGCCTTGGATAACGTTACTGTGACGAATGATAATGTTTTGGCCGTGGAACAGTCCGATATGGTCATATTCGCATTGCAACCCAAACATATCGATAAGGTGTTGGAAATTGTGTCGTCTAAAATCACCAATAAGCACATTATCATTTCGGTAGCAGCAGGCGTAGAAATTCCTAGAATAGAAGGTATTATAGGAAGCGATAAAAACATTATTCGCGTAATGCCCAATACGGCCATTTCTATTGGTAAATCCATGACCTGTATTGCGGCTAACGGGATTGCCCAAGATAAGGTGGCTTTAGCACAGGATATATTTAACCAGTTGGGAACAACATTGGTTATTCCAGAAGAACTCATCCAAGCGTCTACGGTTATTTGTGCCAGTGGTATTGCATTCTGGATGCGTTTGGTACGTGCTACAACGCAAGGCGCTATCCAATTAGGGTTTGAAGCGCACGAAGCACACCAATTAGCAGTTCAGACTTGTTATGGGGCGGCCAGTTTATTAATAGAAACCGGTAAACACCCAGAACAGGAAATAGATAGGGTAACCACACCAAGCGGTTGTACCATTGAAGGATTGAATGCTATGGAACACCAAGGCTTAAGCTCGGCTTTAATACAAGGTATTGTGGCTTCATTTGAAAAAATTAATCAAATTAAAAAGAATTAAAATGCCATTATTTGACGTTTATCCATTATATGATGTTACTCCCGTAAAAGCCAACGATGTTTGGGTTTATGATGACAAAGGAACAAAATACCTTGATCTTTATGGGGGGCATGCTGTGATTTCCGTAGGACATTCACATCCAACCTATGTCTCTAAAGTAAGTGAACAGGTGCAGCATTTGGGGTTTTACAGTAATTCCATTCAAAACCCGTTACAAGTAGCCTTGGCCGATAAGTTAGGTAAGCTTTCAGGTTGTGAGGATTACCACTTGTTTTTATGCAATTCTGGAGCCGAAGCCAATGAAAATGCTTTAAAACTGGCATCGTTTCATACGGGAAATAAAAAAGTGATAGCCTTTAAAAATGGGTTTCACGGACGTACATCGGCAGCTGTAGCGGCTACCGATAACCCCAAAATTATAGCGCCAATCAATGCGCAACAAGAAGTGATTTTTGCTGATTTAGGGGATGTTGAAGCCGTGGAATCAGCTTTAAAAACAGGGGATGTTTGTGCAGTTATTGTAGAAGGCATCCAAGGTATAGGGGGATTGGATGAAGCTTCAACCGATTTTTACCAAAAACTAAGTGCCTTATGTAAGCAATATGGTGCTTTGTATATAGCCGATGAGATTCAGTGTGGCTATGGTCGTACTGGCGATTTCTTCGCTTTTCAAAAGCACGGGATAGCACCCGATATTATTTCCATGGCTAAGGGTATGGGGAATGGGTTTCCTGTAGGTGGGATATTAATCCACCCTAATATCCAGGCATCCTTTGGTTTGTTAGGCACCACTTTTGGAGGGAATCACCTAGCCTGTGCTGCTGCACTAGCTGTTTTGGAGGTGATGGAGGACGAAAATCTCATGCAGAATGCTAAGGAAATATCGGCTTATTTTATAGAAAAAACCCAAGCCATTCCAGAAGTAAAACAAGTAAAAGGCCGTGGTTTGATGCTGGGATTGGAATTTGATTTCCCAATTGCAGATTTGAGAAAAGCACTAATTTTCAAACACAACATATTTACAGGAAGCGCTAAAAATCCAAATATATTGCGTATCCTTCCACCACTAACCCTTCAAGAATCACATATAGATGTCTTTTTTGAAGCTCTCAACGACGTATTGAAGGCTTAGGGAAAATTTATGAAGTCTCGATATTGGGGCTTCAAAACAAAAAATAAAAATAACATGAATACCTTATTATCAATTGAAACAAGAAACGCTGTATTACTTAAGATGGCGGCACTTTTAGAACAAGAAAGGGCTGCGATTATTAAGATCAATAAAGCAGATGTAGAGGCTTACGATGGTTCGGATATTTCAATGTACGATCGTTTAAAGGTAGACGATGCTAAAGTAGATGAAATGATAAAATCTGTGACCCACTTGGCGTCGCAAGAAGATCCCGTGGGTATTGAACGCTTTAGCTTTAAGCATGAAAACGGTATGCAGATCTATAATAAAACAGCATCGTTTGGTACGGTGTTGATTATATATGAATCACGCCCTGATGTTACCGTAGAAGCGGCTGGTATTGCCTTTAAATCGGGGAATAAAATCTTACTCAAAGGGGGAAAAGAATCTACCAATTCTAATTTAAAGATCGTTGAATTGTGGCACGAGGCCTTAAAAGCTTATGGTGCATCAACAGATTGGGTAGAGTATTTGCAGTTTAACAGAACCGAAACCCAGGCCTTTTTGGAAAAACCAACACAGCAAGTCGACTTAATAGTGCCACGAGGTGGCGAACGTTTGATTGCTTTTGTAAAGCAACATGCTGCCTGTCCGGTTATTGTTAGTGGCCGTGGCAATAACTTTGTGTATGTTCACGAAGAAGCCGATTTGGATATTGCTTCAAGCGTTATTATTAATGCCAAAACAGCTAAAATATCGGCGTGTAATGCTTTGGATAAAGTGCTTATCGATAAGAATTTGCCAAATAAAGAAGATTTCATTAAAAGCTTAATCTCCAAACTGAAAACCTTTGATGTCCAGATTTTAGGTGATGAGGCTTTATCAAAATTTAACCACGTCGAAGCTATCAAATCCAATGACATTTGGTATGAAGAGTTTTTGGATTATAAGATTGCAATAGCAGAAATCGACTCGACCCAAGACGCCATTGCCATGATTAACAAATATTCTGGAGGACATTCGTCGTCTATCATTACGACTAATGAAGCATCGGCCAAAGTGTTTATGGAAAATGTAGATACGGCAGCGGTTTACCATAACGCCTCAACCCGTTTCACCGATGGCGGGCAATTAGGACTTGGAGGCGAATTGGCGATTAGTACCGATAAATTACACCAACGCGGGCCTATAGGGCTGCAGCATTTGGTGACCAATAAATGGTATGTTCACGGTAACGGACAAATACGGTAGCATGAAGCCACCTGCCTGTCGGAAGGCGGGTAATAGGCATCTAAGAAATAAGCTGGTGCTAATCAATAAAGATTAAAGACTAATTTTATTAAGTTGGTTAAGTTTTTAAATAGATGAAGAAAAAACGTATATTACTTAAGGTCGGTTCCAATACCCTTACCAAAGAGACCAATAATATCTCAAGAGGTAAAATTGAAGATATAGCAAGTCAGATTGCAGCGCTTCAAGATACGCATGAGTTTGTTATTGTAAGTTCGGGAGCTATAGCCGTAGCTAAACAGTTTGTAAAGTTGGAGAGTAAGCAAAAAGAAGTTTTTGTAAAGCAGGCCTTGGCATCTATAGGACAGCCACACTTGATAAGGATCTATCAGGAAATTTTTAGGGAATATGGCTTATTGTCTTCGCAGTGTTTGTTATCTTATTCCGATTTTGAAAAAAAGGAAAGTAAGACCAATATTGTCAATACCATTAATGTATTGGTCAATAACAATTACATTCCTATTATCAATGAAAATGATACCGTGGCAACCGATGAAATTAAGTTTGGCGATAACGACAAATTGGGTGCGTTAACCGCTTCTTTGTTGAAAGCCGATTTGTTCATTATCGCAACCAATACCAATGGGATCTATACCAAGGAGTCTATGGAAAATGGCACACCAAAAACGATAGAACTTGTTGAAGATTTTGAAGCATTACAAAGAGAGGTTGTTAATTCAAAATCATCACACGGCAGCGGTGGAATGCAGTCTAAAATAGAGGCAGCTGCGGTAGCCAAAAAAGCAAATATTGAAACTTGGATAGTAAATGGTTTAGAGGATAATTTTATTTTGAATGCGATCGACAATAAAATACCATTTACAAAAATAAAATAAAGATTAAAAAATGAATCAAGACTGTCTTATAAGTGATTTGTTTTGTCATTCAGAATGACAATTTCAAGACAGCCTTAAAATAAAGACCAAACAATGAAACATTACACCTCCATACATGATATAGATGACATCAATTCTTGGATTGAGGACGCAAAAGCATTAAAGTCGGATCCCTTAAAACATGTAGAGTTAGGGCGTAACAAAACCCTTGGTTTGTTATTCTTTAATTCTAGCTTGCGTACGCGCTTAAGTACGCAAAAAGCGGCTTTAAATTTGGGGATGAACCCCATTGTGATGAATGTTTCGGGAGATGCCTGGGGGATAGAGTTTGGCGATGGCACCGTAATGAACGGGAATACGGCCGAACATATCAAAGAAGCAGCAGCCGTAGTGTCGCAATACTGCGATATTATTGCGGTAAGGGCATTTCCAACCTTAACCGATAAGGCAAAAGACGAAAGTGAAGAGGTGTTAAACGCCTTTAAGGCATATGCATCTGTACCTCTTGTGAATATGGAAAGTGCTACAGGACACCCCTTACAAGGCTTAACCGATGCGATTACCATTTCAGAACACGCCAAAAAAGCACGGCCCAAAGTGGTATTAAGCTGGGCGCCACATATAAAGGCATTGCCACATGCCGTAGCCAATAGCTTTACTCAAGCCATGCAAAAAATGGATGTGGATTTTGTAATCACAAATCCTAAAGGCTATAATCTGTCTCCAGAAATTGTAGGCGATACACCGGTTATTCACAATCAGGAAGAAGCGTTTAAGGATGCCGATTTTGTGTATGTGAAAAACTGGAGCAGTTATGAAGACTATGGGGAAGTATTAAATACAGACCCCAATTGGATGATTACTAAAGAGAAATTGGGAGATGCTAAATTCATGCACTGTTTGCCGGTAAGACGCAATGTTATTGTTGAAGATGCCGTTTTAGATAGCGATAGCTCTATTGTGATTCAACAAGCCAATAATAGGACCTACGCGGCACAATTAGTGTTGAAAAACATATTGGAAAGTAATAATTAAGAAATGAACGTCATTGCGAATGAGGCACGATTGAAGCAATCTCTTCACAGGAAACAGATTACTTCGTTGATGTTCCAATGACAAATTAAATGATATATGGAAAAACTATCCATAGTAAAAATAGGAGGAAACATTATTGAAGATGCATCAGCTTTGCAAGCGTTTTTAAAATTGTTTTCAAACCTAGAAGGAAAGAAAATTTTAGTACATGGTGGCGGTAAGCGCGCTACCCATATCGCTTCAAAATTAGGGATAGAATCCCAAATGGTTAACGGACGACGTATTACAGATGCCGAAACCTTAGAAGTCATTACCATGGTTTATGGTGGGTTGGTAAATAAAAATATTGTAGCCCAACTGCAAGCCTTAAATGTAGATGCTATAGGTTTAACAGGGGCCGATGCGAATAGCATCACTTCAGACAAACGCCCAGTAAAAGATGTCGATTTTGGATTTGTGGGCGATGTGAAATCGGTAGCCCATCATGCCGTAAATAAATTAATAGCGGCCAATTTCACACCAGTTTTCTGTGCTATCACCCATGATGGTAAAGGGCAACTTTTAAATACAAATGCCGATACCATCACCTCGCAAATTGCCATAGGCATGAGCCATTTGTACGAAACATCCATTTACTATTGTTTTGAATTGAATGGTGTTTTAAAAGATATAAACGATAAGAATTCAGTCATTAAGCATATCGATGCCAAATTATATGGTGAATTGTTGGAGCAAGGTATTATTGCCGATGGCATGCTTCCTAAACTAGAAAATTGTTTCGATGCCTTGCATCATGGCGTGTCCAGTATAAATATGGGGAATACATCCATGCTAACCCAAGAAAATGATAATTTTACAACGATAACCTTATAATATGACGCCACAAGAATTAACTAATGATGCGATCGATCTATTAAAACAATTAATAGAAACCCAGTCCTTTTCTTCAGAAGAAGACCAAACCGCGTTGCATATAGAAGCTTGGTTTAAGCGTTATGATATTGATTATAAACGCACACAAAATAATGTTTGGGCATTAAATAAATATTTCGATGCCAGTAAACCAACCCTGTTGTTAAACTCGCATCACGATACCGTTAAGCCAAACAGTGCCTACACCAAAGACCCGTTTAAAGCCATTGTAGAAGAGGGTAAATTATACGGTTTGGGAAGTAACGATGCCGGAGGATGTCTGGTATCCCTTATCGCAACCTTTACTTATTTCTATAATACCAAAGATTTAAAATACAATCTGGTTATTGTCGCTTCTGCCGAAGAAGAAAGCAGTGGCCCTAACGGACTGAACAGTATGTTGCCCATCATCCCTAAGGTAGATGTGGCCATAGTAGGCGAGCCAACCCTAATGAATTTAGCGGTAGCCGAAAAGGGATTGGTGGTTTTCGATGCAGTGGTAGCAGGAACACCAAGCCATGCGGCACACCCTAACGATAATAATGCCATTTATAATACCATAAATGTGTTACAATGGTTTAAAGATTTTAAATTTGAAAAAGGCTCTGAAGCTTTAGGCGATGTAAAGCTAACCGTAACGCAGGTCAATGCAGGCTCACAGCATAATGTGGTGCCAGGTCATGTAGATTTGGTAATAGACGTACGTGTAAACGATGCCTATACCAATGCGGAAATCGCCGAGATTTTACAGGCCCAATCACCATGTACGAGCATTAAACCAAGAAGCTTGCGCTTAAATTCGTCATCCATTCCTATGGATCACGATTTGGTGAAAGCAGGCGTTGCTATGGGAAGAACAACCTATGGCTCACCAACCCTATCCGATCAGGCGGTATTAAGTTGTCCGTCGTTAAAGTTAGGGCCAGGAGACAGTACGCGTTCACATTCGGCAGATGAATTTATTTATCTAAACGAAATAGAAGAAGGCATAGAACTATATATAGAACTGTTGAAACGGGTAATATTATAGTAGAACCAAGAATCAAGATATTAGAACCGAGATATAAATCCAGTCTTTATTCTAAAAGCCACTTGTGCTGAGCTTGTCGAAGTAAGTGGGCTATAATCTTGATTCTAAATTTTTAAGAATTAAAAATTTATATTGAATTGTTGAATCAGGTTATCGTTTAACGATCCTGTCATTCCTGCGTAGGCAGGAATCCATTAAAAGATAGCAAAATAATAAGATTCCCGTTTTCACGGGAATGACAAATAAAAATAAATAGATGAAACTCTGGGACAAAGGCATATCAATCGATAAAAAAATAGAACAATTTACAGTAGGCAACGATAGGGAAATAGATATCCATATTGCCAAATACGATGTTATAGCATCTAAGGCACATGCTAAAATGTTACATAAGATAGGTATTCTAACCACCATTGAATTAGAGCAATTGTTAGGCGGTTTACAGGTGTTGGAAAATGAAATTGAAGCTGGTGAGTTTGTTATCGATGCACAGTTTGAAGATGTACATTCCAAAATAGAATACGAGCTAACCACAACGTTAGGCAATGTTGGTAAAAAGATACATACGGCACGTTCTAGAAACGATCAGGTTTTAGTCGCTTGTCATTTATATTACAAAGAAAACTTAAGCCTGGTAAGGGAAAAAGTAAAGACCCTTTTTGAAACCTTATTAGATCAGGCCGAAGTTTATAAAGATAAGGTATTGCCAGGGTATACCCATTTACAAGTCGCTATGCCATCGTCTTTTGGTCTATGGTTTTCTGCTTATGCCGAGTTAATGATCGACGATGTGTTTTTATTGGATGCCGCTATAAAAACCGTCGACCAGAATCCGTTGGGATCGGCAGCAGGTTACGGGAGTTCATTTCCAATAGATCGCGAGTTTACAACTAAAGAAATGGACTTTGCAACCCTAAAATATAATGTGGTGGCCGCGCAAATGGGACGCGGTAAAAATGAGCGTACCATTTCGGCAGCCTTGGGAAGTTTGGCCAACACCATGGCGCGCTTTGCGATGGACGTTTGTTTGTATATGAGCCAGAATTTCGGATTCATTTCTTTTCCCGATGAATTAACGACCGGCAGTAGCATCATGCCCCACAAAAAGAATCCCGATGTGTTTGAGTTAATTCGTGGCAAGTGCAATAAGATACAGGCCTTACAAAGTGAAATGGTATTAATTACCAATAATTTGCCAAGTGGTTACCATAGGGATTACCAGTTATTGAAAGAAAACATGATTGCTGCTTTCGAAGAAATTAAGGATATCCTTGATATTTTCAATTACTCCATCCAGCGGGCCATTGTTAAGGATATAGACATCAACAGCGATTTGTATAAGTATTTATTTACGGTAGATAACATCAATACCTTAGTGGTAGAAGGGCAAACTTTTAGGGAAGCTTACCAAAAAATAGGAGGGCAGGTACAGGACGGAACTTACGTGCCGGATACCTCTAAAAAGCACACCCATGCAGGTAGTATCCATAACTTGTGTTTAGATAAGATTAGGGAGAAGTTTCCGAGTTAGTTGGCTCGTTTTCATAGGAAACTGCTCGTTTCAGCCAAAGGCAGACAGGTGTAATAAGTGCTAAATTGAAATGCGTCCTCTAGAGTTATAACACGAATTTAATTGCCAAAAGATTATATTGGCTTAGATAAATAGAAAATAAGTATTTGTTTATGCTGAACATTTAGCGGTAATAGGCAAGCACTAATTTTTGTGTAACACGTTGTATACAGGTTGAGGAACAAATTAAATATCTACTAGAAAATCAGGAAACCGAACGAATAATGTTTAGAAAAATAAAACTATCGGATTTTAATGATTGGTTGGAATTTCATAAAGCACCAATAACTTCCCAACATTGGATTTCTGAATTAAAAAGTCCGGAAACAGCATGTGAAAATTGGTATAAAAAACAATTTCATCGCTATCAAAACGATTTGGGAGGGATGAATGCCTTAATTGAAAGAGCTACAGGAAAGTTAATTGGACATTGTGGGCTTTTAATTCAAAACGTTGATGAAAAACAGGAATTAGAAATTGGGTATTCACTTTTACCTAAATTTTGGAATAAAGGATTTGCAACAGAGTCAGCAAAAAAATGTAGGGATTTTGCTTTTGAAAATAACTTTTCAGACACTTTAATCTCTATAATTAGCTTGACAAATAAACCATCTAAACGTGTGGCGATAAAGAATGGAATGAAAACCGATAAAGTAACTATCTATAATAAAAACAAAGTGAACATTTTCCGGATCTATAAATCGGAATGGAATAAATTAAAGACCCGAAAATAGTAATGTGTGTTGCGTATTGCTTTTAACTTTTAGGTAGTAAGTTCTAGCCTTTTCATTAATTTCATTGCGTTAATAAAGCTTACCAAAAAATCGATTAGAAATTGAGATGAAAAAACATAATTACGAAATAAAAGTTGAGTGGACCGGGAACGAAGGGGTTGGAACACTAAATTATAAGTCTTATAATAGAAACCATAAAATTGTAGTTAACGGAAAGTATGATGCAATAAATGGTTCGTCAGACCCATCATTTTCGGGAGATAAAACAAGATATAATCCAGAAGACCTTTTTTTATCTTCCTTGTCGGCTTGTCATATGCTTTGGTATTTACATTTATGTTCTGTGCACAAAATAGTAGTGACGGAATATTTCGATAATGCAACAGGGGTTATGGATGAAATAGCAAATGGAAGTGGAAAATTTACGGAGGTTACCTTAAATCCTAATGTTAAAATTACGGACCCTAATATGATTGCTAAAGCAAACCAATTGCACGAAGAAGCCAACAAAATGTGTTTTATAGCCAATTCCTGTAATTTTAAAATTGGGCATAACCCGAAAACAACAGTAGGATAAAAACGGGTTGCAGCACAAGTAACCATTACACAACATTCATTTTTATAAATACAGACACTAAAGGGTTTGAGGCTTCCTAAGACATGAAAAAAGCGCATCTCTCGATGCGCTTTTAAAAATCCCAATATTTTAATATTTGGTGACTAACTCAAAATAATTAAATAATAGTGGATTGTCCTAAATGTATGTTAGTAAAGTTTAAATTGGTTTCGTTAGGGTTGTTTATAAAATCTTCAATAAAATCGCCTACTTTATTCGTTGTTATATGGTCGTATTTGGTATTTAAGTCGGGTGTGGTAATATGTAATTGCAACGATTTATCTACCCCAGCCCTTAACAATGCCGCTTCTTCAACCAACCCAAAATGATCTAATAACATGGCTGCCGATAGAATAGAGGCAATAGGGTTGGCGATCCCCTTGTTGGCCGCTTTGGTGTAAGCCCCATGGATAGGCTCGAACATCACATGCTTATCTCCAATAGATGCCGATGCCAATAAACCTATAGACCCTACAATAACGCTGGCTTCTTCCGATAGGATATCGCCAAACATGTTTTCGGTTAAAATAACGTCAAACTGTTTGGGGTTAATAATAAGTTCCATAGCCGCATTATCAATATAGATACAATTTAAGGCTACATCTGGGTATTGGGTGGCCAATTCCAAGACAACTTTGCGCCACAGTCTGGAACTTGCAAGCACATTGGCTTTGTCTACTAAAGTAAGCTTGCCCTTTCTGGATTGGGCCGCTTTAAAAGCCTTGTGGGCAACACGTTCAATTTCGGCACGTGTATAAGTGCATATATCTGTGGCTTTATCATCACTAAAGGTCTTGTCGCCAAAATAAATACCGCTCGTTAGTTCCCTATAAATTAAAATATCTGTGCCTTTAATTTGTTTTACTTTTAATGACGATTTGTGCAATAAATCGTCGTAAGCAATAACAGGTCTAATATTTGTATGTAAATCAAAGGTTTTTCTTAGCCCTAATAGGCCTTGCTCGGGGCGTACGGTAGCCAAGGTGTCATTGTTGTATTTGGTATGTCCAATGGCCCCAAATAAAATAGCATCTGCGTTTTCACAAATGCTAATAGTGTCTTCAGGTAACGGGGTTCCCGTTTTGTCTATGGCGCAAGCGCCAACCAAAGCTGTTTTAAAGTTAAAGACATGGTTAAATTCCATAGCTATGGCCTTCAAGACCTTTACGGCTTGTGCAGTAACTTCTGGGCCTATACCATCGCCCGCTAAAACAGCTATGTCTAATTTCATTTATTTCGTATTAAGCAGAAGTAATTTCTTTGTATACTTTGCTGTTTTCAATAATTTGATGAATATCGTTATCGTCAATCTCTTTTTTCTTATCGGCAAAATTGAGGAAGTCCACGTAAACTTCGTCCAATTGAAGTTTGGTTAACTCATACCCGATATTTTTAGCTCTGTATGCTAATGCAGCCCTTCCGCTTCTTGCTGTTAATACAATGGCAGATTCGGTCACACCAACATCTTTAGGGTCTATAATTTCGTAGGTTTCCCTATTTTTAATGACACCATCTTGGTGGATTCCAGAGCTGTGTGCAAACGCATTGGCACCAACAATAGCTTTGTTAGGCTGTGTGTAAATACCCATACTGTCTGAAACTAACTGACTAATGCCATAAAGCATTTCGGTTTGTATTCCTGTATCTAAGTTTAAATAAGGGTGTTGTTTTAAAATCATGACCACTTCTTCCAGTGCAGTGTTGCCAGCACGCTCACCAATACCATTAATGGTACATTCTATTTGTCGTGCACCGTTAATAACCCCTTCAATGGAATTAGCAGTGGCCAATCCTAAATCGTTATGGCAATGGCAAGATAAAATGGCTTTATCGATGCCTGCTACATTTTCTTTTAGGTATTTAATTTTTGCACCATATTCATGTGGTAAACAATACCCTGTAGTATCTGGAATGTTTAAAACGGTAGCTCCGGCCTTAATCACGGCTTCACATACACGGGCTAAATACTCATTATCTGTTCTACCGGCATCTTCAGCATAAAATTCCACATCTTCTACAAACGATTTGGCATAGCTAACCGCTTTAACCGCACGTTCTATAATAGCTTCGCGGTTAGATTTAAATTTATGTTGAATGTGTGAATCGGATGTTCCAATACCTGTGTGGATTCTTGCTTTTTTAGCAAGCTTTAAGGCTTCTGCAGCAACTTTTATATCATTTTCAACCGAGCGTGTTAGACCACAAACAGTTGCGTTTTTTACTATTTTAGAAATGGCTTCAACCGATTTAAAATCACCAGGACTAGATACCGGAAAACCAGCTTCAATAATATCTACGCCCAAGTTATCCAGTTGTTCAGCTATAACTAATTTCTGTTCTGTATTAAGTTTGCAACCTGGAACTTGCTCACCATCTCTTAGCGTTGTATCAAAAATTTGGACTCTATTATCAGACATTTATTAAAATATATTTTCTTATTGTAGTACGAATGTATATTTTGGTTTCTTAAAAATAGAATTCATTGTGTAGTTATTACGATGTTTAAATCAGTAATAGCTTGTTTAATTAATTGTTAATCAATGTGTTGGTATGAGTTTTGTAACTATGACAAGAGAGCAAAAAGATAATTTGTTTGTGTTAATAAAGTCATTGTCTAAGTCGGAAAAAAGACAGTTTAAACTTTATGTAGGGAGATTGGGAGTTAATGAAGATTCAAAATTCTTAACGCTTTTTAATATTCTTGATAAACTTTCGGTTTACGATGAAGCTGCTATTCTTAAAAAAGGCATTGTTAAGAAACAGCAATTGTCTAACCTAAAGGCTCATCTATATAAGCAAATACTAATAAGTTTGCGTTTAAACCCATCGCACCAAAATATTAGGATCCAAATTCGAGAACAGTTAGATTTTGCTACCATCCTATACCATAAAGGATTATATAAGCAAAGTTTAAAAATCCTGGATAAGGCCAAGAATTTAGCCATTGCACACGAAGAAAAAAATGTAGCTTACGAGATTGTAGAACTTGAAAAAGTTATAGAGTCGCAATACATTACCCGAAGCATAAGCAACCGCGCCGATGAACTTACCATTCAGGCCAAAGAGTTGAGTTTGCAAAATGTTTTGGCGAGCAAATTATCTAACCTGTCTTTGCAGTTATATGGCATATTCCTTAAAACAGGCTATGTGAAAAACGATAAGGAGTATCAAATAATAACCAAATATTTTAATGACAGGCTCCCAAAATATGATATCAATACATTAGGCTTTCGTGAAAAACTGTGGTTGTACAAATCCTATTTGTGGTATAGTTTTTTAACAGTGGATTTTTTATCCTGTTATAAGTATGCTTCAAAATGGGTGGATTTGTTTTATGAAAATAAGGATATGATTGTGCTAAACCCTGTGTTCTTCTTAAGGGGTAACCATTATTTGTTAGAGGCCTTGTTTTATTTAAGACAGTACGACAAGTTTAAAAGCACGTTAACAAAATTGGAAGAAGTGACCAAGGAGAAATGGTTTCCTTTAGATGACAATAATGAAGGATTGGCCTTTTTATATGTGTATAACAATAAGTTTAACTTGCACTTCATTGAGGGTAGCTTTAAAGATGGCTTGCCTTTAATAGATGAACTTTTATCACAGCTTAAGAAGTATAAGGATAGAATAGATGAGCATCACATCATGGTATTTTATTATAAAATAGCCAGTATGTATTTTGGAGCGGGAGACACTAAAAAATGTATCTTGTTTTTAGATAAGATTATTAGCAATAAGTCCTTGCAAATGCGAGAAGACCTGTTGTGTTTTTCCCGAATTTTGAATTTGGTGGCCCATTACGAAGCAGGGTTGGATTATAATTTAGACGTATTGATTAGAAGCACTTATAAGTTTTTAATAAAAATGGAAGACCTCTATGAAGTACAAAAAGAAATTATTAAATTTTTAAGGGGCTTGGGCGATATTTATCCCCATGAAGTTAGAGGCGAGTTTATTAAGCTTCTTGAGAAATTAAAAACCTTTGAAAATGATCCTTACCAAAGACGTCCGTTCTTATATTTAGATATTATTTCGTGGTTGGAGTCTAAAATAAACAACGAGCCTATAGCCAATGTAATACGCAATAAATTCTTGGCGAACTTGGAGAAAAAGTGATTTTTTCTGAATTTTCCTTTAAAAAATTTGGATATTAAATTTTTCTAACTGAATATTTGCATCCACAAAGTTCAAAAAAAACTTGCTGAAATGTTATCAAGAAAGGTGGAGGGATTAGACCCTGTGAAACCTTAGCAACCCTCTACTTATAGAGAAGGTGCTAAATTCTACTTTATGCTGAACGGTCAATTCAGCACCTGAAGATAGATAACCAACAAAATTACTTCCGGTAATTTTTGTAATTTCTTTTTAACATTTTTCTATCAAGTACACCATAAGGTGCATTTGGATTTTTAATTAATTTATTAATAAAAAAAATTAGAAAAATGAGTACACACAATCTAGCAACAAATGCATTGCATTCAGGACATGATGTAACACAACATTCAGGAACTAGGGCAGTGCCTATTTACCAAACGACATCTTATGTTTTTAGAGATTCAGAGCATGCCGCAAATTTATTTTCATTAAAAGAATTAGGGTTTATTTATACGCGTTTAAATAACCCAACAAATCAAATTTTACAAGAACGGCTAGCAGCTGTTGAAGGCGGTATAGGAGCCGTTGTTTTTGCTTCAGGAACATCGGCAATTTCTACAGGATTGCTAACCCTGTTACGTGCTGGCGATCATATAGTGGCCTCTAGTAGCTTATATGGAGGAACCTATAATTTGCTTAATGTGACTTTGCCAAGATTGGGAATAACCACAACGTTTGTAGATGCCTCCAATCCAGAAAATTTTGGAGCAGCAGTTCAAGATAATACCCGAGCATTTTTTGTGGAATCCCTAGGAAACCCTAAATTAGATGTGTTGGATATTGAAGCAATTGCCGAGCAGTCTAAAGCAGCAGGAGTGCCGTTTATTGTAGATAATACAGTGGCCACTCCAGTGCTGTTAAACCCCATAAAACATGGGGCCAATATTGTTATCCATTCTTTAACAAAATATATTGGCGGGCAAGGGACGTCTATTGGAGGAGCGATAATAGATGCCGGAACGTTCGATTGGTCTAATGGAAAATTCCCCGAATTCACCGAGCCCTCGGCAGGTTATCATGGCTTAAAATATTATGAAACATTGGGAGCGGCCTCATATACCTTTAAGCTTATTTTAGAGGGGTTGCGCGACTTTGGTGGTGCTTTAAGTCCAACCAATGCATTTAATATTTTACAAGGCTTGGAAACCTTGCCAGTAAGGATTAAACAACATAGTGAAAATGCTTTGGCATTGGCCAAATGGTTAGAAGAACAAGATGAAGTTGCTTGGGTGAATTACCCAGGATTAGAGAGTAGTAAATACAAGGCTTTGGCCGATAAGTATTTACCAAAAGGACAAAGTGGAATAGTAACCTTTGGAGCTAAAGGAGGCTTTGAAGCTGCTAAAACCATTGCAGATGAAACTAAATTATTCTCTTTATTGGCGAATATAGGTGATACCAAATCGTTGATTATCCATCCGGCTAGTACAACGCACCAGCAATTAACAGAAGCTGAACAAGAATCGGCAGGAGTATCGGCAGATTTAATTAGGTTATCGGTTGGGATAGAAGATATAGAAGATTTAAAAGCTGATTTAAAGGCCGTATTTAATAAAATTTAAGGGTGAAACAGGAGCTGGAACATATCATTATTAAGGACTTTATCACAGGAAGTAAAGCGTTAATTCCTGAAATAAAGCTTAGCTATCAGCTGTTCGGTCTGGAGTTGGGTACGGCACCAATAGTGCTGGTAAACCATGCGCTAACGGGAAACAGTAATGTTTCGGGAGAAGATGGCTGGTGGAAAGATTTAATTGGTGACAATAAGGTTATCGATACCAAACTCTATACGGTTTTGGCGTTTAATATTCCAGGAAATGGTTACGATGGTTTTGTGATCGATAACTATAAGGATTTTGTCGCACGCGATGTCGCCAGTCTGTTCTTAATAGGATTGGAAAGGCTCAATACCGGAAAATTATTTGCAACAATAGGAGGCTCTTTAGGTGGAGGGATTGCTTGGGAAATGGCCGTTTTAAAACCCGATTTCACCGAGAACTTAATTACCGTGGCAACCGACTGGAAGTCTACCGATTGGTTGATTGCCAATTGCCAAATACAAGAACAGTTTTTACTGAATTCCAAAAATCCAGTGCACGATGCCCGTATGCATGCCATGCTATGTTACCGTACGCCAGAATCGTTTAAGGAGCGTTTTCAGCGTTCCAAAAATGAAGATTTGGAGATTTTCAATGTGGAGAGCTGGTTGCTTCATCATGGTAAAAAGTTACAAGAGCGTTTTCAATTGTCGGCTTATAAATTAATGAACCAGCTGTTAAAGACCATTGATGTTACCAAAGACCGTAAAGCCGATTTTAATGTGTTGGAACTCATCGAGGCCAACATACATATTATAGGAGTGGATTCCGATTTGTTTTTTACAGCTGAAGAAAATAGGCAAACCCATAAGCAATTGGCGGTAACCCATGCCAATGTAACCTATAACGAAATACATTCGGTGCATGGGCATGATGCCTTTTTAATGGAATACGAACAATTGGAAAAAATTATAGAAGGCATTTTTGTGCCAAATTCTAAAAAGAAAAAAATGAAAGTATTGAAGTTTGGCGGTAAGTCGTTAGCCAACGGAAAAGGATTGGAGACCGTCCTATCTATTATAGAAAATAAAGTTAATGCTGGCGAGCGTATCACAGTAGTGGTTTCCGCCAGAGGTAATGCTACCGATGACCTTGAGACTATTTTAGATGAAGCCTTAAAAGGCGAAGATTATAAAACCTCGCTTGAAGCCTTCAAAACATATCAAGTAGAACCTTTGCCTACTATAGATTTTTCTGAAGAATTTTCAATTTTAGATAAATTATTTGAAGGGGTTAGCTTGCTTAGGGATTTCAGTAAGAAAACCAAAGACGAGATTTTGGCACAAGGCGAATTATTGTCCGTGAAAATGGTTTCGGCATTGTTAAACCAACGTCAAATAAAAGCCAAGGCAACAGACTCTAGGGAACTTATTAAAACCAATGATGTTTTTGGCAATGCACAGCCCCTTTCCCAACTTTCAAAAGACAACATTAAAGCATATTTCAAGCAAAACAATGGCGATGCTGTTAATATTGTTACAGGGTTTATAGCTTCAAACGCTAAAAATGAAACCACCACTTTAGGAAGAAATGGCAGTAACTATACCGCAGCCTTATTGGCAAATTATTTAGATGCCGAAGAGCTGCAAAACTACACCCACGTAAATGGTATTTACACAGCCAATCCAGATTTGGTTGAAGATGCCAAAAAAATTAAGGAATTGTCGTTTAGTGAGGCTAATGAGTTGGCTAATTTTGGAGCCAATGTATTGCATGCCAAGACCATTATTCCGTTGGTTGAAAAAAATATCAATCTACGTATTTTAAATACTTTTAATGCAGACGACGAAGGTACCCTAATTACGGCAAAGCCAAGCTCGAAGGAAGTGACGTCACTATCGGTATTGGATAATGTAGCCTTATTGAACTTAGAAGGTCGTGGCCTGTTAGGGAAAAGTGGGGTAGATGCCCGAATATTTGGAGCTTTGGCGAATAAGGATATTAGTGTTAGCATTATTTCGCAAGGGTCTTCAGAAAGAGGAATCGGGCTCATAATTGATGCCGATAAAGCGACACAGGCCGTTATTGCTTTAGAACGTGAATTTGAAAAAGATTTCTATTCGCAGGACGTTAACAAAATAGATGTGGTCGATGATGTGTCTGTTATTTCTATTGTAGGGATAGAGCTGAGTTCGTTCCACAAGCCATTCAATGCCTTGATAAAAAACCAAATCACACCCTTGCTGTTTAATAACACGGTTACAGGAAAAAATGTGAGTTTGGTGGTTAGGAAAACCCAGTTACATAAAGCCTTAAACGTTATCCATGGTGAGATTTTCGGAATTTCAAAAAAGATAAATATTGCTATTTTTGGACATGGTGGTGTAGGTGGCGCCCTAATCAACCAGATTTTAAAATCTAAGGACGATATTGAAAAGCGAAAGGGAGTTAACTTAAATGTGTTTGCTATTGCCAATTCCAGAAAACTCTTACTTAATAAAAATGGCGTGGATGCCAATTGGAGACAAAATATTGAAACCACGTTGCAAGAAAGTAATGTTGAGGATGTTATAGCTTTTGCTAGAGCACACCATTTAGAAAACTTGATTGCGGTAGATAATACGGCAAGTGCGGCATTTCATGATAACTATGCCCCTTTGGTAGATGCTGGTTTCGATTTGGTGTCGTCCAATAAAATAGCCAATACTATTTCTTATGATTTCTATAAAGATTTACGTGTTCATCTAAAGGGACATAACAAACAATATTTGTACGAAACCACAGTTGGTGCAGGGTTACCATTAATAGATACCATTAAATTGTTGCACGAATCTGGAGAGAACATTACAAGAATACGCGGTGTGTTTTCAGGGACTTTAAGTTATTTGTTCAATAATTTTTCGGTACAGGACAAGCCGTTTAGTGCTATAGTTCAGGAGACTATCGATAAAGGATTTACGGAGCCAGACCCTCGTGAGGATTTTTCAGGAAATGATGTGGCAAGAAAGTTATTGATTTTGGCTAGGGAATTGGATTTACAAAATGAATTTGAAGATGTTTCGGTTCAAAATTTAATCCCAGAAGCCTATCAAAACATTTCGGTAGCCGAATTTTTGGGGCAACTGGATGTTTTAGATGAAGAATTCCAAAAGATAAAAGACAGTCAAAAGCCAAACCACGTGTTGCGTTATGTAGGTGATTTGTCGGGCGATTTGTCACAGGACAAAGGGAATTTAGAAGTGAAATTGGTATCTATTCCAGAAGATAGTACTTTAGGACATGTAAAAGGAAGTGATGCCATTTTTGAAATATTTACCGAAAGTTATGGCGAACAGCCTATTGTAATACAAGGGGCAGGAGCAGGAGCCGAAGTAACGGCCAGAGGTGTTTTTGGAGATATTTTAAGATTATCTAAACATATAAATTAGAGAAGAACTTCTCAAATTATTTTGAGATTTCAATTGAGATTGTCATTCCCACGAATGTGGGAATAAAAGAAAAGGAGTCACTTATATACGAATGAATAAAGCAAATTTGTGAATTCGTGGCAAAAAAAGTAAAACAAAATGAGCAAAAAATTTGAAACTTCAGCAATACGAACTCAAACGGAAACGACACAGTTTTCAGAACATTCAGTGCCCTTGTATTTAACATCGGGTTTTGTGTTTGATGATGCCGAGGAAATGCGCGCCTCATTTGCTGAAGAAAAACAACGTGATTTATACAGTCGTTACAGTAATCCCAATGTAAACGAATTTGTAGAGAAGGTATGTGTGATGGAAGGAGCGGAGAGCGGTTTTGCTTTTGCTAGTGGCATGGCAGCAGTATTTTCAACATTTGCTACATTATTGGATGCGGGTGACCATGTGGTGTCTTGTAGTTCGGTATTTGGAGCTACTCATGGATTGTTTACAAAATATTTCCCCAAATGGAATATCGAGTGCTCGTATTTTAATATCAACGAGGTAGAAACCATAGAAAGCTTAATTAAGCCGAACACAAAATTTTTATATGCAGAAACCCCTACCAATCCTGGGGTTGATGTTATTGATTTAGACTTATTAAGTGCTATTTGCAAAAGGCATAATATACTCTTGGTTATAGATAATTGTTTTGCAACACCGTACTTACAAAACCCTATTAAGCATGGTGCCGATATAGTTATACATTCTGCCACTAAACTAATGGACGGACAAGGACGTGTATTAGGTGGCGTTGCTGTGGGCAAAAAGGAATTAATACGGGAAATTTATTTGTTTTCACGTCTTACAGGACCATCTATGAGTCCGTTTAATGCATGGGTATTGTCAAAATCTTTAGAAACATTAGCGGTAAGGACAGAAAAGCACTGTGAGAATGCCCTTAAAATAGCTGAGTTTTTAGAAAGCCATCCTAAAGTGAAATGGGTGAAATATCCGTTTTTGAAGTCGCACCCTAAATACGATATTGCCAAAAAACAAATGCGATTGGGAGGGAATATCGTTGCTTTTGAAGTTGAAGGAGGTATAGAAGGTGGGCGTGCATTTTTTGATAATATAAAAATGTGCTCGTTGTCGGCTAATTTGGGAGATACAAGAACCATTGTAACCCACCCGGCAAGTACAACACATGCTAAAGTAGAGCCAGAAGTAAAAGCGGCTGTTGGAATTACCGATGGTTCGGTGCGTATATCTGCAGGCTTAGAGCATGTAGACGATATTATTGCCGATTTGGAGCAGGCACTAGGTAAGTAATACTTTTTATGTTTGATGATATTTTTCTTGTTAATTGATGTATTTTGTAGATAAAGTAATATATTAGCTGTTGTCTAATATGGATTACATTTATTAAAAACCAACCAATGAAAAAAGTATTTAGTCTATTATTATGCGCATTATTATTGAGTAATTGCGCTTCAGTTCTTAATGGGAAACAGCAAAAGGTAAGTGTTCAAACTAAGAGCAGTAAATCTATAGTATATGTAAATGGAGTCAAACAGGGGGAAGGTAAATCTGTTGTTTCCAAGCTAAGAAGGGATAGAGGTGTAAAACAAATTAAGATTGTTACCGAAGGGTATAAAGATGAATATCTAGTTCATTACCAAAATCAAAAATCGCCATTATACATAATGTCATGGGTTCCTTTTGGACTTCTTTTTTATCCTCCATTTTTGGATTATGGCCCTAAAAGTTTTAATTATAAAAGAGAAGTAATAAATAAAAACAAATTAATTCCAATTGCATAAAAGAGCGAGGGTCAAAAGTTTTTATTTGTTAAGAATACCGAGTTTGATATAGATGAAAAAGATCTTAAAATTAGAAGAATAAGACACCGTGCACTAAAGAAGAACAAAAAATACAAATTCAAGGAAATTGATTCGAATAATGAAGATATAAGCTTTGATAATTCTATTTTTACAGAATCATTAAATAATATTTTGTTGAAGTATAAGTATACAGATTCTACAAATACTATTTTTAAAAGCAAATCTAATTCATCGTATTTAAGTGCTAAAATAAGTAAATTAGATATACAATTAGTCCATCAAAGGGCTGCAAGAACGACGATGGCCTTTGTTAAAGCAGATGTAGGGATAGAATGGAGTTTTTTAGATTTTTATGGGCAAAATTTATACAAAAGGAAATTTGATGCTGTTTCAGGAGAGTTTTCTATAGATTATAATAAAAAAGAAACGGCGACTATGGCTGTTAATGATGCAATATCGAAATCATTTTTAAATTTCATAAATGATCAAAAAGTTCAAGATTTTTTATCTAAGGAAAGTAATGTTATTGCCCCTAAGATGGAAGTTATAGAGTTAAGTAAAGGGAATGCGGTAAGTAATTTAGAAGATGCTATAAAGGCAGCATTGACAGTAAAAGTAAAAGAGGGGCATGGTAGCGGATTTGTTGTAAGTAATGATGGTTATTTGATTACTAACTTCCATGTTGTCGCTAATTCTAAAGATGAAATTACCGTATTGACCAAAGAAGGAAAAAGTCTTAATGCTAAATTAATTAGACAGAATGAAGATTTAGATTTAGCGTTACTTAAGGTTGATAATACTTTTGAAAAACATTTCAATTTGCCCGACAAAAAGAATTATAGTATGGGTGATGATATTTTTGTCATTGGGACTCCAAAATCGATAGAACTTGGTAATACGATGAGTAAAGGTATTATTTCAGGAGACAGAGAACGTGAAGGGATTAAGTTAATTCAGACTGATGCCAGTATTAATGGTGGAAATAGTGGCGGGCCTATGATTAGTAAGAAAGGAGAGGTGCTGGGTGTCGTTAATGCCAAATTATCTGGTTTTGGAATTGAAGGACTTGGATTTGCAATTCCTGCTGATTTAATTAGTGAAGCACTTTCTTTAAAATAGATTATAAGTCAATTTATTTAAGTTTAAAAGCTGGTTTACTCAAAACCTTTTTTGAGTTGTATGTGATTTCTTATTGCTTAGTATAATTCATTAAATCAATTATAACCTAAGTGAGATGGAATATTTCCAAATGGGTGTTTTTAGAAAGTCACCCTAAATAAAGATGAGGTAAATAACCGTTTTTGAAATCGCACCCTAAATACGATATTGCCAAAAAGCAAATGCGATTAGGAGGAAATATTGTTGCTTTTGAAGTTGAAGGTTGTAAAGCAGGTGGGCGTGCATTTTTTGATCATATAAAAATGTGCTCGTTGTCGGCTAATTTAGGAGATACGAGAACTATTGTAACCCACCCGGCAAGCACAACACATGCTAAAGTAGAGCCAGGAGTAAAGGCGGCAGTAGGTATTACCGATGGTTCGGTACGTATATCTGTAGGCTTAGAGCATATAGACGATATTATTGCCGATTTGGAACAAGCCTTAAATTACGTTTAATTTTTACAGTTTAATGGGTGTTTTTAAATCTGTACAAAGCTTCCAAAAAGTAATAATCTGCATAATTTAAGGGGACATCAATTTCAACACCATGAGGGAGACTTCCAACAGAATGCTTTAATAAAAATCCAGCATTGGTTCCCTTGTCTGCAAAATAGGGCGCTTTGCATAAGTTGGTCATGATCTCGTCCGCAAATTGCTTGTATTGCTGTCCTTTGTCGTCAAGATAAGTAATTAACTCATATAAAGCAGAGGCCGCAATTGCAGCAGCAGAGGCGTCTCTCGGTGTTTTTTCTAGGGCTGGAGCATTATAATCCCAATAAGGGATTTTATCCTTAGGTAAGTTAGGATGATTTTTAATGTATTCAGCTATTTTTAGAGCTTGATCTAAGTACCTTTTGTCTTTTGTTTCTCTATAACAAACGGTGTAACCATACAGCCCCCAAGCTTGACCTCTGGCCCAGGCAGAATCGTCAGATAGACCTTGATGCGTGTTTTTGCTCAAGACTCCACCATTTACTGTATCATAATTTAATACATGGTAAGAACTGTTGTCCGGCCTAAAATGATTTTCTAATGTTTTGTTAGCATGTGAAACCGCTATATTGTAATAGGTAGAATCACCAGAAATTCTAGTGGCGTGAAAAAGCAATTCGAGGTTCATCATGTTATCAATAATTACTGGACAGTTCCATTTTTTTGAAGCATCCCAAGATTGAATAATACCTGCATTAGGACGGAATCGCGTCGCTAAAGATTTAGCCGTTCTAACAATAACACTATCAAATACCTTAGAAGGTGTTCTTTTTAAGGCGTTTCCATATGAACACTCAATAATGAATCCTACATCATGATTACCTTCCCAATGTTTAATAGAATCTAACTTTTTGGTGTATTCTAAAGCTAAATTCTCCCATTTGGGGTTATTGGTTAATAGGTTTAAATACCATAACGAACCAGCATAAAAACCACTGGTCCAATCGTAAATGCCTACTAATTTTACTTCGTCTTTATTATTAGTGGTTCTAGGAATAAATTTTTTGCTTTCAAACGTTGAAATTATAGAATCCGAAAGCACTGTATATTGTGCTTCTGCATTTTCTATAATAGTATTATCCAAATTAAAGGATATGGGAGTCTTATCGTTACAGCTAATAACAGCCAAAGTGATAATTAAAAAGGCAAAGTAAAAAGAGGTTTTGTTCATGGAGCTTAATTTATGTAAACAACACTAGTAGATAAACGCTTTGTTAACAGAACAAATATAGGAAAATTTTATACAATCGATTGTATACTTTATATAGACTCAACTTAATTGAGTCATATTTTATAGCCAATAATTTATTTAATCGTTTTAAGTTAATTATTTATATTAGCAGCATGCTATCCAAAAAAACAAAATACGGCTTAAAGGCATTGACCTATATTGCTAGAAGGGAAGAAGAAACTCCGGCACAGGTTGGGGAGATCGCTAAAAGTGAATCGATTCCGCAAAAATTTTTGGAAAGCATTTTGCTTACCCTTAGAAAGGCAGGTATACTAGGGTCTAAAAAAGGAAAGCATGGGGGGTATTACCTTAGAAAAGCACCATCCGATATATTAATGACCGAAGTGATGCGTGTCTTAGAAGGACCTATAGCTATGGTGCCCTGTGTGAGTTTAAACTTTTACGAAAAGTGCGATGATTGTCCCGATGAGAATCTTTGTAGTGTTCATAAACTCATGATCCAAGTGCGCGACAGTACACTACAAGTATTTAGAAATACCACTTTAGCAGATCTATCTGAAAAAAATAGCTGATAATTTCTTAAAATAAGCCTGTTTTATTTTCAATCTTATCACTTAATCCATAAAAACGCACCTTTTTCCTAAAAAAATGTAAAACCAGTTTGTTATCTAATAAAAAGTTTTACTTTTGTAATCCCTATTAAATCGATAGGATTAATATTAAAATTGAATTCAAATGATTATTGATGCCATTTTAAATAAGAACAACAAGGAAACAAAAGTGATTGATATCAACAGTGCTGAAGCTGAAAATTTATCAATAAGTGAAGCGCAGTCTTCAGAAAAAGTAAAGCGTAGCTTAGCTAAAACAATTAGCTGGAGGGTTATAGGTACTCTGGATACCTTGGCTTTATCTTGGATTATAATAGGAGAGGTTGAAACTGCTGCGGCCATTGCTTCAGTAGAGTTTGTATCGAAAATGATACTGTATTTCTTTCACGAGCGCGCATGGAGTAATATAAAATGGGGAAAATAATGTTTACCGAAAGTCAAATAACAGAACTAAACGAGGCCTTAAAAAATGCTTCGCCAGAAGAGATTATAAAAAAGGCATTTGAGCTTAGTGAGGATACTGTGGTTACCACAAATTTTAGACCTTATGAAGCGGCTATTTTACATGCGGTAAGCCGTGTTGAAGCTAATATTCCAGTAGTTTGGTGCGATACAGGTTACAATACGCCACAAACTTACCGTCATGCAGAACAGGTTATTAAAGATTTGAATTTAAATGTTCATTTGTATGTGCCTAAGCAAACTGTAGCCCATCGCGATGTAGTATTGGGTATTCCAAGTGTTGATACGCCAGAGCATGATTTGTTTACCGAGCAAGTGAAACTGGAACCTTTTAGAAGGGCAATGGAAGAACATAAACCAAAAGTATGGTTTACCAACCTGCGTCAGGGGCAAACAGCATTTAGAAATAGTATAGGTATTTTTAGTTTAAGTAAAGACGGTGTTTTAAAAGTAAGTCCGTTTTATTATTGGACTGATGAAAAACTGGATGCTTATTTAGAAGAGTATGGCCTTCCGAATGAATTTAAATATTTCGATCCAACAAAAGCATTAGCAAATCGAGAATGTGGTTTACATGCGTAATGAATTAGGGAGTATTAGTAAGAACGAAAAAACATTTGTATGTTAGTGGCAAGTGAAAAAAATATAAAAATGAATAGAGACACATCACATATCAATTCGCTAGAAAACGAAGCGATTTACATTATGAGAGAAGTAGCAGCACAGTTCGAGAGACCTGTTTTGTTGTTTTCGGGAGGGAAGGATTCTATAACCTTGGTGAGGTTAGCAGTAAAAGCGTTTTATCCAGCCAAAGTGCCATTTCCTTTAATGCATATCGATACGGGGCACAATTTCCCTGAAACAATTGAGTTTAGAGATAGATTGGTTGAAGAGCTAGGGTTGGAATTGATTGTTAGAAACGTTCAGGATTCAATCGATCAAGGTAAGGTAAAAGAAGAGTCTGGGCGTTACGCGAGTAGAAACATGTTGCAAACTACAACGCTTTTAGATGCTATAGAAGAATTTAAGTTCGATGCCTGTATTGGTGGTGCCCGTCGCGATGAGGAGAAAGCAAGAGCAAAGGAACGTATCTTTTCTGTGCGCGATGATTTTGGACAATGGGACGAAAAAAACCAACGTCCGGAGTTATTCGATATGTTAAATGGTCAGATTGATTTAGGACAAAACGTACGTGTGTTCCCTATTTCAAACTGGACAGAATTAGATGTATGGTCTTATATAGAAAAGGAGAATATCGAAATCCCTTCCATCTATTTTGCCCACAAGCGTAAAGTATTCTTAAGGGATGGTTTAATATGGTCTGCAGATGATGAAGTAGTATATAGGGATGATCATGAAGAAGTGATTGAGGAAATGGTACGATTTAGAACCGTAGGCGATATGAGCTGTACGGCTGCAGTATTGTCTGAAGCTACAACCATTACAAAAGTGGTTGAGGAAATTAGGGATTCTTCAATTTCTGAACGCGGTGCTCGTATAGATGATAAACGTTCTGAAGCCGCTATGGAAAAACGTAAACAACAAGGATACTTCTAAAATTAGAAGTGCAAGGTTAAAAGTAAAACAAGATGTTACCCTGAGCATGGTCGAAGGGTCTTATAAAATAAAATTTAAGCCAATAAAGCTTAGGGCTAATAGCTAAAAATAAAATGGAAGTATTAAAAATAGCAACCGCAGGAAGTGTAGACGATGGAAAAAGTACCTTGATAGGGCGTATTCTTTATGATACCAAATCGTTGACTACAGATAAACTGGAAGCCATTGAGAAGACAAGTAAACAACGTGGTTACGATTATTTGGATTTTTCATTGGCAACCGATGGACTAGTGGCAGAAAGAGAACAAGGAATCACCATAGATGTGGCACATATCTACTTTTCAACAGCTAAGAAAAGTTATATTATAGCCGATACCCCAGGACATGTAGAATATACACGTAACATGGTAACGGGAGCTTCAACATCTCAAGCATCTATTATTTTAATTGATGCCAGAAAGGGTGTGATTGAGCAGACTAACCGTCATTTTTTCATCAATAACCTATTACGTATTAAGGATGTAGTAGTGGCGATCAATAAAATGGATTTGGTAGATTATTCCGAAGAGGTTTATAACAAAATCAAAGCCGATTTTTCGGAATTAATGAGTAAGAGAGATTATCAAGATCAAAAAATAACATTCATTCCTGTAAGTGCATTGAAGGGCGATAATGTGGTTCACTTATCTCAAAAGATGCCTTGGTATAAAGGAGAAGCCTTATTGGAGCACCTTGAAAAATTAGATAAAGCAGATATTTTTAACGTAGGTACACCGCGTTTTCCAGTGCAATATGTAATACGTCCTAAAACCGATGAATTCCATGATTTTAGAGGTTATGCAGGAAAAGTATATGGCGGGAACTTAAGTGTTGGTGATGAGATTATTGTATTGCCATCTAAAACCAGATCTAAGATTAAAGACATCTATTTTTACGATCAAAAATACGAAACCGCTTCAAGGCGATCATCGGTAACCATTACGTTAGAAGATGATATTAATGTAAGCCGTGGCGACATGATTGTTAAGGAAGGGGATTTACCAAGTATAGACAAACAATTTACGGCCAATGTATGTTGGATGGATACCGACCAGTTAACACCAGGAGGAAAATATGTAGTGCAACATGGCGTCAATAAAGTATTAGCAAAAGTAGATCGGATCAATTATAAGATCCATCCAGATTATTCTGGTATTGAAAGTGACGTAAGCGGATTGAAAATGAACGATATCGCTTCGGTAACCTTTAAATTAAATAAACCTATTTTTTACGATCAGTTTAAAAACCATAGAACTAATGGTTCGTTTATCCTAATCGATACACAATCCAATAGTACTGTAGGAGCTGGGTTTATTCAGTAAGATTAAAAATTAATAATATTTCCTTTAGGAAAAGTCAGGTAGAGCAATGCAAAGTTTTAGAACAGAAATAGAAAATCCGGTTGTAGAAAAGGATATTATTGAATTGGCCAATAAAATTGAGCTGTTCAATAACGGGAAAATAGACGAGGAGAAATTCAGAAGTTTACGTTTAGCACGTGGAGTTTACGGTCAGCGTCAAGAAGGCGTGCAGATGATTCGTATAAAATTGCCTTACGGAAAAGTAAAGAGCAACCAATTGCGACGAATTTCAGAAGTATCCGATGAATATTCACGTGGGCGTTTGCACATTACAACGCGTCAGGATATTCAAATCCATTATGTCGATTTAAACAGAACCCCAGAATTATGGGCCGAGTTAGAGCGAGATGATGTTACCCTTAGGGAAGCTTGTGGGAATACCGTACGTAATGTAACAGCAAGTGAAACAGCAGGTATTGATGTTAATGAGCCGTTCGATGTGTCACCCTATGCCGATGCTTTGTTCCGTTTCTTTTTAAGAAATCCTATTTGTCAGGAAATGGGACGTAAGTTTAAGGTGTCGTTCTCGTCATCAGACGAAGATACTGGATTGTCCTATATGCACGATTTAGGCTTTATCGCTAAAACCAAAAATGGTGAACGCGGATTTAAAGTGATGATTGGTGGCGGATTGGGATCTCAACCACGTGAAGCCGATGTGCTTTACGATTTTGTGACTACCGATAAGATCATTCCTATTATGGAAGGCGTATTAAGAGTTTTTGATCGCCATGGTGAACGTAGAAGTCGTGCCAAGGCCCGTATGAAATTCTTAATCAAAGATATCGGATTAGAGGCTTTTAAAGTCTTGGTAGATGAAGAACAGAATGCGATTGAGTTTAAGTCGGTGCCAATAGATGCTGATGCTTATGAAGTATCAAAACCAGTAGAGATAACAGATATTCCATCAGTAGACATAAAAGACCAACAAGCGTTTGAAACCTGGAAATCAACTAACCTTATTCCACAAAAACAAGAGGGATATGTGGCTATAGGTATTAAAGTGCTTTTAGGAGATTTTTATACCGATAAAGCAAGGCTGTTAGCCGATTTAGTTGAAAATTATGCAGCGGGAGAAATACGTTTAACATTACGCCAAAATATCGTAATACCATTTGTGAAGCGTGAATTGGTGCCGTTTTTCTATAACGAATTGGAAAAATTAGGATTTGTTGAAGCTGGTTATAATAAAGCAGTAGATATTACAGCTTGTCCTGGGACCGATACCTGTAACTTAGGAATAGCAAGTAGCACAGGAATCGCTAATGAGTTAGAACGTGTTATAAAAACAGAGTATCCTCATTATTTAAAAAATGAAGATTTGGTAATCAAGGCCAGTGGATGTATGAATGCTTGTGGACAGCACAATATGGCCAATATTGGTTTTCAAGGAATGTCTGTTCGTACGCCAGATAAATTGGTGGCACCTGCATTGCAAGTATTGCTAGGTGGTGGAAATAAAGGCGATGGGAATGGCGTATTCGCCGATAAAGTGGTGAAAGTGCCTAGTAAACGAGGACCAGAAGCGTTGAGACGTATTTTAAATGACTATGAAGCGAATGCTAACGGACAAAAGTTTGTTGATTATTATAAGGATAAAGGAGAGCGCTATTTTTATGATATCCTACAAGATTTGCAGGATGTTACCAACTTAACCCAAAGCGATTTTATTGATTGGGGCAATACAGAAAAGTATGAAAAGGAAATTGGTGTTGGTGAATGTGCAGGTGTTGTTATCGATTTAGTGGCTACTTTATTTTTAGAAAGTGAAGAGAAAATTGAAAACGCCAAAGAAGCATTTAGCAATAACGTATACTCTAGTGCCATTTACCATGCGTACAGTTCTATGGTAAATTCAGCGAAGGCATTATTGTTAGCCGAAAAAAAGCGAACAAATACCCATGCAGGCATTATTAGCCAGTTTGATGAGTTATTCGTTACAACAGAAAAAATTGATTTAGGCGGTTCTTTTTCGGAACTTGCATACCAAATCAACAAATTTTCGCCTTCAAAGGAATTTGCTTCTAGCTATATAGAAAACGCCAGTGAGTTTTTGGAGAAAGTAAGAGCTTTTAGAGCATCGGAAACAACATTGGAAAAGGCGGTTTAATACAAATGAGTTCAAAGATCCCAACATTAACGGTAGTAGGAGCAGGTCCTGGCGATATAGACTTAATAACGCTTAAGGCTGTTAAGGCTATAGAATCGGCCAATGTTATTTTGTACGATGCACTTGTAAACAAGGCTTTGCTTGACTATGCTTCTAAAGACGCCGAACTTATTTTTGTGGGTAAGCGAAGAGGGTGTTATGCCTTTCAGCAAGAACAGATTAATGAGCTTATTGTTGCCAAAGCTAAAGAAAAAGGCCATGTGGTGCGCCTTAAAGGAGGAGACCCACTTATTTTTGGTCGCGGAGCCGAAGAGTTGGATTATGTTAAACCATTTGGATTGAAAACTTTTGTAGTTCCAGGTATTACCTCGGCAATAGCGGTTCCGGCATATCAAGGCATTCCTTTAACCAAGCGTGGTGCTTCAGAAAGCTTTTGGGTGATTACGGGTACAACCAAAAATCATCAATTGTCAACCGATGTTACTTTAGCTGCAAAGTCAACAGCAACGGTAGTCATCTTAATGGGTATGCATAAATTGAATGAAATCGTTAATGTGTTTTTAAAAGAAAATAAACACGATGTGCCAGTAGCTATCATTCAAAGTGGTACCACCAAAGATGAAAAAGTAGGTATAGGGACCATTAGTACCATTCTGCAAATAGTTGAAGACAAACAATTGGGTTCGCCAGCAATAATTGTAATAGGGGAAGTAGTGAAACAGCGAACTGTATTAAGTTCAATTTGTGAAGATATTGCCTTGGCTTAACTATGGAGCGAAATAATTTATATCCCATTTTTTTAAAGGCTAATCACTTAAACATACTTATAGTAGGAGGTGGTTATGTGGCAGAGGAAAAGTTGGCTTTTTTATTAAAGTCAAGTCCAGATGCAACAGTAACCATGGTGTCTCCTATGTATCGAGAAGGCACGTTGGCCTTGGCTAAACAAGGTGAGGTTAGGTTAATTGATGATGCATATAAAAAGAAATATTTAAAGGGAAAGCATATCGTAGTAGTTACGACAAATGATCCTGAGGTAAATATTAAAGTACATAAGCACTGTAGAAAGCGAAGTATTTTGGTGAATGTGGCCGATAACCCACCGCTTTGCGATTTTTATATGGGTGGCATTGTTACCAAAGGGAATGTAAAAGTAGCCATAAGTACCAATGGCAAATCACCAACAACAGCGAAGCGCTTGCGTCAGTTTTTTGAGGATGTTATTCCAGAGAATATAGACGAATTGGTGAAAAATTTAAATGAATATAGAAAAACAATACAAGGTGATTTCGAAGAAAAAGTAGAAACCTTAAACGAATTCACCAAAGGATTAATAAAGAAACGTTAAGACCAGATCTTATTTAAAATTGCCCAATTAAAACAAAGCAATTTTAAATAGAAAAGGTATAATAAACCTGATAGACCTAAATCTAAAAACATGATTAAGACAGATATACTTATCATAGGAGCAGGCCCAACGGGGCTATTTACAGTATTTGAAGCTGGATTATTAAAACTGAAGTGTCATTTAATTGATGCCTTGCCACAACCAGGAGGGCAATGTTCGGAGATTTATCCTAAAAAGCCTATTTACGATATTCCTGGGTTTCCGGAAATTTTAGCGGGCGATTTAACCAAAAACCTATTGGAACAAGGCAAACAGTTCGAGCCTGGATTTACTTTAGGAGAACGAGCAGAAACCATTGAAAAATTAGAGGATGGATCGTTTATCGTAACCACCAATAAAGGCACCAAGCACCATGCGCCAGTTGTGGCTATTGCTGGAGGATTAGGATCGTTTGAGCCAAGAAAACCAGTTATAAGCAATATTGCAGAATATGAAGATAATGGGGTTGAATACATCATTAAAAACCCGGAATTCTATAGAGATAAGAAAGTAGTAATTTCTGGAGGAGGAGATTCCGCTTTAGACTGGAGTATCTTTTTAGCCGATGTAGCTTCAGAAGTAACATTGGTACATAGAAGAAATGAGTTTAGAGGGGCATTGGATTCCGTAGAAAAAGTAAGGGAGCTAACTTTGTTGAACAAAATCAACCTAATAACACCTGCCGAAGTTACTGCCTTGCACGGCGATGGTAAAATAGAAGCAGTATCGGTAACCAAGGAAGGCGAGACAACAACGATAGAGACAGATCATTTCATTCCACTATTTGGATTATCTCCAAAATTAGGTCCTATAGGAAACTGGGGCTTGGAGATAGAGAAAAATGCAATAAAGGTAGACAATACATCAAATTACCAAACCAATATACCCGGTATATTTGCCATAGGTGATGTGAATACCTATCCAGAAAAATTAAAGTTAATACTTTGTGGTTTCCATGAGGCGACTTTAATGTGCCAGGCGGCATACCGAATTATCAATCCGGGTAAAAGACATGTGTTAAAATATACAACGGTTAGTGGGATAGACGGTTTTGATGGGTCACGTAAAGAAGCACCCAAAGCAGTGGTTCAGGCTATTTAATAATAATTATAATTGTGTAACTTCGTGATTTAATTTACGATCAAGAGTAGTGATGAAACATTCATGCCTAAATTTTAAACACATAGCGGAAATGGTAATTTGAATGTTACATTCCTGTGCTGAGCGAAGTCGAAGCATGGCCTTTGAAAAAAATGAATATTAACACATGAAAAGTTATAATGTTTGTCTAAAAGACACTGTTAAAACGTTTACCAGACGGTTGTTTTATTCACTTTTTGATGAAGAACAACAAGAGGCACATGCCGAATATTTAGAAACAACGTTTCTTAAAATTCTGTCCAAGCTCAATATGGGCAATGGTGAAGGAGCTTGGGAAATATTTAAGGCAAAGCTACCAGAGGTAAGGCGTAAATTAGATTTAGATGCCATTGCATTCGAATGTAATGACCCAGCATCGCATTGTTTAGAAGAAATTTATTTGGCCTACCCCGGTTTTCATGCCATTTCAATTTACAGATTGAGTCATGAGTTGTATAAACAAAAGGTTCATATTCTACCCAGAATGATGAGTGAATATATCCATGGTATCACGGGAATAGATATCCACCCAGGAGCAACCATAGGCGAATCGTTTTATATCGATCACGGAACAGGAATTGTAATAGGCGAAACCTCAATAATAGGCGATCATGTTAAGATATATCAAGGGGTGACGCTTGGGGGGATATCGGTAGCTAAAAATTTAGCCTCTACCAAAAGGCATCCTACCATTGAAGATAATGTATGTATCTATGCCAATGCTACCATTTTAGGAGGAGACATTGTTATTGGAGCCAATAGCATTATAGGAGCCAATGTTTGGATTACCCAGTCGGTACCGGAAAATTCGTTGGTAACCTATCAAACCGAAATAAAAATAAGACCAAAAAAGAATGGCATTCGAAAATAGTATCATTGGTCAAATAGGCAATACGCCCCTAGTTGAAGCTACCCATCTTATTTCAAAAAAAGGAGTAAGGTTATTTTTAAAACTGGAAGGCAATAACCCAGGGGGAAGCGTTAAGGACCGCCCAGCATTTAATATGATTAATGAAGCCTTAAAACGAGGCGATATTAAAAAAGGAGGTACTTTAGTTGAGGCCACTAGTGGTAATACAGGTATAGCCCTGGCTTTTATATCGAAGTTGTTAGGGTTGAATATGGTGTTGATCATGCCCGAAAACTCTACCGAAGAACGAGTAAAGACCATGCGGGCCTATGGTGCTGAAGTTATTTTAACCCCTGAAGAAATCGGTATAGAAGGGTCGCGCGATTTGGCTTTTAAATTAAGGGATGAGAAAGGTTATACCCTGTTAAACCAGTTTGAAAATGACGATAATTGGAAAGCCCATTACAAAACCACAGGTCCAGAAATATGGGAAGCCACCCAAGGCAAGATAACACATTTTGTGTCGGCCATGGGAACTACAGGAACCATAATGGGGGTGTCCACTTACCTTAAAGAACAAAATAAAAATGTAACCATTGTAGGTGCACAACCAGATGATAATTCCAGAATACCGGGAATTAGAAAATGGCCAGAGGAGTATGTGCCTAAATTTTTTGATAGGTCTAAGGTCGATGTGGTTGTTGAAGTAACCGAAGCCGATGCTAAGGAAACCACTCAAAAATTGGCAAGGGAAGAAGGTATTTTTGCAGGAATGAGCAGCGGAGGATCGGTGTATTGTGCTTTGAAAATAGCAGAGCAAATAGATGAAGGAGTTATAGTCGCTGTTATTTGTGATAGAGGCGATAGGTACCTGTCGTCTACCTTATTCGAATAAAATTCTCAAGTATTCATAATTTTTAGCTTATGAAGTGTCTTTTAGGTCTATTGCTTATCCTTACGGCGTGCAAGTCGCACGATAGTGAGTCCTTAGATTATTTTGATGTTGGTATTATTGCAGATTGCCAATATTGCAATTGTGATAATAGTACTGCTAGGTATTATAAAAAGTCGACTAAAAGACTTCAGGATGCCGTAGATGAATTGAATACTAAAGATTTAAATTACGTGATCCATCTAGGCGATTTTATCGATAGGGATTTTGCTAGTTTCGATTCTGTCTTACCAATTTGGAATAAACTGAAGTCAGATAAAAAACATGTGTTAGGAAATCACGATTTTAGTGTTGCCGACTCCTTAAAAAAAGAAGTCATGGCCAAAATGGGATTATCCAAACGCTATTACAGTTTTAAGGCCCATAATTGGCGTTTTATTGTTTTGGATGGGAACGATCTAAGTTATCACGGCGCAATTTCAGAAGTTAAGAAAAAAGAAACCGACTCACTTTTTAATCGGTTGAAAAAAGATAGCTTGCCCAATTTACAGTCTTGGAATGGAGGCTTGAGCAAAACCCAGTTACATTGGGTAAAAAAAGAGTTGGATGATGCGGTGCTTAAAAAAGAACAAGTGGGATTTTATTGCCATTTTCCTGTGGTGAGGGATGCAGAAGTGCATAACATTTGGAATTACAGACAATTTTTAGAACTCATAAAGGACTATGGAAATGTTAAGTTCTATTTTAATGGGCATAATCACCATGGCGATTATATAGAAAAAAACGGTGTGCATTTCCTAACCTTTAAGGGAATGGTGGATACACCCAATAGTACGGCTTTTTCTGTAGTAAGAATTACAAAAGATTCTATACTAATAAAAGGCTATGGTAGAGAGCAGTCGAGAAGGTTAAAAATGAATTAGTACCTGGGAGCATTTAAGAAGTTGCGCTTCTTTATGATGGTTAATAAAAAATAAAGTGTTAATTTTGCTCCTTAGTTCATAAATGTACTACGTGTTATCAAGAAAGGTAGAGGGAATAGACCCGTTGAAGCCTTGGCAACCCTTTTCCTAATAATCACTGAGGTAAAGAAGGTGCTAAATTCTACTGATTGTCCCGAAATTAAATACTGAATTCATTTCAGTATTTTCAGGAACGCATCGGAAAGATAACGAAAAGTGTTTTCCAAACTTTTCTTGATGACATATAGATGGCAAAAATTAAATTTTTGTCAAATAGGAGGTATCACCCTAAGGGTCGTCACTGAGCAGAGTCGAAGTGCAGTCGAAGGGTAGTTTCAGTTTCCCATTAAGGCATGTGGCTTTTTTAGGATGCTAAAAGTAAAATCAAAAAGATAATAAATCTAAAAGATGTCAAATATAAAACAGGCTTTACAGGAGCGTATTTTGGTGTTAGATGGTGCTATGGGTACTATGCTTCAGCAGTATAAATTTACCGAGGAAGATTTTAGGGGAGAACGCTTTAAAGACTATCCTATACCATTACAAGGTAACAACGATTTGTTGTCCATTACCCAACCTAAAGCCATTAAGACCATACATGCCAAGTATTTTGATGCAGGTGCAGATATTGTAGAAACCAATACGTTTTCGGGAACTACAATAGCTATGGCCGATTACCAAATGGAAGATTTGGTCTACGAGCTAAACTACCAATCGGCTAAAATTGCCAAGGAAGTAGCAGATGAGTTCACCGCTAAAGAACCACATAAACCACGTTTTGTTGCAGGGTCTATTGGGCCAACAAACCGTACAGCAAGCATGTCGCCCGATGTTAACGATCCAGGGTATAGAGCTGTTACTTTCGATGAGTTACGTATAGCTTACAAACAACAGGTTGAAGCACTTATCGATGGTGGAGCAGATCTATTATTAGTAGAAACCGTGTTCGATACGCTTAATGCCAAAGCCGCTTTGTTTGCTATTGAGGAAGTTAAGGAGGAGCGTGGTATGGATATCCCTATTATGCTTAGCGGAACCATTACCGATGCCAGTGGACGTACGCTATCTGGCCAAACGGCAGAAGCATTTTTAATTTCGGTGTCGCATATTCCGCTATTGTCCATAGGGTTTAACTGTGCCTTAGGCGCTAATTTATTGCAGCCCCATTTAGAGGCCATTGCCAATAAAACCGATTTCGCCATATCGGCACATCCCAATGCGGGTTTGCCAAATGCATTTGGAGAATACGATGAAACGCCAGAGGAAATGGGAGAACAAATTGAAGAATACCTTAAAAAGAATTTAATAAACATTATTGGGGGATGTTGCGGAACAACACCAGAGCATATTAAGGTTATAGCTAATATAGCTGCAAAATATAAACCACGGGAAAAGTTATTGGTTAGTAGTTATTAGATTAGTGGTTGAAACAGATAAAATAATACTAAGAAAGACCAAGCTAGAGAATATTGAAAAGATATTGGCTTTTGAAGAGAATAATAATCAGTTTGTTCAACAATATAGTTTTGCTGAGCATAAAGAGGTATTAGAAAAAGAGAGTCATTTATCAGTTTTTGAAAGTAAAAGTAATTTACTCATTGGATTTGTGATTTTAGCTGGGGTTTTTAGTTCGGATAAGATTATTGAATTCAGAAGAATTGTAATATCAAAAAAAGGATTTGGATATGGGAAGGAAACCGTCCAATTAGTTAAGAAGATTTGTTTTGAAGATTATAAAGCAAATAAGATTTGGTTGGATGTATACACTAATAATGAAAGGGCAATAAAATTATACAAATCAATGGGGTTCATAGAAGAAGGCTTAGAAAGCACAGAAAAAAGTAGAACACTATTGATAATGTCAATTACTAATAACTCAATAACTATTAACCAATAACTAAGGATGATCCTGGAAGTAGCCATACTAAATATAAAACAAGGACTTTCTGAAGCGTTTGAAAATAACTTTCATAAAGCGCAGCATATTATTTCATCCATGAAAGGGTATGTTTCGCATGAGCTGAAAAAGTGTGTGGAGCAGGACGATAAATATATATTACTAGTGAATTGGGAAACTATTGAAGATCATGAAACAGGGTTTAGAAGATCGGAACAATATCAAGAATGGAAAGCTTTATTGCACCATTTTTATGACCCATTTCCAACGGTAGAGCATTATAAATAATGAAGATAAAGCAAACAAAATATATGAAATTGTCTGGTTTAGAACCTTTGGTTTTAAACGAAAATAGCAATTTTATAAATGTAGGAGAACGTACTAACGTAGCGGGTTCCCGTAAGTTTTTACGATTGATAAAGGAAGAGCAATTCGACGAAGCCTTAGATATAGCACGTCATCAAGTTGATGGTGGAGCGCAGATTATCGATATAAATATGGACGATGGGCTTATCGATGGTAAAGAAGCTATGGTTAAGTTCCTTAACCTTATCGCTGCAGAACCAGATATTTGTCGTGTACCTATTATGATCGATAGTTCCAAATGGGAAATTATTGAAGCAGGATTACAAGTAGTGCAAGGGAAATGTGTGGTTAATTCCATTTCACTTAAAGAGGGTGAAGATAAATTTATTTGGGAGGCCAAGCAGATTAAACGATATGGAGCTGCCGTTATCGTAATGGCTTTTGATGAGGTAGGACAAGCCGATAATTACGAACGGCGTATCGAAATAGCAAAGCGTTCATACGATATCCTCGTTAATAAAGTAGGTTTTCCTTCCGAAGATATTATTTTCGATTTAAATGTGTTCCCTGTAGCTACGGGAATGGAAGAGCACCGTAAAAATGCCATCGATTTTATTGAAGCCACACGCTGGGTTAGGGAAAATCTAGAGAATGTTAGTGTTAGTGGAGGGGTGAGTAATGTGTCGTTCTCGTTCCGTGGGAATAATTTGGTTCGTGAAGCCATGCACTCGGTGTTTCTATACTATGCTATTCAAGCAGGCATGAATATGGGTATTGTAAATCCGGCCATGTTGGAGGTTTACGACGATATTCCTAAAGATTTATTGGAACATATTGAAGACGTTATTTTAGATAGACGTGACGATGCTACCGAACGCCTATTAGAATTTGCAGAAACCGTTAAAGGTGTTTCTAAGGAAAAAACAGTAGACCTGTCCTGGCGTGAAGGGTCGCTACAAGACCGAATTACCCATGCTTTGGTGAAAGGTATCGATGCCTTTATTATAGAAGATGTAGAAACAGCAAGGCAAGAAGCCGAAAAACCAATTGATGTTATAGAAGGGCATTTAATGATTGGGATGAACGTTGTTGGCGATCTCTTTGGTGCAGGAAAAATGTTTTTACCCCAGGTGGTAAAGTCGGCACGAGTCATGAAAAAGGCCGTGGCATACTTGAATCCGTTTATTGAAGCTGAAAAATCAGATAAGCAAGAGCCTGTAGGCAAGATATTAATGGCCACCGTTAAAGGCGACGTGCACGATATTGGTAAGAATATAGTAAGTGTAGTATTGGCCTGTAACAATTATGAAATTGTTGACCTTGGCGTTATGGTGCCACCCGAAAAAATTATTGAAACCGCCATTAAAGAACGTGTGGATGCCATTGGGCTATCGGGGTTAATTACACCATCGCTGGATGAAATGGTGTATTTAGCAAAAGAGATGCAACGCCAAAACTTTGAATTGCCCTTACTTATTGGAGGAGCAACAACATCGAAGGCACATACAGCAGTAAAAATAGATACCCAATACCAAAATGCCGTGGTTCACGTTAATGATGCATCAAGAGCCGTAACGGTAGTTGGTGATCTGTTGAATAAGAAAACGGCAAATGAGTATGTAGCAAAGCTGAAAGCAGATTATGAAGATTTTCGTACCAAGTTTTTAAAACGAGGGAAAGAGAAATCGTATATTTCAATAGTCGAGGCACGCCAGAAAAAATATGCAATAGATTGGGATACATCAATGATTGTAAAACCAAAAGAATTGGGAGTTCAGGTGCTAAAGCAATTAAGTCTGAAGGATTTATTGCCGTTTATTGATTGGAGTCCGTTTTTTAGAAGCTGGGATTTGCATGGTAAGTTTCCAGATATATTAAACGATGAGGTTGTTGGGGAACAGGCCACGCATTTGTATGAAGATGCCCAAGCGATGATTCAGCAGGTTATAGCCAAACAAGCCTTAAAGCCTAAAGGAGTATTTGGACTATTTGAAGCTAATGCAATAAACGATGATGATATTTCGGTACAGAAAAAAGGAAAAGAGGTTGCGGTGTTTAGAACACTTCGCCAGCAGTTGAAGAAGCGCGATGGTATTCCTAATATTGCTCTAGCCGATTTTATAGCACCAAAGGAAACTGGTAAAACCGATTATATGGGAGCCTTTTGTGTGGGGATTTTTGGAGCACAGGAATTGGCCCAATCCTATAAAGACAAGGACGATGATTATAACGCCATTATGGCCCAGGCCATAGCCGATAGGTTTGCAGAGGCTTTTGCCGAGTATTTGCACAAACAAGTACGAACCAAACATTGGGGGTATGCCGAAGATGAAGATTTAACCAATGACGATTTAATCAAGGAAAATTATAAAGGCATTCGCCCGGCACCGGGTTATCCTGCTTGCCCCGATCATTTAGAAAAGGAAACTATTTGGGAGCTGTTGGATGTTGAAGAGCTTATAGGGGTGCAATTAACAGAAAGCTTGGCCATGTGGCCGGCAGCAGCCGTTTCGGGGTATTATTTTGCAAACCCTGAAGCCAAATATTTTGGTTTGGGCAAAATTACAGACGACCAAGTAACAGATTACGCCACACGAAAAGGGATTGATAAGGATAAAGCGAGAAAATGGTTGCATCCTAATATTGCAGAGTAAAAGCCCCTCCTAACCTCCCCAAGAGGGAGGGATTAAATGAAATGAATATTTTTAATATAATATAAATACCCCGTAAAATGCCCCTCTAAAGGAGGGGTTGGGGAGGCTTATGAAAGTAACAGAACACATAAAAAACGCTAAAGGAAAGACTTTGTTTTCTTTTGAAGTGGTGCCACCACAAAAAGGGAAGAATATTCAGGATTTATATAATAACATCGACCCCTTAATGGAATTTAATCCGCCTTTTATAGACGTAACGACCTCACGTGAGGAGTATGTTTACATAGACAAGGGCAATGGGTTGTTGGAAAAGCGCATTACCCGTATGCGTCCCGGTACCGTTGGAATATGTGCTTCTATTATGCAAAAGTATAAGATAGACGCCATTCCGCATTTGTTATGCGGCGGCTTTACCAAGGAAGAAACCGAATATGTACTGGTAGATTGCCATTATTTGGGAATTGATAATGTGGTAGCATTACGTGGAGATGCCAGAAAGGATGAACCCTATTTTGTGCCAACCAAAGGAGGTAATGCCTTTGCAAGTGAATTGGTAGAGCAAATAGCTAACTTGAATAGAGGACAGTATTTGCATGATAATGTTGAGGTTGAGCATAATTATGACTTTTGTGTGGGCGTAGCAGGTTACCCAGAAAAGCACATGGAAGCCCCATCGTTAACCACCGATTTGAAACGATTAAAAGCAAAGGTAGATGCTGGCGCAGATTATGTGGTAACCCAAATGTTTTTTGATAATAAGAAGTACTTCGATTTTGTTGACAAAGCCAGAGAAATTGGGATAAATGTGCCTATTATTCCGGGGATTAAACCTATTGCGGTAAAACGCCATTTGCAAGTGTTGCCCCAAGTGTTTAAGATAGATTTGCCCCAAGACCTTATTGAAGCCGTAGAAGCCTGTAAAGATAACAAAGACGTAAGGCAAGTGGGTATAGAGTTTGCCATTGAACAATCAAAGGAGTTAAAAGCTGCTGGCGTGCCATTCCTGCATTATTATTCTATGGGCAAAAGTGATAACATTAAAGCGATAGCATCTGCCTTATTCTAATAATTCCATTACATTTGTAGTATAACCCAACCTACATGAAGCTAACAGTTTTAGGTATGTTTTGTATAATCTGTAGTGTGTCTTTAGCTCAGGAAAAACAGAACACTTCTTACGTTGATATCAATTATTTTAAAGGTAATATTGCGCTTCATAATAATGATATCCTTCATTTAATTAAAGGCCATCCAGAAGGCGTTATTGTGGCATGGAACAAAAAAACCTTCGGTTTTAATGCATGGGAGCAGCGTTATAACCATCCCGATTATGGGGTGTCTTTAGCGTATCAAAACCTTAAAAATGAGGTGTTGGGCAATGTGGTTTCGGCTTATGCCCATTATAATTTTTATTTTTTCAAAAGGCATTTAATGTTTCGGATTGGTCAAGGATTGGCCTATACGAACAATCCATACGATAAGGAAACCAATTTTAGGAACAATGCCTTTGGTACTCACATTATGAGCAGTACCTATGCCATGCTTAATTACAAAAAAGAACGTGTTTTAGGACGCTTCGGATTTCAAGCAGGCTTGTCTTTAATACATTATTCCAATGCCAATGTTAAGGCGCCCAATACCAGTATTAATTCAACAACTTTAAATTTTGGGGTGACTTATAATTTAGATGAAAATACTCCGGAATACCAACACACCCTTGCAGAAAACGATAGACAGTATAACCAACCCATAAAGTACAATGTGGTGTTTAGAACTGGGATTAACGAGAGTGATGTGGTGGGGAGTGGTCAGTTTCCGTTTTATATTATTTCGGCGTATGCTGATAAGCGTATCAACAGAAAAAGTGCGTTACAGTTAGGAGCCGATGTGTTTTTTTCAAACTTTTTAAAAGAGCAGATTTACTATAAGTCGGTTGCGTTTCCAGAAGATAATGTGTCTGGTGATGAAGATTATAAGCGTGTTGGTATTTTTGCAGGGCACGAACTCTTTGTAAATAAAACATCGTTGGTGACACAATTGGGGTACTATGTATATTACCCGTTTGATTTTGAAGGGCGAACTTATTTTAGAATTGGCTTAAAACGTTATATTAACGACAAATGGTTTGGTGCTTTAACCTTAAAATCGCATGGGGCTAAGGCTGAAGCGGTAGAATTTGGTTTAGGGGTTAGGTTATAGGTTGTCATTCCTGCGAAAGCAGGAATCCATAAAATATTAAAGGTTCAATTAAAGAGATTCCTGCTTTCACTTCGATATGCTCAGTGTAACACGCAGGAATGACAGAAATGAAGAACATAATTTACATACTCGTATTAATGTTGTTTTTCGCTTGCGATAGTGAAAAGGCTAACGATTGCTTTCAAAAAACAGGGGCTATTGTTCAAAATGAAATTGTTGTAGCTGCTTTCGACAAAATTTTGGTAAATAGAGATATTGAATTGATAGTAAAAGAAGGCGCAACGCAAAAGGTAGTGGTTGAAACCGGAAAAAACTTGATTAGCGATGTGGAAGCTGTAGTTACAGATGGGCAATTAACCTTAACCGATAACAACACCTGTAACTATGTACGGGGTTATGGGATGACCAAAGTCTACATTACTTCACCTAATATTACAGAAATACGGAGTTCTACACAATACGATATAAGCTCCGATGGTGTACTAACCTATCCCAGTTTAACCATTTTGTCTGAAGATTATTATGCTCCAGATACGTTTACCAATGCCAATTTTAACTTGCAATTAGATAATGGCACGCTGCGCTTGGTTTTTAACAATCTGTCCAATTGCTTTGTGTCGGGAAAAACCAATAACCTGCATATTACTTTTGCTGCAGGGACATCCCGTTTTGAAGGGCGGGATTTAGTAGCTCAGAACGTTACACTATGGAATAGAGGGTCTAATGATATGATTGTGAACCCACAGCAATCCATAAAAGGAAAAATATCTGGCCCAGGCAATGTGATTGCTGTTAATAAACCACCTGTAATAGAAGTTGAGGAGTTGTATAAGGGACGTTTGATTTTTGAATGAGTTTGGATCGCCTTAAAAATGAAACCATTGAAATATTAATTCGTCACTGCGAGAAGCGAAGAATGAGTGCCGTGGCAGTCAGTTGTTAGGATTTCCCATTAGTGGGATTGCCACGTCGTTCCTAGGTCTCTCCTCGCAATGACTACATATCTCAACCATAGTAAAAAAACAATGTCGAAATCATCTGTTATGGTTGAAATAATCCCATAGCCTGTTTGGCGATTTCCAGTTCTTCATTAGTGGGGATAACCAAAATCTTTGCTTTCGAATGTACTGTGTTTATTTCCTTAATGGCATTGGAGCGTTCGGTATTTTTTTCTTCATCTAAAGAAATGCCTAGGAAATCCATGTCTTCGCACACCATTTTTCTCATAAGCTGGGAGTTTTCGCCAATGCCAGCCGTAAATACAATAGCGTCTAGACCGTTTAGCACAGCGGCGTAACCTCCTATATATTTTTTAATACGGTATACATTCATTTGTAAAGCCAATAAGCAATCTTTATTGCCGTTATTGGCTTCGGCTTCAATGTCCCTTAAATCACTAAAACCGGTTAAACCAAGCATGCCACTTTTTTTCTGAAGCAAATCGTTTATGCTGTCCAATGGGTAGTTTAGTTTATTGGCCAAATAAAAGATGATGGATGAATCGATGTCGCCAGATCGAGTACCCATAATTAAACCGGTATTGGGAGAGAACCCTAATGAATGATCAATGCTTTTGCCATCTTTAATGGCGGTCATACTACAACCGTTACCTAAATGGATGGTGATGATTTTAGACTGCTTTTTTCCTAAATAAGCAATAGCTTGTTCCGAAACGTATTTATGGCTAGTGCCATGGAAACCGTACATACGAATATGATGCTCCTCCAAAAATTCATTAGGAATGGCATACTTATAGGCATGTTCCGGGATGGTTTGGTGAAATGCCGTATCGAATACAGCCACTTGCTTAGCGTTGGGGAAAATAGTTTCGGCAACTTCTATACCTTCCAAATTGGCTGGGTTATGTAGCGGTGCTAATGAAGACAGGGCTTTAATTTTAGCTTTAACGGTTTCGGTAATTTCTGTGGTGTCGCTAAAATATTTTCCGCCATGAACTACCCGGTGGCCAACAATGTCGATGTCGTTTGCCGATTTAATAATGCCAGTATTGCTGTCTAAAAGCTGTTTGGACAGTATTTCCAAGCCCACTTTATGGTTTTTTATGGCTGTAATTGTTTCTAAAGTATTGCCATTAGTTTTAAAAGTGAATTTGGCATCTTCAAAACCAATACGTTCAATTAGCCCAGAGCATAAAATGGATGCATCAGGCATGGAAAACAATTGGAATTTTAATGATGAACTTCCAGAGTTTAATATAAGTATTTGCATGGTTTAAAAGTCTTGCGCTTGAATTGCGGTTATAATTACGGTGCTGTAAATATCGTCTGAAGTACAGCCACGGCTAAGGTCGTTAACAGGTTTGTTAAGGCCTTGCAACATTGGGCCAATGGCCAGAGCGCCAGTTTCACGTTGTACCGCTTTATAGGTATTGTTCCCTGTGTTCAGATCTGGGAAAATTAATACGCTGGCTTGGCCTGCTACTTCAGATTCTGGTAATTTACTTTTACCAATACGTAAGTCTACAGCGGCGTCGTATTGTATGGGGCCTTCAATTTTAAGGTTTGGCATTTTAGATTTAGCAATTTCGGTAGCCGTTCTCACTTTATCAACATCGGCACCCTTACCAGATGCACCAGAGGAGTAAGACAACATAGCGACTTTAGGTTCTATACCAAAGTCTTTAGCGGTTTGGGCCGATGAGATTGCTATTTCGGCAAGCTCCTCTGCATTAGGATTTGGATTTATGGCGCAATCGCCAAATATAGAAACCCGATCCTCCAAGCACATAAAGAATACTGAAGATACAATATTAACCCCTGGCTTGGTTTTTATGAACTGTAGTGCAGGACGAAGGGTGTGCTGTGTGGTATGTATCGCACCAGAAACCATACCGTCTGCATGCCCTTTGTAAATCATCATGGTACCAAAGTAGGACACATCCGTCATCATATCCTTTGCCATTTGTAGATTGACATTCTTATGCTTTCTAAGGTCATAAAATGTCTGTGCATAATCTTCAAAATGAGGAGATTTTGTCGGGGAAACGATATTTATTTTAGAGATATCCAAGGCGATATCTAATTTTGTTAGACGTTCTTTTATTTTGTCTTCTTCACCTATTAGTGTGATATCAACTACTTGGGCATCAATCAATCTTGTGGTTGCTCTCAACACCCGTTCATCATAACCTTCAGGTAGTACAATGTGTTTTTTGTCTTTTAAGGCACGTTGCAATAGGTTGTATTGAAACATTCTAGGAGTAAAGATTTCCGATTCGAACGTAATTAAATCATTGGCAAGTTTTTCGGTATCAACATGCTTTTCAAACGTTGAGATAGAGGTTTGAATCTTATCTATATTTTCGGCATAAATTCTGGACTTTATTTTTCCAATTTCGTTGGTGACTGCAAAAGTGCCACCTTTAACAGAAATAATAGGCACAATACTGGAAAGCCCTTCAATGAGCTTTAAAATAGGAGGCTCTGGAATTAATCCGCCTGTTAAAACGATACCAGCAATTTTAGGGTAGTTTTTAGAAATATTGGCTTGTAAAGCACCTAGAATAACATCGGCACGGTCCCCTGGGGTAATCACTAAAGCATTTTCCTTTAAATGGGTGAGGTAGTTGCGTAATTGCATGGCTCCCACGCTAAAATTTTCAGACTGTGTATTGATGAGGTCTTTGCCAAAAAGGACATCACCATTTAGGGTTTTTACAATTTCCTTAATTGTAGGATTGGCTAAGCTCTTTATTTTTGGAATAACGGTGATGTCTGTACCGTTATTGATACGGGCTTGTAATTGAGACTTTAGTGGTGTTACTAAATTTGCTTCAATTTTATTGGTCATTATAGACAGTACGTCAACCTCTTCCTTATAGGTGTCGTGGGCCAGTTGTACGCTGTCAACAATCTCTTCGAGGCTTTTGTTGTCTCCTTGCGATACAATAATGACAGGAAGCCCCAGGTTTTTGGAAATTAAAATGTTAAGGTCCAGTTCCAGACTTGAATTTTCATGTGAAAAGTCGGTGCCTTCAACCAGAACAAAATCAAAATGCTTTTCAAGCTTCTTATATTTATTAATGATTTCGTCTATAACATTACCAGATTTACCTTGATTGTATAAGTTGAGAACCTCACTTCTGGTAAAAGCGTATGTTTTTTTGTAATTGATATCAATATCAAAATAGGACAATACCGTATTGATATGATTGTCCATTTCATTATTTTCGGTATCCTCGATAATGGGTCGAAAATAACCCACTTTAGCAGTCTTTCCTAAAAGCATACGCATTAAACCCAAAACAACTATAGATTTTCCGCTGTTAGGTTCTAAGGTAGCTACATAAATTCCTTTGCTCATGATGTTACTGTGTTACAGTTATAATTTGCTCTTAAATGATTATCCTCTTCAAAAGATATAACATGGCAAAATTAACGCCTAAATTTGATGGCAAAGATGATATTTGTCATGCCCTAATATAGGATTCGGTATAAAGTGTTATTTTTTTGTTTTATATAAATTAATTTTGGGTTAATTCCCTAAACAAATGCTCCAAACTGGCATTTTTTTGATTGAGCTGAAGGATTTTTAATTGGTTGTCGTGAGCAAAGTCAAAAACATGCGAACGCATATCCTCTGAAGTTTTAAATGTGATTTCATAAACAAAATCATGGGTGTTCTCAACGCGATCCACTTTGGGAAGCTTCAATAAAAAGGCATCCTCGACACGGTAATCGAACTCTACAATTACGGTTTGTTCTTTTTCGTTATGTAAATCCTTAAGCTTTTTATCGGCAACAATTTCTCCTTTATTTATAATGATGACCCTATCGCACATAGCCTCGACCTCTTGCATAATGTGTGTGGAAAGAAAAACGGTTTTTGTTTGGCCTATCTGTTTTATTAAATGTCTAATGTCAACCAATTGGTTAGGATCCAGCCCAGTGGTAGGTTCGTCAAGAATCAATACATCTGGATTGTGCAATAGCGCATTGGCCAATCCCACACGTTGACGATACCCCTTAGAAAGTTGCCCAATTTTTTTATGTGATTCGGGAGTTAGGCCCGTAAGTTCAATAACCTCATCAATACGTTGTTTAGGTACATTATATATGTTGGCATTAAATTTTAAATATTCCTTTACAAACAATTCCAAATACAACGGGTTGTGCTCTGGTAAATAGCCTACACTTTGTTGTACATTCTTGGGGTTAGTGCTAACATCATATCCATTTATTATTGCATTACCATTGCTGGCTTTAATATAGGTAGTCAATATTTTCATCATAGTTGATTTTCCAGCACCGTTAGGGCCTAAAAAACCAACAATTTCTGGTTTGTCTACTTTAAATGATATATTGTGTAGCGCTTTTTGGTTGCCGTAAAGTTTTGATACGCCTATAACTTCTATTGACATGTTTGAAATAGTTTATTCAAAAGTACATGAAAAAATCATATGGACTAATGAAGGTTACTAAGGTGAAACTAGTTTTTATAAATTTTAGATACAAAATTTAGTTTTTTATGGTAGAAAAATAATTATTATCTAATGTAATGTGGGATTTGTTGTAAAATCTTTAAAACTTTTTTAAAAATATAAAAAAAAGGTTTTTTAGTGTTTTAATATTTTAAAATATTATTTACTTTAGCCACGCAATTATGACAAGAACAGTATATTATACATATTTTAACAACTGGTTTTATTTCTTTTTTAGATAAAGAAACGAGGCGTTGTATGTATAATTTAAATATAAATTAAATATAAGTCTCGATGGAAATCGGGACTTTTTTTTTAATAAAACCATATTTTGAAATGTTGCGAGAAAGTATTCAAAATAGACAATAAAATTTATCCTGTTGAAGAACAGGATCTCATAATGAAGGTTATGTATGATTAAGACGGTAGCTATACAGGGAGTAAAGGGGTCATTTCACCATATTGTGTCCCAGCAGTTTTTTAATAAAGACGTTGACGCGATAGAATGTTTAACATTCGATAGGGTAGTCGATGCTCTGGCTGCCCAAGAATGTGATGCGGCTATTATGGCCTTAGAGAATTCTATAGCCGGGTCTATACTTCCAAATTATGCCCTTATTGATAAGTATAACTTGCATGTAGTGGGTGAGCATTATGTTGATGTTCAGCATAATTTAATGGTTTTGCCAGGACAAAGTATTCAGGATATCGAAGAGGTGTATTCGCATCCTATGGCTTTGTTGCAGTGTAAAGAGTTTTTTAAACAATACCCACACATTAAGTTGGTGGAAGATAAAGATACTGCCGAAGTGGCACAGCGTATCCATAACAAACAATTAAAGGGTATTGGAGCTATTGCCAGTGTAATGGCTGCCGAAATTTTTGAATTGGACATATTGGCGCACAGTATTCAAACCATAAAGCATAATGAAACCCGGTTTGCGATAGTGAAGCGAACCAATTCGGAGGTGCCAGAAAATGAAATAAGTAAAGCGTCTATAAAATTTGAGACAGACCACAAACGGGGGAGTTTGGCGACCATATTAAATGTAATGAGTGACTGTAAACTTAATTTAACAAAAATACAATCGCTCCCTATTGTTGAAACACCTTGGAAGTATTCATTTTTTGTTGATGTTACGTTTCAAACGTACTTAGATTTTAAGAAAGCCAAATCGGTTATAGAAATTATGGGACATAATTTAAAAGTAATAGGAGAATATAAAAACGGCAAGTTATGATTGAGGTAGCTAATAGACTGCATACTGTTGAAGAGTACTACTTCTCAAAAAAACTGCGAGAAGTAAATTTGCTTATAGCAAGTGGAAAACCTGTGATTAATTTAGGCATAGGCAGTCCAGATTTAAGTCCGCCACAAAAGGTAGTAGACGCTATAGCCAATAGCTTGTTCGATTCTAATGCCCATAAATACCAAAGCTATCAAGGGCTTCCAGAATTAAGGGAAGCAATGGCTAGTTTTTATAGGGAACATTTTGAGGTTTACCTTAGTGCTAAAACCGATATTCTGCCACTTATAGGCAGTAAAGAAGGTATTATGCACATTTCAATGGCTTACTTAAACGAAGGCGATGCCGTGTTAATCCCTAATCCGGGTTATCCAACCTATCAATCGGTAACCAAATTGGTACAGGCTACTCCTGTTTTTTACGAATTGGATGCCCGCAATAATTGGATGCCCAACATTGAGGCGTTAGAACAATTAGATTTGAGTAAGGTGAAATTAATGTGGGTTAATTACCCACACATGCCAACAGGAGCCGTACCAACAGAGCAGGTTTTTAAGGATTTGATAGCCTTTGCCAAGCGCCATAATATTTTGATTGTTAACGATAACCCCTATAGTTTTATCTTAAATGATAATCCAACTAGTATCATGAATGTTAAAGGTGCTAAAGAGGTGTGTTTAGAGTTGAATTCGTTGAGCAAAACCTTTAATATGGCGGGATGGCGCGTAGGTATGGTTGTGGGTAATAGTGAGCATATCAATAATATATTGAAGGTAAAAAGTAATATGGATTCCGGTATGTTTTATGGCATACAAAAAGGAGCAATAGAAGCTTTAAAATGTTCAAAAATGTGGTTCGTTACATTAAACAGTGTTTATAAAAGAAGGCGCGATTTGGTATGGGAACTGGCAGAAGCACTTAATTGTACATACGACAGGAATGCGACTGGGCTTTTTGTTTGGGCAAAACTGCCTGCTTACATTAAGGCCGAAGAGTTTATAGATTTGGTGCTTAAGGAACATCATATATTCATAACCCCAGGAACTATTTTTGGAAGCCAGGGAGAAGGGTATATTAGGTTTTCATTATGTGCTCAAGAAGAAGACTTAGAAGAAGCAATAGCAAGAATTAAATAAGTAAGCAGTGTACAGTAGCAGTTTGCAGTCGATAAATAAAAATTAATTAATAAAGCCCTTTCTTGCTTGTGCTAAGTATAGCTGAAGTATGGATAGGGATAGGAGAGGAATGAAACAAATATATGCAATAGGTATTGGTTTAATTGGCGGTAGTTTAGCTAAGGATATTAAGCGTCATGATTCCGAAGTGGTTGTTCATGGGATTAGTAGAAAAGATGCGACCCTTAACGAAGCATTATCGTTAAACTTAATAGATAAAAAAGCGACACTGGATGATATTTCCAAAGCCGATTTGGTTATTGTATCCATTCCTGTTGATGCTACCGTTAAGCTGCTGCCAACAATTTTAGATAAAATCCCAGAAACAGCATTGGTAATTGATGCGGGGTCTACTAAGGAAGCCATATGCAAGGCTGTAGAAAATCACCCCAAGCGCAGAAACTTTTTAGCCATGCACCCTATTGCGGGAACCGAGTTTTCGGGACCAAGTGCAGCTATAGATAATTTGTTTGTAGGCAAGACCAATATTATTTGCGAAGTAGAAAAAACAGCATTCAAACTTCAGGAAAAAGCCTTGAAATTATTCGAAGCCATTGGAATGCGTATTCGTTATATGAACCCTGTGGCACATGATAAGCATATTGCCTATGTATCGCATTTGTCGCATATCAGTTCGTTTATGCTGGGTAAAACTGTTATAGAAAAAGAAAAGAACGAACGCGATATTTTTGATATGGCAGGAAGTGGCTTTGCCTCTACAGTTCGATTAGCAAAAAGCTCACCAGAAATGTGGACGCCTATTTTTAAACAAAATAAAGCCAATGTTATTGAAACGCTGGAAGAATATATAAATAACCTCATTCACTTTAAGACCTTTATGGAGCAAGACGATTTTGAGGCTGTTTTCAACGAAATGAGAGAAACCAATCATATAAAAGATATATTAAACGGAATAAATTAAAAACCAATCCCAACACAAAATCATAAAAACCAATACGCAACACACTTTTAAAAGTTGGAATTTGGAATTTGATTTTTAAAAATGAATTAGAATTATGGAAAACAAGAAAGAAATGAGAACCTGGTTAGATGATTTAAACTTGGATCATCCATTGGTAATTGCAGGGCCATGTAGTGCTGAAACCGAAGAGCAAGTACTTAAAATAGCTCACGAGCTTAAGGATACTGATGTGAATTATTTTAGGGCCGGAATATGGAAGCCTAGAACCAGACCTGGGAATTTTGAAGGTGTTGGCGCATTAGGATTAAAATGGTTGCAAACGGTAAGAAAAGAAACAGGTATGAAGGTTTGTACCGAAGTCGCCAATGCAGCTCATGTTAAATTAGCTTTAGAGCATGATGTAGATTTACTTTGGATAGGTGCCCGCTCTACAGTAAGCCCATTTATTATGCAGGAGATAGCAGATGCATTGGACGGAACCGATAAGCCTGTTTTGGTTAAAAACCCGGTCAACCCAGATTTATCTTTGTGGTTAGGCGGTATAGAACGAATTTACAGTTCTGGAGTAAAAAATATTGGAGCCATACACAGAGGGTTTTCAACTTACCAAAAGACCAAATACCGTAATATTCCAGAATGGCAATTAGCCATTGAGTTCCAAAATAGATTTCCAGATATCCCATTAATTAACGATCCGTCACATATTACAGGCGATCGCAATATGATTTTTGATGTGTCTCAGGAGGCATTGGATTTAAACTTTGATGGTTTAATGATTGAAACACACTACGATCCGGATAATGCTTGGAGTGATGCGGCACAGCAAGTAACTCCTAAGACTTTAGTACAGATCATGAAAGATTTAAAAATTAGAAAAGAGACCGATGCCGAAGCAGAGTATGTAAGTGCATTAAACAACCTAAGGGCGCAAATTGATGTCGTAGACAATCAAATTATAGATTTGTTAGGAAAGCGTATGCAAGCAGCAGATGGCATAGGTGAACTTAAAAAACAGAAAAATGTTGCCGTACTACAATCAAAACGTTGGAACGAAATTTTAGGGAAAATGGTTCTAGAAGGAGAGCAACATGGCTTGAGTGAAGAATTCATATTAAAAATGTTTAAAGCGATTCACCAAGAATCCATTAACCACCAAGAGAAGATTATTAACGGATAATAATCCTGACAAAAAAGCCTCGCAACGCGAGGCTTTTTACTTATTGTTTGTTCCTTTTAAAAATATACCTGGTAATAAAAATACCTTGATTGTCGTCTTTTCCAGCATCACTTTCAACAGCACTGGTAACAAAGGCTAGTTCCCAACCTTCTTCAACCATGGCATTAATTTTAGAGCCCACTACGGCATCGTTGGCTACAATATTTTGAAACCTAATACCGGCAATATTATAAAAGTTTAGCAGTTTGGTTTCTTCAAAATCTTTAACCCTAATATCTTTTCTGTTAGACTTGTTTCTTGTATGGTCTTCTTCAGTTTGTTCAGATGTAAATGCTTTGTAATCCCTTTCATCTACAGAAGAAATTAAACGGGATCTCCCCAGGCCACTCGGTACTATAGATTCAACGGTGGTTATGATTTTATACTCAACTTGGGCCTTGGTTTCAATGAAGGAAAGTAAACAGAGGCTTAGAATTAATAATTTTTTCATGTTGTTTGGGTTTTGAATTTGTGTAGCTAATTTAAAAATTTTTGGTATAGGAATGACTTTTTAAGAAAATTACAGGCGTTGTTTATAAATCTGGTAGGAGTTGGTATGTAGTTGAAACCAAATTAGGAAATCTTCATAAAAAATAAATTTCGTTTGAAATCAAGTTTATTTTTGTTAAAATATAACTTATATTTATAGAAATAAAATCTGATATACATATAGTTTTTTCTGATAAGAATATAGAATGCGCCTAAGAATATTTTATCTGTTTATTTTTTTATCGATTTCAGTTGCTAGTGCTCAAACAAATGCAAATGAGTATATCCCTAAAAACCTTGATTCCATAAAAGGGTATTTAAAAGCAATTAATTTAAAGTTTATAGATGGCATTGATGGAAAGTTTTCATCCAAAATCAAGAAGATATATAAAGATAGGGATGAAAAAGTTATCAAGGCAATAGAAGATAGTGCTTATGTTTTTAACGTTAGAATAAAGCAGAATTTAGATGTGTTGTTAAGGCATGTTTACGATGCTAATCCACAAATCCATTCCAAAGATTATTATTTTTTTATAAATAATTCATTGGTTCCCAATGCAGCATGCTATGGGGACGGAATGTTTGAAATAAATCTTGGCCTGTTGTCTAGACTTGACAGTGAAGATGAACTAGCATTTGTTATTTGCCATGAGATAGCCCATATGTTGTTGAACCATTCATTAAAAGGAGTGACAAAAGCAATGTTGAATTTGTATTCCGATGAAACAAAAAATAAAATAGAAGAAATAAAGAGGCAGGAATATGGACGAACACGCGCCGCATTATCTGTAATAGACGAATTGAACATCGATATATTGAACCATTCCAAAGAAGTAGAGGCCCAGGCCGATTCATTGGGTTATATTTTGTTTTCCAATACTAAATACAAGAAGCCTAAAGCATTGACAGCCCTGGACAAATTGAAGAAAGTTGATGATATGGTATTTTCCCATCCAATGAAGCTAGATAGTGTTTTTAATTTTGAGAATTACCCCTTTAAAGCCTATTGGCTTGAGGAAAATAGTACTTCATTGTTCGATATCGATAAAGAGATTAATGATTTTCAATTGGTTTCAGATTCGATAAAAACTCACCCTGAGATTGTATTTAGGAAAGAAAAACTTATACAAGAGTTTGATATTATTTCTGAAGAAAAAAGAGATCAGTATTTTAAGGATCATTTACATGAAATAAAAAAGGATGTCAATATAAAGGTTGTAAAGAGTACTTTCGATTTGAACTTTTTGGATTTAGCAATCTATCACTTGATAGAGAGGTATAATAATAGGAAAATAGACATCGAGTATTACCATTTGTATATGGCTAAGGTTTTACAACGATTATATGAGATTAAGAAAACCCATGAGATGGGAAAATATATCCCGCCAAAAAGTAATTTTTCAAAAGAAAAACAATTGAACTTGATTAGGCTGTTTTTACATAATTTGGAGTTAAAAGAAGTTGAAAACCTAGGATTTGCATATTGCGATGAGAATCAGCCAAAAATGCTAAATAATAAAGAGTTTGAAGATGTTTACATGTTTTTTAAAAAAATAAATAACCAATAATAACCAATATGAGAAAAATTTTAATCCCAATTATTGTATGCCTTTTTAGTGTGAGCCTAATTGCTCAACATAAATCGTTAAATGAAATCGCTTCTTTTAAAATTAGAAATGCAGGAGCTTTAATAGATAAGAATAAGGATGTTGATGGCTACTATTACTATTATGAAGTTGATAAGCTAAAAAAGAAACAGAGAGAATATGCTATTAAGCTGTTAGATAATAATTTAAATGAAACGGTTACAAAATCATATATAGATAATAAAAATACAATCTTGGCCGATAGTAAGTTTAATAATCAGGCTTTGATGTTCGCTATGTTTAATAAAAAGGAAGAACAATTCAAGTTAGTTGCTTTCGATAGAAAAGGGGAGCAAGGGGAAGATATTATTGTACCCATAAACAAAAAAGAAATGAGATGGGTAGGGTTTATGGAGCAATCGGGAGCTTTCAACCTATTATTGCCGGTAGATAATAAGGGGTTCTTGTTTAACTATGTAAAAGACAACAAAAAAATAGGTTATAGTTTAAAATACATTGCTACCGATGGGGGCACGTCTTGGAATTATGACTCGCCAGATGACGCAAAGGAAATTATGATGCTTAACCCAATTGAGGCCAATAATGAGGTTGTTGTGGCGATGCAGAGTTCAAAGAAATCAGTGCTAAGTCAAACAGTTAACATGAAAATTATTGTTTTAGATATTGAGACAGGTAAATTGTTGTTCGAGAAAGAATATGATAGAGAAAATAATCCTAGGCTTATTACAAATGCATTCCTTACTAAAGAAAAAACATTGGTGCTTTTGGGGGAATATTTTGATAAAGGAGACAATATACTAAAGGCAAGCAGTAAAGGGCTATTTTCGCAAATAGTGGATTTGTCGGGCAAGGAGTTAGCAGATAATAAAGTAGGTTGGACAGAAAGAATAGATAAAATAATGCCACCAGATTCTGATGGGAAGAAAAGGGCAAGTACTTATGTGTACTTTCATGATATTGTTCGAACCCAAAAGGGGACTTTTTATTGTGTTGGTGAAAAGTATAGAAAAACGGTAAGTTTGGCCGGGGTGTTAGGTATGGCAGCAAATGCTAGAGGAGGAAACTCTATGACCCAGCTTACCATTACAGATGTTGTTATATTTGAATTTGATGCCAATTTTAAATTGAATGATATTAAAGTGTTCAAAAAAGGGAAATCCAGGGCTCCAAGTATTATGGATATTGGAAGTCCTCAACTTAATGCGCATGCATTGAAGACTTTAGGGGCTTTCGATTATGAGTTTACCCAAATAGATACTGGTAGAGATCGGTTCTATGTTAATTTTATAGATTATGAAAGGTTAAAAGGAGAGAAAAATAAATCGGCTTTTAAAACCATTATGTATAGTGATGGTCAATTATCTCAGGACAAAATTTATTTGAGTGAATCTAAGGGGAGGACAAAATTTAGGGTTTTTCCAGCCAAATTAGGTCATGTGATGCTAATGGAGTATAATAAAAAGGAAAAGAAATTAGATATCCATTTAGAAAAATTAAATATTTAATTGCTTACAGATAGATAGGAGACCGCCAATAGGCGGTCTTTTTTTTGTTGTATTAGAATTTAATTATTTACATCTTTGTTGTAATGACAGGCATCGTTTATAAATCTACGGGAAGTTGGTACACGGTCAAGACCGAGTTAGGTCATGTGTATGAGTGCAGGATAAAGGGAAAGTTCCGTATCAAAGGCATTAAAAGCACCAATCCTATAGCTGTGGGTGATGTGGTAGATTTTGAGCTGGAAACTAATAACGATGATGTTTCAGGGATCATCCACAAGATACATGATAGAAAAAATTATATAGTACGAAAGTCGGTGAACCTATCTAAGCAAACGCATATAATTGCAACCAATCTAGATCAGGTTTTTTTAATGATTACCATTAACAACCCACCAACATTAACCAGTTTTATCGATCGGTTTTTGGTCACGGCCGAAGCTTATTCCATAAAAACCATATTGCTTTTTAATAAAACTGATACTTACGATGAAGAGACTTTATTAGAAGTAAAGTATTTGGCACATGTATACCGAAACATTGGTTACGAATGTATTGGAATATCGGCAAAAACTGGAAAAAATATAGAAAAGGTAAAAACGTTAATGACCGGTAAGGTAAGTATGTTTTCCGGGCATTCTGGAGTTGGTAAATCAACTTTGGTAAATGCCATAGAACCTACGTTGGATTTAAAGACCAAGGAGATTTCCAGCTTGCATATGCAGGGGCAACATACCACCACTTTTGCCGAAATGTTCGATACCAGTTTTGGAGCCAAAATAATTGATACTCCAGGAATTAAGGGGTTTGGTGTCGTAGATATGGATAAGGAAGAAGTAGGGGATTATTTTCCTGAAATTTTTAAGCTAAAACAAGACTGCAAATTTAATAATTGCTTGCATGTACAAGAACCAAAATGTGCGGTAAAGAAAGCTTTGGAGAACGACGAGATAGCCTATTCGCGTTACCGAAGCTACTTGCAAATCATTCAAGGTGAAGACGAGCATTACAGAACCGATAATTGGGAAAAACAGTAGCTTAGTTTGCAGTCTCAGTATTCAGTATTCAGTGATCAGTAGGCAGTAAGCAGTATTCAAAATATTTAATAATAATTAAACAGTAAAGACCTCTTTTGAGGTTTAGGAAAAATGAAGGTTATAGTACAAAGGGTTGCCAATGCAAGCGTAACTATTGAAGGGGAAAAAGTAGCTTCAATTGGTGAGGGGCTTTTAATCCTTTTGGGCCTTGTGAACGAAGATGCCCAAGAGGACATCAAGTGGCTGTGCAATAAAATAGTTAACCTGCGCATTTTTAATGATGATAACGGCGTAATGAACAACTCCTTAAAGGATGTTAATGGAGAAACTATTGTTGTAAGCCAGTTTACCCTTCACGCTTCAACAAAAAAAGGAAACCGACCAAGTTATATTAAGGCGGCAAAGCCAGATATTGCCATTCCGCTTTATAAAGCCTTTGTAAAACAGCTTGAAAATGAATTGGGAAAAACAGTACAAACGGGTAGGTTTGGAGCCGATATGAAAGTAGAATTGTTAAATGACGGGCCAGTAACCATTATTATAGATTCCAAAAGCAAGGAATAGCTATTGTCTTATTTTTAGTGAATTCAAATAAAGATTTTTTTTCTTATTTCAGATTGATTTCTCACATCTTTTTTTATATTTGAAAAGCAGGATTTTTAACAACCTACCTACTAAAGGTTTTAAAATTCTAACAAATCTCTCAAGACGTTTTATTAGAAGTAATTACAAACCTTTGGTTTATGAATATTAGATTATTCTGTATTTTCCTATTATGTCTTAATGGCTATAGCCTATTTTCACAAGACAGTTTATACTCCAGTTTAACCATTCCTGAAAATTTAACAAAGAATGCCAATGCGGTTGTTAGGTTAGATCAAACAAGTATTGAAATAGTTTCGATAAATGAAATGATAGAGACAAGGCACTTTATTATAACTGTAATGAACAAAATAGGAGATAGGAGTGTTGAGTCAATAGTATATTATGATAATAATATAAAAGTAAAAGATCTAAAAGCATCAATGTATGATGAGCATGGTGTTCAAATAAAGAAATTCAAGAAGAACGATTTTAAGGATATTAGTGCAGTAGGAGGGGGTACTTTATATTCGGATGCCAGAAACATCTATTTAGATTATACACCAATTAAATACCCTTATACATTAGAGTTTATTTCTATTGTTAGTACTAGAAATACAGCTTTTATCCCCTCTTTTGATCCAATTGAGGGGTATTTTACAAGTGTTGAAAATAGTTCATATATAATCAAATACCCTTCAAATCTTTCTATAAGGAAAAAAGAACAAGAATTAAAGGGGATAGATGTGTCTGTTGATGCTATTGATGGTAAAATTACTTATAGTATTTCAAATGTAGAAGCATATAAACCTGAAAGCTACAGTCCGCCTTTTCGAATTACTGTCCCTAAAGTATTATTTGCACTAAATGAGTTTAACTATGAAGGAGTAACGGCGAAGGTTGAAAATTGGGGGGCTATGGGGAAATGGTTCAATGATAATTTATTGATAGGCAGAACTGCTTTGCCGGAAGGGACAGTTGCTGAGATAAAAGCATTGATTAAAGAGGATGATAGTGATTTGGAAAAGGCAAAAAAAGTGTATAAATATGTTCAAGACAATACTAGATATATTAGTGTACAAGTTGGTATAGGAGGTATGCAACCAATTTCTGCTACAGATGTAGATAAAGTTAAGTATGGAGATTGTAAAGGATTGACCAATTACACGAGGTCATTATTGGAAATTGTAGGGGTAAAGTCTTACTATACAAGGCTTTATGCTTCTCCTTACAATCAGTTAGATGTGGATGAAGATTTTGTTTCATTTGGAGGTCAAACGAATCACGTTATACTTAATATTCCGCAGGAAAACAAAGAAGACATTTGGTTGGAATGTACAAGTCAAAAAGTGCCCTTTGGTTTTATAGGTGATTTTACAGACGACAGAGATGTTTTGGTAATCACTCCAGAAGGAGGTAAAATAAAGCATACCAAAAAGTATGCTACCGAAGAAAATATACAAACTATAAAAGGTAAATATGCAATTTCAAATGAAGGAACAATAGACGTTAATGTTGAAGTAAGCTCAAAAGGGATACAATATGATGATAAGTTTATGCTAGAATCTGAAACGCAAAGAGATCTGGATGTTCACTATAAAAAGCGTTGGCGCTATATTAATAATATGGACATTAATAATATGGACATTATTAATGATAAAGAAAATATTGAGTTTATAGAGACGTTGAATTTTCAAGCAACAAACTATCCTAAAATAGTGACCAATAGAATGCTCTTAACTGTAAATGCATTGAATAGGAATATAGAGGTTCCAGATCGTTATAGAGATAGAAAACTACCGCTACAAATAAAAAGAGGGTTCAAGGATATTGATGAAGTTGAAATAAAGTTGCCCGACGATTATAAAGTAGAATCATTGCCAAAAGGAATCACCATTGAAAACAAGTTTGGGAATTACCACTATGAAGTCATTGAAAAGAATGAAAATACTTTAATATACAAAAGGGAATTTGTAGTTAATGATGGAGAGTTTCCAAAAGAAGATTATGATGATTTTAGAAACTTTTATAAAGCGGTTTCAAGGCACGATAATGCTAAAGTAGCACTAATTAAAAAGTAACAATAATGAAAAAAGTAATTGTATCATTAGTCTTGTTGTTTGTTTTACAAATAGCATCTTCACAGGATTATAAATTTGGTAAGGTTTCAAAAGAGGAATTGGAAGAAAAATATAATCCTATGGATTCATCGGCCAGTGCAACCTATTTATATAAAAAAAGGAGAACATTTTTTGTATATAATACAAATGATGGATTTGAATTAATCACAGAAGTGCATGAGCGTATAAAAATATACAACCAGGAAGGCTTTGATTATGCTACAAGGATTATAAACCTAAGTAAATATAACTCAGATGAGGAAAAGGTTTCTGGGCTTAAGGGTTATACTTTTAATCTAATAGATGGAAAAATAGAAGAAACTAAGCTTAAAAAGGATGGTATTTTTGAATCTGAAGAACATGATTATTTAGATCGAACCAAATTTACGATGCCTAATATCAAAGAAGGAAGTGTCATTGAATATGAATACAGAATAGGCTCTCCTTTTTATTGGAACGTAGATGAATTTGTTTTTCAGGAAGATATTCCTATAAAGAAAATTGATGCTAGGTTTGAAGCACCAGAGTATTTTAACTTTAAAATAAATACTAAAGGGTTTTTAATGATTACCCCAGATAGAGAAACGACAAGGGATAAAATAACATTTACTGATAAAGTTAGGACCGGTGGTAATGGTTTGTACGATGGGGCAGCAAGAACAAGTTATCAAAATACTAACGTTGAGTTTAGTAAAGAAATTTATAATTACAGTCTTGAGAATGTCCCGGCACTAAAAGAAGAACCTTATGTTAATAGTATAGACAATTACAGATCTGCGGTAAAGTATGAACTGTCATATACTAAATTCCCCAATACAACAATGAAGTTTTATTCAACTACTTGGGAAGATGTTGTTAAAACCATCTATAAAAGTTCGAGTTTTGGAACTGAGCTGGATAAATCTGGTTATTATGATGATGATATAAATAATTTAATTAGTACAGTTTCTGATCCCATAGAAAAAATAAATTTAATTTATAATTACGTTAAGGCTAGAGTAAAATGGAATGGGTATTATGGTAAATATACAAATGATGGTGTTAGAAAGGCCTATAAAGAACAAGCTGGGAACGTTGCAGAAATCAATTTAATGCTTACCTCTATGTTAAGATATGCTGGATTAAACGCTAACCCGGTTTTAGTGAGTACAAGGAAAAATGGAATTCCATTATTTCCTACTAGGGATGGTTATAATTATGTGATTTCGGCCGTTGAAGTGCCTAATGATGTGATTTTATTGGATGCCACTAGTAAATATGCCATGCCAAATGTGTTGCCTTTTAGAACCTTAAATTGGGAAGGTAGGGTAATTAGAAAGGATGGCAGTAATGAAACCATCAATCTTTATCCTAATGAAAAATCCCAAAATACTATTTCCATGTTGGCGGATTTAAATGACATGGCTAGTTTGGAGGGGGGTATAAGATATGTTAAATCGTCCCACAAAGCTATGTCTTTCAGGGAAGATTATTTGGAGACTAATAAAGAACAATTTTTGGAAGACTTAGAAAATAAGTATAATGGGATGGAAATTGCTGACTTTGAGGTTAAAAATGATACAGAGTTGAGCAAGCCTGTAATGGAAACCTTTAAGTTTTCGTTAGAAAATCAAGCCGATATTATTGGAGATAAAATTTATTTCTCACCACTATTTTTTCTTAAGACCAAAGAAAACCCTTTTAAATTAGAAAAAAGGGAGTTTCCTGTAGATTTTGGCTACCCTTCTAAAAATAAATACATGGTTAATATTAAATTACCTGAAGGATATAAGGTGGAATCTGCTCCAGAACCCATAATTTTGCAATTACCTGATAATTTAGGGGTATATAAATATAATATTGTATTAAAGCAGTCGGCAGTACAATTAATTGTTGAAGCCGAGATAAATCAAGCTATCATTAGCCCTCTATACTATGATGCATTAAAAGAGTACTTTAAACAGTTAATTGAAAAAGAAAACGAACAAATAGTTTTAACAAAAGCATAGATGAACATTCAAAACGCACAACAAGTAGTAGACGATTGGATTAAGGAGCATGGCGTACGCTATTTTAACGAACTCACCAATATGGCACAACTTACCGAAGAGGTTGGTGAAGTGGCCCGTATTATAGCACGTCGGTACGGAGAACAAAGTGAAAAAGAAAGCGATAAGGATAAGGATTTAGGGGAAGAATTGGCCGATGTATTGTTTGTGTTGTTGTGTTTGGCAAACCAAACGGGAACCGATTTGCAACAGGCCTTCGACAAAAGAATGGATAAAAAAGCGAAGCGCGACCACGATAGACACCATAATAACGAAAAATTGAAGTGATCGCTTTAGCATAAATTAAAGGAAGGGTATAAAAAAATACTAAGTTTCGGTAGCATTAATCTCTATTATAGAGTAAATTTGCCTGCTTTAAGCGCAAGGCAATTTTACAATGGATATTACACTTCACCAATCTAAAATCGAAAACCGTAAATCTGAAATCACAATAACAGGCTCTAAGAGTGAATCTAACCGTTTGTTATTGCTACAGGCATTGTACCCAGAATTAAAACTGGAGAATGTTTCAAATTCCGATGATAGTAACTTAATGGCCAAAGCCTTAAGTTCGATGTCCGATGTTGTAGATATTCATCATGCAGGAACCGCTATGCGATTTTTAACGGCTTACTTTTCGGTTCAAGAAGGACGGGAAGTAACGTTAACAGGCTCTAAGCGCATGAAAGAGCGCCCCATTGAAATTTTGGTTGAAGCCTTACGGGAATTAGGAGCAGATATTGCTTATGTAGAAAATGAAGGCTACCCACCCATAAAGATAAAAGGTAAAAAGCTTACAAAGCACAAGGTATCGCTAAAGGCCAATGTAAGCAGTCAATATATTTCTGCACTTTTATTGATTGCTTCTCGATTGGAAAATGGCATTGAATTACATTTAGAAGGAGACATTACCTCCATTCCTTATATAAAAATGACCTTAAGCCTCTTGGATGAAATAGGTGTAGAAAATGCGTTTGTTGGTAATACCATTACCGTTAAACCCAATGTCCAAGAATTAAAACCTCAAACTTTAACTGTAGAATCCGATTGGTCGTCGGCATCCTATTATTTTAGTATTGTAGCATTATGCGATGTAGGTACCGAAATCACACTGTCGTCATATAAAGAAAATTCGCTTCAAGGCGATTCTTCATTAGTGGATTTTTACAAACACTTTGGAGTTGAAACGGCTTTTTCAGATAACAGTGTTACACTGGTGAAGACAGCAGATATCAATCGCCAATCAATAATTGAATTTGATTTAACAAAATCTCCCGATATAGCACAAACTATAGCGGTTACTTGTTTTGCATTGGGTGTAGCTTGTAATTTAACGGGGCTGCATACCCTTAAAATTAAGGAAACTGATAGGTTGGTGGCCTTAAAAACTGAAATTGAAAAATTAGGGGGAGCCGTTGAGATTACAGATAAATCATTGCATTTATCGCCTTCAACACAAATTAAGGAGATGGTTTCAATAGCAACCTATAATGACCATAGAATGGCTATGGCCTTTGCACCTCTGGCATTAAAAACAGCAATTATTGTAGAAGATGCAATGGTGGTTTCTAAATCCTATCCTACCTTTTGGGACGATTTACAAACCCTGGGTTTTCAAATAAAAAAATAAAAATCATCCATTTACTTGACAACCCCTATATCGAGATTGTATATTTGCAGCTTTGTAAAAAAGACAGGTATAGATGAAACATTCATAACCAGGATTTTGTCACACGAAAAAATGATTAATATGAATGTTACATTCCAGTGCTGAGCGAAGTCGAAGCATGACCACTGAAAAACAATAACTATAAACACATGAAATTATCAAACTTCGGTTTTACCCTACCAAACGAATTATTGGCAGAATACCCTTCAGAAAACAGAGATGAGGCCCGCCTAATGGTTTTAAACAGAAAAGAACAAACCATAGAGCATAAACTTTTTAAGGATCTTATCGACTATTTCAACGAAGATGATGTGTTGATTTTGAACAACACAAAAGTTTTCCCAGCGAGGTTATACGGTAATAAGGAAAAAACGGGAGCTCGTATTGAAGTATTTTTGTTAAGGGAATTAAACGAAGAACAGCGTCTTTGGGATGTTTTAGTAGATCCAGCACGTAAAATACGTATAGGAAATAAATTATACTTTGGCGACGACGATACCCTTGTTGCCGAAGTTATAGATAATACAACCTCCAGAGGAAGAACACTTCGCTTTTTATACGATGGATCCTATAAAGAATTTAGAAATAAATTAAAGGAGTTGGGAGAAACCCCATTGCCTAAATATATTAAGCGTGAGGTAGAGCCAGAAGATGAAGACCGCTACCAAACTATTTTTGCTAAAAATGAAGGAGCCGTTGCTGCTCCAACAGCAGGATTGCACTTTTCAAAGCATTTATTGAAACGTTTGGAAATTAAAGGTGTTAACTTTGCAGAGGTTACTTTACATGTAGGTTTAGGGACCTTTAATCCTGTTGAGGTTGAAGATTTATCCAAACATAAAATGGATAGTGAAGAATTAACCATAGATGCCAAAGCAGTAGAAACGGTTAATACAGGTATTCAAAACAAAAAGCGTGTTTGTGCCGTAGGGACAACCGTTATGCGTGCTATTGAAAGTTCGGTGTCGTCCAATGGCTTGCTAAATGAAATGGACGGTTGGACCAACAAGTTTATATTCCCACCCTACGATTTTAGTATTGCCAATTGTATGGTAACCAATTTCCATACACCAAAATCTACTTTATTGATGATGGTATCGGCTTTTGCAGGTCACGATTTTATTAAACGGGCATACGACGAAGCGATTAAAGAAGGCTATAAGTTCTATAGCTATGGAGATGCTATGTTGATTTTGTAAAGAAGAGTTTATTTAATCGAAAAGAATTCCCCGCATGCTTGCATCGGGGTTTCCGCTGAAATTGTCATTCCCGTGAAAACGGGAATCTAAATAATAGAATTTCGGTTTTGACCCTAAGGTCAAAATGAAACCAGCGAAATACCCCTGTGGCTTGCCCTGGGGATAGTTGGTTTCAAGAAATTCTTTTATTATAAATAAAATAAAGGCCTTGTTTATCAAGGCTTTTTTTTTGGGCATTACCACGCCTTAAGCGCGGTCGGGCTTTACACTGTATCTTTTATTTGGTAGCCGAAGTGTTGCACTGGGTTTATTGAAATGCACGCGAAGCTACCAAATAAAAGGATGCCGTTGCAATCCCTAATGCAATTGTTCAGTCCAGTAAACTACCTTGGAGGAAGCTTACAAAGTATCGTAGAGAAAACATCAAAAATTTTGAAGCAAGCCTGCCTGCCAGTAGGCAGGCTTCTGGCTATTTAAATCTCGATTATCGAGTTAAAAATCGTCAACCGTAATGCGTCAATCGAAATTCCTTTCACTATTTTTGCATCACTTATGGTAACAAACAAAAAAGATATTCGCGCATTAACCAAAGAACAGCTAAGGGATTTCTTTGTAAAGCAAGGTGATAAAGCCTTCCGGGGCAACCAAGTTTACGAGTGGCTTTGGCAAAAAGCAGCACATACTTTTGATGATATGACCAATATTTCGAAAGAAACGCGTAAAATGCTTGAAGACAATTTTGTTATTAACCATATTGAGGTCGATAATATGCAGCGCAGTAACGATGGAACCATTAAAAATGCGGTGCGGTTACACGATGGCTTAATAGTAGAATCGGTTTTAATCCCTACCCCTACACGAACTACAGCTTGTGTGTCCAGTCAGGTGGGTTGTAGTTTAGATTGTAAATTTTGCGCTACAGCACGTTTAAAACGTATGCGTAACCTAAATCCAGACGAGATTTACGATCAAGTAGTGGCCATCGATAACGAGAGTAGGCATTACCATAACAGGCCATTGAGTAACATTGTATTTATGGGTATGGGAGAGCCACTAATGAACTATAATAATGTTCTAAAGGCTATCGATAAAATAACCTCTCCAGAAGGATTGGGGATGTCTTCCAAGCGTATAACCTTATCGACTTCAGGTGTGCCAAAAATGATAAAAAAGATGGCCGATGATGGTGTTAAATTTAATTTGGCAGTGTCCTTGCATTCGGCCATAGAAGAAGTTCGAACATCTATCATGCCTTTTAACGAAACGTTTCCCTTAGACGATTTGAGAGAAGCCCTAGAGTATTGGTATGCCAAGACCAAAAGAAAGATCAGTTATGAATATGTGGTTTGGAACGGTATTAACGATACCCAAAAGGATATAGATGCCTTGGTGAAGTTTTGTAAGTATGTGCCCTGTAAGGTGAATATTATTGAATATAATCCTATAGATGATGGCGAATACCAACAAGCGTCAAGCGAAGCATTGGAGCAATATATCAAGACATTGGAGCAACATAGAATAGTGGTTAATGTGCGCCGTAGTAGAGGTAAGGATATCGATGCGGCTTGCGGACAATTAGCTAATAAAAGTTAAAGAGAGCTATCGCGTTATGAAGTCATTTCTAAAGCTTGTCATTTCTAAGTGTTACCCTGGGCTTGTCGAAGGGAAGGCAGGAATCCATTTAAGAAATAATTTATTCAAAATTTAGATTACTAAAACTTATATTTGAAATCTCTTAGAGTTTACATTTGAAAATTGTAGAACAAATAAAACAACCCGTGGCCTTCGAGATGGAGCTTTTCGAACAAAAGTTCCAATTGTCCATGTCCAGTAAGGTAGCCCTTCTCAATAGAATTACACATTACATAGTAAATCGTAAAGGTAAACAGATGCGGCCTATGTTTGTGTTTTTGGTTGCCAAGATGGTGTCCAATGGCGAGATAAGTGAACGTACCTATCGAGGGGCATCGGTTATAGAGCTTATCCATACGGCAACGTTGGTTCATGACGATGTGGTAGACGATAGTAACCGCCGCCGTGGCTTTTTTTCGGTAAATGCGCTGTGGAAAAATAAAATCGCCGTGCTTATAGGCGATTTTCTATTGTCAAAAGGCTTGTTATTATCTATAGATAATAACGATTTCGACTTGTTAAAAATCATTTCCATAGCCGTGCGTGAGATGAGTGAGGGCGAATTGCTTCAAATTGAAAAAGCACGAAAGTTAGATATAACAGAGGAGGTATATTACGAAATCATACGGCAAAAAACAGCAACACTCATTGCGGCCTGTTGTAGTTTAGGAGCAGCTTCGGTAAAGCCAGAATCGCAACATGTTGAGGATATGAGAAAGTTTGGGGAGCTTATAGGTATGGCATTTCAAATAAAAGACGACCTGTTCGACTATGGCGATGCCCAGATAGGGAAGCCTACCGGTATTGACATCAAGGAGCAAAAAATGACCTTGCCCTTAATACATGTCCTTAATAAAGCCGATAAAAAACATAGAAATTGGCTAATAAACTCGATAAAAAACCATAATAAGGACAAAAAACGAGTTAAGGAAGTTATAGCCTTTGTTAAGGATAATGGCGGATTGGACTATGCCATAACCAAAATGAAAGCGTTTCAAATCGATGCTTTAAAAATTCTTAATTCATACCCTAAATCAGATTACAGGGACTCACTGGAACTTATGGTGAACTATGTAATTGATAGAAAAAAATAAGGTTGTCTCAACAACTTTATTAGTTTAAGACAACCCTACTTTTATAAAACCTAAATAATAACGTTTAAGAAAAAAGTGGTTTGTATTTTTCCTTATAGTGTAAAAGTAGCACGACATTTAAAACGGCAACAATTAATGCGGTCCAAGTTTTGCTAAAATCATTATCAGAAAGGTTAAATATCAAAAAGGAGATGCTAAGCGGAAATAAAACAATTAAAATAAAAGGAGTCCATTTATTAAAAACTAGAAGTAACCCTATAATAATCTCAAAGATGTAGAGATAAGGTAGGTATCCAACAACGGCATCTATAAAATCTCTAGTGTTTTCGGGCATCTCACCATAAGTAAATGGTATAAAGTGGAAAAATTGGTTTAAAGCATAAAAGATTAGGAATAAGCCTAATATCAATCTAAACCATACCGAAACAGGACTTTGTGGTTTCATAACTAGTCATTAAAATTGTTAAACTTTGTCTATAGTATAATTTTACTAGATGTTAAAAGTAAAGGTAAAGGGGCAAATAAAATATGACTATTGTCATGTGTGGTATATGGGAAGCGTTAATCAAGTTATTTATAATTTCAATAATCCATAGTTTATAGTATTTTTACATTGTTATTTCTGCGTGTTACCCTGAGCTTATCGAAGGGAGGCAGGAATTCACTTTAATGTGTAAAGTTTTAATTTATTAGATTTCCTGGCATTTCAGGAATTACAGACAATTTGATATCACAATCATCCATAGATCTAGTATTCGAAACCTCCCGTGTAGAGGAGGTTATAGGCGATTTTGTACAATTAAAAAAAGCTGGGAGTAATTTTAAAGGCTTAAGTCCCTTTAGCGACGAGCGTACACCTAGCTTTATGGTGTCGCCTGTAAAACAAATATGGAAAGATTTTAGTACCGGTAAAGGGGGCAATGTGGTTGCCTTTTTAATGGAGCACGAACATTTTACCTATCCGGAAGCCATAAAATATTTGGCCAAGAAATACAATATTGAAATAGAAGAGACCGAGCAAACCAACGAACAAAAAGAGGCTGCTAACGAAAGGGAGAGTTTATACTTGGTAAGTGAGTTTGCAAACGATTATTTCCAAAAGATACTCCATAAAACAGATCAAGGGAAGTCTATTGGCCTAAGTTATTTTAAGGAGCGCGGTTTTACAGAGGAAACCATTAAAAAATTTAATTTAGGGTATTCATTAAATGAATGGCAAGCTTTTACCGATGAAGCCTTAAAAAAGGGCTATAATATAGAATACCTAGAAAAGACAGGGCTTACCATAGTTAAGGACGATAAGCGTTTCGATAGGTTTAAGGGGCGTGTTATGTTTCCCATAAAGAGTATGAGTGGTCGGGTGTTGGGCTTTGGCGGTCGTATTTTAACCAACGATAAAAAAGCTGCTAAATACCTTAACTCCCCAGAAAGTGATATTTACCATAAAAGTAAAGTGCTTTATGGTATTTATCATGCCAAACAAAGCATAGCCAAAGAAGACAATTGTTATTTGGTTGAAGGGTATACCGATGTGATACAATTCCATCAAACCGGAATTAAAAATGTAGTGTCTTCGTCTGGTACGGCTTTAACGCCAGAACAAATCCGGTTAATTAATAGGCTAACCAAGAACATTACCGTATTGTTTGACGGTGATGCTGCAGGAATGCGTGCTTCATTAAGAGGTATAGACCTTATTTTGGAGCAAGGTATGAACGTTAAGGTGTGTTCGTTTCCAGAAGGCGAAGACCCCGATAGTTTTGCCAAGCAAAATACATTGGAAGAACTTACACTTTATTTGGAGGACAATGCCAAAGATTTCATTCAGTTTAAGGCTTCGGTTTTATTTGAAGATTCAAAAAACGATCCTATAAAGAAGGCCGATACAGTTAGAGATATAGTAAACAGTATTTCTAAAATACCCGATCGTATCAAAAAGGAAATTTACATTCAGGAATGTGCCCGAATTATGGATATAAGTGAGGAGGTGCTGTTCAGTACCTTAGCACAAATAAATAAAAAGGAATTTCAGGAAGAAAATAAAAAGTATTCGACCGAACAGAAAGCTTTTGAAGTGATTAAGCATAAGCAGCCTGTTAAAAAGGTGGATGTGCAATATATTTTGGAACGTAAGATTATAGAAATTCTACTGCTTTATGGGAATAAAACTGAAGATTTTGAAGATTTGGTTTTAAAAGAGAACGATAAGGGAGAATTGATTTTAGAGCCTGTAATTCATCAAGCCAAGGTTTTTGAAAAAGTATTTTTAGATCTTCAGGATGATGAAATGGAATTCACGAACGAAAAATTTAAGACCTTATATTATACCATAATAGATGCCCTGAACCAAAATCCGGAATTTGAATTAAAAACATTTATAAATTCAGTACGTCAGGATATGGCCAGTGAGATTACTTCCATTCTAATGGATGACGAAAAATACCATCTAGATAACTGGCAACGTATGGATATTTTTCCCAAAGAAAAACAACATACCGTTGCTCAGTTAGTAAGTGAGACGATCTTAAGTTTAAGATGTTTTTTAATAGACCTTAAGGTAAAAGAGTTTCGGTTAGAAACAGCGCAAAATAAGTCTGACTCAAATAGAAATATACTTGAGGAAGTTAAAGATTACTCTGGCTTAAAGATGCTGTTATCTAGAAAGCTAAACAGGGTACTTTAAAAGTTACACCTGTTCAGAAAGCTTTGCTTGATTCACTAAATCTACAAGGTTATTAACTTTAAGCTTGCGCATTAAACGGGCTTTGTAAGTACTAACCGTTTTTTCGTTAATATCTAGTTCTTTAGAAATCTCCTTGTTCTTTTTACCAACGGTCAACAATTTTAAAACCTCTGCTTCTCTAGTAGAAAGTTTTTTGTAAAATCTTCCAGATTTATTGGTGCGAGTTCCAAATGCAATTTGTTGAGTAAGTTCATTACTAAGGTAAATACCGCCCTCATATACTTTTGTAATGGCCTCGCTAATGGTTATAATGTTAACTGTTTTAGAAACATAGCCATAAGCTCCCGCTTTAATAGCGTTAATGGCATAAACTTCTTCTGGTTCTCCACTAAAAATAATGGTCTTAATATCCGGGTAATCATTTTTTAAGTATCTAAGTACCGTTAAACCGTTTAATTTTGGAAAATTAACTTCGGTTAAAATAATGTCTACCTCATTGTTTTTAACAAATTCAAGGATTTCTTCGCCATCATTAACACTTCCAACGATATCGATGTTGGAAGACGAAGATAAGAGTAATTCTAGCCCTTTTCTAATGATAGGGTGGTTGTCTGCTATTAATAATTTTATCATATTTTTAGCTTTTTAGATAATCATTTTGGACATGATTATGTGGTTAATTGAGAGATTTAAGCTATAGTGTAAAGATACTACTTTTTTTACAATTCACAATAAATTAATAAAATTCCTTAGGAATATTACAAACGGGTATTGGAACCATTTTGTGCTTGTTGGCATTGTTAAAGCGCTTGTATATTTTAAAGACCTCTTGTTTACGACCTGTAAAGTCTTCGGCTTTGTTATTATTGTTATCCATTTCCATGGCCCATTCCAATTCGGGGTAGGATGCGCCAATTTGATCTTCGTCACTTCTGGCATCACCAAAAAGGCCATCACTAGGGGCTGCTTTCATAATACTTTCGGGAACATCTAAAAAACTGCCTAGTTCATAAACTTGTGATTTTACTAAATCGGCAATAGGGCTAAGGTCAACTCCGCCATCGCCATATTTAGTATAGAACCCTACGCCAAAATCTTCAACTTTGTTTCCTGTTCCTGCAACAAGTAATTTATACAAACCAGCATAATAGTATAGGGTGGTCATTCGTAAACGCGCCCTTGTATTGGCCAATGCCATATCTATAGTGGCTTGCTCGCCATCTAAAAGTATTTCGGCTTTAAAAGTTTCAAAAACAGGAGTTAAATCGGTGCGTATATCGGTAACATTATTAAATTTTTCTTTCAAATGAGCAATATGTTCCTGTGCTCTTGTTACATGGCTTTTTGCTTGATGAATAGGCATTTCTAAACACAAAACTTTCAAACCTGTTTTGGCACATAAGGTAGAAGTTACAGCAGAGTCTATACCGCCAGAAACACCTATAACAAAACCATTAACACCTGCCTTAGTTGCATAATCCTTTAGCCAATCAACAATAAGGTTCACTACTTTTTCTGTTTGCATATTAAGCCAATTTTAAATCTAAGAATAGTACCTTTGCAAGCAAAAATAAAAGAAACCCCTCAATATATAAAAGATTAAGTCGTTTAAGTTTTTGTATGAAAGCCCACTAGGGGAATTTAGTGTTCTAAGGTTAATACCAATTGGAATAATTAAAATTCTGAAAAACAGGTTTTTGTGAAATTTTAAATAAATGAAGAATATTGTATTATTATTAATTGTACTAATACTAACCATATCCTGTAAAAAGGATAATAGGTTGGAGCAGGAGATTGCTAAAATTAATATTGATATAAACGTAGAGCGTTTCGATAAGCTGTTCTCTAATGCAAAAATTGAAGATTTGCCTGAGTTGAAACAGGCCTATCCGTTTATGTTTGCCGAAAAGTACCCAGATTCGTTTTGGATTGCTAAGAAGGAAGATACGTTGCAACAGCGATTATATGAAGAGGTTGAAAAAGTATTTCCCAATTTTAATGATGAAACGCTAGAGATAGAATCCTTGTTCAATCACTTAAAGTATTACTTTCCTGAGTTTAATCCACCACGGGTTATAACCGTTACTAATGATGTTGATTATAGAAATAAGGTTATTGTTACCGATACGATTGTTCTTGTTTCTGTTGATACCTATTTGGGGAGCGACCATGAGTTTTATGTAAATAGCAGTATTCCAAAGTATGTTTGTGAAAATTTGAAAAAAGAACAATTGGTAGTGGATTTGTCTACTGCATATGCCAAGAGGTATATTTATCAGGCACAGCCACGTACTCTTTTGGATGAAATGGTCTACTTTGGGAAGATATTGTATTTTAATGATGTGATGCTTCCTTTTAAAACAGAAGCAGAACGCATTAGCTATACCGAAGATGAGTTGCAATGGGCCATCGCGAACGAAAGTTACATTTGGCAGTATTTTGTAGAACGTGAATTGTTATTTAGTACAGACTCTAAATTGCCAGGCCGTTTTATCAACCCTGCCCCTTTTACTAAATTTCGGTTAGAGCAAATCGATAATGAGTCCCCTGCGCGATTAGGGCAATATATAGGTTGGCAAATTGTTAGGGCCTACATGGAGCAAAATGATGTGTCGCTTAAGGAGATGCTTATTAAAAGCTCCCAAGATATTTTTAATAATTCTAAATTTAAACCTAGAAAATAATGGCAAAACATATAACATCTAAGATTGAATTAAGTGTAGAACTGGACGAGAACCGTGTACCCGAAACATTATATTGGACGGCACAAGATGGAGGCATAACCAATGAAGAAGCTAAAGCTATGTTGCTTTCGGTTTGGGACAGTAAAGCTCAAGAGACCTTACGTATTGATTTGTGGACAAAAGATATGCCTGTAGATGAGATGAAAGTCTTTTTTCATCAAACTTTGGTGGCTATGAGCGATACTTTTAACCGTGCTACCCAAGATGAAAAGATGACGGCTACCATGAAGGATTTTTGTGATTACTTCGCCGAAAAATTGGAATTGAAAAAGTAAGTGTAAAACACTTGAACTTTTTAGTGGTTGTGTTATTGGTTTGTGTTTGAAGTGAATTAACATCGGTCTTCGGTTATCTAACAATTAAACCATCAATACATTAAGTTTTTCTGTAGCAACTAAGACTGCACACTGAATACTAAATCACCATTCATTAATTTTATTAGAGTCCAGTTTTATAAATATAAACAGTAGGATAGTAAAGGCCCAAAGCCCAGATCCTCCATAACTAAATAAGGGTAGAGGAATACCAATAGTTGGTATTAACCCCATAACCATACCTATATTAATGAGGAAGTGTATAAAAATAATGGACGCAACGCTGTAGCCGTACACACGACTAAATTGCGATTTTTGTAATTCGGCTAAATGAAGAATGCGTAATATTAATAAAACAAAAACAATAACAACCATTGTGCTTCCTAAAAAACCCCATTCTTCACCTACAGTACTAAAAATGTAATCGGTGTGTTGTTCTGGTACAAATTTTCCAGTAGTTCTGGTACCTTCTAAAAAACCCCTGCCAGTAATACCTCCCGAACTTATTGCTTTTTCAGATTCGTTAAGGTTATAGGCAAAGGTTTTTTTCATTTGCTCCAATTTTTCCGGATCTTTTTCCAAACGCAGCCAAAGGCTAATACGATCCTGTTGGTGAGGTTTCAAAATATCTTGGTAGAAAAACTTCACGCTATACGCTAAGCCTATGCAGAATATTAATGCTGCTATTGATTTTAAAATAGGAGGCCTCTTTTTTGATAAAAAGTGAAGTGTAACAATAGCGATGGCGGAAATAATGGAGGTGATTAAAAAACCTAGCTTTAATGAGAAAACAGATAATATAATAACTATAATACCCAATGTTAGGTACATTTTAGGTAAGCCCTCCCTATAAAGCACAAAGAAAAATGCAGCATATACTATGGTACTGCCTGTATCGTTTTGCAATAGTACCAAAAGCGCTGGAATAATTATTATAGCTAAGGTTTTAATTTGATCTTGAAATCTGTTAATATCTGTGTTTAAATCACTTATGTATTTGGCTACCGCCAAAGCAGTGGCTGCCTTGGCGAACTCACTCGGCTGTAGGGTCATACCACCAATGGCATACCAAGAGGTGGCTCCGTTAACATTTTTTCCAAAGAGAAACAGTCCCACAAGGGAAACCATGGAAATGATATAGATGATACTGGAAAAGCGCTCGTAAAATTTAGCTTCTATGGATAGAATTATAATAATTAAGCCAAAAGTGAGTAAGATGAATATTAGCTGTTTGCCATAGGGCTGGGAGAAATCAAAATAATCAATAGTCTCTCCCGTATGGGACGCCGACAAAATGTTTAACCAGCCAAAACCTACCAATAGCAAAAAAAGAATGATGGTAATCCAGTCGAATTTAAAATGCCTGTTGGTTTCTCTTACCATTAAATTTATTGGGTTTTAAATTTTTTTAAAAGCTCTTTAAGTCTGTTGTATTCTGAGTCATCTACTGGTTGAACAATAGCTTTGTCGTTTATATTGAAAGGTTCTCCAGAGTAGGGTTTTGCATATTCTTCCTCTAGACCATATCGTAATAACCAGTCTTCCAAATCGGTTCGAGTAATATAGCCCTTAATATGTTTTTCTATCATTAAACTGGCTACTTTTCCGGCAAATCTACTGCCCCAATAACCATTTTCTACAAAAACGGCTAGGGCTATTTTGGGGTTGTCTTTTGGTGCAAAAGCAACAAAAATAGAATGGTCGGTTAATTGGGTTCTTACACTGTCTATGATGGCAAAGTTTTCAACGGTACCGGTTTTACCACAAATATCAATGTCTTTTACCTGTAGCCATTTGGCCGTACCATTTTTATAAACCTGGTGCATGCCTTCAATAACAGGATCGAAATGTTGCTTAGCGATAGTTGTGTGTTTAGGTATAGTGAAGCGCTTTGGGATGGTGTCGCCTTCAATAGATTTTATAATATGTGGCGTATAGTAATAACCTCTATTGGCTATAGCGGCAATCATATTGGCAAGTTGGATAGGAGTGGTGGCAACTTCACCTTGTCCTATAGCATTGGATATGGTATATGTAGAATAAAAAGTGTTTGGATAAACATGTTTATAATAATCCCTATCGGGAATACGTCCTTTTTGGCCAACATATAAATCGTTATTTAAGAAGTTGCCCAAGCCAAAGCTTTTAGCGTGTTTACTCCAAGTATCAATGCCTTCAGAAGCGTTGCCATTTTTATCTAGTATCTTTCTATAGGTTGTGGCAAAATATGCATTACATGATTCTTGAATACCAGAAACCATATTATTGCGCCTGCCAATATAGCAATGACACTTCATAAAGCGGTTGCCATATTTATAACCCGCATAGCAAGTTACCGTTTCGTTAGGAGTTATAACGCCTTCCTGTAAGCCTATTAAGGCGTTCATTAACTTAAAAGGAGATCCGGGTTCGTATTCTCCTTGTAAGCTTCTGTTAAATAAGGGCTTAGCTATAGTGTCGTTGTAGAGTTTAGTGAAATTTTTAGAGCGTTCCCTGCCAACTAATAGGTTGGGGTCGTAAGTGGGAGCCGCCACCATAGCAAGAATTTCACCTGAGGAAGGCTCTATGGCAATAACACCACCACGTTTATTTTGCATTAAGAGTTCACCATATTCTTGCAACTCAGCATCGATGGTAATGGTAATATCTTTACCCTGTTCCGGAAGAATATCAAATTGCCCTTCCTTATAAGGGCCAATATCTCTATTAAAGCGATCTTTTTGGATAAATTTAAGGCCCTTTACACCACGCAATATATTCTCATATGAGGCTTCAATACCTTGTTTGCCTTTAAGGTCACCCATGGTGTAATAAGGATCTGCTTTAATGTCTCTGTGGCCAACTTCTCCAATGTCTCCTAAAACGTTGGCACCTATAGATCTTTGGTAATGTCTTAGCGAACGTTTTTGAATATAGAACCCCTCATACTTTCGCATTTTTTCTTGTAGTACAGCATAGTCTTCTTTAGAAAGCTGTGCAACGAAAACCGAAGGTAACCTTGGTGAATAACGGTAGGCCTTCTTGTAGGTTTCTATAAATTTTGATTTGTCAATTTTTAGGAGATTACAAAACTCAAGAGTGTCCAGAGGTTTTACCTCCCGGGGAATAACCATGACATCATATGTGGGCTGATTGGCAACCAATAGCTCGCCATTTCTATCATATACAAAACCACGTTTGGGGTAATCGTAAACTTTTCTAAGGGCATTGTCTTCAAATAAATTATGCGCGGTAGAAGTGTATACCTGAAGATAAAATAAACGACCTATGAAAATGAGCCCAACAATAACTACAGATAAGAAAAGCAGAAATTTTCTCATGTCTTATTTCGACTGAATATTATAGTTAACAATATACATAACAGTATAGTGAATATACTAGAGAATAACGCTTTTTGAAGTGTTAAAATTATTTTTGAAGTACTAAAAGTTTCTAAAGTAAATAAAACAATATGGTGGATTGTGGTTAAAAAAGCAATGTATGTAAGTTTAGAGCCAAATTCTACGTTATTAAACTTAATGGTTTGGTACTCGTAAATGGTGCCAAATGTAGATTTTAAAAAAATAGGTCTGGCATAAGCTACCAATACAGATGCTGCGGCATGAATACCTCCAGAGTCCAAAAACATATCTACGGTTAATCCCAGTAGAAAGCTTAAAAAGATAAATAGCATCCTGTTGTTTTTTACGGGGTAAAAAAGGATAAATAGTAGATAGGGATAGGGGTTAATATAGCCCAAAAAATTAATATGGTTAAAAATAAGAGCCTGTGTAATGGCTAGTAATATAAAACGGATGGTATGTATAGAAATAACACTATTCATTTAACAGATTGGTTATTTCGGGTTTGTCTACATTTTCAATAATATGAACATGCTCTAGGTTAGTCATATCATTAAATAGCTCTACATTTAAAGTGTAGTAATTCTCGGCATCGTCCAGTTTAAAATCTTGAATGGTACCAACCAATATCCCTTTTGGGAAGATGGAAGAAATACCAGAGGTAATAATGGTGTCGCCTACTTTTACGGGGGCCACTTTTTGAATATCCACGAGTTGAACAAACTCAGGGGAATTCCCATTCCATTTTAGAGAACCATAATGGTTTGTGTTTTTTAACTGGGCACTTATTTGGCTGGTTGTATTTAAGATAGATATAACAGTCGCATAATTGGCACTGGTTTTATCGATAATTCCTATAATCCCTTTTGATGAAATAACACCAAAATCTTCTTTTATGCTATCGTTTTTGCCTTTGTTTAATGTCAAAATATTATTATTTAAGCTATAGCTGTTTTTAATAATATTGGCCGGTGTAAATCGGTATAATCCATTAAACTTAGTACTGTCCACAAAACTAGTATCTGTTTTAATGGAGCTGTTATATAAAAGTGATTTAAGCCTATTGTTTTCCTCAGCCAAGATTTGGTTTTGTGATTTTAAACTAAAATATTCACTAATGTTATTTACGGAGTTGTATACACCACCAGTTAAAAAATTAGCCGAATTAATAAACTTACTTTTATGGTAAGAATGCGATTGGATGGTAAAAAAAATGGATATAGAGAACAGCAACAAGAACAACAAAAATGTTTTGTTTCTTATTATAAAATTTATAATCTGTTGCATGGGTTATCAGCCTATTTTATCAATACACTCTTGTATTTAGGTAAGTTTTTAAGTGTAATACCTGTACCTCTTACTACAGCACGCAATGGATCTTCGGCAATGTAAACCGGTAAGTCTGTTTTTTGCGACAAGCGTTTGTCCAGACCCCGCAACATAGAACCACCACCGGCTAGATAAATACCTGTATTGTATATGTCGGCAGCTAATTCTGGAGGTGTTTGTGATAGGGTTTCCATTACAGCATCTTCAATACGTAAAATGGATTTATCGAGAGCTTTTGCAATTTCACGATACGAAATGGATACTTGCTTTGGTTTTCCCGTAAGCAAATCACGACCTTGAACGCTCATGTCCTCTGGAGGTAACTCTAAATCTTCGGTAGCAGCACCTATTTGGATTTTTATTTTTTCGGCAGTTCGTTCACCAACATATAAGTTGTGTTGGGTACGCATATAATATACAATATCGTTTGTAAATACGTCACCAGCAATTTTAACCGATTTATCGCAAACAATACCACCTAAAGCGATTACCGCAATTTCGGTCGTACCACCACCTATGTCGACTACCATGTTTCCTTTGGGTTGCATAATGTCTACGCCTATACCAATAGCGGCAGCCATAGGCTCATGTATTAGGTAAACCTCTTTGCCGTTTACACGTTCTGCACTTTCCTTAACGGCGCGCATTTCAACTTCGGTAATACCAGATGGGATACAAATTACCATACGTAAGGCAGGTGAGAAAAATTTCTTTTTCAACGCCGGTATGTTTTTAATGAACATACTTATCATTTGTTCCGAAGCATCAAAATCGGCAATTACCCCATCTTTTAAAGGACGAATGGTTTTAATGTTTTCATGCGTTTTGCCTTGCATTAAACTGGCTTCTTGACCTACTGCAATAATTTTACTGGAAATCCTATCGCGGGCTACAATGGAGGGTGCATCAACAACAACCTTGTCATTATGAATGATAAGTGTATTTGCGGTACCTAAATCTATTGCAATATCTTCGGTTAGGAAGTCAAAAAATCCCATAGGCTAAATGTGGTATTAAAAGGTTTTAAAAACGAACTTCGTAAATGTAATAAAAGTTAATAATATACTAGATATTATAATGCTGAAAATTCAACAGATTTAAAGCACATTAAACTTATACGTTTTTCATCGGTTTTTAGATGACCAAATGTTAAGTTTTTTAGTCACGAGCCAAACTAACGACCAGACAAGGTTCATGAATGTTCCTTTCTACAAAACAAATGCGGTAAACTGTTTGTAATTTTTAGTTGTCGGTATTTGTTACTGCCGAGCGAGACTGTGACTTAAAACTTTAAGACTAGTGTTTGAAATGGCGAGTACCTGTCATTACCATCGCTACATTATTTTCATTACAATAATCGATGCTTAACTGGTCTTTTATGGAACCTCCAGGTTGTATTACAGCGGTAATACCAGCATTTTTTGCAATTTCAACACAGTCTGGGAATGGGAAAAAAGCATCACTGGCCATAACAGCACCCTTTAGTTCGAAGTTAAAAGATTGTGCTTTATGTATGGCTTGGTTTAAGGCGTCGACACGGCTGGTTTGTCCAGTACCACTAGCGCATAATTGTTTGTTTTTGGCCAGTACAATGGTATTGGATTTGGTGTGCTTACAGATTTTTGAAGCAAATAACAAATCGTCTATTTGTGATGCTGTTGGTGCTAAAGTAGTCACATTTTTTAGATCCTCTGCAGTGTCGGTAATATTGTCCTTGCCCTGAACCAAAATGCCGTTCAAACAACTTCTCACGTTGGTTTTAGGTAGTTCTATATCTTTTAAAATTAAAAGGATTCTGTTCTTTTTGCCTTTAAGAATCTCTAAGGCTTCAGCTGAAAATGCTGGTGCAATAACGACTTCGCAAAATAAACCGTGGATTTCTTCAGCGGTAGCTTTGTCTATTTCGGTATTGCTTATTAAAATACCTCCAAAAGCCGAAACAGGATCACCAGCAAGGGCATCTTTATAAGCATCAAGAAGCGTTTCGCGTTGGGCTAAACCGCAAGCATTGTTATGCTTAAGGATAGCGAAAGTTGGTGCTTCGCCTTTAAATTCGTTCATTAAATTTACAGCGGCATCAACATCTAACAGGTTGTTGTAGCTTAGTTCCTTACCGTGAAGTTTGTCGAAAATAGCATCGAAATCACCATAGAAAAATCCTTTTTGATGTGGGTTTTCACCATAGCGTAACACATTGGCATTAGGTTCGCTAATTTTTAAAACGGTTTCGTTGCCGTCTTGGTTAAAATAGTTGAAAATTGCCGAGTCGTAATGAGAGGATACATTGAATGCTTTTGCGGCAAAACGCTTTCTGTCTTCTTCTGAAATGGTACCGTTGTTAGCAGAAATAAGCTCTAAAAATTCAGCATAATCATTAACTGAAGATACACAAATAACATCGGCATAGTTTTTAGCGGCAGCTCTAATTAATGAAATACCACCTATATCTATCTTCTCTATAATATCTTGATTGCTGGCACCAGAGGCCACCGTTTTTTCAAAAGGATATAAATCAACTATTACAACATCGATTTGTGGGATGTCGTATTCGGTCAACTCAGCAACGTCGCCTTCATGGTTTTGTCTGTTTAAAATGCCACCAAACACTTTAGGGTGTAATGTTTTTACACGACCGCCTAGAATGGAAGGGTAAGAGGTTACGTCTTCAACGGGAACAACGTCAATTCCTAAATCATTAATAAACTTTTCGGTACCTCCAGTAGAATATATGGTAACACCTTGTTTATTCAATTCTTTTACAATAGGTTCTAATCCGTCTTTACTAAATACCGATATTAATGCCGATTTAATGGTTTTTTCGTTGCTCATTTTTGTTAAATTAGTTTGATTTCCATTTATATGGAAATGACAATTTTATAGTTTTTCAATGCGTGGCATTGAACGTGTTGTTTTCGAGTGCAAAAGTAACTATTTAAAGCAAAAAAAAGCCCTAGAAGTTTTAAAAAAATAGTGTGTTTTTTTGCGAAAAAGCTAACTTGTTAACAAAGGTGTTCAAGGTTTTGGGGTCTGGATTGCAGATTGGATTAACCATAGTAAACTTGAATCTTGAATTTTTAACCTTTAACCTTGAACCTAAAGTATTTCCGATACTTTAGCGCACACAAATTCCAAAAAGCGCTCGTCGGCTTCTGTAAAGGGGTCTGGAGTGTTGGAGTCTATATCTATCTGCCCTATATTTTTACCATTTACAAAAATAGGAATTACAATTTCGGCCTTAACCGTAATGCTGCACGCAATATAATTGTCTTGAGCTGAGACATCTGGTACTACAAAATTTGTATTGCTAACGGCCACCTGCCCGCAAATGCCCTTGCCAAAAGGAATTACAGTATGATCTGTAGGCGCTCCAACGTAGGGGCCAAGCAGGAGTTCTTCTTTATCGCCATTTCTAAAGTAAAATCCAACCCAATTATAATAATTAATGTGAGTTTCAAGAAGTTTGCATAGTTCTAATAGACGCTCATTAACGGTAAGCTGTGAATTGGAAATAATAGATTCAACCTGTGGTTTTAATTGTTCGAATGTCATGACAACAAAAATTTTGGTAAAAGTATTTAAAAAGGCGTAATTTGGATGTTCATTTTAACTTAATTTAAAGAAACAACAACAAGTTTTATTGAAAGCCCTTTTTATAAAATACAAATTGGTAGTGCGATTTATACTTACGTTTTTAATGGTATATTTAGTATTGTCGCTTTCGTATAAGTTTTATTTAGATTTTTCTAAAGAATCAAGATTTTATCCAGATTATGTAACGCATTTGGTGGCTAAGCAAACCGAGAACTTATTAAATGATTTTGGTTATATTGGTAGGGTAGAGCCTCACCCTAACGAGCCTTCAATGAAGCTTATTGTAAATGGTAAATATATTGCTAGAATTATTGAGGGATGTAATGCTGTTAGTGTTATTATTTTGTTTGTCTCTTTTGTAGTGGCATTTTCAGGGAGGCTAAAACAAACGCTTTTGTTCTTGCTTTCTGGAAGTGTGATAATTTACGTGGTTAATTTATTGCGTATAGTAATTTTAACTATTGCCTTATATCATTACCCATGGCGGAAAGAAGTATTGCACACCGTTATTTTTCCCGCTATTATTTACGGCGTCGTATTTTTTTTATGGATGGTTTGGGTAAACTATTTTGCAACGATAAATAAGAAGCATGTCTAGGAGTCTAACCATTATATTGCTACTTGTCTTGTTTGGACTGTTGATTTTAATTCGCTTTTTTGAGAATGAGTTGTTTTACGATCCCTATTTAATTTTTTTTCAAAACGATTATTTGTACATCGATAATCCTAGGCGTGAAGTTTTTAAGCTAACGCTGTTTACAGGTTTGCGATATGGGCTCAATAGTATTCTTTCACTAGCTATAATATATGTTGCTTTTAAAGATAAAAACATGTTGCGGTTTTCAACAATTATCTATGGTATGGCTTTTATAGTGTTGATTTTTATTTATTTGTATTTTGTTGTAAACCCCAGGCAAGAGGACTATTATATGTTTTTTAATGTACGCCGGTTCCTTATACAGCCCATAATTTTAATTTTGTTGCTTCCGGCATTTTATTACTATAAATTAAAAATTAGAGAAGAGTAAATAATTTAGACCTGAATACGCGTGTCAAGAATAATTTAAATATATGAAGTTTTTATGCGGTTCAATTTTAATTGCGTTATTAATGTTTAATTTTTCCCATGCTCAAGATTGGCCCAATTTAAAAAGATATCAAATGGATAATGCGGCATTGAATGTTCCGCAACCTGGTGAGCATCGGGTAGTGTTTATGGGCAATTCAATTACAGAACAATGGTTAAACATTCGTCCTCAATTTTTTAGTGACAAATCGTATATAAATAGAGGTATTGGAGGGCAAACGACACCTCAAATGCTATTGCGGTTTCGCCAAGATGTTATTAATTTGAAACCAGCAGTGGTTGTTATCTTAGCAGGGACTAATGATATAGCCGGTAATACTGGGCCGTCTACAATTGAAATGATAGAAGGCAATATAATCTCAATGGTCGAGCTGGCTAAAGCCAACAATATTGAAGTTGTATTGTGCTCTGTTTTGCCTGTGTACAAGTATCCCTGGAGCCCAGTTAAAAACCCAGATCAAATTATTATAGCCCTTAACAGGAAGTTACAAGCTTACGCACAAGCCTCCAAGATTGTGTATGTCGATTATTTTTCAGCTATGGTTAATAACCAAAATGGCTTAAAAAAAGAACTGGGAGAAGATGGTGTACATCCAAATAGAGCAGGATACTTGGTTATGGAGCCTATTGTGAAAAGGGGGATAACCAAGGCTTTGAAACAGAACTAACTTTTTGAAAGCAAAGACTATGATATTAAACTAGAGCCAATTTTTTAGGATGAAATTAAATCAAAAAAAACGCTTCAAATTTAAATTTGAAGCGTTTTTTTGGTTTTTGAAGAATACTCAATATTACATCATGCCTGGCATACCGCCACCTCCCATTGGAGGCATAGCAGGAGCATCTTCTTTAATATCAATTAAAGCACACTCTGTAGTAAGGATCATACCTGAAACAGATGCGGCATTTTCTAAAGCAATACGAGTTACCTTTTTAGGGTCTATAATACCAGCTTTAAGCATGTCTACATAGGCTTCAGATTTGGCATCGTAACCAAAATCTTTTTTACCTTCTAATACTTTGTTGATAACAACAGAACCTTCACCGCCTGCATTTTCAACAATAGTGCGTAATGGAGCTTCGATGGCTTTATTCACAATTTGTACACCGGTTGTTTCATCTAAATTAGAGGTTTCCAAACTTTCCAAAACAGCTTTAGCTCTAACCAATGCAACACCACCACCGGCAACAATACCTTCTTCTACAGCTGCTCTTGTAGCGTGTAAAGCATCATCTACACGGTCTTTTTTCTCTTTCATTTCCACTTCACTAGCAGCACCAACATATAATACGGCAACACCACCAGCCAGTTTAGCTAAACGCTCCTGAAGTTTTTCTTTATCATAGTCGCTAGTTGTAGTTTCTATTTGTGATTTTATTTGGTTTACACGAGCTTTTATAGCTTCGGTGTCACCAGAACCATTTACAATAGTTGTATTGTCTTTATCTACAGTAACAGTTTCTGCGGTACCCAACATGCTTAAATCGGCATTTTCTAAAGTGAAGCCTCTTTCTTCAGAAATAACAGTACCACCAGTTAAAATAGCAATGTCTTCTAGCATGGCTTTACGTCTGTCGCCAAAACCAGGAGCTTTTACTGCAGCAATTTTTAATCCGCCACGTAGCTTGTTAACCACTAAAGTAGCTAAGGCTTGTCCGTCAACATCTTCAGCGATAATTAATAACGGACGGCCAGATTGTGCAACAGGCTCTAATATTGGAAGGATTTCCTGTAAATTGGATATTTTTTTATCGAATAATAAAATATACGGATTTTCTAAATCGGCAATCATTTTGTCTGCATCTGTGATGAAGTAAGGCGACAAATATCCTCTGTCGAACTGCATACCCTCAACCACGTCTACATAGGTATCCATACCTTTGGCTTCTTCAACAGTAATAACACCTTCTTTTCCAACTTTTTCAAAAGCTCGGGCAATTAATTCACCAATAGTGTCATCGTTATTTGCAGAGATAGCGGCAACTTGTTTTATTTTTTCTGAAGAGTTGCCTACTTCTTGAGCTTGTTTTTCTAAATCGGCAGTAATGGCTTCAACAGCTTTGTCGATACCACGTTTTAAATCCATAGGGTTAGCACCTGAAGCTACATTTTTTAGGCCTTCTTTTACAATGGCTTGAGCTAAAACGGTAGCGGTAGTGGTTCCGTCACCAGCCAAATCGTTGGTTTTGCTAGCTACTTCTTTTACCATTTGTGCTCCCATGTTCTCGTGGGCATCTTCCAATTCTATTTCTTTAGCTACAGTAACACCATCTTTGGTAACTTGTGGAGCACCAAAGCTCTTACTTATAATTACATTACGACCTTTAGGTCCTAAAGTTACTTTTACTGCATTTGCCAATGCGTCTACGCCACGCTTTAAACCGTCGCGAGCTTCTATTTCAAATTTTATATCTTTTGCCATTTTTAATTATTTTTTTGTCATTCCTGCGAAGGCAGGAATCCATTTAATATTAATTCAGTTTTTAAATAAGATTTCCGCATTTGCTTAGATCGCTCTTAGTGTGACATACGGAAATAAAAAAAGCAATTATTTAAACAATTGCCAAGATGTCGCTTTCGCGCATTATTAGGTAGTCGTTTCCGTCTAGTTTAAGCTCTGTGCCTGCATATTTACCATATAAAACAGTGTCGCCAACTTTAACGGTAATAGGCTCGTCCTTGGTGCCAGGGCCGGCAGCAACAACAGTACCTCTTTGTGGTTTTTCTTTAGCGTTGTCTGGAATGATAATTCCTGATGCTGTTTTAGTTTCAGCCGCAGCTGGTTCTATAAGAACTCGGTCTGCCAATGGTTTAATGTTTAAGCTCATAAGTGTATAATTATTTTATAATTAAATTTTGATTAACGTTGAAGCATGAAGCTAAAAATGTGCCAACTCATGGTAACTGACAAACTTGCAGATGCCACTGTGAAATAGCGTGTCGATTTTAAATTGCAATTAGTATAGAAACAAAAAATGCCAACTGGTTGAGTTGGCATTTTTTGTTAGTTCTTTTAAAGTTATTCTGTTGTAGAGTCAGCAGGGGTACTGGTTGCAGCATCGGTATTGGTGTTAGCTGCAGGCGTTGGAGTAGGCAACGGCTGTGTGGTTTGTGCATTGGGATCCAATACTTTTGAATCTTCGCTTTCTGAACCTTTATTTATGGCCACGTTTGAAACTAGGATCAATACCAATAATAAGGTTGCTAAAGTCCAAGTACTTTTGTCCAAGAAGTCGGTTGTCTTTTTTACACCACCTAATTGTTGTGTGCCACCGCCACCAAATGAAGACGATAATCCACCGCCTTTAGGGTTTTGTACCATGATGACTACCACTAACAAAAACGCTACTACAACGATTAATGCTAAAAATATTGTAAACGTACTCATTATTCTTTATTATTTTGTTCTTGTAATTGTTCTACTGCTTTAATTTGGTTTGCAAAGAAACCACTTTTTTCTGGATATTTCAAACTTAATATTTTATAAGATTGAATGGCTTTTTTGTAGTTCTTTTGTTCCACATAAATACGGGCCAAAGTCTCTGTCATTAGTGCTTCCGGCTGTATCATTTGGGCTTTGGCTAAATTTCCTTTTGGGGCGGTAGATGTGGTAGGGTTTATTTTTGGGTTTTTAGCAATGAATTTATCTATAAGCTTAAATTTTTTGCTTTTTTCGGCATCTGATGGCGCTACTGGTTTTGGTACGTTAACAGACGTTTTGTTGTCTTTCGTACGGTCTATGGGGTTGTAGCGCGTTAATTTGAGCCACTCATTAAAGGAATGGGTTTCTGTTTTGTCGAAAGGCAGGGGTTGTCCCAGATTCAATATATCCACAGCAGAAACTTCTTGTGTTTTGGTGCTTTCGGTTATAGGTTCTATGGCTTCAGATTCGTCTAGACTAAAAGCTGCCGTTTTTTGCGGTCGAACCTCCTTAGGTTGAAACAAAGAAGGATCCAGTACATCTTGGGTGTCTTCAATTTGTTGCTTGAGCGTATCATCTATAGCTACACTTTTGCTTGCTGAAATATGTTGGGCATCAACTACAATATCTTTTAAGTGTTCGATATTTTGTTTGATGAATTGCGAAATTTCATTTTGAATAAAGGTTTCCGAAGTAATATAATCAAATAGAATGCTTCGGTCTGTAGTATAGGCTGCTGTTATTTTTAGTTCTTGGTTATAGTTTAAACTGCTCTGATCTTTTAGGCCTTTAAGGTAGACAGCCCTTGCCGATTGCATATAAGGGAATGCGTCGATAATAGATTTTATATCCTCAGTTTGTTGGTGAGTCATAGACTGAGGGTGCTGTAATACGTATGTAAAATCGTTATTGTTCAATGGCTTGTTTTAATTAAAACAAATATATATGTTTTTCTTTTTAGCATGGTGGTTTCGAGGGGCTAAACCCTCAAAATGGTGTTCTTCAAGGTCTAAAAATTGGTAGCTGGGGTGTCACACTAACGGCAGTTGAAGTGCTCTCGAAGCTACCATTTGGCCAAGGTTGCGTTAACTATATCTTGGGTTATGCGTTCAAAAATCTCTTCGTGTGCTGTTGCCTTTTGGGATCCTATAAGTTGAGCACTCCCAGGATAATCGTAAAAGAATGAAAATGTTTTGTTTTCAACATTGTCCTCTTCGTTGTTTTTATTATAAAAATTAACTTTTACGGTAATGGTTAACCTATTTTGTGCGGCTCTATTGTCTGAAGTTGCAGTAGTAGGGGATATTCTGTAATCGGTTATTTCGCCTTCGTAAACTAGATCTGCGTTAGAGGTTTCCAGCCTATAGTTAGTCTGGTCCTGTATTAAATCCTGAAGTGTGTTTTGAAACTGTAAATCTAAGCCAGGTTCAAACAATAGCGATGTATTTTCAAATCGGTTTACTTGAAAGGTGTCGGCTTCTATTGAACTGGGTTGGGTGAAACCGTACTGGACTTTACAGCCATAAGTGGTTAAACTAATTAATGGTAAAAGAATGTATTTTAATAGTTTCATGTCTTGGTCTGTACTTTGTTAACCCTTTCGTTTTTTATTTTTGGTGGCTTTGAGAGCACTTCGACTGCACTTCGACTGCGCTCAGTGTGACGCCCTAGCCGCCAAATTTGGATTATTTATTTTGTCATCTCGCTAACGTATACGATTAACGGAGACTGCAACTGCCTACTGTTTATAGATCGTATTGTTTAATTTTTCGGTATAAGGTACGTTCGCTTATGCCCAATTCTGCAGCTGCTAATTTACGTTTTCCGTTGTGACGTTCAAGCGATTTTTTTATTAATTCCAATTCTTTATCATGTAACGATAGCGTTTCCTCTTCTTCAACCTCTTCTGCAAAGTGGTATTTGTCGGCACTTGAAACGTTTTCAGTACTTGGGCTGTGTTCGGGAATGGACAATACTTCTGGGGTGTCGTTAGCGGCTTCAAATTCATCGCCCTCTTCAAAATCGTCGTTACCGTATATTTTTTGGATTAGGCCTTCATGGTCTTTTTCAACATCTTTAACATTTCCAGATTTCATAAGTTCCATGGTGAGCTTCTTTAAATCGTTAAGGTCGCTTTTCATATCGAAAAGTACCTTATATAAAATTTCCCGCTCGCTGCTAAAATCACTTTCAGATTTAGAGGTTTTAATCACTGCAGGCAAATTGGTGCTGGCTGTTGCTGGTAAATAACTGCGTAGGGTTTCGGCGGTAATGGTTCTATCTTGTTCTAAAACCGATAACTGCTCGGCAATATTTCTTAACTGACGAATATTGCCACTCCAACGGTGTTTTAAAAGCACCTGTATGGCGTTGTCGGTTAATTTAATTGTTGGCATTTTGTACTTTATGGCAAAGTCGCTGGCAAATTTTCGAAACAGCAAATGGATATCGTCCTGACGATCTCGTAATGGGGGTAAATGAATGTCCACCGTACTTAAGCGGTAGTATAAATCTTCCCGGAATTTTTCTTTCTCGATAGCTTCGAACATGTTTACATTGGTAGCGGCCACAATGCGTACATTGGTTTTTTGAACCTTACTGGAACCTACTTTTATAAACTCACCATTTTCCAAAACACGTAATAAGCGCACTTGTGTGGTAAGCGGTAACTCGCCAACTTCATCTAAAAAAATGGTACCGCCATCGGCCACTTCAAAATAGCCTTGTCGGGTTTGGGTGGCTCCTGTAAAAGAACCTTTTTCGTGTCCGAACAATTCACTGTCTATAGTGCCTTCTGGAATGGCTCCACAGTTTACAGCAATATATTTATTGTGCTTTCTGTGTGATAGTTGATGTATGATCTTTGGGATGCTTTCCTTACCAACACCGCTTTCTCCAGTAACCAAAACCGAGATATCGGTTGGGGCTACCTGAATGGCTTTTTCAATAGCACGGTTTAATGCTGCGGTATTCCCAATGATTCCAAAACGTTGTTTTATGGCTTGAACTGATTCCATGAATAATTATTAATTAATAGTTAATAATGAATAATGTTTTGATTTTTCGTTGATTATTATTCATTTTTAATTAACTATTGTTCATTGACAACCCTACCGCTTCACCAATAAGTGTGGCACTGGTGCAGTCGGTTATTTTTACATTTACAAAATCGCCTACTTTATAGTTATCCTTAGGGAATACCACCACGGTGTTTTGGCTGTTACGTCCAGACCAATGGGCATCCGATTTTTTTGAAGACTTTTCAATCAATACTTCTTCAACTTTACCAACATGTTGTTGGGTTCTGTAGAGGCTGTGTTTTTGTTGCAGCTGTATAATTTCGTTCAATCGGCGTTTTTTGGTGTCCTCGGGAATGTCGTCTTCCATTTTACGTTCAGCCAAGGTGCCTGGGCGTTCAGAATAAGCGAACATAAATCCGAAGTCATATTTCACATATTCCATTAGGCTTAGGGTATCTTGATGATCTTCTTCAGTTTCTGTTGGGAAGCCGGCAATCATGTCCTGGCTAATAGCACAATCTGGGATAAGACGTTTAATATTGTCTATTAACTCAAAATACTCTTCTCTGGTATGTTGCCTGTTCATTTCCTTTAAAATGCGATTGCTGCCACTTTGAACCGGTAAATGGATATAATTACAAATATTATTGTACTGGGCCATGGTTTCAATAACATCTAAGGTCATGTCTTGCGGATTAGATGTTGAAAATCGAAAACGCATTTTGGGTTGTGCTTTGGCGCAAAGTTCCAATAGGTTTGCAAAATTGGTTGCCGTAGCTTTTTGCAAATCACTGGCTTTCTCGAAATCTTTTTTCAATCCGCCACCATACCATAAATAACTGTCTACATTCTGGCCTAGTAGGGTGACTTCTTTGTAACCCTTGTTCCAAAGGTCGTTCACCTCTTCCAAAATACTTTGTGGGTCCCTACTGCGTTCGCGACCTCTGGTAAACGGTACAACACAGAAGGTGCACATATTATCGCACCCACGTGTAATGGAAACAAAAGCGGAAACGCCATTGCTGTTAAGGCGCACAGGTGAAATGTCGCCGTAGGTTTCTTCTTTGGAAAGGATAACGTTTATGGCATCCCTACCTTCATCAACTTCAGAAAGGAGATTGGGTAAATCTTTATAAGCGTCTGGACCTACAACGAGATCCACAATTTTTTCTTCTTCTAAAAATTTGCTTTTAAGGCGTTCGGCCATACAGCCCAATACACCAACCTTCATGGTTGGGTTTATTTTTTTTACGGCGTTGTATTTTTCGAGACGCTTACGTACGGTTTGTTCTGCTTTATCACGAATAGAGCAGGTATTTACCAAAACCAAATCGGCGTCTTCTAATTGCTGTGTGGTGTTATAGCCTTCGTTTGCTAATATTGAAGCTACAATTTCACTATCACTAAAATTCATTTGGCAACCGTAACTTTCAATAAAGAGTTTGCGGGTATTGCCATCTTTTTGTTCTAAGATTAGCGATTCGCCTTGTTTTTTTTCGTCAATTATCTTTTCCATAAAACTCGAGTTAACCCTAATGGTCAATATTCATGCCTGCTTGCTTTAAGACAGGTGCAAAGATACAATTAATTTGTGTTTTGTGACAAAGTGGCAGTTTTAAATTTTTTGATAGTTTGTAAAAAAAGTAAACATTTTAACGCAACTATTTTAATCTGTTTGCATCATAGTTATAAAAACTACTGACTATGAAACTAAACTATCTTTTTTTAACCTTGATTCTTGTTGTTGCTTTTTCTTGTGACAATGATGGTTCTGAATACGAATTTGTTCAAGTGGCGACGCCCCAAATTATGAGTAAGGCCGATTTTAGGAAGTCGGTTGCAATTAAATCGGCGCAAGCCATAGAAGAGGCTGGTAAAATTTATGCCTATCAGGATTATATTTTTGTAGGAGATGTAGATGGGGTTCATGTTATCGATAATTCACAACCAGAACAACCCAATGCTATAGCTTTTATTGAGATTCCTAAAAATGAGGATATTTCGGTTAAGGACAATCATTTGTATGCCGATAGCGCTACCGATTTGTTGGTATTTGATATTTCTAGTATTAATTCAGTAGCATTGGTAGAACGCCTTGAGGATGTGTTCGATTTTTATGATTACCAGATACCTGTTGAGGCCGAAGCTTTGGATTATGGTGACTTTGACAATCAGAATGCGATTATCGTTGGGTGGACATTAAAGCGGGAACTTAGAAAAAAAGCAGATAGAAATACAGGAGGGGAGCTTATAGATGTGGTCTTTGATGGTAATTTTTTAGCTTCAGCAGAGTCTACTGTTGGACAGGGTGGTTCATTGGCGCGTTTTCAGATAGTTGATAAGTATTTGTATACCGTAGGAGACCATAAAATGGATGTCTTTAATATTGATAATTTAAAAACTCCCGTATTGAAAAATACGCAGTATGCAGGGTGGAATATAGAAACGATGTTTCATGCCGAAGGCTATTTGTATTTAGGAAGTACCAATGGGATGTATATTTATGGTTTGGACAATCCGGCATCACCAGAATTTATTTCAGAATTTACACATTGGCAAGGTTGTGATCCTGTTGTCGTTGATGGTGACTATGCCTATTTAACGTTGCGTGGTGGTAACCCTTGTGGACAACAGGAAAGTGTTTTGGAGGTTATTGATATAAGCGATAAGGCATCTCCAGAACTGGTAGGGCGTTATACTTTGGGAAATCCTTAAGGGTTAGGGGTGAAGGGCAATATGTTGTTTGTATGCGATGGTACGGCTGGCCTAAAGTTGTTCAGTAAAGCAGACCCTCTGGATGTTAAACCAGTTAAAACCATTAAGGATATTCAATCTAAAGATGTCATTCCGCTTCAGAATGCTTTATTGATGATTGGAGATAATACCATCTACCAATACGAATACTTAGAAAACGATGTGCAGTTAATCAGTACGTTTTCATTATAATTAGTATTGATGACGTATTTTGTAAGAATCCTGTTTCGACAGGATTTTTTTATGGATAATTTTTATCTTTAACCACTAACAAATTAACCAAAGCCAAAATTTATGAATACACTGGAGTCGTTAACTAATAAAATAAACAATGCAAAAGCCCTGGATTTTGGTAGTATAATATCCGATTCTATTGATTTTTTTAAAAAAATATGGTTAAAAGGTTTTCTTGTTGTTTTAATCTTAATGGCATGTGCCCTTGTTGTGAATTTTATTTTCGGTATAGTTGGGCTTTCACCTTATGCTTATAATTTTGAAGATGGATTTAGTGTAGAAATGCTTGCTGAATTACAGGCTACTAATATACTTTATTCAATTCCTCAGAATATTATTTTAACGACCTTGTCTTTGGTATTAATGGGAGGGTTTTATAGAATATGCAAGCAAACCTATTTAAATGAAAATGTAACGGATGACTATTTCTATTTCTTCAAAAAAGAACATTTTTCCAAGTTGTTAATGTTGGGTATTATCCATACCGGGATAGGTACGGTGGCCCAATTAATGCTGTTTATCCCATTTATTTATGTTTTTGTACCCTTGTCCTATTTTGCTATAGTGTATTCTAACAATCCACATTTAACCGAAATGGAAGTTGTAAAGGCCAGTTTTAGAATTGGGAACAAAAAATGGTTGATTACTTTCGGAACCATATTCGTGACTGGTATTTTAGCTATGTTAGGTATATTGGGGTGTGTTATTGGCTTGCTATTTACCATGTCCATTGTGTATTTACCTGTATTCTTTATTTATAAAGATGTAGTAGGTTTTGACAATGTGAGTGAAATAGACCAAATAGGCGTAAGGGATAATCTAGATTATTAAATTTAATACATTAAATATGGATGCAACTAATGCTATTGTAAAAAAAATTGAAAATGCCAAAGCCTTAGATTTTGGCGATATTTTTAACAAGTCAATCGAGCTGTTTAAAAAAGTATGGGTGCAGGGGTTGGTTATGTTGTTGTTGACCTTCGGGTTAATGATTCCATTCTACATTATTATGTATTTGCCTTTAATTGCTATGGGGTTATTCGATCCAGAGATTTTTCAGCATGGTCAAGATGTTAATTTTGCAATCCTTATTCCGTTCTACATATTCATGGTTATATTTTCTTTTTTCGCTATGATAATAGGCTTTGGGCTAAAATCGGCTTTTTATAGAATATGCAAGATTAAAGACTTGAACGAGGCAGGGTCAGACGATTATTTTTATTTTTTTAAAAGGCCTTATTTGGGAAAAACCATAAAATTAGCAGCTATAACATTTGGTATTAGTTTAGTGGCTACGCTTCTATGTGTACTGCCTATCTTTTATGTTATGGTTCCTATAGCACTGATAAATGTGATCTATGCATTTAATCCAGATTTGACAGCTTCAGAGATTGTAAAAGTTGGGTTTAAATTGGGGAATAAAAAATGGCTGATAACTTTTGGGCTGTTGTTGGTTTCTTCAATTGTAGCTCAGTTGGTTGGTATGATAATGTGTTTTGTAGGAGTGCTTGTAACTGCTAGTTTTGCTTACTTGCCAGCATATTTTATTTACAAGGAATCCATAGGTTTTAATGAAACACATGAAATAGATTCAATAGGTCAAACTTCAGAATAAAATATATTTAAAATTAGTTAAAGCCTGTATTTATTATCTTAAGTACAGGTTTTTTTTGCTTTAAAATGTATGTCTGGCGGTATAAAATTAGGTGCATAAAAAAATTTTCACATACATTTGTAGCCTGAAAAATTGAGTATGGCAAAGAATTTAGTAATAGTTGAGTCACCTGCAAAAGCAAAGACGATAGAGAAATTTTTAGGAAAAGATTTTAAAGTTGAATCTAGTTTTGGGCATATATCCGACCTGCCTTCAAAAGAATTGGGTGTGGATGTTGACGGTGATTTTAAACCTAAATATGAAGTTTCCAAAGACAAAAAATCGGTTGTAAAAAAACTAAGGGAACTTGCCAAAAATGCCGATACCATTTGGTTGGCCAGTGATGAGGACCGTGAGGGAGAAGCCATAGCTTGGCATTTGGCAGAGACATTAAAACTCGATAAAGAAAAAACAAAACGTATTGTTTTTCACGAAATTACTAAGACGGCCATTCAAAAAGCCATAGAGAATCCACGTGGTATCGATTACGATTTGGTAGATGCGCAGCAAGCACGCCGTGTACTGGATAGAATAGTAGGTTACGAATTGTCACCTGTATTATGGCGCAAGGTTAAAGGCGGTTTGTCGGCAGGTCGTGTGCAGTCGGTATCGGTACGGTTAATTGTGGAGCGTGAACGCGAAATTCAGGAATTTGCACCTCAAGCTTCTTATAGAATAGATGCCGAGTTTTCAAATGAAGACGGACAAACCTTTAGGGCAAAGCTTCCTAAAAACTTTGCAACCAAGGAAGAAGCCCAAAAATTCTTGGAACAAAATGCTTCAGCCAATTTTAAGGTGGCCAATTTAGAAAAGAAGCCAGCAAAAAAATCGCCAGCAGCACCATTTACAACATCAACACTTCAACAGGAAGCTTCCAGAAAATTATACTTTTCGGTAAGTAAAACCATGACGATGGCACAGCGCCTATATGAAGCGGGGTTGATTACCTACATGAGAACCGATAGTGTTAACCTGTCAGACGAAGCCAGACAAGGCGCCCAAAAAGAAATAGAAAAGACTTACGGAAGCAATTATAGCAAACCAAGAAATTATACAGGAAAATCAAAAGGGGCACAAGAAGCTCACGAAGCAATACGTCCAACCGATTTTTCCCGTTCTTCAATAGCTATCGATAGAGACCAGGCCAGATTGTACGAATTAATATGGAAGCGATCCATCGCCTCACAAATGAGCGATGCCCAATTAGAGCGTACCAATGTGAAGATTGATGCTTCCACCCATAATGAAACCTTTACGGCAAACGGAGAGGTTATTAAATTTGATGGTTTTTTAAAAGTGTATTTAGAAGGTACCGACGATGAAACGGAAGAGCAGGAGGGCATGTTGCCTGCACTTAAGGTGAATGAGTCATTATATAATAATTACATAACAGCAACAGAACGCTACACCCGTCCACCAGCACGATATACCGAAGCTTCATTGGTTAAAAAATTGGAAGAATTGGGAATTGGTAGACCATCAACATATGCGCCTACCATCTCGACCATTCAAAATAGAAATTACGTTGAAAAAGGAACAGTAGAAGGAGAAGCACGAAAGTACTCCCAATTAACGCTACAAGGTGGCGTTGTTAAAGACAAAACCTTAACCGAAAAAGTAGGGTCCGATAAAGGGAAATTAGTGCCAACCGATATAGGTATGATTGTAACCGACTTCTTGGTTAACCATTTTGAGCATATTTTAGATTATAATTTTACAGCCAAGGTAGAGTCCGATTTCGATGATATCGCCGAAGGAAAGGAAGACTGGACCAAAATGATGAAATTGTTCTACAAGGACTTTCATCCGCAAGTAGAAGACGTTAAAGAAAATGCCGACCGTGAATCTGGTGAGCGTATATTGGGAACCGACCCCAAAACAGGTAGGCAAGTAAGTGTGCGTTTAGGAAGGTTTGGACCTATGGTTCAAATAGGAACTGTAGACGACGAAGAAAAGCCACAGTTTGCTAGTCTAAGCCCAGATCAGCAGTTAAATAGTATCACCTTCGAGGAGGCGATGGATTTGTTTGAATTGCCAAAATCCTTGGGAGCCTATGAAGGCGAAGAGGTGGAGGTAAATAATGGTCGCTTTGGGCCTTATGTGAAATACGGTAAGGCGTTCGTGTCACTGCCAAAAGGAGTAGATCCATTAAGTGTTGAGCTAGATGAAGCCATTGAGCTTATTAAAGAAAAGAAAAAAGCAGACGCCCCAATATATGTCTATCAAGATTTGCCTGTACAAAAAGGCAAAGGACGTTTCGGTCCATTTATAAAATGGAACAATATGTTCATTAACGTTAACAAAAAGTACGACTGGGACAATCTTTCAGAAGGAGATATTGTTGAATTGATAGAAGATAAGATTCAGAAAGAAAAAGATAAATTAATACATCACTGGGACGCAGAAGGCATACGTGTTGAAAAAGCACGATGGGGCAGGCACAATGTTATAAAAGGCAAGGTAAAAGTAGAGTTGGCAAAAACAGTTGATGTTACCAGTATGACTTTAGAAGAGGCAAAGGCCATTATCGAGGCCAATGCACCCAAGAAAAAAGCAACTAAGCGTGCCACTAAGAAGAAATAATTACCTGTCAAGAAAATAATAAACGGGCATAGTAGGTATAATGTTTCATGTTTTTTTATGGCAAATGGCAAGCCACCGCGCTTTCCGCTATAGTTTTTTAAAATTTTGAGCTATAATAGGTAGTAGGTTGAATAAATTATCTTAAGTTTTGATTCATTACCTCTTGGCACCTTTGCATGAAATTTTAAAAAAGCTGCCGCTTCAATCGCTTTTGCGGAATTTTGGCCGTTGTAGGTAGTTTGTCAGTACTTGGCATCTTGGCATCTTTGCGAGGAACTTTAGAAAGTTGTCACACCTTTTACTTTTGCGTATTTTTAGTCGTTAATCACTAGTCATTAGTCGTTAACCGTCAATCATCATTCGTCAATCGCTAATCGTTAGGTCTCATTTTGTGTCGAGGAACCTTTGCTGGAAAAGTATTCAGTAACAGTTACTGTAAGCAGAAATGATAAAATAAACAGTGAAATAAGGTTAATACTGAATATAGACGCATTATTTTGCTTTAAATAGTGCGTGAAAATCATTTATTCTTTTCATATTTGTGTCATTAGCTCCATAAATGTACGGAGCAATCATTTTAGCGTATATATTTATTGGTTATGAATTTTACTTTTCTTTCACCAGTTTCAGATTTGGTGCTTGCACACAATGAATTATTATCAACCCAAGCCTTAGGAAAAAAACTTCGCATCCATTCTGCCCAACACGGTATGCCAGATTTAGACGATGTGAATATTGCAATTATTGGCGTTCTTGAAAATAGGAATGATGTAAACTATATCGGGGAGGAATTTCAGTTACATGAAATAAGAAAATCACTTTACGAGCTTTTTCCAGGGAGTTGGGCCACCACCGTAGCCGATTTAGGGGATATTAATAAAGGAGAAAGTGTCGAGGATACCTACTTTGCTTTAAAAACGGCAATTACCGAATTAGTAAAAAAAAATATAATTCCTGTTATAATAGGAGGGACACAAGATCTTACTTATGCCAACTATAGGGCTTACGATGATATTATCCCTATGGTTAATATCGTAAATGTAGATAGTAAGTTTGATTTGGGTGATTCTAGTAAACCTATAAAGAATAACAGTTTTGTAGGTAAGATTATATTAGATGAACCCTATAACCTCTTTAACTATGCAACAATAGGTTACCAAACCTATTTTAACTCGCAGGAAGAAATAGATTTAATGGATAAGCTCTATTTTGAAGCATATAGACTTGGGCAAATATCTAGCGATGTGACTATTGTTGAACCCGTATTGCGGGATGCTAATGTGGTGAGCATCGATTTAAGTGCAGTAAAGGGGTCTGAGGTAAGTTTAAATCAAAAGTACTCGCCCAATGGATTAGATGGTAAAGAAATATGTGCCATTGCCCGTTATGCGGGAATAAGTAATAAGGTATCCTCTTTTGGTATATATGAATACAAACCTTCAAAAGACGATGAGATAACTTCAATGCTCATAGCGCAAATGATCTGGTATTTCATAGAAGGCTATAACTTTAGGGTTAAGGACGATGATTTTTCAGAGGTGGATAATTATCAAAAGTTTATAACCTTGGTAGAAGAGCAAGAATTGGTCTTTTATAAAAGTAACAAGACAGGGCGTTGGTGGATTGAGATCCCTTTTTTGGCCGAGGTCAATAATAAATTGAAAAGACATACGTTATTACCTTGCATGCACCAAGATTATAAAGATGCTTGTAATAATGTAGTTCCAGACCGCTGGTACAAAGCATTTCAAAAGAATTGTGTTTAGGAGAGTAAGCACATAAAACGTCAATATCATCGATGAAATGCTTTTTTTTCACGATAAAAGGTATTTTTTTTCGAAAAAAAGTTGCTTTTTAAAAAATATATAGATATGTTTACGCTCTCAAAATTAAAGCTGATTAATTAACCTCGAGTTTTCTATGGATATGAAGAAGTTTATATTATTAACCACATTACTAACACTGTTCGCAAGTTGTGGCTCTAAAGATAGAGGCGAACTAGTTGGTGTAAAAGGAAAGAATTGGCATCCGGAAAAGCCTTATGGAATGGAACTAGTTCCAGGAGGCGCTTTCACTATGGGTAAAGCAGATGACGATTTGGCCGGAGTGCATAATGCACCTGCTAAAACAGTTACTGTTAGGGCCTTTTATATGGATGAGACCGAAATAACTAATAGTGAGTACCGCCAATTTGTAAATTGGGTAAGGGATTCCATTATTAGAACCAAATTAGCCATTTTGGCCGATGAGGTTGGATTAACTCCAGAAGATGGAGGTATTGGTGAATTTGCATTTAAGGATGCAGATACAGCCAACATGACTGCCTACGAAAAGTACATGCACGATAACTATTTTGGATTGGGTGAAGATCCATATGAAGGCTATAAATTAAACCACGATGTCGATTTAATATTTGATACTGCAGAATACCCAGATGAATATTATTCCGAAGTCATGGATACCATGTACCTGCCTATTGAGGAATCCTATAACGGGCAACGTACTTGGGATGTGAAAAAATTTAAGTTCCAGTATACTTATATGGATATTCAAAAAGTAGCTAAAAATAAGTCTTTACGTCGTAAGGACGCCATAATAAAAGAAGCTATTGAAGTGTATCCAGATACGACCACTTGGATTAGGGATTTTTCATATTCCTATAACGAGCCAATGCACAACGACTACTTTTGGCACGATGCCTATGGAGATTATCCTGTAGTTGGAGTAACCTGGGCGCAAGCCAAAGCATTTTGCCAGTGGCGTACACTTAATAAAAATGCCTACCAAAAAAGTAAAAAAGGTGCTCACTTTGTGAATTCATTCAGATTACCATCTGAAACCGAGTGGGAATATGCCGCAAGAGGTGGTTTGCGTGGAGCAACATTCCCATGGGGAGGGCCTTATGCGAAAAACGACAGAGGGTGTTTTATGGCTAACTTTAAGCCCGTACGTGGCGATTATGCTGCAGACCAGGCACTGTATACCGTAGAGGCCGATGCATACGAACCTAACGATTACAACCTGTACAATATGGCAGGTAATGTTTCAGAATGGGTAAACGATTCTTTCGATCCATCATCATACGAATACGTTTCAACAGTTAATCCAAGTGTTAACGATATTAAAAACCAACGTAAAGTAGTACGAGGCGGATCGTGGAAAGATGTTGCATATTTTTTACAAGTTAGTACGCGAGACTACGAATATGCAGATTCAGCAAGATGTTATATAGGTTTTAGAACCGTTCAAGATTACATGGGGACAAAAGTAACTAAGAACGGGAAATAACATAAATCAATTAAAATATACTATTAATTAACCTACTTAAGTATTCGTACTTAACTTAAAAAATCGAAAATTATGGCACAGTCAAAAGCAAGTAAAAAGTTTATGAATTTAGCTTACGGTTTAGGAGCTTCTATCGTAATTGTTGGAGCACTATTCAAAATTATCCATTTTGAAATTGGACCGCTAACAGGTAACGTTATGTTAACCATTGGTCTAGTTACCGAAGCAATTATTTTTGCAATATCAGCATTCGAACCAGTTGATGAGGATTTGGATTGGTCGTTGGTGTATCCAGAATTAGCTGGAGGTGAAGCAAATAAAAAAGAACCAAAAGACGCTCAAGGTCTTCTGTCTAAAAAATTAGACGAGTTATTAAAAGAAGCTAAAATTGACGGCGAATTATTAACAAGTTTAGGGGACAGTATTAAAAACTTTGAAGGTGCGGCAAAAAGTATTTCACCTACTGTAGATTCGATTCAAGCTACTAAAAAATATGGTGAAGAATTGTCTTTAGCAGCAGCTCAAATGGAGTCGTTAAATAGCTTGTATAAAGTACAATTGGAAAGCATTAATAGACAAGCCGCTATTAATGAAGAATCTGTAGAAAATGCAGCTAAATTAAAAGAGCAAATGCAATCATTGGCATCTAACCTATCATCACTTAACGGTGTATATGGAGGTATGTTATCTGCAATGAACAAGAGCTAATTAGGGGTTAACCCAAGTTTGTATTAATTAACCAAAAAACCTAATTAGACATGGCAGCACAAAATCTATCTCCAAGACAGAAGATGATTAATTTGATGTATTTAATATTTATAGCGATGCTAGCATTAAATATGTCGAAAGAAGTCCTTTCTGCCTTTGGATTAATGAACGAGAAGTTAACGGAGTCCAATCAAGCGGCTACCGAGCGAAATACTGCTTTTATTGCTAGTTTAGAGCAAAAAGCAATAGATCAGAAAGAAAAATATGAACCTTTAAAGGAAAAAGCTATTCAAATAAAGGATTTAGCATCTACATTTGATAATTATTTAGAAGATTTAAAATCGAAAATGTCCAGTACCGTCGATGACGCTACAGATTATGAAATCATGGACAAAGGGGATTACCTCGATGAGAACTTCTTTAAAGGTGACAAGTTGAAACCAGCTGGAGAAGAATTTATGGCCCAAATAGCTGCTTTTAGAGACGGTGTGGCCAATGTTTTGGCAGATCAACCAGGAATGGAAGGTATTGTTAAAGATGTTCAAGAGAAATTCAATACAGATGACACTAGACGGGGTGCAGGAACACAATCTTGGCTTGACCGTAATTTTAAAGGGTTTCCTTTGGTAGCGTCTTTAACCAAGATGACACAGCTTCAAGCCGATATTAAAACGACTGAATCTGAAGTGTTGTCCAACATGCTACAAGGAACACTTACCAGTGAAGTGTCTATGACAAACTATACAACCTTATTGGAGACGACTAAGTCAGCTTACTTTAATGGTGAGACATTCGATGGTCAAATTGTATTGGGTAGAAAAGATGCCACCACTAAGCCAAATCGTGTAGAATTAACATTAGATGGCCGAGCATTAACCGAAGATCAATATACTATTGAAGATGGTAAAGTAAAACTAAAAGTAGGAACAGGAGCTCCTGGTGAACATAAAATTGAAGGGAAACTTATTTTTGCACAAGATGGTGAAGATATTGAAGTTCCTGTATCGTCATCGTTTGCTACAGTACCTAAACCAAATGCAGCTACCATTTCTGCCGATAAAATGAATGTGGTGTATCGTGGTGTTAAAAACCCAATGACCATTTCCTTTGCCGGTATATCAGATAATAATGTAACAGCAAGAGCCCAAGGTTTATCAAGGGTTAGAGGAAGCAAATATGTTATGGATGCTACCTCAATAAAAGGAAGGGAAGTTACCATTAACGTTTCTGGTAAATTGCCAGATGGTCAAGGTGTAAGCGACAAAGCAACCTTTAGAATTAAGGATTTACCAAAACCAACAGGTACTATTAGAGGTGAAGATGGTCAAGTAAAAATGCAACGCCAAAGTTTAGAGATTTCTACTGTTGGTGCTATGTTCGATGATTTTGATTTTGAATTACCATTACGAGTAACAGGCTTTATGTTCAAAGTGTCTGGTCAACCTACAATTCAGGTTAAAGGTAATAAGTTGGATAGTAGAGCCAAAGGAGCACTACGTAAAGCGAAGCGTGGATCCGATATCCAGATATTTAATATTGAAGCCAAAGCCAGTGGTGTAAGTGTAATACTTAAAAAAGTATCACCAGTAATTATTGAGCTTACCAATTAGAAAAAGAAAACAGCTATGGCTAAAGTAGCTATAGCTGTTACATACTGTGCTTAATTAGCCCCAAGTATGTGCATTGTGAAATATAAAATTTAAACACATGAATTTTAAAAGTTTTTTATTAACCGTTATAACTGTTTTCGCAGTATCGCATGGTTTTGCACAAGCAAATATATTAAATGCGAAATCACCAGAAGAAATTGGCGTGAGAACAGAATCACAAAAGGCTATCGATAACGATGAGCCCTTACCTTATGGTTATGTAGATGATAGAGATATCCTGTTTTCAACAATAGTTTGGGAAAAGATAGTGCTGGACGAGCGTGTAAACTTCCCGTTATATTATCCTATCGATACCAATAACATTGGTAGGGACAGACGGTCGTTGTACGACGTACTTATGAAAAACATCAAGAATGGTACTATAAAAAACATTTATGATGATTCGTATTTCACAACAAAACGTACCTTAAAAGATATTGATGCAGCATTAAAAAAAGTCGATACTACCGAGTTGGGTATTGAACAAATAAATGCAGGAGAAGAATTGTCTGCAGAGTATATTGATAGATATGAGATATCTGCTGCAGATATTCAGGAGTACCGTATAAAAGGATTGTGGTATTTCGATAAGCGTCAAGCCGAAATGAAGTATCGTTTATTAGGGATTGCTCCTGTAGCCCCAGACGTTAACTTTATTCACGAAGAAAATCCAGATTTAGTAGAATTGTTTTGGATATTCTTCCCAGATGCGAGAGGGGTGCTACATGAAGCTAAATCATTCAATAACGAAAATAGCTCTATGCCGTTTTCTTATGACCATATCTTGAACTCAAGACGCTTTAATGCCATAATTTATGCAAAAGAGAATGTGCAGGGTGATAGAAAGGTTAACGAGTACATTGCACAAAATGCATTGATGCAATTGTTGGAGTCTGAAAGAATAAAAACCCAAATCAGGGATTTCGAACTCGATATGTGGACTTATTAAGTCACATAAGGTTATAAAATAGAATAAAGCGCTCACCTAAAAAGTGGGCGTTTTTTATTCAATAACTGCCTCGTTCTGCATGTTTCCCCTCTTTTCTAATGAAGACGAGGTGGTTTAGACCATCTATCCTAAAACTTTCAATATTAAACTTTAGGCTTTAATTCTAACCTTTGCTTCCAGATAATCTAAGTATCTTCGCAGCATGAAGGTAGATTACATAATTGTAGGTGTTGGATTGGCGGGCATTAGTTTTTGCGAACAGTTAAGGGCTCACAACAAAACCTTTGTGGTGTTTGATGACCAATCCCAAAGATCTTCTGTTGTTGCAGGTGGATTGTACAATCCTGTTGTGCTTAAACGGTTTACACCAGTTTGGAAAAGTGATGAGCAATTAAGTCTTGCCGCCAAACAGTATAAAGCTATAGAGACGCGATTAAACATTACATTAGATTACAAAATTCCTGTATACAGAAAGTTTGCTTCACTTGAAGAGCAGAACGATTGGTTTGCAGCTTCCGATAAGCACCAGCTTAGTGAATACCTCTCAACAACCCTGATTAAAAATAAAAATGAAGCCGTTAATGCTTCTTTTGGTTTTGGCGAGGTAAAACATACGGGCAGGATAGCCGTAAAGAAAATGATTAAGGCCTATAAACAGGAGCTTACTCAAGAAGATGCCTTGATAGAGGACAAATTTAATCATGAAACGTTGAAGGTTTCCAATAGCCACATCGCGTATAACAACATAACAGCAAGACACATTGTTTTTACCGAAGGTTATGGTATGAATAAAAACCCTTTGTTCAAAGACTTGCCCTTGTTGCCAACAAAAGGAGAATTGTTGAAGATCCATGCCCCGGATTTAAAAATAGATTATGTGTTAAAAGGCCCCGTATTTTTAATACCATTAGGGCAGGACAAGTATTTAGTAGGAGCAACTTATGGGTGGGGCGATACCTCTAACACGGTCACCGAAGAAGCTAAGCAGGAACTTTCAGAAAAACTAAAAACACTTATTAATTGTCCGTTTGAGGTTGTTGGCCAAATGGCGGGTGTGCGCCCTACGGTTAAAGATAGAAGGCCGTTAGTGGGGCGGCATGCCAATTATAATAATGTTTATGTACTAAACGGATTGGGTACCAGGGGCGTTATGATTGGGCCTTATGTAGCCAAGCAACTTTTTGAATTTATAGAGCTCAATATGCCTTTGGAAAAAGCCATAGACATCAATCGTTTTGTTGAGGCCTGAATTGCGTTAGGGATTGTAATGGAAATCCTTTTTCATTAATGAAATCTCTTTAAATGAAGCGGTTGTCACCTCAGTTTAAAAAATATGATTTGTATTAACCGAAAAAGATTGCAATGTAAAGCCCGACCATAACAGGTGACTTCTAGAGAGCTTTGTCAAATTGATTGCGATGTCTCGGTCACCTGTTATGGTAACGCCCAAAACATTATTTCTTAGCCAACGATTTGTCGTAATGCATAAAAAAGTTAATCCAAATATTTCTGGAAAGCCTAATAATAATAGGGAGGAATACTACCAATGTGGCGACTATTGAAGCGAAAACAATATTAATATTAGCATTAAAAACATAAAAAGAAATCATAAACGCAGCCGTAGCAAAAGCAATACCAACAGCATAACTCACATACATAGCTCCGTAAAAAAACGAGGGTTCTATTTTGTACTTGGTATGGCAATGGCTACAAGTTTCATGCATATCCAATAGTTCACTAAGAATATAGGGGTTTTTGTTTTTAAACATGGATTCCCGATGACATTTAGGACAGGTTCCTGTTAGTATACTGTATAATTTATTACCTTTTTTAAACATAATATTTTTGTACTTTTCTTCTGAAAAAAAAACTAAATTTTCTATTTAAAAATTTACAAAATTTAGTTTCACTTTATTAATCTCCCTTTGGCAGGCGCAGGGCATCGCTTTGATAGTCCATATAATTTTTTCATTTGGTTTTTGTGAATTTTCAAATGAAAAAATTCATGTACTTTTGCAAACGTGTTTTAAAAAATGAGCGCTTATAACTAAGCCTATTTTTTAAATTTTAAATCTGTTTGCAAAAATAAGTTTTTGCAATAAAGACTCAGTAATAAAAGTTACATTTCTATGATGAATATCCATAACTTATCAATTTCGTTTCAGGGCGAATTCCTTTTTGAAGACATAACCTTTAAATTAGGCAATGGCGACCGCGTTGGGCTTATTGGTAAAAATGGAGCTGGAAAATCGACCATGCTCAAGATTTTATCCCGCGAAATGGAACCGGATACAGGGCAGATAGCCACAGATAAAGCACTAAAAATTGGATTTTTAAAGCAGGATATCGATTTTGATTTTGGTAGAACGGTTTTAGAGGAATCTTACGAAGCATTTACCGAAATAAAAGCACTGGAAGCCAAGCTGGAAGATATTAATACCCAATTGGCCGAACGTACCGATTATGAGAGTGAAACCTATCATCAGCTTATGGTAGATGTAAATGAGCTCCAGCATCAATATGAAATATTAGGAGGGTATAACTATCAAGGCAATACCGAAAGGATTTTACAAGGCTTAGGGTTTAAGCGTGAGGATTTTGATAAACTTACCGATACCTTCTCTGGAGGGTGGCGCATGCGTATTGAGCTGGCTAAATTGCTTTTGCAAAACAATGATATTCTATTGTTGGATGAGCCTACAAACCATTTGGATATTGAATCTATAATTTGGCTGGAAGGCTTTTTAAAAAATTATGCAGGAGCTGTAGTTATTGTGTCCCATGATAAAATGTTTTTGGATAATGTAACCAATAGGACCATTGAAATTTCATTGGGACGTATTTACGATTATCCAAAACCTTATTCCAAATATTTGATATTGCGTGAAGAACTTAGGACACAGCAATTGGCTTCACAAAAGAATCAACAAAAACAGATTGAGCAAACCGAAAAGCTTATTGAAAAGTTTCGAGCTAAAGCTTCAAAAGCAACCATGGCCCAATCGCTTATCAAAAAATTGGATAAAATAGAGCGTATTGAAGTAGATGAAGATGATAATAGCGTAATGACCTTAAACTTTCCCGTATCTGTAACGCCAGGTAAGGTTGTTGTGGAGGCAGAACATGTTGCTAAAAATTATGGTGAAAATCAGGTATTGAAAGGTGTTAGCCTACTTATTGAACGTGATAGTAAAACAGCCTTTGTGGGACAGAACGGGCAAGGTAAATCTACATTGGCCAAAATTATAGTAGGTGAAATTAAGCATGATGGAAATTTAAACTTAGGACATAATGTACAGTTAGGGTATTTTGCCCAAAATCAGGCTGAGTATTTAGACGGAAACAAAACGGTTCTTGATACCATGATTGATGCCGCAAACGAGACCAATAGGAGTAGAGTAAGGGATATTTTGGGGTCGTTTTTGTTTAGGGGAGATGACGTAGAAAAATATGTAAGGGTGCTTTCTGGAGGTGAACGAAATAGATTGGCCTTAGCCAAATTGATGCTACAGCCATTTAATGTTTTGATTATGGATGAGCCTACAAATCACCTAGATATAAAATCTAAAAATGTATTAAAGGAAGCATTAAAGCGTTATGGTGGTACCTTAATAGTCGTATCTCACGACCGTGATTTTCTGCAAGGTTTAACAAATAAGGTTTATGAGTTTAAAGACCAGAGAATTAAAGAATATTTAGGTGATATAGATTATTATCTGGAATCACGTAATGTTGAAAACTTGCGTGAGGTTGAAAAGCGAACTGTAGTAAAGGAAACTCCTAAGGAAAAAAAGCAACAATCTTACGAAGACCAAAAGCGGTTAAAGTCCCTAAATAATAAATTGAGCAATGTGGAAGCCAAAATTGGTGAGTTGGAAAAAGAGATTAAGGCCATTGATCTGGAGCTTGAAATTAATTATGAAAAGGTAACTTCACAACCTAATTTCTTTGATAATTACCAAAAAATGAAAACCAATTTGCAAGAATTGATGCAAAAATGGGAAGACATTCAGCTGGAAATCGAGCAGTTTACGGAATGTTAAATGTTAAAATTTAGTGTATTTTATCGATTAAAATAGTTTGTACATCGTTTATTGGCTATCTTCGTAGGAGAATTAATCCCAAATTTATTCGACCATGAAAACCTTAAAGCTAACACTAGCCTGCTTATTTGTTTCCTTGTATACATTTGCTGGCGTTTTACAAACTGAAAAAGATGCGCTCATAGCCCTTTATAAGGCTGCCAATGGGAGTGAATGGAGCACATCATGGGATTTGGAAGCATCAATCGATACTTGGTACGGCGTAAAAGTTCAAGATGATAAAGTCGTTGAATTAAATTTACATTTTAACAACCTTCAAGGTACAATTCCTCAAGAAATAGGGAATTTAACAGCCTTAAGAAAATTGAATTTAGGTTTCAACAAATTAAGTGGAACCATTCCTTCAACAATTAAAAACTTAAAAGAGTTAACGTCTTTAGGGCTTTTTATGAATAGTTTAGAAGGAAACATTCCAAATGAATTGGGTGAGCTACAAAAATTAGAATCATTACAGTTGTACAGTAATAAATTAACTGGTAATATTCCAGAGTCACTTATGGGATTAACCAAATTAAAGGAGTTGATGTTAGGAAGTAATTTTTTAACAGGTACAATCCCTAATCAAATTTATGCTTTATCTAACTTGGAAAAGTTAAGCCTTATTGATAATAAAATGGAGGGGCAAATTCCAGTGGAGCTTGCTCAATTAACCAATTTACAAGAGTTGATTTTGTCGAGTAATGAGTTTACGGGAGATTTTCCTATGGAATTGGTGAACTTAAGGAATTTGAACACTATAATGGTTAGCGATAACAATTTGAACCAAGATATTACTAGCATTTCCAACAGATCGAGAAGTACACCTCCAGATATGTTATTCTTGGAATTGCAAAACCAGAAAGCAACTGCTAAAATGGATATAGAAAAAGAATAATAGTTTTAAGTAATTAGTTAGTTAAAAAAGGGTAAATAGTTAAGGCTGTTTACCCTTTTTTATTATTTTAAGGCAATTATGATTGAGCATTATTTTACCTGCCCATATTGCTGGCAAACCATTTCAATGTTATTGGATAGTTCCATAGCTAAGCAGTCATACGTAGAAGATTGTGAAGTATGCTGTAACCCTATTCAGGTTTCTGTTAAATTTATGAGTTCAGAATTAACAGAATTTCAGGCAAATAGAATGGAAGACTAATTTTTTTTATATTTATGCTTGATAAAGTTAAAAAGGATTGTATATTTGCAGTCCAATATCGCGGGATAGAGCAGTAGGTAGCTCGTCGGGCTCATAACCCGAAGGTCACTGGTTCGAGTCCAGTTCCCGCTACTAAAAAAGAGAATCTAAAAATAGGTTCTCTTTTTTTATGCCTTATTTAAGGCACATTGTTTTTATAATTCAATTTCAAAATCTTTGGTAACAATGCCTTTCCCTCCTGCCATAAGACTTATAATTTTACCGTTTTCTTTTAAAAGCTCTACTTGTATTGCACTAGGAGATGGAGGTGTCATATATTTTCCTTGTTGAATCATATAATTTTCCTTTTTTACCTTGAGCATATCATGAAGATAGCAGGCCAACGGACCTGCAGCCATACCTGTTGCAGCTTCTTCTGGAATACCATATCGGGGTGCAAACATTCTTGTGGTGGCGTTGTATGTATTGTCCGTGGTATGAGTAGTAAAGACATAGAACCCTATTAAATTATATTTGTTGCTTATCTTAGAGATGAGCTCATGGTTAGGTTGTATGTTTTTAAGGCTATCTGCGCGTTCCACAGGAATAATAATAAAGGAGTTGCCCGTGTTGACCAGTTGTATAGGGGCGCCTTCAATAAGATCTGAAGATGCTAGCCCCAATGAAGATAAAATGGTTGCTCTATCTTCTGAAACATTGGTATATATTGGTGCAGATTGTTCCATAAATGCAAGATCACCTTTCAAACGAATGTTACGAATGCCATCGATAGTTTCTTTTGAGGACGCTACTTTTTGTAATTTGCCAAGTTGCTTAAGTAGGGAAAACACGGCTATAGTTGCGTGGCCGCAATGGGCAATTTGTCTTGTGGGCGTGAAGAAATCTAATTTAAAATCGGCTTGATTGGATTGCGATACAAAGGCGGTTTCAGATAAGCCTACTTTTTTTGCAATTTCAAGTTTCTTCGCTGTTGTTAAATCATCTGCATTAAGGACAACGCCAGCTGGATTTCCGCCTTTACCATTATCTATAAAGGCATTTACTATATTAACTTTCAATTTCATGATCTATACTTTAAAGGTTGTTTATTGTACAGACGCAGAATGGATAAAAAAGACGCAGTTTTTTATTGTAATTTACTTTTAAGGCCAATTATAGAAAAAGCTCTGTTCTGAAAATAACAACCGCTTCACCATTTATTTTAATCGTTGATGGGACTTGGTTTTCAATACTAACCTGTACATTAATCTCTCCCAAACGTCCCATCTGTTCACCTTGCCTTCCTGTAAACTCAAAGAGGTTGTTGTGGGGTTTTATAATTTCATTCTGAATTAAATAACCGCCTAGGGGGCCATTTGCATTTCCTGTTACGGGATCTTCATCGATACCAATAGCAGGAGCAAACATTCTGCCATAGGTTAAAATGTCTTTGTCATTGGAATCGAACGTAAAAACAAAGTAGCCATTGCATCCAATTTGACTGCTTATGGTTTTTAAGGCATCCATTTTTGGTGATAGGGCATTTAGCTTTTTGCGGGATTTAATGCCAATCATAACTTTAGAGTGTCCGGTAGACGCAATTTGTATAGGACAGTTATTAAGTCTGTCCGTTTCAGAAAGCCCTAGGCTTGACACGATTGCATTTGTGGTTTTTTCATCAAACTCTGGTGATAAACTAAATGCGCCTTGTGTCATCGAAATACTATAGTCGTTTTCCTTTTCGTGAATTTCTATGGGCAACACGCCAATTTGTGTTTTCATTTTAAGCACACAGGAACCCATTTTTTTTTCCATAGCTAAGGCATAGCCAGTTGCTATGGTGGCATGGCCGCAAGAAGGCACTTCAGTGGTTGGGGTGAAATATCTAATTTCACCATCAATGCCCTGTTGGTCGGCAGAAAACAAAAAGGCGGTTTCAGAATTGTTCAATTCTCTGGCAATTTGTTGCATTTGTAGGTCGGAGAGTCCATTGGCATGAAGTACGACCCCAGCGGGGTTGCCTTTAAATTTTTCTCTGGTAAAGGAATCTATTTGATAAACAATACGGTTTTTCATTGTTGGAGTTTTTAATAAGACGCTACTGAATCCAAAAAGACGCAAAATTATTTCAAGAAGTCTATAATCTTTCCTTTGGAATCCACTTCAACATTAGGGCAATCTAAGATTTCATTTTTTAAAATGTCTTTGGCACGTTGAACTCTGGATTTGGCTCCAGAATATGATATGTTTTCACGTTCGGCCAATTGTAACTGTGTAAAATCGCAAAAGGAAGTAAGTAAAATAGCTTCTTTATATGTTTTCGAAAGGGTATTTATTTTACCATTAATGCAACTGGACAAGCTTTTGTAAACCATGTCGTCGTTTTCGTTCTCAGGTAACTCTATGGAAGATATATCTTCATCCACATGTTTCTTCTTTCTAAAGAAGTCTATTATCGTGTTTCTGGTAATTTGGTATACCCACGACGTGAGTTTGGATGTGTCTTTTAAGGAATCTATTTTGGTCTGTACCTTAAAAAAAACATCCTGTAAAATATCCTTGGTGTCATCCTCGTTTTTTATCCGTTTTAGAATAAAATTGTAAAGCTCCATGTGCAGGTCATACCAAAGTATTTCAATGTCTTTGTTCATATTTTTTATTCTAATAAGTAGGTGGTAATATCGTTACAAGATACTTATAAATGTTGAGAATTTGTAAAATCATTCATTGAACATAGCAATACCTTGTGTATATAACAATTATTGTTGTTAGCCTGTTTTGTTATAATATATAAATAGGGCTGATTGCAATGGCACATAACCTTAAAAATACAGTTTAGCAATTTAGAACAACTTTAAGTACTTGTTCCTTGAAACTTTTAACTAAAAATGAAGGATTTTAGGAACTTCACATATATGAAAAAAAGAAAATCGCCTAAAAATTACTTTTTAGACGATCTCTTCTATTTGAATGTTTGAAAGTGTTAGACTACAATAAGTCTAAAGCTTCAAGTCTTTCTTTTGCTAGGGTATATCTTGCTTGAACATCATCAATTTGCTGTTGAGTTAATTTTATACCGTAGGTACGAAGCCCTCCAGCTATATCATTATGATGAATACCCATGGCAAACTTAAGATATTCCATAAGTAACGGCTGACCATCCAGATATGATATGGAATTTAAAGCCTGAGAAATTTTGTTTGCCTCAGCCCATTCTCCATTTAAAACATGCTCCTGCATAGTAACGCTTGCTTTTGGGAAGATAACACCTACACCTGTAATACCACCACTTGCTCCAGCAAGTCCTGCGTGTACAGTAACTGTGTCAACCCCTGCCAAAACTTTTAAATCTTTGTTTTCTAACATCAAAGTTTCAATAATTGAAACATCTATAGTCGATATTTTAAGAGCAGTTACATTAGGTAGAGCAGAAATTCTTAGGAGAAGATCAGTTGATATTGCATGATATCCAGCAGCATCAGGATTGTTATAGGGCATAATTGTTACGTCTACATTTCTTGCAGTTGCTTCAGCAAGTTCATAGTAATCATACATTTCATCATCAGATGGAACCGCCTTAGTTTTTGGCGGCATGACCATGACTGTATCCACTCCAACCGTTGCAAGACCTTCAACAATTTTGGCAAGTTCTTCCTTAGTTTCTGCCGCAGCTCCACTAATCAACGGTACATTGTATTCTTTAGCAACCTCAGAAAGGGCTTTAAGTAAAGTAAGGCGCTGTTCAGTGCTTAGGTGGCTGTTCTCACCCAGAGTACCGGAGCCGACAAGTCCGCCCATTCTGCTTCCTCCTTTTCCTTGAACTTTTAAAACATCTGCAGCGTATTTTTTTGTTGCATCTAGGTCAATTTCAAGGGCACCTGATTTTGACTCTTTCAACCATGTAAACACGGCCGGCATAACGCTATGCCTCCAATCTGAACTATTTGTTTCTATCATAATCTCTTATTATCTAAAATTAACCTAAATAAACATTTTTCAAAAAATGTCTTGGGGCAAAAGTATAAAGTAAAACCTCATTAAATGAAGTATTGTTAGCATAAAGAGATATTATATTATCCTTTTTTTAGTATTTTATTAAAAAACAAGGTAGTTGTAATGTCTTTAGAGTAAAATATAGATTTTAAACCGAAAGTAAATTAATGGGGTAAATCTTTATAATTATTTCGTCAAACAAGGTACTTCAAGGAGCAAACACTTTTGGACTATAGTGATGCCAAAGAACGATTTAGGTAAAATATCAATATTAAAAACCTGTTGGAGGTGTTATTTGCCTATTATAATTTTTTATAATAAGTTAGGTGTTAATCTATTAAAACCTTTGCAACCTGTAATGAGATGGTGTTATACCTTTAACCTCTTTAAATTTTCGATTAAAATTAGCGGTGTTTCGAAATCCGCATAGTTCAGAAATGGAGGAAATGGATTGGTCAGGGTTAGAGTTAATGAGTTTACACGCATTTTCTATTCGTATTTCTATTAAAAACTGAAAGAACGTTTTATTAGTGCGCTTTTTAAAATAGCGACAAAAAGCATTTCTAGTCATATTGGCTATTTCAGATATTTCTTCTAAGGTAATAGGCTCCATGTAATTTTCCATGACGTAATTAAATACATCATTCATACGTTTACCTTCATCGTCGGTGTATTTCTTTTTGTAGACAAATGATGATAAAGGTGTTTTTTCGGCTTTGGTAATAAGGTCAATAATTCTTAAAAGACTACTAATACGTTGAACTTTATTCTGGTCTTTTAATTTTAAAAAGAGTTTAATAAGTTTATCCTTTGGAGTTAATATTTTCATTCCGTATTCAGATTCATTAAAAAAATCACTGATAATTTCCATATCAGGCAAATCGAAGAAATGTTTACCAAAAGATTTTCTATCAAAAAACAACGTGTAAACCACAGTTTCATCAGAAAACTTAGTATCTGTTCTAAATACATGTGGTAAATAGCCTCCTAATACAAGAATATCGTCTGGAGAAAAAGTATTAATTGTATCTCCAACTATAAGCGTTCCAGCGCCTTTTTCTACATAGCTAATTTGTATCTCACTATGTTGGTGTAATTGATCGTATAATACTTTTAACCGTTCTTCCTGATATACTAATGCTTCATTATCTGGTTTCGGAATTTTAAATGGAAGTACCTTCATATACTGTTGTTTATGCAAATATTATTAAATTTTTTGCAAAAACGATGTTTATATGGTAATATAGTATTATTATGTGCTAATTATAACGATAGTAAATTTATAAACATGGTCTATTTTTGTCCATTATCTAGACCAATATTATCAGATTATAAGAACTTAGCTGTATTAGCTTAAATTATGATTTTCAAGCATATTTGGTGTGGTGTAAGTTAATGTTTAGCATTAACTTTAGGGTCTCGTTCAAATGTGCTTGATTTTTTTGTTTTTTAAAACAACTGTTTTTGTTTTCAGGTAAATATGGGAGACAATGATGTGATGTATAGCCCATAAGGTCTTAAATGTTATAATAAAAAAGATATTATAAAAAAAAATAAAAATGATTACAGGAAAAAATTATATAGGAAATAAGTTGTCTGCAAAAGGTAGTGTAACACACCATACCATAAACCCAAAATTAAATATTGAAACCCCCACACCGTTTTTTGAAGCGACAATAGATGAGGTAAATGAAGCAGTAGATTTAGCTTGGGGAGTGTTTAAAGAGTATAGAAAAGTATCTGGAACTCGTAGAGCTGAATTTTTAAATGCAATAGCCGACGAGATTTTAGCATTGGACCAAGAGCTGATAGATGCCTATACAACTGAATCTGGTTTGCCTGAAGGGCGTGCCATTGGAGAGCGGGGAAGAACAGTTTTTCAATTGCGTTCTTTTGCCGATTTAGTAGCCAAAGAAGACTGGAGAGAGAATACAATAGATGAAGCTATTCCAGATAGACAGCCTTTGCCTAAAGAAGACTTAAGAAGAACTTTAATACCGTTAGGCCCTGTTGTGGTTTTTGCGGCAAGTAATTTCCCATTGGCATTTTCTACAGCTGGGGGAGATACAGCAAGTGCCTTGGCAGCAGGATGCCCGGTTATAGTAAAAGCCCATGCCATGCATTCCGGAACGGCAGAACTGGTAGCCTCGGCTATAATAAAAGCAGCCGAAAAAACAGGCATGCCAAACGGTGTGTTTTCAAATCTGATGGGTAGAGGAAGAACAGTTGGTACAGCATTGGTAGAACATCCAAAAGTTAAGGCCGTAGGGTTTACGGGAAGTATTGCAGGAGGTCGTGCCCTATTCGATTTGGCATCACAACGTGAAGAGCCCATTCCTGTTTTTGCCGAAATGGGTAGTATCAACCCAGTAGTTATTACTTCAAAAGCAATTAGTAATAGGTCAGCAGAGATTGCTAAAACCTATGCAGGTTCCATAACATTGGGGACAGGACAATTTTGTACCAATCCAGGTTTAATCTTAACGGTTGAAGGACCCAAAACACAGGAATTTGTAAACGATCTTGCAGAAAAAACAGTAGCTATAGAAGCCCAATGTATGCTGCACCCTAATATCAAAAAAGGATTTGTAGAAAATGGAGCAAGCGTAACCTCACAGGCAGGGGTAGAAGTGGTAGGGACAATTCAAGGCGAATTGGATGCAAATTATGCAGCATCGCTTATTGCAACTGTATCTGGTGCCGACTTTTTAGCCAACCCAAAAACCAGCCAAGAAGTATTTGGGCCATTTTCTTTAGTGGTAAGATGTAAAGATGAAGCAGAGCTGTTAGAGGTTATCAATAATTTAGAAGGGCAGTTAACGGGAACCATCATTGCTGAAGAAGAGGAATATGGAAACTTACACGATCTAGTTGATGCTTTAGAGAATCGCGTGGGCAGAATTATTTTTAACGGTGTGCCAACTGGCGTCGAGGTATGTCCAGCCATGCAACATGGTGGGCCATATCCAGCTTCAACCGATTCTAGATTTGGTGCTGTTGGTGCCAATTCAATAAAAAGATGGGTGCGACCAATTAGTTATCAGTCGTTCCCCAAGGAATTGTTACCAGAAGCATTAAGGAAATAATTTTGAAATACAAACATGTGAAATTTTTTCAAAGCATTATAGTATTGTGCGTTATAGGTTTAATGGGCTGTTCTAAAACCCAAAAAACAAAGGGAACCGATTTGCAATCTATAATTACCGACTATGAAAATCACAAAGGGTATGACGAGGCGTCATACCCTTTGGGGGTTTTTACAAAAGCACATTACAAAGCAGAAGCCGAATTTGCCAAAGAGACCTTAGACAAGCTTTCAATGGTAGAGGTTGAAGCCTTAAAAGAAACCGATCAGATTTCAGCAACACTTTTAAAATTTATTTTACAGGATAAAATTGATTATTATGAATTTGAACGCTATTTAAATCCCTTATTGTCTGATGCAGGATTCCATAGTGATCTAACCTACAACGTAAAACCATTAACCAATTACAATCAAGTAAAGGAGTATCTTAAGAAATTAAATGTACTTCCAGAATTTGTAGACCAGCATTTTGAAAACCTAAGAGAAGGTCTTAAAAAAGGGGTGTCGCAACCTTTGGTGATATTCAAAGGTTATGAATCGACCTACGACAGTAACCTTGTAGACGATTACAAGGATAGTTTTTATTATTCCCCTTTTAAAAACTTACCAAACGATTTAAGTGTTCAGCAAAAAGATTCGGTGTTAGTCGCGGCAAAGAATGCTATTGAAAGCATTGTAATACCACAGTTTAAGCGAATAAAGACCTTTTTTGAAACAGAATATTTTCCAAATACAAGAACAACACTAGGGGTTTCGGAAACACCAAACGGAGGAGCTTATTATCAAAATAGAATAAACTATTATACAACAAGTACGCAATATACGGCCGATGATATCCATCAAATAGGGCTGAAGGAAGTGGCTAGGATTAAGTCTGAAATGGAGAAGATTATCGCCGAATTAGGATTTAAGGACAGCTTTGAAGACTTTTTCCAGTTCTTAAGAACAGACCAACAGTTCTATGCAAAAACACCAAAGGAACTATTAATGTTAGCTAGGGATATAGCCAAACGTGCCGATGCACAATTGCCAAGATTTTTTAAAACCCTACCCCGTAAACCTTATGGCGTTGCCCCTGTGCCAGACGCTATAGCACCTAAATATACCAGTGGACGTTATATAGGTACTGAAAAAGAAAGTACTGAACCTGGCTATTACTGGGTAAATACTTACGATTTGCAAAGTAGGACACTTTATACTTTGCCAGCATTAACAGTTCATGAGGCTGTTCCTGGGCATCACTTGCAAGGGAGCTTAAATAACGAATTGGGAGATAGTATACCAGACTTCAGAAAGAAATTGTATTTGTCGGCCTATGGAGAAGGATGGGGATTATATTCAGAGTATTTAGCAGATGAAATGGGGTTGTATACTACGCCTTATGAAAAATTCGGTCAGTTAACGTACGAGATGTGGCGGGCATGTCGTTTGGTGGTCGATACCGGAATTCATGCCAAAGGATGGACAAGAGAGCAAGTAGTTAACTATATGGCGTCTAACACGGCCTTATCCTTACATGAAATAAATACCGAAACAGATCGCTATATTTCTTGGCCGGGACAAGCCCTGTCCTATAAAATGGGAGAGCTTAAAATAAGGGAATTAAGGCAATTGGCTGAAGCAGAGTTAGGTTCAAAATTCGATATTAGGGCCTTTCATGAAATTATTTTAGAACAAGGTACAGTGACGCTGTCCATTTTAGAAAATCGCATAAAAACATATATTCATAAAGTAAAAAATGAGTAAACATACATTTGTTTGTATCGATGCGCACACCTGTGGTAATCCGGTTAGGGTTATTAAAGAAGGTGGTCCCGAACTTATAGGGACGAATATGAACGAAAAACGCCTACACTTTTTAAAAGCGTACGATTGGATTCGTAAAGGCTTGATGTTCGAACCGCGGGGACACGATATGATGAGCGGAAGCATTTTGTACCCGCCGCACAATCCCGAGAACGATTTTGCTATTTTATTTATTGAAACCTCGGGATGTTTACCCATGTGTGGTCATGGAACTATTGGAACCATTACCATTGCCATTGAGGAAGGTTTGGTGACGCCGAAAGTGCCTGGGAAGATACGTATGGAAGCGCCGGCGGGTCTGGTAGAAATTGAATACCAGCAAACAGGAGATAAGGTAGACTGGGTGAAATTGACCAATGTAAAAAGTTATTTGGCTGCAGAAGGCTTAACGGTTGAATGCCCAGAACTTGGAGAGATAACCTTTGATGTGTCTTACGGAGGGAATTACTATGCTATCGTAGATCCACAAAAGAATTTTGAAGGCGTGCATGCCTTTTCCGCTTCAAAAATTATTCAATATTCCCAAGTCGTAAGGCAGCGTATCAATGAAAAATACCCCAATAGGTTTATTCATCCAGAGAATGAAACCATTAGGGATGTGAGCCATATGTTATGGACGGGAAACCCAATAGATCCAACATCTTCAGGAAGGAATGCGGTGTTTTATGGCGATAAGGCTATCGATAGAAGTCCATGTGGCACAGGAACATCGGCGCGATTGGCACAATTACATGCTAAGGGTAAACTAAAAAAAGGAGAGCCTTTTATTCATGAAAGCTTTATAGGCTCCAAGTTTATTGGGAAAGTGGAAGAGGAAACCACAATTGGAAATCAAAAAGCCATCATTCCAAGCATTCAGGGGTGGGCCAAAGTCTATGGGCATAATACCATTACAATTGATACCGCAGACGACCCTTATGCCTATGGATTTCAGGTGATATAAGATGCTTAGTAATTAAAAATATAAATTCTAATGATTAAAAGGTTCAAGTCAATTCATATCCTAAACTATCTTTTTCTTTTAAGTTCACTCTTCTTAAAAGCCCAAGAAATTACCCTGCAAGAATACGAGCGTGCAGTAGCCTTTATGAACTATGGCGATATGGTGCATAATCTGTATACTAATGTTAATTGGTATCAAGATGGAACTGGGTTCTGGTTTGTGGATAAAAGTGAGGAAGGTAATTTATATAAGACGGTTTATTTTAAGGGCCTTGAAGTAAAACCGTTATTCAACCAAGAAAAACTGGCCTTGGCCTTAAATGGGGTTTTAGGTAAAAATACAACGGCTAAATCGATCTCCATTACTAAAGTTGAAAACATCAATAAGGATAAAGTTGAATTGGTTGCTTACGGTAAAACACTGTTGTTAGACCTAAATACATATCAACTGGAGTTCAAAGAAGGAGAAAAAGATGAAAAGACGAAAGCTTTTGAAAGCCTGTCTCCCAATGGTAAGTGGTTGGCTTATACAAAAGAGTATAATTTGTTTATAAAGTCGGTTGAAACCGACCAAGAATTCCAGCTGAGTTTCAATGGCAAGAAGGGGTACGAATATGCTACCTACTATGGATGGTTCGATTTAATGGAAGGCGAGAACGGAGAGCGTCCAAAGCAGTTTAACGTAAGCTGGTCCAATGATTCCAAGTGGCTCAAGACCAATGTAGTTGATTTTAGAAATGCAGAGAAAATGTATCTATTAGATTATTCCGTCGATTCCCTGTATAAACCAAAATTGCTTTCGTACTATAGGGGGTCGCCAGGCGATACAACTTTAGTAAAGGTAAAACCAGTATTTTTTAATGTAGCGACCAAAAAAGAGGTAAAAACCAATTTACCAACCCAAACACATATTAATCCAGTATCCATTGAGTGGATGAAAGCTTCTGGTAAACTTATAGCAAATTGGAAAGAACGTGGGTTTCAAAAAGAATATGTAAAGGAAGTTGACTTAAAAACTAATACAGAAAAAGATTTAATTGTTGAAGTCAGCCAAACCAATATCGATAATTTTAAATATACATGGGTTAAGGGTTGGGACAAGCTACTGTTCCTTTCAGAACGTAGCGGATGGCGTCAATTGTATGTTTTAGATTTAAAAACGGGTATTGAAAGGCCATTAACCCAAGGTAATTTTTTTATTAATAGCATAGAATATATCGACGAGGGTAAAGGAGATGTTTATCTATTGGCTTCAGGGAAGGAGGAAGGCAATAATCCTTATCATCAGCAGTTGTATAAAGTCGATTTAAAGGGTAATATGGTTAACCTAACCTCTGAAAAAGGGCATCATCGTATAGTTTTTTCCAAAGACGGTAAATTTGTGGTAGATAATTATTCAACAGTAACCATGCCCACTAAGACATGGCTTCGTGAAGCAGTTACAGGAAAGATTTTAGCCTTACTATCTGAAGCCAATGTGGATCAGGCCGTTGCTCGGGGATGGGAACCACCGCAAGAGTTTCAGCTTACCGCAAAAGATGGTAAAACGACAATATATGGTGCCATTTGGAAACCTTCAAATTTCGATGCTTCAAAAACATATCCCATTATAGATGCGACATATACAGGACCACACACCCAATTATTTCCTAAATCGTTTGATGTGGCATTTGCCAACCAGGCATTGGCCGAATTAGGTTTTGTTGTGATGCAGGTAGATGGTTTGGGGACTTACGGTAGGTCTAAGGCATTTCATGACCAGTCCTATAAAGACATGGGAAATAATTTAGTGGACCATGTAAAAGCCATTCAATATTTAGGTGAAAAATACAGTTGGATCGATGCTGAAAGGGCGGGTATTTTTGGGCATTCGGCAGGAGGATACGATACCGGAAGGGCGATGTTGGCATTTCCAGAGGTTTATAAAGTAGGGGTGGCCAGCTCAGCCGATCACGATTTTAGAATGGAAAAAGCTTGGTGGCCAGAAATGTACCAAGGGTGGCCAGTAGATAAAACCTATCATGAGGTGTCCAATATTACCAATGCCAAGAACTTGCAAGGGAAGTTGCTTTTGGTTCACGGCGGTCTGGACGATAATGTAAATCCGTCTGCGACCTTTAAATTAGCGGAAGCCTTGGTTAAAGCCAATAAGGAATTCGATCTGTTAATTTTACCCAGCCAGCGGCATGGCTACTCAGGCGTGTATAGGGACTATTTTATAAAGAAACGGTGGAATTATTTTGTGGAGCATTTAAGAGGTGTTAAGCCTATTTGGAATTTTAAATTCGATTAAACAAATGAGCAAGCAAGTTATAGTAATAGGAGGCGGTATTATAGGGTTGAGTTCAGCTTATTACCTTCAAAAAGAAGGCTGTGAAGTTGTGGTTGTAGACCAATCCAATATGGATGCAGGGGCGTCGCATGTCAATGCCGGCTATGTCACGCCAAGTCATTTTATTCCGTTAGCATCACCTGGTATGATTACCAAAGGCCTAAAATGGATGTTCAATGCAGCAAGTCCGTTTTATGTAAAACCCCGTTTGGATATCGATTTTTTAAAATGGGCCTGGGCCTTTAAAAAGTCGGCTACAGCTTCAAAAGTTGAAAGGGCGATTAAGCCCATAAAAGATATCAATCTGTTGAGTCGCGATTTGTACGAAGCTATGAAAGTTTCGGGCGACTTCAACTTTCACTACGAGCATAAAGGCTTGTTAATGTGTTATAAAACCGATAAAACAGGAGAGGAAGAATGGAAGGTTGGGCAGCGTGGGATTAAAGAAGGCCTAAAAGTGGAACAGCTTTCGGCAGAAGAGGTTTCAAAAATAGAACCTAAAGCCAATTTAAATATTAAAGGTGCTGTTTATTTTCATTCCGATGCGCACATGACACCCAATCATTTTATGCCAGAAATGATCACGTATTTAAAGTCTAAAGGGGTTGTGTTTTTTGATAATGAAAAAGTAATAGATATTGAAGTTGCCAATGGAAAGATTGTCCAGGTTATTACAGATAAACAATCACTAAGGGCAGATGAGGTGGTTATGGCGGCCGGAAGCTGGAGTCCGTTGTTAACCAAAAAGCTAGGGCTTAAAATTCCTGTTCAGGCAGGAAAGGGCTATCGAATTAATGTGAATCGAGAAACAAATATTACCCTTCCTGCCATTTTGTGTGAAGCCAAAGTAGCGGTAACGCCAATGGACGGATTCACCCGTTTTGCCGGGACTATGGAAATAGGAGGGATTAATCATAATATTAACCCAGTACGGGTGAATGCCATTGCTAGTGCAGCGCAATCGTATTACAATAATTTGGAGATTACTGCAGAAGAAAAAGCAAATGCCAGTTGTGGATTGCGTCCTTGTACACCAGATGGATTGCCATATATTGGGAAATCTTCAAAATGCAATAATTTAACTATAGCTACAGGGCATGCCATGATGGGATGGAGTTTGGGGCCAGCTACTGGGAAGTTGGTTTCAGAACTTATTGTAGATAGAAAAACGAGTTTAAACCTGGAACCTTTTAGTCCAGATAGAAGGTTCTAAAATCCATTTAGAAAATAATAAATATGAGTGTATACGGCATTGGAGGATCGACCATAGAAGCAGAGCTAAAAAAAATAAGACCCAAAGCGCATTTGGCTAACCCTATAACCAAAGCGGAATATCAGGCCAGGATGAATAAAGTGATTGGTTTGATGAAAGTTGAAAACGTGTCGGCCTTATACTTGCATGCCGGAACCAACTTAAACTATTTTACGGGTACCAAATGGAACGCAAGTGAGCGTATGGTTGGTGCTATTGTTTTTTTAGATGGGACAGTACATTATATTGCCCCACAATTTGAAAAAGGAACGGTATTGGATTTTATGGTTGTTGAAGGTGAGGTGCATTGTTGGGAAGAACATGAAAGCCCATACTTGTTGTTTATAACATTATTGGTAAAAAAGGGTATAACTGATGGTGCTGTCTTTATGGACGAAACAACACCTTTTTTTATCACGGATAATATTTTAAAAGTTTCGTCATCATATCAATTTATTAATGCGAGTAAGGTTATTAATCCATGCCGTATGCAAAAGTCTAAGGCAGAAATTGCTATTATGCAAGTCGCTATGGACATTACGATGGAGGTTCAAAAAGCAGCCGCTCGTATTATGAGGGAGGGTATCACGGCTAAAGAAGTAGAAGGTTTTATTAATGAAGCCCACAAACGTTATGGTATAGCTTCGGGATCTTATTTTTGTATTGTGCTTTTTGGAGTGGATTCTTCTTTTCCGCATGGGGTAAAATCGCCAAAAACATTGGAGCCTAATGAGATGGTATTGGTAGATACGGGATGTGTGTTGCACGACTATATCTCAGATATCACACGAACCTATGTGTTTGGTAAGCCCAACGACGAGCAGACCAAAATCTGGAACATAGAAAAAGAGGCACAATTGGCTGCTTTTAATGCGGCAAAACTCGGTAGAACCTGTGAGTCTGTAGACCTTGCCGTAAGGGTGGTTTTAGAATCTCATGGCCTTGGGCCCGATTACAAACTACCTGGACTACCCCATAGAACAGGGCATGGTATAGGCTTGGACATACACGAAAACCCATACATTGTTAGAGGTAACAAGACCGTCTTAAAACCGGGCATGTGCTTTAGTAACGAGCCCATGCTTTGTGTGCCTAATGCCTTTGGTGTTCGATTAGAGGATCATATTTATATGACTGAAGATGGCCCACAGTGGTTTACAGAGCCAGCATATGCTATAAATAACCCTTTTGGGATATAGTTGATATTTTTAGCCGCATTTGTTTTTGCTAATAATCTTTTATTAGCAAAGGGTTTACTTGGTAGTTTTTAAAATATAAATAACTTTGGGAAATTGAATATTAGGGGTTTATTGCCCCTTTTTATTAAAAGAATCTGTTTCTATGGAATTTAAACAAGTTTATTTATTGCTATTTACTATTGTAGTTGTCTCATGTAATTCAAGAACCAAAAAGAATGAGCCAAAAGAGGTTAAGCCAAATATTATCTACATTTTGGCGGACGATTTAGGTTATGCCGAAACAGGGGCTTATGGTCAGGATAAAATTGAAACCCCAAACATAGATGCTTTAGCTAGGTCTGGTATGCTGTTTACGCAACATTATACAGGAGCCCCTGTTTGTGCGCCTGCAAGAGCATCACTACTGACCGGAAAACATATGGGGCATTCCCCGGTAAGAGGGAATGACGAATGGCAACGGGGAGAGGTTGGAGATGTCTGGGATTATGTAAAAGTAGTCAAAGATTCCACGCTTGAAGGCCAGTCGCCAATAGGAAGGGATGTGGTAACCTTACCAAAATTACTTAAGCAAGCAGGGTATACCAATGGAATGTTTGGAAAATGGGGGTTAGGAGCTCCACATACCGAGTCAATTCCAACAAAAATGGGATTCGATTATTTTTTTGGATATAATTGCCAAAGGCAAGCCCATACTTATAACCCTTTACATCTTTACGAAAATGAAGTGCGTTATCATTTAGCTAACGATACCGTACCGCCCAATACAAAACTAACTAAAGGTGATGATTCATACAATGAAGCGTCCTACGCAAAGTATAATCAGCCTTATTATGCGCCAGAGGTCTCATTTGAAAAAATGATTGCTTTTGTTGATCGTGTAAAAGACGAGCCATTTTTTATGTATTGGGCAACGCCAATACCTCATGCAGCCCTACAAGCACCTAAAAGCTGGGTAGATTACTATGTGAAGAAGTTTGGAGAGGAAGAACCTTATTTAGGTCAAAAAGGCTACTTCCCTGTGCGTTATCCCCATGCAACCTATGCGGCCATGGTATCGTATTTCGATGAAAATATCGGAAAGCTTATAGGGCATTTAAAGAAAACAGGTAAATACGAAAATACACTTATTATATTTTCTTCAGATAATGGGCCAACATACAATGGAGGGACAGATTCCCCATGGTTCGATAGTGCGAAACCATTTAAAAGCGAGTATGGTCGTGGTAAAGGGTTTGTTTATGAAGGAGGCATACGCATACCTATGATTGCCTCATGGCCAAACCATATTAAGCCCGGTACTACAAGCAATCATATTTCGGCCTTTTGGGATGTGATGCCTACCTTGTGCGAAGTAGCAAATGTAAATACTCCAGAAGATATAGATGGCATCAGTTTTTTAAATACACTAACACAACAAGCAGAACAAAAAGAACACCCTTATTTATATTGGGAGTTTCCCGAATATCAAGGTCAGGTGGCGGTGCGTATGGGAAAATGGAAAATGATTTGGAAAGACATTAAAAAAGATAATACCCATGTAGAGTTATATAATTTGGAAGAAGATATAGCTGAACAAAATGATATATCTCAAGACCATCCAGAGATTATTGAAAAGTTTAAGGAGATTATCAAAAAAGAGCACCAAACACCACAAAATAAAAGGTTTTTAATTCCTGCACTTGAGGAGTTGACAAAACAGAAAATGTAAAACGAAAAATAACAGTAAATTACTATGGTATAAAACTAGCATGAAGTTTTGTTCACTATAAAGTTACACATGCTATGGAATTTATAATAAGGTGGGGGTTAAATGTTATATGCTGTAGTATGTAAAATTTCCTTTAAAACAAAGTAGCTTTCCAAAACACCTATGTTTTCAATTTTAGACAATTTTAGTCTTACAAATTGATGGTAGGCATCGAGACTTTCTACGTTAATCTTCAGGAAAAAATCCACTTTTCCAGCCATATGGTAGCATTCCTGTACTTCACTTAGTGTCCTTATTTGTTTTTCGAACTTTTCTATAAAGCCCTCGTTGTGGTAACGTAACGATACCATACACACAGCGGTAATGGGTTTTTTAACCAATTTTTTATCTAAGAGCGCTACATATTTTTTAATATAGCCTTTCTTTTCCAACCTTCTAATCCGCTCGTAAACAGGAGAGGGGGTGAGGTTAAGGGTTTCTGCAATATCCTTGGTGGTTTTCTTGGAATTCTGTTGTAGAATTCTTAAAATGTCTAAATCGGTTGCGTCAAGTCTTTCCATATAAAGATAATTTTACTTCAAACGAATATTATTTAAAACCTGATAAAGGTAAAAAAGCTTTTATTATTGATATTTGAAGGTAAAAATACTTATTTTAAGGCAAATAGAAGGTAAAAATGTTTATATAGTGCTTTATTTCTTAAATTTGTTCTAATATATTTAGAAATAAATGACTACTGAAAATATTCTAATAACGGGAGCTAGTGGGCAGTTGGGAGCTGTACTTACCAAGGCACTTCAAGAAAAATTTGGTGTTGACCATGTTGTGGCATCAGACTTGCGATCTAATAAAGATTACGAGGGTATTTTTGAAATCCTTGATGTTAAAGATATAGAAGCGCTTAAGGCTATGGTGGCTAAGTATAAGATTACCCAAATTTACCATCTGGCTGCTATTTTATCGGCTAAAGGAGAAGAATTTCCATTGATGACTTGGGATATCAATATGAGTACTTTTTTTAATGTTTTGGAAGTGTCAAGACTTTCAAACGTTAAGAAAGTGTTTTTTCCAAGTTCAATAGCGGTGTTCGGCAATAATATAGAACGAGTTAATACACCTCAAGACTCTAACTTGTCCCCTTCTACTGTTTATGGTATAAGTAAGGTAGCAGGTGAAAACTGGGCAAACTATTATTATAAAAAGTATAATCTAGATGTGCGATCCCTTCGCTATCCAGGGGTTATAGGGTATCAGTCCTTGCCTGGAGGGGGAACTACCGATTATGCAGTTGATATTTACCATAAGGCAGTAAAGCAAGAACCTTTTGAGTGCTTTTTAAAAGCCTCTACAACACTGCCCATGATTTATATAGAAGATGCGGTTAGGGCAACTCTGGAGCTTATGGATGCACCAGCCGAAAATATATCGGTGAGAACTTCCTATAATCTTTCGGGAATGAGCTTTAGTCCGGAGGAAGTCGCGGCGTCCATTAAAAAAATATATCCGAAATTTGAGGTTAGCTACAGCCCCGATTTTAGACAGGATATAGCAGATTCTTGGCCTATGAGTATAGACGATGCCCAAGCAAAGGAAGATTGGGGATGGAAACCGCAGTATGATTTGGATGCCATGTCTAAGGTGATGATAGATAATTTAAAAGCATATTATAATTCAGTAATCGCATAAAATAACAGTAAGATGTACGGAAAGATTAAAGACCATTTACTAGAGGAGCTGCAAACCATTAAAGATGATGGGTTGTTTAAGGAAGAGCGTATTATAACAACCTCCCAAGATGCTGTTATAAAAGTGTCGACTGGCGAGGAAGTTATTAATTTTTGTGCGAATAACTATTTAGGGCTGTCCAATAATAAGGAAGTGATTCAAGCGGCCAAAGATACCATGGATAAATATGGTTTTGGAATGTCTTCCGTTCGTTTTATTTGTGGTACACAAGATATCCATAAGCAATTGGAAGCTAAAATAGCTGAGTTCTTTCACGGTGAGGATACCATTCTTTATGCAGCAGCATTTGATGCCAACGGTGGGGTTTTTGAGCCATTGTTAACAGGTGAGGATGCGATTATTTCAGATGCCTTGAATCATGCTTCCATTATTGATGGAGTGCGTTTGTGTAAAGCGGCACGATACAGGTATGCTAATAACGATATGGCCGATTTGGAGGCCAAATTAATAGAGGCCAATAAGCAAAGCCATCGCTTCAAGATTATTGTAACAGATGGTGTGTTCTCCATGGATGGCGTTGTAGCTTCCTTGGATAAGATATGTGATTTGGCCGATAAATATGATGCTTTGGTTATGGTAGACGAATGCCATGCCTCAGGGTTTATTGGAAAAACAGGCCGAGGTACCATAGAATTGAAAAATGTTTTAGGCCGAGTAGATATTATTACAGGCACACTAGGTAAAGCTTTGGGAGGAGCTATGGGTGGATTCACTACAGGAAAAAAAGAAATTATAGAAATGTTGCGTCAACGTTCCAGACCCTATTTGTTTTCGAACTCTTTAGCGCCTGCCATAGTAGGGGCGTCCCTTAAAGTGTTTGAAATTTTGGAGAAAGACACCTCGCTTCGTGATAAGCTGGAAGACAATACCAACTACTTTAGAACAAAAATGGAAGCTGCTGGTTTCGATTTGGTTGGCGCAGATGCTGCTATCGTTCCGGTAATGCTTTACGATGCTAAGCTGTCCCAAATTATGGCAAATAGATTACTGGAAGAGGGAATTTATGTGATAGGTTTTTTCTATCCAGTAGTGCCCAAAGATAAGGCTAGGATTAGGGTGCAATTATCTGCAGCCCATACCAAAGCGCATATAGATAAGGCTGTTAATGCCTTTATTAAAGTGGGGAAAGAACTTAATGTAATATAAAGAAAAAGCATTGAGATTAAATTGTTGTGAAGAGCTGGTTTTACCAGCTCTTTTTTTTTGAATTGGTTAGATGTTTTTAGTATCTTAAAGTCATGAAAGCATCCCCCGTATGGAAGACCAATCACCAGTCACAATTAAGTCTTCTACCTCCGAGTTATGACGATTTTATTCCCGGTCACCACCCTGTCCGTGTTGTCAATACCATTATAGACCAAGTAGACATTAGTTCAATTGAGCGTAGCTATAAGGGCGGGGGCACTTCGAGCTATCATCCCCGTGTATTGCTAAAAGTATTAATCTACGCCTATTTGCGCAATCTGTATTCATCCCGTAAAATAGAACAGGCCCTTGGAGAGAATGTACACTTTATGTGGCTCTCTGGAGGCATACAGCCTGACCATAATACCATTGCCAATTTCCGTTCAGGGAAGCTCAAAAGGAAGTTCAAGAAGATTTTTAATCAAGTGGTTTTATTGTTGGCAGCTCAAGGTGCGCTCAATATTAAGGATATTTATGTAGATGGCACAAAAATAGAAGCCAATGCCAATCGCTATACCTTTGTTTGGGGCAAGAGCATCAAAACTTCCCGTGAGCGCATCAAGAAACAACTCAAGGAACTTTGGAGTTATGTGGAGACGGTCTGTGCAGAGGAAGAGCAACGTCCCAATGAACCCGATAACTTTGAAGCCATAGACCCCGCTGAAGTGGCAAAGGCCATTGACAATATCAATAGAGCCCTAGAGGGCAAGAAGGTAGATGCAAAGGTGAGGCAAAAGCTTAACTACGCCAAAAAAAACTGGCCGGGAAATATTGCCAAGTACAACAGGCAACAAGCCCAGATGGGCCAGCGCAACTCTATTAGCAAGACCGATCCCGATGCCACCTTCATGCGAATGAAAGATGACCATATGCAAAACGGACAGCTCAAACCAGGCTACAACTTTCTAGCCTCTTCCAGTAACCAATACCTGACCAATTATACCCTTGGACAGACCACGGCAGATACTACACTGCTTAAAGACCACCTTGAGGATTTTATAGACGGCTACGTTGAGCCACCACAGATCCTTACCGCCGATGCAGGCTTTGGCAGCGAGGAAAATTATACCGATCTGGAGAATAAGGGCATAGAGGCCTTCGTGAAATATAACTACTTCCACAAGGAGCAAAAACAGACCAAAGAGCAGCCCAATCCATTCCACTCGGACCAGTTGTACTATAACAAGGATACCGACACCTATTATTGCCCTATGGGACAGGCCATGCCCAATATCGGCAGTTACAAGAAGGGCACAAAAACAGGCTTTGAGCAGACCATAACACGCTACCAAGCACTAAACTGTAAGGGCTGTCCGTTAAGAAGCCCCTGCCATAAGGCCAAGGATAATCGTATTATTGAACGCAACTTCAACCTTATGCGACTAAAATCCAAAGCTCGAGCGTTGCTCACAAGCCAGAGAGGTATCGAAAAACGCAAACAACGCTGTTGGGATGTAGAGGCGATATTTGGCAATATCAAGCAGAATATGAACTTCAAACGTTTTATGTTAAGGGGGTTGGATAAGGTAAATGTAGAAATAGGGCTGATTGCAATGGCACATAACCTTAAAAAGTACAGTTTAGCACTTTAGAACAACTTTAAGTACTTGCTACTTGAAACTTTTAACTAAAAAAGAAGGATTTTAGGAACTTCACATATATGAAAAAAAGAAAATCGCCTAAAAATTACTTTTTAGACGACCTCTTTTTTTTATGAGTTACAGAGGGATTGTTTGTTGCTAAAAAAATATACTTCTATAGAATTTTTGGTTTGTTGTGTTCGTTAACGTTAAATGTAGTATAATTGCCAATAAATAGTTAATGCATAAATAACAATGAGTGTATATAAGGTCAATAGAGTTGCGGAAAGCTTTAATATTACAGGGAAGGGGGATTCGCCATTTTGGAACAAAGCCAATGTGTTATCCGGTTTTCAATCCCCATGGGATTCCGAAGTAATAAAACCAATAAAATTTAAAGCGGTCCATAGTACAGATTATTTGTTTTTTTGTTTTAGGGTTGAAGATGCCAATGTACATATTGATAAAACAGATGATACAAAGGCAAGTATTAACAATTCAGATCGGGTAGAGTTGTTTTTTAGGCAAGATAAAAACCTTGATCCATACTATTGTTTAGAAATTGATCCGTCTCCAAGGGTTATGGATTTTAAGGCACAACCCAACAGACAATTCGATTTTAATTGGAACTGGCCTAAAGACGACATCGAGGTAAAATCGTCGTTCGATGATTCTGGTTTCACGGTTGAAGGTGCCATAAGCAAGGCCTCCTTAAAAGCATTAAAACTAATAAACAATAATAGCATTGAGGCGGGAATCTATAGGGCGAAATACAATTTGCAACATGATGGTAGTTATGAGCCTACTTGGATAACCTGGGTTAACCCTAATACCGAAATGCCCGATTTTCATATAGCTTCGTCTTTTGGGGTGTTACACTTGGGAGAATAATACTAATGTTAACCTGTGGAGCGTTTTGACAAAAACCTGTCAACCTACCAGCTGGCAGGCAGGTAGGGGTTTTGGCATTTAAACAAGTTCTCGATACGTCCCGCCTTTGGCGGACACTCGAACTGACACATCATTACTGTTTTGATTCAAAATACACGCGGGTTAATGCAAACTAAATGTATGTCCCTATTTAAGATACCCCATATAATTCTCAGAATTCACTATGTCAATAGGAATTAGATTTTTATTTGGGATTACCTTGTTAAACAATAGATAATCGGCTAAAAAAGCAACACCCAAGTAGGCTTGTCGTTTAGGATTTTGGTGTATTAAATAATCTATGACTCCCGATTTTAAAAACTGAATGTTTTCCGGTAACAAATCGTAGCCAACCACACAGGTGTCTTTTCTATTTTTATTTAATAAAGCCGCCAGTAAATGTATTTTGGAGTTGGTGGCAAAAAAGCCGCTTATTTCTGGGTGGGTATCAATAAAATATTTAATGGTCTTTTTTAGGTTGTTGGCGTTTCTATGTTTTAGCTTATAGGTGTTTATCGTAAAGTTGTGATCTTTCAGTTCGCTAAAATAACTACGGAATCCTTTTTCTTTCTCTTGCATGTGGGTTGCATTTTTAAAGACTTCATCGATATGGATGATGGCTACTTCGGCATTATCCTTTAATGTGGCATGTACTAATTTAGCGCCAATTCTGCCACTTTGAAAAAGATCCTGTCCTACAAACTTTTGGGAGTCGGCATTCTTTAAGTCGTTGTTAAATAGGAAATAAGGCTTTTTGATTTTGTCACATTCATTAATAAAAGTAATGGACTCTTTTTGAAATAGAGGAGCTAATAATACGCCGTCAAAGTTAGGCTTTAAGGCCAATTGGCTTTGCTTTACAAAACTGTCGCTAATAAAAGGGTTAAAGTAAATGTGTTCTACCGTAGCCCCAAAAGGAGAAAATTCATTATAAGCCTCCTCGATACCTTCTAAACAAGGGGTCCAATAAGGATCGATTGCGGGATCTGGCATGAGTATGCACAAGTGACAACTTTTGTTCTTTTTTAAACTTTGTGCAATTATATTAGGTTGGTAATCAATTTCTTTTAGGATGTTGTTTACTTTCTTAAGGGCGGTTTCAGAAACTTTGCCCCTGTTATGGATAACTCGGTCTACCGTCCCTTTTGAGACTCCAGCTAATTGGGCGATATCTTTTATGGTATATTTCTTCATGAGTTTTGCAGGCAAGAAAACATATGTTAGTGAAGTTAATTTAACTTCAGTTTTTAGTTGTTTACATTTCTGATATTAAAATATTCCATTGCTTTTTATGTTCGAATTTCAAAGCTGTATCAAGTTCAATTAAAGTAACATAATTTTCTATAAACTCTGATGTTTCAGAGAGAAGCCGTAAGTAATATTTTAAGGAGTTTATGAGTCCATTGGCAATAACATGGCAGCCATGTATATTCTTTATTCGCTCAATTTCTTGTTCTATTTTTTTGGATTCAGTTGAATCAATATCTGCCGTAGACAGCAAATAGTATCTGTTAACTTGAGTTGTTTTAAACTTTTCAAAAGCATCTTTTACAAGTTGAGATGTAATAGGAATACCATGTTTTACTTCAACGGCCTCAAATTCTTTTCCTTTAACATCAACAATATCTATATCTCCAATCCTACCACTTCTTGTATCGGCAGAGGTGTGGCTTTCAATATCTAATAGTTTTTTGCCTTCAAATCGCCTTACTTCGTGTATAAGACATTTATAAGCAGCAAATAAAGCCAAAACAGGAAGTCGAGACGCACCGTCTGAAGTGTATTTAGAGTTGAAATGTCTAGTGAGTAGATCTATTATTGTAGTTATTGGGAGGTTTAAGGGTTTTGCTAAGTTGATTTCTTGATTATTCCTTTTTATAATAAGTCCCTGCATTAGATAGCTTAAACATTTATCTAATTTTCGATTCTTTTGGATAAAATCAATAGTAGCAAGAAAAGAGATTTTTAATGTTTCGGGTCTTATTGCTCCAGAATAGTCTTTGTTATATGGAACTTTTTGTTCAAGTGAGCGTGTTAACCAGCCGCTTTCGGCCATTGCTGGAAATTTTACACTTTTTAAAAAAGGTGTGATATATTTTGTGTCGAAAGTTCGGCCTGAATATCCATTGTCAATACTGGTTTGGTGGTTTCTTATATCTTGTCCAGGATTAAGTATTTTGTAAACCAAGCTTGTGAGAATTACAGTTAGTACTGCTTTGGATGACTCTGATTTACTCAAAACTATATCGAGGTGTTTTGTTATTGATTGGGGTAAATCAGATTTGATTTTGTTATCAGAACCAACCAAATCCATAGATTGGTCATAGGCTTTTTTAATAAATGTATCTGGCATTCTCTATTTGGATAGGTGTAAGTAATTGTTTTTTAACTTGGTTGGCAACTTCCTTTATCATTGGAATAGCTACTGAATTGCCAACCTGCTTGTACAGTTCAGAACGGTTATTAATTAATTTGAATTGTTTAGGGAATCCCATAATCCTGTAACACTCCTGAATAGTGAGTTTACGTACCTTATTCTCATGGTAAATCCAAAACCTGCCAGAGGATTCTTGGGAAGGTAGGGCTGGGTGAACTCCTTCTGTTGAATAAATTCGATTGGGTTGTTTGTGGACTCTAGACAAATGTTTGGTGTTGGGGCGAACCCCTGCTTTCCGAATGGTCTTATTTCTGTAGCCCGCAAAAATTAAACCAGAATCTTGAGTCTTCATCTCTTCAAGAATCGTATATGGCTCGTTTAAATACTCAAAATCATTCTCTTTGTCTAAAAAAGTTTTCAATATGGGCTTGTCTTTGGTCTCTAATTTTGAAAAATCGAATGTTTTGGTTCTATGCCCAATAATTATAATTCGTTCCCTGTTTTGAGGTACACCAAAATCAGATGCATTTAGAACCTTTTGTGAAACTTTGTAGCCTAGTTCCTCTAAGTGTAGGATAATTGTAGTTAAAGTTCTTTTTTTATCATGATATAGTAAATGTTTTACATTTTCTAACAATACCACATCGGGTCTTCTTTTTTCTATAATTTTAAAAACATGATAGATTAAGGTGCCCCTAGTATCTTCGAATCCTTTCATCTTTCCAGAAATACTGAAAGGTTGACAAGGGAAGCCGGCACATAACACATTGTGTTTTGGTACTAAATCCAAATCAATCTTGGTAATGTCCCCAAAAGGAACTTCTCCAAAATTGAGTTCATAGGCTCTTTGGGCATGATAATTAAATTCAGAAGAAAACACACATTTTCCACCAATCTCCTGCATTGGAATTCTAAACCCTCCTATACCGGCAAATAGATCGACAAATGTGAATTCAGGATGTTCAGGGCTTGGAAAAGGAATGTCCCAACTAATAGGCAGCATGGCCTGTAATTTCGGCTCTGATACAATTGCCAAGTTGTTTTTTTGATGATTAAAATATTGTATGGCCCTTTCTTCAAACGATTTAGAAGCTTCATTTGTGTAATTGTGGAGATAATGAGTGAGAAATGCAAGGTCTTCGGCATTTCCATTCATGTTTTCAATATCTAAATCTCTACGGATTTTTGAATAGCTTGGCATTTTAATATCCTATTTTACCTTGTGACAAATTTCTGAGTTTTTTGTAGTGCGCTTTTTTTTCAGCAAGTTTTAAAAGTTCACTTGTATTTTCTTTTGGATAAATCATTTCTGCTATTTTTTCACTTATAAATTCGTTCTCCAATTGGTCTACATTCAGTTTAAAAATTTTGGCAAGTTTAGGCAATATTTCTTTCGGAATATTTCTTTTTCCATTTTCAATTTTAGATAAAGTGGACTGATCGATATCGAGAGCACTTGCTAGTTTAGTAAGTGTAAATCCTTTCTGTGTTCTTAGACTATGGATATACTCTCTAAAGTTTTGTTTCATTTTCTTAAGATTATCGACTTGACAATTTTGTCAAAAATAATAAATTTAATTTATTATTGCTAGCCTGTCTACTTTAATTATAAGTATAGCGTTTAGTGTGTTCGAACACACTTTTTACTGTTTTTTCTTTTTTTATTCGACTTTATTGTGTAGTTTCGTAACCTAAAGAGCAAATTGGGTTGTTTTTTATGGGTCTGTAATGGGTTGTTTTTTAGAGATTTATTGGAAGGATTTAATTTGTTTGTGAGAGTTAAGTATAGTATTTTTAAGACGTAATGTAATGAGTAAGCCAACACTAGTAATTTTAGCAGCAGGAATGGGAAGCCGCTATGGAGGATTGAAACAAATTGATTCTTTTACTCCAGATGGAGATACAATAATAGACTTTTCGCTTTACGATGCCCTTAGGGCAGGATTTGGCAAGTTTGTGTTTATTATTCGTAAGAGCTTTGAAGAAGAATTTAAAGCTATTTTTAATAAGAAACTAGAGGGTAAAGCCGAAGTTGATTATGTGTACCAGGAACTTGAAAATGTGCCTGAACAATATATAAATCCAGAACGTACAAAGCCTTGGGGGACTGGTCATGCGTTATTGATGGCCAAAGATGCTGTACAGGAAAATTTTGCCATTATTAATGCCGATGACTTTTACAGTAGGGAAGCGTTTGAGTCTATGGCTAAAGCTTTGATAGCTACCGATAAAGAGTCCTATGACTTTAAGACCATGGCCTATTTGTTAAAGAATACGGTGTCCGATCACGGTTATGTGTCTAGAGGGGAATGTCAAGTAGACGATAATGGCTATTTGGTAGATGTTACCGAAAGAACGCATATTGAAAAGATTGATGGTAAGTTAATGCGCAAAGACGATAATGGGGAGTTCATTCCTATCGATGAGAATACAGTAGTGTCGATGAACTTTTGGGGCTTTACACCTAAATGTTTTGAGTTTGGCGGACAATTACTTTTAGACTTTTTAGAAAATAATAAAGAGAACTTAAAGGCCGAGTTTTATTTACCGACCATAGTTAACGAAATTTTGAAATCTGGAGAAGCTACAGTTGAGGTTTTAAAATCTGAAGCGAAGTGGTTTGGGGTTACTTACAAAGAGGATAAAGCGATTGTGCAAAAAGCCATTGAGGCATTAAAGGCAGATAACGTATATCCAAAACACCTGTGGTAAGATGACGGAAGAACAGTTAATCTATAAGTTCGATCAATTTAAGCATGCATCAGCGTATGCGTCGCATAAAGAGTTGGCATCAGGGCATATAAACGATACGTTTTTAGTAAAGACTAAAGAAGAGCCTTATTATATTCTTCAGCGTATAAATCATGAGGTTTTTAAAGATGTGCCTGGTTTAATTTCAAATAAGGTAAGCGTTAGCAAGCATATTCAGAATAAATTGTCGCATTTACCAGAAGAGGAACTTAAAAGAAGTGTGTTAACCTTCGTTCCAACAACTAATGGAGACTATTATTATAAAGATGACGCGGGCAATTTTTGGAATGTCATGGTATATATAAATGATAGTGTAACCCATGAGATTGTAACCGCTGAGGAAGTGGCTTACGAGGGCGGTAAACTGTCTGGTGATTTCTTGAACCTTACCAGTGATTTCGATGCTTCAGTATTAATAGATGTTATTCCGAAGTTCCATGATATGTCATTCCGTTTTTGGCAGTTCGAAGAAGCTTTAAAGGGCGCTTCAGGAGAAAGAAAAGAAAGGGCCAAGGCTTATTTGGATAAGGTTGCTGGGCTTAAGGAAGAAATGCACATCATTCAAAACTTAAAGGAATCTGGAAAAATAAAACTAAGAGTTACCCACAACGATACAAAAATATCCAATGCCTTATTCGATAAGAACAATAAAGGACTTTGTGTTATAGATACCGATACGGTAATGCCAGGTGTAGTACATTACGATTTTGGAGATGCCATTAGAACCATATGCAACACCGCAGCCGAAGATGAAACCAATTTAGATTTGGTAAACTTTAATGTGGCATTTTATAAAGCCTATAAAAAAGGATTTTTAGAAAAAGTAGAGTCGGCTTTAACACCATTGGAAATTGAAACTCTTCCATTAGCGGCAAAAACCATGATTTTTATTATGGCATTGCGCTTCTTGACCGATTATTTGAATGACGATATTTATTATAAAACCAAATACCCGGAACATAATTTAGACCGAGCAAAGAATCAATTTAAGTTGATCGATAGCATGGTGGCACAAATGAAAATATAAAACCTAAATTCAATCGATTAAGATGGATTATTAGCATAAAGAAACACAAAGCTCTATAGTTTTGTAAAAACCAAACACTAATTAATAATTAAAACCTTTTCAAATTATGACACAGACACCAAAAAATAGTAACACGGTAGCTATAGCTATTATAGCAGGATTGTTTTTTATATTCGGTTTTGTCACTTGGATAAATGGTGCTTTAATTCCATTTATGAAAACAATAAATGAATTAACAGAAGCGCAATCGTACTTAGTCGCCTCTGCATCTTATATTTCATTTGTAGTTATGGCATTACCAGCCTCATACATTTTAAACAAGATAGGCTATCGTAAGGGGATGTCTCTGGGTTTAATTATTATGGGAATTGGAGCTTTGGTATTTATTCCGGCAGCAGAGGCTCGTACTTATGGTGTGTTTCTATTTGCCATTTTTCTTCAAGGTACTGGAATGACAATTTTACAAACTGCTGCTAATCCATACATTACAATTTTAGGTCCTATTGAAAGTGGAGCCAAGCGTATTGCTATTATGGGAATTGCAAATAAAGTAGCGGGCGCTTTGGGGTCACTAATTTTTGGAGCTTTACTATTGTCGGGTATTGATGAGGTTAAAGAAAAAATTACAACGGTTACAGATTCTGAAAAGAGCCAGCTATTAGATACAATGGCAGATAGTGTTGTTACGCCTTATATAGTTATGGCCGTAGCCTTGTTTGTTTTAGGGATGCTAATTAGAAAAGCACCGCTTCCGCATGTAGAGGCAGCCCCAGTTGAAGAAACAGAAGCAGGGAAAACAACAAAGACAAGTATTTTTCAGTTTCCACATTTGTGGTTAGGGGTGTTAACCTTATTTGTTTATGTTGGGGCAGAAGTCATAGCAGGAGATAGTATAATTGCTTATGGTATTTCTTTAGGGTTCTCGGCTGAAGATGCTAAGTTTTTTACCACATTTACATTGATGGCTATGGTGGCAACTTATGCATTAGGGGTTGTCTTAATTCCTAAATATTTAAAGCAGGATACGGCTTTAAAAATAAGTGCTGCTTTAGGGATCGTGTTTAGTATCTGCATATTATCTACAACTGGGTTTACATCCGTATTATTTGTGGCGGCTTTAGGTATTGCTAACGCATTAGTATGGCCTGCAGTATGGCCGTTAACTCTTGAAGGTTTGGGTAAGTTTACCAAAACAGCTTCGGCATTGTTAATTATGGCGATTGCCGGCGGCGCTATTATTCCACCATTATACGGAAGAATGGTTGATGCTGGTAAGCACGAATTAATAGCAAATGGTATTGCTGAGGCGGAAGCTATATCTTCGGCTTCAACAGCCAGTTACTGGATATTAATACCCTGTTATGCTATTATCTTGTTCTTTGCATTATGGGGACATAATATTAAAAGTTGGACAAAAAAATAAACAACGTATACAACTAAAATAAATAAATTACATTTAAAATGATTAAGAGTAGTACAGACAAAGCCACAGGTTTTGAAAAGCGATTTGAAAATATCAATACGGTAATTTTCGATGACTCAAAAGCAGCTTCAGCAGAAGTGGCCAATGAAATAGCTACATTGATAAAGGCAAAACAAAAAAGCAATCAATCTTGTGTTTTGGGCTTGGCAACAGGATCAACACCAAAAGGATTGTATGCAGAATTGGTGCGTTTACATAAAGAAGAAGGGTTGAGTTTTAAAAATGTAATTACATTCAACTTGGATGAGTATTATCCTATGGAGCCCGATTCTGTAAATAGTTATGTGCGATTTATGGAGGAACTGTTGTTTAACCATGTGGATATTTTACCAGAGAATTATCATATCCCAGATGGTATGCTTTCTAAAGCGGAAATCGCTAGCTATTGTGCAGAATATGAGGCTAAAATTGAAGCATTAGGAGGTATCGATTTACAAATTTTGGGAATTGGTGGTAATGGTCACATCGGATTTAATGAATCAGGATCGTTACAAAACTCCAAAACAAGATTAGTAGCCTTAGACCATATTACAAGGGTGGCTGCCAGTAATGATTTTGGTGGGTTGTCCAATACGCCCAGAACGGCAATTACCCTAGGTGTTAAAAAAATAATGGAAGCCAAAAGGGTGATCCTAATGGCTTGGGGTGAAGGTAAATCCGATATCATTAAGGCCTCAGCTGAAGGTACGGTCACCAGTCAGGTGCCAGCATCTTACTTACAGGAACATAACAATGCGGTTTTTGTAATAGATAAGGCGGCGTCTTCAAAATTAACACGTATAAATACGCCGTGGTTAGTTGAAAAAATTGAGTGGACCGATAAAATGGTTAGAAAGGCGGTACTTGGGTTAGCTCTTAAACTGAAAAAACCAATCTTAATGCTTACTGATGCCGATTATATCGAAAACGGAATGAGTGATCTTTTGGCAGATTCTGGACCAGCTTACGATATCAATATTAATATATTTAATCAAGTTCAGCATACGATTACAGGTTGGCCGGGAGGTAAGCCTAACGCCGATGATAGTAAGCGTCCAGAACGCGCAGAGCCTGCTAAAAAACGTGTGTTACTATTTAGTCCGCACCCAGATGATGATATCATTAGTATGGGAGGAACTTTTATTAGGTTGCATGAGCAAGGACACGAAGTGCATGTGGCTTACCAGACCTCAGGAAATATTGCTGTGGCCGATGATGAAGCGTTGCGATTTGCCAATTTTGTAACCGATTATAATGAGAAGTTTGGTATTACCAGTGACGAAGCCGAAAATATCTATAAGAAGGCGTCTGAGTTTCTAAAGAATAAGAAAAGTAGCGACATCGATATTCCGGAGGTACGTTATATAAAAGGCTTAATTAGAAAAGGTGAAGCTAGGGCAACAGCGCATTTTGTTGGCTTGCCAGATGAACGTATCCATTTTATGGAATTGCCTTTCTACGAAACGGGGACCATAGAAAAAAAGCCTATAGGTGAAGATGATATTAAAATCACTATGGATTTAATTGAAAAGATAAAACCGCATCAAATTTATGCAGCAGGTGACTTGGCAGATCCGCATGGTACCCATAAAGTGTGTTTGGATGCTATTTTTGAATCGGTTAAACGATTGAAGCCCAATAAATTTATGGACGATTGCTGGTTGTGGCTGTATAGAGGTGCTTGGCAAGAATGGGGTATCGATGAAATAGAGATGGCTGTACCAATGAGTCCAGATCAAGTGTTGCAAAAACGTCACGGTATCTTTAAACACCAATCGCAAAAAGATGGAGTGGTATTCCAAGGAAGTGATAGTAGAGAGTTTTGGCAGCGTGCAGAAGATAGGAACAGAGAAACAGCCGAGTTATACAATCAGCTAGGATTGGCACATTATGCAGCTATAGAAGCTTTTGTAAGATGGCATTACTAGAGTTTTTGTAAAAACTTATGCTATACCATATTATGTTAAAAAATTGAGGTTCATTTTAAGTTATTAATTCCTTAAGACAGAAACACTAACAAAGCTTGAGCTTCTAGATATGGTATAGCTCTTTTTTGACCGATTAATAGAGCAGCAAAGCCTACAATTTTTTGTAGGCTTTGTTTTGGTGTCAAAGAAACAACAAGGGTAGGTTCAAAATAATCTAATATCAAATTTTGATGTATGAATGAATTTTGTTATCTTGTTTATCCCTAAGAGTTTGATTAATAGATTTTAATAACTTATAAAATTTATTATCATGAAAACTTTGAACTCTTTACTTTTTGTCTTGTTTTTGTGTACCATCTTATCTTGTGGTGACAAATCTAAAAAAAATGAAAATGCTGCTGATTATTCATATGATGCGCTAGAAAAAACCTATAATACTAATTTAAAGGCAGGACTAAATACAATCCTTCAATCAGAAGCAGGCGATATTGCTCTCAAATTAAATATTGTCGAAGGTAAAAAACCCGAATATATAATAACAGAAAATGGTGTTGAGATACCTTCGGATTTTAAGCAAACCACTGAAGGTAATAAAACTACCTGTTGGAGGTGTGCTAGAGATGGAGATGGGAATTTGCATTGTTTTATAATAGCATGCCCTAAAGATTTAGACCCAATTGGAAATGTATTTGTTAACAATACATTTAAATTGTCAAGGTAACTTCAAAAGGTGTATAAACCATAATTTTTGTTACATATCTTTTAGATGAAAGGGAAGAGAATTCTATAGTATCTCTCCCTTTCTGTTTTTAAAATAAATCATCTAAAAGGTCGTCGTTTACCATATTAGGTAATGTAACCTTTAAATTAGGCGTACGCTCCATTTCGCGCTTAATGGCAAATAGAGCTTCACTATTTCTGGCCCAGCTACGCCGGGCAATACCATTGTTAACGTCGTAAAAAAGCATGCTTTTCAAACGGTTTTCTGCTGCTTTGCTACCATCTAATAGCATTCCAAATCCGCCATTTATCACTTCACCCCAACCAACGCCGCCACCATTATGGATGGATACCCAAGTAGCGCCTCTAAAACTATCGCCTATTACATTTTGAATGGCCATATCTGCAGTGAATTTACTACCATCATAAATATTTGAGGTTTCCCTATATGGCGAATCAGTGCCACTTACATCATGATGGTCCCTACCTAGAACAATGGGGCCTATGTCGTTATTGGCGATTGCATCATTAAAAGCTTGAGCGATTTTTGAACGTCCTTCAGCATCGGCATAAAGAATACGGGCTTGCGATCCAACAACCATATTATTTCGTTTGGCATTTTTTATCCAAGTAATATTGTCCTGCATTTGCAATTGTATTTCTTCAGGAGCTTGTTCCATAATCTCTTGGAGTACGTTCATGGCAATCTCATCGGTTTTGTCCAGGTCTTCCGGTTTTCCAGAGGTGCAAACCCAACGGAAAGGACCAAAGCCATAATCGAAACACATTGGGCCCAATATATCTTGAACGTAAGAAGGATATTTAAAATCAATATTGTTTTCGGCCATAACATCGGCACCGGCACGAGAGGCTTCCAATAAAAAAGCATTGCCATAATCGAAAAAGTAAGTGCCCCTGGCAGCATGTTTATTAATGGCAGCAGCATGCCTTCTTAAGGACTCTTGTACTTTGTCTTTGAACTGTTCCGGTGCTTCACGAATTAACCGATTGGCTTCTTCAAAAGAAACATCAACAGGATAGTATCCACCAGTCCAAGGGATATGCAAGGATGTTTGGTCGGAACCCACATGTACAAAAATACCTTCGTCATAAAAGCGTTCCCATACCTCTACAATATTTCCTATATAGGCTATCGATACCACTTCACCATTAGATTGGGCTATTTTAGTTCTGCTAATTAAATCATCTATAGTATGTACCAGAACATCAACCCAGCCTTGATCAAAGCGTTTGATGGCTGCCTTTTCATTAACTTCGGCACAAATGGTAATGCAGCCTGCTATATTTCCGGCTTTGGGCTGGGCACCACTCATACCACCCAAACCAGCAGTCAAGAATATTTTGCCGGCAGATGTTTCAGTTTTTGGTAAAATCTTTCTAAAGGCATTCATTACTGTAATGGTCGTACCGTGTACAATGCCTTGTGGGCCAATGTACATGAATGATCCGGCAGTCATTTGCCCATATTGTGTCACACCCAAAGCATTAAATTTTTCCCAGTCGTCGGGTTGCGAATAATTGGGAATCATCATGCCATTGGTAACCACTACCCGTGGAGCTTGGTTCGACGAGGGGAAGAGCCCCATAGGGTGGCCAGAATACATATGCAGGGTTTGCTCATTGGTCATGGTGGCCAGATATTGCATGGTTAAAAGGTATTGCGCCCAATTTTGAAATACGGCACCATTGCCGCCGTAAGTAATTAGCTCTTCGGGGTGTTGGGCAACTGCTGGATTCAGGTTATTTTGAATCATGAGCATGATGGCTGCAGCTTGTTTCGATTGGGCAGGGTAATCTTCAATAGGTCTGGCATACATATCGTAATCTGGTTTGAAACGGTACATGTATATCCTTCCAAAATCGTTTAATTCTTGGGCAAACTCTTCAGCTAAAATGGCATGCCATGCTTCGGGGAAGTATCTTAAAGCATTGCGTATGGCCAACTGTTTTTCGGCTTTATTGAGGATATCCTTTCTTTTTGGAGCCCTGTTGGCGTGTTTAGGGTATGGCTTTTTGCTAGGTAAGGTGTTTGGTATGCCTTGTAATATAAGTTCTTTGAAAGTCATAATCTATTGTTTTGAAACGATAAGGGATTGGTCTTTTACTAGTGCAATCATCGCGTATATGTCGTCTTTTAGTAGTCTGTCATCTTCCAGTTTATCCACTTTTTCGCGGATAATATTAAAGTTTAGTTCTAAAATATCAGAAAATTTGTTGGGTCTTCTAAACTCCATAGCTTGAGCGGCATACATAAGTTCGATGGCCAATATTTTTTCTAGGTTTTCCAATATCTGATTAAACTTGCGTCCAGAGATACTACCCATAGATACATGGTCTTCTTGGCCCAAAGAAGTGGGGATGCTATCGGCCGAAGGTGGAAAACAAAGTGATTTGTTTTCGGTAACCAAAGCAGCCGTTGTGTACTGGGGAATCATAAACCCTGAATTTAATCCGCCACCAGTTGTTAAGAGTCTGGGGAGACCAAACTTACCTTCTATAAGCAAATAGCAGCGTCTGTCTGATATATTTCCCAGTTCAGATGCAGCAATAGAAGCGTAGTCCAAGGCCATGGCTAATGGCTGTCCGTGAAAGTTTCCTCCGGAAATAGCAACAGTATCGCTTAACACAATGGGGTTATCGGTAACCGAGTTAAGTTCTATTTCTGCCAGTTCCATCAAGTGGTAATATGCATTTCTAGAGGCACCGTGTACCTGTGGAATGCAACGCATGGAGTAAGGATCTTGCACCCGCTCACAGTTTTCGTGGGACATGATGTTTTCAGAATGTTCAAAAAGCATGCGCATGCGTTCGGCAACTTTTAAAGCACCTTTAAACGGACGTATGGTATGTAATGCTTCTTTAAATGGTGAAGCACTGCCCTTATAACCTTCTATACTCATGGCACCTGCTACATCGGCTAAATCTAAAAGATAGTGCATTTTATCCAAGCCCAATATGGCATGGGCTAGAATAAATTGGGTGCCATTAATAAGGGCTAGGCCTTCTTTAGCTTGTAATTGAATAGGGCTTAAGTTGTGTTCTTGTAAAACCTGTTTGGCAGGAACTATGTTATGGTCTATCCAAAATTCACCCAAACCAATAAGCGGTAGGAATAAATGGGATAGCGGAGCCAGGTCGCCCGAAGCACCTACAGAGCCTTGCTCAGGGACTACAGGAATTAAATCGTGTTCAATAAAATAAAGGATGCGCTCAATAACTTTTAAACGAATGCCGGAATAACCTTGACAGAGCGCATGCACTTTGCAAATCATCATAAGTTTTGATAGCTCTTTGTCTATAGGTTTACCAACACCAACGGCATGGGTAATGAGTAAGTTCTCCTGTAATTTACTGGTCTCTTCAGGTGTTATTTGAACATCGCATAGCGGCCCAAACCCTGTGTTGATGCCGTAGACCGCTTTATTTGAGCTAGCCATAGTTTCCACCTTACTTCTACAAGCATTAACTTTATTAATGGCGTCTTTGGTGATAGATGCAGGCATGCTTCCATTGCAAATAGCCATGACGATATTAACCGTAAGCGTATCGATTCCGTATTTAAAAGTCATAAGATTTGACGATTTTATAATTGGTATTACAAAGTTATTAGTATTTTTAATTCGAAATAAGACTATTTTTTTATTAATTAATAACTATGGGTAATCAATTAGAAATTCGACATTTAAAATATTTTTTGGCCGTGGCCGAAGATTTACACTTTAGAAAAGCAGCTGAACGCCTTTTTATTTCACAACCAGGATTGAGCAGGCAGATTAAACAAATGGAAGAGGATTTGGGGATACAATTATTTTCAAGGCATAACAGAAAGGTAGAATTGACTAAAGCTGGGGCTTATCTTAAAACAGAAATAGCGAGAAGTTTAAAAAACCTTGAAAATGTTATTGACCATGCAAAGCTGTTAAACGATGGCGTTGAGGGTAACTTAAGGATGGGCTATGTAGGTTCTGCCATGCAGCAAATTATACCGGATTTGTTATTAAAGTTCAAGGCAGGGTACCCCAATACGTTATTTTCCTTAAGGGAAATGGATAACCAAAAACAGATCAACGCTTTGATTACCGAAGATATTGATGTTGGTTTTGTACGTCTGGAACGTGTCCCCGAAAGTATAACCATAAAACCCATATTACAGGAAAATTTTTGTTTGGTATTGCCAAAAGACCATCCAGTCGATGAGACCAATTTTAAGACCATTAAGCAGCTAAAAAATGATGCTTTCATATTATTCGATCCAAATTATAGTACCAGCTATTACGAGAAGGTCATGCGTATTTTTGATGATGCAGGCTTTTCTCCAACAGTAACCCATAATACCATTCATGCCGGTTCAATCTATAAATTGGTTGAAAATAATTTTGGCGTGTCAATTGTGCCACGCTCTTTGCTGGTTGAAGATTTAAAAGCTGTAAAGTTTGTTGAATTAAAGGCGGTGCCACATAAAACCACATTGTCGCTTGTATGGAGCAAGGAGAACAGAAACCCTATTTTAAAGCTATTTCTTAAGAATATTATAAATAAACTTTAATAGGAGTAATTATTGATAAATTTTGCTACTTTTGGCTACCAATTAAAAATAATAGATAAAATGAAGATTATAAAATTATTAAGTGTATTAGCAATTGCATTTTCAATAGTTTCTTGTGGAAAAAAAGCAGCCACTAAAGCAGATTTAAAAACCGAAATAGACTCTGTAAGTTATGCTTTGGGTATGGATATCGCTAGAAATGTTAACACTAACCTTGGAGAAATAAATGACGACCTTTTTTATGAAGGTTATTTAAATGGGTTGGATTCAACAAAAGTGTTAATGGACCAAACATTGGTACAAGGTATTCTTCAAACGTTTTTCCAAAAGAAAAGAGAAGAAATGATGAAGAAGCAACAAGAGGAAGCTGAGAAAAAAGCCGAAGAGCAATTTGCGGGAGAAAAAGCAGCAGGAGAAAAGTTCTTGGCAGATAACTTAGCGAACAATCCAGACGTTTTAACTACAGAAAGTGGGTTGCAGTATATTGTAATAGAAGAAGGTACAGGTAAACAGCCAACGGCAACCTCAAGAGTGAAAGTACATTATCATGGAACTAATATTAACGGAGATGTGTTCGATAGCTCTTTAGAAGCAGAACCAAGAACTTTTGGTGTTAATCAAGTAATTAAAGGATGGACAGAAGGCCTTCAACTTATGAAAGAGGGTGCTAAATACAAGTTTTTCATTCCGCAAAACTTGGCATATGGTTTCCAACAACGTGGACAACACATCACCCCATTTTCAGCTTTAATTTTTGAAGTAGAATTATTAGAGGTATTGGAATAGTTTATTAAAGAAAACATAATTTAAAAGGCAGGACGTTTAATATCCTGCCTTTTTTTATTGAACTCATTTAAAAGGTTGTAGTTTTGCATTTAAATCAATAGAATTTTTAAAAAGGCTATCTTTTGTTTTGTCGGGTTGAGCCTTTCGACTGTCGCTCAAGATAAACTAAAGTCGAAACCTGTTGTTGTTTATTTATGTTTAAAACATTACAGCTATGCTCGTTGTTCCACAAAGCCTATTTTAGAACCTATTGAAGTAATTAAGTTATTAGAAAAAAAACTAAAAATGGCACATAAAGCAGGTTTTGTAAATATAATAGGAAACCCCAATGTGGGTAAGTCTACGTTAATGAATGCCTTTGTTGGTGAAAAGTTGTCTATCATCACTTCTAAGGCACAAACCACACGTCACCGTATATTAGGCATTGTTAATGGAGATGAATTTCAGGTGGTTTTTAGTGATACGCCTGGTATTATTAAACCAGCTTACGAGTTACAGGAATCTATGATGGGGTTTGTGAAATCGGCTTTTGAAGATGCCGATATCTTGATCTATATGGTAGAAATAGGAGAGCAAGCTCTCAAAGACGAAGATTTTTTCAATAAAATAAAGCATACAAAAATTCCTGTTTTACTTTTGTTGAACAAGATAGACACCTCTAACCAGGAGGAATTGGAAACTCAGGTGCAGCTATGGGCAGAAAAAGTGCCTAACGCCGAAATTATTCCGGTATCGGCATTGGAAGGGTTTCAGGTCAAGGAAGTCTTCGATAGAATTATTGAATTGCTCCCAGAATCCCCTCCGTTTTACCCTAAAGATCAATTAACCGATAAACCCGAGCGTTTTTTTATAAACGAAACCATTCGGGAAAAAATCCTGATGCATTACAAAAAGGAAATTCCTTATGCCGTAGAAGTAGAAACCGAAGAGTTTATGGAAGAGGAAAAGATTATTAGGGTGCGCTCGGTAATCATGGTAGAACGCGATACCCAAAAAGGGATTATTATAGGGCATAAAGGAAGTGCTTTAAAAAGGGTTGGCATAGAGGCCAGGAAAGATTTAGAGAAGTTTTTTGGAAAGCAAATCCATTTGGAGCTTTATGTTAAAGTGAACAAAAACTGGCGTAGCAATCAAAACCAGTTGAAGCGTTTTGGGTATAACCAATAACATTTACTTAGTCTAACCCGTTGTGCATTTTGGTTTCTGATAGTTTCATTATTGTCAGTTCGAGTGTCCCGACAGTAAACGTCGGGACGTATCGAGAACTATTTCAAAGGTTAAAATTCTCAATCTCGATAGTTCTGCTGAGCTCGTCGAAGTACAAATTTTACTCATTTTAATCGTGAAATTCACTCGAACCCGCCTGCTGGACGGGCAGGTTGAAAGAATTTTATTAAAATGCACAACGCATTAATTTAACAAAACCCTAATACTAACTTTTCAATTAAGTAACAGTAAGTTGCTGTGTTTGTGTGATATTTGCATGAGTTACAACTTGTTGGTTTAGTTGTTGAGTTAGTTAGTTAAAGTCTTAATTGTTTTACAATTAGGACTTTTTTTATTTTAAAACATGGGTCATAAAATCATGTAACTTATGCATTTCGCCCTTACTTGAATCTTTGCCAATCCTACCTGCAAAATATAACACAAACCAAATAACAACCATAAGCAGCATAAGGCTTAACTGTATGGTGTAGCTGTTTCCTAGAGTCCAATTGGTATAAGTCCAAATGCCAAAGGCAATAAAAAAACCAGCCACCATAAAGTGTAGAAACATAAATAAGGTCCATACCGTGGGGTTGGGGCCAAACAAACCATAAAGTAAACTGGAGTTTTCATCTACTTCATTAATTTCCAAATGCAATTGTGGCGACCAAAAATGCTGTTTGTGTTTTGGGAATTTTATAAAAACTTGATCGTCTATCCTGTTTACAATAAAATCGGATTGCGTGCTTTTGGCTTGCTCAAAATCACTTAAAACAGATTGGTTGTTTCTGGGGATTTCAATTTTAAACCGAGGTCTTAGAACAATGTCATTGGATATTGGCATACCACAAAATTTTCACAAGAAAAATAGTGTTTTTTCTTTAATATTAAACACTACCTTTGCAAACAATTAAAAGAATATGAGTCGAATAGTTGCTATTGTAGGAAGACCCAATGTAGGGAAGTCAACATTTTTTAATCGGTTGATCCAAAAACGTGAAGCTATTGTTGATGCGGTAAGTGGGGTTACCCGCGATCGTCATTATGGTAAGAGTGATTGGAACGGTAAGGAGTTTTCATTAATCGATACCGGAGGCTATGTGGTTGGAAGTGACGATATTTTTGAATCTGAAATAGACAAACAAGTAGAGCTTGCCATAGATGAAGCCGATGCCATCATATTTATGGTAGATGTTGAAACTGGTGTAACCGGAATGGATGAAGATGTTGCAAAACTACTTCGGAAGGTGGACAAGCCAGTCTTTTTAGCTGTAAACAAAGTAGATAATGCCAAACGTGCCGAGGATGCCGTTGAGTTTTATGCCTTAGGCTTGGGAGAGTATTATACCATTGCCAGTATAAACGGAAGCGGAACAGGGGAATTATTGGATGCATTAGTAGATGTATTGCCGGAAAAAGAGGAAATCATAGAAGATGAGTTGCCACGCTTTGCAGTTGTTGGGCGTCCCAATGCTGGGAAATCGTCTTTTATAAATGCCTTAATAGGAGAGGACCGATATATTGTAACAGATATTGCTGGTACCACGAGGGATGCTATTGATACCAAGTACAACCGTTTTGGGTTTGAGTTTAACTTAGTGGATACAGCAGGTATTCGAAGAAAGTCTAAAGTCAAGGAGGATTTAGAATTCTATTCGGTTATGCGTAGTATTCGTGCTATTGAACACTGCGACGTGTGTTTGTTGGTTTTAGATGCCACTAGGGGGTTCGACGGTCAAGTACAAAATATTTTTTGGTTAGCAGAGCGCAATAGAAAAGGTGTTGTGATTCTAGTTAATAAATGGGACTTAGTAGAAAAAGACCATAAATCGGTTAAGGAATACGAGAAAGTTATACGCAAGCAAATAGAGCCTTTTACCGATGTGCCTATCCTGTTTATTTCGGCTTTGACCAAACAGCGTATTTATAAAGCTATAGAGACTGCCGTTGACGTTTATAACAACCGTTCGAAAAAAATAAAAACAAGTAAGCTTAATGAGGTGCTATTGCCTATAATAGAACACTACCCGCCGCCAGCTTATAAAGGTAAATTCGTTAAGATTAAATACATCATGCAATTGCCAACACCACAGCCGCAGTTTGCATTTTTCTGTAACTTACCCCAATATGTAAAAGATCCTTACAAACGCTTTTTAGAAAATAAACTGCGAGAACACTTTAATTTTAATGGTGTTCCCGTGAGTGTTTATATGAGGAAAAAATAGTTTAGGTTTTTTAAGGGGGGTGCCCAACGGGGTGTGCTGCCAAAATAACTTGGGAGCTATTTAAGGTTCATTCAATGTTCAACGTTTAAATGTTTAGGGGCTTAGTTCTTAATTATTGGCTCTTGACTCTTGGTTCATTAATTATCAATCATCAATCGTTAATTGTTAATAATTTGTTGTGAACTATTTACCAGCTTCCTCCAGCACCACCACCAGAAAATCCACCGCCACCAAAACCGCCGCCAAAGCCACCACCTCCAGAAAATCCGCCTCCAGAGCTACCGCCAAAACCACCGCGTCCCATATTGCTTAGTATGATGGCATCCCAGATATCGAAACCGCCATGTCTGTTGCCACCTCTATGGTTGCCGCCTCCGCCACGTCGATTCTTGGTAATAGCAATTAAAATAATAATGAAAATAAAAATTATAAAAATGAAGCCTACAGGAGAACTGCTGTTGCGGTTGTTTTGTTTACCAGAACCTTTGTATTCCCCTTTTAAAATTTGAAAAATGGTATCTGTACCTTTATCCAAACCGTTATAATAATCACCGCGTTTAAACTCAGGGATAATAACATTGCGGATTAATTCTCCTGTGATGCCAGCAGTTAATTTATGTTCTACACCGTAGCCTGGAGCTATCCATATTTTACGGTCATCTCTAGCCAATAAGATGAATACCCCGTTGTCTTCCTTAGCTTGCCCAACACCCCATTCATGAGCCCATCTGGGAGCCAATAAACCTATATTTTCACCTTTAGTTGTTGAAATAATGGCGACAACGATTTGCGTGGAAGTAGTGTCAGAATATTTAATTAATTTATGTTCTAAACTATTTTTTTCAGTAGTAGATAACAAGTCTACATAATCGTAAACACTAGTTTGGAGTTTTGGCTTATCAGGGATGTTAAATTGAGCAAAAGCCGATTCAAATGATAACAAGCTTAATGTTAACGTAAGGACTAAAACCTTAATGCTTAATTTAAAACAAGCAATACTATTTGTGTTTAAATGCTTCATTTAAGTGTTAGCCTTTTGAAATGTCATTTGGTAATTCATCGATATCGTCATGATGCCAAGGGAAGTGCTTCTCCAGTTCTTGGCCTGCCTTTAAAATGCCTTCAACAAGTCCTTGTTTAAAATGGCCCAATTTAAAATGTTGCTGAATGACGTCTTTGGTAGTGTTCCAGAAATCTTTGGGTACCACATCGTTTATGCCCTTGTCACCATAAATAACAAAGTTTTTATCTTCAACGGCAACATAAATAAGCACGCCATTTTGTGCTTTGGTGTTATCCATTTTTAGATAGTGGAATACTTCTAGGGCACGGTTAAAGGCATCACCTTTACAGGTTTTTTCAATATGTACCCTAATTTCGCCAGACGTATTTTTTTCGGCAAGCCTTATGGCTTCAATGATATTCTGCTCTTCTTCAGCATTAAGAAAATTTTCAACTTTGGACATGACCGATTATTTAAAATCGAATTCAACATCAACAGGCTTGTTTGCGCCAGCTTCAGCATTGAAATACGGCTTGTCGTCAAAATTTAATAGGCCTGCCAGAATGGTATTAGGAAACTTGCTTACATGAATGTTGTAAGGTTTAATGGCTTCGTTGTAGCGTGTTCTTTGGGTCTGTATCGTATTTTCTGTACTGGTAAGTTCGTCCTGAAGTTTTAAAAAGTTTTGATTGGCTTTTAAATCGGGGTAGCGCTCAACAGTAACTAAAAGACTTTTTAAGGCCCCGCTTAATCCCCCTTGCACTTGGTTGTATTGCGCCAATTGTTCTGGTGTAATGTTATTGGGATCTATGCTAATGGATGTTGCTTTGGCACGGGCCTCAATAACTTCAGTTAGGGTTTTACGTTCAAAATCGGCAGCCCCCTGTACGGTTTTTACCAAATTGCCAATAAGGTCGTTTCTGCGTTGGTAAGCCGTTTCTACATTGCCCCAGGCCTCTTTAACGCCTTCATTTAATGTGACAGCAGTATTATTAAACCCTTTACCCCAAGAGTAAAGCCCTAAAACAACGATACCTATAATAATCCATGGTAGAAACTTTTTCATAATCTTAGTTTTGATTTTTTAATGTTCAATTAATAAGTTGAAAATAAACCGAAAATGTTACAAATGTTCTTTAATTTTTATCAGTTGATTTTTGATGCCTTCCAGTTTGCTAATAATTTCGAAGTTGTTAAGCGTTTCTTTCTTCTCTTCTTTTAAATGGGTTTTGGCACCTTCTAAAGTAAATCCACGCTCTTTTACCAAGTGGTAAATGAGTTTTAGATTTTTTATGTCTTCTGGTGTGAACTTACGGTTGCCCTTGGCATTTTTTTTAGGTTTTAGTACATCGAACTCCTTTTCCCAAAAACGAATTAAAGAGGTATTAACATGAAATGCCTTGGCCACTTCGCCAATACTGTAATATCGTTTTTCGGGAAGCTCTATATGCATTAGTCTAAAGATTGGTTTTCTAATGAGGCGTGTTCCAATAATTCGGCATATTCTTCAGCAGTTAAACTACCGTAGTAAAAGTTAATGGGGTTAATGCGTTTGCCATCTTTAAATATCTCATAATGTAAATGAGGGCCCTGGGAACGACCTGTGCTTCCCACAAACCCGATAAGATCACCACGCTTAACTTTTTGGTTTCTTTTTACGTTGTATTTATATAGGTGCGCATATAAGCTAGTGTAGCCGTAACCATGATCTATACGTATGTGCCTGCCGTAACCTGTAGCTCTAGCATCGGCACGAACCACAACGCCGTCACCGGTAGCATAAATAGGCGTGCCCCTAGGGGCTGTGAAATCCATGCCCCAGTGCATTTTTCTTGCTTTGGTAAACGGATCGGAACGCATACCATAACCCGAGGCCATACGTGTTAAGTCTTTATTGTTTACGGGTTGAATCGCAGGAATAGCAGCCAATAGTTTTTCTTTTTCTTTAGCTAGTTTTGCAATTTCGTCCAATGATTTCGACTGGACTACGATTTGCTTTTGAAGGATATCCAATCGCTTGCTGCTTTCTATGACCAGTTTTGAATTGTCGTAGCCTTCCAGTTTTTTATAGCGGTTAATTCCACCAAAACCGGCCTTGCGCTGTTCTTCAGGTATGGGGTTTGCTTCAAAGTAAACGCGGTAAATGTTATTGTCGCGGTCTTCAATATTAGCTAAAACCGTTTCGGCATGTTCCATTTTTTTGTTCAGAATACCGTATTGTAACTGCATGTTCTGCAACTCACGCTTTAAAGCACGTTCTTTAGGAGATTCAACATACTGACTGGCAATAAATGCAAAGATAAATCCAAAAATAGCTGAAGCTAGAATAAACATAGAAGCGTATTTGAACGTGGTTCTTTTTTTACGTTCAATTTTTCTATAGGAAAGCGATTCTGGATCGTAATAATATTTTACCTTACTCATTACCTAAATTATAGTATTTTTGCATTCAATTAAAACAACTTATGTCTTAGTTTTTTAAGCAAACGTTAAACCTTTTAAAAAAGTATCGTCATTAGCCGATATCTAAAAATAAAAAGGAGAGTAAAGATAAAAATTGTTTTGTAATTGAAGTGTTTTTGGACTTTTTGTTTTAAGCAAAAGAAAAGAAGAAACCACTTCCTTAATGTAAAAAAGAAACAAAAATAGCATTACCAAAAGTAAATGAAGTCACAAGATATTCGCTCTAAATTTTTAAATTTTTTCGAGAATAAAAAACATACTATAGTGCCCTCGGCGCCAATGGTTGTAAAAGATGATCCCACGCTCATGTTCGTAAATTCGGGTATGGCACCTTTTAAAGAATATTTTTTGGGTAATGCACAGCCAAAAAGCAGTCGTATAACAGACAGTCAAAAATGTTTGCGGGTGTCTGGAAAACATAACGATTTAGAGGAAGTGGGTTACGATACCTACCACCATACGCTTTTTGAAATGTTGGGCAACTGGAGTTTTGGCGATTATTTTAAAAAAGAAGCCATTGCTTGGGCCTGGGAGTTGTTAACAAAGGTTTATGGTATTGATAAAGACATCTTGTATGTTACCGTTTTTGAAGGTGATGAAAACGATAATATCCCTATGGATACTGAAGCTTACGACTTTTGGAAGCAGCATATTTCTGAAGACCGTATTTTAAAGGGTAACAAAAAAGATAATTTCTGGGAGATGGGCGATCAAGGGCCTTGTGGTCCCTGTAGTGAGATTCATGTCGACATTCGTTCTGCTGAAGAAAAAGCTAAGGTTTCTGGTAAAGATTTAGTGAATATGGATCACCCACAGGTCGTAGAGATCTGGAATTTGGTATTCATGCAATACAATCGAAAAGCCAATGGTAGCCTAGAGAACCTGCCAGATAAACATATCGATACCGGTATGGGATTTGAGCGGTTGTGTATGGTATTGCAAGGCGTTCAAAGTAACTACGATACCGATGTGTTTACACCTCTAATTAAAGAAATTGAAACACTTTCGGGTAAAGGCTATGGTAAAGATGAAAAAGTAGATGTTGCCGTTCGGGTGATATCAGACCACGTGCGTGCTGTAGCATTTGCCATTGCCGATGGCCAGTTGCCAAGTAATACTGGGGCGGGTTATGTGATACGAAGAATATTGCGTCGTGCAGTGCGTTACGGTTTTACATTTTTAGACAAAAAAGAACCATTTATTTATAGATTGGTTGAAGTTTTAAGCCAAACTATGGGAGATGCTTTTCCTGAATTAAAAGCTCAAAAGCAACTCGTAGAGAATGTTATTAAAGAAGAAGAGCAGTCGTTTTTAAGAACATTGGAACAAGGTTTGTTACTGTTAAACAGAATTGTAGAAGATACTAAAACCGATACCGTTTCTGGTGAGAAGGTATTTGAGCTTTATGACACCTATGGCTTTCCTGTGGATTTAACAGCGTTGATCCTTTCAGAAAAAGGCTTGAAACTTGACGAAAAAGGCTTTAATGAAGAACTCCAAAAACAGAAGGATCGCTCAAGAGCAGCAGGAGAAATGTCTACAGACGATTGGACCGTGTTGGTTGAGGATGGAGAAGAAGAATTTGTAGGCTACGATACGCTGGAAGCGCATGTTAAGATTACAAGATATCGAAAAGTAACTTCGAAGAAAGAAGGCGAAATGTACCAGTTGGTTTTTAACCAAACGCCATTTTATCCTGAAGGCGGTGGACAAGTAGGGGACAAAGGGTATATTGAAGATGTCCATGGCGATGTGGTGTATATTGTAGATGCCAAAAAAGAGAATAATGTAATTATACACTTCGTCAAAAACTTACCTGAGCATATTGGTGAAACATTTAAGGCTGTAGTAGATTTAGATTTGCGTCGTAGAACAGAGAGTAACCATACGGCTACCCATTTGTTGCACCAAGCACTTAGGGAGGTTTTAGGAACACATGTAGAGCAAAAAGGGAGTGCGGTACATGCCAAACACTTGCGTTTCGATTTCTCCCATTTCTCTAAATTAACTACTGAAGAGTTGGAGGATGTTGAGAATTTCGTTAACAGACGTATAGAAGGGAAATTGCCTTTGGAAGAAAAGCGAAGTATCCCTAAGGAAGAAGCCATAGCAGAAGGGGCAATGAGTTTATTTGGTGAAAAGTATGGCGATACCGTGCGTACCATCCGTTTTGGGAAATCTATAGAGTTGTGTGGAGGTACCCATGTGAAGAACACAGCAGATATTTGGCATTTTAAAATCCTTTCAGAAGGTGCCGTAGCTTCAGGGGTCCGCCGTATTGAAGCGATAACTCGTGATGCTGTAAAAGACTTTTTTATTGAAAATAACAAGGCTTATTTTGAAATGAAGGATTTGCTTAACAATGCTAAGGAACCCGTAAAGGCTTTACAGAATTTACAGGAAGAAAATGCCGATTTAAAAAAGCAAATAGAAGCCCTTTTAAAAGATAAAGCCAAGAACATTAAGCAAGAACTGAAAAATGAATTGACCGAGGTTAACGGAATTCAGTTTTTAGCGAAACACTTGGATTTAGATGCTGCAGGGTTAAAGGATGTGGCCTTCGATTTGGGCAATCAGATAGATAACCTGTTTTTGCTGTTGGCTACCGAAAAAGATGGAAAAGCTTTGTTGTCTTGTTATATTTCTAAAGAACTGGTTGCCAGTAAAGGTTTAAATGCAGGTCAAGTGGTTAGGGAATTGGGTAAATACATTCAAGGCGGCGGCGGCGGTCAACCGTTTTTTGCCACTGCTGGGGGTAAAAATCCTCAAGGCATAGAAGAGGCTTTGAAAGTTTCTATAAGGTATTTAAGTTAGGCTCGCAGAGTCGCAAAGCCACGAAGGTTTTTTCAGCCACATAATATGGAATTAGTTTGTCGTTCATGGAGTCTTGGCGTGATAATATGTATGTTTTGAATTGGTTTGGTTGTCTCGTAGAATCACAATTGTTAACTTTTAAGGTTAAGTAGTTATGGGTTTTATTAATTATAGGAAAAGTCTTATATTTGACATGTTCCCATCTTAGCTACATAAAGGTTAGTAATGTATGAAAAACAATAACGATGAATATTATGAAGATGACTTAGCGTCAATAATAGTTGATTGTTGTTACCATATACATGTTAATTTAGGGCCTGGACTTTTAGAGTCGATTTACGAAGAAATATTATATTCAGAGTTAACAGAAATAGGCTTAAAAGTTGAAAGACAGAAACAATTGCCTGTTGTTTGGAAGGGGCGGAAATTAGACTTGGGATATAGAACCGATTTAATAGTGGAAAACAAAGTGATAGTAGAGATAAAGTCTGTAATGGAGATTCATCCAGTTCATCCTAAACAATTATTAACATATTTGAAGTTAACTAATTTAAAGTTGGGTTTGCTAGTTAATTTTAATAGCCCACTTATTAAATCGGGAATCACTAGGATAGTAAACGGCTTGTAGCTTTTTAATTAAAAACTTGGCGACCTTAGCGTCTTAGCGTGCATATGTACCTTCAAACACAAATACCATTAACTAAACCAACCGGTAATCTTATTAGTTATGGGTCTAACGTATTGTTGTTGGGGTCTTGCTTTGTAGAGCATATTGGAGAAAAACTATCATATTATAAGTTTCAAACCGTTCAAAATCCTTTTGGGATAGTTTTTCACCCTAAAGCCATAGAAAGGATTGTTGTAAATGCTATAGGCCAAAAACAATATTTAGAAGAAGATGTCTTTTTCCATAACGAACAATGGCACTGTTTTGAAGTGCATTCCAAATTAAGCAATCCTTCAAAAGAAGCATTATTAAACAATTTAAATAATCAGGTAAAAGTAGCGGCGCAAGAACTTAACAGAGCAAGCCATATCATTATTACTTTAGGAACAGCTTGGGTATACCGTTTTACCAAAACCAATACATTAGTGGCCAATTGCCATAAGGTGTCCCAAAAAGAGTTTCAAAAAGAATTGCTGTCTATTGAAACCATCAAAAACGCTTTGCATTATATAACCGATTTAATAAAGGCAATAAACCCTAAGGTGACTGTTATTTTTACAGTATCTCCAGTGAGGCATTTAAAGGATGGTTTTATTGAGAATACCCAAAGTAAGGCGCATTTAATTGCTGCGATTCATCAATTTCTAAATTTACAATCAGTATCCGTTGACCGTAATTTACACTACTTTCCATCTTATGAAATTATGATGGACGAACTTCGAGATTACCGTTTTTATGCTGAAGATATGGTTCATCCCAATACTATAGCGGTGAACTATATCTGGGAAAAGTTCCAAAGTGTTTGGATGTCAGGCGAGGCTTCAAAAATCATGAAACAGGTTGATGGAATTCAAAAAGGCCTTCAGCATAAACCATTTAACCCAAATTCTGAAGCGCATCAACAATTCCTTCAACAGTTAGAGGTTCAGAAAAAGGAGCTACAGCAAAAATTTACGCATATTTCTTTTTAAATCAGGATGTTAATATAAATTTAAACGATCAAAACAGATAATCTTGTGCTAGAGAATTGTTGGATTGGTTTCAATAACCTTGTTGTTGCGCTTAATCTTTTATAAATGTCATTTTATCGAAAAAAAGTTTTATCATAGACATTTAATTGTAAATTTAAGTTGCTATTAATCAGTTCAAATAAGGAACACCAATTATAATCATTAACAGTGAATTGTAGTTGGTGTTTTTTTATTCTGCTCTTTTTTCTTAACTTTTAAGAAGTGCTAATATGGCATTTAATTATTTTTAATATATTAAGAAAATTTAGTCAGTGTTCTAACCTTAAAAACAGACTTAAATATTTGTAAAACAGAAATATAATGGATTGGTGAAACTCAAGAATGGCTAAAACAAATTAATATAAAGATAGCTTAACCTATCGTTAACACAGGTTAAGCTAATACAACCTACATTTGTAATGCTATTAATCGAGAGAAATGACATTAGTTAGACTTCTTACGTCGAAGGAAACTAATGTTTTCTTGTTTTTATTAACATAGGCAATTAGAGTTTGCTTTTTAAGCTCGCCCAACCGCCACCGTTTATAACCTCAATGCCATGTTTTTTTAAGATGGATGCCGCACTACCAGAGCGCATGCCGCTGGCACAACAGGTAATAATGGGTTTCTTGAGTTTTTTTAAGTCCTCAATTTTAGTATTGATACCTTGCAAAGGTATATTTTTCGAGCCTTTTATGGCACCTTGTTTATATTCTGCAGGTGTACGCACGTCAATAATAACAGCGCCTCTATCTATAAAATCTTTTATTAAATGGTCTTTATTGCCAAACAGTAAATTTAATAACCCCATAGTTTTATTTTAATTTGTGCAAATTACGGTTTAATTTTAAAAACCCAATGTAACAAGAGTTACTGATAAAATTATGTATATTCAACCCAATAATTTATAAGTAAAATGCAACCATACGTATCGTTAACCATAAAGAATGGAGTAGGGTATATTGAGTTTTTTCATCCAGAGCATAATGCGATGCCAAGTGAAAACCTTAAAAAATTAGAACAGACCATTATTGAAGCAGGAACTAATGATGCTGTAAAGGTAATTGTTTTAAAAAGCGGAGGTGACCGAACCTTTTGCGCAGGGGCAAGCTTTAAGGAACTCGTTGCTATTGAAGATGAAGCAGCAGGAACACAATTTTTTTCTGGATTTGCACAGGTTATTAATGCGATGCGGCAATGTCCTAAATTGATTATTGGCCGGGTCCAGGGCAAAGCCGTAGGTGGTGGCGTAGGATTGGCAGCGGCAACCGATTATTGTCTGGCGACCCAATATGCCGCCATTAAGTTAAGCGAATTGAGTATTGGTATAGGGCCTTTTGTTATAGAACCAGCAGTTACAAGAAAAATGGGGAAGACGGCCATGTCGCAAATGGCCATTAATGCCGAAGTATTTTATTCGGCCGAATTTGCAAAAAGTAAAGGGTTGTATGCTGAAGTTTATGAAACAGTAGAGGCATTGGATGAAGCAGTAGATGTATTGGTCCAAAAGTTAAGCGCTTATAACCCAGAAGCGTTACAACAAATGAAACAAGTGTTTTGGGGAGGTACAGAGCACTGGAACGAGCTGCTTTTAGAAAGAGCTAAAATTAGCGGAAAATTGGTGTTGAGTGATTTTACTAAGGAAACTTTAGAACGGTTTAAATGATTTTTAAAGGATGAAACAAATAATATTTTTGTTCTTTTTTTTTACCACATTTACTTATTGCCAAGATAGTTTTGTTACTATTCAATTTCAGGGTTTAAAGTTTTTAGAGGATGGATTTAAAAATACTATGTTTTCTTTTGAAATCAATGGTGTTTTAATTCGTCCAGATACATTAAAATACAGAGTGCCTAAGGTAAAAGAGGGGTTTGATGTTATTCGTTTTTCAATGGATGGTAAGTTTAGAGATAATGATTCAGCATATGCCAAGTTTAGGAGAAATGAAACATACATTATTAGAATTAACCCATGTAGTCAATACGAGTTTTTGCCAACAAATGGAGCTAAAGTAGGTGCCGTTGAATTTATGTCTAGTAGTATAAACGAAGATTTGAGTTTGAAATTTTGCGTTGAGTCTGTATTTTTTAACAGACAAAATTCAAAAAAAACAATTAAATGTATTCCAAGTTCAATGTGTCGCTTTTCTAAAAAGGAAGTGAAAATTTTAGAAGATGAAGAAGTATTAGATTCGTTTTATTTTCATTTTTTGCATGGAGAAAATTTAATCCTTAGTCTTATGGATAAAAAACTAAGTTTTAAAATCAAAACAGAACATTAATAACCTATGTCTGTTACTGTGTAACTATTGTTTTATTAATAATTTCCAATCCATCATCAATTAACTTGCCAACTTCGGGCTTGTGTTGTTTAATAGTTTCCAGATGTTCCAGAATGCTATTGCATAGGGTTTGTTCATGACCTTTAAAAGCCAATTCATAAAGTTCAACCGGCAACAGCCAATCGGTTGGGTGCTTTTCAATAAGTTGCTCTAAAACTTTGGTCCTGGAGATGGTTCTGTTTTTGCCTTCCCGATAATCCCTAACCTGTTGGTAGAGGCTTTCCAACTCCAATCGCTTTTCCGATTTTTTGACGTGTACGGTTTGAGTGGATGGCACATGGGTAATCAAATCAAAACTATTTAAATCTGCTGGTCCAGAAAATGCCGATACAATCTCTTTGCCTATAGCCATATCGTAAATACCCCATTTGGGCTTGAATAAAACGGTATCACCATGGGTGACGGTGCAGTTTTTAAAACTAACCAAAATAATCTTGCCTTGCAGATTGCGTTTGCCTGTAATAATTTCACCAGATACTTTTATCCCACCTTCAAATTCCAGCGTAACCGTTCTTTCTTCATATATATTATAGGCGGCCAAATCACGCGGACTCATATCTTCAATTGCCAAATTAATGCCTTTTAGTTTTCCAATAGGCGATCCAAACCCTTTTTTATGTGTTTTGGTGCCATGGCCAACCAACTCTTTTTCTCTATAGGCTAAAGCAGTTTCATTATGGGTTTGAATGTAGATAGGTTTGCCGTTATGTTCAATAACACTGGAGAATACACCAGAAACCTGAAGGCCTGTACTCAATTCTATAGTGCCCAAGGCTTTAGAATGGATTAGCTTTTCAATGCCAGATAGCCCACCATTTCGTAAAGCCATGGTGTTGGCAAATTCTTCCAATACCAGACTTAAATGGGCAAAGTCGGGTGTTACATAAAGTTGTGGTTGTGGTTTGGTAATATCGAAATCTTTATAAGTGGCTTCAATGGAATAGGGTAGTTTTTTAACAGCATCGGTCATGCACCAAGCACTTTCGCCAATGGATGATAATAATCCGGCACCGTAAATTTTTGGATTTTCAATAGTGCCAATCAATCCATATTCGACCGTCCACCAGTGTAAGTTTCTAATAAGGGCCATTTCACTGGGATCCCCCATGTTTTGTTGAAGTTCTTCTACTTTTTGTTCTGCTAAGATAATGTCTTCTTCAGTGGAATTAGGAGCTTCCTTTATAATGGATAAATGCCTAACAGCTTCGTATAGCTCATAGTCTTTAGCCGAAGAAATGGCTTTACAGCCAATTTCACCAAAGCGCCTTAAATACTCAGCGTATTCTGGGTTGGCAATTATAGGGGCGTGCCCTGCACCTTCATGAATAATATCTGGGGCAGGCGTGTATTCAATATGTTCCAGTTGCCTAATATCGCTCGCTATAACCAACACGTTATAAGCTTGAAATTCCATAAAGGCATTTGGCGGGATAAAGCCATCTACAGCCACAGCAGCCCAACCAATTTCCTTTAAAATACGGTTCATACCGTACATGTTGGGAATCTGGTCTATAGAGATGCCCGTTTGTTTCAATCCGTCCAGGTACGACCCATGGGCGACCGTTGTTAAAAAGTCTACATTTTTGCGCATCACGTAACGCCATACAGCTTGGTCTATGGCCGAATAGTCCTCATAATTTTGCGGTTTTATAAACTGTTTTAAATGTTTGGGCAGTTTGTTTAATATGTCGTTGGATTCGAAAGTGTCGGGCATGGGTTTTATTTAAAAATTCAATAGTTTACATCGTGTTATAAAAATACGAATAATTCATTAAAAATTCAATATTTTGAATATTCTTTAATTGAATTAGGGTTTTTAATATTGTAATTGAATTTAATTAAATAAAAAGAGGGGTTGAAGGCTAAGGATAAGACATGAAAAAACGACCTGCACTTCGAGAACCTCAGTAACCAGGCCGTTTTTGGTTTTGTTTGTATCATTGTTGTGATCCAGGAGGGTACTTTGCCATAATCTCGGCGACAAACTCCTTAATGCGTTCTTCTTTTTTATCTACATTCCTGCTTAAATAACCAGTGCCCATACCTTGCCATACCAGTTCTTTTTTCTTGGCATCAATAAGATCTATGTACAAAGTACCTTGGGTAGATGTTGAAACAGAAGGTTGGTAACCCCAGCCCCAGCCAGGACCGTAGCCTCCCCAAGGGCCCCATCCGCCCCAACCCCAGGCACCGTAGCCCCAGGCGTTGTTGTAAACGTCTACGCGTTGTTGTGATTTTGTAAATAGGCTAATTAAAAGATCTGGTTTTTCAGATTTCGTAAACCCTTTGGCCAATAGTTCAGCTTCAATAGCTCTTAAAATTCGGCGTTTGTCCAAATCGCTAATTTCTGCTTTGTCAATGCCCGTTTTAAAGAATGCAAATGTTTTGTATTCGTTAAAGTTTGCATTTTTATCATAATCGGTAGCAACTCGTACAGAGCTACATGAAGATAGCACGACTAATAGTGCTAACATTGGTAGTGTTTTTAATAGTTTATTCATAATGCAATTTTTTACGGTTATTTAAGGTTGCAAAAAATTAGTGATTAGAGGTTTATCTAATAACTATCAAAAAAATAATTTTATAACAACTTTTTAATAAATAGCATCAATAATCGTACCAAGTGTTTGTACGTGAGTGACTTGAAACAACTATCGTTTTTTTGTCAAACCCTTGTTTTTTCCTGTTCTGAGGTCGGTTGAAGGATGATATCCATACGGACAATGTCTACAGCCACTTTCGCAGCAATAGCCACGTTTTAAATGGTATTGTTCGGTAAAGCATCTATAGCCTTCGGGTGTCCAATAAAAATCACCTTCCTCAATGGGGATTATCTTCTTCATTAAAGCAAAAGTACGTGAATTTTTTCATTTGCTTTGTGTGAACTTTTTATGGGGATAACACAAATATCATTTTTGAAGGAGGGTTTTGTTGTTGGACGTTAGTCGTTATTCGGTTGGTTGTGCATTTCTAATCCCAAACTTCAAGCCCCAGCTTCAAACCTTCGATTGGCTTTTTCGTCTAACCAATCCCATCAATATTTATACATCCTAAAACATAAATAAAGTATCTTCGCAAATATGGAATTCGACTTAGGACATAGCGTTAATCAGGTTGTCAACATACCGAATAAAGAAGTTGAATTATGTGTTAAACGGGAAGATAGAATTCATGCTTTTGTTTCGGGGAATAAATATCGAAAACTCAAATACAACCTTGAGCAGGCCAAAGCATTAGGGTTTAAAACATTGCTGACTTTTGGTGGAGCCTATTCCAATCATATTGCAGCAGTGGCTTCGGCAGGGCAGCTTTTAGGGTTTGAAACCATTGGGGTTATAAGAGGGGAGGAGTTACGGGATGTCATAAAAAATAACCCAACTTTAAGCTTTGCCAAACAATGTGGTATGCAGTTTAAATTTGTATCGCGTGAGGTTTACATAACCAAAACGGCAACGTCTTTTTTAAATAAATTAGAAGCTGAATTTGGGACATTTTACCTTATACCAGAAGGCGGCACCAATACTTTGGCGGTAAAGGGATGCGAGGAGATTTTAAATGAAGAAGATGCTCATTTTAACTATATATGTGTTGCTGTAGGTACAGGTGGAACTATCTCGGGGCTTATCAATTGTTCAAAACCCAGTCAACAAGTTTTGGGTTTTCCTGCCCTAAAAGGTTCTTTTTTACATAAAGATATTAGTAAATTTGCAAGACAATCGAATTGGGAATTAATAACCGATTATCATTTTGGAGGGTATGCCAAGGTGAATGCCGAACTGGTAAAGTTTATTAATACTTTCAAAAACGATTACAGCATTCCTTTGGATCCGGTATATACTGGTAAGATGTTGTTTGGCGTTATGGATTTAATAAACCAGGGTTACTTTCCGAAGGGGTCAAAAATTTTGGCCATCCATACAGGAGGGTTACAAGGTATATTTGGGATGAACGAGTTTTTAAAGAAAAAGAAATTACCACAAATAGAAATTTAAATGCAGCGTATTATAGCCCTATGTTTTATATGTCTATTGGTGTTTAGCTGTGGCTCCAAAAAAAGAGCAGTAGCCAAAAAGCCAACCATAGAACGCAAAACCCGAACCACGTCGCCACCAGACGTTAAAGAAACTACAGAAGCGACCGAAGCTCCCATAGCGACTAAAACTTATGCCAGTGCTACAGAGCAGTATATTGATACTTATAAGGACATCGCCAAGACAGAAATGGAACTCTATGGTATACCAGCTAGTATTACATTGGCACAGGGTATATTAGAATCAGGTTCTGGTAAGGGACGGCTTTCTGTTGAAGCAAACAACCATTTTGGTATTAAATGCCATGATTGGACGGGTAAAAAGATTTATCACGATGATGATAGGCGACAGGAATGTTTTAGGAAATACAAGGATGCCAAGTATTCCTTTAGGGATCATTCCTTGTTTTTGACCCAGCGTAAGCGCTATTCGGCGCTATTCGATTTAAAAAAGCATGATTATAGAGGCTGGGCCAAAGGGTTAAGGGCTGCAGGCTATGCCACCGATAAAAAATACCCCCAAAAGCTCATCAGTTTAATAGAACGATATAAACTCTATGAATACGATAAGGGCATTCTAGGAGAAGAGGTGGTTGCCAATGATGAGCGATCAACGCCAACAAAAATGTCGCATACCGTTGTTAAGGGCGATACCTTATATTCCATTTCAAAAAAGTACAATACTACGGTTGAAGCCATTCGGAGAATGAATGGCTTAGAAGACAATATTATAAGTATTGGACAAACGTTACTCGTACAATAAAACATAAACAATGATTTATAAAAGAAGTAGTGCCTTGTTTGCACAAGCTGAAAAAGTAATTCCGGGAGGAGTCAACTCGCCTGTTAGAGCGTTTAAAGGTGTGGGGGGAACGCCAATCTTTATTAAAGAAGCCAAAGGCGCTTATTTATATGATGAAGATGGTAACAGGTTTGTAGATTATATCAACTCTTGGGGGCCTATGATATTGGGGCACGCTTACCAACCCGTTGTTGATGCCGTAGTCGAAAAAGCGAAAAAAGGAACCTCGTTTGGAGCGCCAACCGAGATTGAAACCCAAATAGCAGAACTGGCGGTGTCTATGGTGCCACATATAGACAAAATAAGATTTGTAAACTCTGGTACGGAAGCTTGTATGAGTGCCGTTAGATTGGCAAGGGGATTTACTGGAAAAGAAAAGATTATAAAATTTGCTGGCTGTTACCATGGGCATAGCGATTCGTTCTTAATTCAAGCGGGTAGTGGAGCCAGTACGTTTGGTGTACCCAATAGCCCTGGGGTTACACAGGGAACAGCTAAAGATACCCTTTTGGCTAAGTATAACGATATTGATAATGTAGCGGCGTTAATTGAAGCCAATAAGAATGAAATTTCTTGTATCATTATTGAACCTGTCGCCGGAAACATGGGGTGTGTACCACCCAAGGAAGGGTTTTTACAAGCTTTAAGAGATTTGTGCGATGCCAATGATATGCTGTTGATATTCGATGAGGTCATGACGGGATTCCGATTGGCCAAAGGCGGGGCTCAAGAACGCTTTGGCATAAGGGCAGATATTGTTTGTTTTGGAAAAGTAATAGGAGGTGGTTTGCCCGTTGGAGCTTTTGCCGCCAGAAATGAAATAATGGATTATTTGGCACCAGTGGGGCCTGTATATCAAGCAGGTACCCTTAGTGGTAACCCATTAGCTATGGCAGCAGGGTTGGCTATGTTAACAGAGCTGAATAATAATGAAGCGGTGTTTAACCGTTTGGAAGAAAAAACGGCTTACTTACATGATGGTATAGCCCATGTTTTGCAAACCAATAATATAACACATACCATAAATAGGGTGGGCTCGATGATATCTGTGCATTTTGATAATGCTGAAGTTATCGATTTTGAAACCGCATCTAAAGGTAATAACGATACATTTAAAGCCTTCTTCCATGGGATGTTAAACGAGGGCGTTTATATTGCGCCTAGTGCCTTTGAAACTTGGTTTATTACCGATGCCCTAACTTACGAAGACTTAGATTTAACCATTAAATCTGTAGAAAGTGTAGTGAAAAGTTTGTAGGTAGAGCAGCATTTTTACTAGTGCTTAAAATAAGCCTCCTCCAACAGAGACCCTGTTGGAGGAGGCTTATTTTTATAATGTTCAGGTGCAAAATTCAATACTTTATAGAAGAGGTTAGAGGGGCTATAGTGTAAATTTTTTTCTTGTTTTGTATAGCTCTCAAAGGAGTTGTTTAATTTATATGGCTAATAAACATTGTATCATGGATGTTTTGTAGGGCGTATGTCTATAAATTAAATATAGAATGGTTATAATACCTAATTAGTAGCATTTTTATTATCTTGAACTTAATAAAAAATATTTTTATGGGCATTAGAGCTTGTGTTTTTGTGTTATTTCTTTTTACATGTTTTGCGTGTGATAGACCGAAATCATTTTACGAAGGTGATAAAACGATAATGTTTACTAAAATACCTTCCAGTCATTCTAATGTCTATTTTAAAAATGTTGTTCAAGAAACGCCCGATTTTAATTTTTTAAACTACAGTTACATATACAATGGAGGTGGCGTAGCAATAGGAGATATAAATAATGATGGGTTGGAAGATATTTATTTTACCTCAAATCAAGGGGCAAATAAATTATATCTCAACCAAGGAGGTTTTGTCTTTGAGGATATTACTAAAAAAGCAAATGTATTAGATGATGATGGTTGGACTACAGGCGTGACTATGGTTGATATTAATAGCGATGGTTGGCTGGATATTTATGTTTGTAAATCTGCATCGTTGAAGAATCGGGCAGCAAGGCAGAATAAACTTTTTGTGAACCAAAAGAATAATACGTTTAAAGAAGAAGCGCTTAAATACGGTTTGCAAGATTATGGGCTTTCAACTCATGCCTATTTTTTTGATTACGATAAAGATGGGGATTTAGACATGTTTTTGCTAAATCACAGTCAAGATAACAATAAGGATGCTTTACTGCCCCCTCAATACCAAATTAGATTAACAAAGGATAATGTAGACAAATTTTTTAAAAATGAAGAAGGCACGTATGTAGATGTATCAAAAGAGGTAGGAATTACGAAGGTTGCTTGGGGATTAAGTGCTGTTTTTGGGGATTTTAATAATGATAGTTGGCCGGATATTTATGTGGCCAATGACTTTTTGGAGCCTGATTTTTTATATCTAAACAATCAGAATGGGGGCTTTACAGATGCTATTCTAAACCAATTCAAACATATCTCAAATAATAGCATGGGTTCGGATTTTGCCGACATTAATAATGATTTATATCCCGATCTTATTGTTTTAGATATGTTAGCATCCGATCGAAAGCGGGGAAAGGAAAATATGGCGAGTATGAGTACCGAGAAGTTTAATCGTATGGTTAGAAAAGGGTATCACTATCAATATATGAGCAATGTGTTACAATTGAATAAGGGTGATGGTACCTTTAGTGAAATTGGTCAGCTTGCAGGTATAGCAAAAACAGATTGGAGTTGGGCTCCTCTATTAGCAGATTTCAATAACGATGGGTTGAATGATATTTTTGTAACTAATGGCATACAGCGCGATATTGCCAATCAAGACTTTAGGCATCAAATGAAAAAAAAGTTATCTCAATTTGATGAAGAACAAAATCTTAAAGAGGCTCTAAAAATTATACCTTCTACCAAATTATCGAACCACTTTTTTCTTAACAAAGGAAACTTACTATTTAGTGATGTAACCGAAGATTTCGGTTTAAACGAAAAAGTAAATTCTAATGGCGCAGCTTATGCCGATCTTGATAATGATGGTGATCTGGACTTGGTTGTTAATAATCAGTCGGATATGGCTTCGATTTATAGGAACAACAGTTCGTTAAATTTCCTGAAGGTAAGTCTAAAAGGTTCAGAAAAAAACATTAAAGGTATTGGGGCTAAGGTTTTTGTTTATGCAGATAGTATGCAACAGGTAAGGGAGGTAAGCCCGGGTAGGGGCTATCAGTCATCTGTGACTTACGATTTGTTTTTTGGAATGGGGAGCCATAATAAATTAGACAGCCTTAAAGTGATTTGGAACGACGGAAAGATAGAAATTTTAACTAATATTAAAGTTAATGAGCATGTTAAGTTGTCCTATAAAAATGCTAAATCACAAGACTCAAATCCCATAAAGGTAAATCCTTTGTTTAGTGAAATTAAGGGGTCGCAATTGAATGTTAATTATAAGCACAAGGCTGTAGATTTTAACGATTATGATCTTCAAGTTTTACTGCCTCAAAAACAATCTACCTTAGATAATGCATTGGCTGTTGGTGATGTGAATAATGATGGGTTAGATGATATCTTTATAGGGAATACAATGGGTGAGCCTGGGCAATTGTACATACAAAAGCAATCAGGAAAGTTTGAACAAAAAAAGCAGCCATTGTTCGAAAAAGATAAAGACTATAATGATAATAATGCAATATTTTTTGATTGCGATAATGATAATGATTTAGACTTGTATGTTGCATCAGGAAATTATGGCCTCCCCGAGAAGGATCCTTTACAACAAGATCGTTTGTACATTAATGATGGGAAGGGAGGGTTCTCTAAAGGGCAACTTCCGGAAATGTTAAGTGTTACTAAGGCTATAGCTGTAGACGATTTTGATGGCGATGGGGATATAGATATTTTTGTTGGTGGCAGGGTTGTTCCGGGGAAATATCCTAAGGCTCCAGAATCGTTTGTTTTAGAAAACCGAAAAGGGACATTTGTAAATGTTACAGAGAGTCGTGTCGAGGAAATTAGGCGCTTAGGTTTAGTTAATGGTGCTGTGTTTTCTGATTACGATACAGATGGTGATAATGACCTGATTGTTGTTGGAGAATGGATGCCCTTAACAATATTCAATAATGATAATGGGGTGTTTATAAGAAGTAATGTAGCGTCTGAAAAAAGGTCTGGTTGGTATCAAACAATTAAAAAGATTGACTTAGACGGTGATGGCGATGACGATTATTTATTAGGGAATTTAGGAGAAAACAACAAATTTCATCCTACACCAGAGCAGCCCCTTCATATTTATAGTAATTATTTTGACGATAATCTAAGCTATGATTTTGCTCTGGGTAAATCTTATAATGGCGGTTTGTTTCCCATTAGAGGAAAAGAATGTTCTACGGAACAAACACCGTTTTTAAAGGAAAAAATTAAAACTTACAAGGCTTTTGCGAATTCCAATATGGTTGAAATATATGGGTTGGAAAATATTGAAAATGCGTTGCATTTAAAGGCCGAAACATTTAGTTCTTATTATGTGGAGAATTTAGGGGCGGGAGAGTTGAAGTTTCATAAACTGCCAGTAACTGCCCAGTTTGGCCCTACTTTAGATTTTGAGCTTTTAGATGTGGATAAAGATGGTGTGTTAGAGGTTTTAGGCGTTGGAACGTTGTATGAGGCAGAGGTAGAAACTATTAGGTATGATGCTTCAAAGGGATATATTTTAAAATTTGTGGAGAATGAATCTGTGTGTTTTGAAAGTTTAAATAGCTCTATTTCAAACAAAGAAGTAAAGGCTGTCGAAAAAATTACAGTTAACGGAGAGAAATATTTAGTTTTGTTAGTAGTAAATGAAGAACTTTCGTTTTTAAAGTTATAGAATACAAGGGTAAATAGTAAAGCTAGGATAGCTGTAAAATAAAAGCACCCCAAGTGTTGGGATGCTTTTAAAAAAACCACAAACATTAACCAATCAAACTAAACTAAAATTATTGTTCCTTTTTCATTTTATCGCCTTTTTTATGGGCTTTATGTTTCATGCCTTCTTTTCTTTTGTGATCCATTTTAGCTTGCGCTTTTTCCCATTTGGCAAATTGCTCTTCGTTTAAAATGATTTTCATTTTTTGCATCATGGCAATTTTATGGTCCAGCATAGCCTTCATCATTTTTGTACGCTCTTCTTGAGATGGTTTTTCACCAGCTTCTCTTTTAGCCTTTCTGGCTTTCATGTGTTCTTTTCTAGCTTTGGCGTTTTCTAAGTTTATGGCGTAGATTTCCTTTTGTTGCTTTTCATTCAAATCAAGGTGTAAAGTCATTTTCTTGGTTTGTAATTCTGCCATATCTTCAGCAGGCATATTCGCCATGTTGTCTCTGTATCTTGGGCCTTCTTTTTTGGGTTCTTGTGCTACAGCCTGAAGGGATACTATGGCCAAAGCGATTAATAAAAGCTTTTTCATACGTTTAAATTTTAGTAATTATTAATAATGAGTTAATTATAAAATTGAGAACGTATGCAACCGCTACGCTCTCACATTAAAAATTTTAAACATTCCTTTTGGTGAAAAAATGCTCAAAATTTATTAATGTTCGTTTCATACGTTTAAATTTTAAGTTGTTCATTTCTAAGACTTTTATGAGCGCTAATGGTTTAATGCATCCCTTTTTTTAACGCTTTTTTAACTAAGAAGGTCAAAGCCTTGGGGTAATAAGGTTATTTTGAAATAGGTACTTGTAGCCCAATACCTGTTTGGAAGTCGGGGGCATTATTAACTAGAAGGTCTTCCTTAAAATAAAGGGATAGCTTTAATTTGGGCCTGCCATAAGTGTAGATAAAGGTCCAGTCCGATAAGGCCCTATATAGTTTTTCTACGCCATGTTGCCAACCGCCATTTATTTCTTGCCATTTGCCCAGCAATTTATAATAATCGGTTTCTTTCAATTTGTTGTAGCGTGATTGGATATGGTAATTCACACTAAAGGCATGGTAATTCTTTTTTTTGGTATATGTAGTGAATTCTAAATCGCTCTCTATAGTGGCCAAAAAGGGGTTGTTGCCCAATTCTATAGGTTCGTCCTTAAAGTTTATTAGATTTTTTCGTAAAACACTGGTGCCAATGCCAATATTAAACTCGTTGCTGTTTTTAAACCTTATCTTTTTTATACCGCTTACTGAAATACCGATATCTAAAGACGGATTATATTGGGAGGTATTAATGCCTAAGTGGCTTCCCAAATTAAAATACAATTGCTTGGTAGGAGATCTTAAAAGGGAAGGATAGTAGTAGTGGCTTAGTTCCAGTCCGCTTATAAAGAAATCGTTCTGATTTAACTTTAAGGTGTTGCCGTTTCTATCGGTATATTCAAAGTTTATTTGGTTTAAGCCATAATACCTTCTGCCGTACGGATCTTTACCTCCCCAAATGTTACTGTGGAACCATTCAATAAATTCATCGTTGGTAAAAAACGAAAATGGATATTTGCCTTTGGTAATTAAATAGGATCTAAGGGAAATTCCTAATTCGTGATGTTTGTTTATTGGCAAGTTATAGTTAACCCTAAACTCTTTAATGACTGCATCAATAACAATGTTCATATAATCGGCCGGGGTGGTTTCTTGATCAACAAAATTAAACGACCTGTTGTACCAAATCACTTGGCTCAGTTGCTTTCTAACTTCTGGATTTTTGGGGAAATAGGCTTCAACAAAAGGGTGGAAGTTGTTTCCACTGGAATAGTTAAAGGAAAACGTAGATGTATTTGGAGGTGAGATTTTGAAGTTTTGTTCAATCCTTGAGCTAAAAATCCCAAAATGATGCGTGGCTAAAATATTGGGTTTGTCGATACCGTTTTTAATGGATAGACTGTCGGTTTGTGCCAATAATATGGTATGGCAACAACAGATAAAATACCAAATGGATTTTTTTAGCATTCAACAAAAGTAATTAAAGTTTAATTATCTGTTGTTGTCATGCCGTTAACTAGCTTAAGGGTAACGTGATAGAGGTCTTGCTTTTCCATTTTGCTTTTTAACCAGGCGTAAAAACTCATAACGAAAATATCTTCTTTTTGCGGGCCTATCCATTCAAAGGAAGATTCAACCTTATTTTTAAAAGATTTTGAAGTGATGTTTTCGGGGTGTTTGAAATAGTGTTCCACGAGTTGCACATACGTAATGGCCCGTAATTGGTTTATGCTTTTTAAGTATTTAAAATGGTTTCTTTTAAAGCTTAATAACCTAGATTCAACTAGATCGATATGTTCTAGCTCTATATACAATAAGATTTCAATCAAGTTTTTCTTTATTACCCATTCTTTTCCAGCTTTCTCTGTGTACCAAGTGTCTGAATGGTTAAATTTTGAAAAAATATGCTGTGCCTTTTTAAAATCACTCTTCTGAAAATAAAACATCACCAGACTTAAATAAATGTCCAATAAGGATTCTATGTCAGCGTGTTTTTTTTCAATAAGGCTTTCCAAGAGTTCAATGGCGAGGTGTTGCTTATTGGTGAAATTATAGTTTAAGGCCAGAAGTAAATTATATTTGAGCTTAGCATTGTTGTAGTATTTCTTTTTTTGCAGTAACATTTGATTGTGCATTGTTTCAAGATAGGTCATGGATGCGCTAAATTTTTTATTCCTAAATAAGGTATTGGCTATTAGGTATAAAATTTGAATATGGTAAAAAAGTTGCTTCTCTTTGTTTTTATGGCTAAGTATTAGTTTGTAACTGTTTACTAAAAAGGGCTCCGTTTTTAAATAGTCGTGGGTGACAAATGCCGATAGGCCAACAATAGACATAAGTTGGTAAAGCGATTTGAAGGACATGGATTCGTTTAGGGATATATTGTGCTCCTGTAACGTATTATTTAAAAGGGATTGTAAATCAATAATGTTGCCCTTGTAAATAATGTTGTTTAGGGCTTCCCTTATTTTGGCATAAACCATGTTAAGTTGGTCTTCTAGATGATGATTTTTTTTGTTTTGATAGTACTTATTTATAATTTCTTCTAAAGCGACCGAAGGAAAAGCATGGGCGTATTGAATTTTGGTATGATAAATTTCATTGAGCAATGAAAATAAATGGTGTTGGGAGGCTAGGGACTCCGCTTTATCCAGAATTTTATAAGCTATTCTGTATTGTTTGTACAGCAAGCACTTTCGTGCAGCTAATATGTATTTTATAATTTGCATGTCGGTAGAGTTTTCTTCCTCCAAGCCTTTTGTAGCAATAAAATCGATTAGTGATTGATACAGTCTTTTTCGAAGTGCATGGAAAGCATTTGACTTGTGGGTTTTATATAATTTAAAACAGATGTCGTTTTGTGATAATGAGCCGTCCAATAAATTCTTAAAGAGTTGGATATTTTTGGTGTCGTTCCTTTTGTTCTTTTTGGCTAAATAAGAAATAAACTGTTGTTGCTCTTCGGGGGTTAACGTTAATGCAATGGTGCTTATGTTGTTCATTTAATCGTCATATAATATTATAATACTTTAATAAATATAGTTATTTATAAGATAATATATTAAAATATATCGTCAGTTTTTATAATAAATTGTTTTTCAATAACTATGTGAAATATGCAGTTTTGCTTTGTAATTAAACAAAATTGACCATCGGGTTAACATGAAACTCAAACAAGTAAATACAGCATTTGTTGTTACCACAGGAATTTCGGTTTTGATTTTTATTTATCTGGTTTTTTTAGGATACGATGAAATAAAAACGTTAAAGGATGTTATTAAAATAATTGCCTCTATCTTGTTTCCTATTCCTATGCTGTTTTTTGTTAGGTTTATTTTAATTGAACACTTTCTCCCTAAAAATACCGATGCATATAAGTTGAAAAACCAGCGACCTGCTACTATTTTATTGATAGTTACTGTAATTGGAGGTTTAATACTTATGCATTTTATTGAATGGCTAACAAACCAAAAACTTGAGGACAACTTAATCTTTGCGCATTTAATCAATTCAACCACAGTTAGCAGCTACGTGCTTAACTATATTTTATATAACAATTTAAGGGCCAATGGTATTTTAAGTGGTGTACTGTTGTCGTTGGCCATACATGTGTTTTTTATTTCTAATTAAAATAACAAAGTTCAACCATCTAAATTTAAAATTATGAATCAATTCATTAGCAATTCAACATCCAGTAGTAATTCTAAAAAACGAGAATTGTTATTTACGTTTCAATCCATTATTGTAACAGGACTGTTAGCTTTTACAGCCATAGCATTTTTCTTTTATAACCATTTGTCTATAGTTAAAGGTATTAAAGTAGTGTTTGCTCCATTTTTATCTGTAGTACCATTGCTTTTCGTGCTTTCTATACTTAGGGATTTACGTAAAGGGTTTATTGAAGGTAATTATGGCAAGTCTCAGGTTATTAAGTTTTGTTTGATAACGGTTGCCATAACAGCAACTTTTACATTGGTTACATTTTTACTGTCTAAAATTGGTGCATTGGAAATTTTGTTAGCCGCTATTATGGCCATTCTAAGTATCGTATTCTTTTTAAGAGCTAAGATTAAGGATATTTTGGGTATGAGTATTATTACAGGGATCGCAGAGGGCATTATTATTTATATGATCTTTTTGTTTTGATGGTTGGTTAGCTAACTGAAACCCTGCAGTTATTTTAAGACTGTGGGGTTTAAAAACCTGTAATCATATGAACAGCAAAATTAATAGAGAACGTATAGGGGTGGGTATCCTAATTGCTCTAGCCATTTTTTCGGTTATAGGCATTTGTTTAGTTGGTCCAATTCAGCAGGATCAATTGTATCATAACTTTAGTGATTCTTTTAAGGTCTTCAATATTGCTAATTTCTGGAATGTTGTTTCAAACGTACCATTTACTATAGTTGGTGTTTTTGGGCTAGTTAATTTGAATAAAATTTCGGGAAATAAAATCCAATATCTTGTCCTTTTTATTGGAATCCTACTTGTTTCAATAGGGTCAGGCTATTACCATTTACACCCAAATAATACAACTTTGGTTTGGGATAGATTGCCAATGACCATTGTTTTCATGACATTGGTAACAATTATAATTAGTGAATTTATTAAGCCCAAGCTCGGGAAGGTGCTTTTAATGCCTTTAATTCTTGTTGGAATTCTGTCTGTTTGCTATTGGGTGGGTTTTAGCGATTTAAGACCATATGTTTTAATACAGTTTTATCCAATGTTTGCAATGCCAATAATTTTAATAAGTTTTAAATCTAGTTTTACCAAGAGCTTTGGATATTGGGTGCTTTTAATAGCTTATATAATCGCGAAAGTATGTGAGTATTTCGATAAAAAACTATTTGATTTTTTATCAGTAATAAGCGGGCATTCTCTAAAGCATATTTTATCGGCAATTGGTTTAGCTGTATTGGTTTATACCTATATAAAACGACGTAAAATAACTTTAAATACAATTTAACCTTAAAAATATAATAATGAAAGTATTAACCCTTTTTTTAGTCATGCTATTGTCTGTGTCTTGTATAGAACCCAAAACGGATAATAAAAGTGTAATTTCTTCAAATCCTTATTTAATTGGTAATTGGTCTGGCGAAGGAAGATTTTTAAATATTGACTTTAATAAAGAAATGGGGGGGATTCCTATTAATATTGAAATAAAGGATAACTATGAAATTTATGGAACTATAGGTGATGCTGAACTAATAAATGTATCTATGGCTAAAGCTAAATATGGATTTGAAATAAAAGGAAAGTTGAGTACAAGAATTAAGGAGCAGACTAAGATGGATAAAGATCATTTTATTTTGCTATTGGTCTTGCCTGAAGAGGACAGGGAAAAAGCAACGGTATCTGATGCTAACTTTCATCTAAAGAGTAATTATATTTTTGATTTAGCTATGAGGGTTGGTGGCGTGAGTTTAATGAAGCTATAACCACAATTAGTTGTTTTTTAAAATTGTATCTTAGTGTTTTAACGAGTTCACTAATGCCTTATTGGTTACATATAACTGTTATTGTGCTTGTGGTATACATTGCAATTAGTATCGCATTATATTATTTGCAGGACTATATGTTGTTTAAGCCTGAAAAGCTTCCCAAGGATTTTAAATTTTATTACGATAATCAAGATACCAAGGAGTATAATCTTGAAACCAGGGATGGAGCAGTAATTAATGGGTTATTGTTTAAGCCCAAGGGAACGCCCAGAGGCGTTGTATTATATCTTAAGGGAAACTCAAAGAGTATAAGGGGCTGGGGAAAATTTGCAGTAGACTTTACAAGGCATAATTTTAGTGTTTTAATGGTCGACTACAGAGGTTTTGGGAAAAGTACCGGAAAACGTTCAAGTAAAGCCATTAAAAGGGATTTGCAGGAAGTGTATAATAAAATTAAGGAGCGTATTTCAGAAGATAGGATTATTCTCTACGGAAGGTCTTTAGGCTCTGGATTTGCGGCAAAGCTAGCATCGTTAAACAATCCTAAAATGCTCATTTTAGATGCGCCATATTATAGTTTAACCAAGGTTACGGCACGTTATGCGCCGTTTATGCCATTGTCTGTTTTAATAAAATATCCGTTGCCTACCTACAAATGGTTAAAGTATGTAAGATGCCCTATCCACATAATACATGGCACCAACGATAAACTTATTCCCTATAAGACCAGTATAAAATTATCTAAGGTGAATTCAAAACTAACAAGGCTTCATACCGTTATTGGTGGGGGACATAAAAACTTAAATAATTTTGAATCCTATCATAAAATGATACATGATATTTTAAATACAACACCACAAGATATCGATTTGTCAACGACCAGCATCCATGTTAAACACAACTCCAAACCTAATAAAACAGAAGCTTAAAAGGATAATTTTTATTTTTATAGGCCTTTATGTTATGACCTTAGCAACGCTATATGTTTTTCAAGAAAAGCTACTGTTCTTATCCACGGCATTAGACCAGGGCTATCAGTATCGGTTTAACCATGATTTCGAAGAGTTGTTTTTAACGGCCCAGGATGGGGCCATATTAAATGCTGTTCATTTTAAGGTTAAAGCCCCTAAAGGTGTCATCTTATACTTTCACGGTAATGCGGGCGATTTATCAAGATGGGGAACAATGGCCGGGCCTTTTGTAGAAAAGGGGTATGATGTGCTTATTATGGATTACAGAACCTATGGCAAGAGTACTGGAAAACTTAGTGAAGCTGTTTTTTATACCGACGCCCAATTATTCTATACCTATTTGAAGCAAGATTATAATGAGCGGGATATTACAGTTTACGGACGCTCATTAGGAACGGCTATGGCGGCATTTTTGGCATCGAAATATAATCCTAGGCAACTTATTTTGGAAACGCCCTATTATAGCATGAGCGATGTTGCAGCATATAGGTTTCCATTTTTTCCTGTAAAAAAACTATTGAAGTATAAATTTCCTAGTTATCAATACATTTCAAAAGTTAAATGCCCTATTACCATATTTCATGGTACAGACGATGAAGTTGTGCCTTTGATGTCTGCTAAAAAGTTGTTTCAGGAGGCTCCAAAACCACAAACCGACTTTGTTCTTATAAAAGGAGGAAACCATAATAATTTAATGGCGTTTGAGGATTATCAATCCAAGGTAGATTATATTTTACCATAAGGCATTACAATAGCGCCACCTTCAATTCTTAAAGAAAACATAAAATTACCAAAAGCGCTGTTAAACATTTCTAAATTACTTTTAGGATTCGGATAAATTGCGTCTCTTTGTACCATATTTAGATTTAAATATAAGCAAGTAATTTTTTCATAACATAAATTAGTTGTTAGTAAATAAATTTAGTTTAGTTGGTTAGTTAGTTGAAAAGCCCGGTAGTTTTACCGGGCTTTTTATTTGTATTGGCTTGACAGATATTGTCTTTGTGGCATTTCTATCTTTCAAAAATTAAAACGTCGAAAACCGATAGCCTTCCTCCTTTAATTTGGTAATGAGTTCATCTAGTTTTAAATAGAATTTATCGGTTCTTTTTGGACTGGTGCCCGGATGGATTAGTAGGTGAAAACCATTCAAATGGTTTATGGATAGATACTTGTAAATGCTTTCTAAAATTTCATTGCTTGAGCTAATGTTGTGCAATGATTCTTATTCATATTCTGGAATATTCAATCCTAAAATTAAATCTCTGTGCGCTGTCAAAATCCCGTCTTCCATTTTGAGTTTTATAATTCCAGAACCACCTCGATTTTTTTGAGATTGCTTTTTGTCTTCTGTGAGAAGCGGGTCGCTTTCAAAAAGATAACTATCAATATAATATGGTATTGTGTTAGGTTCTTTTACATAAATATGGATATGTTCTGGTTCTTGTATCTCGGGATAAGGCGTAGGTCTGAAAGTATAAAAAGTAAACGTCCCACTTTTATCAGTTTTTAACCAGCCTCGATATTGTCCGTGATTTTTTTCCCAACTAATCGGTTTTTGGCTGGGTTGATAAATCCCATTTCTATCAACGTGATAAACGTACAGTAGAATGTTTTCTGCAGGTGTCTTTCCGTCTTTTTTAAAAACGGTTCCTGTTATTTTAATTTTTGGATTATTCTCATTGAATCCGGGAAGAGTATCCGTTGGTTTTGGTGTTATATTAAGCATTTTATAATCCAATAAGGCTTCACAGTCTTGACAAGGTCTACCAACTTTTCTTTCAATTTCAGAATTGGATTGTCCTTTACAGGAAACGATAAAGAAAGTCAGAAGAAGTATTCCCAAATATTTTTTCATTGTCTTTTGTTCTATATGTTTCATAACAGTTTATTAATGAGTGAATTTAAGCGTAATTGAAAACTTTATGCTAGTGCCAAACCATTTTAGTACAGTTGGCAACATCGTTTAGTAGTCATAAAACTCCTTTAGGATAATGGCTTTGCCTTTAGTTCGTTTTTTCAGTTCCTTTAAGATATAATACCTATGCATAAAACCGCATAATACAACCATTCTTTTGCCTTTGTTTTGTTCGGCAATGGTCATAATATTTTTTGCCATGGTTTGGTTTCTTAAATCCCAAAAATCGGCCCAAAGTTGATAGCCTTCTCTGTAACTTATGTTCTCGCCATTTGGTTTTGTTAAAAAGGTATTGGCAAATTCCGCTCGTGTATTAGTGATTTTTGGAACCATTTGGTATTGGTAAAACTGGCGGTACTCGCACAAGCTATCTGCAGTAGGATTGTTCCAGGCTTCTGGACTTTTTGCAGCAATATCTATTAAGGGTTCTAAAGCGGCATTATAAGTTTTAACTATATCTGCTTCAAATGTTGTTAAGGCATTGGCCATATACAAGCTGTCAACTAATCTTAGGGTTAGCCTATCGGTTGGGCGCATTCCCTTATTAATTCTATATTGGTTTCTGCCTTCAAACTCGTATGGTCTTAACTGGGTAGTTGGATATTTTTTAATGTATTTTGAAGAAGCTTTGCCTTCATTTTCGCTAGGGGGGTCTATAAATTTAAATTCTGAATCAAAAGCAGAAGAGTCCCGTTCATGTAATATTAAATCGGGCTTTACTTGTTCCAAGATGTTGAAAAGCGTCTCCGAATTAAAATTAGGTACCGGTTCGTGTTGGGTGCCAATAACAATTATTTCTGTTGGCTTTTCGGTTTTACAGGAAATTAGTGTTGTTAATGTAAGTAATACGAATGTGATTTTTTTCATGTTTTTAATTGTTGTTTGCAGTCTTGACTATGGGGAGGTTTATGGTTTGTACTTAGTTGTAGCCAGGCCATCAAATATAGATTAAAATTTTAAAAGCGGTGATTGAAGGTAGTAGGGCAACATATATTATAGCCTTAAGTTTGGGCATTCACATTTCCTCAAGTAGTCGCTAATTCTTCGTAAAGCAAAAACAACATTCTGAATATCTTTTCGGTCAAAAGTGTTCTCTTCGATGTAAAACAACATCTCAACGCCCAAATCCAGACATTTTGCGAATTCCTCAGGAGAAAAAGAAGTATCACTCACTAATTTTGAAAAATCTATATCTTGCTTTTTCATCGGACTTGTCATATATGGCATTAATAGCTACAAATATAAACCTTTTATTGACTTGTCAAATATGGCAAGTATGAAAAAATCGGAAGTTTTAAAGATTGTAGGTCAGAACATAAAAAGAATTAGACAGGAAAAAGGTCTAACGCAGGTAGATTTGGTCGGTAAAATAGAGGCTCGGATTGATACAACAAATATTTCAAGAATTGAACAAGGAAGAACTAATGCTACCATTCATACCTTATTTAAAATTAGCCAAGCTTTGGAAGTTCCTTTGTCGGAAATTTGCGAAGTATAATTTCCAAAGATGTTTGATTTGCCTTTTTTTAATTTGGTTGTGGCTTAATTTGGGTAAGGTTACAATACCCAGAGTGCTTTGAATACTTTTTACGAAGGTTAACTGCCATATATGTTATCTTACAGATAAATATAATGGAAAATGTTGACTTTTGACAATAACTTGGAGTAATTTACTAGAGTTATTAGGGTTTTTGAATAGAACCTTATTTTAATATATTAGGGGTTGAGTAACGGCCAGAATTGTTAAGGGCTTTTATTATTCTATGATAATATTAATTTTAAAAATTGTTTTTTGATTTAAATTATCATCACCAATAGAAGAGGATTTAGTTATTTCAACGTACTCAGTTCCAGTAAAATTTTGGGCGGGCTTATAATTGTATATCAAACCACTTTCTTCAAAAGTTACTTTACTTATTTCATAGTTTTTAGCTTGTTTGGTTATTTCAATATTCCCTTCTGATGGAAAAGAACCTAAAGAGAATTCTATATTTTGATTTTGACCAATTGTAGCATCTAAATCTAAATATTCAATTTCAGGATTCTGTATCTCATCTTTGGAATCACATCCGGATGAAGCAAGTAATCCCAAAGCCAATAGCAATAAATATATCTTTTTCATAATTTTATTTTTTCAATACAACGACTCTAAAGCTACTATGTCAAAGTTACTAAATTCTCCTGTTTCGAAAGCATTAAAACAAGATAACATAACTGAATTCATGTCAATATTTGTTGTTTCAGGTGTTCCCGGGATATGTATGGCACCAACTCCAGCATCTCCTTCATTGCCGCCAGTTCCGCATGATATTGCTCTGTCAAAAAAATCAGTATGTCTTAATCCTATAGTGTGTCCAATTTCATGTGTATAAACATGCTCACAAACATCGATGCCTAAACTTGCTGTTGCTCCTGATACATTTACAGTAGGGTAAGGACTTCCGCCACTTGGAAAACCAGAAGAGCCACCTGGGTCTCCACTGGACTGAAAGACTGCTATATCGCTATCATTTTGAGCTGCGAGTGCTTGAAAAATTGTTGTAACGGTTCTAAATTCTAAAGTAAACGTTAAATCAATATTAAGATTATTATAGTTCTCAATTGCATTAATCAAGCCTTGCCTCAAATTATTGTGATATATATTTATTCCTATAACGTGTATGCTCTGCGGAGTATTGACTAAATTAGTTGTTCTAAACTGTTTTGACTTATTTTGTTTTTGGATTTTTAAGTGTTCTTCTGTCATTGATTTTAATGAATCCTTTCTTATTTCTATATCATTTTCCATTAAATAATAGATATAGGTCAAATGATTAACATAGTCTATTCTTTCCATAACTACTCCTGAACTTCCAACAAATCCAAGCTTTTGAAGGGATTCTATATCATCTTTTGGTACTTGATAATTTTCCAATAATCTTGATTTTCCAAAAATAAATTCTGAAATTTCACTATTTTTAACATGTTCATTTGAACAAGAAAAAGCGAAAGCGACTACAAATAAGATAATTAGTTCTTTAGTTGATTTCATGATTTTTTCTTTAAAATTTATGTATACTTCTTTTTTTAAGTCTCTATTAGACTAATCTAATCCAGGCCACTGTGTTTTAATTGCCCATAACAAAGTTGTATATCGTTGCCACAGTCGCTATATTCTCATAACAAGTAAGTAAATACAACAATAATATGTTAAGTTTATGTATATATTAATAAATAAATTTTGAAGTGACCATTTCGTGACCAAAAATTCGCTATCATCTGCTACCATCTGCAAACAAAAAAGGATTCACCGTGAAGTAAATCCTTTAAAACTATATATGAGATTCTGAATCAAGTTCAGAATGACAATTTTAAAAAGTATGTTATAGAACCTCTACAAATAGGCCGTCGTCATTTTTTAAAACTTGTGCTACTTTCTTGCTGGTCAATCCTTTAATGGTCTTATCCCATTTCTTGTTGCTCAGTCCAGACTGTCCTTTAAGGCCATTTAATTCAATAGGAGAGTTGGCTTTAAGGAGGTTAAACACCGCTTTTTCATCTTCGCTCAATTCCACCTGTTTTTTTTCTGGTCTCATTTGCGGGAAGAACAACACTTCCTGTATGGATTGGTTATTGGTCAAGAACATAATCAAGCGGTCCATGCCTATACCCATTCCCGAGGTAGGGGGCATACCGTATTCCAAGGCACGTAAAAAGTCGTAATCTATGGTTGCCGTAGCTTCTTCGTCACCTTTTTTGGCCAGTTCCAATTGGTGCTCAAAGCGTTCGCGTTGGTCTATAGGGTCGTTAAGCTCAGAATAGGCATTTGCAATTTCCTTACCGCAAACCATGAGCTCAAAACGCTCGGTAAGCTCTGGGTTGTCGCGGTGCTCCTTACACAACGGACTCATTTCTTTTGGGTAATCGGTAATAAAGGTAGGCTGTATGTAGTTGCCCTCGCATTTTTCACCAAAAATCTCGTCAATAAGCTTGCCCTTGCCCATGGTGTCATCGACTTCAATGCCCATGTCTTTGGCGGCTTGCCTTATTTCGGCCTCGCTCTTTCCGGTAATATCAAAGCCAGTAAACGCTTTTATGGAGTCGGCCATAGTTACCCTAGGGTAAGGCGCTTTAAAATCGATATCGTGTTCCCCAAAAGTAGCTTTGGTGGTGCCGTTTACGGCCATGGCGCAATGCTCCAATAAGCGTTCACAGAAATCCATCATCCAGTTATAGTCCTTATAGGCCACGTAAATTTCCATAGCCGTAAACTCTGGGTTGTGGGTACGGTCCATACCCTCGTTACGGAAGTTTTTGGAGAATTCGTAAACCCCATCAAAACCACCAACAATTAGGCGTTTTAAGTACAGTTCGTTGGCTATACGCATATAGAGCGGTATATCCAGGGCATTGTGGTGGGTAACAAACGGACGTGCCGCTGCACCACCAGCAATAGGTTGCAATACAGGGGTTTCTACTTCAAAATACCCAGCATCGTTAAAAAACTGACGCATGGCATTGAACAGTTTGGTACGCTTTACAAAAACGTCCTTAACGTGGGGGTTAACCACCAAATCGGCATAACGCTGACGGTAACGCAATTCGGGGTCATCAAATTTATCGTGTAGGTTGCCTTCGGCATCCTGTTTAGGTAATGGAAGGGGTTTAAGAGCTTTGCTCAGTAGGGTGAAGTCTTTAACCATAATGGTTTTTTCACCAACTTTTGTAGTGAACAGTTCGCCTTCAACACCAATAAAATCGCCAATATCCAATAGTTTTTTATAAACGGTATTGTATTTGGTTTTGTCGTCACCAGAGCATATTTCGTCCCTGTTAAAATATAACTGAATACGTCCTTCGGCATCCTGTAATTCTGCAAAACTGGCACTGCCTTGAATACGTCTGGACATTAAGCGTCCGGCAATAACTACGGTAGCGCCTTCTTTAAAATTGGTCTTTATCGACTTTGAACTGTCTTTTACGGGGTATAAATCGGCTGGATAAGGGTTAATGCCCAGCGCGAGTAAATTTGCTAATTTCTCTCTTCTTACAAGTTCTTGCTCTGATAATTGCATGCTATTGTGATTTTTTAAACCAGCCTTTAATGGCCAGGTGCAAAATTACATTATTTAGTCACAATAGCACACAACATTTTTAATAAGCTTGTGCCTGTTGTGCATTTTGATAAAATTCTGCCAACCTGCCTGCCAGCAGGCAGGTAAGAATTTTAATCGTTGAAATTGTTCTCGATACGTCCCGACAGTAAACGTCGGGACACTCGAACTGACATTTAGTACTAGTTTGCCCCAAAATGCACAACGGCTTAAGCTTATACATAATTATAAAGCGCTGAAATAAAAATTTAGCTTTTAGGAGCTTCAGCAGGCTCTGGCTTTAATACCTCGCCTTTAATTCTAAGAATTTTGTTTGGCTCGGAAGCATTGGAAGTTATGGTAACCGTTTTAGTGAATTTACCAACCCTATTGGTAGCATATTTCACCTCAATTTCACCTTTCTCACCAGGAAGAATTACATTTTTACTGTAAGTTGGTACCGTACAGCCACAAGAGCCTTTTGCTTTAGAGATAACTATAGGCGCATCGCCAGTGTTAGTAAATTTAAAAACGCGTAAACCGTCGGCATTATGCGCTATGGTCCCATAATCGATTTCTTCGCTTTCAAAAGTAAAAACACCTGCTTTTTCAGTTTTGGCTTCTTCTTGTGCAAAACTAAAAGCAGAGACCAAAAGGAATAACGTAAATAAGAACTTTGTAGTTTTTTGATTTAATGTGTAAGTCATGATTATTTAGATTTAAAAATTATTGATGTAACAAACATGGGCATATCTTTTGGAAAAAACTAATAAAGCGAGATTGAAAAAGGTACTAGTACCTAATTTTTATTGAGATAATTATTTGTTAAACAATGACTTAGCTTCATTTCTGTTTTGTACGTTTAACTTCCTGTAAATGTTGTTTACATGGGTTTTTACGGTGCTTAGGCTTACAAAAAGGGCATCGGCTATTTCTTTATTCGATTTGTCTTCCAGTAATAAATTTAGAATATTCTGCTCTTGCCGTGTCAATTGCTCTTTACTGTTGTTAGACATCCGTTTCTTGAATTTTTTAAAGGACACAAGCAAAAGTATATTAGCCACTATGGAGACAAAGAGTAAGCCATATAGCAGGTAATTCCAGTTAAAAGCCTTGTTTTCGACCCCTCTGTCGAGAATAAACTCATCAGAATTCAATTCGTTACGGTATTGTTGGGTATAAGTAGCGTTAGGGTAGGCCGCTGTCAATTTTTTAAGTAAGTCTTCGTAAAAGGGGTTGGTCTTTAAATCTTCCAAATAATACTGGTGCAGGCTATTTCTTCTGTCCGAAAGGTAAGTGTAGATATAAAGTTCCGCCAGGGGTTCATTAAGGCTTTGGCCAAAATCCTGTAATGTTTTAAACCATTTTTTGTTGTTCAGTGTCCTGTTGGCTTCACTCCTAAACGCACTATAGGCATATTTCATTTCATCGATAAGGGAGTCTATTTTAATAAGGGACAGGGCCTTTTCGTTTTTCGATTTCACATCGCAAAACATTTGGTGGTCGAAAGAAAACGGAAACTGCAGGGTGTCGGTGCGTTTTGCAATAAACAGTATGGCCTTACTATCATCGCAATGGCCGTTAAAATGGGTGTTGTCAGGGAGGTCTTCCGTACAGTTATCGACATGTATTCTATAGATGCGATAATTGTCCTCTAGCATATTGCCGGTAAATTCGAAGTAGCCGTTAGCATCTGCTTTAACCTTATCAATAATCTGTTCTTCATAAATCCCAGACAGGTGCCTGTAATCGTCTATAATGGAGAGGTACACATTATCGTGCCATTTATTTTTATCAATTTGCCCAGAAAATTTATATTGGGCATTGGCATAACCCGATATAAGGAATAGCACAAAAATATATTGACGTACATTCATATTACGAAACTAACTATTTTCTTTGAATGAATTAGCCAAGACTAAAAATTTAGTAGTTTAGAATAAATTTCGATAAACTGTAACAAGTACTAAGGGTTTGCGTCAAACGAGTATCAATCAATCAAAAAAATAAAAAATTCATGAGTTTCTGGAGAGTTTTACTGTCTATTATATGCCCCCCTTTAGCGGTTATAGATAAAGGTTGTGGCTCTATATTTATAGTGTTCTTGTTATGGCTTTGTGGCTGGGTGCCCGGGGTGATAGCGGCGTTGGTTATTCTTAACAACCCCAACCGTTAATTTATTTAAGCTTTTTTCATTTAAAAGAGGAATCGATACATCATTTTTGCCAAAGGTTTTATGGCAAATGGCAAGCCACCGTGCTATCCGCTATAGTTTTTTAAAATTTTGGATTTTAAAAAAGCTGTCGCTCCTATCACTTTTGCGGGGTGCAGGAAGTTGGAAGATAAAGCTGCCAAATAATTATCAATTGCCAAGGAGCAGTTTTTTTACCACCTCGTCTTTATGCCGTTTCCACATAATGAATTCACTCCACTTTAAAAGAGAGAGTATAAGTGACAGTTTTTTTTACTTTAAAAGTCTGTCGTTGTCAGTTCGAGTGAAATGCGGAGGTACGACGTATTTAGTATCGAGAACTATTTGGAACGAAACTTTTTCTTGGCAAGATTGGGCAATTTATCAAATTCGTTATTGATTAGGGCTTCTTTTTTAGCCCTAGACCATTTTTTGATTTGCTTTTCTGTTGTAATAGCGATTTCAGGCTGCGTAAATTCAGCATAAAACACAAGGTGTAAAGGTCTTCTGGAATAGGTATAGCTATCTTTATGTTTCCCAGATTGGTGTTCAATAAGCCTCTTTTCTAGGTTTGAAGTAATTCCTGTATAGTAGGTGTTGTCTGAGCATTTGAGAATGTAAACATAGTAGGTTTTCATGTTTTAAATATAGAGATTTCTCTTTACTTCTCGATAGTTCTGCTGAGCAGGACCGAAGTACAATTTTACTCCACTCTGTTCCGTAAAACCCCTAGAAGTGACAAGCATTTATTAACGTATAAAGTCTGCTGATGTCAGTTCGAGTGAAATACGGAGGTACGACGTATTTAGTATCGAGAACTATTTAAAGGCTGAAATTTTAATCAACCTGTCGGCAAGGAGTTTCTCGATGGCTCTACTTAGCAGGGTCGAAGTGCAATTTTACTCCACTCTGTTCCGTAAAACCACTCGAAGTGACAAGCTTCTCGATAGTTCTGCTGAGCAGGGTCGAAGTACAATTTTACTCCACTCTGTTCCGTAAAACCACTCGAAATGACAAGCTTTTATAAACTTATAATGTCTGTTGATGTCAGTTCGAGTGAAATACGGAGGTACGACGTATTTAGTATCGAGAACTATTTGGAACGAAACTTTTTCTTGGCAAGATTGGGCAATTTATCAAATTCGTTATTGATTAAAGCTTCTTTTTTAGCCCTGGACCATTTTTTGATTTGCTTTTCTGTTGTAATAGCGATTTCAGGCTGCGTAAATTCAGCATAAAACACAAGGTGTAAAGGTCTTCTGGAATAGGTATAGCTATCTTTATGTTTCCCAGATTGGTGTTCAATAAGCCTCTTTTCTAGGTTTGAAGTAATTCCTGTATAGTAGGTGTTGTCTGAGCATTTGAGAATGTAAACATAGTAGGTTTTCATGTTTTAAATATAGAGATTTCTCTTTACTTCTCGATAGTTCTGCTGAGCAGAGTCGAAGTACAATTGTTCCGTAAAACCACTCGAAGTGACAAGCTTTTATTAACTTATAAAGTCTGTTGTTGTCAGTTCGAGTGAAATACGGAGGTACGACGTATTTAGTATCGAGAACTATTTAAAGGCTGAAATTTTTATCAACCTGTCGGCAAGGAGTTTCTCGATGGCTCTACTTAGCAGAGCCGAAGTACAATTTTACTCCGCTCTGTTCCGTAAAACCACTAGAAGTTGTAAAAGCTTCTCGATAGTTCTGCTGAGCAGGACCGAAGTACAATTTTACTCCACTCTGTTCCGTAAAACCACTCGAAGTGACAAGCATTTATTAACTTATAAAGTCTGCAGATGTCAGTGTCGAGTGTACCGACGTTTACTGTCGGGATGTATCGAGAACTATTATAAAAGACTAAAATTTTTATATGCCTCTTGGTAGGGAGATCTGTGTGAAAGTTCACAAAAATCAAATGAAAAATTTCATGTACTTTTGCAGCCTATGAATAAGCAAATTACACTGCAGGATTTAGGGTATAAAGACTATAAACAAACCTGGGATTATCAAGAGGAATTGTTTAAAGGTATTGTTGATACAAAAATTAGCAATAGACGAACCAATACCAACTTAAAGACCAATAACTACTTTTTGTTTGTAGAGCATCCGCATGTGTATACTTTAGGTAAAAGTGGCGATTTGTCCAATTTGCTTTTAAATGAACAGCAGCTAACTGAAAAGGGAGCTGTGTTTTATAAAATAAATCGCGGTGGCGATATTACTTACCATGGTCCTGGGCAAATTGTGGGCTACCCCATTTTAGACCTGGAAAATTTCTTTACCGATATTCACAAGTACCTCCGGTTTTTAGAGGAGATGATTATTTTAACCTTAGCCGAATATGGTATTGAAGCGACACGAAGCAAAGGGGAGACAGGGGTTTGGTTGGATGTGGGAACACCCTTTGCCCGTAAGATTTGTGCTATGGGCGTACGTGCCAGCAGGTGGGTAACCATGCATGGGTTCGCGCTTAACGTGAATGCCAATTTGGGCTATTTCGATAACATCATTCCGTGTGGTATTCGTGGTAAAGCCGTAACGTCCTTAAATGTTGAATTGGGTGTAGAAACTGTAGATATTGCAGAGGTTAAAGCAAAACTACTAAAGCATTTTACCGCACTTTTCGAAGCTGAATTTGTGGAACAAGTATAACGTGAACTTTCAGGTTTTTAATGCATTCAGGATGTTAGTTCGAGTGAGTTGGAACTTGTTTCAGAATTGTATGCCTATTAACGTGAATCTTGTTTAAGAATAAGTATGTCTCTTCTGTCTTCGAGTGTACCGACGTTTGCTGTTGGTATGTATCGAGAAGTGCTTTAAATCTATAAATTTTCTTGTTATTGGAACGCTAACTGGCGAAAATTCCTTGCCCAAGATTTATGTTGTTAAGTATTATTTTCGGTATAGAAAGTAGTTGTTTACCAATTCAATATATTTCTTTTTGGCTTTTTTAGGGCTTATGTTTTGAACTTGAAACAGGGCATTGGTCTTAAAAGCATTAATAATGGGCTTTTTGCTACGGGGCTTGCCATAATCGTTTGTGGCCTTTTTGTAATAGGCATAGAGTTTTAATAGCGTATCGGCAGGAAACGGCTTGGTATGCTCATTAACCCGCTGTACGGCTTCTTCAAATGCTTTATCTAAATCGGTCTTACTCATGGGACTCTGCAATAATGCTTTCTCCACCTTTTACTTTTTGGTTTAATTGAACTTTAATTTTGGCATCTAAAGGTAAAAATACGTCAACCCGCGATCCAAACTTTATAAATCCAGAATCTTGTCCTTGTATTACCTTGTCATTTTGCTTGGCATAGTTTACAATGCGTTTGGCCATAGCACCTGCTATTTGACGGTATAACACTTTACCGTAGGTTTCATTTTCAACAACAACAGTGGTGCGTTCGTTTTCTTCGCTGGCCTTGGGGTGCCATGCAACCAAATATTTGCCTGGATGGTATTTGCTAAAAATAACATGGCCACTTATTGGGTAGCGGGTAACATGAACATTAATAGGCGACATAAACACACTTACTTGTAGTCGTTTGTCCTTAAAATATTCTTTTTCAAAAACCTCTTCAATTACAACCACTTTACCATCAACGGGTGCGATTACGGTGTTATTGTTTACTAAGGTATTTCGCTTAGGATTTCTAAAAAATTGGAGAATGGCTACTAAAAATAGCAGCAGCAAAATCATGACCCCTGTTCGTAGCCACGGCGTGCTAATAAAATGGTCGGTTAATAACACCCCTGCTAAAACGGTTATAAAAGTGCCTAATATAATCTTATGTCCTTCTTTATGAAACATACTTTAATATTCTTAAGAATAAATATATAAATGGAGCGGCGAAAATAATACTATCCAATCGGTCCAACAATCCACCATGACCGGGCATAATAACACCGCTGTCCTTTACTTGGGCCTGTCGTTTGAATTTCGATTCTATCAAGTCTCCCAAGGTGCCAAACACGCTAATAATATTAGCTAATATTAGCCAATTGGTAAAGTTTAAAGTTTCTGTAAAGGTAGCAATAAAATAGCTTGCAATGCACGAAAAAAACAAGCCTCCTAAAAAGCCTTCAACGGTTTTCTTTGGCGATATTTTTTCAAAAAGCTTTTGTTTACCAAAGTTTTTCCCTACCAAGTAAGCAAATGAGTCGTTTACCCATACCAATATAAACGAACCCAATAAAACAGCAGGGTTATAGCTTGGGTTGTAATTGGTAATTAAAACCAAAAACACAAATCCGCTGGATAAATAAAACGTTGTTAAAATAAAGCGTTTGGAGTGAAATAATGGGATGACTTTTTCCGAAAATAAATCCTTGATTAAAAAGAGCTGAACAAAAATAGTGATGACCATTAAGATTTGGGTCGCTTCATCAAGGCCGCCATTAGACTGCATAACTTCTTGCCAATAGCCAAAGATACCATAGAGTATAATAAAAATGATAAATGGAATTGGGCTTTTAAGCTGAATAAGCTTTTTAAACTCTATAAGACAAACAATGCCAAAAATAAAAAAGAGAATAAATAGGGCATGTTCTGAATACAAACATGATATTAATAGTGCTACATAAAGTAAACCGGATAATCCCCGAATAAAAAATTCCTTCATTCTATAAATCTTCTAGAAGTAACAGGTATAAATTTTTAGCACTACTGCCGTAACTTAAAAAATCTTTTTCGTCGGCAGATTTAAAATGCTTAATGGTTGTAATGTTAGTAGGTATTTTTTGCCTGCTTTTCGATTTTATAACGCGAAGTCCCTCACCAATACTTTCAACAATTTGACTGGTTGTTGCAAAAACAATAAAATTGAAAGGGAGCTCGGGTAATTTTTTTTCAAAAATTTGTTTGGATGAAATGAGTAAGGATCCGTCGTTAGCAATAAGATTTTCACAAGTGGTCAAGAAAAAAGTTGCTTCACTAATTTTACGGGTGGCCTTTAGGTTGGAATCTTTAAATTTACTTTCCAGTTGCTCATCCAAAAGCAAAACACCTTTGTCTTCCCATTGGTTTTCAGCTAATATATTTTGTAAATTTTGAAAGATTTCATCTAAATTTTCACAATAGAGGAACTTGCCGCCATTAGCCTTAAAGTTTATAGTAAACCTTTCGTCTATAGGCAACTTAATTTCCGGCATGTATTTACCTCTTTCGTTCGATTTTAGTTCTTCGTCTTTGTCCTCAGATTTAAAACCAAAAATTTTTCTAAAAAGACTCATTCAGATAGTGCTATTAACTCAATTACATCTGGGGTTTATCAAATATAAAAAATCTTAAACGAACCGTAAGGTTAATTTAAGATTTTTACTATTTGCTTTACAAAATAATGTATGTCAACCTATTTTTCTATGGTTTCTTGTTCTCCTTTTGTTGTTTCCTGAGCATCCTTACCGCCAATATGTTCTTCTTTTTCAAAAGTCCGTTTGCCAAATATTTTTTCCAGGTTGTCTTTAAAAATAACTTCTTTTTCTAGAAGTACTTCGGCCAATTGGGTTAGTTTATCCTTATTCTCTTCCAGAATTTTAATGGCGCGTTGGTACTGTTCTTCGATGATTTTGGAAATCTCCTTGTCTATTAGTTCAGCGGTTTGTTCACTATAGGGCTTTGTGAAGCCATATTCGTTTTGACCTGAAGAATCGTAATAAGTTAGGTTTCCTATTTTATCGCTTAAACCGTAAATGGTTACCATGGCCCTGGCTTGCTTGGTCACTTTTTCTAAGTCACTAAGCGCTCCAGTCGATATTTTATCGAAAATCACCTTTTCGGCTGCACGGCCACCCATGGCAGCACACATTTCGTCAAGCATTTGCTCTGGTCTTACAATCAAGCGTTCTTCTGGTAAATACCAAGCGGCACCTAGAGAGCGGCCACGTGGCACTATGGTTACTTTAACCAGAGGCGCCGCATGTTCCAACATCCAGCTAACGGTGGCATGACCAGCTTCGTGGTAAGCAACCGCTTTTTTCTCGCTAGGGGTAATAATTTTGTTTTTCTTTTCCAGTCCGCCAATAATACGATCAACAGCATCCAAGAAGTCTTGTTTATCTACCGATTTTTTACCATTTCTAGCCGCAATTAAGGCAGCCTCGTTACATACGTTGGCAATATCGGCACCAGAGAATCCCGGCGTTTGTTTGGCCAGAAAATCGGTATCTAAGTCTTTCGATTTTTTTAGAGGTCTTAAGTGTACTTCAAATATTTCCTTGCGTTCGCGTAGGTCTGGCAAATCAACAAAAATTTGTCGGTCAAAACGTCCTGCACGCATCAAGGCTTTATCCAAAATATCGGCTCTGTTAGTTGCAGCCAGTACAATAACATTGGCATTAGTACCAAAACCATCCATTTCTGTTAGTAACTGGTTTAAGGTATTCTCTCGTTCGTCGTTACTTCCAGACATGGCATTTTTTCCTCTGGCACGTCCAATAGCATCAATCTCATCTATAAAAATGATAGATGGCGATTTTTCCTTAGCTTGTTTAAACAGGTCGCGAACACGAGAGGCCCCAACCCCTACAAACATTTCCACAAAATCTGAACCTGAAAGTGAAAAGAAAGGTACTTTAGCTTCACCGGCAACGGCTCTGGCCAATAAGGTCTTTCCTGTTCCCGGAGGGCCGACCAATAAAGCGCCCTTAGGAATTTTACCTCCTAATGTGGTGTATTTTTCAGGATATTTTAGGAAGTCTACAATTTCCTGTACTTCTTCTTTAGCGCCTTCCAGTCCGGCAACGTCTTTAAACGTTGTTTTAACTTCTGTATTTTGATCGAATAACTTGGCTTTAGATTTTCCAATGTTAAAAATCTGTCCGCCAGCCCCGCCACCAGCACCTCCAGACATACGACGCATAATAAATATCCATACGGCAATTAACAGAATAAAAGGCAGAAGGTTCATTAAAAGACTTCCCCATTCGTTGGTTTCTGTATCAAACTTTACAGTAGGCTTGGTTGTTAAGTCTTCCGTAATTTTGTTAAGTTCGTTTTCAAAATTCTGTAAGTCACCAAACTCAAATTTATAGTTAGGCAATCGGGTAGCCGAAGGAATAAAAGATTGCGGCTTCGATTTTTTGTGAACTTCTTTTTCTTGCGCTTCCTTGGTTAAATACACCTTGGCGACGCGCGTATTTTTTATAATGTCTACACGCTCTACATCACCATCTTCTAAGTATTTAAAAAAATCGGCAGGGGTTGTAATAGTGCCGTCTTGGTAGCCACTGCTAAATAGTTGAAAGCCTAAGAATATTGCTATAATGATACCATAAATCCAATACGGACTTAACTTTGGTTTTTTCTCTTTTATATTTTTATTGTCGTTTGCCATGTTTTTTTAGTAACTCGTTTCTATAACTGTTGTTTTTGCATCTCCCCAAAGGCTTTCTATATCGTAATATTCCCTTATATGTTTTTGAAAAACATGTACAACAACATTAACATAATCTATTAGTACCCATTCGGCATTATCTAAGCCTTCGGTATGCCAAGGATTGTCCTTTAGTTCTTTGCTAACCTTTTTTTGGATTGAATTTACAATAGCGGAAACTTGCGTATTTGAAGTACCTTCGCAAATTATAAAATAATCACAAACCGTGTTTTCGATATCCCTTAAATCTAAAATACTTATTTCTTTACCCTTAACATCTTCAATCCCGCTAATTACAACCGATATTAATTGGTCTGTACTTATTTTTTCTTTCGCCATTAATTTTATTTAATTTGTGCAAAGTTATTATTTTTTTTAGTTCTTTATACCTTAAAATATTCTTAAGATTTTAAAGTAGATAAACAATCTCTTACATGCGTATAATCAAACTTAATGCCATCGATTCCACAAATTCATTTTTAAGGGAAATGATCTACAATGAAGTTGTGGCCGATTATACCGTTGTTGTTGCGCAACATCAAACCCACGGACGTGGGCAAATGGGCACGACTTGGGAATCAGACAAAGGGAAAAACCTTATGTTTAGCTTGTTTAAGGACTTGAGCGTACATGTGGTAGAATTTCCCTTTTACATTAGCATGGCTATTTCCTTGGCTATTTTAAAGGCATTGCAGGGGTTTAATATTCCAGATTTAAGTATTAAATGGCCTAACGACATTTTGTCAGCAAATAAGAAAATATGCGGGATATTAATAGAAAATGTCATAAAGGATAAGTTGAACTCTACCATTATTGGCGTTGGGGTTAATGTGAACCAAACGGAATTTAAAAACCTTCCCCAGGCTTCATCGCTAAAAAGCATTACGGGTGTGCATTATGATGTGGATGAAGTGCTGCATTACATAATAAAACATACTAAAGCTTACTCTAAACTCTTGCAGGAGGGTAAATACGATGTGGTTAAAAACGAATACGAATCGCATATGTTTAGAAAAAATAAACCTTCAACTTTTAGAGATGCCAATGGCGATTTGTTCTCCGGATTTATAGAAGGTGTTACCAAATATGGTAAGCTCATGGTGATTTTGGAAGACCAAATTGTTAAAAAATACGATCTAAAGGAAATTACCTTGATGTATTAGGCGACTGAGGGTGAACAATATTGCTTTTGTGGGCTTTAGGCCATTAAAGGTTAGTCATTAGTCGGTTGGTTGTGCACTTCTAATTTTTCAACTTCAAACCCCAAGTATCGAGCTTTTGGTTTGCCTTTTCAACCTATCAATCTTCATCAAGCCCTTCAATCTTAATTATGCAATATATCTATTGCCCAGTGGCTAAGACGCTCTTGAATTAGTGGTAGAGGAGTTACACTGAGTTTGTCGAAGAGCTCTTAAAGCCCCAGATTATATTGCATTAGGAATATTGGTCGCTAAAGTTTCAATAAATTTAGTGATCGGGCCTTTTATCATCATTGCCATCATGGGGTTGAAATCACCACTAAATTTTAACTGTACTTCACTGTTCGAATCATCGATAGCATTGATTTCCCCAACCAATGAAAAATCTATTTTACCTCCAGCAGCTCCCAAAACGATTTTGCTTGATGGCGTTGCTTCTGTCTTTTTTAAGACAATCTCTGGCATTCCTTTTAAGGCGAATAAAAATTTGTCTGACTCCAGAATTTCAAACTTACTGATGTTTTCAGGCATTAAAGCTTCGAAGTTTTTTACATCAGATAAAAAATTAAAAACGTCCTGAGCTGGTTTGTTAATTGTTATATTGGGTGATTCTAAATTCATGTTATATGGTTTGTTGGGTTGTTGGCTATTATGTTTAATAGTAAACCAATAGGCTTAATTAGAACCCCATTTACCGGGGTTGGAATTCCATTCCGATAGGGTTTCCAGTTCTTTTTCAGTAATATAATTCGTGTAAACAGCTTGTTCCAATAAACTTTCGTAGTTGCCCAAAGTTTGAAGTTTAACATTGGCTTTTTCAAAGTTTTTCTCAGCCACATCAAAACCATAAGTGAAAATGGCTATCATGCCTTTTACATTTATTCCAGCATCCCTTAGTGCATTTACGGCATTTAAACTGCTTTTTCCAGTACTTATTAAATCTTCAACAACAACTACATTTTGCCCTTTTTCAATAAAACCTTCAATTTGGTTTTTACGGCCATGGCCTTTGGCATCTGGCCTTACATAAATAAAAGGAAGGCCTAAATACTCTGCAACTAACATACCTATACCTATGGCGCCCGTCGCTACACCGGCAATGGCATCGGGTTTGCCATATTGTTTTTCGATTTGCTTGGCCATAGCTTCCCTAATGTAATTTCGAATGGGAGGAAACGATAAAACAATACGGTTGTCGCAATAAATTGGAGACTTCCATCCAGAGGCCCAGGTAAACGGCTCTTTAGGGCTAAGTTTAATAGCATTTACTTGCAATAAAACTTCAGCGGTTTTTCTAGCGGTATTTCTGTTAAAAATCATAAATGCAAAATTAAACATAAATTTAATTTAATACCGTTCTGTGAATCTGAATTAAAATATTTTTTTAACATTGTTAAAATTGTGGTTAAAAATGATATTTTTACCAAAATGTAACCGATAGACATTTACAATGTATCAAGTTTTTGTTGGAGATAAACCTATTGTTTTAACAGATAAAGTTGAATTGGAAAACGGATTTAAAAATTATTTGTTGGATACGGTTAACATAGGGAAAGTAATAAAAGAGCTTAGTAAGACAGATTTAAAGGAGGTTCGTCTTATCCATAGCAAAAAGGAAAAGCTACTTAAAAAGTTTTTAAAAAAATTACCAAATGTTATTGCTGGTGGCGGGAAGGTTTATAACGATAATGGCGAGGTGTTGTTTATCTACAGGAACGATAAGTGGGATTTGCCAAAGGGTAAAATTGAAGGTAACGAAACTATTGAAAGGACTGCGTTAAGAGAGGTGAGTGAGGAAACTGGAGTAGGAGGACTGGAGATTGTAAAACCATTGGAAACGACCTATCATATATTTAAGAGAAACGGAAGGCACAAAATAAAGATAACCTATTGGTTTGAAATGAAAACCAATTTTAATGGTGATTTAATAGCGCAACAAAATGAAGGGATTACCAAAGTTGAATGGTTGAATAATGGACGAATAAATGAAGTCCTTAAAAACTCTTATGCTAATATTAAGTTACTGGTTTAGTGATTTAAAATACGGTAAACTGGATATTGTAAATGGGCATTTTCGTAATGCTCACTTTGTTTATGTAACCAATCGAGTTGTGCGTACCAATTTTCTGAAAAAGCCTTGTCTTTTGCTTTTTTAGTTTCAAATTCATGTTTTAGTTTTTCATTGTTATTTAATAGTTCCAAAGCTTTATCTTCCCAAACATAAGGAGAGAAGTGCTCTTTTTGTTGCAAAATTGTATCAAAAAAATTCCAGTTAAAGAAAGAATCGGGAGCCATGGGTTCTAGGGTTTCTATAATATATCGTAGTGCCGGTTGTGTGGTAGGGATTATGAAGTCGCCTGCTCTAAAGTTTTTATCTGTAAGTGTTGCCTTTACTGAAGTGTTATAATGCAGATAATGTCCTTCAAAAGGTGCTTCTCCAGTTTCAAACCCCAAGATTTTGTAGGACTCAACTTTGATAATAGAATCTTTAGGTAGCGGTATCATATCTACATTATTGAGTTTTAGACGTTCAATAATAGTATGCCATCCTTGCGGAATAATATATGCCGAAGGAATAGAGACTTCAATTTTAGATTTAAAATAATTTTGGTACTTAATGGCTTTAGTAAAAGGTCGTTCACGATGATACTTAAGGCGTTGTTGGTTGGTGACTTCACTTTTTATTTTTTCAGCTTCGTAGCCTTTAAAATTCAAGGTGTTTGTTTTGCTGGTATCTATGCGCCAATCTAAGGGATAGTTGTCACCAACCGAAAATTTTGAAAGCGCATTTTTTCTTAGTTCAGAAATTTTGTCGCCATCTTCTTCGGTGATTTCAATCAGGCTTTTCATGAGTTCATAAGTGCCTGTAACACGTTGTTTATAGGGCTTTAGCATGTGGGTCTCTACCATCATGCCAAGGGTGTTGAAGAGTGTGGTATAGCCAGTAGAATAACGCGGGTAATCTAAAAATTGAGAAAATCCTTTTTCCGGAACTTCATTGAAAATATTTACATAAGGGGTGATGTCCCAATGTTTGTTAGCAAGCTTTTTCTCTAATTTGGGTCTCATTTCGGTATGGATGTAATGCCCTAAGGCTCCACCTAATTTGTTGTATTGTGTGAATAAGTGGGTGAGTGTATATTGGTAATCGGCACCATTGCTTACGTGGTTGTCTATAAAAACATCGGGGTGTGCTAAGTGAAAAATTTTGGCGAAAGTTTGCGCGTTTTTGGTGTCACATTTTATGAAATCCCTATTAAGATCGTAATTTCTGGCATTCCCTCTAAATCCATAGGACTTTGGGCCATCTTGGTTGGTTCGTGAAGTGGTATTTCTATTTAAACTGCCACCTACATTGTAAATGGGGATGGTAACGATAACCGTGTTTTTAGGCATTGCTATGTTGCCATGAACAAAATCCCTAAAAAGCATCATGGTGGCATCAATGCCATCGGGTTCTCCTGGGTGGATGCCATTGTTAATCAATACAATCCTTTTGTTGTTTTTGTGGACTTCAGAAAAATTAAAAACCTCATCTGCATTTAAGGTTACCACGTGTAGTGGTTTTCCAGAATCGGTCTCTCCAATACTATCAATGGAAATTTCAGTATAAGCATTAGCCAAATCTTTATAAAATTGAATGGTTTGGTTGTAAGTTGCTGTTTCCAACCCTTTGGATTTTTCGAAATGTGTTTCGAAATTATCCGGTTGTCCATTTAAAACATTAAATGAAATAGTTAAAATTAAAAATGTTTTTAAAAGGTATCTATAGTGGTTCATATTGCTAAAATAAGGGTTTATTTGGTGTGTAAGAATAAGACTATATGTTTTTTATTTGTAAATTATATCTATGAAATTTATAAAAAATGTTTTAGTTTTAGAGAAATGTAATTTGCTATCAGGATAAAACGGCAATAGGCTGTTTTATAATTTTATAGGTCTCTCGTAAAATTATAAAATGAAGAATTTTAGATTATCCTTTGGCGAAATTAAGATTTTAAATCAAAACCTTGCGGAGGTTATTGTTGATGAAGGTGTACTTTTTGATGAGGTTATGGTTGATGAATACCATGATTTTTTACTTAATACCTTAAATCCCCCTTTTTCTTTATTGGTCAATAAAAAGTATTCTTATGCTTATACCTTTCAGGCACAAAAATGTATAGCTAATTTAAAAGAGATCAAGGCTATGGCTGTATTGGTATCTACACCAGGAGCAGAACTGTCTACTAAAACATTAATTAATGTAAATGGGAACTATATGTGGAATATAGAATTGTTCAATGATAGGGCCGAAGCCTTAAAATGGTTGCGTGCGCAATAATATTTTCAAACGTTTTAGTTTACTTTCCTTCAAATAACAAGTTTATGGTTTGTGCTTCTACATATTAGCCTTAAATTTGTCGCTTTTTAACAATCCGTTATGACTGAGTTTATTAGAAAGCGCGCAGCTAATGCCAAAGACGATATTTTAAGTGGAATTACAGTAGCGCTGGCTCTGGTTCCAGAAGCTGTAGCATTCGCTTTTGTTGCCGGTGTAGATCCTCTGGTTGGGTTATATGCGGCATTTATGATAGGTTTGGTGACTTCAATTTTTGGTGGTCGGCCAGGGATGATTAGTGGAGCTACAGGGGCATTGGCCGTGGTAATGGTCAGCCTAGTAGCAGAAGGTAATGCTATGGGAGTTGAAGGAGAGGACTTGGGCTTGTATTATCTATTCGCTACTGTTATTTTAATGGGGGGCATACAAATGCTTGCTGGGGTTTTTAAGCTTGGTAAGTTTGTGAGGCTTATTCCACATCCTGTTATGATGGGTTTTGTTAACGGATTGGCTATTGTGATATTTTTATCCCAATTAGGGATGTTTAAAGATGCTAATGGCGATTGGTTTCAAGGAAATCAACTTTGGGTCATGGTGGCGCTAGTGGCACTCACAATGGGGATTATGTTTGGTTTGCCAAAGCTAACCAAGAAATTACCCGAAGCGTTAATCGCTATTTTAGTAGTATCTGCTATTGTTATCTTTGGACAATTAGATGTGGCTACCGTAGGTAGTTTTATAAGAGATGGTGGTGGTGAAGGTTTAAAAGGTGGGTTGCCACAATTTCAGTTCGATATTTTTAATAAGGTGCCTTTTAATATGGAAACCCTAACATTTATTGGCCCTTATGCTTTAATTCTTGCCGCTATTGGTTTAATAGAATCGCTAATGACTTTAAACCTTGTTGACGAGTTGACCGAAACCAGAGGGAATGCCAATAGGGAATGTATGGCCCAAGGTGGTGCCAATATCATTACCGGTTTCTTTGGAGGTATGGGAGGTTGTGCTATGATAGGGCAATCGTTAATTAATATAAAATCTGGAGGAAGAACACGCTTATCGGGTATTATAGCAGCAGTGTTATTGCTTATGTTTATACTCTTTGCTTCGGCATATATTGAGCAAATTCCTATCGCCGCTTTGGTCGGGGTTATGTTTATGGTGGTTATTGGTACTTTTGCCTGGAGTAGTTTTAGGATATTGAATAAAATCCCTCTAAGCGATGTTATTGTTTTGGTAGCTGTATCGTCGTTAACCGTTATTTTCGATTTGGCCATAGCGGTTATTGCTGGGGTGATTATAAGTGCTTTGGTGTTCTCTTGGGAAAATGCCAAACGTATTCGTGCCCGTAAGCGTATGAAGGACGATGGTACTAAAGTGTATGAAATTTGGGGGCCTTTGTTCTTTGGGTCGATTATAGCGTTTAATGAAAAGTTCGATGTAAAAAACGATCCCAATAGTGTTGAAGTAGATTTTATTGAATCCCGGGTGAGTGACCATTCGGCTATAGAAGCCATTTTCAATTTGGTGAACAAATATGAAGATGCCGGGAAGCAAATTAAGCTAAAACACTTAAGTGAAGACTGCAAGGAATTACTTTATAAGTCCAGTCCTAAGTTTAGGGAGGTTATCGTGGAAGCTATTGACGATCCACGATACCATTTGGCCGAAAACCCAGAGGCTTTTACCAAGGGTCTTGGTGAGTATAAGTTGTAGTTTTATTAGAAGTTAGAAGTTAGAAGTTAGAAGTTGGAAGTTGGAAGTTGGAAGTTGGAAGTTGGAAGTTGGAAGTTGGAAAATTTCACATGACGAACTATTTTCTGATTACATAGTTATCGTATTGGTTTTTTTAATTGTTCCTTTACACGATCAAACGATCTTTTACTGGCACGCTCCCAACGGAAAATTTTGTATTTCTTATTTTTATTAGCATCGAATTTTGCCTTACGTTCACGAATTTGTTTTATCCAGTAGAATCGTTTTTTTATAACTATTTGAATTAGGTTATCCTCAGAACCTATTTTTTCAAGGGCATTCAAAGCAGCTATAGAAACGTTATGGACTTTATCGTTCATAGCTTCTAATAGTACAGGTATAGAGGAAGTATTTCCAACATATTCCAAAGCTTTAGCAGCTAGTTTGCGTGTTTTGTAGTTTCCATGTTTTAAGGCATATTCTAGTTTATCAACCTGTTCGGTATGTGTCCAAAAGGATATAGCACGTATTGAAGGTTGGATAAGCTTCAGTTTAAAAAGCAAATATGTTATATGGTGTAACATGAAGTCTTGAATAAACCATTTGCTTGTTAGTAGGGAATTGACAAGAATCGTTACATTTTGTGGGTTATTTTACACGTACACTTTCAGGAACCAATTTGGTATAGTCGCCATTATTTCTAATCACATCCCGAACAATGGAAGATGCGATATAGGAGGTCTGCGCAGAGGTTAACAGAAATACGGTTTCAATGGGTGCCAAATCGCGATTGGTATGGGCGATGGCTTTTTCAAACTCAAAATCAGCCGGATTGCGTAGGCCGCGTAAAATAAATTCAACCCCGATGCTTTTACAAAAATCAACGGTTAGCCCTTTGTAAGTCATTACTTTTATTCTGGGTTCGTCGGCAAAGGCTTTCTCAATAAAAGCTTGGCGCTCCTCGAGTGAAAACATGTAATTTTTGCTGGCATTAACCCCAATGGCTACTATAATCTCATCAAAAAGAGTGATGCCTCGTTTTATAATATCGTAATGCCCCAATGTTAAGGGGTCGAAAGATCCTGGAAATAGTGCACGTTTCATCTGTTAATATTTATTGTTTTAGTGGTCAGACCTACCTTGCCGGCAGGCAGGTGCGATGCCCAAATTATCATATACTCACGTGTTTATATTTTGAAAATAGGAGTTCGTGAATCTTCGATTTCGGTTGGGTTTGCAACTTATTGTTAATGGGCATTTCATAAATTTAAAATTACAACTATTTTTTTAAAGCTTCTTCAATCGCATTATTAAAGAGCATTTCAAGGCTAATGCCTGCAGCGGCTGCCTGTTGGGGTAAAATGCTTTCTTTAGTGAGTCCAGGAACAGTATTAACTTCCAATAGATGTGGTTCACCATCTTTAAAGATGTATTCACTACGGCTAAATCCAGTCATTTTTAAAATGTCGTAAACTTTTTTAGCAACAGCGTTCACTTTGTCTTCCTGTGTTTGGGTTAGACGGGCAGGGGTGATTTCTTGGGATTTACCTAAATACTTAGCTTCGTAATCAAAAAAATCGTTTTCTGAAACAATTTCTGTTATAGGTAATACTTTAGTTTCGCCCTTGTACTTTATAACGCCAACCGAAACTTCTGTGCCATCTAAAAACGATTCAATAATAATTTCATCGTCTTCTTTAAAGGCAACAGCAATGGCATGTTGCAAGTCTTCTTTTTGAAGCACTTTAGTTATTCCAAAACTACTGCCAGCCTTATTAGCTTTTACAAAACAGGGTAACCCTACTTTATCAATAATGGCATCTTCGTTAACTGTATCACCCAAATTAAGATAGAACGATTCGGCTGTTTTTATACCGTAAGGTTTTAAAATACTCAAACAGTCACGCTTATTAAATGTAACGCTGGCCTGGTACATATTGCAACTGGTTTGTGGGATGTTTAATAAATGAAAATAGGCTTGCATATAACCGTCTTCGCCAGGAGAACCGTGAATGGCATTGAATACACAATCGAAAGTAATTTTATTATGGTCTATCGTAACGGAAAAATCATTTTTATCAATGGGGTGCTCATTGTTGTCTGTATCAACATAAACCCATTTGTCTTTAAAAATATGGATGCGGTAAGCGTTATATTTTGAAGGGGCTAGCGTTTCAAAAACGACATTCCCGCTTTTTAGGGAAATTTGATATTCACTGGAATACCCGCCCATTATAATGGCGATGTTTTTATTCATATAAATTAATTAAAGATCAATCTAAAAACAACAATAAAACGTATGTATTGTTAGTTAAGCTAAAATATCATATAAATTACAAAAGAAAAAACAGTTGTGTTTTTATATCTTTGCTCTCACAAAATTCAGCACATGAGTGTCATAAAATTCCTTTTCAGTAAAACATTTCTAAAACAAATTGCATTAGCTCTTGTAGCTGTTGTAGTGATAATTTTTCTTATACTTCAATGGCTTAAGTCATCGACAAACCATGGAGAATTTGAAACAGTTCCAGACCTAACAGGAAAGTCTATTAGTATGGCCGAAATGGAATTAAAAGACAATCGCTTGGTGATGCAAATTCAGGATTCGGCAAATTATAATCCAGATTATCCTAAGTTTTCGGTTATAGAACAAGACCCAGTGCCTGGTGCTAAGGTTAAGGAAAATAGGAAAATTTATTTAACCTTGAATCCTTCTGGGTATCGTAAAGTTTTAGTACCCAATTTAGAAGATAAAACCTATCGCTTGGCCAAAAGTACTTTAGAAGCCCTAGAGTTTAAAATAGGAAAATTGACCTACGAAGATAATATAGGTAAGGATATTGTTTTAGGATTAAAACACAAAGGAAAGCCAATAAAGCCAGGTGATAAGTTGCCCAAAACATCGGTAATCGATTTGGTACTCGGTAATGGTAATAGACCTTAGTATGGAGGATTACACCCCGCAACTTCCAGATGACGATAACTTGTACGAGCACTATGCTTTTACGGTAGATAAGGGACAAACGCCCCTGCGTATCGATAAGTATTTAATGAATTTTGTTGAAAATGCAACCCGAAATAAAATTCAGGCGGCAGCTAAAAATGGTAGTATTGTAGTAAATGGCACACCTGTAAAGTCCAATTATAAGGTTAAGCCCAATGATACTATACGGGTATTGTTTACCCATCCGCCACATGAAAATTTATTGGTAGGGGAAGATATTCCTATAGATGTGGTTTATGAAGACGAAACCCTTTTAGTGGTTAACAAACCCGCAGGAATGGTTGTGCATCCTGGCCATGGGAATTACTCGGGCACGCTTATTAACGCGTTGATTTATAGGTTTGATAATTTACCCAATAATTCGAGCGAACGTCCAGGATTGGTACATCGAATAGATAAGGATACCAGTGGACTTTTGGTCATTGCCAAAACCGAAAAGGCCATGAATGACCTCTCGTTGCAGTTTGCCGAAAAGACCAGTGAGCGTGAGTATGTCGCGTTGGTATGGGGTAACGTTGAAGCCGAAGAAGGCACCATTGAAGGTAATATAGGCAGGCATCCTAAAAACCGATTGCAGAATACCGTTTTTCTTGGTGATGAAGCCGATAAAGGGAAAACAGCAGTGACACACTACAAAGTTTTGGAACGCTTGGGTTATGTGACTTTAGTGGCCTGTAAATTGGAAACCGGGCGTACCCACCAAATACGGGTTCATATGAAGCACATTGGGCATACCTTATTTAATGATGAGCGTTATGGTGGCGAAAAGATTTTAAAAGGAACTACCTTTACCAAATACAAACAATTTGTAGATAATTGTTTTAAAGTATTGCCAAGGCAGGCACTCCATGCAAAGACCTTGGGTTTTAAACATCCAGAAACAGGAGAGTTCATGCGGTTCGATACACCTATTCCAGACGATATACAACAGTGTATAGACAAGTGGCGTGGCTATGTCAAGCATCAGGATTTGGATGAATAAATAGTTGAAGGTTTTTCTGGGCACAACAACTGTTCAGTGAGACTAATTACACCTTCCTCTACCTGCCTTGATGTCTAATACCAAATAAGAACACTTTATTTAGATATAGAATATTTCATTGTTAGCTTGGACGATATCTCTCAATTTCATTTTATTTTTGGGTATGTTAATAAAGCAAATCATATGGTTTACTAATAACCTACAGCAACAAAAGTATTTTTATAGGGATGTTCTTGATTTTGAACTTGTTTTTAGCTCAGAAGAAAGAATAGACTTTAATGTGGGGAATAGCATCTTGACCTTTCAGTATAAAGAAAGTTTCAATGCTTCCCATATGGCTTTTAATATCCCTTCCAATAAAATTAATGAGGCATTGGAATGGCTTCAAAAGAAGGTGGAAATCTTAACCTGCGAAAATAAATTAATAGCTAATTTTGAAAGTTGGAATGCAGAGGCTGTTTATTTTTATGATGCCGATAAGAATATCATAGAATTTATAGCGCGAAAAGATTTGAATGTAAATACCGAAGATTCGTTTTCTTCAAAAAGCATTTTATCGATTAGCGAAATAGCTATAGCCACAAATAATATAGAAAGCATTTACAATGCGATAACAAAAATGAAACCCATCCCCATTTATAGTGGCGATATGTCTCGATTTTGTGCTTTAGGAAATGAGGAAGGTTTGTTTATTGTTATTAACAAATCTAGGAAAAAATGGTACCCAACCCAAGATGAAGCGTATACTTCCGATTTTATAATTAAGGGAGATTATAACTTTTATTTTAAGGATGGGGAAATAAAAAAAATAAGTATTAACACATAAAATATTGTAGTTTAGTTACTGAAAAAAATATTCATATGAAACTTGTATTGTCACCAGCAAAATCATTGGACTTTGAAAGTCAATTACCAACTAATATCCATACAGAACCTCAGTTTTTAAAACAGACGGAGCGTTTAAATAAAGTCCTTCGTAAAAAATCGGCAAAAAGCCTATCGAAATTAATGAATATTTCAGATGCTTTGGGTCAATTAAATTATGAGCGCAACCAAGCTTGGGAGCTACCATTTACCGCCGATAATGCCAGACCGGCTGTTTATGCCTTTAGTGGTGATGTATACCGAGGGTTAGATGCCTATACAATTCCTACAGATAAGGTAGCGTTGTTGCAAGATAAAGTGCGCATATTATCTGGGTTGTATGGTGTTTTGAAAGCAACCGATTTAATTCAGCCTTATCGTTTGGAAATGGGAACCAAACTGCCCATTGGTAAAAACAAAAACCTCTATGAATTTTGGAAAAAAGATATCACCAAAGCCTTAAATAATGAGCTAGAAGATGGTGAGCTATTTTTGAATCTGGCCAGTAACGAATACTTTAAGGCCATTGATGTAAAAGTCTTAAAAGTACCTGTGGTTACGGCCAATTTTAAAGACTTTAAAAATGGGGAGTACAAAACCATTATGACCTATGCCAAATTGGCCCGTGGCTATATGGCACGCTATATTATAGACTCCAATGCCAATACCTTAGACGATGTTAAAGGTTTTAATTATGAAGGTTATAATTTTAGTGAACCGATGTCTAGCAAGACTGAGTTGGTTTTTATTAGGTAGCTAGTTATAATTGTAATTTGAACATATTGTACGTGTTTGTTTGTTTTGATTAACACGTGTTTTTGGGCTTTTTTTGTACCTTTGTATAAAATGGAGTATTATGAACACAAAGTTGACATTAACAATAGAGAAAGAAATAATTGAAAGGGCTAAACAATATGCTAAAGAAAAAGGGCGTAGTTTATCTGATATTATTGAAAACTATCTTAAGCTATTGACAAAAGAAGAGTCGACAGAGCATAAAAACACCTTAAATCCCATTGTGAAATCTTTAAAAGGTTCTTTTAAAACATCTATAGAAATAGACTATAAAGAAGAATTAGAAAAAAGATTGGGAGAAAAATATTTATAAATGGATAAGATATTGATAGATACAGATGTCATCTTAGACTTTTTCTTTGATCGAGAACCTTTTTCTGAATATGCGGCACAAGTTTTAAACCTATGCGAAGCACAAAAAATAATTGGATTTACTACCCCAGTAATAATTTCGAATGTATATTATTTGTTAAGAAAAATAGGAAAACATGAAATAATTGTTGAGAAGCTAAAGCAACTTTTGTCCATAGTTGATATCGTAGAGGTAGGGAAAACTTCTGTTTTAAATGCTTTAGATTCTAAATTCAAAGATTTTGAGGATGCTTTACAAAATTATTCGGCAATAGAGCATGGGGAGATAAAAGTAATCTTAACCAGAAATATAAAAGATTATAAAAGAAGCACATTAGCAGTATTGACACCTGAAACATATTTAAAAGGAAAGGTTGGAGGCTGGTAAGGTTGATGATATTGGTTTTGTGTTTGTTTTTAATGATATTTTAATGCCAATACAATTACGTTAAATGCATCAACAAAAGAAATGAACAAAATAGAATTCCAAACTTTTAAGAATTTTCTTTAGATTTACAACTTCAGATATTTAAAATTTGAAGGTAATTTTATGTATTGGTATTTAATTATTGCACTCCAAGCCTATTGCTTGTATCACTTTTATAAGCACAGAACCAATTATTACTGGGTTTTTCTAATCTTGTTTTTTCCGCTTATTGGTTGTATTATTTATATCATTCTTAAAGTATATAACAGGCAGGATGCCGAAAAAATTTCAAACGAAATCACCCATATCATAAACCCCACCAAAAAGATAACCGATCTGGAAAAGCGATTACAATTTTCGGAATCATATCAAAATAGAATTAATTTAGCTGGGCCTATCTGGAAATAAAAGATTATGATAATGCACTTCCACATTATCTAGAGGCTTTAAACGACAGTACCCAAAACGATTTTTATGTGGTTAGTAAACTGGTTGAGGTTTACTTTTTGGTTGAAGCATACGATAAAGTTGTTGATTATGGAAACAGAATCTTAAACCATAGTGAATTTAAGAAGTCACGAACCCAATTTATATATGGTCTGGCCTTGGAGAAGTTGGGTGATTTCGAGAAGGCCGAAGACAATTTAAGACAAATAGATATTAGGTACTCCTTTTATGAAGAACGATTGATTTTGGCAAAGTTTTTAATGAGCAGGCATAAAACAGATGATGCTAAAGAGATTTTGGATGAGCTTCAAAAAGAATCACAACATATGACCAAATTTAATAAACGCCAATACAGACCAACCATTTTGGAAGCAGAAAAACTATTATTGGAATTATAAAGTTATTTTGCTTCGGCTTTGGAGCCTACACTAATTTTTGTTTCTACCGATGGCTTTTTCTTTATTCTTGGACGCCTAACCCCAAAAGTACCTCGATGGATTTTCCCGCGTTTGGTTTTTTTATCTCCTTTTCCCATAAATTTATTCCCGCGAAAGTGGGAATCTCATTTTATTAAACTTAGCTTTGAATATACAAAATTTTTAAGTTTTCAACAAATCATGCCCAAACAGCTGATTTTGGCATCTCTAAGGAAATGACGATTTATAATGTTCAAACACCAACATCCATACCCACCATTTATTCATAACGATACCCAAAAACTTATTGTGGGTACACTGCCGCCACCGCGGTTTTCTACAGGAGACCTTTTAGAAAAGGATGTTAATTTTTGCTATGGCAGTTATTACAATTCCTTATGGCTCTATATAGATGCAATACACCATTTAAACTTGCGTTACGATAATTCCCAAGAGGCCATAGACCAGCGCAAACAGTTTTTAATGAAGCATAACATAGGGGTTTGCGATATTGTGGAAAGTTGTATGCGTGAAAAAATAGATGCTTCCGATTTGGGGATGCAGCAGGTTATTTTACGAAATGTAATAGGTTATTTAAAGCAGTGCCCAACTATTAATACCATTTTGTTTACGGGGGGCAATAGCAAAAATGGTCCGGAATATTTTTTTAGAAAGCATATTAAGCAGCATCATATAAAGTTGGAATTGGTTTCTAACGACATTCCTAGAATTCATCAATTTGTTATGCCCAGCTTAGGCGAGGCATCACATAAGGAGAGTAAGTCTCAATCGCAGGGCCCATTGCTAAATAACCAGCGTACCATAAAAACAGTATCCTTAACCTCTTCTTCGGGAAGTGCCAATAGAGCCATAGGGAGTATTCCGTTATACAAACAGCTTAAAGCCAAAAACCCAAATTTCAATACCTTCGATTTTCGGGTCATGCAGTATCAGGAGTTTTTTTAACATTTAATACTTCTCCGGAATAAAGGTTTGATAGTCTATAGGTGGGCGTACATAAGCTTTGTTGTCGGGTAAATCGGGTAGTTCTATGGGCTCTATTTTCGTTTTTTTATAAGGTATTTGGTCTAGAACATGGCTTATACAGTTTAAGCGCGCCTTTTTCTTATTGTCTGAATTAACCACGTACCACGGCACTTGCTTGGTATCAGTATGAGCAAACATGGCATCCTTGGCTTTAGAATATTCTAACCATTTAGAGCGCGACTCCAAATCCATAAGACTAAATTTCCAACGCTTTAAAGGATTTTTAATACGGTTTTTAAAACGTTTTTCCTGTTCTTCATCGCTTACCGAAAACCAATATTTTAAAAGAATAATGCCCGACCGTACCAACATGCGCTCAAACTCTGGACAGGAGCGTAAAAATTCTCGGTACTCTTCATCGGTGCAGAAACCCATGACCTTTTCAACACCGGCCCTATTGTACCAACTCCGGTCGAACAGTACAATTTGGCCCGCATGGGGTAAGTGCTCTACATAACGTTGAAAATACCATTGTGTTCTTTCTTTTTCTGTGGGGATGCCAAGGGCCACCACTTTACAGACACGCGGATTTAAGGGTTCGGTAAAGCGTTTAATAGTGCCGCCTTTTCCCGAGGCATCGCGGCCTTCAAAAAGAATAACCACTTTTAGCCCTTGTTGCTTTACCCATTCCTGTAGGTGTACCAATTCTATATGTAGTTTAGCTAGTTCTTTATCGTAATCGAAAGGTTTGGTTTTGGGACTATTGTTGTTTAATGGCTTCATGTCTACCAAGTTAATAAAAAAACAAATAGGGTAAATGCCTAAATTTTATTGTAAAATAGAATTTAGCGGGTTATAGCCCTATAATTATTTAAGTGTAGCTTTTCTTAAAAAATATAATAAAAAACTTTTTTGTTATAAAGAAATTGCCTATATTTATGTAGTAAATTGCGACTTAAAAATATTTTTGAGAGACTAAGCTATAATCAATAAAATTATTTTTATTGAGGCGATTTATTAGGGTTAGTATGTTTTTAGTACTAACCCTACTTTATTGAGCTTTTTTAGTGGGTGAAAAATGCCCTTGGAATGGGCATTTTTTTTGTCTTTTTATTAAGTTTAGAGGGCTAGTGCTAGGTAAAGTATTTTAACTTTCAGTATAAATGTCAACAAATTTACCATTACTGTCAAATTGAAAAATAATAAGATATTGTGTTAAATCTTCACTAATTGTATAATCGAAAATAGCTAAACTATCCCATTCTTCTGGATAAAACCCTATTCGCTTTAAATGGATTTTATTCAGAAATTTTTGTTTTTTTTCTTCGGGACTGTCGTTTGTTTCAATTCCGATAGATTTTAGTTCTTCATCACTAAATTCTTCTATGTGGTGTTCAATATAGTCTTTAACCATATTATTTGTTAGCAGCTTTACTTTTTGTGTTCTAGTTCAAATATTTGATCAGACTCTAATTCAGTCTTAAGTAAATCAGTTATCTCGTAATCACCTTGTCCATTTATTTTAACCTTACCACTATCTATTGATTCCAAAACCTTTGCTGCAATAGGTTTTAATTGTTCGTGATAATATTCAAACTCATCTTGGTGCTTTTTATATTCTATTTGCCACTTTTTACCATAATTAGTTTTCAAATAACCTTGGTCCATCCAATAAAAGTTATTCATACCTAAATTTTGCAAGAATTTAAATCCTTTCACAATTTCTCCTTGACTATTGTATGCATCGCAAGTCAAGCAGTAAAATTCGTCTAACAGGTTCTTTATATGATCAGGATTCTCAATAAAGTCTATTAACAGTTCTCGAATTTTCCAAGTAAGAAAGTCTGCTATAGTTACAATGGAATCAAAAAGAAACTCAATCAAACTATTATGAGAGTTGTTATCCTTAAAGTCGAATCCGATTAATCTCAAATAGTTTTCACTTCCAATCTGACTATCCAAGTCATCATGCGAATAAATCATTTTTTCAAAATCCTTTAATGGATATTCTCCATTAATAAATCTATATAATTCTATTTTGTAGTTATCTCTCATTAACGTTATCGTATAAGAATATTAGCGGGTTTAAATACGAGAGTTTTCCGAAGAAAATCAGAAGTAATGAACATACAAACACAGTGTTGTAAAATCTTTTTTAAAAAATAGCATTAGCTATGTCAATTACATTTGAAATAATTGCAGCTAAAAAGAAAGTTACAATTAGTCCATTTATTATTAGAGCAACAAAGAATTTTAAGGATTTTTTCTCCTTTCGACCTTTAATCAATTGTATTGTACCAAATACTCCAAATATTGATGCGATTAAAACAGGTAGGCCAACAAATAACCCAGAACTTGCATACTCAGTACCTCTGGCCAATAGGACAGCGATTATCGCCATTAAAATTAAACCACAGGTAACTAAACTGTTTTTGAAGGATTTATTGGTATAATATTTTGGATGATCCATATTAAGGCCTTTGGTTAATGTTTTATCCACCGTGTTGTACACTGGACTTTTTTCGAACAAATATTAAAAGCAGTCCGATAATTATAAATGGAATGCTCAATACCTGTCCCATATTAATGGTCATACTGTTTTCAAATCCCACTTGATTTTCTTTAAAAAACTCGATTAAAAATCTAGCTATAAATACAAGAACCAAACACCCGCCGAAAATCAGTCCGTTAGGTGTTTTTTCACGTTTCTTTCTATAGACATACATTAATATGCCAAATATTAGAAGATATGAAAACCCTTCGTAAAGTTGGGTAGGGTGTCTTGGTATTAAATCATCTTTTTGAAAAATCACGCCCCAATTTCCATTGGTCGCTTTTCCATATATTTCAGAGTTCATAAAATTACCGAACCTTATAAAAGCTGCGACTATTGGTCCAACGATAGCAATTCTGTCCAAAAGCCATAAAAAATTTGTTTTATACTTTTTGCAATAAAGTCCAAGTGCAATTAGAACTCCAAGTGTTCCTCCATGACTTGCCAATCCTTGAAATCCGATAAACTTATAAGATTCCCCCACTTTTTTAATGGGTAATAAAATTTCGATTGGATTTTGGAAATAATAGGCAGGTTCGTAGAAGAAACAATGTCCAAGTCTAGCCCCTAAAACTACTCCAAGAATAACATAGATTAATAGTTTGTCCAATCTCTCAATGGGGATATGTTCTTTTATATAAATTCTTTTTTCAACTTGAAAAGCTATAAGAATACCTATCATAAATAACAAGCCATAATATTTTAAGGGAAAAGAGTCTGTTATCCAAATTATTTCAGGGTCAACATTCCAATTTATTATTCCATCACTCATTTTTTGTAGTGTATTATTTCAGCCTTGTGTACAACGGTATCTTATAATTGATCGTAAGTTATGGGTTTTAAAGTTGCTGTTTTTTGATTAAAACTGACGTTCGCAATTCGGAGTGCATCCAGACGTAGTCGAATCCGCCGAAATTGCGGTTATACATCTTTGTAAGCAAACGTTATTTTGTTTCGACTTTAGGTAATTCAATCTCTCCAACTTTTTTTACAAGGTCTTTTTTAGTTGTCTTAATTGTATTCAAAAATTCATTCTTTTCTTTTTCATTTGATACATAATTTCGGTATGAGTAAGAATATAGAACTAAATAATTTCCTGATTCATTTTCCTCATTTATGTATCTATAAATATTCCATTCATAAATGCTTCCATTACTTAAAATAAATTCAAGAATTATTTCTTTTCCATTCTCAAATTTCTCGTAACTCACAATTGGATTCCTTTTTTTCCAATTTTCTAACTCATTAATTTTTCCAGTTGCCACATTTACTGCTGGAATATCTCCTTTTACAGCTTCTACCATTAGCATTTTTTCATATTTCGGTAACTTGTCATTTTCCCTTAAATACTCTTGCTTATAATACTCATTTGAAGGATGAGAACTCCATTTCAGTTCATACTCTTCACCATTAAATTTAATTTTTCTCCCTACTGATAAATATTCAGTTGGTTCAGATTGAGCTTTTACTGTTGAGATAAATAATAAACTTAAAAATCCAATTGTAAAAAATCTGTAAATGTTTTTCATTCTTTTGCTGTTTGTTTAATGTGTGCCTAACCAAGAAATAAAAACAATCGCATTTATTCCCATATACAACTGTAAACATAAGTAATATTCTTACAGAAAACAATAGCTTTAAAAAATCCTATAGTATTATCTAGGCTTCGGCATTAAAGAACACCTTGTAGTAATGCATTTTTTTCTCATCGTCGTAGCCGCGTTCCAAGTATTCGGTAGAAGCATCGGGGGCATCGATATCGAGTTTAATCTGTATATGGGTGTCTAATTTAATATCGGTTTTAATCTTTCTCTTTTCTTTGTTCACTACAGATTCTGCGACATCAAACTGATTCCTGATAAGTAAATTTTGCTCGCCTTCAAACTCTTTTTTATAGTCATCGAACTGTCTTTTGTGCTTGTCCTCTTCAAACAATTCATCTTTAAAACGCTCTATGTTTACCACTTCATTTTCCTTAAAGAAATCTATGGTTTTGGCTAAAAAGCTATTCTGTTCCTGGGCGCCGTAACTGGTTTTAATAATCTCATTAGAGAATTCTTTGCATAATGAGATGTACTGTTGGGTGTGGTTGTTGGCGTCGTCGGCGTATTTAATGTTCAAGAACTGGTTAAGCCAGTATTGGGTATCGTAATTATTATGGTCTACGCTTAATACAATAGGGCCTTCAGTATCGCTCTGGTTTAAAATAAGACAGCCCTTATCTACTTTTTTAGAGCTGATTCCTTTTTGTACCAACACATCGTAGCTGTTATTTTCTAAATAGGTCTGGAAGAATTTAACCTTATTTTCAATCTTAAAAATACCCAGGGCATTGGTGGTCATCTCACCAAATTCAATACCTTCAAACAATACAACCAATACATCGCCAGTTTTTATTTGGGCCGAAGTAGATTGCTCGTAAAGGTGCGTAACAATATGTTTGGAAACCTCTATAAAGGCAGCTTCATCATCAAATATTTGGGAGGCGTAGGTGTTAATTTCGTTAAGTGCAATGTTGGCGTGGTGGTTAAATCGGTAGCTCTGTACAACGCTGCCAAAAGGCCTAAGCAAAAACGGTAGCATGAGATCGTAACTGGCTTCATCGAAATCGACTAGCTTTTCAGAAAAGGCATTTTTAGTGTCGTTAAATTTATTACCGACTTTATGTATAATGAATTTTGAAATGGAAGCATTTTTTCTGGAAATCATAGATTGGTTTTTTTAAGAATGCAATACTATTAAATAATTACAAATTGCACTAAAAAAAGAGCGCCAAAACAAATGCTTTGACGCCCCTAGATTTGAGGACTTGGTATTTTCGTTATGTGCAGTCTATATACACAAAATTTTAATGGGCTAGCCAGATGGTCTTGAAAGGTGTTGTAATTGATTGATTAATAGCTGGTTTAAATATATGAATTACTTTGTGATATGCAAAAGTGAAGTCGTTATATTTTTACGAAGCTTAATTTATTTGATATAAAATAACGTTATTATTATCGCCTTTGGTTACAAACTCCAGGTTTCTGTCCCTATCAATATTATCTAAATCTATTAAAGAATTACCGTAAACTGGAAAATTGGGCAGTGTTTCTGTTTGACTATCGAAAAGATAAACTTTTTGGGTCTGTAAATCGGTTAGGGTGACATAAATTTTATCATTAATGTAGAATAGTTTTGGTGGTAAATAATTGCCATAATCCAGTTCTTTGGTTTTAGACCTAATGGTAAGATTATTGTCGCTTTGCGTAACCAAGGTTTTTGAAGAGGCAAAAATATGGTGGTTTACCAAAAGATTTAAATCTTGAATAGCCGTATTGCCCCTGGTATCTATGGTTATAAGTTTGCCATCTGCAGATGTGGTGGTGAATTTACCTTTGTACAAATACAAGGCTTCGGTAGAGTAGGAGGTAGTTGTTTTTGGCGTCACTCTATTTCTACCGGTGCGATCTAAAATATAGAGTTTGCTTTTGGTTTTAACGGTTAGGTAATCTTTACTGCCAATTCTAAAATGTTGTGGTTGGTAAATCACAGCATCATTGGTGTTCTTAAAGGTAAACCCAGAAACAGGTTTTGCCTGTTTGTCGTACATTAAAAGGTTCTTGCCTTGGGTGACCAGCAAACGATAGTTTTTATTTCTGTCGTAGTCAAATATCGAAAGTGGTTGGGTAATCTCATCATTAAATTTACCGGGGAAAGGAGCGACATCTTTACCATTTCTATCGATCACATAAAGTCTATGGGGGGTAGCAAAAACTAATTGTAATCGGCCATTTTTGTATATGTCTATCTGCTCAATAGCACCTAATACGGGGCCATGTAGTTGCTTTTTCCAAAGGATCTTGCCTTGGTTGGAAATTAAATATAAGTTGTTTTTAACATCCTGTACTACAATTTCCTTGGCTCTGGTTATATGGTTGGTTACAAATTGGGGACTGTTAAGCAAATCGTTATCCAGTTTAATGCTAAATTCTTCGGTAACAGATTGCTCTATAGCCTTGGCCTTACTTTTACCAATAATACCATTAACATGTGCAAAATTGGAGTCGTAAACAAATTGAAGGGCCGCTATTTTATAATCGTTCAAACTAAAGTTTAAGGTTTCTGCAATGTTTTTGGAAACCATATTCTTAAGGGTGGCACCGTTGGCAACCATAATTAAAGTAGAAGCACTGCTTAAATGTTCTTGGGCATCCTTAAAAGCGGCATACTCACTAATAGTCGTTTTGTTTTGGTAGTTGGCAATGATGTTTTGGAGCATGTCCAGATTATCTGAAAACACGAAATAAGAATCCAATACACAATAGTTGCTAAAGTTACTGTGGGTAATTAAAGGTTGAAACGTATTGGAAAACAAATTAGGTTTACTAAAATTAAAAATGTCAACCTGCCTGTAAGTATCTTCTTTGGTTTGTTCGCCCAGAAGCGCATCGTTTGTAGCTATAACATCAAGGGAGTTTAAAACTACAGCTTGGTTTTGGCCTTCATAAATAACACCAACTTCAATAATATTGTCAAATAAAAGGCTTGGATTGGCAATAGAATCTTTTGTGTTGAATTGTGCCAGGTTATCCTTAAACGTTTTAAAATCGTTAAAGGTAAAGCTCATATAGCCATCACTATTAGAAGGCGTAATATTTTGAATTTGATTTTCCTGCGGAATGTTGTGCTTAAAACTGTTGATTAAACTTTTGATGGAATCGGTGGCTTTGGCAATACCGCTAAACACAATTTTATTTTGATTGATATCGGCATCCAAGGCCAGATAATTAGTAAACTTATGATAAGGCAGGGAATCGTTAACAAACAATGATTTAACAAACGGATTGCTTGATTTTAGTATGATGGACAGGGTTTTGTCGGCATTTGTTGTGCGATAGATTTTTTCTAATGTATTGTTTGGGGCTGCTTTTTGGTGTGCACTTTCAATAACGGTTTTAGAAGTCGACGCTATAAATACACTGTCAACAACAGTGCTGTAAAGAACTTGCCTGTGCAATGTTGATTTAATAATGGCTTTTCCCTTATAATTTAAAGATTCTTCAATGTAGTCTTGAAGGGAGTCCCTAACAAATAAGTTTTTATGGTATTTGGTTACCATAGAGAACTCTAAACTGTCTTGCTGGTCTTTGCCCAGTCCCAAAAGGAGTTTGCCGTTAGGTTTTAGCAACTCACAAAATTGAAGCTTAGAAGCTAAAGTATTGTAAGCCGTTGCTTTAGAAAAATGGTTTAAAAAATCGTTATTGGAAATACTGCTCTTTAAGCTTTCAAAGGCATTGGCTCCAATAATTACCGAAGCGCTTTCTGGAATATAATGGATGAGTTTTGTGCGGTTTGTTTTGGTGTTGGAACAGCTTAAAATAATAGTTGTGATAAGGGCAAAACAAAAAAATCTCATAAATAAAATTGATTTCTACAAAAGTACATGAATTTTTAACGGATTTAAAATTCTAACTTTAATTGTTCGGGCAGTAACCTAAAGGATTTCCGGTGGTATTTGGTAATGCCATACTTTTTTATGGCTTCGCGGTGTTCCTTGGTAGGGTAACCTTTGTTTTTCTTCCAATTGTACATGGGAAACTCTTCATGAATGGTATCCATATATAGGTCCCTATAGGTTTTGGCCAAAACCGAAGCGGCCGCAATACTTAAAAATTTGGCATCTCCCTTAACAACGGTCTCATGGCTAATATTGAGGTAAGGTTTAAACTTGTTGCCGTCAACGATGATGAATTCTGGAATGGGCTGTAATTGCTCTATGGCCTTGTGCATACCAAGAATAGACGCATTTAAAATATTGATACTATCAATTTCTTCTTCAAAAATGTGGCTAACCCCAAAACTTAAGGCCTCTTGTTCAATAATGGGCTTTAAAAGAAACCGTTTGGTTTCCGAGAGCTGTTTGGAGTCGTTTAAAATGTTGTTGTTGAAGTGCTTGGGCAATATCACGGCAGCGGCAGTAACGGGACCTGCCAAACAGCCCCTGCCGGCTTCATCCGTACCACACTCTAAGGCGTTGCCAGAATAGTTTGGTAATAGCATATTATTTAATTAGCTATCAAAAATACGTGAATTTTTTCATTCAAAAATAATGATAAAAGCAAGTGGTCTACTTGATTGGGAAGTAATTAAATAAATTTTTAAAACATAAAAATCCATATTTTATTTATGAACATAAGTATTATGCGCACATATAAAATATTCATACTTAGATTATTAATTATTTAACACAAGTCTATTTTTGTTTGAATTTATTCAAAAAAGACACTTTATTTTATCAAATACATAATAGTTAACTTTTCATTTGTAGTATTTTTTTTGATTTTTTTTTGGATATTTAAGATAATATTTAGATGTTTGTAACTGACTAACTCAAATTAAATATTCGAATTGTCATCTTTTAGGAGGTGATAAATAAAAGAAAGCCGATAAAAACTTATCGGCTTTCTTTGTGAAATAACCTTGCCTTTTTTGTTTTTAACCAAAAATGAGTCGGAATTTATTCAGGTAAGACGTTTTTTGAAAGCCCTAGTATCGCTACGAATAAAAAAGAGTAACGGAATATGAACGAATTTGATCCATTTTTAAGGAAATAAAAAAAGTCAAGACAAGTTCTATAAAAATAATTCATGTCATTTATCGTTCAAATAATTACATTTGTTGCGAAAAATTATAAGATTATACCTTTAATAGGTGTTTTCAAAAAAAGCTCCAAAACATAGATATGTTCAATACAGACATTAATTCTCGAATGCAAACACCAATTACAGAATGAGAAGAATAATTTTAATTGGCATTTTGTCGTGTTTGCTCAATACCGTTAATGCTCAAGACAGGCGATTAAGGCCAGAAGTTGGTCCAGATAACTTTAATAGAAACGATACCCTTAGTGCAGCACAACGAAAAAGTACAGGTATAAAGAACATTAAAAATAATGATGCTAAGATTGAAGACTACCTGATCATTTCACATTTAAATGATACAACTTATGTCGATACGACCTTAACCATTCAAAAAGAATATAAGTTTAACTACCTTAGAAGGGACAATTTTGGGCTAATGCCTTTTGCAAATTTAGGACAAACCTATAATAGCCTTACACAAAACTTTCAAAGTATAGATTTAATGCCCCGTTTTGGAGCTCGTGCCAGGCATTTTAATTATATGGAGGTAGAGGACATTAATTATTATAGAGTGCCCACACCACTAACAGAGTTGTTTTTTAAAACGGCCTTTGAGCAGGGGCAGTTAGCCGATTCGTTCTTTACAGTAAATACATCACCACAGTTTAACTTTTCTGTAGCCTATAAAGGATTGAGGTCCTTGGGGCATTACCAACATCAGTTAACCAGTACGGGTAATTTTAGGTTTACCACAAATTATTCAACTAAAAACAAACAATATCAATTTAGGGCGCATATTGTCACACAAGACTTGCTCAACCAAGAGAATGGAGGTTTACAAGATGATATGATCGATAACTTTGAGAAAGGCGTGCCAGAATTTATAGACCGTTCGCTTTTAGAAGTAAATTTTGAAAATGCCGAAAGCGTTTTAAAAGGAAAACGGTTCCATGTAGACCATGTCTATAATATAATACGTAAAAAAGATTCTTTATCTAAGAACAAGCTTAGCATTGGTCATATCATGTCGTTTAAAGATAAGTTCTATGAGTATAACCAATCATCGGCAGCAACAGGTATTTTTGGAGTGGCCTCGTCCAGCTCAGGCCTAAAGGATAAAGTGACCTTAGAAAATTTCTATAATCAATTGCACTTAGACTTTAGCAACGATATATTAGGGGATTTACAATTTAACCTAAGCCATAATAATTATAACTATGGCTATAACTCCCTATTTCGAGATGAAATAAACAATATCAACATTACCAATAGATTGAAGGGAGATATACTTTCGGCAGGAGGAATGTATCGCAAGCAATTTAAAAAGTTTGAATTGCAAGGAGAAATGGGCTTAAATGTTTCGGGCGACTTTGATGGTAATTTTTTAAAAGCACATGCAACGTTTAAATTAAGTGACGATATTTTTGCAAAAGCCTCTATTAACCATAACTCTAAGGCACCAAATTATAATGCATTGTTATATCAAAGTCGGTATAATGAATATAACTGGCAAAACCATTTTAATAATATCGAAAGCCAACAATTGGCATTTCAGTTAAAGTATAAACAGCTAGCAAATGTTACTGTTGATTTTAATACCATAAACGACTATGTGTATTTTAAAAAAGCAGTAGAGACAGACGGATCGGTTGGCCAAGTAAAACCATTTCAAAATAATAGTACTATAACCTACCTTAGGCTTAAACTGGAAAACGAAATAAAAGTAGGGAAGTTTGCACTTAACAATACGGTAATGTACCAAAACGCACAGGATGATAACAGTACATTAAATGTTCCGGCATTAATTACACGTAATACATTATATTTCTCCAGTAACGTATTTAAAAAGGCCATGTATTTACAAACAGGGCTAACATTAAATTACTTTACCAAATATCATATGAATGCCTATAGCCCATTGTTGGCAGAATTTTATGTACAAGACGATAAAGAATATGGAGGCTTCCCAAGACTCGATTTTTTTCTAAATGCCAAAATCCGTCAAACAAGAATTTATTTAAAGGCCGAGCATTTTAATGCACCAGTTACGGGATACAATTATTATGCAGCACCAAATTACCCCTACAGAGACTTTATAGTACGCTTTGGTGTAGTTTGGAATTTCTTTTTATAAGATTAAGTTGGCGTGCCCTAATAGGGCCGGGCTTTCACTACTCGCTGCCAAGTGTCTTGGCGAGCTCAGGCATGCCGTTCAATCCCTCACGCGGGGTCAGCGCCGGGGTGGGGGCGCAGTAACGGATTGGTTTTGCGTTCCAAGGGACATTATATATATAGTACAGGGAAGGGCGGCAGGGCCA
>NZ_JAKMCS010000029.1 GCF_022662195.1 Aestuariivivens insulae | reverse complement strand
TGGCGAGCTCAGGCATGCCGTTCAATCCCTCACGCGGGGTCAGCGCCGGGGTGGGGGCGCAGTAACGGATTGGTTTTGCGTTCCAAGGGACATTATATATATAGTACAGGGAAGGGCGGCAGGGCCAAGTTGTCCGTTCAGGTACGGTGAGGGAGTGCCCTCCGGTCTTTCCAAAAAAAAAGTTTCGGGCATAAAGGGCGGTAAATAAGCGGGTTATGTTTGGGTGGCGTCCAGGGGGCAAAAAAAAGTAAAAAAAGTGCTTGCGAAAAAGAAAAAGGGTCGTATGTTTGCAGCCGCTAAAAACAGGGCGACCTGTTAGGCGAGACGTTCATTCACAGACAGTTTTTTTAGGGAAAAAGGGAGCCCGGAAGGCGCCTGGAAAAAAAACCAAAAAAAAGCTTGCGGAAACGAAAAAGGGTCGTATGTTTGCACCCGCAAAAACAGGGCATCCTGTTGCTGCATAAGTTCATCCACTAGCAATGGTTTTTAGGCAACGGAAAGGGCCGAAAAATTTTTTTTCGAAAAAAAACGAAAAAGTATTGTGGGAGAAAAAAAAGGGTTTTATATTTGCACCCGCCAAACGAGGAAACGAGGTTTGGCCAAGCAAAAAAAGTTCATAGACATATTGGATTGACAGCGTAAGATTGCAACTGGAAACGGTTGTGGTCGACAAGAGAATAGACCATTTTGAGTACTGAAGATTCTTTTATAAGGTCGTTAATAATATTTAAGATTTAACGATGAAGAGTTTGATCCTGGCTCAGGATGAACGCTAGCGGCAGGCCTAACACATGCAAGTCGAGGGGCAGCGGGGAAAAGCTTGCTTTTCCGCCGGCGACCGGCGCACGGGTGCGTAACGCGTATGCAACCTACCTCTTACTGGGGGATAGCCTTTAGAAATGAAGATTAACACCCCATGGCCCCTGACATCCGCATGGATCGTCAGGGTAAAGGTTACGGTAAGAGATGGGCATGCGTCCTATTAGCTAGATGGTGTGGTAACGGCACACCATGGCAACGATAGGTAGGGGCCCTGAGAGGGGGATCCCCCACACTGGTACTGAGACACGGACCAGACTCCTACGGGAGGCAGCAGTGAGGAATATTGGACAATGGGCGGAAGCCTGATCCAGCCATGCCGCGTGCAGGAAGACTGCCCTATGGGTTGTAAACTGCTTTTATACGGGAAGAAACCGTCCTACGTGTAGGGCGCTGACGGTACCGTAAGAATAAGGATCGGCTAACTCCGTGCCAGCAGCCGCGGTAATACGGAGGATCCAAGCGTTATCCGGAATCATTGGGTTTAAAGGGTCCGTAGGTGGAAGGTTAAGTCAGAGGTGAAATCCTGCAGCTCAACTGTAGAATTGCCTTTGATACTGGCTTTCTTGAATTATTGTGAAGTAGCTAGAATATGTAGTGTAGCGGTGAAATGCATAGATATTACATAGAATACCGATTGCGAAGGCAGGTTACTAACAATACATTGACACTGATGGACGAAAGCGTGGGTAGCGAACGGGATTAGATACCCCGGTAGTCCACGCCGTAAACGATGGATACTAGCTGTCCGGATTTATCTGGGTGGCTAAGCGAAAGTGATAAGTATCCCACCTGGGGAGTACGTTCGCAAGAATGAAACTCAAAGGAATTGACGGGGGCCCGCACAAGCGGTGGAGCATGTGGTTTAATTCGATGATACGCGAGGAACCTTACCAGGGCTTAAATGTAGGCTGCATGGGGTAGAGATACCCCTTTCTTCGGACTGCTTACAAGGTGCTGCATGGTTGTCGTCAGCTCGTGCCGTGAGGTGTCAGGTTAAGTCCTATAACGAGCGCAACCCCTGTTGTTAGTTGCCAGCGAGTGATGTCGGGAACTCTAACAAGACTGCCGGTGCAAACCGTGAGGAAGGTGGGGATGACGTCAAATCATCACGGCCCTTACGTCCTGGGCTACACACGTGCTACAATGGTAGGGACAGAGAGCAGCCACTTCGCGAGAAGGAGCGAATCTATAAACCCTATCACAGTTCGGATCGGAGTCTGCAACTCGACTCCGTGAAGCTGGAATCGCTAGTAATCGCATATCAGCCATGATGCGGTGAATACGTTCCCGGGCCTTGTACACACCGCCCGTCAAGCCATGGAAGCTGGGAGTGCCTGAAGTCCGTCACCGTAAGGAGCGGCCTAGGGTAAAATCGGTAACTAGGGCTAAGTCGTAACAAGGTAGCCGTACCGGAAGGTGCGGCTGGAACACCTCCTTTCTAGAGAAAGACGACCAAAAGTATCGCAAACATTACGATAAGGGTTTGTTCTCTGTCGCTGTCAATTTATATATAAAAGAGTAGCCAGTACTCAGTCCACAGTATGCTATTACTGCCAACTGAAGGCTGACACTGCTCGCAGAAAGAGTCTCATAGCTCAGCTGGTTAGAGCGCTACACTGATAATGTAGAGGTCGGCAGTTCGAGTCTGCCTGAGACTACA
>NZ_JAKMCS010000028.1 GCF_022662195.1 Aestuariivivens insulae | reverse complement strand
ACGGGGGATTAGCTCAGCTGGCTAGAGCGCTTGCCTTGCACGCAAGAGGTCATCGGTTCGACTCCGATATTCTCCACGATCCCGAGAGGGGAAACGTTCATTGACATATTGGAAAAAGATACATGAAATAATAATTCGGGCTATTGTACCACGCGAGCGGTACGATAGACCATATCGATTGGAAATCAATTGATAGAACTCATAAAAAAGCAAAAAGTACAATAAGCTAAATAAGGGCGTATGGGGAATGCCTAGGCTCTCAGAGGCGAAGAAGGACGTGATAAGCTGCGAAAAGCCGCGGGGATCGGCACACACGAATTGATCCGCGGATATCCGAATGGGGCAACCCAGCATGTTGAAGACATGTTATGCTGACTTAACGTCAGTAGGCGAACCCGGGGAACTGAAACATCTAAGTACCCGGAGGAAGAGAAAACAAAAGTGATTCCGTTAGTAGTGGCGAGCGAACGCGGATTAGCCCAAACCGGCATTGTTACGGCAATGCCGGGGTTGTAGGACTGCAACATTTGAGTCGCAATGAACCGGAACCGTTTGGAAAGACGGGCCATAGCGGGTGATAGCCCCGTACGGGCAAAGAGCGATGAGATAGCAGTATCCTGAGTAGCGCGGGGCACGTGAAACCCTGTGTGAATCTGCCGGGACCATCCGGTAAGGCTAAATACTCCTGAGAGACCGATAGTGAACCAGTACCGTGAGGGAAAGGTGAAAAGAACCCTGAATAAGGGAGTGAAATAGAACCTGAAACCATACGCTTACAAGCGGTCGGAGCCTCGCCATTGGCGGGTGACGGCGTGCCTTTTGCATAATGAGCCTACGAGTTACCGTTGCTAGCAAGGTTAAGCACTTCAGGTGCGGATCCGTAGCGAAAGCGAGTCTGAACAGGGCGCTATAGTTAGTAGTGGTAGACGCGAAACCGTGTGATCTACCCATGGGCAGGTTGAAGCTCTGGTAACACAGAGTGGAGGACCGAACCGGTTGACGTTGAAAAGTCTTCGGATGACCTGTGGGTAGGGGTGAAAGGCCAATCAAACTCGGAAATAGCTCGTACTCCCCGAAATGCATTTAGGTGCAGCGTTGATCAAGTTTTATAGAGGTAGAGCTACTGATTGGATGCGGGGGCTTCACCGCCTACCAATTCCTGACAAACTCCGAATGCTATAAAATGCTGTTCAGCAGTGAGGGCATGGGTGCTAAGGTCCATGTCCGAGAGGGAAAGAACCCAGACCATCAGCTAAGGTCCCCAAATGTATGCTAAGTTGAAAAAACGCGGTTGGACTGCTTAGACAGCTAGGATGTTGGCTTGGAAGCAGCCATTCATTTAAAGAGTGCGTAACAGCTCACTAGTCGAGCGGTCCGGCATGGATAATAATCGGGCATAAGCATACTACCGAAGCTATGGATTCTGACGTTTATCGTCAGACTGGTAGGGGAGCATTGTAGTGTCGTCGAAGGTGTACTGCGAGGTATGCTGGAGAAGCTACAAAAGAAAATGTAGGCATAAGTAACGATAATGCGGGCGAGAAACCCGCACTCCGAAAGACCAAGGTTTCCTCAGCTATGCTAATCAGCTGAGGGTTAGTCGGGGCCTAACGCGAACCCGAAAGGGGTAGTGGATGGACAACGGGTTAATATTCCCGTACCCGCTCCCGCTAAAAGTGACGGAGGCGTATATTTGGTGCGTGCTGACGGAATAGCACGTTGAAGCCAGTGGCAACACGGCGATAGTACACTAAGGCTCCGGCTGCGGTGATAATCCAGAGAAGCGACTTCCAAGAAAAGCGAGGGAAGCGGCCCGTACCCCAAACCGACACAGGTGGTTGGGATGAGAATTCTAAGGAGCTCGAGAGATTCATGGCTAAGGAACTAGGCAAAATAGACCCGTAACTTCGGGAGAAGGGTCGCCCTGACGGTAACGTCAGGGCCGCAGTGAAAAGGTCCAGGCGACTGTTTATCAAAAACACAGGGCTATGCTAAATCGAAAGATGACGTATATGGCCTGACACCTGCCCGGTGCTGGAAGGTTAAGTGGAGTTGTTAGCTTCGGCGAAGCAATGAAATGAAGCCCCAGTAAACGGCGGCCGTAACTATAACGGTCCTAAGGTAGCGAAATTCCTTGTCGGGTAAGTTCCGACCTGCACGAATGGTGCAACGATCTGGACACTGTCTCGGCCATGAGCTCGGTGAAATTGTAGTATCGGTGAAGATGCCGATTACCCGCTGTGGGACGAAAAGACCCCGTGCACCTTTACTATAGCTTAGTATTGGTTTTGGATAAGTAATGTGTAGGATAGGTGGGAGACTTCGAAGCGGCGTCGCCAGGCGTCGTGGAGTCATTGTTGAAATACCACCCTTTGCTTATCTAGAGTCTAACCCCGCCTTCGGCGAGGGACAGTGCTTGGTGGGTAGTTTGACTGGGGTGGTCGCCTCCAAAAGAGTAACGGAGGCTTCTAAAGGTACCCTCAGCACGCTTGGTAACCGTGCGTAGAGTGCAATGGCATAAGGGTGCTTGACTGAGAGACCTACAAGTCGATCAGGTTGGAAACAAGAGCATAGTGATCCGGTGGTTCCGCATGGAAGGGCCATCGCTCAAAGGATAAAAGGTACGCCGGGGATAACAGGCTGATCTCCCCCAAGAGCTCACATCGACGGGGGGGTTTGGCACCTCGATGTCGGCTCGTCACATCCTGGGGCTGGAGAAGGTCCCAAGGGTTGGGCTGTTCGCCCATTAAAGTGGCACGCGAGCTGGGTTCAGAACGTCGTGAGACAGTTCGGTCTCTATCTACAGTGGGCGTTAGAAATTTGAGTGGATCTGACTCTAGTACGAGAGGACCGAGTTGGACGAACCTCTGGTGTACCTGTTGTCGCGCCAGCGGCATGGCAGGGTAGCTATGTTCGGAAGGGATAAGCGCTGAAAGCATATAAGCGCGAAACCCACCACAAGATGAGATTTCTTTAAAGGGTCGTGGGAGATGACCACGTTGATAGGCTACAGGTGTAAAGGCGGTAACGTCACAGCCGAGTAGTACTAATAACCCGTAGGCTTATTGTACGCCTGTTTTTTTTTGCTTCGAGAGCCTCAGCGACCGAAGCGCGATGAGTACGATTATAAAATGTCATGTAACTTGTTCCAGTATGTCAACAATATTAGTGCCAGCAAACATGTTGGCCAAAGATTTAAGGTGGTTATAGCGACGGGGCTCACCTCTTACCATTCCGAACAGAGAAGTTAAGCCCGTTAGCGCCGATGGTACTGCATTTGTGGGAGAGTAGGTCGTTGCCTTTTTTGTACTGACCGTAGCGTCAGTATTGTAAAGCCCTTCATTTTTTAATGAAGGGCTTTTTTTGTTT
>NZ_JAKMCS010000027.1 GCF_022662195.1 Aestuariivivens insulae | reverse complement strand
GTCGTTCTCACCGTTACAGGTAATATCGGTTACCGTATACTGTGCCACCAATGGCGCCGTTGGTTCCGTGATCGTGACCGTTGCGGAGGTCACCTCGCAATCGCCGCTCTCCACATACACCTGATAGATCCCTATGGGCAGGCCCGTAAAGACGCCCGGGGAATCCTGGGTTACCGGGTCAATATCGTTTCCAAACTCATCCTGTAGGGTATATACATAGTTACCCAGACCGCCCTGGGCCTCGGCCACGATAACACCCGTCGAGTCACCGGCACAGTTCACCGTAGCGTTGGTCGTATCCAAGTCAACGGTTAATGGTACCAATGGTTCTATGGTAATGCCATTGGACACACTGGCTATACAGCCATTGGCATCCCGTACGTAATATTGGTAGGTGCCCGGGGCTACCGAAAATGTTATATCGGTGGCGAACGTGCCCAGTACTGTCACAAAGGTAGCCGTGTCGCTGTACTCATAGGTACCCGTACCGCCCGTTGCGCCCAAGGTAAGCGTGGCATCCGTTGTACAGGTCGGCGTGGTCGCCGCTACCAGTGAAGCAACTATTTGGGTCGGTTCGCTTATGGTCACGTCGGCCGTGGTAAATGCGCAGTTATAGCCATCGGTAACCGTAACATTGTACGTGCCCGCTCCAAGACCCGTAAACACATTGGAGGCCTGTGGACCGGACGAACTTACCGTTGGTGCGGTCATGTTCAGGGTATAACTGTAGTTACTGCCCTGGCCACCTGTGACATTGCTTACCGTTATGGTCGCACCCGTATCGCCAAAACAGTCCAACAGGGTTGGCGTGGCCGCTATGGCCGCATCGATTGGGCTTGGCAGGACCAGTGTAATATTCTCTGAAACGGTACAGCCCCCTGCATCCCTTACGTTTACCGTATAGCTGCCCGCTGAAAGTCCCGTAAACGTACCGTTTGGTGAATAGGGTACGGTGGCCGTTCCCGTTAGCTCGTACTCATAACTGCCCCAGCCGCCAGTGGCCAAAGCGGTTATGGTCCCCTGGTTATTGTCACAGGTTACATTTGAAGTTTCGCTGGCCGATAGTGCCAGTGCCGATGTAGGTGATGCAATGGTTACCGTGTTGGAGCTCGCCATACAGAACGGGCTTGCCGTTTCCGTAACCTCTACATAATAGTTTCCGGCCAACAGGCCCGTTACCGTTTGGGGATCGGTGGACGTGTTGCCCGCTATTGGGCCTACTACGGAAACCCCGGAACTATCGAATACCTCATAGTTGTATGCCCCTGAATAACCGCTCACGCTAAATCCGAAGGCACCGTTGCTGTCGCCATAACAGGTAACGTTCGTGGTTGCCGTGGCCACGGCGTCTATGGTGTCGTAGGGGGCCACCGTTAGGGCCGGTGTGTCCAGGCTACAGCCCGTATCAAGGTCGTTTACCCTGAAATAGTATGTTCCAGGGCCCGTAATGGCAAATGTATTTGTGGCCTGGGGCGTTCCATCGGGAAGCACCTGATAGCTGAAATTGCCCGATCCTCCAGTGGCCGTAACGGTAACGGTACCCGTACCGTTACAGTCTATTGGTGTCGCTATGGCCGCAGAGGACATGGTCAATGCCGGAAGCGGGTTGATGTTTACTGAGCCAAATGCCACACAGCCATTGGCATCCCTTACATAGATATCGATGGTCTGTACGCTACCATTGTCGATAATGTCAAAGGTGCTTGTCGTGAAATAGTTTGTGCCGTCTATGCTGTAGCTATAGGGCGGCGTGCCGTCCGTTCCAGTTATGGTAAGCTCGGAGGTGTTCACCGTATTGTCCGCCGCACAGGCAAAGTCGGTCGCCGTTCCGGAAACTCCCAAAGGCAACGGCTCGCCTATGGTAACGGGCTCAACCGTGCTACAGTTTCTTCCCGAGGTTACCGTAATATTGTAATTACCCGCTGGTAATCCCGTAAATACGTTCGAGCTTTGGGGGCCAGCCAATACGGGGCCGGAAGTGATCTCGTAGGTATACGGTGGGTTATCGTTACTCGCACCAAGGTTTATGGTGATACTACCGTCACTGCCACCGTTGCAGCTTACATCGGTCGGTACCGGCGTGAAGGTTACCGGTGTGGCCGCTTCAAGGGCAATGGTTACTTGGTCGGTACATAATGTCGTTGTATCCGTTATGGTTATGGTATAGGTGCCCGCTGGAAGTCCATTGAACGTATTGGAGGCCTGTGGGCCTGTTAATACCGGACCGGCCGTGATCCCATAGGTGTAGTTGCCCGATCCGCCATAGCCCGTGGCCGTAATAATGCCATCGTCATTGGTACAAGAGGGCAATCCGGTTACCTGGGCATTGATCTGTATCGGGGGATAAACGGTAATCGTATCGGTGGCCGTACAGCCATTGCCGTCCCGTATGGTCACCGTATAGGTACCCGGTGCGGATACCGTAAAGGTGGCACTCGACTGGAAGTTCGCCCCATCGATGCTATAGGTCACGGGAGCTATCTCTCCTCCGCCAGGTGTGGCCGTAAAGGTATACGTGCCGCCATTGGAGCTGCACTGGTCATTGGCCAAGGTGGGCAAGGTTACAGTGGGCGTTGGGTCCGTGGCGATCGTAACATCAAGCGGTATAGCTATGTTACAGCCATTGGAATCGCGAACGTACACGTCCCAATCCGTGGCCGTTGCAGGGTCCAAAAAGGCCAGGTTATTTGAGGTCCAGTCCCCTGCTCCCGGCAATGCTCCGTCTAACACAAAGGCATACTCGTAAGGGGGCGTACCGCCACTGGCGTTGACAGCCACCTGCGCATTTTGGTTACAGTTGGCATTTGTGTTAACTACTTCAGCCAATATTAACTCTGTTGGTTCTGTAATTCGGAAATTAATAAGAGCTGTACATTGTGTTGAGCTAAGATCTGTTTCGGTTACCAATAAATAGTAATCACCAGGAGCCAACCCAGATACACTATCACTATAATTTGCTCCTGTTAAACCAGCTGCATTACCAGTAACACCAGTTGATGTATTGGTAAGGTTTTCAAAAACCTCCCATGATAAATCTGTTCCATCATAACCAGAAACAGTAAAGTCAAAACTACCATTATCTAAAGCTGGTAATTCATAACAGGTTACATTGGTTGCTGTTCCGGTAACGTCTATTGAAGACGGGCTTGGCACAGCTGGTACTTGTTCTATATAAGTACAACCCGTACTTGTGTCCAATACTTCAAAAACATAACTCACATCAAACTGTAATCCTGTAAATTGGTGGTTTCTTTCGTTTGGTGAAATATCAGATGTAGGCAACCCATTAGGCGCTACACCATCACCCGGATTAAATACAGTACCATCATAAATACGAACCCTAAATGGTCCCGTTCCATTCACTATTTCAATATTATATTCAACCCCTGCGATACAAGTTCCACCAGCAGTCGTGTATATATCAAGATTATCTACATCTGAAGCTACCAAATATGGTCCAAAATTATATTCACAGCCATTGGCATCTACAATTCTTAGGTAATAATTACCGAAGGCTAAATCATTAAACGTCACACTGGTACTTGCTGTTGGCCCCACTGGGTTTGTAGATGACGTTGTAGCCACACTACCCGAACTATTTAAAAGCGTATAAGTATAATTAGGTGTACCTCCAGAGACTCCTGATATTTGAATGGCCCCTAATACATTACCAGCGCCGCTACAGGTAATAGGCACAATTACTTCAGAACCAATATTGATAGTACTCGGTTCATTTACCGTAACCGACCCATTGAAGGTACATGAGTTGGCGTCCCTAACTATAAAGTTGTAAGTTCCTGCCACCAGTCCGTTATAGACCGTTTGTGAAGTGAAACCCGAACCGTTAAAGCTTACCTCATAAGGCGGTGTCCCTACCGTTTCATCTATGTCGATAGTTGCAATACCACTGGTATCCCCGTTACAAAACACATCGGTTGCAATAGCAGTTGCTGAAGGGGTTGTAATGGGCTGGATCGTTACGACATTCGTTAAGGCCGTACAGCCCAGGGCATCGGTAATTCTGTATTGGTAATCTCCCGTTTGTGCACTATTGTATGAATATGGTGGGTTGCCCGTTGCGATAAACGCCCCACCGTTAAATGATACCTCGTAGGTATATGGCGCGGTACCACCGGACACCGTCACATTGATTGTTGCATCTGGACTTGCCGTACAGTCCAGTCCTTTAGTTAGACTGGCCATTGCCGTTAATTGGTCGGCTATCGTTTCCGTAGGTACCATAAAGGTACAGCCGTAGGCATCCCTTACCGTGATGTTATAAGTGCCGGGCACCAAATTCGTAAAGACGTTATTGGACTGGAAGGCACTGCCATTGATACTGTACTGGTATGGTGGGTTGCCCCCTGAGGCACTGACCTCTAACGAGGCGCCATTGGTGGCATCGTAACAATAATCGGCACTGCTTATGGTTGCCGTTGGGTTGCTGGGCGTACTCAACGCAAAGGTCGTTGTTGCCTCACAGCCATTGGCATCGGTAACGGTGACCGTATAGGTTCCCGTTTGGGACAGCCCTCCAAAGACATTGCTGCCCTGTGGGCCCAATACCGTGCTGTCCGGTTGTTCCAGCTCATAGCTATAGCCTCCCCAGCCCCCTGTGGCGGTAATGGCCACACTGCCATCGGCCGTACAGGTCAATGGGCTGGCCGTTGCCGTAACACTTAACGCTGATGGTGGCCCACTTATGGTCACCGTATCGGTGGCCGTACAGTTGGTTGTTGTATCGGTAACGGCTATGGTATAGCTACCTGCCGCCAAACCGGTTAAATTAATTGGTGATGCTCCTGCCGTAGCCGATCCACCATTGATGGTATAGGTAAAACTTGTCGTTCCTGATACCGTGAACCGTGCCGTACCGTCTGAGGCCCCGAAACAGGTTATATTGCTCAAGGCCTGGCCAACTACACTTACTACTGGCAATGGATCTATGGTATACGACTCGCTATAGGTACAATCGTTCGCATCCCTTACCTGGAAGGTATAGGTCCCGGGAGCCAATCCCGAAAATACGTTCGAGGGCTGGTATGCCGTTGCTGAACCTGAAGGGGCTATGATTTGGTATTCCAACGGACTCGTTCCGCCCGTTGTTCCGGTTATGGTCACATCGGAGGTATTTGTTGGGCATGTCAGTGCCGTACTGCTAAAGTCCATATCCGTCGGTGGGTCCAGGGCATCTATGGTTATTGGTGCCAAGGCCGAAGAACAGCCGTTGGCGTCAAGTACCGTAACGGTATAGGTCCCGTTGGACAGTCCCGAAAAGGTGTTTCCAGATTGGAAGTTCACGCCATCGATACTGTATTGGTAAGGCGGCGTGCCCCCAGACACCCCAGATACCGTAATCACCCCACTGGTGGTACAGGTCAATGCTGTGGTCAATGTGGCCGTTCCCGTAATTGGGGCCTGGGCCGTGATGGTAACGCTCTGGGCAACCGTTGCACATATATCCCCATCAAAGGTATACTGGACCACGACATCGTAATCGCCTGCCGACAGTCCGGTAAACACCGGAGAGCTGGCAAAGGTTGTGCCGCCATCTATGCTGTACATCAAACTGTTGCCGTTGGCATTGGTCACGTTTATGCTTATCGATCCACTGTTGGGAGCATCGGCACATAATATATTGGTCTGTCCTATGGTAAACTCCGGTGGCAAAATGCCATCGACAGTAATGGACGTTGTGGCTTCGCAACCATTAAAATCCAAAACTGTAATATTATATACACCCGCTGTAGTTACTACATACTCAGGGTAATCCTGGGAATCTGTTGTACTGTTAATAAAATAATTATATGGTGGCGTCCCTCCTACTGGATAAATGGTTATTTCTCCATCGGTACAGGTCAAGGGTTGGGTTAATGCCGCGGTTACCGTAATTACTGGTGGATCAATAATATCAATATCTCCTGTAAATACACATCCATCATCTGTAGAAACATTATATGTATAGGTTCCTGGGTTTAAATTGGAAAACGTGTAATCGCTATTCATAATAGGACCTACACTATTAATTAAAGTTCCGCCTTGGGATAAACTGTAATAATATTGTGGTAGAGCATCATTCACTTGTAATTGAATACTTCCCTTATCTCCATTACAGTCCGGCTGTGTTACCACCGTAGTTAGGTTAGCATCGTGTTGTCTCACATATATACTAGGTGTTTGAAAGGTACATGGGAACGAATCGGCTACCGTTTGTTGAATATACACCGTGTAATATCCTGGTGTATTAATTGTGAAGGTATTAGAGGCTTGATAAGGTCCATTAGGATCTAAACTATATTCATATCCCGAAGGCACTCCACCAACAGTTACTTGACCTGGCGTGGTACAAATAATATCCTCGGCAGTTATAGTTGGGTTTAATAAGTTTTGATATACATTGAAATAAAAAATGCTAAAGCACCCTCCAGGATAATTAATGACAAGTCTAAACTGACCAGCGGTATCGGCAACATAATCCGGGCCAGTAGCTACTTGGTTCCATGTACAGTCATCGCTTTCATTAGCACAATCATCTACAGTCATGGCCGCACAACTGTTTTCATCCAATTGCTCCCAAATTATGGATGCTGCATCACTAATACCTGTATTAATAGCTCTGGTTTCATTGGCCCCACATAAGAAAATATAAGGTAATACTTTACCATCGTTCGGACAAGTAGGCAACAAATCGGCATAAGGAATAACCGGATTGGTTTGTGTATTTCCATATAATGCCACCGTAATAGCTTCTTCTATGGAAATACAAGTAGATGTTGTTGTGTTTGTTACATAATATGTCCCAACATCGGTAGCCGTATAGGATTGCCCAGTACCAATAACAGGAGTTCCTGTTGGACTGGTAGACCACGAATAACTATCATATCCAGAGGCTGCTGTTAAAACTACACTGGAACCACATAATATTTCTGTTCTTGTAAAATCACAATTAGAAATATCTACTATAAAGTTTGTGGAGCCTGGAACGCCTAAACATTCTGTTGTAGCAAAACTACCTTCCTCCACAATTATGGTTGGATTAATAACCCCTCTATAGGTGGCAAAAGCTTGGTTTTTTATTTCATTTGAACAGGCCTGACTTAGGTCGTAGCAGTTAGGAACCACCTGAACTGCCAAGCGAATAACAAAGGCAGGATCGTCAACTTCAACAGATTCATCAGGAATACTAAAAATAAGGGTTCGCGTAACCGGATCCCAAGATTGTAATGTCGCTCCTCCAGCATTGGTTAAATCGATATCGGTAGCTGGATCAAAAACAATATTGTCTGGTAATACATCTTTAATGGTAAATTCTGTAACATTATCGTTACCAACACTCTGATAGGTTATTTCGTAAAACAATTGATCACCTAAAAACACACCATCTCCATCAATATCATCTCCTGCTGTATCTAATACTGTCTTGGTCAAATCGATATCTGGAGCAATAATATCTACCGCAAAAGCTCCTAAAAACGCAAAAATAGGGTCGGCTTGTCCTCTTGCTACTTGTAATCTAAAATCGGCAGACGTATCTCCATTCTTTATAAACTCTGGTTCAGAATTTATTATTTCTAAAAATCCTGTATCATAACCTAATGTATTGTCACTATACGGAACTCTTGGATGAGATACCCCATTTTCATTTTCAATTACTGAACCAAAAAACTTGTTTGCAGATCTTAATGGTGTCGTTACTTCTTTACCATTAATTTCCAACTTCGTAGCACGCTTTGTTCTATCCCCATCTAAAGCCGCATAAGCAAATTGTAAATCGATATTTCCTGCAGGAGGTGTAGCGAACCCTGTTACAGGAACGGTTTCTTGGTGTCCGTCATAAATATGGCTAAAACCATCAAAAATGTTGAATGATTTTGTATGTAAGTTGGGATCTTCATAGATTATAATTAAGGTCCATCCAGCTGCTAATCCAGTTGAATTATTAAATCCTAAACTAGATGTTACATCTGCAACGGTATAAGTTCCTTCTACATCTGAAAGCCCTGTCAATAAATCGGTTACTTCAGCATAACACGCATATGGGGTATTCCCTGGCTCGCCAGATTCAGCTGGAATAGGAGTTGAAATGGCATCATAAATTATCTCTCCCGTAATATCTGTATATGTGGTACTCCCAGGCAACTTAAACTTTACCTGATTTATATCTGCTCTACTTCCACTCTGTAATATAGCTCCCCAATATAATGCCGCATAAGCCACCCGGTAACATGTTGTCGCGCTACCGTCTTCTTGAAGATGTAATGATAAATCTGCACTACTCGAACTAAATGTAGAGGCGTCTCCATCAATATCAATATATTGCATTGAAACATCTTGATTGTCTCTGGAAAGATCATTGAAGTCATTGTTGTTTTCACCCAGAATAGTATTCCCTATTACAAGCATACTCCCCCTTACTTCAACATTTTTTCTAAGCGAAAAAGGCTCATAGGTTTGCGCTACACCCGAAAAGCCCAACAATAAAAAGCATAAAAAAACAAGTACAGTTTTTACATAAGTAGTTTTCTTCATGGTTGCCTATATTTTTCACTACTGCTTAATTTGGAGCATTCAAACAGTAATTTTTAATGTTTTAAATGTTGATTTACAATTAATTTAACCCTAAATAGTCACTTAATCTAAAATAAATGTATTTCAACGATGTAAATATCGTGTTTTTTTTCGAACAACAATGAAGATTAGTTAAAAAAAATACAGTTCGTCGATTTTTTTAACACTTTTATCATGTTTTTGTTTTTAATAAGAAGTATTTATCCTACTTTTTATTGTTATTATTAGTAATAAATCCTAAAAAATATAGAAATAGATGTATTCATACGCTTATAAATGGACCTAATACCTCACCCTGGTCTTTGTACACGGACAGTTGCTAATGCCCCGTAAGAAGTTAAGCCCTATAGTGATCACGTGGGTCCCCGAGTTGTAGCCCGACAGCCCATTGGCCGTTATCTGGTAGGCATAGGCAAAATAGAACTTGTTCTGGTTGATCCCGGCCATGGGACCTATATTGAGCGGCTTGAGCAGCTGGTCGTTCAAAAAGCGGTACGAGATCCCCCCGAACACATAGTTGTCGTTCCTGCCGAACTTCTTCACCTTGAAATTAAGGTCCGTACTGGAAC
>NZ_JAKMCS010000026.1 GCF_022662195.1 Aestuariivivens insulae | reverse complement strand
CCTCGCACACCTCTGGAAGTATGGAGTTCGGTACGATGCTCAACATCACTGGCGCCGCTTCAATAATTTCAATGTCCTCAAGCAGGACATAGCACCCCAGTTCATCCTGTACGATAATATCGTAAAGGCCAGGGGCAAGCTCATCAAAGATAGGCGCATCAAAGAACTGGTCCAGCCTTGGGGTTATGGCATACTTGATAATGCCCGTGCCGCCAGAGGCCGTTACCTCTATGATACCGTCGTTCTCACCGTTACAGGTAATATCGGTTACCGTATACTGTGCCACCAATGGCGCCGTTGGTTCCGTGATCGTGACCGTTGCGGAGGTCACCTCGCAATCGCCGCTCTCCACATACACCTGATAGGTCCCAATCGGCAGGCCCGTAAAGACACCCGGGGAATCCTGGGTTACCGGGTCAATATCGTTTCCAAACTCATCCTGAAGGGTATACACATAGTTACCCAGGCCGCCCTGGGCCTCGGCCACGATAACACCCGTCGAGTCACCGGCACAGTTCACCGTAGCGTTGGTCGTATCCAAGTCAACGGTTAATGGTACCAATGGCTCTATGGCAATGCCATTGGACACACTGGCAATACAGCCATTGGCATCCCGTACGTAATATTGGTAGGTGCCCGGTGCTACCGAAAATGTTATATCGGTGGCGAATGTCCCCAGTACTGCCGTAAAGGTATCCGTATCGCTGTACTCATAGGTTCCCGTACCACCAGTAGCACTTAAGGTAAGCGTAGCATCTGTTGTACAGGTCGGTGTGGTAACTGCTACCAGTGAGGCCATTATTTGGGTAGGCTCATTTATGGTCACGTCGGCCGTGGTAAATTCGCAGTTATAGCCATCGGTAACCGTAACATTGTACGTACCCGCTCCAAGACCCGTAAATACATTTGACATCTGTGGGCCGGATGAACTTACCGTAGGTGCGGTCATGTTCAGGGTGTAACTGTAGTTACTGCCCTGGCCACCTGTGACATTGCTTACCGTTATGGTCGCACCCGTATCGCCAAAACAGTCCAACAGGGTTGGCGTGGCCGCTATGGCCGCATCGATTGGATTAGGCTCGGCCAAGGTAATGCCTTCTGAAACAACACAATTTCCTGAATCCCTTACATTAACCGTATAGGTGCCTGCCGGCAAATTGGTAAACGTCCCACTTGTTGAATAAGGTACAGAGACCGTCCCCGTTAGTTCGTATTCATAATTGCCCCAACCGCCATTGGCAATCGCTGTAATAGTGCCCTGGTTATTATCACAGGTTACATTGGACGTTTCGCTGGCCGATAGCATTAAGGCTTCTGAAGGCGAATCTATAGTAAATGTGTTTGATGTTGCCGAACAATATGGGCTATCGGTTTCAACAACCTCAACATAATAGCTTCCTCCCATTAATCCTGATACTACAAGTGGGTTTGTTGACGTATTGGCCGTTGTAACTCCAATTACTGAAGTACCACTACTATTAAAGACTTCATAAGTATAAGCTCCTGTAAAGCCAGTTATATTGAGTTCAAATACACCATTTGTATCACCAAAGCAAGTTACTGCCATGGTAGGTGTTGCTACAACTTCAATAGTATCGTATGGTGCAACTGTAAACACTGTTGTAGCTATATTACAACCCGTATCTAAATCGTTTACTTGGAAATAATAGTCTCCCGGAGCAGTTATACTAAATGTATTTGAAGGCTGCGGTGTGCCATCTGGCAACATTTGATAACTAAAATTACCTGATCCACCGGTTACACTTATGGTTACCGTTCCTGCATTATTACAGTCTATTGGTGTTGCTGTTGCTACTGAAGCCGCTGTTAAAGACGGCAATGGATTTACCACAACACTGTCTGATGCAATACATCCATTATTGTCTTTTACGTAAATGTCTATATTCTGCACACTTCCCGTATCAATGATATCGAAGGTGTTTGATGTAAAGTAATTAACGCCATCAATACTATAGGTATAAGGTGCAGTTCCATCGGCTTCGGTAATTGTAAGCAATGCTGTATTTACCGAATTATCCGGTGCACAGGCAAAATCTGTTACTGTTCCAGAAACCGATAAAGTTAAAGGTTCTCCAACAGTAACATCTTCAGTTGTTGAACATCCTCTTCCAGAATTCACCTGAACCGTATAAGTATTGGCAGGCAACCCTGTAAATATATTAGAGGTTTGTGAAGCCACAATAATTGGCGCTATAATCTCATAGGTATAAGGTGGATTATCATTACCCGCACCTAAATTAACCGTAATAGTACCATCACTTCCTCCATTACAACTAACACCTGTTACACTAGTAGTAAATGTTACCGGTGTAGCTGGGTCTAGGGTTATATTGGCAGGAGTTGTACACCCTGTTGTAGTGTCTTCTATTGTAATGGTATAAGTCCCTGAAGGCACACCAGAAAACACATTTCCCGATAAGCTTCCTACATTAGGACTAATGCTATATGTGTAATTTCCGGAACCGCCATAGCCTGTTACTGTAATTTCTCCATCGTTGTCAGGACATGTAGGTAATGCCGTAACTGTTGGTGTTAAATTTAAAGGCGGATATACCTCAATAGTATCTGTAGCAATACAGCCATTCCCATCACGTATCGTTACGGTATAATTTCCCGGTGCAGATACTGTAAATGTAGCACTCGACTGGAAGTTTACTCCATCAATACTATACGTTACGGGGGTTATTTCACCACCTCCAGGAGTGGCCGTAAAGGTATACGTGCCATCATTGGAGCTACACTGGTCATCGGCCAATGTGGGTAAGGTGACCGAGGGCGTTGGATCCGTGGCAATCATCACGTCCAAAGGTATTGCTATGTTACATCCATTAGCATCCCTTACATATACATCCCAGTTTGTATTGACAGTAGGATCTAAAAAGGCCAGGTTACTGGACGTCCAATCGCCTGCTCCCGGCAATGCTCCGTCTACCACAAAGGCATACTCGTAAGGGGGCGTTCCGCCACTGGCGTTGACAGCCACCTGCGCATTTTGGTTACAGTTGGCACTCACATTGGTTGTTATAGAGGCCGTAACAGGTTGAATTGGCTCGGTAATTTCAAAAGTAAACGCATTGGAACATAATGTTCCTGTCTCTTCTCTAACGGTCAAGACATAATTCCCTGCCGGTAGATTTGTAATATTTCCAGAAGTAGGACCACCTGCAGGTCCCGTAAGCGCCCCATTGATTGGTGTCGTTATTGGATTTAATGTTAAGGCATCCAATACCTCATAATGAATATCTGTAACTGTAGCATCATAATTTTGAACTGTATATGCTAATACGCCACTAGAATTGCCACTACAGTCTACATTGGTTATTGTTGTTCCTGTTATTTCAATACCCGATGGTGGCGGAGGCATTGTCGCTTCTAGGACCGAGATACAGTCGAAGGCATCTTTTACCTGTAGAAAATAAGTTACTCCGTGAGTCAATCCTGTAAAGGTATAGGTTGCACTTCCAAGTGGTGAGGTTTCAGTTGAAGGTTGCCCAAAAATAGAATACCTATATGGTCCTGTTCCTCCAGTAGTTTCTACTGTGTAATCAACACCCGTAGCACAGTTACTGGTATCTACATACCCCGTAACCTTTAAATAAGGCGGTGTTTCAATCCTTAACCTGCTTTGGTATTCACAACCATTGGCATCTACAATAGAGATATAATAATCTCCAAAAGTTAAGCCACCAAAATTATGAACTGGCGTAGTTGCTGAAGCACTTTCGGTATAAGTTGCTATTAATGCATATGAATCATCCAATAAACTATAAGTATATGGCGCTATGCCCCCTGAAACCACACTAACATCAAAGCTTCCTGGTGTATTTACATTACATTGGATTGGGTTCATTACTATATTAGGCACCATAGGGGCTGGTTCATTTACCGTCACCGATCCATTGAAGGCACATGAGTTGGCGTCCCTAACTATAAAGTTGTAAGTTCCTGCCACCAGTCCGTTATAGACCGTTTGGGAAGTGAACCCCGAACTGTTAAAGCTAACTTCATAAGGTGGTGTCCCTACCGTTTCGTCTATGTCTATGGTTGCGATACCACTGGTATCCCCGTTGCAAAACACATCGGTTGCAATAGCTGTTGCTGCAGGGGTTGTAATGGGCTGAATTGTTACTACATTGGTCAAGGCCGTACAGCCTTGGGCATCGGTAATTCTGTATTGGTAATCTCCCGTTTGCGCACTATTGTATGAATATGGTGGGTTGCCCGTTGCGGTAAACGCTCCACCATCTATTGATACTTCATAGGTATATGGCGCGGTACCACCGGATACCGTCACATTGATTGTTGCATCGGGGCTTGCCGTACAGTCCAGTCCTTTGGTTAGATTGGCCGTTGCCGTTAATTGGTCGGCTATCGTTTCCGTAGGCACCGTGTAAGTACAGCCATAGGCATCCCTTACCGTGATGTCATAGGTTCCGGGCACCAAATTCGTAAAGACGTTATTGGACTGGAAGGCACTGCCATTGATACTGTACTCATATGGTGGGTTGCCTCCTGAGGCACTGACCTCTAACGAGGCGCCATTGGTGGCATCGTAACAATAATCGGCACTGCTTATGGTTGCCGTTGGGTTGCTGGGCGTACTCAACGCAAAGGTCGTTGTTGCCTCACAGCCATTGGCATCGGTAACGGTGACCGTATAGGTTCCCGTTTGGGACAGCCCTCCAAAACTATTGCTGCCCTGTGGGCCCAATACCGTACTGTCCGGTTGCTCCAGCTCATAGCTATAGCCTCCCCAGCCCCCTGTGGCACTGATGGCCACACTGCCATCGGCCGTACAGGTCAATGGGCTGGCCGTTGCCGTTACACTTAACGCTGATGGTGGCCCACTTATGGTCACCGTATCGGTGGCCGTACAGTTGGTTGTTGTATCGGTAACGGCTATGGTATAGCTACCTACTGCCAATCCGGTTAAATTAATTGGTGATGCTCCTGCCGTAGCCGATCCACCATTGATGGTATAGGTAAAACTTGTCGTCCCGGATACCGTGAACCGTGCCGTACCGTCCAAGGCCCCAAAACAGGTAATGTTGCTCAAGGCCTGGCCCACTACACTTACTACTGGCAATGGATCTATGGTATACGACTCGCTATAGGTACAATCGTTCGCATCCCTTACCTGGAAGGTATAGGTCCCGGGAGCCAATCCCGAAAATACGTTCGAGGACTGGTATGCCGTTGCTGAACCTGAAGGGGCTATGATTTGGTATTCCAACGGACTCGTTCCGCCCGTTGTTCCGGTTATGGTCACATCGGAGGTATTTGTTGGGCATGTCAGTGCCGTACTGCTAAAGTCCATATCGGTCGGTGGGTCCAGGGCATCTATCGTTATTGGCGCCAAGGCCGAAGAACAGCCGTTGGCGTCAAGTACCGTAACGGTATAGGTCCCGTTGGACAGTCCAGAAAAGGTGTTTCCAGATTGGAAGTTCACGCCATCGATACTGTATTGGTAAGGCGGCGTGCCCCCAGAGACCCCCGATACCGTAATCACCCCACTGGTGGTACAGGTCAACGGCGTGGTCAATGTGGCCGTTCCCGTAATTGGGGCCTGGGCCGTGATGGTAACGCTCTGGGCAACCGTTGCACATATATCCCCATCAAAGGTATACTGGACCACGACATCGTAATCGCCTGCAGACAGTCCGGTAAACACCGGAGAGCTGGCAAAGGTTGTGCCGCCATCTATGCTGTACATCAAACTGTTGCCGTTGGCATTGGTCACGTTTATACTTATCGATCCGCTGTTGGGGGCATCGGCACATAATATATTGGTCTGTTCTATGGTAAACTCCGGTGGCAAAATGCCATCGACAGTAATGGACGTTGTGGCTTCGCAATTATTGGAATCTACAACTCTTATATTATAATTTCCTGCTGCTGGTACATTGATGGTAGGCGTTACTTGGAAAACGGTGGTACTATTCACAAAATAGAAATATGGCGGTGTTCCCCCCACTGGATAAATGGTTATTTCCCCATCGGTACAGGTCAAAGGTTGGGTCAATGCGGCTGTTACCGTTAATAGTGGTGGTTCTATTATTTCTACATTCCCGGTATAGGTGCAACCATCTTCAGTGGATACATTAAATGTATAGGTACCAGGGTTTAAGTTGTTGAAAGTATAATTATTTTCTGTTAATGGTCCAACACTATTTACTTGAGTAGCTCCTTCAAAAATTGAAAAGGAATATTGTGGACGAACATCATTCGCTGCAACCGAAATACTGCCTAAGCCTCCATTACAATAGGGTTGTGTAACAATTGTTGAAACCGTAAAATCTCTTTGCCGTATTTGAACATCTGGCACTGTAAATATACAAGGGTTTGGCGACACCCCTACCTGCCTAACATATACACTATATATATCGGGTACATTAACAGTAAACACATTACTGCCTTGGTAATTTACTCCATCTATACTATACTCATATCCACTTGGAACTCCACCAACAGTTATTTGACCAGGTGTGGTACAAATAATATCTCTTGAAGTCACTGTTGGCTGTAATAAATTGGTATAGACATTAAAATAAAACCTATTGAAACACCCTCCCGTATAATTTAAAGTAAGCCTATATTGTCCAGCGGTGTCTATTAAAAAGTCTGCTCCATTGGTCACTTGGTTCCATGTACAGGTATTATTTTCGTTGGCACAGTCATCTACAGTCATTGCAGGACAACTGGTCTCATCCAGTTTTTCCCATACAATGGATGTTGCATCAGTTATATTGGTTTGTATGAATCTTGTATCGTTCGTTCCGCATAAATAAAAATTGGGCAATTTCTTTCCGTCATTAGGGCAAGTAACTACTTGATCTGCAAACGGAATTAAAGGATTGGTCACTCCTGCCCCAAAAGTAATGACGTTAAATATTTGGTCAATGGATTGACAAGGTGCAGTTGCTGCATTGTGTACATAATAGGTACCTGGAGTCGTAACTGTTAAGGTTTGTGAAGTTCCTATTATTGGAGACCCAGACGGGCTTGTAGACCAAGTGTACGAATCGTATCCATCTCCAGCGGTTAAGACCGTACTATCTCCACACAGTATGACTTCCTCGGTAAAATCGCAATCTATATCTGCTAAAAAGTTAGTGGCTCCAGGGGTTATTAAACAACCTGTATTGCTATTAAAACTAGGATCGTCAGAAATTGTAAACGTAGGATTCAAAGTTCCATTATAGGTAGCATATGCCTGATTATTGATAATATTATCGCAGGCATCATTTAACAAGCTACAGGTCTGTACTACGGTAACCTTAAAACGAATTTCCTGCATAGGGTCATTTACTTCAACTACCGAATTACCTACTTCAAAAATAATTTCCCTTGTTACTTGGTTGTAACTTTGAACGGTAACTCCCGAAGGAAGATCTATTATGTCTTCAGGGTAATTAAAGACAATGTTAATTGGAAGCACATCCTTAATCGTTAAGTTTGTGGTATCATCATTACCCGTATTTTGAAAGCCTATCACGTAATTCAATTCATCACCAAGACTTACCTGTTGCCCCCCTATATTATTTCCGGAAACGTCTTCAACAACTTTTGTAAGTACAATTCTTGGTTCTATAATGTCAACAGCCAATGCGAAAAAATATGGAAAATAGGTATCTCCACTAGTCTCTAGTCGCACTGTTGCAGATGTGTCATTATTAGCAATAACAGTATTTCCCGGATTAGGCACTACCATAACCCCAGTATCAAAACCTAAGGTATTTGCGCTGTTAGGGTTTCTATTATTAACTGGAGTTGCACTTAGCTGGGTTACCGAACTATTAAAAAAATTGGTTGCGGAACGGTCTACGGTTGATAGATTAAGTCCATTAAGCAATAATTGGTCTCCTAAAATAGGACTATCCCCCTCTAAAGTGGCAAAGGCAAAGTTTGCCCTAACAGGGGTTGGAGCTGGTACGGTTCTAAATCCAGAGACGGGAATATCCAGTGCCGGGTTTCCTCCAGGAACGCTTATTGCACTAAATCCATCAAAACTGGTAATGGACTTTCCTGGCAATGTTGGGTCTTCATAAACAATAAATAGTGACCATCCTGCTGAATGTCCTGTTCCATTATATGGACTATAAGTGTTTGTCTGCCCTTCTCCACTTGATACATTTGCAATGGTGTAAGTGCCTAAATTATTAGTTAATCCTGTTACAATACTTGTTACATCTGCATAGCAGGCATAAGGAAAACTGTTCCCTCCATCAACAGATGTACTGTTGGCATCAAAAACTACAGTTCCAATAACATCAATATATCCTCCTGTAGGCCCTTTTAATTTTACATTTGTAATTGGTTGGCTTCCCTTATTAACAGCTCCCCAGTACAATCCTGCATGAACGATGTTATAACAATTTGGGTTGTCTATTACTAAATCTGCACTTGATGAACTAAAGGTTGAAGCGTCTCCATCAATATCTATATATTTCATATCTACCGTATGATTATAGACTGTTGTGTCATTAAAAGCATTATTATCTGGTCCAAGAATATTATTACCTATAAGAACAATGTCTCCTTTTAAATCTTGATTAAATCTTGGGGTAAATGGCACATAGTTTTGTGCGAAATTTTGAAACCCTGTTAAAAGTAATAACATAACAAGGTTCTTGGCTTTGAAAGTAGGTTTCATCATGGTGGTTTAGTTATGCTAAACTTTGCCTTTCTACTGGGGTTAAAAAGGCTAGTTTATACCGAAAACAATAAATTCGTTTTTGAAGCTTTTGGACTACAAAAAAATATTTTAATCTTGATTTATTGCGTTTCAGCGATATATTTATCGCAAATTATATTAAACCAAAACAATGAAACAATAAATGGATCGCATAATCGTTAAGCTGACATTTTTATTCTCGATAAATAGACTAACGAATGAGCAATGTTAAAATACAATCATTTGAGGTAAGTTCTTAATAAAAAATTTCTTGAATTTGACTCTGCGTTCAGATGGGAAGTATAACCTCGAGGTTGAACCCCGAGGTATTCTTTTGGATTAAAATTTGACACTATCCCGTAAAGTGTGTAAGTTATAAATCGAGGGTTTAGCTTTTTTATAGCCGGACCCTTTTTTCAAATATAGTCAAAAACTGGTTTAAAATAATGCCCCAGTTTCTAATAGGCATCGACCA
>NZ_JAKMCS010000025.1 GCF_022662195.1 Aestuariivivens insulae | reverse complement strand
AACTCCACTGCCTTTTGTTTAAATTCTAAAGTGTAATGTTTGGGTTTACTTCTCATAATTGCTAAGTTAATAACTAGCAAGCATATTCTCTCATCTTTATGTCCAGTCTAATATAGGAAGTCCAACAATTGACTTATCGTTGTGAATTTATAAACGGAAAGAAAAACGGAATGGAATATTGCCTGAATGAAAAAGGAATTGAAACAAAAAAAGAATATCGAAACGGAAAAAAAATAAAATAACTATTGCCAACAAAGTATATAAAAAATTGCTAGTTGTAGCTAAACCAAAGTTAGTTGCTCGTTTGCTAGCTTCTGATTATCCTTCGGAAAATCCTCGTACACAAACACGCAACATTTCATATACATAAACGTTGTGGTTAATGTAAAAAAAACGAACTGAATTGATATTTGGAACATTGAAATACGAAAAATATGCGGACAAAATTTGTCAAAAGCTAACTGAATTTCAAAACGAATTCAGAGCCGAATATAACCTTGACAATTATGAAAATTGGTTCTATAATCAATCCAGCGAAACATTAAGACTCTATTCAGACGACAAAGAAATTTATTTCAAATACATACCTGTTGGAACTTTTTCTCAAAAGACAAATACTTGGATGTGGGCTTGGGCAAACGAACATTCTGTTGAACCGAGAAAATTCAAGACTTTAAAAGTTAAGGAATTTGGAGAAAAGAAAAAATATGAAAACCTGACCAGCGCACATTTTGACGGAGATAAATACACAGGTTGGGAATTGACTTCTATTGCTTTCGACATAATTGGCGGAATTGGAACTTATCGAGTAATTTCTGACCAATTAGAGAAATACTTTTTACTCACAGACCAAATCTCAAAAGAAGAAGTTGAGAAAATAGAAAGCGAATTAATTGAATGCGGAATTCACGGAAAATTAAGAAAAGCATTTATATGTCAACATTTGAATAATCAAACCAAAACAGGATTTGAAGAAGCATTTGAGACATATCGTGGAATGGAATTAGACGAGGAAGACGATTTTCAAGCTTGGTGCTCTGAATGCGAAAAAGAACGACTTAAAACAGACGGTTGGAATGACGAATCAATGGAATTTGCAAACATTAAATTGGTCTGCGAAAACTGCTATTTTGAGATAAAGGAATTTAATTTAAACGAATAAAAACACTAACCACAACAATGGCTATAAGTAATTGCTTGTTCTCGCCTAATTCTGAAAATCCGCTAGGATTTTCAGTTTGGTGTGTACTTGAAAAGTTAAGTGCTAACCCACGCAACTACTCATAGCCGAGACCGTTGTAGCACATTTTGACCAATCAATGAACAGACTATTAATCGTCATATTTTTTGCCTTTAATTTTTCCTTTGGACAAACGATTCAACACGAACCAAGAAAATTATTTGTAGCGACTTTAAACGTTCCTCAAAACAAAAGGAATAGCAATGACGCATTTACAGAGTTTGCATTAGAGAACAACCTAAAACAACTTCTTTGCTTTAGAGATGGACAAATTTCATCCGACATCAACTTTGACAAAAACGGAAACGTTATCACCATAATTGAGAATGATAACACAATTATCAACAAAAGCGATTATGAATACGATGAAAAAGGGCGAGTTATCAAAACATCACATTATTCGCCAAATGGAGATTTTAAATATGGCTATGAATATGAATACTTGGAAGACACCAAACTGACTTATGAAAATCCTGGAAGAATACTTAAAAACAAAGACGTTTTTATAAAGGACAAAAACCAAAAGATTTCCATCGATTACGGAACCGACAAAGAAATTGTTTCTAAAGAAATAGAAATATTTAATGTAAATGGAGAATTAAAACAAAAACAGGAATTTTCCAAAGACAGATTAAACCGAGAATTCATCTATTATTCAAAAGATGGAGAAAAATACGAGGACGAAGTATTTTACCCGGAAAACGGAGAAAAAATTATCGAAACAATAAAAATATTGGACAATGATGTGATTGACAATAATGGGAACACAATCACTAATTATTCTGGCGATTTTAAAGTATCCGAACACAGTTACAACTCTGCAAACCAATTAATCTCATCTGACTTTTATTCAACGAAAAATGGACATTGGAAAAATGAAACTTACGAATATAAGAATGATACGATTTTAAGAAATAAGTCAGAAAATTACATTTTAAAAGGCAAAATAAAATCGTACCAATTCATTTACAATAACGTCGGATTTTTAGAAAAAGTAATTAAAATTGACGGAACTGAAAAAGAAATATTTGAGTATAAATATCAACTGAACGAAAAATAAAAACGTGCTACAACAACGTATAAAATTAATTGCTTGTTACGAGCCTGCTTACGAAAATCCTCGCTGATTTTCTATTCGGTTTGTACTTGCTAAATTCGTTGCTTAACCACGCAACTAATCTTATACAAAACCGTTGGCGTGCATGTAAAATGTGCAGAACATTAATCATATTTATAACTATTATTATAATCTGTGGATGCGGAAAAAATTACAATTCAAAAAATATGACCGAAAATCAAACTGACGAATATTTTGAAATAATTTACAAACCAAAATCTTCAATATTCTCTGGCGATTATTTGAAAATAATTCCGTCTGACCCAAATTTTGAACCAACAAAAGAGCAACAGAAAATAATAATCAATCATTTAGCAAAAGAATACCCAAACAATGAAATAAAATCGACATTATCTAAAAATGTTGAATTTATTGACTCTGGAGGAAATTTTGATTCTGTTAAATGCAATCTTTGTGGAAAGAACATTGAAATTGAGGACTGGCAAAACGATATGGACAGAGCTTATCAAAATTCATTTAGCAATTTGACTTTTCAAACCTTGTGCTGCCAAAAAGAAACATCTCTAAATGAGTTGGAATATAATATGCCCTGTGGTTTTTCGAAATACCAAATTGAGATTATAAATCCTGGAATTGAAAATATTGAACAAATCGGATTAATAAAAAACATCGAATCTATTATTGATAAAAAAATAAAATTGATTTGGGCACATTATTAGAAATAAAACACGACACGCCAACACCGTATATAATTTATTGCTAGTTCTAGCCTACTTACGAAAATCCTCGCGGATTTTCTATTCGGTTTGTATTTGCTAAATTAGGTGCTTAAAACACGCAACAAACCATATACAAACACGTTACCTGCAAGCTGAAAAAACCATGTTTCAAGACACAATAACGCTAAAAAACCGACATCTGAAATTTGTAAAAACAGTTTCCAATAGCGGAATTATTTACGGTTTGAAAAGTAAAAATGGATTTGCAACATCAAGGTCAACTCAATTTGAGGATGACGATGGAAATCCAATCAGAATGATATGCTTTTGGGCGGAAAAAGTACTAGCGCAATCTTGTGCACAAGACGAATGGAAAGAATATATAGTGACCGAAATTCCATTAGCTGAATTCATGGAAAACTGGTGTATTGGAATGGCTAATGATGGACTAGTAATCGGAACACAGTTTGACCAAAATTTGTTCGGGCATGAAGTTGAACCACTGGATTTAATTTTGGAATTGACAGCTGAATTGAAATCAAACGGAAAGGATTTGACCTTTAAAAAATTTAATGAAATTGACGACTTGGAAAAACATATAAAAGAAATAACAGAATAAAAAAGCCAGCAGGTAACATTGGCTATAAGTAATTGCTTGTCCTTGCCTACTTCTGAAAATCCTTGCGGATTTTCAGTTTGGTGTGTACTTGCAAAGTTAAGTGCTAACCCACGCAACTACTCATAGCCGAGACGTTGTGCATAATATGAAAAAAACATTGCGAATAATATTATTAATTGGAATTCTGACCTTTGCATATTCTTGCGGAGCGCAGAAAAACTCTGAATCTGACTCAAATTCAGAATTACCGAAAGAATTTTTCCAACGCTGGAAATTAGATTACGGAATGGTGAACGGAGAAAAAATAAGCGGACTTCCAAAATCACCAAATAATGACTACGAATTCAAACTAAATGGAAAATATCTTCTTTACAACGAGGATGAAACTTTTATGACTGGAACGTGGGAATATAATAGCGAAGAAAAAATTGTATATACAAAACGTGACAACGGAGAATTAAATGGAAAAATAGCAGATATAAAAACTGAAAGCATAACACTAATTCCTGCTGGAAAAGCTGTTGAGGGAACGCCATTTGAAAACTTTAGATTTTACTATGTTCCGAAAAGCGAATAAAAAATACTATGCACAACACCGGCTATAGTTCATTGCTTCTGACTTTCCTCGCGGAAAGTCCTCGCAAATTTGCTATCTTCGGTTTTTGGCGGAAAATCCTCGCGGATTTTCACGCAACGAAACCATAGCCAAACACGTTGGCACACATTTAAGAAATGACATTAGTAATTGGACGAATAACTCAAGGTATTTTAAGAATAGATAGTGATTCAAAAATTACTAATCCGAAAATAGCCTCTAATCGAAATAGTATTTTTTCTGGGTTATTAAAAACAATTATTCTACACCCATGGCTTTGCGTTTCATATGCAGGAGGAGTCGACACAGCTCAAGAAGCAATAGAACAAATTTATAAACAAAAGGAATTGACTATTGACAAAATTAAAAAGTTGCTCCTTGAAATTAATAAACAATCTAATTACGATACAGACTTTTTGATTGGTTCTTTAGAAAACCAGCCCTTACTTTATAAAATATCAAATGGAGAAATCAATCCGTCAAATCAAAATCATTGGATTGGAGATAGCCTTGGATTCAACGCCTTTCAAAGAAATTTTGTTTCAAATTTAAAAAGCACTGAACCAAAACACATATTGGATGTTCACTCAAAAGCATTTGAAAATGTTATTTCAAGTGGGGAAATAGAAAGTATTGGCGGATTTCATATTACGGTACATACAACTAAAAATGGACTTGAATATTTAATGAAAATGACATTGTCCATTGGACAACCAACTTCATTCACAGTTAAAGCTAACCAAGCAGTTCCAATTCCTTTTGGAGATGCAACAACTGGTGCTTTTTCTTATAGCTATTTAATATCAAGTGACCCTTTTCATCCTGCAATCGGAATACATTTTCCGATGGGCAATTTTGGAACTTTATATTATCCTCGCCTGACAAGAGAAATTTTGATATTAAAAAATGTAAATCCTTTCGAGTTTGCAAAACGAGTAAAAGAAGACTTTAAAATAGATTTAACTGGAATGGTTAAAAACGGAGATTATATGACAATGATTTAAATAAAAAAACGTGTGCCAACACCGGCTATAGTTCATTGCTTCTGACTTTCCTTGCGGAAAGTCCTCGCAAATTTGCTATCTTCGGTTTACGGCGGAAAATCCTAGCGGATTTTCACGCAACGAAACCATAGCCAAACACGTTGTAAAACATTTGACCAAACCCACAAACTGAATGAAAATTACTTGGAATGATTTAAAAGTTGATTTCAATCATATTGACCAAAACCGACTGACCGAAAGTTGGAGTTGGTTAATTGGAGCGGATAAAAAACCAATTTTAATGTCAAGTATTGGAGATTTATTTCTTACCGACAAAAACGGAGTATGTTATTGGCTGAACGTTGGAGAAGGAATTATTGAAAAAGTTGCTGACAATGTTGACGAATTTAAAGCCAAACTAAAAGACAATGAACATGTCGATGAATGGTTTTTAATCGGACTTGTAGAAAAGCTAAAAGAAAGCGGACTTGAATTAACCGAAAAACATCTTTACGGATATAAAAAATTACCAGTTTTAGGAGGAGAATATGAACCAGATAATTTTGAATTAACGGACATTGAAGTTCATTTCGAATTAAGTGGACAAATTCATAAACAGATTAAAGATTTACCAGACGGAACAAAAGTTAATATAAAAACAACTGAATAAAAAACGTTTTACAACAATGGCTATAAGTAATTGCTTGTTCTCGTCTACTTCTGAAAATCCTTGCGGATTTTCAGTTTGGTGTGTACTTGCAAAGTTAACCGCTAAACTACGCAACTACTCATAGCCGAGACGTTGTGCGTCATTAGGACAAACCCAATAAATCAAGTGAAATCCTAAACAAATTGAATCTACTTTGAAAATATTTGAAATAAATGCAATATATATATTGCATCTTGCAATTTAAGTGTTACATTTGTCATATGGAAAATATAAAAATCAAATTGGCACGAGTAGAAAAGGGTTTGTCGCAACAAGACCTTGCTGATTTGGTTGATGCTACCCGACAAACAATAGGATTGATTGAAAAAGGAAAATATAACCCGTCACTAAATCTATGTGTTAAAATTGCAAAATCATTAGATAGGACTTTAAACGATTTATTTTGGTATGAAGACAAAAAATAAAAAACCCTTCTTAAATATGGACGAAAGAAACAAGCAAGTTGCTTATAAAGTAATAGTCGTTATGTATTTTCTTACAATTATTGCAATGCAAGGAATTGTAATATATAGGCAGTTTGCTCTTGGACAAGAAATAGGTGATTTTGAAGATATTGCAATCATTATGACAATAAACTCTCTATTTCTAATTAGTGCCTTATTATATTTTGGGGCAATTCAGATTAGAAGATTAAGTATAAAGAGCATCTTGTTAATTTATGTTGTATTTATAGTTCTCGGTAGTTTATTTACATATGCTAAATATAACATTTTTCAAAGCCCAGGGTTATCATTTGAAAAATTGTTTGATAAATTAATAATTGTTATATCTATCATCGGACTAATAATGGGATTTTGGATTCTTCTTTCATACTTGGGCAAGAAACGACTTGAAAAGGAAATTGAGTAATAAAAATATTAAGGAGTTACTATGAGAAGCAAACTGGAACTATATAAAAGATTTATTTTTATCGGTATAATAGTTATAGCATTAGGTGTCACATTTTCAACTACATTGAAAGAATCTGTTGGCTCATTAGGAACTGTTCTTATTGCAGTTGGTGGGCTATTTTTCATAATTGGAATGAGCAAGAAACGTAAAGAAGATGAACGAAAAAATAAATAACGAACGCACAACAATGTATATAAAAAATAGGTGAAGCAGTGCTAAATTCAAAGCTTTTGGCTCGTATCAAACTTTGTGCTTAACCGAAAGTTAAGTGCTTCAAAACCGCCTACTTTTCATATACTAACCGTTACCACCAATTTGAAAACAGAACTACAGAAGAATAATATTAACTGGATTTTCGGACTGATATTCCTAATATTTGGAATCGGATTAATTTATCACAGTTTAACGGATTTCTTTAAATATAATTTTACGACAGTTCTATTTATTGTAATGCGTTCGAATTCAAGCATTATAGCGGAATTTATATTTGGAATTTTAACTATGTTTTCTGGTATTCTGATTTTTTTAAATAGCAAAAAATGGTTGACTTTAATAAAAATATTAGCGATTGGAATAATTGCAAATTTAGTATTCGCATTGTCGTTAAGAATTACAGATTATATTTTTAATTGGGAATTGTTAGCGGAATTAGCGATTAGGATAATAATTGGATTCGGAATTTATAAACTGACCAAATACCTGACTCGAATAAATCAATCGGAATGGAATTTAAGAGAGGAAAAACTGAATTTTGTAATCGGAATTGTAATTGGACTATTTCCTTATTTATTCCGCAATATATTTTTTTAATCGGACAAAAAAACTGGTGGTAACACCGTATATAAAAAATTGCTATTTTTAGCTAAACCAATGTTAGTTGCACGTTTGCTAGCTTCTGATTTTCCTTCGGAAAATCCTCGCTCACAAACACGCAACTTTTCATATACATAAACGTTGTAAGTAATGCTGAAAAAACATTGTGCTTGAATGAAAAACATAGTTCTGATTTCTTGTGTCAGTAAAAAACTGAACAGAAAAACCACAGCGGAAAAGATTTATACAAGTTCACTTTTCAAAAAGAATTTGACCTATGCAAAGTCATTAAATCCAACTGGAATTTTTATACTTTCAGCAAAACACGGACTTCTAAAATTGACAGACGAAATCGAACCTTATGACAAAACGCTGAATAAAATGAATGTCAGCGAAAGAAAAGAATGGTCAAAAATAGTTGTAAATCAGCTAAAGTCTGTGGCGGATTTGAAAAATGACCAGTTCACTTTTTTGGCAGGCGACAAATACCGAAAGTATCTGTTGACTGAATTAGAACACATAATTATTCCAATGCAAGGATTAAAAATTGGAGAACAATTACAATGGTTAACAAAACAGAATAATAAATGAATATTTGCAATGAAATCCATCAGATTTTCAATGGTTTAAAAGAATACAAGTTTCCATTTGACTCAAAAGAAATACCAAAAAACGGAATTTACATCCTATTCGAGAAAGGCGAGAATTTTAATGGATTAAAGCGAATTGTTAGAGTTGGAACACACACAGGTCAAAATCAATTACAATCAAGATTAAAACAGCATTTTGTTAAAGAAAATAAAGACCGTAGCATTTTTAGAAAAAACATAGGTCGAGCTTTATTAAATGCGGACAATGATAGTTTTTTGGAGCAATGGCAGTTAGACTTGACAAGTAGAGCAAATAAAGAAAAGAATGCTGGAAAAGTGGACTTTGAGAAACTTAAAAACGTTGAGAAAAGAGTAACGGAATATATTCAAAACAACTTTTCATTTTCGGTTTTTGAGGTTTTAGAAAAGGAACAAAGATTAAGAATCGAATCTCGAATCATATCTACAGTTTCAAATTGTGCTGACTGTAAACCAAGTAAAAGCTGGTTAGGATTATCATCGCCAAAACAGAAAATAATAGACAGCGGATTATGGTTAGTGAATGAATTATGGAAACAACCACTATCTGAAAATGAATTGAACGAATTAAAAGAAATGGTAAAAAGCACTACTTACAACAATGTATAACCGCAATTACGGCGGATTCGACTACGTCCGAATCCACTCGGAATTGCTAACGCCAGTGCTAAACCGAAAATTAACGCATATTAACCCGTAACTGACGGTTATACGAGCCGTTGTATGCCATTGCGGAAAAGCCAACCGCACATTAAGCACATTTGGTTTTTGCCATCACACAATCCAACACTGAAAAACCAAAAGAGCTTAATCTTCCCACCGCTCCCAATAGTTACGATTTTGACTTTCTTCTTTGCGGGTACATGACTTGTTGCTCTTTGAATTGACCAATTTCTTCTCTAAGCGTTTGATTGATATTCTGGATTAAGTCATTTTGGACTTTCATAATTCTTAATAAATCGTGCATTGCGTTTAAATTATCTAACTGCTTATAAACAATCGCTTCTAAATCGGCTTTGGTATATCTTCGGCTCATAATGTATTTTTTAAAAAGTATTCTTTAGACTTTCTAAACAAATCTATTAATAATCTATCAAAATTCAAAATAAAACTTTAGAAATTCTATATTTTTCTTTAACAGAGTTATATTTATCTCAACAAATTCGAAAGATTTATGACTTCTTTAGGACTTTATTTGACTAAAAAATCCGTGAATAGAGCAATGGTTTCGAGACGAACTGGAATCAGTCAGGCACGCTTGTCTCAACTAAGCTCGAATGAATCGACCAAACTCAGAGCAGATGAATTGTATTTGATTGCATTGGCAATTGACATCTCCCCTGGAGAAATGTTTGAAGAGATTTTTAAAGAACTGAAATTGGAAAACGAATAGACTATGCTTTCAAAAGAAATACAAAATAAAGTTCAGAACTTATGGGATCGTCTTTGGTCGTCTGGATTTGCAAATCCTATATCAGCAATAGAACAGATTTCCTATTTGTTATTCATGAAACGATTGGAAAATTTCAATTCTTCGGTTGATGATAATTATAAATGGAGTAATTACAGTAAACTTAAAAATGACAAGGAATTAGTTGGTAGAGTTAAAAATGTCTTTCAGTTCATTAAAACTGAATTAAGTAAGGAAGATGAACCATTTGCTCAAGCAATGTCTAACGCTTCATTTGACATAGATAACCCAAACTTGCTTAGGAATGCCATTGAATTTATCGATTCAATATACGAGGATATCGATAATGAAATAAAAAACAAGAATCAGCACTTTCATGATATACAAGGGGATGTTTATGAGCATCTTTTAAAACACACATCTGAAGCTGGTAAAAATGGACAATTTCGTACTCCACGACATATCATACATATGATGGCGGCATTGCTTAATCCAGATTTAGATGGTAAAATATTGGATTTAGCATCTGGTTCAGGAGGTTTTTTGGTTGGAGCTTTTCAGCACCTAATCACCAAGTATTCTAAATCTGTTAAACCAGATGATGATGGTTTAATGAAAGGAACAGACGGAAGTAAACTAACCAAAAACCAAAGAAAGAAATTAGAGGAAGAGACTTTCTACGGTTTTGATATTGACCGAACTATGGTTCGTATTGGTGTGATGAATTTAATGATGCACGGCATCTCAAAACCTCACATTATTTACTTAGATTCTCTATCTACTGCTTACGAAAAATGGGAAGCCGATCGTCTATCCATTACCTTAAATATAAAAGACAAAAGTTCTTTAGCAAATCCAGCTTTGCAAGGACAGTTTAAGTACATAATAGCAAACCCTCCATTTACAGGAAAAATTGATAGTCCAAGAGTAAGCGAAAATTTAGATCGTATTTACCCGCCTGCGTATGAAGATAGAGAAGAAACTAAACGCAAAAAGCAGACGGTTCAGTCCGAGTTGCTATTCTTAGAAAGGATGGTTTACATGTTAGAGGAAGGGGGACGAGCTGCTGTTATTGTTCCGGAAGGAGTTCTGTTTAACTCAGGAAAAGCACACAAAGCTGTTCGTGAAATCCTAATGACTGACTGTAATTTGGATGGTGTAATCTCCATGCCGAGTGGTGTTTTCCAGCCTTATACTGGGGTAAAAACTTCTATCCTATTATTCACAAAACGTAAATGGAAAAACGGTTCTGACAAACCACAAAACACAAAGGTATGGTTCTATGGAATGGATTCAGATGGTTACACCTTGGACTCCAACAGAAAGAGATTAAAAGAATCTCCTTTACCCAATGTTATAGAGCATTGGAATAATAGACAACAAGAAAATCAATCAGATAGAAAATTGATTCATTTTAGCATTCCTTTTGAAGAAATTAAGGACAATGGCTTTGAATTGAATTTCAACTTGTACAAGGACTTTGTTTATGAACCACAGGAGTTTGAACCCTCTGAAAAGATTCTAAAGAAGATCACGGAATTGGAATTAGAGATTAACCAAGGACTCGAAGAGTTAAGAAATTTCTAGTGCTATGGAGTTTGTAGAATATACTATCGGTGAGCTAGCGTTAGAAGTAAAAACTGGCAAAACACCACCTACCTCCAATCCCGAATATTTTGAGGGAGAAATTCCTTGGATTGGACCTTCAGACTTAAAGGGACAGAAACTTGCTGAAGATTCTGAAAGAAAAATTTCTGATGTCGCGTTGGAAGACAAGAAGGCGTTTTTATACCAATCAGGAACGGTCCTTATTTCTACGATAGGAGATATTGGGAAAACAGCAATTGTAAAAAAGCCCGTTGCATCTAATCAGCAATTGACAGGAATACTAGTGAATGAAGAAATCATTCTTCCTGAATTATTTTATTACTGGATTAGATTGAATAAAAGGGTTTTGGAAAACAAGGCCAATACTTCAGTATTGTCAATGCTTAATAATAAACTCATCAAACGAATTAGAGTTGTTTTCCCAAAAGACTTTGAAGATCAATACAAGGTTGTCGGTCGACTCAATAGAATCCAAGAGCTTATTGATAAGCGAGTTGAAACCATCCAATTACTTGATGAATATATACGTTCTGCTTTCTTTGAGATTTTTGGTGACCCTGTCACAAATTCTAAAGGTTTTAAACAACTTTCACTTTCACACAAAAAATTTAAGATTACATCTGGTATTACGCCAAGCAGAAAAAATGAGAGCTACTTTTCTGGAAATATTCCATGGGCAAAATCCACGGATATGAAAGGTGAAGTGATAAAGAATACTGAAGAAACAATTTCAGACTTAGCAATTCAAAAAACTAATGCAAAGATTTTTCCAAAAGATTCTGTATTAATTGCCATGTATGGACAAGGAAAAACTAGAGGCAATGTTGGTTTGTTAGATATTAACTCCTCCTGTAACCAAGCCTGTGCTGTAATTTTCCCCAATGATTTAGTTACGCCTCACTATCTATTTAGTCAATTAAAATATTCGTATGATTATCTAAGAAGTATTGGCAAAGGAGGTAATCAAAACAACCTCAGTTTAGAAACCCTAAAGCGGGTTAAAATAAATATTCCACCATCTTCTTTTCAAGAAAGATATAGTTCTTTATTTCATAAAATTCACAGTCAACAGAGAATAAACAATCAATCACTTGAAATACTCGAAATATTTTTCAAAGCTACTTTACAAAATGCCTTCAGTCCAGAAAGTCAAATAAACGAAGAGGAAGTGTTTGAGTCTCTTTTACAAACATTCACTAAAGAAGACTTAAAACAAGGTGAGCGTTTAAAACACCTTTTAAAATGGATTGATTGTAAGGAGCCTCGATTCTCTCAACTTGAATCTTATGATCTTGCTTGGGAAAGGTTAAGAGAGCTACTGGAAGATGGAAGTATTGAACAGATATTGGATGAAAATGAAATAAAACTCAAAGTTGTGGAATGAAGCTTCTAAAATTGCATATCAACTCAAAGTATGGAAGTATTAAAGAAGGCTTCAAACTTCAATTCAGAGCTCCATACGAAGATCAAATCCCTGAGCAAATAGATTGGTCAGATTTTCACCCTTTTTGTTTTGCAGGACTAAATGGAAGTGGCAAATCAAATGTTTTAGAAGTACTTGCCAATATTTTCTATCATATCGAGAGTTGTGCAAATGTCAATCAGCCTGAAAACTTTCAAGACAATTTTAAATCTGAAATCTGCAAACCCAATTCATTTGAACTGGAGTACTATATCTGTCAGGATAAGGAATACAAAATTGAGAATTTAATCAAGGTTTGTATTAGCAAGAAAGTAAAAAGTAAAAAGGAAGATGGTCTTCCGGAAATGACTTATCAACCCTTTCCTTTTGACAAGGAGCCTATACCCGTTTCAGTCGTTGCAGAAAAGTTTGCTTCCAAACCCGCACCTGCTAAACGTTATTTACCAGATTTGGTAATTGGATATTCTTCGGGTGAAAATGAAATTTTAAGTATTCCGTTTTTGAAGACTCGTCTTCTTCATTTTGACGAATACCGAGTTGCTTTAGAAAAGAAAGCAGAGTATAAAGAGCCCGAAAGCAGCTTGCTATACGTGGATTATGAAATGAGTCAGGCTGTTCTCTTAGCTAATTTATTATTTCAGAAAAAAGAAGTACTAGAACCTTTGCACAAAGAATTAGGAATTGCAGATATTATTCGTTTCCGAATGAATCTCAACCTGCACGCCCATGGAAACAAGGAAATTCTTGAACAATACAAAGAGGTTATAGATGCTTTTAAAAGGTGTGCAACAACATGCTACGAAGAGAAAGATAAACTGACTCTAGATTTTTGGATAAACTCGGCTAGTAAAGAAGCCTTTAAAATCAACTTTTCAAACAACCCTTTTAAGCTATTTCAGGCTTTCCAAATTCTTTATACCCTAAATTATCGAACTGTAAAACCTGAAATTAAATCAGATGTATATCAATCTAAAGGATTTTACACAGATGGGAAAGTACCAAATCCTGAACCTCAGGAAAAGGTGTTCTTTTTTCTCGATTATTATATCAAGAAAAAATATCCTGATTCAAAAGAAGTTGTTCCATTACTCATGAAAAATCTTTCAGACGGTGAACAGCAGTTTTTACATACTATGGGAATTTGTCTGATGCTTAAAGACAAAAGTGCTTTGTTGTTATTAGATGAGCCTGAAACGCATTTTAATCCTGATTGGCGATCAAAGTTCATCCGAACCCTAAAGAAGAGTTTAGATCACTCACAAAGCAACAATCTTATGACAGATATCCTGATTACATCTCATTCGCCTTTCATTATTTCAGACTGTTATCCTGATAAAGTAATTGCTTTTGAAAAGGATAAACAACCAATAAATGCTAGGGATATGAACTTCAGAACTTACGGTACTTCTGTTGATATCATCATGGAAAACATATTCAAAAAACGCAATACCATTGGTGATCTTTCGAGAAAAGAAATAGAAGACATCCAGAAGGAAATTGCGAAAAGAAAGAAGTTATCTGCAAAAGAAGTTCAGGAATATAAATTGCGTACAAACCACCTAGGTGATTCAATGGAAAAGATACTATTGTTCGCACGACTAAATGAATTAGAAGATACTGATGCTTAAAGTCTATAAGTCCATATCACATGACATTTACAAAGCTCATCACTTGATTGAGTATTTGGTTAATGAGGTATGGAGTAAGGCGGATAACAAACAATGTAAAAGCAAACTGGATGATGAGCTAAAAGCCTTATACGAAAATCAACCTTGGTTTCAAGAGCAAGTTAAGGCTATTTACAAAGTTTGTAAATCACTAGCAAGTCAGGAAAAAGAGGATTTTAAAAAAGCGTTTGCTCATAACAATAAGATTGAAGAACTCTGTGATGGAACAATTACTCCAATAGCACTGAGCACTTTAAATAAAGACTTAGTTAAAGTAGTAAAACCATTCTTCAAAGAATTATACACCAAATTTTTAGGTTGGAAAGCAATTCGGGATACATATGGAGAAAAGAAAACCTACTATGATGAATTGAACTTGATAAATGGTTTTGTTGATTGCCCTTGCTGTGGTTTCGGGGACTTAAAGACAATCTACTCAAAAGGGAGGTCAGCATTTGACCATTACCTTCCACAAAAACATTATCCCTTTTCTTCAACGAATTTTAACAATCTGGTTCCAATCTGTACAACTTGCAATTCAGATGAAAAAGGAGAAGTAGATGTACTGAAGGAGGGCAAGCCTGTTTATTTCCCCTTTGCTAAAACTCATCCAAGTATTGAAGTAACTGTTAGTGTGGACAAAAAAGCTCTAAAAAAACTGATTGAACCAACGGATAGTTTAAAAAGAAAAATCACTAAATCAGAAATAAAAGTAGATTTTAATTTGAAAGATGATAAAACTGAATCGTGGGATAGAATATTTGACATCAAATCAAGATACTTTGAAAGAATTAGCAGTAATAGAATTGGTTGGTTTACTAAAGTTGACAAACATTACAGAAAGTATAAAGAAAAGATTAATGATTACTCAGTAGAAAATGCCTTTGATGACGTAATAGAGGATGATTCTGATGATCAATTGGGCTTCTTAAAAGCACCTTATTTAGAAAGTTTAAAATCTAATAGGCATTTAGTAAAAGCGATTGGAGAGGTGGCGGGAAGTTCGAAAATTAATGATTAGCCAACGCAAGTTCAAGCACATTGCAATCCTCGTTCCTGCGGTTGCAAAGAGCTTTCTCGCCAACGCTAAAAACGAAATGAATAAATTAAAAACGGCATACAACAAGGTATAAAATGCATAGCCACCCTGCGGGATGGCTACGACATCTTATACAGAACGTTGTGCGTAAGCTAAAAAAACAAAAGTCAGACCTTTAAATTAATGGAAAGAAAAGATAATTTGGACATTTTAATAAAAAAAGAATTTGACGAATTATACTCTGAATTAAATACCGATAAAAAAAAATACCTCAATCCCAAAACAATTAAAAATATCATTTTCCATTTAATTGATAATCCTGAAGTAAACCCTAAAAAAAATAAAAAATTACAAGAACTTGGAGAAATTCGGATGAAGAAAAAACTATTAGATTATTTCAAAGCATTTAGAAATACCGAAATAGATGAACATTCTGCTTCTGACTTGTTTAAAGGCTACTTAAGTAAAATTGGCGGATTTATGAGTGAATATTACGGATTTTCAGGAAATGGTGGAAAACTGATAATTCTGACTATATTAATCATATTAACTATTGGAATTATTCTAGATACTATCTGCTATATTTTTAATTTGATTCCAGTCTTTACAATTTTATTTTTATTACTATTTACAATTCGAATGATATTAAAATTTAAACATAAAAAGGTTTATGGATTATTCTATTGAAAAAAGCCTACGCACAACAATATATAACCGCAATTACGGCGGATTCGACTACGTCCGAATCCACTCGGAATTGCTAAAGTCAGTGCTTAATCTGAAAATAATTACTAATTTAACCCGTAACTGACGGTTATACGAACCGTTGGCTTTAATGCTGACAAAAGTCCGTTCTAAGCCCAAAGTTTCGGCTGAATTTCGAATCGCTGAAATCTGATTTTAAACAAAACTTTACACGGACTTTTAGCCACTTACGGAACTTAACATCTGAACACGGTAAATATTTTCGAGAACTTTTAACCTGTTATGGATTTAAAAATATATATCGGATTTTATCACTCAATCGGAATTAAAACGACTGACCTCTCTCTTGCGAAAATCTGACTTTGAAATTTATTCCGAGAAAAACGACAGAAAAAAAGCACTAAAAGCCAACACCGTATATAAAAAATTGCTAGTTTTAGCTAAACCAAAGTTAGTTGCTCGTTTGTTAGCTTCTGATTTTCCTTCGGAAAATCCTCGCTCCCAAACACGCAACATTTCATATACATAAACGTTAGCATTCATTGCGGAACCCACTCAAATCCAACAAAATTGGAATTAAATAGCGAAATCTAAAACTGAATTTTACTCGGACTTTTCCAGTCGAACTCTAAATAAAAACACATCGGATTTTTAGCAAGTTTATGGAATAAAAAAACATCTGACTGACCAAAGTAAAACGCAAATGTTGCGACGGATTAATATGCAGAACGGAAAAATACGCAACGCAATTTTACTGACTCAAAATCGGAATATAAAACGGACTTAGAATAAATTACGCGGAATTTAAAACAACGAAATGCTAACATTGTATAAAAATAATGCGTAAGTTTATTCCTTAATCTAAAGGTTAGTGCCCTTTTGGTCACTCTGATTTTCCTACGGAAAATCCTCGGACGCAAAACCGCACTATTCTTATACGAACCGTTGCCATTAATACTGAAACAACCGACGAACTGAATGATAAACAAATTTTTAAACGCTAAACATTGGCAGTTATTTACCCTAATGTTCGGAATTCCAATTTTCTTACAAATAGTTACTATGATATCAATGTTTGCGAATATTGACTCAAACGGAAATCCTGACCAAACTGGAATGCTGAATATGATGAAAATATTTCCGATTATAATGACCCTTTATGTTGGACTATTTTTTGGCTGGTTTTGGTCTATTGGAATTGGATTACAGAAATATATCCCGACTGACATAAATATGAAAATTAAAAAATTTAAAATATTCTTCTTTATTCCTCTGAGTTATATTCTTTTCCTGTTAGTAATAATCGGAACTACATTTTACGGAATTTCATCTGGAAGTAATGCTGTCGGCGGAATTGTTGGAAAAATGTTATTTGTTGTTATTCCAATGCATCTATTTTCAATGTTCTGTATATTCTATCTACTATATTTCGTATCGAAAACTATCAAAACGACTGAATTAAAACGACCTGTAACTTTTAGTGATTTTATTGGAGATTTTTTTATGATTTGGTTCTTTCCAATCGGAATTTGGTTTATACAACCGAGAATAAATAAAATAGCATCTGAAAAAAGTACTAATGGCAACACCGTGTATAATTAATGGCTGGTTCGAGCTTACTTACGAAAATCCTCGCGGATTTTCTATTAGGTTTGTATTTGCTAAATTAGTTGCTTAAACACGCCACTAATCATACACAAACACGTTACCCTTAATTGCTCCTGAAAAACAATAACCATCTGAAAAAAAATTTATAAATTAGAAAATATTAAAATTATACTTTTACTACAATGGAAACGAAAAAAAAATGGTACAACAGATATATATTAGGTTATTTATTGATTTTTTTTCCTCCACTTGGACTTTATGGGATTTATAAAAGTGAAACTGTCCCTTTAAAATGGAAAAAGGTAACTTACGCTGCTTTTGCTTTAGCAATGATTGGTCTTATAGTAATGTATTCAATTTAACTTCAAGTTTTCAAGTTATAATTATTGTCTACAAACATTTACTTACAAATCAAAAACAAAAAAGGCATCAAACCGATTTGAAGGATTGAAAAAGTAACACTTGAGAAATTACATCGGAATTTTATCTAGCTCGAATTTCAAATTAACAAATTGAATGTTAAATGCTAAGTTAACAACAACTTTTAAAGGAAAACGTGACGCAAAAAAGGGTAACAACGTATATAAAAAATTGCTAGTTTTAGCTTAACCAAAGTTAGTTGCCCGTTTGCTAGCTTCTGATTTTCCTTCGGAAAATCCTCGCACACAAACACGCAACTTTCCATATACAAACCGTTACCTGCAAGCTGAAAAAATGACAGAAACAGAATTGAAAACAGAAAACAATACAAAAGACATTAAATTGTATTCCTCGAAAGCAATAAGTGGAGCAACATTCTTAGGTGGACCACTTGCAGCAGGGTATTTAATTGGAGAAAATTTTAAAGCACTAAACAAACCTGATGAAGGAAGAAAATCTTTAATATTTGGAATTATAACTACAATTATACTATTTGGTGGAATGTTTATGCTACCCGAAAAGATTATTGACCAAATTCCAAGACAATTAATTCCTCTTATTTATACAGGTATCATTTGGGGAATTGTAGAGTGGACTCAAGGTGAACCTCTTAAAGCTCATAAAGAATACGGAAATTCATTCTTTTCAGGATGGAAAGCGGCGGGAATAGGACTGATTTCATTATTAATAGTCGGAATTGGAATATTTGGTTATACTTATCTCTCGACAGACAGCGAAGTATATGAAAAGTACAATAAAGAATTTGCTAAATTTTCAAAAAACGAAACTGAAACTTTAGTCTTTTACAGTAATTTAAATTCAGGAACTAAACATTCTTTACTTAAAGAATTAGATGAAAAAACGATTCCTAGATGGAAAGAAAATATAGAGATAATTAATAAAACAAATAGATTTGAAGATTTACCTTCCGAGTTAATTAAACAAAATGAAGTTTTAATAAAATATTCAGAACTTAGAATACAAGCATTTGAATTATTCAGAAAGGGAATTAATGAAGATACGGACAAATATATACCAGAATTAAAACAAATACATTTGCAAATAGACAATGAGCTTAAGAAACTGAATTGAGAAAAGCCAGCAGGTAACACCGTATAAAAATAATGCTAAATTTATTGCTTAATCAAAGGGTAGTGCTCTTTTGGTCACTCTGATTTTCCTGCGGAAAATCCTCGGACACAAAACCGCACTATTCTTATACATCAACGTTACCACCAATTTGAAAACAGAACTACAGAAGAATAATATTAACTGGATTTTCGGACTGATATTCCTAATATTTGGAATCGGATTAATTTATCACAGTTTAACGGATTTCTTTAAATATAATTTTACGACAGTTCTATTTATTGTAATGCGTTCGAATTCAAGCATTATAGCGGAATTTATATTTGGAATTTTAACTATGTTTTCTGGTATTCTGATTTTTTTAAATAACAAAAAATGGTTGACTTTAATAAAAATATTAGCGATTGGAATAATTGCAAATTTAGTATTCGCTTTGTCGTTAAGAATTACAGAATATATTTTTAATTGGGAATTGTTAGCGGAATTAGCGATTAGGATAATAATTGGATTCGGAATTTATAAACTGACCAAATACCTGACTCGAATAAATCAATCGGAATGGAATTTAAGAGAGGAAAAACTGAATTTTGTAATCGGAATTGTAATTGGACTATTTCCTTATTTATTCCGCAATATATTTTTTTAATCGGACAAAAAAACTGGTGGTAACACCGTATATAAAAAATTGCTATTTTTAGCTAAACCAATGTTAGTTGCACGTTTACTAGCTTCTGATTTTCCTTCGGAAAATCCTCGCACACAAGCACGCAACTTTTCATATACATAAACGTTGTAAGGCATTTGAAAATCGTAACTGAATGGGAGTTTGGAACACTGAAATAAAAGGAAATGATACCACATTAGATATTTACTCTAACTTTTTCGACAAATATAATTATGGAGGAAATCAAGTTTGGGTTTCAGAAGAAATAAAAACGGAATTTGCCGACTATTTTTCAGATTCAGAAGACCGAAATAATTCATTATTCGGACTTGCATTAGCTCAATGGGAAACAAAATCTCTTGAACCAGAAATATTAAAAGAGGTAAAAGAAATTATTGATAGCGGAACCGACTTGGAATTATGGAAAAAGCTTGGTGCTGACGAAAAGACACTTAAGAAAAGAAAAACCAAGTTACAAGATTTCTTGAAATTAATCTCGACCGAAAAACCAAAAACAAAAAGAAGAGTTCGACCAAATTTTGAATTTACAACAAACGAACTTGTCCGAATTTCAACAGCTGACGGAACAAAAGAATTTAGGATAAATGAAGAATTTACAAATGGAAAATATATTCATACGAGTGGTATAATGGAATGGAATTCTGGAGGTGGAGCTGGAATATTGTACTTCAATGGAGAAGGTAAAAAAGTTTCCGCAAAATGGATTGACAACAACAATTTGGAAATTGGACTTGCAACAAAAAAATGGACTTTAAGTTGAATGACTAAGCTGCCTGTTTCTGGTTATACATATCTAATTCAAATTCTCTTATAGTTTTATTTCCTAAAAAGGAATGCCTTCTTTTATTATT
>NZ_JAKMCS010000024.1 GCF_022662195.1 Aestuariivivens insulae | reverse complement strand
CAACTCCACTGCCTTTTGTTTAAATTCTAAAGTGTAATGTTTGGGTTTACTTCTCATAATTGCTAAGTTAATAACTAGCAAGCATATTCTCTCATCTTTATGTCCAGTCTAATATAGGAAGTCCAATAAAAAGTAAAGAAAAGTTCTGGAGAATAATAAAAAGTACTTCCTAAGTTCCATTTTACCTCTACTACTTAGTAACATTAATTTGTTCTATGGCCACCTTAGCATAGGCAATAGGGAGCCCAAACTTTTAGGGTCTCTCATAATTAAAGTTCTCGGGAAAGGAAACCGAGGCTTTCCACCATGTTTTGGTCGCTTGTTCATTGGCTTTGGCAAAGTCCAATTGTTCCCAGATAAACGCTTTTTCCATTTGTTCCCCTAAGGCCAGCAACCTTTTGCCGGTTTTAAGTTGTGCCTTGCTCCATTGTTCTAAAGCGTCGTTTAAGTTTTGGTTTTCCTTCATGCAGGTAATTAGGTCTTTGGCATTGTTATAGCCCTTAAATACACCCGAGCCCGTAAACGGTTGAACGACCATACCGGCATCGCCAATAAGACACATGCGATCTTTATAATAGCTATCAAGATCCAAGGTGTAGATAACTTGAATATAGCTGTCTTTAGTTTTATTAACTATGTTGGCGTAGTAGGAGGGAATATGTTGCGAAAGAAAACGTTTTAACCAAGACTCATTGGCCTGACTAATGCTTCCAGGTGGTAGCGTTCCAGACCTTATCTTACCGGTTTTATCGGTCATGATGTTATCCAGTTTTGCTTCGGGAATTGCAATATAGGCCGCCCAATTGAACACGCGCTCACCTTCCTTAACCGACCCGTTTTGGTCTGGTATAAAGTATACCACATTGTGCCCTGGTTCGCCTTTATAGGACAATCGTAGGATGTCATCACTCAAGGGACAAGCTATATCCATTTCCGATTCCTTTAAAAGCCCTCTCCAAAGGATATAGCCACGGTACTTTAATTTTTTTTCAGGAAACAACAGTTGGCGCCCTAAAGATTGGTAACCGTCTGCAAACAGAACCAAATCGAAATGTGCTTTGTTGCCCGAATGGGTAGTTAGTTCTACTTTTCCGTTAGGCATGGATTTAGCGTCAACAATTTTTATTCCGGCACGGTAATGTGCATTAGGGACATTGTGCCTTAACTTTTGCCAAAGTTCATTCCATTGAAAAACATTAAAATGAATAGGCATGTCCCAAGCTACCTTACCATAGGGCTCATGGGATTTGACTTTGCCTATAAATGGCATTTTGTTGATTTGGAAAAGGGCAAAATCCCCATTAATTAATCCGTCTGCCCTTATTTGCTTCATGAGTGCGGGAGTAGTACCAATACCGCCACCTCGCCCCACAAGGCTTTTGTTGGATCGCTCAAAAACGGTAACCTCATGGCCTTCCTTAAGAAGTAGGATAGCTGCCGAGCATCCAGCAATAGAACCGCCTACAATTCCAATTGTCATACTTATTTGTTTGGTGTTCTCTAAGGTAGTTAATCCTTTGGGAAACCCAAACCCATTAATTGAATTGATTTAAACGGGGTATTTAGCAATCCGTTAAATGCACCCCAACAGCCAGACCACCTTCACTGGTTTCCTTGTATTTGGTATTCATGTCCTTGGCGGTTTCCCACATGGTAGCCACGACTTTGTCTAAGGGGACTTTAACGTTGTTGGGATCGGTGTCCAGAGCCAGTTCGGCGGCATTAATGGCCTTTATGGCACCCATGGCATTACGTTCTATGCAGGGCACTTGTACCAGGCCTCCAATAGGATCGCAGGTGAGGCCCAAATGGTGTTCCATGGCAATTTCGGCGGCGACCAAGACCTGTTCTGGACTACCGCCTAAGAGCTCGCATAGGGCACCAGCGGCCATCGCCGATGATACGCCAATCTCTGCCTGGCAGCCCCCCATAGCGGCACTAATGGTAGCGCCTTTTTTAAAGATACTGCCAATTTCGCCTGCCACCAGTAAAAACTGCTTGATGTCATCGAAATTACCATCGTGGTTTTCAATAACCAAATAATACATGAGTACGGCTGGAATAACGCCGGCACTGCCATTGGTGGGTGCCGTTACCACACGGCCCAAAGCGGCGTTGACTTCATTAACCGCTAAGGCAAAGCAGCTAACCCATTTAATGATTTGCCTAAACTTCACTTCTGTATTTCTAATGGCAAAGATCCATTCCACCGGATTGTTATAGGCTGTGTCGCCTATTAAATTGTTATGAATGCTACTGGCGCGACGTTTTACGTTAAGGCCACCGGGAAGGGTGCCTTCGGTATGGCAACCTAGGTACATGCTTTCCAGCATGGTATTCCAAATACGTTTCAGTTCGATGTCTATAGCCGCTTCGGAACGAATGGATTTTTCGTTTTCCAAAACCACCTGGGAGATTGATTTATTCAACTGGCTGCAATTTCTAAGCAAATCGTTGCCCGTAGCTATGGGGTAGGGAAAGGTGCAATAGAAAATAATCTTGTTGGCCTTTGCTGTTTTTCGTTCTTCCTGTACCACAAATCCGCCACCAATGGAGTAATACACCGCATGGGACTTACGCCCGTTAATGGTTGCTGAAAACCGCATGCCATTAGCGTGAAAGGGTAAAAACTTTTTATTGAAAACAATATGGGTTTGCGGGTTGAAGGCTATTGGCCGTTCGTTATTAAAGTTTAGGGTGTTGCTGTTTTTTATTTCAGAAATGATTTTGGGTATGGTTTCGGTGGGAATGGTCTCTGGATCGGCGCCACTTAACCCCAACATAACGGCATAGTCTGTGGCATGACCTTTTCCTGTAAGCGATAGTGAGCCGTACAGATCGACACTAATGCTTTCAACGTTTTCGAAGGTGTTATTTTGTTTTAGCTCTTTTATCCAAAGTTCGGCAGCACGCCAAGGGCCAAGTGTATGCGAGCTTGAAGGGCCTACACCAATCTTTAACATATCGAAAACAGAAATACATTCCATGTTACTATATCGTTTTAGTTGCGCAAATATATATTGTTTTTTGTATCTCTGTGGTACTACTGGGGGAAAGTTTTTTTGTTTTTTGATGGGTAAATAGTTTAGATATTTCGAGTACCTCAGCCACCTATCCAGTACTGTACGTATGGGCAGGACTGCACTGTAATTAATAGACTGCACCCCGCGCAAGGGATTGAACGGTTAGACTGCGCTCACCGCAGGCTAATTGTTGGAGCTCCCGACCTAAGGCGGAGCGACTAGTGAAAGCCCGCCCGCCTGCCCTAAGGGAGGGGGTTGCGCCAAAATAATAAGAAGGGATAACTTGTGCTTACTGGGACTGCCTACTGCCTACTGAATACTGCCTACTAAATATGACACTGTGTCAGTTTACTTCTATTGGCATAAAGATTGACTTATACAATTCGAATTTAAAAACGAACATTCAACACAATAAAGTATTATATATTATGAGTAAGATTATTGGAATAGATTTAGGAACAACCAACTCTTGCGTTTCTGTGATGGAAGGAAACGATCCAGTTGTAATCCCAAATGCCGAAGGTAAGCGTACTACACCTTCTGTTATTGCATTTGTTGAGGGAGGAGAAATAAAAGTTGGTGATCCTGCTAAAAGACAGGCAGTAACTAACCCAACAAAAACGGTTTATTCTATTAAGCGTTTTATGGGGAATAAATATTCTGAGTCTAAAAAAGAAGCAGAACGCGTACCTTATAAAGTGGTTAAGGGTGATAACGATACGCCGCGCGTTGATATCGAGGGCCGTTTATACACGCCACAGGAATTATCGGCTATGATTCTTCAAAAAATGAAAAAAACAGCCGAGGATTATCTAGGTCAGGATGTGACCAGAGCGGTAATTACCGTACCGGCCTATTTTAACGATTCGCAACGTCAAGCTACTAAAGAAGCTGGTGAGATTGCTGGTTTAAAAGTAGAGCGTATCATTAACGAGCCTACTGCAGCTGCATTGGCTTATGGATTGGATAAAAAAGGAACGGACCAAAAAATAGTTGTATTCGATTTTGGTGGTGGTACCCATGACGTTTCTATATTGGAATTAGGTGATGGTGTATTTGAAGTATTGTCTACCGATGGGGATACCCATTTAGGTGGTGACGATGTGGATGAAAAAATCATCAACTGGTTGGCAGACGAGTTTAAGGCAGAAGAAAGTATGGATTTGAGAGAAGACCCTATGTCTCTTCAACGTTTAAAGGAAGCCGCTGAAAAAGCTAAAATAGAATTGTCGTCATCGACACAAACAGAAATCAACTTACCATATATCACGGCTACCGCTAGTGGGCCAAAGCACTTGGTACGTACATTAACACGTTCTAAATTTGAACAGTTAATAGACGATTTGGTAAAACGTACCATTGCTCCATGTGAGGCTGCTTTAAAAGCGGCTGGATTGAGCAAAAGCGATATTGACGAAGTGATTTTAGTAGGTGGTTCTACACGTATCCCAGCGGTACAAACTGCTGTAGAGAAATTCTTTGGGAAGGCACCAAGTAAAGGGGTTAACCCAGACGAGGTAGTATCTTTAGGAGCTGGTATACAAGGTGGTGTATTAACAGGTGATGTTAAGGACGTTTTATTATTGGATGTTACGCCATTATCGTTAGGTATCGAAACAATGGGTAATGTATTTACCAAGCTTATCGAAGCCAATACTACCATCCCAACTAAAAAATCACAGGTGTTCTCAACAGCGGCCGATAACCAGCCTTCTGTAGAAATCCATGTGTTACAGGGAGAGCGTGCTATGGCAGCCGATAACAAAACTATTGGGCGTTTCCACTTGGATGGTATTCCACCAGCAAGACGTGGTACACCTCAAATTGAAGTAACCTTCGATATTGATGCCAATGGTATTATTAAGGTATCTGCTGAAGATAAAGCTACAGGTAAAAAACAAGATATCCGTATTGAAGCTTCTTCTGGATTGACCGAAGAAGAAATCCAAAAGATGAAGGCTGATGCTGAAGCTAATGCTGAAGCTGATAAAGCTGCTGCTGAAAAAGCGCAGAAATTGAATGAAGCCGATTCTATGATTTTCCAAACGGAAAAACAATTAGAGGAGTTTGGTGATAAATTATCGGATGATAAGAAAAAACCAATCCAGGATGCTCTAGAAGAATTGAAGAAAGCTTACGAATCTAAGGATGTTGCTGTGATAGAGCCTGCTTTGGAAAAAATAAACGAAGCCTGGAAACAAGCTTCGGAAGAAATGTACAAAGCACAAGCTGAAGCACAACAAGCAGGTGGTGATGCACAACCTGGGCCAGACGCGGGTTCTAACGGACAAGCTGAAGGCAGCGATGTTGAAGACGTAGACTTCGAAGAAGTCAAGTAGCCTGTCCTGAGCAAAGCCGAAGGGTAGACTTCGAAGAAGTCAAGTAGCCTGTCCTGAGCGAAGCCGAAGGGTAGACTTCGAAGAAGTCAAGTAAGCAGAGAACCAAATCCCGAATATTATCGGGATTGTGTGAATCGCTTATCCTGAGTGTAAACGAAGGATCTTATGTGAAAGTTAGAAGTCGGAAGACTGAAGATAGAAGTAAAAAGCGCAATCCATTTGGATTGCGCTTTTTTATTGTGCCGTTTCTTTGCTTATGATTTTATACAAGGTGTTTCAAAGCGCCGATATCTTGTGAAGGATTTTCGAGTAGGTAAGAACCAAACAATTATTTTCAAATCAAAAGGACACGGCGTTGTAGTGTTGTTTTAATATTCATACAAAATATTCTTGTCTGAATTTATTAGGTTCAGTAGAACTTTGTTTCCATCTACTTCCAAATTTGAAATATCAAAAGTTAATTCTTTTGTGATATATGCTTCACATAATTCCTCATTCTTTAATGATAATCTCAGATTTCTTTGAGGTGGACTTGATTCTAGAATATTTTCTGAATCGATAAGTTTTAACACCCAAGTATCTCCACTACAACCGCCTGAACTAAAATTAATTTTTAAACAGTTACCATTAATTTCTAGACTATTTATGTTTAATTGGTCTGAGGGGGCGTTTTCGTATTGTTGAGCACTTATAATGGTTGCAAAATCACAATTGGTTGAATTTTTATTGTCATTATTGTTTGAGCAACTCAAAATCGCTATTCCAATTAAACTCAAAATCAGTATGTTTTTCATTTGATTGCATTTTTTTATTGTACCATTTCTTTACTTATAATTTTGTTCAATGTGTATTTCAAAGCACTGGCGTCTTGCGTGGGATTTTGGATCGGCCTTAGCTATGAGTAGTTGCTAGGTTTAGTGCTTAACTTTGTAAGTGTGCACCAAACTCAAAACCCGTGAGGATTTTCAGAAGTAGGCCAGAACAAGCAATTACTTATTGTTGACATTTGTACTTTCTTCAGTCCACAAAAGTTTCTTTTATCACGTCTTTGCATTTTTCAATTTCCGATTTTGTCAGACTTTCAAAAACTCGGACGATTCTTATTTTGTCAACTGTTCGAATTTGGTCAATTGCAATCATTCCCTTTTTTCCGTTATGTCTTATCGAAACTCTAGTTGGATATTTTTTCAGGTTCGTTGTCATTGGAGCAAGTACGATGGTGTTCAAATATTTATTCATTTCATTTGGCGAAACGATAACACAGGGTCTTGTCTTTTTTATTTCACTCCCAATTGTTGGGTCAAGATTCACAAGAACGATTGAATATTGCTTTAAATCCATTCCTCAAGGTTTTCATCATCGAACACATCGTTCATCAGCAACTTGTCATCTCCGTTCTCACTCATTTTCTTAAATTCCTTTTCCCAATTTTTTCTCGGTGAAGCGATAGGTTTAAGAATTATATGTCCTTTTTCAAGAATAAGTTCAACCTTGTCCTTAATGTTGTATTTTTCCAAAATAGTTTTGCTCAAACGAAGCCCTTTTGAATTTCCGATTTTGATTATTGATGTTTCCATAATTTCTTAAATGTTATTACAAAGTAAATACATTTTGTTGAAATGTCAAAATTCGTTCCGTATTCATGCCAACTTTGTTATAATCACACTTATTTTATAGATATAACCTTCTTCATATTGTTCATCAAAGCCCTCTATGGCGTCATAAAACAATGACCAATCATTTTCTTCTATAATGTTGTTTTCTTGAATTCTATAACAAGTTTGAATTGCTTCTCCAGTGCAATCTACTCGATGGGAATCAACCCAGAGCAAACCAATAACTACAGAATCATCACTATAGCAAGAAGCGATTAAGGAAATAATGAATAGCGAGAAGAATTTAATAACTTTCATCTGTTCTTTTTTCTAAGGATGAACGAATCTATAAATGGTTGCGTTTTTTTATTGTTTAGTATCATTTCGAATGATTCCGAAGAATAAGGCATGGTACCGAGAAGTTTTGTAATTTCGAAGCTCGTTTAAAAAGCTATGATATTTTCATCTAAATTAAAGTCAACTTACCAGCCCAAACGTTTGGCCGTTAAATTAAATGCCAAAGGCGAGCAGTTTGTATGGCAAGGGCACCCTTGGGTGTTTTCCAATAACATCACTAAAATTAATGATGATGCCCATACGGGGGACTTGGCCATTATCTTCAGTAAAAATAAAAATAAGGTTATTGGCTTGGGGTTGTACGATGCCAAATCGCCCATTAGAATAAAAATGCTGCATAGCGGTATTGAAAAAGTGGAAATCAATAACGCATTTTTTCAAAACAAAATAAACGAGGCATTTCAAAAAAGGGAAGCACTATTGCAGACGCACACCAATAGTTACAGGTTGTTGTTTGGGGAAAATGATGGTTTCCCAGGCCTTATAGCCGATGTCTATGCTTCGGTTTTGGTCGTGAAATTATATTCAGAGATATGGTTGCCGTATTTGGAAGCTATACTCCCCAATTTACAGCAGATTACAAAGGCCGAAACGGTTGTAATTCGATTAAGTAGGGGGCTGGAGCAATCTAAAGCCCACCAACTTAACAATGGGGAAGTGGTCTATGGAACTTTGGACAATGAGGTGGTTGAATTTGTTGAACACGGTGTTAAGTTTTCGGCCAATGTTATAAAGGGCCATAAAACGGGCTATTTTTTAGACCATCGTGCCAACAGAAAGCAAGTAGGCGAGTGGAGCAAGGGTAAGACCGTATTGGATGTGTTTTCCTATGCAGGCGGATTTTCGGTCCATGCCTTATATAATGGTGCCAAGGCAGTAACCAGTTTAGATATAAGCCTGCAAGCATTGGAGATAGCGCTAGAAAATGGAAAACTAAACCATTATACAGGGCAACACCAAACCATAGCAGGGGATGCTTTCGAGGCATTAAAAAGCTTAATAGCCAATAACGAGACTTTTGATGTTGTGGTTATAGATCCACCGAGTTTCGCAAAACAAGCCAGTGAAATTGAACTGGCCAAAAAAAAGTACGCCCAATTGGCTGTATTGGGCGAACAACTTACAGCGCCCAATGGCTTGTTGGTGTTGGCTTCTTGTTCGTCTAGGGTCACTTCTCAGGCTTTTTTCGATATTAACGGTCAAACTTTATTAGAAACCCAACGGCCATATAAAGTCATTCTTAAAACAGGGCATGATATCGATCACCCAGTTACTTTTCCCGAAGGCGCTTATTTAAAGTGTGGGTATTACCGATTTTTAGATAAATAACGGTAAGCTAGTGGTATTGACTACTTCCTTCATAACAAAATGACTTTCCATGTGCTTGACATTTTTTAAGGCTCCCAGTTTTTTAAAGTTGAATTCATGGTAATGATCGATATCGCGAGCGTATACTTTTAGCTGAAAGTCGAATGTTCCGGTAATATGAAGACATTCCACAATCTCTGGTATCTTTTTTACTTCATTCATAAACATAAGAGCATCTTCCCCAGAATGTTTATCTATACGGACCGATACCAAAACCATAACATTAAGCCCTAACTTTTTCCTGTTTAATAAGTACACCTTTTTTCTAAGCAGAGATAGTGCATTTAGCTTTTTTATACGTTCGTAAACAGGTGTTACAGAGAGGTTTGTGATGGCAGCAATTGCCTTGTTGCTTATGTTGGCATCCTCTTGCAATAGATTTAGGATTGTTAAATCTTTTTTATCCAATTTCATGTTCTAGTAATTTTTATCTATAAAAAATGTATTCGCAATAATAAACAAAAAAATAATACTGTTTTTGTTTTGTTTGCTATATTTTTTTATCGAAATCAAGTGTATGTTAGATGTTTGTAGTTGAAAAAATGTATTTTACGGTAGTTTTTTACTAAAAAAATAAGCGAAATATTTGTGTGCTGTGGTACGATTCACCCAGCACACTATTTTGAATAGTTGGCGCTATTGCTAAAGCGCTGTGATGATTGGTATGGCATAAATGTCATTACATTTTGTGGGAGAGTTGGAATAGGTAATCGTTTTTTAAAATATACTTTACAATAAGATAATACAAGGTGTGATGCAAAAAATAGGAAAGAAAATATTTTTGTAATGAACAAAAAGAAATGATTTTGGAATCGGATAGTAAATTAGTAAAAGCAATCAAACAGGGAGATACTACAGCTTTTAATACGTTGTATAGCAAATACTGGGAACGTTTGTTTTCTTTTGTTTATGGTTTGTCAAAATCGGAAGTACTATCAAAGGATATTGTTCAAGATGTATTTATTTCTTTTTGGGAGCGACGCGGAACGCTCAAGGTTGTTAATGTTGAAGCCTATTTGTTTCAAAGTGTGAAATTTGCCTTCTTTCAGGCTTACAAAAAGAAAAAGTTCAACACAGAAACATTGCATGCAGCGTTTGAAAACCATTTAATTGACCATGTATCCCAAGCCGATCAGGACGTGGTGCATTCGTTAATGCACTGTATAGAAGCCTTGCCTCAACGTAGAAAGGAAATCCTGTACTTGAGAAAATTTCAAGATTTCTCGATTAAGGAAATAGCATTAGAATTGAATATTTCAAATCAAACCGTTAAAAATCAAATGGGACTGGCCCTAAAACAGTTAAAGGAGTCATTAAAAAAGGTCGCATTAACCTTTTTTTAATTAGAAGACTGCCATTCTCAATACCTAATTTTTCTATCCTATTGAATATCGGTAATCCGTCATAAAAGTAAATTCTATGTCAGGTCGAGCCTTTCGGCTTAAGTTTATCCTGAGCGTGGTCGAAGGACTCAAGATAAACTAAAGTCGAGACCTTATTTTTAATAAGTTAAGTTTAATAACCTCTCGACTTGCTTAGCAAGGTGCTTTCAAAGAAAATATATTTTCTTTTCAACCAATGCTCGAGGTTGACAGTGCTTTATAACAAATTGCGGACAATCAGTATATCATAATAAAAAGTTTTAAAGGTTTTTATTTTCTTCTAAAATATTTCTTGTTAGCACGTATTTATTTAATGCCTAAAAAAAAATAACATTTTACAATGGTACTTTTTTTCATTTCTCACACTTATAGGTGAAACCGATATGATTAATACAATCTTTAAGCATACAGATTAATGATTGTTTAATAAACAAACGGAGGTTACATGTGACCAAAAAGACAATAATAAAAACACATGAAAGAAACTTGTAAATGAAGCGAAAGGACACACATATATTTGAGTTGCTGGTTGACAAATATTTAGATGGCACCATAACGCCCGAAGAAGAACAACTTTTATTGGGCTTTTTAGATAGCTATAAAAATAAAGGTCTTTGGGATTTAAAGTTAGGAAACAAACATGAAGTAAAGGATGCCATAGAACTATCCATTAAAAATAGATTAACAAATTCAAAGTCAGGATACAGAACATATTATTTGTTGGTAGCATCCATTATTCTACTAGTTGGTTTCTTTTGGGCTTTTAAATGGCAGGGTGGTATTGTAAATAGTATGCAGGTTGTGGTTACTACCCAAGCCCATCAGGATTCACTTTTGCTGGCAGACGGCAGTACGGTATATCTTAACAGATACACCACCTTTAAATATCCCAAGGCATTTAACGGTAAACTACGTGAGGTAGAACTTGAAGAAGGAAGTGCCTTTTTTAAGGTAGCTCGAGATGAATCCAAACCATTTATTGTTAAAACTGGAGTTTTAAAAACTAAGGTATTGGGAACCTCATTTAATATAATTAATAAGGACACTTTGGTAAATGTAAGTGTGTCTACGGGAAAAGTTGGCGTATGTGTTGGAGACCAGTTCATTAACTTGTTACCAAACGAGCAAGCCCATTGGACGTCCAATGGCAGTATTGTAAAAAGTAAAGGCAATGCCCATTTGTATGATAACTGGATTCTGAAGACCATAGAATTTGATGATGTGTCGTTAGATGAGTTATCTACACTATTTGAATTGCGCTTTGGATATACCTTTCATTTCACACAACCCGAATTGAAAGATCGTCATGTTAGAATATCCATTCTTAAAACAGATACCGTTGAAAGTTTAGTAAAGAAATTGAATTATATAACCGATGTAAAATTTAAAATAAGCAACAACTATGAAATAGAAATTACTCCTAACCAATCAATGTAAATCAGGCCTGCTGGCACAGGCCTGAATAATCAAAGCATTAAATGACAACAATTAAAAATCACATTCAATACTATGAAATTTTATAAACAAAAAAATAGAATACTAACTTTACTGGTATTTCTTATAAGTGCATTACTTTATGCCAGTCCCAATACCGGATTAAAAATTTCCTCAAAAATAAGCATTAATGTTAATAGAGCTACATTAAACGACGTATTTTCTATCCTAGAGGATAAATCGGCACTCCATTTTAATTATGGTAGCGATATTTTAAACGATACCAGAACATTTGATTTTCAGTATGTAAATAAAGACGTTAAAACGATTTTAGAGGATATAGCGTTAAAAGCAAAAATTGCATACAGCATTTCGGGAGAAACCGTTCTTATCAAAAAAGAAGCAAATACTAAAACCAAACAACAAGCACTAAAAGTTACCGGACAAGTCGTATCTGCAGTAGATGGAGAACCCTTGCCTGGCGCTTCAATCATTGAAAAAGGCACAAGTAATGGCGTTTCTACCGATTTTGATGGTAATTTTAGTATTACGGTCTCTGGATTGGATGCCGTACTGTTAATTACCTATGTAGGTTTTGTGGCCCAGGAAGTTAAAGTGCCTGCTAATGGAAATTTAAAGGTTGCCATGTCTGAGAACATGCAAGGTTTGGATGAAGTTATCGTAACGGCACTTGGCATTACCCGTGAAGAAAAGAAGGTAGGGTATGCTACCCAAGGCATTGAAACGACAACTATAGAGGAGGTAAAAGCTCCTAATGTTGGAAGCTTGTTTTCTGGTCAGGTGGCCGGTTTAACCGTAACCAACCCTACGGGATTGTTTCAGTCGCCATCTTTTTCCTTAAGGGGTAAAGAACCATTAATAGTTATCGATGGAATTCCGGTGGACACGGATTTTTATGATGTGTCGTCCAACGATATAGCCGACATTAATGTATTAAAAGGAACAACAGCCTCCGCTTTATATGGATCGCGAGGTAGGAATGGGGCTATTCTTATTAGTACCAAGAATGCCAAAGCAGAAGGTTTAGAAGTAACATTGTCGCATAGCACCTTATTTTCGGCCGGTTTTACAGTATATCCAGAATACCAGACCGAGTATGGTAACGGTTCTAATGGAAAATACGAATTCTGGGATGGCCAGGACGGCGGGATTTCCGATGGGGATATGATTTGGGGACCAAAATTCGAACCTGGGGTTATGATTCCCCAATGGAACAGTCCGATATACGACAACCAAACGGGAGAAACTATTCCTTGGTGGGGTGATGTTTCGGGAACACAATACGACGATAAATCGCGCTATTCAAGGGTGCCCATTCCATGGGAGCGTCATGATAACCTTAGGGAATTTATGGAGTTGGGTTATATTTCAAGTACCGATTTTGCGATATCCCATAAAGGGGAAAAAGGATCTTTCCGCATATCGGGTATGTTTACCGACCAAAAGGATAGAGTGCCTAATGCTAGTCTTAAAACAGGAAGCTTAAGTTTTAAGGCCACAACCTTTTTAACGGATAAACTAACCTTAAACAGTAAGTTGGCATACAATAAAGTGTACTCGCCAAATTACCCCAGACATGGTTATGGGCCTAAAAACCACATGTATACCATTTTAGTATGGATGGGTGATGATGTTAACGGAGAGGATCAAAGAAGGCACTTATACATACCAGGGCAGGAGGGCTACCGACAAGCCAACTGGAACTATGCCTGGTATAATAACCCGTATTTTGCGGCCTATGAGTTAAATCAGAAATACGATTCCGATGTTATAAACTCACAATTAAAGTTAAACTATGCCTTAACCGATGACTTAAAACTTCAGGCACGGGGTTCGGCAGTTATAAAGGATAACTTTGAAGATAGAGAAAGCCCTAAAACCTATCTTAACTATGGCGATCCAAGGGAAGGTGATTACAAAACATGGAACAGAAACTGGACCACGATCGATTTGGATGTTTTAGCAAGCTATGATAAATCCATTAACGATAATTTAGGCATCAATATAAATGCCGGTGCGTCTACGTACTATCATAAGTTTCAGGAAGAGTATAATGCCACAGACGGGTTGATCGTACCATTTGTCTATAGCCTTAATAATACCCAGCGTAATGTAAAAGCCACTACTTTGTTAAGGAAAAAGGCAACAAATAGTGTGTATGCTACCCTGGGTATAGATTTGTTCGATGCGGTCTTCTTAAACTTTGCAGCCAGAAATGACTGGTCATCAACCTTACCGGTGGAAAACAGATCCTATTTTTACCCTTCATTCTCTGCAAGTACTTTAGTATCTAATTTAATAGAAATGCCAAAGGCTATAGATTTCCTAAAAGTTTATGGTTCTTGGGCAGAGGTTTCCAGTGATTTGGATCCCTATCAAATATCGTCCTATTATGATAATGATGGCAATTTTGGAGGGTTAACAAAACTTACTTACCCAGAAGGTATAATAAACCCTAATATTCAACCGGAGAATTCAACATCGTACGAATTAGGGTTAGATGCTTCACTTTTGAAAGGTAGGCTTAAATTTAACTTCACCTACTATAATGTAGTAGACACCAACCAAATTATAGATTTACCAACCTCTATAGCCTCAGGGTTTGAAGATAGAAAAGTGAATGGTAATGAATATACAACAAATGGTTATGAGGTTGTCGTGGGGGCCATTCCGGTGCAAACAGCAGATTTTAAGTGGAGCGTAACGGCCAACTGGAGTAAGTTTGAGAAAAAGATCACCGAAATATATGGCGGGCAAGAGCGATTTAAAGACCTGTTCCTGAACGACAGGGCCGATAGTTATTATGCTACGGTTTGGCAAAAGGCTCCGGACGGACAACTCATACTGAATAGTAACGGATTGCCTATAAAAGATAATTTCAAACAGCTATTGGGTCATAAACTGCCAGATTGGCGATTGGGACTTCAAAATAGCTTTAGGTATAAAAAACTAAGTCTGGATATTGGAATAGATGGTTCTTGGGGAGGCGTAATGCGATCGCTTTCTGTAGAAAAAATGTGGTGGGGAGGTAAACACCCCAATTCAACAGAATATCGTGATGCAGAATATGCGGCCGGTCAGCCAGTATATGTGCCAGAAGGTGTTAATATAGTTAGCGGAGAATTGGTACAGGATGTAAACGGTAATGTGGTTTCAGATACACGTGTATTTGCTCCTCATACCACAGCTGTAAGCTGGCAAACATGGAGCCAGAACTACCCCTATAGAGCACAGGTAACAACCCAAGAAAATAAAAAGTTTGCCAATGTATTCGACCGTAGCTTTTTCAAATTACGTTCTGTGACATTTAAATATGATCTTACCGAGGTACTAAACATCAAAGGGGTTAAGCATATAGATGCAGTTTTAAATGGATACAATCTTTTAGTGTGGAAAAAAGCAGAAATTATCGATCCAGACTTTGGAGATGATAATAACCTTCAGGATCCGTCTACAAGATATCTTGGAATGGGGTTAAACGTGAAATTTTAATCAAATAAAAAATTAAGAAAATGAAAATATTAATAAAGTTCTTTGTACTGGTGCTATTGGTCTCATTAAGTGCATGTAGCGATTTAACCAGTATTAATGAGAACCCGAATAATGTAAGTGAAACACATCCACAGTTGTTATTGACAGAAATAGCGCATAGTGCATTTAGTGTTCAAGGTCGAGGTGCTATGTATGCTTCCAGGATGATCGTTCAAACCGATGGGGAAAATGCAGAACAGTATTATAGATGGAACCGAGGCAGTTTTGGAGATTACAACAGTCTGCGTGATGTTACCAAAATGATGGAAGAGGCCGAACGTATCGATAGCGATGTTTATAGAGCTATAGCCAAATTTTTTAGAGCCTATTATTTTTACGAGCTAACCTTAACCTTTGGTGATATTCCTTATACTGAAGCACTTCAAGGAGAGGAAGCCGAATTGTACACGCCTAAGTACGATAGCCAAAAAGATGTGTTTATAGGGATTTTGGATGAATTAGAAGCAGCTAATACATTATTGGAAAGTAATAACGAGCTTATTGCAGGAGACATTATTTACGGCGGTAATCCAGCAAAATGGAGAAAGTTGATTAACTCGTTCAGATTAAAAGTGTTGATTTCATTGTCGAAGAAGGAAAGTGATTCAGAACTAAATGTAAAATCTACTTTTGCTTCAATTTTTAATAACCAACCCATCTTTGGATCCAATTCAGATAACGGACAATTGGTATTTGTCGATCAGGATGGTAGCCGCTACAGCGAGTTTAATTCCAGTAGTTATGGATCTGGACTCTACATGGATTCCACCTTCATTAAGCGATTGCAAGACAGAAAGGATCCCAGATTGTTCCTTTTTTGTTCGCAAACAAGAAATGCCAAAGAAGGTGGTCTGGCCGAAGATGATTTTGATGCTTATGAAGGTGGTGATCCCTTAGCGCCTTATGCCGAAGTTAACGATAAAGCAGCGCAAGGAGATGCTTCAAAAGTAAACTTACGTTATACCACCGATCCTACTACCGAACCCCATAACTTGCTTAGTTATACAGAGGTTGAGTTTATTTTGGCAGAGGCTGCATTAAGAGGATGGATAAGTTCTGATGCTAAAATGCATTATGAAAACGGTGTTAAAGCCTCTTTTGAATTTTATAATGCCTATGCAAAAGGCTATGAAAGTTATGTTACACAAGCTGCTGCTGATACCTATTTGATGGAAGGTATGGTTAATTTTGATAATGCGTTGACTGCCGAAACCCAACTGGAACTTATTATGACGCAAAAATATTTTACCTCGTTCTTGCAATCTGGATGGCGTATGTATTTCGATCAATTAAGAACAGGGTATCCCTATTTTGAACATAATGCAGGAGAAACACCACCAACACGTTGGATCTATCCTCAAAGCGAGTATGTGCAAAATGCGGAAAATGTTTCGGCGGCCATTACCAGTCAGTTTGGCAGTGGTAACGATAAAATTCGTGAAATACCATGGTGGTTGCAATAAGCAATACTAAAGAGGACCATTAAAGGACTTATTTAGATTGATATAATGACAAGATTATTTTTAAATGGTTGAGTTAAGTTAGTTTTTTTTCAATTTTGATGAGCAGGGGTGGGGAGTTTGACTTTACCACCTTTGCTTTTTTGATTTCATGGATGGGAGGTTGTGCAAGAAGGGAATCTTTTGATGATTTAGAATTATATCAGACATTAATTTTAGACAAATATTAATAGATAAAATGAGTACAAGAAGAGATTTTTTAAAACAGGCCGGACTGTTAACCGGAGGTTTGGGGGTCGTTGGTAGTTTACCAGCCTCCGTTCAAAGGGCATTATCCATCGATCCAGAAGAGGGCAGCACCTTCGAGGATGCAGAACATGTAGTTTTACTGATGCAGGAAAATAGGTCATTCGACCATTGCTTTGGAACCCTTAAAGGGGTAAGGGGCTTTAACGATCCCCGTGCCATAACCCTACCTAATAAGAATCCAGTTTGGTTACAGGAGAATAAACAAGGTGAGACCTATGTGCCTTTCCGCTTAAATATGAAGGAGACCCGGGCAACCTGGATGGGCGGCCTGCCACATTCCTGGGAGGACCAAGTTGATGCACGTAACAATGGCAAATATGATCAATGGCTGGAGGCTAAAAGAGCTGGTGGCGACTATAAGGACATGCCCCTAACCTTAGGATATTACAATAGAGAGGATATTCCCTTTTATTATGCTTTTGCCGATGCCTTTACGGTCTTCGACCAGCATTTTTGCTCCAGTTTAACGGGAACGACATCCAACAGACATTTTTTCTGGTCAGGGACAATTAGGGAAACCCCTACGTCTACACCTTGCGTGCGTAATTCAGAGAGTTATTACAATAGCGAAGCTAAATGGAAGTCCTTTCCAGAGCGCCTGGAAGAAAATGGTATTTCCTGGCGGGTCTATCAAAATGAGATTAGCCTTCAAACCGAGTTGAAGGATGAAGATGCCTCCTTATTAGCCAATTTCACGGACAACAACTTGGAATGGTTCGCCCAGTTTAATGTACGCTTCAGTAAAAGCCATCAAAGCTTTTTGAAAAAGCGTTTTACCGAACTACCCGACGAGATCAGTGCATTGGAACGTAAGATTAAAGAATTGCCCAAGCAATCTGTACAGAAGTTACAAAACCAGCTAGAACAAAAAAAGAAGCAACTCATAAAGATAAAAAGGGAACTGGATATATGGAGTTCAGAGAACTATGAAAAGCTCAGTGCCTTCCAAAAGAACCTTCATGAAAATGCATTTACAACCAATAGAAATGATCCCCATTATCATGAAACGGAAACACTTACCTTCGATGATAATGGCGAAGAGCGTACCTTAAAAATCCCTAAAGGCGACATACTGCATCAGTTTAGGGAAGATGTTAGTAAAGGGAAACTACCAACCGTATCGTGGCTGGTAGCCCCACAAAAGTTCTCCGATCACCCTAGTGCTCCATGGTTTGGTGCCTGGTATGTATCAGAGGTTTTGGATATTTTAACCAGTAATCCCGAAGTATGGAAAAAGACAATATTCATTCTTACCTACGACGAGAATGACGGGTATTTCGACCATGTACCGCCTTTTGTAGCTCCAAACCCTAAACAGACTCAAAAGGTTTCAAAAGGGATAGAAACCATATCAGAGTATGTAACCATGGAAGAAGAACTTAAAAAGCAAGGTATGAAGCCAGAAAATGCAAGAGAGAGTGCGGTAGGATTGGGCTATAGAGTCCCTATGGTAGTAGCTTCCCCCTGGACCCGCGGGGGATGGGTAAACTCCGAAGTATGTGATCTTACATCACCATTACAGTTTATGGAAACCTTTATAGCCAAGAAAACAGGAAAGTCCATTAAGGAGACTAACATAAGCAGTTGGCGCCGTGCCATAACCAGCGACCTTACCTCGGCTTTTCGTCCATTCGATTCATCGGCCTTTAACTTTGCTGAATTTATCGACAGGAGTCCGTTTGTACAGGACATTTATAAAGCAAGCTTTAAGGCGCCGCCGTCAAACTTTAAACCCTTAACCGCGGAAGAGATAAACGCCGCGCGATCTGGAAAATTAGAACTGCCATTTATGCCAGAGCAAGAACCCGGTATTAAGGATGCCTGTGCCTTACCATACGAATTGTATATAGAGGATGGGATAGATAGGAGCAAGGGCATTTTCAAGCTGTCCTTTCAGGCCGCAACCACTGTTTTTGGAGATCGATCGTCTGGTGCCCCATTTAATGTTTATGCTCCAGGAAATTATCTACAGGAGGACGCATTGGGGTTAAAGCGTTTTCAACCAGTAAAAAACTGGTCTTATGCCGTGGAGGCCGGAGAGCAGGTCACCGATGCCTGGTATTTAAATCATTTTGAAGGCGAACACTACCATTTGCGTGTTTATGGATCCAATGGCTTCTACAGGGAATATAAAGGAAACGCAACCGACCCAGAACTAAAAGTGTTATGCCATTATGAAAAGACAGGACGTTTTTTAAAGAAGCTTTCAGGTAATGTAGAGCTGGAAATCTCCAATAATTCCCAATCAGATTACAGAATCGAGCTAACCGACCATGCTTATAACAATCCAAAGTCTGGTCATGTGATAGTTAAAGGCGAAACGATCCGTATCGTATTACCATCGAACGAGAGTTATGGCTGGTATGATTTTTCAGTAAAAGTAGATGGTGTGGATCATTACGAAAGGCGTTTTGCAGGTCGGGTCGAAACAGGTAAGGCCTCTAAAACAGATCCGTTTATGGGAAGAGTGTAGCCCCTAATTTAAACAGGAGTACGGTACGAGGTTGGCAAAAGTTTATGCATAATCCTAACCTTGGTAATACCATAATACTGTTGTGATAATAAAGCACTATCTATTCCGGTAGTGCTTTATTATTAAGTAAAGTAAGAAGACTTACACGAATAAAACGATGCAGTACTTTAGGAAGGATATTATAGCGCAGTAGATTTAGACTATGAAAAAAGATATCATAAAGTCAATTAGATTAATAATACTGTTAATTGTGTTTTTAGTATATTTTTTTTCTAAAATCATAAAGTTTGTAGTTTTATAAAATTGAATTATTATAAATTACAACAATTTTAAACCAAATCATGTAGGTGGTTACTTAGGTATGTATAGCTTTAATTCAGTATCTTAATTTATATAAATGAGTAAACATAAATATATATAGTATGAGTGAAGATAAATTAAAAAAGGTACTTAGCCCACTAATGTTATGGGGCTTAGGGGTAGGTTACGTTATATCTGGAATGTATTTTGGATGGAATTTGGGGTTGGCCGAAGGCGGTACCTACGGCTTGGCCATAGCCACCTTTTTTGTTATCATCATGTATGTCACATTTACATTTAGTTATACTGAAATGGCATGCGCCATACCTAAGGCAGGTGGAGCTTTTGAATATGCCAATAAGGGCCTAGGTAAACATCTGGGGTTTATAGCGGGAATAGCACAGAACATAGAGTTTGTATTTGCACCACCGGCTATCGCTGCTGCTATAGGAGCCTATTTAAACCTGTTATATCCTTCAATAGATCTTATGGTATTTGCCATAGGCGCCTATATAATTTTTACGGGGATCAATATTTTGGGAGTGAAACTGGCGGCTTCATTTGAGTTGGTTATCACTGTTTTAGCGGTGATAGAGCTTTTAATTTTTGCAGGGGTGGCGCTTCCCGAATTTGAGCTTAATAATTTGCAATTAAACCCCATGCCAAATGGTGTGTCGGGAATATTTGCAGCCATACCCTTCGCTATATGGTTTTTTCTGGCTATAGAAGGGGTGGCCAATGTGGCAGAAGAAGCCATAAATCCACAACGCAGTGTGCTTATTGGGTTTGGTTCAGCTATTTTAACCCTGGTTATCTTGTGTTTGCTCACTTTTGTCTCAGCCGTTGGTGTGGCAGGATGGGAAGCCGTTGTGTATCCTGTTGGAAGTACCGTAGCCTCAGACTCCCCATTACCATTGGCGTTGTCAAAAATTATTAACAGCGGACATGTGCTGTATAAATTGTTGATAGGGATAGGACTTTTAGGCCTGGTAGCCTCCTTTCACGGTATCATTTTGGCAGGAGGAAGGGCCACCTTCGAATTTGGACGCGTGGGTTATGCACCAAAGATATTGGGAAAAGTACATCACCGTTTTAAAACACCAGCAAATTCACTTATAGTAAATATGTTGGTTGGCATTGTCGCTTTGGCAACAGGGAAAACAAGTGAGATCATTACAATCGCTTGTTTTGGGGCATTAGCACTCTATATCGTTTCTATGCTTTCCTTTTTTGCATTGCGAAAGAAACAACCAGAAATGGAACGTCCCTTTAAAGTACCAATGTATCCTTCATTTCCGTTAATAGCACTAATTATAGCTACAATAGCATTGGTTTCGATGAGCTATTACAATCCTATCACTGCATTGGTATTCATATCAATAGTAGGATTGTCTTATTTATACTTTTTAGTATTTCTGAATAAAGAATATGAGATTAAATAACCACCTATGGACAAACAAGATATCATTAAACAATTAAAAGAAAGTAAGCACTCAAAAGTAAAGGTTGCCATTACCGATATTGATGGCGTGCTTAGAGGCAAACTCATGCACACCGATAAACTTATTTCGGCATTGGAGAGCGGATTTGGGTTTTGCTCGGTTGTATTTGGCTGGGATATGGGTGATTTTGCTTACGATAGCACTGAATTAGTGGGATGGCACACGGGATATGGCGATTTTGATGCACAACTGGATATCAATACGTTTAGAACAATTCCTTGGGAAGATGATACGCCATTTTTATTGGGAGATTTTAGTAATAAAACAGATGGGGATATTCCGGTATGTCCACGAAGTTTACTAAAAAGAGTTATAGCCGAGGCTGAAAAAATGGGATATAACCCTATGTTTTCACAAGAGTTCGAATGGTTTAACTTTCGGGAAACCTCACATTCGGTAAGTGAAAAGAATTTTCAGAGCCTTCAAGCTTTAACACCAGGAATGTTTGGCTATTCCATTTTAAGAATGTCTGAGAACAGTGATTTTTTCAACGCGCTTTTTGAACATTTAAAATCGTTTGGAGTACCCCTAGAGGGACTGCACACTGAGACCGGGCCAGGAGTAACCGAAGCAGCCATTCAGTATAGCGGAATATTGGAAGCAGCAGACAGAGCGACTTTGTTTAAGTCGGCTACTAAAGAGATTGCCTATAAACATGGTATTATGGCGAGCTTTATGGCTAAGCAAACGAGCAAACTTCCTGGCTGTAGCGGGCACATACACCAAAGCCTTTGGGATAAAGACAATAAGAATAATTTATTTTACGATGAAGCCGCTTCAGACCATATGAGCGACATTATGAGAAGTTACATCGCTGGTCAGCTGTATTGCTTACCTTATATACTGCCCATGTTCGCCCCAACAATTAATAGCTATAAGCGACTGGTAGAAGGCGCCTGGGCACCTACAACCCTAACCTGGGGGCATGATAACCGAACAACTGCATTACGAGTTTTGGCAGCTTCAAGCAAGGCTACCCGTATAGAACATCGGGTCGTTGGCTCCGATGTTAATCCGTATTTGGCCATGGCCGCTGCTTTGGCAAGTGGATTATATGGTATAAAGCACGGTTTAAAGCTAGATATCCCACCAACATCGGGTAATGGATACAAAAATTTAAGCCATGGCGTATTACCAGCTAATCTATTTGAAGCTTCCAATAAAATGAAAGACTCAGATATAGCCAACACACTTTTTGGGGACACCTTTGTTAATCATTTTACCACGACCAGAGCATGGGAATGGCGACAGTTCTCCAAAGAGGTAACCGATTGGGAAACGAAACGATACTTTGAAATTATTTAATAAAAACAATGATAGATATAACAAAAACCTATGGTTTTAACTTCCCTACGCCCATTCGGTTTGGTGCTGGGGTAATTAATGAGTTGGTCGGTTATTTAAAAGCAAACGACCTTAAAAGCCCACTGTTGGTAACCGATCCCAACGTGGCAGAATTAGCGTTTTTTAAAAAAATAAAGAACGCTATTGAACAAAGTGGTTTAAGTGTGGAAGTGTTTAAGGACATGCACAAAAATCCCATTAAGACCGATGTTATTAATGGTGGTGATCTGTTTCGTCAAACCCAAAGAGATTGTGTTGTGGGTATTGGTGGCGGCGTGGCTTTAGATGTGGCCAGGGCCATTGTTTTGAGAGTAAACCATACCAGGGATCTTTTTGATTACGATGATCTTATTGGAGGCGATAAATACGTAACCGAAGAAGTGCCTCACTTTATAACCGTTCCAACCACGGCAGGAACAGGAAGTGAAGTAGGGAGAAGCGCTATTATCTCTGAAGATGAATCGAAGAAGAAAAGAATTCTCTTCAGCCCCAAGTTAATGGCCAGAATCGTCTTTGCAGATCCGTTATTGACTATGGAATTGCCCCCTTTTGTTACGGCGGCTACAGGAATGGATGCCTTGACACATAATTTGGAAGCCTATTTGGCTAAAGGATTTCATCCCATGTGCGATGGCATTGCACTTGAAGGCATGGCCTTGATAGCAGAATCCATAGAAAAAGCAACACACAATCCAGATGTGGAATCACGTGCCAAAATGTTATTGGCGTCGTTAATGGGCGCAGTAGCGTTTCAAAAAGGTTTGGGGGTTGTACATAGTTTGGCGCACCCGCTGTCCAGTATGTTAGATACCCATCATGGTTTGGCCAATGCAGTAAACCTGCCTTATGGAATGAAATTCAATTATAAAGGATTTGAGGACAGATTTGATCGTATGGGCTTGGCCTTAGGGCTTGGAAGTGCCGCAGGAGATCGGGTAGTGGACTATTTATTTGAATTGAATAATGAGCTGGGATTACCTACTAAGTTATCAGATATCGGCGTAAAGGCCGAACATATTGATGCGCTTTCTGTTTTGGCAGAAGCAGATTTTTGTCACCCCTCTAATCCAAAGCCGGTAAGTCAAGAAGATTTTAAAAAACTATACGAAGAAGCATTGTAGATTATGATTAAGATAGGCATATCATCCTGTTTTATGTACCCCGATAAGAATAGAACCGTATTCGGGCCCAAGACCTTGAGTTATCTCGAAAACGACATGGCTAACTATGTTACCCGTAAAGGTATTTTACCAGTGTTGATTCCAGATGTTAATGCTGAATATTTAACTGATATTTTGGCTGAAATGGATGGATTTGTGCTTCAGGGAGGAACAGATTTGGCACCTGAAACTTATGGCGAACAACCCATAGGAACTTGGAATGGCGATGCATACCGAGACCAGTATGAGCTTAAGATACTCGATTACGCCATAAAGAACGGTAAACCAGTTTTAGGAATTTGCCGGGGGTTTCAACTTATGAACGTTTATTTTGGAGGAACCCTTTTTCAGGATACCCTTACGCAAAAAACGGATGCTGAAGACCATAGGTCGGCAGAGTTATACGATACCATTAAACATCCTATTCATTTTGTAAAGGACAGTTATTTTGACAAACTATATGGTCATGAAGAGACCCCGTATGTTAACTCGGTCCACCATCAATCCATAAAGGATTTAGGTAAAGACCTGGAGGTTTATGCCATATCTGATGATGGCCTTATTGAAGCTTTTGGCTATAGCAAAGCGCCTTATGGTAAAGTTATGGCCGTACAATGGCATCCGGAGTTTTTTCACACCATAAAAGATCATCTCATAGATGCCGATATTTTATATGAAGCGTTTATTGGACATTTGAAAGCGTAATGTGAAAACTAGTTGTAACAAATATATTGTGTTTTAATGTATGGTTGTTTCAACATTAATATTTAGAAAATAATTTATAGACCACATATGAATTTAAAAATAACAAATCCAGCTACCGGAAATATCATAACAGAATTGTTATGCAATACAAAAGAAGATATACAGGCAAAATTAAATGCTTTGAGAACCGGACAGAAGGCATGGAGCAAACGGCCTGTACAAGAACGTTTGGATTGTATCGTGAAGTTTGGGGAATTAATAAAAGAAAATAGTGAAGCCCTGGCTCTTATTTTAACCGAAGAGACTGGTAAACCGCTTCAGCAATCGCGTAATGAAATTAACGGCGCACATAGCAGGATCGATCATTTAAGTCAATATGCCGAACAATGGCTTTCCAACGAAATTCTTGTAAATGTTGGAGCGACCCATGAAAAGATAGTGTATGAACCCCTTGGGGTTATTGCCAACATATCGGCCTGGAATTTTCCGTATAACGTAGGCTATAATGTATTTTTATATGCTTTGGTTGCTGGTAATGCAGTCATGTATAAACCTTCGGAATATGCAGCCTTAACAGGAAAGCAGTTTGAAAAGTATTTACATCTGGCAGGTGTTCCAGAGCATGTTTTTCAGTGTGTGATTGGTGATGGTAGTTTGGGGCAAGTGTTACTTGAGGAAGACTTTGACGGCTATTTTTTCACCGGATCTTATGCTACAGGAAAACATATTGCACAAACAGTGGCTCATAAATTAGTGCCAGTACAGTTAGAGCTTGGCGGTAAAGATCCTTTATTCATTGCAGAAGATGTTTTAGATGTAAAACAGGCCGCTATCAATGCAGCGGAAGGGGCATTTTATAACAACGGACAGAGTTGTTGCGCGGTAGAACGTATATATGTGTCCGAATCGATTTATGATGCCTTTGTAGATGCTTTTGTAGCAGAAGTAGGTGCTTATGTTATAGGAGACCCCAAAGATGAATCTACTTTTATAGGCCCCTTAACACGACTTCAACAAATAGATGTTTTAAGCAAACAAGTAAAGGATGCTATAGCAAAAGGTGCTGCTTTAAAATTAGGAGGGCAGCCTATAGAGCATGATGGAAACTATTTTCAGCCTACCGTTTTGGTGGATTGTAACCACGATATGGAGGTTATGATGCAGGAGTCTTTCGGGCCTATTATTGGCATTCAAAAAGTAACATCCGATAAGGAAGCTATAGCGCTTATGAAAGATACACCTTATGGTCTAACTGCAGCGGTGTTTTCATCTAATGAACAGCGAGCTATGAGTATTCTGCAGGAGATGAATACAGGAACCGTGTATTGGAATTGCTGTGATAGGGTAAGCCCTAATGTACCGTGGTCGGGAAGAAAAAATTCTGGTTTGGGCAGTACATTGTCTTCCCAAGGCATTAGAGCGTTTGTACAACCTAAGGCTTATCACTTAAGAACCATATAATTCATGGCTGTTTTAGAAAAAGTAGTATGGGGAGATGAAACATCTCCCCAGATAGCCCCTTCTTTAAGCATTGATAAGTACAACTTGTCGAATGATACAGAACTGTGGGATGCATTTTCTAAAGGAGATGAAGGCGCGTTTATTAGGATATATAACGACTACTTTAAGGAACTCTGCGATTTTGGAGTGCAGTTTGCCTCTATAAGTATGGTAGAAGATGCCATTCAGGATCTATTTATTGATCTCCGACGCAGACGTAGTTCCTTACCTAAATTAAAGCGAAGTATTCGATTGTTTTTATTCCAATGCCTTAAGCGTCGAATTTTTAATATGCTGAAAAAGGAAAAACACAGCCCATCAGCTAATCTTCCAGAACAAATGTTTGGCATAGCACCTTCACAAGAGTCTACTATAATTCTGAATCAAGAAGAAAAAGAAAATTTTGAGAGGCTAAGCGAAGAATTGTCCAATCTAAATGAAAGGCACAGAGAAATAATCTACTATTATTTTTATAAAGGCATGTCTTATGAAGAGGTGCAGGAACTTTTAGGTTTTCAAGATGTTAAGTCGGCTAGAAATCTTATCTATAAGATCATTAAAAAGCTTCGAAAATCTTTTTTATCATTTTTTTAAAAAAAAGTGATGTTGTTTTAAGCTTTCAATTGTCTATCTAATGTAAAGGAGACCAATTGAAGAATACAGAACACAATATAGATTACTTTTTAAGAAACCCACACTTTATTTCGTGGGTAAAGCATCCTACATCAGATAGCGATTTGTTTTGGAAAAAGTGGTTAAAAAACCATCCAGAAGCTAAAGAAGCTTTCTATCGCGCAAAAGCTATTCTGCAACGTATCGATTTCAAGAAGGCCCAAACTTTAGAGACTCGACAAGAGGAGATATTGGATAATATCCTAAAGGATAAAACAAGTGATAGCTTTCGATCGGAAGGGCGTTTAAAAGAGAAAGTTTTTAATTTATCGCCTTGGTTGTTAAAAGGAGCAGCTGCTGTATTATTGCTGTTTCTAGTTTTTAATCTAGGTAAAAGCCTAAAAGCAGATTCAGAAGACAACCTGTTGTCTATTGCATCAATCCAGATAAAACAAAACAAAAAAGGTGAGCGTGCAGCATTTTACTTGCCAGATAGTACTAAGGTATTCTTAAATGCCGGGAGTACTTTAAAATACCCTACAACATTTAATTCAAAAACAAGAGAGGTTGTTCTTGAGGGGGAGGCCTATTTTGATGTCACGCACGATGCCCATAAAAAGTTTATGGTAAAATCGGGCGATTTGGTTACGGTGGTTCATGGTACCGCTTTTAATGTAAGAGCCTATACCGATGAAGGACGTATAAATGTCTCTTTAGAACGCGGCCGGGTGTCGGTACATTCACAGAGAGAAGATTTGAACAGTATTTCTTATGACATGCTTCCAGGAGAAAAGTTGGAGGTGAAAGAAGATTTTGCCCTAGCCAAGAAATTACCCTTTGATTATACACAAGAGTTTGGGTGGAAAGATGGTATCCTAGTTTTTAATGATGCCGACTTAGAAACCTTTATTGCTTTAACAGAACTATGGTATGGTGTTACTATAGAACCCATTGGAGAAAGTAATGACAATTGGGAAATCAATGGAAGTTTTAAAAATGAAAGTCTTGAAAATGTATTAAAGAGTTTAGAGTTCTCTCGGGGCATTTCATATAAAATAGATAATACTAAAGTAATGCTTTATTTAGGAAAACAAAGCAACAAATAGGGATCCTACCTTTTACAATATATAGTTAACAGAAAGTTTTTAACCCCAAATCTGTCGTGGCTAATTACCACACAGGTGCTATAATAGTTTTAACTAAATCTAACAAATCAAATTAATTATGAAGAAAAATTATTGGAATTTTCGACATCTATTTTTTAAGCGGTGTCTTTTAGTGCTCATTCTAACGAGCCAGGTATTAACGGTTTATGCGAATAACTATAATAATAACATTGAGCAAGCAGATATAGATAAAGTGGTTTTGAGTATCAATGAGCAAAATAGTTCATTAAAAAAAGTATTCAAGATTATAGAGTCAAAAACAACATTTAGTTTTTTCTACGACAAGAATATTGTAGATGAGAAGAAAACGGTTTCAATTAACAAAAGGAATGAAAGCTTAAGGAGTATATTGGAAGCTTTGGCGCTTCAAGCAAATTTAAGGTTTAAGCCTTTAAACAATATTATTAGTGTTAATGTTAAAGAACCGAGTTCAAAGCAGCAGTCCATTATCATAAAAGGTAAAGTATTTTCTGCTGTAGATAATGTGCCTTTGCCAGGGGTAACGATACTTGTAAAAGGCACAGCTCAAGGAACGTCAACCGATTTTGATGGAAATTATGAGATTGAAGTGTCCAACCAACAAGCTGTATTGGTTTTTAGTTATGTAGGTTTTCAAATGCAAGAAGAACTCGTTGGAAACAGAAGTAAGATTGATGTAGGGCTTAGAGAAGATGCCCAACAGTTACAGGAAGTTGTAGTAACGGCTTTGGGCTTAGAACGGGAGAAAAAGGCTTTGGGTTATTCTGTCCAAGAGATTTCAGGAGAACAAGTGCAAGCGGTAAAAGTAGTGGATGTTGCTACCTCTTTAACTGGTAAAGTATCGGGTCTTTGGATACAGAACAGTACAGAGTTTAATGAAGCTCCAGATATTTTATTAAGAGGCGTAGCACCCTTAATCGTTATCGATGGTGTGCCTTACGGTAATATGAAGTTAGGAGAAGTTTCCCAGGACGATATAGAGAGCATTAACGTTTTAAAGGGGGCAACGGCCTCTGCACTCTATGGCGCTAGAGGAGGCAATGGCGCCATTATGATCACCACTAAAAAAGGTGGGAATGAAATAAGCATTAACAGTAACAATATGTTCTTTGCGGGGTATTTGGCCTTGCCAGAGACACACCACTCGTATAGTGCAGGACTTAATGGCACCTATAGTGCTACCGACTATATATGGGGGGATAAACTGGATATAGGGATCATGGCTGAGCAATGGAATCCAGAGACTAAACAATTGGAAGTAATGCCCCTTACATCCAGAGGTAAAAATAATTTTAAGGATTTTCTACAGCCAGGGATTATCACTAATAACAACATAACCTTTTCCAGTACAGGAGAAGCAGGATCCATTCGTACATCATTAACACATGTATACAATGAAGGACAATACCCCAATCTTAAACTCAATAAACTTAATGCCAATGTAACAGGAGAGCTCAAGTTGGGAGAAAAGGTAGATATTACAACAACACTTGGATATAATAGAAGTGCGACGCCCCAAACGCTTGGAGCTGGTTATGGAGGACAAGGCTATATCTATCAAATTTTAATGTGGACAGGGCCTGAGTACGAATTAAGTAAATATAGGGATTACTGGGTAACTCCAGATGTAGAGCAAAATTGGCACTATAGTGCTTGGTACGATAACCCCTATTTGATGGCTTATGAAAAGCTAATAGGAAATGAAAAGAATATGACCAATGTTAATATAACAACCAATTACAAGGTATTTAAAGATGCCAAAATTACCGGAAGGGTTGGTTACGATTTTTATTCCAATGAAACAACAAGGAGAAACCCTCCAGGAATCAATTCTACCAGAGGTTGGGATGCCAATGGAATGTATGCTCAAAATCAATCTAGAGGCTATAGTATAAATACAGACCTTTTGTTTAATTACAATAAGAAAGATGCATTGATAAAAGGTTTTGATATTGATCTTACAGGAGGATTTTCTATGTACAAGTGGGAAGATCAAAATATGTATGCTTCAACAAGAGGGGGTATAGTTGTTCCTGGAATTTATTCATTGAATAATTCGGTAGAACGTCCAGATGTTTCGGCTTCAACCTATAGGAAACAGGTAAATAGCGTATTGGGAATTGCATCACTTTCTTTTGCAGATGCCATATTTTTGGATGTTACAGGACGTAACGATTGGTCGTCTACACTAGCATCCACAGAGCGATCTTATTTTTATCCATCGGCTGCAGGAAGTATACTTATTAGTAAATTGATTCAACCAGAATGGTTGGATCTATGGAAGGTAAGAGGGTCATGGACATTGAGTAAAGATGATTTAGGAGTCTATGAAACCAATGTAAATTATGGTGTTACTACCGGTACTTGGGGTGATGGTTATAGCGAAGCGTCATATACATCCACACTAAAAAATGCTATTGTCAAGCCCGAAATAACTAGAACTTGGGAAGTTGGGACAGCAGCCTATTTTTTTAAAAACCGTTTAAATATAGATGTAGCCTATTATAATAAGTATAATTATGACCGTCAAAGGTATGCTACAATTTCGTCAGCCTCTGGCTTTTCATCTACGCTTATAAATATCGATGAAACTATCGAAAGAAAAGGGCTTGAAATTAGTGTAAATGCCGATATTATAAAAAAAGATGATTTTAGTTGGTCGGTATCGGCCAACTGGTCAAAAACACATTCTTATTTGAAGGATTTGGATCCGATATATTCACCGGATAATTTATGGACCAAAAAGGGGGCTCGAAGAGATGTTTATACGCAAAGAGCATGGCTTAGGGGCCCACAAGGTAACCTTGTTCACTCTAGTGGAGGATTTCCAATCCGTAGTGATTATAGTTCAGTATTGGGGTATAGCGATCCCGATTTTATCTGGGGACTTACCAATTCCATTACTTGGAAAAACTTTAGTCTGCATTTAAGTTTTGATGGGCGAGTAGGAGGTATACTTTATAATTTCACCAATAACAAAATGTGGGATACAGGGTCACACCCCGATTCTGATAACTTATGGCGTTATGATGAGGTAGTTAACGGTAACACATCGTACGTAGGTCAAGGTGTTAGAGTGGTTTCAGGAGCAGCAACCTTTGATGAGTATGGAAGAATTATTGAAGATACACGTATTTATGAAGCTAACGATAAACCAGTATCTTATCAGGATTATGCAAGACGATACAGAGACGGGCATGACGGCGCAGCAGATCCAACCTTCTTAAAGTTAAGAGAAATATCTATAGGCTTTTCAATGCCTAAAAGCTTTGCTAAAAAAGTAGGTCTTAATAGCGCTTCTGTAGCACTAACAGCACAGAATGTCTTTTTATGGACCAAGGAATTTAGATTTGCAGATCCCGATTGGAATAGTGATAGCGATTTAACCTCACCTTCTCAAAGATTTATAGGGTTGAATATTAAATTGAGTACCTCTACAAATACTAAAAAATCCAAACTATAAAATAAATTTGTTATGAAATATATTCTTAAAAAGAAATTCATCATATATGCATCCCTTTTTATGGTATTAGGGTGTGTTGATATGGAAGAACTTAATACCAACCCAGATGGCATCACATCTGCGACGCCTAATGTATTAGCCACAAAGCTAATATTAGATATTACCAGAGACGATATAAGTTCCCAAAAAGGATTTATGTCTGCTTTTATGCGAGATAAATATATTTTGTGGAGTGAGTTTCCACAAGGGCAGCAGTATAATGATATAGGTAGAACGGGATATGGAGATCTAACCAGGCTTATTGAAGCCAAGAAGATGATGGAAGGAGCCGATGATATCTTCGATCAAGGTATCGTTAATTCTTACAAAGCCTTGGGACATTTTATGAGAGCCTATAATGTTTTTAATCTTACGATGAGAGTTGGAGATATACCATATAGTGAAGCCTTAAAGGGAGAAGATGAAGGTATTTTAAAGCCTAAATACGATACACAGAAGGACGTATTTATGGGTATTTTGGAAGAGTTGGATTTGGCCGATCAAATGTTTGCTAATGGTGCATCTTTTGAAGGTGATATGATTTATGACGGTAACCCGGATAAATGGCGTAAAATGGTTAATTCTTTTGAATTGAAAGTATTAATTAATTTGTTCAAGAAGACAGGGGACACCGATTTAAAAGTAGTGGAACGATTCAATCAAATAGTGAATAACCGTCCAATCTTTTCAGCAAATGATGATAATTTTAGTTTGGTCTACGAAAATGGAGAAGGCCAAAAGTACCCGTTTTTTAAAGAAGGAAACCAGTTTACCATTTATCCTATGGTGTCCGATGAATTGATAGACAGACTAAAGGACCTTGAAGATTACCGTTTGTTTTACTATGCCGCACCCTCTCCTGTAAAGATAAGTAGTGGGTTAACGGCTTCCGACTTTGATGCTTATGCAGGTGTAGATCCAGCGATGGAGTACTCACAGGTTACTGGTATATACTCCTCAGGCGATTTTTCAGATATTAATAATCGCTATAAAGAAATACCCGAAGGAGAACCAGTTTATTTATTAAGTCATGCACAAGTACAGTTCATCTTGGCAGAAGCAGCTGTTCGTGGATGGATATCTGGTGATGCTGAAACCTATTATGCTAATGGCATTAAAGCTGCAATGTGGTTTGTAGCAGATAATACGCCAGATGATGTAGATTTCAATAATGGAAGACTCATGGATGTTACATACATAGATAACTATTATACGTCAACACCAGAGGTGCAGTTGGGAGGAACAGCAGAAGAACAGATAGAGCAAATCATTACCCAGAAATTTTTAAGTACTTACCTGCAGTCACCATTAAGCGTGTTCTTTGAAAACAGACGTACTGGCTATCCGGCATTTGAGGTTAACCCAGACACCAACGAAAATATCCCGTCCGATAAATTTCCAGTGCGTTGGATGTATCCATCTTCTGAAATAGAATACAATAGCGAGAATGTTATGGAAGCCATAGACCGACAATATGGTGGTGTGGATGATACCAATGGTGTGATGTGGATTTTACAATAATTAAACAACTAAGTGTAAAATGAAAAAAAATAATATAAAACAATATATACCTGCTACGGGATACCTTTTTTATGTACTCCTATTTGCTATTAGCAGTTGTACAACAGACATAAGAGACAATGACTATTACAGCGATGAATATATAGATAATTCACAAGTTGCTATTATTCATCCAAATCCCAATACAGGGTTAGATTATACGCCAGAAGAATTGGCAGAGTTAACCTATAATCCATCGGAAAAGGAGTCTTATTTAGAAGGGCAAACAGTTATATTAACTCTTGAGTCAGTTAATAAACCATCAGAAGTTAATATCGTGGGGCAAGACCAGTCGCTAATTGAAACCATTACCGAATTTTCTATGGTAGACAATAAGTACCACGCAAAAACCTTAGAAAAAAGTTTGGAGAACTTGGGATTAATGCAACCTGGAGATAACAATAAACTAATTTTTAAAATTACTTATCCAGATGGTCCTCCAGCAAGCATTGCATTTGAAGTAAAGCGAATCACAGATGAAATAGCCAACCCTTATGTGTTCTTAAAAAAGAGTACAGGAGAAACTATTGGATTGTCAACCGATGAAAGTGTAACCTCTAATGTTGGAGATCCGCTTTATGGCACCGTAATTATGTTTGATGGCGTCGATGATAAAGTGAAGATTATTGATACGCCAGATCTAGCTTTTAGGGATACAGGAGATTTTTCAGTAGGTATATGGGTCAATACAACATCTACCAATGACGATCCATCTATTATAGGTGATAAAGATTGGGGAAGTGGAAGTAATCCAGGCTTTGTTTTTGCCTATACGGGCGGCACCTGGAAACTAAATGCAGGAGATGGCTCTAATAGAATAGATATTAACGGCATTGGGCCTATCAATGATGGCGAATGGCATTTCTTATTGGTGTCTTTCGATAGAGATGGTAATGCGGTAGCTTATCAAGATGGTAATGAAGTAGGGAGTAAGGATATGTCGGCCCTTGGAAATATGGACAGTGGATTGCCTATTCATTTGGGGCAAGACGGTACTGGAAATTATAGTTACGGATTATGGTACGAGGGTATGTTAGGCCGTACTTATGTTTTTGATTATGCATTAACGGCACAGGAAGCTTCAGATTTTTATGGTTCCAAAAAACCAACAGGAGCCCAATTACGTCAACAAGGAGGAACAATAACCAGTATAGCTACCACAACAGCTGGCGGTGTTTCTTCAGTTAAGGAAGGTAATAAAGTGGTTTACGATTTTGATGGCACCGATGATTTGGTGACTTGGGAAGATCCTTCAGATTTGGATTTTAGACATACTGAAGATTTTACTATAGCTGTATGGGTTAATACGACATCAACCAATGATGATCCCTCAATTATTTCCGATAAAGATTGGAATAGTGGAGGTAATCCTGGGTTTATTTTTGCCTATACAGGAGGCACCTGGAAGTTAAATGCAGGTGATGGCTCCAACCGTATAGACATCAATGGTCTGGGACCTATTAATGACGGCGAATGGCATTTATTAGCAGTTTCTTTCGATAGGGACGGCAATGCTGTTGCTTATCAAGATGGTATAGAAGTGGGGAGTAAGGATATGTCTGCCATAGGTGATATGAGCAGTGGCCATCCAATTCGTTTGGCTCAAGATGGTACAGGAAATTACAGCTACGGTTATTGGTTTGAAGGTAAAGTAGCCAACAGTATGATATTTGATTACGCATTAGAAGCTGGTGAGATTGCAGCACTTTTTAATGAATAGTTTAAGTTGAGTTAGTTTTTTTTCAATTTTGATAGGCAAGGGTGGGAGTTTAACTTTCCACCTTTGCTTTTTTGTACTACAACTATCAAAATTTTAATGAAATTATTGTCTTTCAATGGCTCGCAGTACCAGAGTGCTTCTAAGAGTTAAGTAATGCTAAGCCAACATGAAGTGTTATTTTGAATTAAGTAAGGAATATAGAAAGGATCAAATAGCAGGCTAACCATTATGTTGTAAAAAAGTATTAAATTTATAGGGAAAGTCAGCTCCCCAAAACCAATGTAGCCATCCAGCTGTGTTATTTATGTGTTAATAACACCATAAAAAATGGTGCGTAAGCAATATTTATAGTAAATAATAAATCATAAAAAAATGGAAGCAAACAAAGTTATAACAGTATTTGGTGCAACAGGGGCACAAGGTGGTGGACTGGTTAAAGCTATTTTAACTGATCCTGATTCAATATATAACGTAAGGGCGGTTAGTAGAAATGCTAATTCTGAAAAAGCAAAAGCATTGGCGCACATGGGAGCCGAAGTAGTAGAGGCTGACCTTAACGATACAGAGAGCATTAAAAAAGTGTTAGTGGGAGCCAATGCAGCATACTTTGTTACGTTCTTTTGGGAACATTTTTCTGCAGAAAAGGAATACCAACAAGTAAAGAACTTTATTGAGGCTGCTAAAGGCGCTAATTTGGAGCACATCGTTTGGTCTACATTGGAAGACACCAGAAATTGGGTGCCCTTGGAAGACGACAGAATGCCAACACTACAGGGTAAATACAAAGTGCCACATTTTGATGGCAAAGGTGCTGCAGATAAATTATTTGAAGCATCAGATTTACCCGTAACATATTTAAGAACGTCGTTTTACTGGGATAATTTTATTTATTTTGGAATGGGACCCCAAAAGGGCGAGGACGGAAATTATTATATCGCATTTCCAATGGATGATAAAACATTGGCAGGCATGGCTGCTGAAGATATTGGAAAATGTACATATGGCATATTCAAAAGAGGCGACGAATTTATTGGTAAAACTATTGGAATTGTTGGTGAAAAGCTATCTGGCAAGGATATGGCGGCCAAACTTTCCAAAGCCTTGGGCATTAATGTGATTTATAACAATGTAAGTCCAGAGACTTATCGTGGTTTTGGATTCCCTGGTGCAGATGATTTGGGTAATATGTTCCAGTTTAAGAGAGATTTTAACAACGACTTTAACGGTGTACGGGACGAAGCCTTATCATTGGAACTGAACCCTCAACTGCAAAACTTTGAAGCATGGCTTTCAAAAAATGCTTCGCGCATTCCGTTGGATTAAATCCGACTTAATCTAAAGTTATTGGCAAGAAAACAAAAAGCCTGAAAATTATTTTTTCAGGCTTTTTTTATAGTCTTGATGTGTTTTTAAGTGACCGGGCTGGGGCTCGAACCTGTATTTTAATCAATTGATATTCAAAAAAGTTAAAATATTTTTAACGAGTAGACTCACCGAATAACTCACTAAAAATGTTTTTAATAAATAATGAACTTAAATGGATGCATTTGAATGCAATATCAAATATAATTAATTAATATTTATCACAACTCCTAACTAACCTTCTATATGTATAAAAATTGAGATTATAATTTTCTCATTTTATATATAAATTATTGTTTAATGAACAAGCATTCTTTTTTTCAGGGATAATTCAATTTTTGACATATTCCCTTAGATTTACATTATTCTTTACATGTAGTATTCCTGTTAAATTATTGATCATTATATAATACATGATCTGAAAGTTCTAATTAACAGATAATAATTGGACTTCTAAAATCACCTTATTTGATCTGCATCAGAATCAGTTATATTAACAATTTTATTGAGCCATTCGATTTTTTGAGCATCCTTTTTTATCTCAAAATCAGGAAAATCTCCAGGAAGAGATATATTCAATTTTCCCTTCTCATAAGGATTTAACTTAACCATTTGTTGGGTTAAATCATAGCCTTTTAATATACTAGCGCAATCATCAATATTTTTAATTTTGATTTTTCTGATTTGGTCATTGTCAAACCTACGCAAGCCATATTGAAAGGCACTAATAATTATTTGACTATAAGCCTGAGCAGGATCTTTAACACTTTTAAAAATTTCATTTAAATCACTTTCTTTTAAAATTCTATCTTCAACTGCTTGAACGATTGTAGCAATAGCTTTAGAAAGTTTGAGATTTTGCTTCATGGAATTATGCCATTTAATAGTTTCATCAAATTTCTTTTCTATACGCTTCAATAATTGCCCTACAAAGGGAGCTCCATCAAAAACATTATCACTTTTACTTTGATTGCAACTAGAATGAATTGGTATCCAATTGTAGAAAGAGTTAATTTCGAAATCAGAATGAAGTTTATATAGCTTTTTAAGACGATTATAGGTCTTTATATCTTTATGTGGTAGACTTTCAGGTAATACATGATCAATTTGACAATGAGGGTAATATATAGGAATATTACACCAATTACAGTTTTCACCGTGAGTCTTCCATACTGCCCATTTCTCTGACGATTTAAATCTATATTTACTCATAAAATTGATTTTATATAACTATTTGAACTATTCAGGTAGAGTATGATTCTAAATACTTAAATATATGAAATTATTATCACTATAAAATATAACAAACTCGTTATCAAACATTTAAAAGCTTGTGCATTTTTTACTAAATCTATTTTTCAATTAATATTGACTCTATAAATTCTATCCTTCCAATTTTTTTCAATTAAACCATAAAATATTTATTTGAATTATGGAATATACATGCTTTAGAAATTTTCTCCTCTTTAGTTAATTGAGGTACTTTAATGTATGTTTTTTCTCTTGACATATGTTAACCAAGTTCGCTATCAGGTATATAAGTTGCTATGAATTGCCTCGCTTCATTAAAAATTTCTTTTGCTTTAACAGGATCATTTTTAAGTAATTCGAGATATGATCTTGTACAGTTTGCATGTTTAGAGGTGTCTGAAATTAAAGTCCCTACCAAATCGTCGTATTTTGATGTATCGGATTCTGACCCTATGAATATATTTATAAGTAAAATAACTTCACTACGTTCTTTGAATAATTTGCTTCTTTCATCAGCTCTAGCTAATCGAAAAAAATCGATTGTTGTTTGAGCTCTCTCGTATTCCAAACCTGTAGTTTTAACTGCTTTAGGGACAGGGCCTTCAAAGCATATGAGTTCTTCACAATCAGTATCAATATCAGCAATCGGGTAAATCAACAAAGGCTCTTCATCATTAAATTCAGCTTTTGGATCTTCCATGTGATTTTTATAGCTTCCCTTAATTGGAAATCTGTCACTTTTTAAGGTTTGATTACATGGCCCACATGACATTGAATAGTTTAAAAGATTGTATGTTAATAAATGATATCCTTTAATATTAGTTGTTGATGTAATTGATATGCCCAATGAATTAAACTCTTTTGAGGGTTTCCATTTAGTAATCCTGTTTTTTGGCCTAAAATGTTCCACATCATGAACTCCTTTACCATAATTTTGCCCTTCTAATTCTGTTTCACAAAAGGCACATTTGTTGCCTTGAATTGTCATAAACACCTCTTTTATTTCGCTCCAAATGTGACCGTTCTTGTCCGTAACTTTTCCAGCGGTGCGATACTTATCAGTCTTTTTCTTAGCTCTATCCAACCAATTAGATTTATGTGCTTTTACAAGTTTCTCAATATAGTTTTGATTGATAATCTTACCCTTTTTATCCTTCTTATATGAAATCATATTGCTTTACCTTTTGTCATTAACTCCATAAGTTTTTCCCTTGCACCAGAATCACCATTTGATGCTTTAAATGATAATATCCTAATCTCATCAGCTACAGAATTATTACGGGTTGTCTTTAAACCAAACAACTCTGAGACCAAAATCTGATCCGAATCCAAGCCATAAGTGTTTCTTTTTTCACGTACAGGTTTAGAAATTAAATTATTATCGGTTTTTAAGTATATTATGTTTTGCCATTCAATACTACCCACCACTAAAGGACTATGCGTGGTAACAAAAAATTGAATATTGGGGAGAGCCTCAGCTAGTAGAGGCAATATTTTCATTTGCCACTCTGGATGAAGATGAAGGTCTATTTCATCAATAAGCACAATCCCTTGATTATCCACTAATTTTTTGCCACTAGGGCATGTTTGCTCAATGTGAAAAAGCAAATCACCAACCCACCCTAAAAAAGCTCTGTAGCCGTCGGATAGGGCATTGAAAGGTATTTTACTTCCGTCTTTCTCAAAGATATATTGATCGTCTTCTAATTGCTCGGTTAATTTAAAGTGATCATCACCTGTTATTTTAGCCAATAGTCCCAGTATTTGTATATATCTCCCAGGATTATCTGTTTTCATTTTAGGCAACCATGCATCGAGAGGAATTAACTGATAGGTCTCTTCAAAAAGACTTCGCACTCGATTTATTCTAATATATCTACCTCCTTTTCTAGCTATGGGATCAAACTTTTCAGGTAATTCAACAGTTCTACTTGCGCCATATCCCACAATAAATGCAGCAGCGGGATTACTACCTAACGAAGGATGCCATTGTTTGCGTTGAGGGTGATCCCAAGATATTTTGTCTTTAAACTTTTCAACGACCTCAAGCCTAATAGAACTTTCAATATGTTCAAAAGGAGCTTCATCTTGAGGGTTAGATTCAAAGTATGCATCAATATGGCTAAAATGTTCATTTTTGTTGAGCGGTCTTCTTACCCACATGAAAGGTCTTATGGTATCTTTTAAATCAGTTACGGCAGGCCCTAGTGTAGAAAGAGCGATAGCCTTTAAAAAGGCTGTTTTACCTGTTGAATTGTTACCGAGTATCACATTAATATTGTCATATTTTACTTTTTCCTTATCGAAACTATTCTTTAGACGACCACTAGAGATTTCAGGATATAAGAATTTAACATTACTAAAATTCTTAAATGATTTAAAGTTTTTGATGCTAAGGTTTCTTATGTACATAATATTTTTAGTTTAAAATTACGTTATGTTGACATATTTAGAATTCAAAAATTCCTTAGGATTACCATCAGATAACAAATTCCATTTTCTGGCACTTAAATTACTTTCCATATCCATCCAATAATGCTTTTCACTCTTATGATTACTAACAACATAAAAATCTGTTCCAAACATGACCCGTTTTCTTATTTTGCTATGATCTAAAATTTCAGATAGTAAATTCAAGTGTTTTAGATCATGAGTTGTGTAACTAACATCTGTATAGACATTATCATAGTTAACCATCATAGAAGAAATAATAGTAAACCAGTCTACATAATGCCAATATTTGTAAAACACATCAACATTGAAAATTTGTTGACGTAGGTTCAAAATAGAATTTGGTTTTTTAACAACCCAATTAGCATATACAAAACGATCTTGTTCTAAGAACTGATCCCAATTTTCAGAACCCCCATAATGCGCTAAATTGATTTTTAAATTCGACAGGTTTCTTTTTAGTGGTTTTTTCTTATCTGTATAGCCAAATAAAGTATTCAATTTTGAATTGTTGTGATAATCTAATACTTCTTTTAAGAGTTTATCTTCTAATAAACAGCAATAATTTAAGGGATGGGTAAAATTCTTCTGAAAAATACTGTTTTTGTGCAGTGGTAAGCGCAATTGTGGATATTGTCCATTTACCAGTTGACCAGTATTTTGTTTGAAAATTGGATGTTCGTCGATCTTACCGTCTAATTTACTTAAGTTGCCTCGGTAAAAAATAGGACCAACTGAACAATGCGTAGTTATTGGAATGTTTTTTTGGGCACAGTACAACCATAATGGCAATAATTTCTCATCGAACACATAATAACCAGTTGCTGGATATATTTTAATACCTGCGCAACCATTTTCTAAGTACAACTTTATTGCACACTCATTGAGTTGATAATACCCTTCTTCATCTAAATAGCCACTAAAATAGGGTACAGCTATAGAGGTGCCATCAACCTCTACAGTAACTTTCTGATCCATCCTTTTTGGATGAGCAAAAACAAAAGGAAAAATGGTGTCCTCATTACTCTTTTTTATTTTAAGTAAACGAGACATTTGGTAAGGATAAGACCTTTTAACCTGACCAGCACCCATATACTCCATGTCCATAGGAAGCACAACGAACTTAGAGCCTCTTGGATATTGATCCTTCATTCGATGAAATATGCCAGACATTCGCGTATAACGTGCATATCTCAATAAATTTAAATACCTTAGTTTTAGTGCAAGCCATTCCTTTCCAAATCGTTTCTCTATTTGTCCCCAGATAAATTTTAAGCACTTGTTTCTAATATTTTTAAAACAAACAAACAATACTAAAACAATGCCTAAATAATGGAATCGTTCTGGTAAGAAAAGAAATTGCTGTACTCGATCGTGATCATAAAACCTTTTTATGGGTTCTTTTAAAGGGCCAAAAGCTAATTGGTTTTGGAAAATGTAAATTACATAAAAGAAGAAAATCACATTAATCACCAACAGGAATACACGGTTGAAAAAACGTTTGATTGGAGATTTGTTGGATAGATACTTTTGCCAAGTCTTGTTCTTGTGTGTAAAGGTAAAGTGCTTTTTTTTACGCTCTCTATACCATCTTGATATACTAACTGCAATATGCGTATGAATTAAGTAGTAAAAAGGCCATACAAGTATTTTCTTTGCCAAGTATCTAGGTACATCATCTGAAATAAATATATGTGTATGAGAATTTACAATAGGTTTGGTAAAATGTTTTTCCATATATGTGGTTTATGGTTATTAGTTAACACGAACTCATATTTTTGATATGATTTTACTATTTATCTTCAACTTCCTTTTTTGGTTTGAAACGGTTAACAAAAGATGTCAGGTTTGTCGCGTAGCCAACCATAATTTGCGGAAAAATGTTATAGTTCTCAGTATGATAATAGCAACCTAATTTCGCATAAATACCTCCTTTTGATTTATTGGGGTTTGTTAGCCAATAAAAGTTTGCTTCTGCATTTACTAAGTTATGCTTAGCAACAAAATGATTTTCGCCATCATCTATAATTATGTCATTTCTGAAAAAACGACCGTTGATGCTTTTTGTATCATTATAATTTAAATCTTCTAAACCGATTATGATATCAGCACCAAAGTTAGTTTGAGGGCGTATCTCGAAGTTTAAATAAGGGCCATGACCAATGGATAATAATTGTGTGCTAGTAATGATATCGGTATCGTCTGGTTGTGTTTGTGTGTATCTGAACCCTGTACGGTAAAATGCAGCACTATAACCTAAAGATGTGTTGAGAAACCATCCTTTGGATTCATAGGAAAACACATCTATGTTAATTTTTCCGTAGAGGTTATTTTTCCGAAGTAAATCGAAATTACTAAAGGTTTCATCATCTTTTATGGCAATAAAGCGCGATTCGTCTTCGAAGCTATTGTTTAAAGCAATGTTTGCTAAAGTGGTAAACTGACGAGTGAGAGTCAGTTTTTTCCAATTTCTGAGATTTAAAGGTAATAGTAGTTTTGCTTGAGCATTTAAAATAGAGTTGCTATTCTCAGTATTAAAACCCATGACGTCGGTATATACGATGCCTGTAAAGAAATCGAAAAAACGACGCTGTATTACTTTGATTTCTGTTTTGTCTTTTTCAGTATGTGATAAAGAGATTTGGCTATTAGCTATAGAATAATTAAAAAATTGGTCTGATTCATAATCGAACACATCATTATAGTCTATAATGATCCAATTTTGATTTTGGGTTTGAGTAGAAACTGTGCTGCCATATTTATTAAAATAACGTAAGGCCACACTAAAACTGTTGTTTTCAAAGATGATTTTTTCTGGTGCTCTTCCGTTTTTAATTAATTCTGCTTTTATATAAATTGAAGATGCTTTGTTATTAAAGAATTGAATTTTAGCATCTACAATTTTTAGAGTATCTTGTCCTAAAACAGTTGTATCTTTATACTTAGCTTTATTTATATTTTGTCTTGCTATACCTTGTTCAAAAAGCTTCAATGATAATGATGAGGGATTAGTTGTGTCTCTATTTTGTTTGGGAATTCTATAAGTAATATCATAAGGAATGTATTTATTGAGAATTATTTTTGCAGAATATTGGTCTTTTTCTTCATCTACTGAATTTAATAACTTTTCTACTTCTGTACGCCTTGCTTCAGCTTTTCTAGTTTCTACAGTTTGTATTTTTATTTTAAGAGCTGCAATTTGGTCTTTGTCTTCTTGTGGTATTGAAGTAAGAACTATGGTACTATCTAAATTGGTTTTGATGACTTCTAATACATCATTAACTAATAGTTGTGACGAAATACTCATAACATAATCTCTAGTGGTGTAGCAATTTGAATTGTCACAAACTTGTAAAGTGAATTGGGAGTTAGTTGATTTTGAATTAATACCATAAACCACATTATTTATGGAAATGTTATCTAATAACTTGAATTCGTTGTTTTTGGTGTCTTGTCCATAACACAATTGTGCAAAAAATAAAATTATTGCAAATGGAATTTTTAAAGATTTCATGGTTAGTTAAATAATAGGTTAATACTGATAATAATCGTTTGCTATCAATATTAGTTTTAGGGAGAAGCTTAAAAGTAAGAAAAAAAAACATGTAATGAAAATAAAAACGGTGAAATTTGTGACTTTATGGTATCAAAGAGGAGTAAATCTTATTTTTTGTTCTTTTTGATTTGGACGTATAATTAGGTGGACGACCAAAATATTTGTTGTTCAACTCCCTGTTTTTATAATTGATAAATCTCTATTTAACTTTAATTATGTTGATTTCACATAATTAAAAATAAAGATATTTTGGGAATATAAAATTTAGCTAATAATTAGTTTCCCTAGAAATGAAAAATGACATCTTGACCTTTACCTTCCATTGTAAGATAGAAAAGAAATTAAGTAGTAAAATAAGCAAAGCCTATGAAACAGATTTACGACAATTTGAAAATTTTATTATTTGTAAAGTATCAAAAGACTGGAAAATTCGGTTAAAGTGAACCACCCGTGCCGGATGAAAGTGAGCAGTGTAAATAAAGTGCCAAAAATCGTTTCATTTGAGTGTTAAAATTAGTGATTCTTTTTTAATTTTTTTCTCATGGATTC
>NZ_JAKMCS010000023.1 GCF_022662195.1 Aestuariivivens insulae | reverse complement strand
CTGGAAGTGAAAAATCGACTTCTAAATACAGACCATGGAAATTGGTGTGGAAAACCGAAAAGCCAAATCGGTCTCAAGCCCTAATCTTGGAGCGAAAACTAAAAAATCTATCTAAAGAACGCACCAAAGCGTTCATAGAAAAATATCAAGACTAAATGGAAGCTATGACGTTTGCATAGGCAAAGTCATGATGCTGATCGTAGCATCAGCATTCGAGTCTTCTCGTGCGCACTACAACAAAAAACTTTAACATTTTCCTTAGTTCATGTTGACTTTGCATTATAACAGATAGTTTTAAGCATATTTAACAACAATTGTTATTTTTCTGAATTGACGGACAAGGAACAGTGCCATACGAACAGAACACACAACAATCTCCTTTTTTGGGCTTTATTATTTTTTTACAATTATCACATTCATAAAAAAACTGACAAGCATTCAACGGCATAGCTTCTACTCTTTTGTATCCGCAATTTGGACAAGTAATTTCAGATTTAAATATAATGTCCATTTGTTTGTGTTTTTATTGGTTCTGCTTTAATCCATTAATATAGACACCTTCCCTGTTTCTTTCTCACCAACCTTAGCTTATGCACTCTTAAAATTATTATTGAACAGCATTCAATTGGTTATAAAACGCCCTGTAGTTCGAATTATTGGGGTATAAATCGACCAATCGTTTAGCTATGTTTTTTGCCTTTTCTACCTCATTGTTCTTAGAATAAATATAAGCTAGAATGTACAACATGCTTTCATCCTGTGGTGACTTTTTAAATCCTTTTAAAGCTGTAGATTCAGCCTTGTTTAATTGATTGGCCTTATCATACAATAAGCTTAAATTGTAATAGGGTCTTATATTATCTGGCATATACTTTATGGCCAATTCCATTTGGACTATAGCATCTTCTACCCTATTTAATTCGGCTAACAGCAAACCATATGAGTAATACGTTTGTCCGTATTCGGGTTCTTGGGTTATAATGGTTTTAAACGCCTGCTCGGCATTTGCAAAATCACCATTTCTATAATATAAGTTAGCTAGGTTAGTCCTTGCTATGTTGTTGGTGTTATCAATCTCTAAGGCCGCTTCATAAGATGCTATAGCATCAAGTAGTTTTCCTTGTTTTAAATAATAATTACCTTGCTTTACTTTTCCTCCTACAAAATCTGAAGTTACTTTTAAATTGGTTTCAAACTCCTTTTTAACCTTTTTGTACACAGCTTTGTAGGGTTCAGGTATTAAGGCTTCATCCAAGCTTCCCAATGCAAAAAACGCTTTTACCCTAACCGAACGTTTTTCATCTTCCAACAATGGCAAAAGATAGTTAACATAATCGGCTGCATTGATTTCCCCTAAAACATCTAATGATGCGCCTCTTACCAGTGGCGATTCATCTTTTAGAAAATGCAACAAATTATCTATAACCTGGGGATCTGCATAGTTGGTCATCACGTTAACAGCTGATGCCCTTGCGATTTCCGGATAAATAGTATCCTTGGCCAACTCCAATAAATGGTTTAAGCCTCCTGCTTCACCTCGCAATCCCGGTGCAAGCAAATCGGAGAAATGCTTGTGCTTAGGCTTACCATAGAGCTTAACATAAGCCTCCCAGGCCCATTGGTTATCCTTGTCTTTATGACATTGAACGCAGGCATTAGGCGTATCATATTTAAGGCTTTGATCTGGTCTGGGAATCCTAAAACTATGGTCTCGCCTAAAATCATTACCCATATAATATCTTCCTGCCATGTGGCAATTAATACATTTTGAACTTTCGGTTCCTGTGGGGTGAAAATGATGTTTGGGCGTATCGTAAGTTTCCGGAACATGACATTGGGCGCAAAGCTTATTGCCTTCAAATTTAAGCTTTAATGAATGCGGATCATGACAGTTGGTACAAGTGACATCATTATGGTACATTTTACTTTGTACAAAAGAACCATACACATAGTCCTCATCTAAAATTTGGCCATCTGGATAATAGACATTCTCCACAATTAATTGCGGAAAATAATGATCGAGCATACTCCCTTCAAAATTGTAATATTCAGAGATTTGCTCCCTACGCATATGGCATCTGGCACAAGCATCTACCAGCGCCTTAGGCTTAGTTTGTGATGTCATTTTTAAATCTCCGTTGCCCTTATAGTCTTTTCCAAGTGACCTCGCCGCTTCTACATGGTCTTTTCCAGGTCCATGGCAAGCTTCACAGTTAACATTAATAAGGGCATACTTGGTATCGTAGCCATGCGTAGCCTCATCGTAGTTTTTTCTAACATTGGTAGAATGGCAATCGGCACACATATTATTCCAATTCAACCCTCCTCTGGACCAATGCAACCACTCGGAATGCACCACTTTAAAATCGGGGTATAAATCGAACCACTTATGCTTTTTGGTATCCCAGGCGGTTCTTAGGCATTGAAATCGGCCATTGGGAAATTTAACGATATATTGCTGCAATGGTGTAACCCCAAAAGTATATTCAATTTTATAGTCGTGGTACTTGCCATCGGGGCCTTCGGTATTAACAAAATAAGCGCTCCCTTCTTTATAAAACCTTGACTTCACCCCTTGGCTTTTATACTCAATACCATTGAAATTACCCAAGACAGTTGAGTCCGTAGCAACTTGCATGGCCTTGTCATGATGGGAACCTTGCCAATAGTCATGTTCCTTGGCGTGACACGTTTTACAACTGGCATCTCCCAAGAAATGATCGTCTGGAATTAACTGAGTTGAAGCAAACGTTTTCTTATCTAATTCACTAACAGCAGTATAACTATTCTTTTTCTTGTTACAAGAAGCCATACTAACTAATAGTAGTACAATAACAAGCCTAAAAAAATGGCGTTCTTTAAATATTTTCAATGTATTGATTAATTTTTGAAATGCTTTTGAAGCCCAATAAGTTCAGTAACCAAAAATACTTGCTTTTAGCGCATTAAACAAAGAAAAGAAGTTATAAATACCAAACTTCAGCATAAAAGAATTAATGACTAAAATTTTTGGAAAAATGCGTTTTTAAGTCACATTAACTTTAGAATTCACAATGCAACGCATGTCTTTAATTGCACTATGTTCAACAATTAATCAATAATATTTGTATTTTTGTTTAAAAATAAGCATAAAACAATGAACAATATTCAGGTTAATTTTAGCATTAAAGATCTTGAAAACTTAACAGGAATAAAAGCCCATACCATTAGAATATGGGAAAAACGCTATAACTTATTAAGCCCAAACAGGTCTGAGACCAATATTAGGAATTACAGTACAGAAAGCTTACAAAAGCTCCTAAATATCTCGTACCTAAACAATAATGGGCTTAAAATATCAAAAATTGCGAATTTAAAAGAAGAGGAAATCCCTATAAAGGTAAGGGAGATAGCTTCACGATCAAAAATAGAAGACCATGCGATAAATGCACTTAAAATGGCCATGATAAATTTTGATCAAGTATTGCTTTACAACACCTATAATAACCTGATAGAGAACAGGACTTTTAACGAGATTTTTTACACTGTTTTTCTCCCCTTATTGGATGAAATTGGACTCCTTTGGCAAACCAATACCATAACCCCTGCCCATGAACATTTTTTATCCATTCATATAAAACAAAAGATTTTATTAAACATAGAACGCTTGCAAATTCTGGAGCCCAAGCCCATTTCAAAAACCTTTGTGCTTTTTCTACCAGATAATGAAATACATGATATAGGGCTTTTATTTATTAACTATCAATTGCGCAGTAAAGGCTACCACACTATCTTTTTAGGTGAAAGTGTTCCCATGCCAAGTTTACTGGATCTACATGAATATTTTGAAGATATAACGTTTATATCCTATTTTACGGTACAGCCTGAGATTGATACAATACCTGAATATATAAATGAGTTTAACGACCTATTGCTTAAAAAGGATAATACTAAATTACATATTTTGGGTCCTAAATTAGCCGATGTCCCCCATTTTATGTTGCCTTCAAAAGTTTCAATCTTTAATTCCATTGAAAGCTTGGTGAACGAATTTTGATATAGATTTGTTTTTTGTTTAACTTATACATATATTTGTTAAACAAAATGAAATCGACAGTCAATATAATAGGTTCAGGATTTGCATCGCTTGCAGCGTCTTGCTATTTAGCACAGGCAGGATACAGTGTTACCGTATTTGAAAAAAACAGTACCATTGGCGGACGTGCAAGACAGTTGAAGAAAGATGGGTTCTCATTTGATATAGGCCCCACCTGGTACTGGATGCCCGATGTATTTGAACGTTTCTTTTCAGACTTTAACAAAAAACCATCCAACTATTATACATTAGAAAAACTAAACCCAGCATATAGTGTTTACTTTGGAAAGAACGATTATATAACCATTGAAGACACTTTAGAAAAAATTGCTGCTACTTTTGAAACAGAAGAGCCCGGTAGTTCAAACTTACTATATGGATTTATTGAAAAGGCAAAAAGTAACTACAATATAGCCATAAAAGATTTAGTGTATAAGCCTGGTTTATCTCCAATTGAGCTCATTACTCCCCAAACCATTAATAAACTAAACCAATTCTTTGGAACCATAAAAAAAGACGTTAGGAAAGCCTTTAAAAATGAACGTTTAGTTAAAATATTAGAGTTTCCCGTATTATTCCTAGGAGCCAAACCTTCAGATACACCATCATTTTATAGCTTTATGAATTATGCCGATTTTGGTCTTGGCACATTTCATCCCAAAAAAGGCATGTATCAAGTGATATTGGCATTACAAAACTTAGCGCATGAGTTAGGTGTAAAGATTAAAACCGATAGTCCTGTTGAACAAATTATCGTTGAAAATGGCAAGGCTCTAGGCATAGTTAGTAATGGAACAACCTATACCTCTGATATTGTTTTAAGTGGTGCCGATTACCATCATTCGGAAACACTTTTGGAACCTGAGTATAGGCAATATTCTGAATCCTATTGGAACAATAAAACCTTTGCGCCTTCATCCTTATTGTTCTATGTAGGCTTCGATAAAAAGCTAAAGCACGTTAATCACCATACCTTGTTTTTTGACACCGATTTCGATTCGCACGCTAAAGCCATATACGACGAACCTTCATGGCCCAAAAATCCATTATTCTACGCCAGTTTCCCCAGCATAACAGATACTAGTGTGGCTCCCAACGGAAATGAAGCTGGTATCTTTTTAATTCCATTGGCACCCGGACTAGAGGATACAGAAGCATTAAGAGACCATTATTTTAATAAAATCATAAACCGTTTTGAAGATTTAACCAAGCAAAAAGTAAAACAACATATCCTATTTAAAGAGAGTTTTTGCGTTAACGATTTTATAAAAGATTATAACTCATACAAAGGCAATGCTTATGGCATGGCCAATACCCTATTACAAACTGCTTTTTTAAGACCCAAATTAAAAAGCAAAAAAGTAAAGAACTTATTTTTTACGGGGCAACTAACTGTTCCGGGGCCAGGAGTTCCCCCTGCCCTAATATCGGGCAAGCTAGCCGCTAATTTAATAACCAAATACCATAGTTAAGCTTATGAAATGAGCCATAACAACTCTTGATACTCACCGAGATGATTATTGGCGAAACCGAAGGTTCACGAACACATTAAATGTGAGTAATTACATCTGACCGATGAAAACAATAAAATTTAAACAAATGAAATCTTTATTCGACACCGTATCCTATAACTGTAGTAAACTGGTCACTAAAACCTACAGCACGTCCTTTTCATTGGCCACTAAAATGCTTAGTAAGTCCATTAGAAATGACATTTACAATATCTATGGCTTTGTACGTTGTGCCGACGAAATAGTAGATTCGTTTCACGACTATGACAAAGAGCGACTGTTCAATACTTTTTCAGATGATTTAGAATGTGCCTTACGAGATAAAATCAGTTTAAACCCCATATTAAATGCCTTTCAGCATACCTACCACAAGTACCATATCGACAAACCATTAGTTGATGCCTTTATGGCCAGTATGCGATTGGATTTACACAAAACCGATTACTTAACCGATGAGGAATACAAAGCCTATATCTATGGTTCGGCAGATGTGGTTGGCCTTATGTGCCTAAAAGTTTTTGTTAAAGGTGATAACGAAAAATATAATGCCCTTAAAGAGAGTGCCATGTCACTAGGCTCCGCATTTCAGAAAGTGAATTTTTTACGGGACTTAAAAGCCGATTTCGACGGATTGAACAGAACTTATTTCCCCAACACCGATTTAAACAATTTAGATGAAGCTTCCAAAAAAGAGATTATCGAAGACATTGAACATGATTTTAAAAAAGGGTTAAACGGCATAAAAAAACTACCTGTAGAAGCTAAATTTGGCGTATTTATGGCCTATAGGTATTACCGACAGTTATTAAAAAAATTGAAAAAAACGCCAGCCCTACAAATTAAAAACTCCCGTATAAGGGTAGCAAACCATAAGAAGGTTGAGCTTTTAATGCGTAGCTATGTAAAATACCAATTAAATTTATTGTAAATTAAAACCATGCAAACACTTTACTGGATACTTGTTTTTTTAGGTACTTACTGCTTTATGGAGTTTATGGCTTGGTTTACCCATAAGTATATTATGCATGGTTTTTTATGGCACTTACATAAAGACCATCACCAAAAAGACCATAACAGTTGGTTCGAACGCAACGATGTTTTTTTTGCCTTTTATGCCGTTGTTAGTATAGGGTTCTTTTTACTTTGGAAATACGACATACTTTGGGCTGGATTACCAATTGGCCTTGGTATTTTTGCATACGGCCTTTCCTATTTTCTGGTTCACGATATTTTTATCCACCAACGCTTTAAACTCTTTAGAAATGCCAATAACTGGTATGCCAAAGGCGTTAGGCGCGCCCATAAAATACACCATAAACACTTAGGTAAAGATGATGGAGAGTGCTTCGGCATGTTGTTTGTTCCCTTTAAATACTTCAAAAAGCAATAAATGAATTATTTATACCTATTGTTAAACTTGGGGTCCCTGTCCATTCCTTTTCTATTTAGTTTCCATCCTAAGCTAAAATTCTACAAACTCTGGAAACCGCTCTTTAAAGGGATTTTTGTTAGTATGCTCCTATTTATTCCGTGGGACATTATTTTTACTGTTAACGAATTTTGGGGGTTTAATGACAGTTACCTTTTGGGGCTAAAGCTATTTCACTTACCTATTGAAGAATGGCTGTTCTTTATCTGTATTCCCTATGCTTGCGTATTTACCCACGAGGCCCTTTTGTATTATTTTCCAAAAATGATACTACCCACTAGCGTTACAAAAGCTGTAAGCCTTGTCCTCATTATCAGTCTAGCGATCTTAGCAATATCCAATTATAACAAATGGTACACTTTTATAAACTTTACCGTAGCTTCAATACTGTTGGTAATCGTGGTCATTAAAAACCTAGCATTACTAAAAACATTTTACCTAACGTTTTTAGTCATGCTTATTCCCTTTTTTGTAGTAAACGGCATATTAACAGGAAGTTTTATTAAAGATGAAGTGGTCTGGTACAACAATAGCGAAAACCTACACATAAGGCTATTTACCATCCCCGTAGAAGATGTCGCTTATGCCTTTTCCCTTATTCTTTTATGTTTATTGGTGATGAAACAAACCCAAAAAAACAAACAATTAACCTAATTAATTGGTTTAATAAACACAAGCTAATTTACAAATGCTAATAAATTAAAGCAATGTTAGGTTGAGCCTTTCGACTGCGCTCAAGGTGACACATGTATTGATTAGACATCTAAAAATAACATATCAAAACATTAACAATCTAATCAAACTAATTAACCACATTCACAGGGCTACCGTTCATAAAATCCCGAAAATTTTCTATAGCAACATGCATTAAACGTTGCCTGGCCTCTATGGGAGCCCAAGCAATATGTGGTGTAATGATACAGTTCTTAGCGTTGAGCAGCGGATTATCGGCCGTAATGGGTTCTTTTGAAACCACATCCACAGCAGCACAATACACTTTTCCAGTGTGTAATGCATTGGCCAAATCTTCTTCAACCACCAAACCGCCCCTGGAAGTATTGATAAGCATCACACCGTCTTTCATCTTATTAATATTTCCTGTATTAATAATGCCTTGGGTGCTTTCAAAAAGCGGACAGTGCAGACTTATAATATCCGATTGGGCAAACAACGCATCAAGCGTTACCCCTTTACAGGTCTCGGTTTCCAATTCCGGTTTCTTAGTTCTATTATAAAACAACACCTTCAACCCAAAGGCTTGAGCTAATTTAGCCGTTTCTTGCCCTATACGTCCAAATCCAATAATGCCCATGGTTTTTCCGTGCAACTCGATTAATGGAAAGTTCCAAAAACAAAAGTCTGGCGACTGCACCCAATCCCCATTTTTAACAGCAATATTATGATCTCCCACACGATGGCACATTTCCAACAATAGGGCCATTGTAAATTGTGCTACCGAAACTGTACTATAAGCAGGTACATTGGTTACCGTAATGCCCAATTGGCTCGCAGCTTCAACATCTACCACATTATAACCCGTTGCCAAAACACCTATATATTTTAAATGTTTACACTTAATAAGCACTTCTTTAGGTAACGGTGTTTTATTGGTGAAAACTATCTCTGCCGTACCTATGTTATCAATAATGGCGACATTGTTATAAACCGTCCTATCATAAACGGACACTTCTCCAAATGGCGATAAGGGTTCCCAGCTTAAATCACCTGGGTTTAAGGTATAACCATCCAAAACTACGATCTTCAAAATAGTGTGCTTTTAAATTGAAGAGGCAAGCTACTAAAAGGCTATGGGTTTTCAAAAATATTTCCCATTCTTTAGAACTTTGCCTTTACTATATAACGATTGGTATCATTACTAAACCCAAAAATTTGGAATTGGCATATTATTAGCTTATTTTTCCTGCTAACTATAGGACATCTTTTTACTAAAACCAGCTTATAATTAAAACAAAGCACTGTAATAGATGTGATTAGCCATTGAACCAATATCCTATTTTATTTAAAATCTATGGAGCTTGACCTTTTAGTAGAGCAATTTAAGCAACAGGACGAAAAAGCTTTCGAGTCGCTTTACAATATGTACAGCACCAGCATGCATGGTGTAATAAACAATATTGTAAGGGATACCGAAATAGCTAACGAGGTCATGCAAGATGTGTTTATAAAAGCCTGGCACAACGCCGGTACTTATTCTGCTGAAAAAGGGCGCTTTTTTACCTGGATTTTAAATATTGCCAGAAATGCCGCCATAGATAAAACACGATCTAAAAGTTTTAAAAACGCAAAGCAAAACCTTAATGCCGATTTTTTCGTAGACATTATAGAAACCCATGAAAGCTTAAATGATAAAACCGATGCCATAGGTATAGGTAAGTTCATAAAAAAGCTTGCCAAAAAGTGTGTTGAAGTTATCGAATTGCTTTACTTTAAAGGGTATACCCAAAACGAAGCTTCCGAAGCCCTAAACATGCCCATTGGTACCATAAAGACCAGAAACAGAAATTGTATTAAAGAATTAAGGGCCATTGTGTTAACATAAATGGATATAAAAGCTTACATAGAATCCGGAATTTTAGAGCTGTACGTAGCAGGAGCGCTTTCAGAAAAAGAAAATATGGAAGTGCATGCGCTCATGCAGGAACATCCTGAAATACTACAAGAAGTTTTAGAGATTGAAAAAGCCATAACACAATTAACTGCTGCTACTTCTCGCGACAAAGATCAAGCCGCACTAGAAAACATAAAAGAACGATTAGGATTTAATCCAAAAGTAATTCCTATCACCAAACCCAAATACAACTGGGTAACCTATACCGGCTGGGCTGCATCTGTAATTCTTACTTTGGGACTGTTTTGGACCATTAACAAAAACAAACAGCTTTCATCCGATATTCAAACCGTCACCATAGAAAAGTCGTATTTAGAACAACAAATTGAAGCGGCCAATACCAATTTAAACGATGCCAAAACCTTAATCTCTGTTTTACGCGACGATAATATCACCCAAGTCCCTCTGGCAGGCCAAGGTAATTTTGCCCAAACCTATGCCAAAGTCTATTGGGACAAAGACCAGCAACGTATCTTTTTAGATGCGGCCGGACTTCCCGAGCCTCCTGCAGGCAAGGTATACCAGGTATGGTCGCTTACCTTAAATCCGCTCACACCAGTAAGTTTAGGTACTTTGGATAGTTTTATTACCGACGACAATAAGATTTTCGAAATCGAAAACCTAAACCAAAGTGAAGCCTTTGGTATTACCTTAGAACCAGAAGGTGGTAGTGAATCCCCAACCATGGAACAGCTATATACTTTAGGTGTTGTGGCGACCACATCTTAATTTTGCAACAAATACAATTAGAGCTTTACAATGGAAAGGTTATTCTAAATAACGATGAGCACATACACTAATTAGCTGAGAGTTCTGAATAGATTGAAAATATTTTATTGATACACAGTAAGTTACATGAGATTTAGTTCTAAAATTGTAACAAAACACATACTTGCCGTCTTATTATTAAAATATTCATCAATCAAAAATATAAATGAAATACTTAAAACTTCTCACACTGCTTGCTTTTATCAGCGTAAATTTAAATGCACAGAAATCATATTTAGAAAATAATAATCCAGAAAATGACGTCTATGTCATAAAGAATGTGAATGTAATTCCAATGACAGAGAATAATAAAGTCATTGAAAATGCAACAGTTGTAATTCATAATAAGAAAATACAATCAATAAACGATTTCATTCCAACCAATGCTATAACAATTGATGGAACAGGAAAATGGCTCATTCCCGGGTTAATTGATATGCACGTTCACAACCTAGCGGATGGACCTTATATATCTTATCCTACAAGAGGTCCCGCAATACATTTTGATACTCAAAATTTTATGACACTTTACGTGGCAAATGGAGTTACTACTGTATTTGAACTAAGCGCAAGAGCAGAACATATAGGACAACGAAACGAAATAATAAGAGGCGATGTTATAGGTCCAAAAATTGCTTTAGCCGCATTAATAGACGGAAACAATGCAAACATGACTGCAACAACACCCTATGATGGAAGGCAAACCGTTAGACTTGCAAAAGGCGAAGGTTATGAGTTCATAAAAGTATATTCACAATTGAACAAAGAAACTTTTAAAGCGATTATAGATGAAGCAGAAAAGCAAAAAATGAAAGTTGTTGGACATATACCAAATAAATTTAAGAACAATACAGAAGAAGCTATTGTTCCGCATTTTGGTTTGGTTGCACATGCTGAAGAGTTTTCTAAACAAACCGACATATTAACTTATGAAGAAGCTGAAAGATTCGCGAAAATGTGTAAAAAGAATGATACTTGGTTAATTCCTAATTTATCTAATCTTGTTTCCATAGCAAAGCAAGCACGCTCGTTAGATAGTGTTCAAAACCTTGAAAGTTTCAAATATGTGCACCCTCTAATGCAAAGCAAATGGTTAGTATCCAATCAATACAATCAAGGCACAAATGCTGAACGTATTGCTTACTTCGATGAACTTGTTGATTTCCACATTAAAATTGTTAAGGCTTTTAAAAAAGAGGGAGTCCATCTATTAGCTGGGACAGATGCAGGAACATCGGGTATCGTATGGGGATTTTCACTTCATAATGAATTGAAGCTTTTAACAGAAGCTGGTTTAAAAAATGAAGAAGCCCTAGCCTCTGCCACACGTTTAGCTGCTGAATGGCTAGAAATTGACGACAAAATAGGAACAATCGAAACAGGTAAATTTGCTGATTTAGTTTTATTAGATAAAAATCCTTTAGAAAACATTAACAATACGAGCAAAATTTCTGGAGTATTTGTAAATGGTAAATGGCTTGATAAAAGTACTATTAACACAATGCTTACAAAATTAGCTAAATGGAACAATGATAATAAAGGAAAATATAATTGGAAAGAGGTTATAAAAAAAATAAGAGATAATAAATAAAACTATGCCTAATAACAATGAATGCTATAGCAAAAGATAAAATTGAAACTTGAAAAACCCGTTTCAACAAAAAGCAAAAGTGCCCACAATATAGCAGACACTTTCACCAACAAATAATCAAAAAACACTACAACAAACCCTCAAATTTGTGTTGTTAATTGCTTAAAAATTATAGGTAACAGTCCCCCTTATAAAAAATGGGGTGCCTGGTGTAAAATGAATTTCCTCAACGGGTTGTGATTCATTTTGCAATCTAGACTCTGTAGCAAATTGTGTTTCATTCCATGCTGTATTAAATAGGTTTTCAACAACTACCCCCAATGTAATATTGTTAAAGCTATAATTAGCATTCAAGTCGGTTACCAAATAGCCTGCTGCTACGATACTATTATCTTCATTGGCTGGCCTATCATCGATATACCTGTATTTAATACTTCCCGAAAACCTGTTGTTTCCTTTTACAGACAAACCGCCAACCAAAGTTAAATCTGGTGCTAATGGTATATAATTTTCTCCTTTTGGACTGTCTTTACTTCTTGCTTTGGTTATGGTAACATCGGTATCGAAGAACAACCAATCGGTAAGTTGGTAATGCATGCCTAAATCAAGACCTAAACGTTCTGTCTTCCCGCTAGGCTCTACAATTCCTGCATCTCCTACATAAACAAATTCCTGTTCTAAAAATAAGTACCATGCTGCTGTGTTTATCATCAATTTTGGTATAGGTTTCCAGATATTCCCAAAATCTACACCATAAGCACGGGGTAAAATATTGTTTTCTTGATTTGTAACGGCTACCCTAGCATCATTAGAATGAAAACCTATTCCAGATTTTAAAAACCATTGTAAATTAGTATTGGCATTAAAAAATAAGTTAAGCTTCGGACTAATAACGGACTTGGTTTCAAATTGCGTTTTACTTTTGTTTTCTAATTTGTCGTTATATATGAACTTAAAATAATCAAATCGTAAAGATGGTGATAACGTAAAAGCCCCAAAATCCAACTCTGTACTAATAAATGTCCCCAAATTGGTTTGGTTTATATCCCCTAATTTTACCCGATTGTTTATTATGGTTTTATTTATCGTTCTAGATAGCTCATTATTATTAGAAATATCGTGCCTTAAACTTAAACCATATTTTATATTTAATGGTGTTCCTCCTAAAAATGAATCTGTTGAAAATATTGTATTTATGCCAAATAGATTTCTATTTTCCTTTTGTTTAATTTGATCACCGTTTACTGGATCTTCTAAAAAGAAGGTGAAATTAGAATATAGCTCAAAATTATAATTGGAATAAAATGTATTGGCTTTGAATGTGGTATAATCTGAAATTTGCTTTGTATACCCTAAGTTTAAATTGGTTCGAGAGGTTAGCCCTCCTTCAGTATCATCAATAGCACCGAAACGGGATATACGTCCAGCATCAACTTCGCGTTGTGGTATTTGTCCCGAGGCATCCCATCGACTGGTAAAATGTGAGGCCGTCAATGATAATTTATCATTATTTTGGGTGTACAAAACATACTTACCAAATAAATTGAGTCTGTTAAAATTCTGTGGTGATTCATAAGGGCCATCTCCAGATAAATACTCCAAAGCCATATATGCATTTTGCCGCTTTACGTTTTCCAATAAATTAAAGATCCCCAATGTACGTATGGTATTAAATTGTCCAGCACCTATTGAAATGGAACTTTCCTTTATGTAATCCTTTGTAGCAAAATTGATGTAACCTGCCGTATTAAAATCGCCTTCTTTTGCATAATAAGGCCCCTTTCCAAAACTTATATTATTTATGGTTTCTGGAATTAAAAAGTGTAAGTCGCTGTAACCTTGACCATGGGCATGGGAAACCATATTAACTGGAATACCATCAACCGATAAAGCCACATCTGTACCATGATCTACATCAAAACCTCTAAGAAATAACTGTTCTGCTTTTCCCCCTCCAGCATGCTGGCCTGTAATTAATCCTGGAACTTTTCTTAATATGTCCTGCGAAGAATTTACTGGGTTTACCGCCAAATCCAATTTTGCAACAGTATTTAATGCATTTATCTGCTCTGAAATAACCAATTCATCTAATTGAAAAGATTTTTCTGCTAGAACAATCCTCATAGTTTCCGTTATCCTTTCTACAATTACAATATTATTATTGTACCCTAGTAGTCCAACTTTTATTGAATCGCCTACTTTTGTTTTATTTATTATAAACATGCCATTTTCTAAACTATGGGCATGACTTTTAGAACTCAAATTATATACAAAAGCACCTTCCAATGGTAGATTGTCATTATTTACAACCAAACCTTTTAATTGTTGTCCATAATTAGTATTGGCCATGACTAAAGTCAATAAAAAAATAAATATTTTAGAACAATCTTTAATCATTATAATTTTTGATTTTTTATATATTCTTGATTTTTTTCGCCATTAATGGCCCCAATTCAAAGGTACTTTCCAGTAATTCTCTCTTAAGGGCCTTCGCTTCTGTTAGCTTTCCATTGTCCTTATATATTTTAGCTAAATGAAATAGAACATCGGGTTCAAAAGTTTTACCAACCACATGGGTTTCCATAATATTTAATGCCTCACTTTTATTGCCATGGTTATAATAGGCCCAAGCCAATAAATCGTAGGATTGCGGTGTGGGTCTATTTTTAATTTCTTCCAAAGCTATTTTGGCTGCTTCTTGAGGCACGTTATAATCCTCGGCATAAACAAGTGCGTTATATTTATTATACATCACCCCATAATCTTTACGCTTAACAGCATTGGTATAGGCTTTTAAATACTGTTCTTTTGCATTTAAATCCCCCATATATTCTGCAATCTCTGCTTTTAACAAATGATAATCTGGCGAATTATGGGATTGCGACACCGCATTTAGAATTCGTAAGGCCTCCTTGGGGTTTCGCTCATGTGAATAAACAATCCAAGCTATTCCTTTTTTGGCATAGGCATCATTGGGGTTTAGTTCTAGTGCCTTAAGGTAATGGTTATACGCGTTTTGAATTTGTCCATCATGTCCATAATAATCTGCCAAGTTAGTATAGCTCCACTGCATGAGGCTTTTATAGTTTGAAGCTTCGGCTATTTCCAAAGCCTTTTTTAAATAGAGAATAGCATGGTCTAAATCGCCTTCGTGATCACTCCATTTAGATAAGCGAATAAGAAAATCGAAATCTTTATAGTTTTCAATTTTATCCAAATAGGCTTTAGCTTCTTTTGTATTGCCCAATTCCAGATGCACATCAAAGCACATCTTTTGTGTTGCCAGTAGCTTTTCGCCATTGCCCTCTGCTGTGTTCAATAACTCAAGTGCTTCTTTAAAACGGTGTTGTGCAATGTAGTTTCTGGCCAATGCCCTTAAATAGGCTGCTGTTGCAAACCCTGTTCTTGTATTGGCTTCAATAAGTTTTTTTTCAGCATCAATTAAAGCTTCAATATTTCCTGTTTCGTTAAATATTAGAGTTTGAGATGCTGCTGCCTTGACTAAATAAGGAAACTGATTTGAATCTTTTTCTAGCTTTTTTTCCCAAAATTCAAGGTCTTCGTAAGCCAATTGCAGCATCTCGTTCTCCACTACTTCCAAGTATTTATTGTAATCTGCCTGGTTTGTTATGAGTTTTGGCTCTTTATCACAACTGCTAAGTAATAAGGCCATACATGCTATAAGTGAGTATATAGATTTCATGTGTTAATGTTTTTTGTTATTTATTGGTCATCCTTCGACAAGCTCAGGGCATCTAACATACTAACTATCACTTCCGTCGTGAACTTGATAATTAGTCATGGATGTTTCGTTGTTTTGTTGATTTTAAGGTTTTGTTGATTTATGAAAAACCAGAGCGCAATTTTAAATGCGCCCTGATTTATATTCACTGTTTACCATGGGGAGGCTAAGTATGGAAATGAAGCTAAAAAAGGCTTGTCATTTTCGTTTACATTATCATTGGACAGCGTTGGATTTTCAGAAAAATCCTCACCACCAAAGATCAATAGTAGTTCTACCGTGATGACATCATCGGCTAAAGCTCTACCCGTTAAAATATTAGTGCCATCGAAAAATGTTGTAGTTCCTTCTAAAGACACATTTAGCACATCTGTAGCCAACAGTCCGGTAAAAGCTGCTGCATCTTGACCTAAGGCATTTAAGCCCCCATTTGCATAAGCAGGACTTAATGCCAACAAATTAGTTTCGAACATACTTTGAAATGCCGCACTTTGGTTTGATGGTACCGTGGTATTAAATCCATCTTTACTCGATGAAGACACAAATACGGTATTCACAGCTGGCCTTCCCATTTGATCTTCCTGCATATAAGTTCCAGAAAGGTTTGGATTATTATAGATTCCGTCGCCATTCGTTGGTACATTATTTGTACTACAACTAAATAGTAATAAAGCACTTAAAAGGCATCCTGATATTAATTTTATACTTTTCATAATTGTCATTTTAAAAATTGTTGTTATTGTTTTCTTTTTGATTCAACCCAAGTGTTTATGGTACCTGTGCCTCCTATCATTGCTTTAGGCACCTCAACCACCACAGACATAACATTGGTTCCGGCAAAGGTGTCGCTTCCTGGATTATTAAACCCCGAGGCATTTCCAGCTATAATTTCGCTGTACTGGGCAAAGTCCATAAAGAACGGGTCATCTCTTGGCCCTGCAAATACCGAGGTACCATTCTTGGTTGCTACTTTAGCTTCAGAACCATAAGTGGTTACATCAACAAAAATAACATCGTTGATACTATTCGCATTTATTACACTGGCTAATCCAGGACTGCTTGGTGCTACTGGGCCTATAACATACATTTTACCATTTCTGGGAATTGCCTGAATTACTAAGTCTTCAATATTATCCCCAGTATTGTCTATATTGAATTCTATCATAACGTTTTCATCAAAAGTGGCCGATGCGGTAGCTGATGGACTTAACAGTCCCTGTAAATTTGCTACAAATACCATATTATCGGTGTTCTCGCCCTGAAAAGCGTAAAAATCTGTAATGTCGCTAGTACCACCTTGTACTGCAGGTGCATCAATGTGATCTGCTGCGACAAAAACTAAACCAGCTACTAACAGTAAACTGATTCCTAAAGTTTGCTTGAAGTTTTTCATAATTTTGAAATTTTAGTTAATTATTTTAATGTTACTTTCATGCATACCTACGAAGTAATCAGTTACCCGGTTTTGTTAAAATTTTGTTAAATAAATTTAAATCGCCTTTCCAGTAAAAAGCTTAATTTTACACTCAACTTATAATCTATGAACCCATCAGCGACAGGTTGGATAAAAAAACTGTTGAAAGACATTTCCAGTAACGAAGCTTTTTTAAATAAAGAAGAGGAACGCTTCTATACAGACTTAAGGGCCTGCGGATTCATCTTTGGAAGCAATCTTAATGTAGTTGCGAACGTATTTGAAAAGCATGACCTATCGGAAGACGAACTGTGCAAGGTAAATTTAATCCTTGCCTTTTTATACACACACAATAATACCAGTTCTGAAACAGAATTTGTTGATAGTGTGATACAATTTTATACAGCTATTAACGAGCTAAAGACCTCTTTTTTCCAAGATTTATTGGGTAGCAAATCCTCTAATGACAAACTTGAAAAAGTAATACACAAACGCATCCATATAGACCCTAATGTACTTACCAAAAATTTCAACTATTTTATAATTAATGCACTGTTATTTGTCGACATTCTGGCTTATAAAAAGTTTTTGGAGGAAGGGGTTATTTCTATAGACTATGCCAAACAATTAGAAAGTATAATTGAAACTATTGTTTTAGGTGCTATTGATGCCAAAATACAGAAAAACCAATACGACGAAAGTTTAATTAAATTGTTTGAATCCTCTTTACGCTATCATAATGCTGTACCTCTAAAATACAAAACAGCAGTAAGCCTAACCGCTACCAGTTTAGAAAAATTTTACATCCTAGACCTAGCTTGCATGGCCAGTTGGAGTGACCGTGTTATTGATACCGACGAGATCAAGTTTATTACTAATTTGGGCAGTGACTTTAAATTAAGCTCGGAAAAAACCGAGGCTTCCATTGCTTTTGTTGATTCGTTTTATACAATCCATAAAAATGAAATTGCCTTACTGGGTTCTAAAAATATAGTACAGAGTTTTTATGACAACTCCAGTAAAATGGTTAGTAAATTAATTTCCAGAAATAGCAAACGCCTTTACAAAGAGTTAAAAGACAGCAAGGAATTACTAGTACTCCTATCGCAATCTACCCATAGGGAACTTAACCCAGAGGAACAGAAAAAAGTACAGGAACAATTATTGGATATCTTCAAATCCATCCCAAGTTTGGCTATTTTTATTTTACCGGGTGGTGCGTTATTGCTACCCTTGGTCATTAAGTTTATTCCAAAATTACTTCCTTCGGCATTTGACGAAAACAGGATTAAGGAATAAAATCCATTTTTCTGTAAATGACAAAAAATTGAGACGTCACATTGAGTATGGTTGCTTAGGCTGACAGCTATCACACATTTTAATTTTTGTCATGTGCAAAAATCCTTTTCCCCAACAAATCGTTAAGTGCTGGTTTTAAATAATTATAATTATAATTAAACCCTTTGTTCTCAACTTTCTTTGAACTTACACGCTGGCTTTCAAATAAAAGGATATGCATTTCTCCCAGCAATAGCTTCATAAAGAACCGAGGAATATTGGGCAGAATTATAGGTCTTTTTAATTGTTTTGCTATGACTTTTATGAGTTCTTTATTGGTAACGGGATTGGGGGCTACTCCATTATATACTCCGCCTAGTTGGTATTCCAAAATATACATAAACATTCTTGATAAATCTTCTATATGAATCCAGGATTGCCACTGTTTACCTGAGCCAAAAGCTGCACCAAGGCCATACTTAATGGGCTTTACCATTTCCTCTAATGCGCCACCTTTGTTTGAAAGTACAAGTCCTATCCTTATCTTGGAAACTTTAATGTTCAATTTAGAAAATCCGTCTACTGCCTGCTCCCATTGCTGTACTACGGTACTTAAAAAAGTATCCTTAAACGATTTAAAGTTTTCATCGTAATAATTTACCAGGGAATCTGGATATATCCCTATGGCACTGGCCGAAACCACCTGTTTTATAGTATGCGATTCTCCTTTTAAGGAATTAATAAGTAGTTGTGTTGGCTTAATCCTACTGGAGATAATTTCCTTTTTATGGCTTGGGGTCCATCGCTTGGCAATCGATATGCCCGCCAGATGGATTATGGCCTCAACGTCTTTAAAACAATTCTTGTCTATGTCTTGGGTGTCTGGATTCCAATAATATCCTTTATAATTAGCTCTAGATTCTATTTTTGATATACTCGTTGTTAAGTAATTAACATCTATTTCCCTTTCATGACAACGCCTTACCACCTCCTGTCCGATTAACCCTGTTGCTCCCGTTATTAAAACCCGCATTTTCTTTTTTATATAAAGTTACGAAATACGATATGGGCGCACCAGTAGTTTATATTAGGTTTAACATATGTGTTTAAACTTTGGTTGTTGCTGGTTGTTCAAGGTTCTAAAATTGAAGGCTAATGTTTAAAAGTTTAAAGTTTATAGGTTTAGGAGTCGCTAGTTGCTAGATGATAGGCAATCCTATTAATTTTTCTTAAAAGTTTAATTCCTATTTTTCTTTGTCTTAATTCCTTATACTTAAAACTTTGCTCTAAAATAAAATCCTTAATCATGTGTTGTCCAAGGTTTAAAAGTTTAGGGGTTTGGCTCAATGAAAGCAAGGCTAAGCTATCTATCTGCTAGTCTTGGCTCTTGATTCTAAAACATCAGACCTTGGTAGCCCTTAGCATTTAGCTCTTAAGTATAATTTCATTAAAAACCGCTGAATGTCACGCTTCTTTATAAGCGCGTAACATTTAGCTCTTAAGTATAATTTTATCAAAAAACGCTGAATGTCACGCTTCTTTATAAGCGCGTAACATTTAGCTCTTAAGTACAATTTTATTAAAAAACGCTGAATGTCACGCTTCTTTATAAGCGCGTAACATTTAGCTCTTAAGTATAATTTTATCAAAAAACGCTGAATGTCACGCTTCTTTATAAGCGCGTAACATTTAGCTCTTAAGTATAATTTCATTAAAAACCGCTGAATGTCACGCTTCTTTATAAGCGCGTAACATTTAGCTCTTAAGTATAATTTTATCAAAAAACGCTGAATGTCACGCTTCTTTATAAGCGCGTAACATTTCCCTTTTACCCGGTGGGCCAGGTAATTTTTCAACAGCAAAGCCAACACTTTGCATGGCTCTACGCACACTGCCTTTTGCTGAATAGGTTACCAAAACACCACTAGGCTTTAACGCATCATACATGATTTGGAAAATAGCTTCTGTCCATAAATCGGGCTGTACCCTTGATCCAAAGGCATCAAAATAAATAATGTTGAATTGTGCTTTTGCATCTATATCCTTAAAAAACTTATTCTGTTTTATTAATGAAAAAGCAGGCGTAATGTCGTGTTGTGCTTCCCAAGAAACACTATGCAGGGTTTTAAAAACATCCAAATCTACATGATCCTCCAACATTTCCGTATAATTCAGCTTTAAGGCCTCTTCTATTGCAACAGGATAAGCTTCCACACCTGTATAGTCAACTTTAGTATTTAGCTTTCCGGCTTCCAATAAGGTTATTAAGGTATTTAAACCTGTACCAAAACCTATCTCCAAAATTGAAATAGCTTCTTCCCTATTAAAATTTAAATGGTAATAATGATGTAAACCATGCTTGATGAACACATGATATGCTTCTTGAATAGCCCCATGTTTGGAGTGGTATTGCTCATTCCATTCAGGTAAGTGAATGGTTGTAGAGCCATCGGACGTAATAATAATTTCCCGTTTCATCTGTTAATATTTACTGCCCGCCCGCTTGGCAGGCGGGTTTTCATTGGCCATACTTAGACCTCTCTCAGCACAGGAATGCAATGCCACTATTATCATTTTCCGTAGATTGTAAATTTTGTATATGGGCATTTCAAATTATTGTTTTATAAGAACACCATCTGCTTCAAAAGCAAATGTTCTTTTAGGTTTTGTAATAGTTGCTATCTCGGTTGCTGTTTTTCCTGCATCTTCAGCATAATGGCGTTGGTCTTCTACAGATTGCTCGGCTACATATGCCAAACCATTAACAATTACTGTTTTGTCTTTAATGTCTTTGGGCACAAAAAAACCATAATCCTTAAACTTCACCATAACGTCACTATTGTTATCCAATTGCAACTTCATCCAACACCCTTTGGCCTGGCATACTTCGGTTACAGTTGCCTTCATTTTAGTATTAATACTATCGCCTACAGCCATTGTATTGTAATGGGAAACCATAGATTTTACTTCAATAGCATCATCTGGTATGATAGTTTTTCCAAAAGAAGTGTATTCAGTAGTTGCTATTTTGTCATGATTTGTTTGGTTTTCGACCTTTTTTTTACAAGAATTTAACAATAGAACACCAATAAACACCAGTATTAACAACCTCATGATACAAAAACTTTAATTTTAAACGATTTGTGTAAATATACCTCTTTTTTAAAAACGTTTTTACTTAAATTTGTTTCGTAAATACCTAGACTATGAATACTACAACTAACGCTATAGAGGTTATAAAAACAAAAGCCTCCAAGATTAATGAGGTAGATTTTGATAATTTGAAGTTTGGAAGTGTCTTTTCGGACCACATGTTGGTATGCGATTATAAAGATGGCAAATGGGAAGCTCCAAAAGTTGTGCCTTACCAAAATATTTCGCTGGATCCTTCGGCTAAGATTTTCCATTATGGTCAGTCGGTTTTTGAAGGTATGAAAGCTTATAAAGATTCTGAAGGTAAGGTCTGGTTATTCCGTCCGTTAGACAATTTTAACCGATTGAATATTTCTTCCAAACGATTGGCTATTCCAGAATTGCCTGAAGCCTATTTTATGGAGGGGCTAAAAACTTTGCTTAAGGTAGACAGCGATTGGATTCCAGAAAATGAAGGAAGCTCGCTTTATATAAGACCTTTTGTATTTGCTTCTGGTAATGGGTTTCATGCGTCGCCTGCCAATGAGTATAAATTCATTATAGCCACGGCACCATCGGGATCTTATTTTTCTGGTAAAGTAAAAGTATTGATTGAACAAAAATACTCGCGTTCTGCTAATGGCGGTGTTGGTTTTGCCAAAGCTGGTGGTAACTACGCAGGGCAATTCTACCCTACGCAATTGGCTATTGAAAAAGGTTACCAACAAGTAATTTGGACCGATGATAATACGCATGAGTTTATTGAAGAAGCTGGAGCTATGAATATTTTTGTTCGTATTAACGATACTTTAATTACTGCACCTACGAGCGATCGTATTTTAGACGGTATTACCCGAAAAAGTATTATTGAATTGGCCCAAGCTGAAGGTATAGATGTAGAGGTTAGAAAACTGTCGGTTCACGAAGTTGTTGAAGCGGCCAAAAATGGTACTTTAAAAGAAATGTTTGGCGCTGGAACCGCTGCCGTGGTTTCTCCTATTTCTGGGTTTGGTTACAACGGTACCGATTATGATTTACCTGAATTGGACGCCCCCTTTGCCAACCATTTAAAAAAGCGTATTACAGATATACAAACCAATAAGGCCGAAGATCCCTTTGGATGGCGTTATAAGGTTGATTAACAAAAAAGAGGTTGTCTAAACGGGCTTCGTAACTTTTTGTCAGGTTGAGCGCAGTCGAAACCTATTATTGGATATCAGTAATTAATACATTTCGACTGCGCTCAATGTGACATTTAGTTTCCCTTTTAGACAACCTCTTTTTTATTTATCTAAAATAGACCGAATATCGGGCTTAAAATAGTTTGGGCCTTTTAAAACCTTGCCATCTTCCCTATAAATTGGCTGCCCATCTTCACCCAATTTACTCATATTACTACGTTGAATCTCTTCAAACACTTCTTCAATTTTATATTGCATACCGTGTTCTATAATGGTACCACATAGTATGTACAGCATATCGCCCAAGGCATCGGCAACCTCAACTAAGTCATTATTATTGGCCGCCTCTAAATATTCTTCATTCTCTTCACGCATTAAATTAAAACGCAATTTATTCTTTTCTGTACCTAAATCTGCTTTTGGACTTTCGCGATGTCCTATTTTAAAGGCCGTATGAAATGCTTTTACAGCTTCTATTTTATTCTTCATTTGTATAGTATTGCTTATAAATGGTCGTATGTCACTTTCGATAATTTTAATAATCACGCTGTAATGTAGTTAATGATTATTTATATTATCTCTGTTGCATATATTCATTAAATTTGCATAAAAGTAACTATATGTTCAGTAAAGGTCAAATCATTTTTGGAGTTTTATTTTTTATTGCTTTTGTAATAATAATTGTTTTCACCTATCGAAAAGACATGAAACTTCACAAGCGTTTTTATGCAGGCAGTATTTGGATTCTTATTGCCTTTATTGCCTTTATTCTATTTATAGTTGCCATTAAATTCTTTTTAAAAGCATAATAATACCCTTAAAATATAATGAAAGTATACCAAGCCGCTAGTAACCGCTATGAAACCATGACTTATAACAGAACAGGAAAAAGCGGCGTACTGCTCCCTGCAATTTCGTTAGGCCTATGGCATAACTTTGGATTTAATGATAGTTTTGATAATGCTCGGGATGTTTTGCGTTGTGCTTTCGACTTAGGTATTACCCATCTTGATTTAGCCAATAACTATGGTCCACCTCCAGGATCGGCAGAAACAAATTTTGGAAAGATTCTCCAAGCCGATTTTAAATCTTATCGTGATGAGCTCTTTATTGCATCTAAAGCGGGGTATTTAATGTGGGATGGTCCCTATGGGGAATGGGGCTCAAGAAAATATTTAATTGCCAGTTTAGACCAAAGTTTAAAACGTATGGGATTGGATTATGTGGATGTGTTTTACCACCATAGACCTGATCCTAATACCCCTTTAGAGGAAACCATGGGCGCATTGGCCGATATTGTAAGACAGGGTAAAGCCTTGTATGCCGGCATTTCCAATTATAATGCTGAAGACACCCAAAAGGCAGCAAGCATTTTAAAGCAATTAAATGTGCCTTTTATTCTTAACCAAGTGCGCTATTCCATGCTTGATCGTTGGGTGGAAGATGATCTTTTAGACACCTTGGAAGCAAATGGCGTTGGCGGCATTGCCTTTTCACCCTTGGCCCAAGGTATGCTTACCGATAAATATTTAAACGGCATTCCAAAAGATTCCCGTGCCGGTGGCAGTTCTATATTCTTAAACGAAGAAACCGTAAATAGCAATATTGAAAAAGTTAAACAACTGAACACCATTGCCCAAAACCGCGGTCAGAAATTATCGCAAATGGCTATTGCTTGGATATTGAGGCATCCACAAATGGCCTCTGTACTTATTGGGGCCAGTTCTGTGAACCAATTAAAAGAAAATGTAAAAGCCTTGGATAATTTGGAGTTTAGCACAGAAGAACTCAATCAGATTGATGCTATATTGGGCTAAAGTAATTAGCAATAATTTTAAACGGTTTAAATTAGATGTTTATTTACATCGAAGTCTTTGGGCTTATTCCTTAACCACAATAACAGTCGCTTTCACCCCAGTAGCTAGGTTCCACTGTTTATGTGAAACAATATTGCCTTTATCATCTATAACCTTAAATTCTGCAGTATTTGGACCAGACTCGCCTTGATTTAATGCTAAAAAATCAATTTTATTAAACCCTTTTAACAGATTTAGTTTAAAGCCTTTAAAACCGCCTGTTAAATACACCCTGGCATGAACAATATCATCATTAATCAGCACTTGGATAACATCGCCATCAACATACCCATGGTCTCGGTATACGACATTCACAAACTCTCCATTAGATCTTATGTCCCCTAAATACACATCGGTGGTACTACCATTCCTTTGCTCAATCTCTTCCTTGGTTAACTTTAAATCGTCTATGTTTTCACTAATACGCTTCTGGTACAACTCCCCTGGATTTCCAAATTGTTCTTGAGGAAACATGGAAAACTCCTTTTTTGGAAACTCTAATAGAGGCGCAGTATTAGGGATATTTAAATTATTTGGATTGCTTAAAGGCTTAGAGGGGCTTAGCAATAGTGTTGATGCCGAATCTTTTTTACTTTCTTCTGCAGGGACAATTTTAAGTTTCTTTTCACTATCAATCTGAGCAAAGACCGACAGTGTAAAACACGTTAAAAACAAAGTAAAAGCATACCGTTTCATCCTATCCAAAATTGTTCTATTCAACCTTTATATAAAGTAGCTAATTCGTGTCAAAGATATTTCTTTATCTATAAAATCCTTAATACAAGTCATGATTTTGACTATTTCTTAACAAAAACTATTCCTAAAGCAACATTATTTATAATTAAAAGACTGTTAGAAACCGTTAGAAAAGGTTAAAGAAATCCAAAACGCCCAATGCATGATAAAAACATCATATTCATTATTAATACCACATCGTTTTCGGTTTCCAAGCTCCAACTTAGCTTAGATCAGCTTAGCTCTGCACCAGAATCCGAAGCCACTCCTCCTTCATAAACTACCTGTGCACACATCTCATAATGCCACGAATACACGAATGTGTCATTTATAAAGAACTATCATTGTGTAATAGAAACTAGACATCACACTAATTTTAAGCCTTTCAGGCTTTGGTATTTCCGCCAAAGGCGGAAATCAATTCGTGGGATGGCCCGTAACCGATTCTTTGCGCAAACATAAGCACCTATTTATTCGTGATAATATGTGTTATTCGTGGCTAGTTTTTATTTGGAGCCCGTTTTTTAGCTCTTCAATATTTGTGTACACACGGTAGTTAAAAGGGAAGGTGGCTTTAAACTCTTATTTGAGTTTAAAGTTGGAAGGGTTTTCTTTATCAAACAACAGATACCCCAAAAAAACAAGAAGGAAGTTTTTCTTGTATAAAACCGAAAACGTTAAAAAATGTTAATTATGTACTTTGTTATACATAGTACTGTAACAAAATGTATTTCTTGTCGTCTATCTAGTATAAATCAATTAAAAAACGAAAAACAATGAGAACTTTAAACACAAATCAGTTAACAAGCAAATTACCCAATTCTAAAAGTTATAATTGGAACAGCAAAAGACGTTACAAATAAGTAACGTCTTTTTAATCACAAATTTCATCAATCAAAAAAAAACAATAGTTATGAAAGCAATTATAAAAATTTCCAGGCACAGGAACCAATTAGTACATGAGTGTTTATTGCACACCAGAAAATTATTAACGCAATATCATCAAGATGGCATTTGGAGAGGCTGCAAACGCTATGCCCATTAAAGACAAGCCATAACCCTTTGATGTTGACTCAATTATGGTATTGTTTTTGAGATTTGTTAAATAAATCATAAAAACAAACCCATGAGACACTCCAGACAAATGCCCGAAGTTAATACGGGCTCCATGGCCGACATCGCCTTTTTATTACTTATCTTCTTCTTGGTAACCGCTACAATCCCCAAAGACCAAGGCATCAATAGAAAGTTGCCAAGCCCCTGCCCTGATGGACAAGAATGCAATGATAAAATCAATGAACGTAATGTTTTACGCATAGCCCTTAATAATAAAGATGACATAATGGTAGAAGGCGAGATCATTTCCATTAATGAACTCAAGGAAATTACAAAGGCCTTTTTAGATAATAATGGCGATGGAAGTTGCACCTACTGTAATGGCACAAAATCTTTGGACGCATCCGACAACCCAAACAAAGCTATTATTTCGCTACAAAACGCTAAACAAACCAGCTACAGTCATTACATTAAAGTTCAAGACCAATTGACCCTAGCCTATTTTGAACTTAGAAAAACCTATTGCGAAACAGTGCTCAAAAAGCCAATAGATAATTTATCGAAAGAAGAGTTAAAAACTGTAAGAGAAGCTTACCCCTTTAAACTTTCTGAAGCAGCGACAAAGTAAAATACCAAACATTATTCTTTGGGAATACCATAAGCAATAGTCACCTTTTTTTTGCCCCAAGCTTTAGCTTTTTTAACATTAAGCCCCATATAGATATCTATGCGGTTTTTCCAACGGTAATGCATTTTGTCCTTTACAATATAAATACTGTCCAAGCCTTCAATTTTAACTGGCGTATTATGCTTAAGGCCTTTCTTTAACAAATCCCTCGATACTGCTACATAGCGTAATCCAGGAACTAAGCTATCCCCAAAAGCAGTAATATGGGGATCCCCGTCTGTTTGATATCTTAAAGAATTATAAGCCGTAGCTGTAACTTCAATAGTCTGCCAATCGTAATTGGCGTAAGGGTCTTCAATTTTATTACAGCCTAAAAAAAACTGGGAAAAAGTCGTCAATATGATTAAAAACCTAACCATATTATAAATATAATTATAAAAAGTTATTTTTCGTATTTTAACCATTATAAACCAACCACTTAACGCATGACTTTCAAATATTATTTTTCAGCCTTATTAATCCTAGTATTATCTTGTAAAAATGACTCTAAAACCATTAAAGCCCCACAAAACCTTATGGAACAAGCCAAATTAATACACGAGCATGTAATTACCATAGATACACATTGCGATATTGAGGTGAAAAATTTCACAGATTCCATTAACTATACACAAAATTTAAATTCGCAGATAACATTGCCTAAAATGAAGGCTGGCGGATTGGACGTTGCCTGGCTTATTGTATATACTGGACAGGATTCCCTAACTGAAAACGGTTATCAAAAAGCATATAAAAATGCCATGGCGAAATTTAATGCAATCCATAAACTGGTTGAAGACATTGCTCCAGATCAAATAGCACTGGCAACCTCATCGGAAGATGTAAAGCGTATTGCTAAATCTGGCAAAAAAGTAGCCATGATAGGCGTTGAAAATGGATACCCCATTGGCAACGACATAAGTAATGTAGAGAATTTCTATAACCTTGGAGCGCGCTATATGTCATTGGCACATAATGGCCATAGCCAATTATCCGATAGTAATACAGGTGAAAAAGATGGCGTTTGGTTACATAACGGGTTAAGCGATTTGGGTAAAGAGGTGATCAAGGAGATGAACCGATTGGGGATGATGATTGATGTATCACACCCTTCAAAAGAAGCCATGAGACAAATGATTGAATTGAGCAAAGCGCCTATTATTGCTTCACATTCATCGGCAAGGGCATTATGTGACCATAGCAGAAATTTGGACGATGAACAATTGGAATGGCTCAAGAAAAATGGAGGTGTGGTACAAACAGTGGCCTTTGCCGCCTATTTAAATTCAGAAAAGATAAAAGCCCGTTCTGAAATCGAAACTAAAATTGGTAAACAAATTATGGATTCATTAGGTGTTGAATGGATTGATCTGGACGCTATTAAAAATTTGCCCAATACCGAAAAAGAAGTTTATTACAAACACTATGATGTGATGACTTCCATACGCAGAAAAAAACTAAATAAAATGGATCATGTTCCTCCTGCTGTAGATGTAACGGATCTCGTTAACCATATTGATTATTTGGTTAAAAAAATAGGTATTGAACATGTTGGTATTAGTAGTGATTTTGATGGCGGTGGTGGTATTGAAGGTTGGCAGGATGCTTCAGAAACCTTTAATGTTACCCTGGAATTGGTAAAGCGTGGTTATTCCGAAGATGAAATTGCAATGCTTTGGGGCGGGAATTTACTTCGGGTTTTAGATGCTGTTCAAGCCATTGCCAAAACCTTAAACTAATCCCTTTTTCTAAATCCGTAAATCACTTGCTTAAAAAAGCTTTTGGGCATATTTTGGTCGCCATCGTAGCCTAAAGTTATGGTACCACTATCCTCTGGAATATAATTGGTTTTAAAGATATAATCCCAAAGGCTTAGGCTTATCCCAAAATTTACACCATATGCTCTATTTTTAGGAAGCGCATAGGCATGATGGTACAAATGCATCACGGGGTTATTAAAAATATATTTTAACGGCCCATAAGTCAACTTGATGTTGGCATGGTTTAAATGACCAATAGCTATGGCTACAAAATGCACTATAAATGCTTGTTCGGGTTCAAAACCTCCTAATAGCATCACTGCAAATACCTTTAATGGCTTATATAGAATATTTTCCATCCAATGGTAACGCAAGTGTGCCGCAAATCCCATTTCCTTCACCGAGTGATGGACTTTATGAAAGCGCCACAGCACCCTAAAGCGATGCAATAGCACATGGGTGAACCACTGCACAAAATCTGATAACACAAAGAAAATAAGCAATTGGCCCCATTGTGGCAGATTAGATATATCGACAAGCGAAACGGACTTCATAGTAAGGCCAAGCTTCAAGAAGAGCGCTTCCAAAACCTTATAAAACCCACTAATCGCGATAGCAAAGATGAAAAAATTGAAAAACATATAGAAGGCATCCAACCAAAAATCCTTTCTAAAAATAGATTGCTCCTTACGCCAAGGAAAAGCTATTTCCAACAACCAGACACCTATAGAAATAACTATTAAGCCCCAAAAGTAATTGGTATACCAAGGCACATCGAAAACAATAGAACGCCAAGTCCAATCTATCGTGCCCTTAATAGCTTTAAAAAACAGGTCTAAAAATTCCATTACCTCAATACGCTAACAATAATTTCAATGCTTCCTCAAACCGTTGTTTGGGTAAAAACTGTGCCTCCAATTGGCTGGCAAACGGTATTGGGGTCTCTAAGCTGGCTACTCGCTTCACAGGGGCATCAAGATACTCAAAACACGTTTCCATTAGCATTGCAGAAATATCACTGGCTATACCTCCAAACATAGTATCTTCCTGTACAACAATGGCCTTGCCCGTTTTCTTAACCGATTCAAAAATAGCTTCAGTATCTAATGGCTGTAAAGTCCTTAAATCAATCACATCGGCAGAAATATCTGGGTTCCTATCCAATGTGTCCAATGCCCAATGTACAGTAGCCCCATAAGCAATAATACTCACCTGATTACCTTCCCGTAAAACGGATGCCTTTCCAAAAGGCAATGTATAATAATCTATTGGTACTTCTTGCCTTATAGTCCTGTAAAGCCCCTTATGTTCAAAAAACAATACTGGATTGGGATCGTTAATGGCCCTTGCCAAAAGCCCTTTGGCATCGTAAGGAAAAGCGGGATACACTACTTTTAATCCAGGTGTTTTTGTAAACCAGGCCTCATTGGTTTGCGAATGGAACGGTCCTGCTGCTACTCCGCCTCCACAGGGCATCCTTATCACCACATCGGCATGTTGCCCCCAACGGTAATGTGACTTAGCCAAATAATTAACCACTGGGTTAAAGCCCGATGACACAAAATCGGAAAATTGCATTTCCACAACACTTTTCATTCCTGCAATAGACAAGCCCATACCAGCTTCAACAATGGTCGATTCGCAAATAGGCGTATTGCGCACACGGTCTTTACCAAATTGCTCTAAAAACCCTTTGGTTATTTTAAACACCCCTCCATACTCTGCAATATCCTGGCCCATAATTACCAATTCAGGATGTTGTTCCATACTCTGTTTCAGCCCTTGTGAAATAGCATCTACAAATCGAACTTCACTAGAATCCTGACCCGCTATAACAGGTTTGTATTCAAAGGATTTATAAACATCATCCAATTCCTTTGATAAATCTGGTTGAATAGGAGCTTCACTAAAAGCAATATCTAAATGGTCATTAATTTCACTATGTAGCGCTTCTTTTATCAAAACGTCATTTGCTTCTGTTAACATACCTTCGTCCCTCAAAAAGGATTGAAAATTCAATACCGGATCTTTAGCTGCCCAAGCATCCATAAGTTCTTGCGGTACATACGCTGTTCCACTTGCTTCTTCGTGTCCACGCATCCTAAACGTTTTAAATTCCAGTAGTATGGGACGTGGGTTTTTACGTATGCTTTTGGCCAATTCTGAAACCTTTGTAAAAACTTCAATAATATTATTGCCATCTATAATATGGGATTCCATGCCATAACCTGCAGCCCTATCGGCGATATGCTCACAACGGTATTGTTCGTTTGTTGGTGTTGATAAGCCGTAGCCATTATTCTCAACACAAAAAAGAACTGGCAGTTGCCATACCGAAGCCACATTTAACGCCTCATGGAAATCGCCTTCGCTAGTACCTCCTTCTCCTGTAAATACAGCTGTAGCCTGCTTTTTATCTTTTATTTTTGAAGCCAGAGCAATGCCATTGGCCACTCCCAATTGTGGCCCCAAATGCGAAATCATCCCCACTATTCTATAATCCTGGGTACCAAAATGAAAAGAACGGTCCCTACCATTGGTAAAACCATTGGCTTTTCCTTGCCATTGGGAAAACAATCGATGAAGCGGAATATCTCTTGTTGTAAACACCCCTAGGTTGCGATGCATGGGCAGTATATATTCTTCTTGATGAAGTGCCATTGTAACCCCTACGGCAATGGCTTCTTGTCCTATACCAGCAAACCATTTACTTATTTTTCCCTGACGTAACAAAACAAGCATCTTCTCCTCTACCAACCTAGGCTTTAAAATATTCTTATAAATAAGAATTAGGTCTTCAGTATTTAGATTCTTAATATCGTATTTGATCATTGCCGAAGTCTTCGATGTATGCATATGCTTAGTTTTCGAATATATCAAATATAGTGTAAATTTAGTATTCTGTTTGCAGCAGCTTTCGCAATAATAAGTCAAATAAATATAGCTCGGGAACTTTGTGCATTTATGAGAAAATAGAAGTTGGATAACAGGTGACAGAAACAGAAGCTAAAGTCAACAGTAGCAGTCGCAGTATTCAGTCACAATGCATATCCCCTAATAACTATTACCCAATAACCCAATAACTATTCCTACGATTTTGTACTTTTGTAAAACTACATTATAATCAAAGCTCTTATGAATACTATCCCTAGTGTTAATTTAAACGATTTTACTTCTGGTGACCCCGAAAGGAAGGAACAATTTGTAGACGCCATTGGCAAAGCATACCAAGAGATTGGTTTTGTAGCCCTAAAAGGCCATTTTTTAGATCATAAATTAGTCAATAACTTATACCAGGAAGTCAAAAACTTTTTTAATCTTCCCCTAGAAGTTAAACAAAAATATGAGATTCCTGATATTGGAGGCCAACGGGGCTATGTCTCTTTTGGAAAGGAAAGCGCTAAAGGTAAAAAAGAAGGTGACCTAAAGGAATTCTGGCATTTCGGACAGTATGTTGAAAACAACCCTACTCTGGAAAAAGAATACCCAGACAATGTGTTTGTTGAGGAATTACCTGCGTTTAATACCATAGGTAAGGAAGCTTATAAAATGTTGGAGAAAACAGCGAGATATGTTTTACGGGCCTTAGCTTTATATCTAGACTTAGAAGAAACCTATTTTGATTCATACATTTATAATGGCAACTCCATTTTAAGACCTATCCACTACCCGCCTATAACCCAAGAACCTAAGGAAGCGGTTCGTGCCGCGGCACATGGCGACATCAATTTAATTACCTTGTTAATGGGCGCTCAAGGCCGTGGACTTCAGGTTCAAAACCATAAAGGAGAATGGATAGATGCCATAGCACAACCCGATGAACTTATGATTAATGTTGGTGATATGTTATCCAGGCATACCAATAACAAATTAAAATCTACCATACACCGCGTGGTGAACCCTCCCAGGGAACTGTGGAGTACATCACGATACTCCATTCCGTTCTTTATGCATCCTATAAGCGATATGAAACTGAATGTTTTGGATAGTTGTATAGATGCGGATCATCCCAAGGCTTTTGACGATATTACTGCAGGTGAATTTTTAAATGAACGCCTAATAGAACTTGGCTTAATAAAAAAATAGTTTGAAATGGATTTACAAGATCAGCTAAAAAACTTATTTCCAGATCACGTTTCAGAAGAAACCCCAAACGAAACTCATGAAGATGATGGCTTGTGGCTACAAGACGACCCCATTATTTGTAAATATGAAAAACGAAAAGGCAAGCCCATAACCATTCTTGAAGGTTACACAGGAGCTACCGAAGATTTTAAAATGTTGGCCAAGGACATTAAAACCAAGTTGAGTGTTGGTGGTAGTTTTAAAGATGACAAAATTATTATTCAAGGTGATTACCGCGATAAGATTATGCAAATACTAAAAGACAAAGGCTTTAAGGTAAAGCGTGTTGGTGGGTGATTTTTAGTATTCAGTGTTCAGTATTCAGTGTTCAAAAAGCAGTGAGCAGTTTAGATTATAGATGCTGTAGAAAAGCTTGATTAAGAATGAAAAAAACATAGCTAAGCTGTTCCAAAAACTAATAACCCAATAACCTAATAACTTAGAAACCCAATCCATGTCCATTAAAAACTCCGAACTTATCCTAAACCCAGATGGTAGTATATATCATCTTAATTTAAAGCCAGAACATATTGCCGAAACCATCATTTTGGTTGGTGATCAAGATCGTGTGGAAAAAGTTAGTAAACATTTCGATTCTATTGAATTTACCACCCAAAAGAGGGAGTTTAAAACACATACGGGGTTTTATAAAGGTAAACGCTTATCGGTAGTCTCTACTGGAATAGGTCCGGACAATATCGATATTGTTCTAAACGAACTTGATGCCCTAGCTAATATCGATTTTGAGACTAGAACACCAAAAAGTAATCTTACCTCTCTTAATTTCATTAGGATAGGAACCTCTGGCACGCTCCAAAATGATATTCCGTTAGATGCCTTTGTACTTAGCACCCATGGGCTTGATTTAAACGGAATGCTACACAATTACCAACTGGACAACATCACTAGCCCAGATATAGAGCAAGCTTTTATTGAACATACCAAATGGCCAAGTTTTAAGAGCAAACCCTTAATTATTACATGTAGTCCTGTACTGGAAAAGCATTTTTCAAACCATCACATTTACCATGGTATGACGGTTACAGCCAGTGGCTTTTATGGCCCTCAAGGCAGAGTGCTAAGGCTGGCATTGCAAGACAATGAATTAAATTCTAAAATCGAGACTTTTAATTATCAGGACGTTCGTGCTACCAATCTGGAAATGGAAACCAGTGCTATTTATGGTTTGGCTAAGTTAATGGGACACCATGCCCTATCCCTAAATGCCATCATATCCAATAGATCGCATGGTTCGTTTAGTAAAAACCCCGGGCAAACTATTGAAAACCTTATTTTATATACTTTGGATAAGCTTACAGAAGCATGATTTAATAACTGAAAAACGGGTCGCCGAATAAGCTGTAGGTGACCTCGTTTTTATTTTAATATTCCAAAATATTTACTCTTGGACAGGGCTTAATAGGGCTTGAGTGCAATTAGAGTGCAATTAGAGTGCGCTTAGATAGGGAGGAGCTACAGACTAGAACCTCTTTTGTAGCTAACCCTACTTTCATTTTTCTATAATTTAAAACCCTAGTTATTAATTTTTGAACAACCATTTTCACAAGTGTCTGTTTCCCAAGTTCTTTTAAACCAATTAATTGTACGGTTAAACTAAAATTCTGCGCCTAGATTTATTTTTTCTATAAATTTAAATATCTCTTAAACTTAATCTTTATGAAAAAAATTACTTTAATTGTTTTACTGTTTACATTTTCATGTTATCAAGCTATTTCACAAGCAGCTAACGATGATTGTAGTAGCGCTATTGATCTAACGAGTAATATAGGCGTTAACTGCTCTAACAACATTTACACTTATGATGGTACAGAGAATGATGAAAACGTATTTGCTGATCCTGACTGTGCAGTCAATAGCTCTATCAAAGATCGTTGGTACAAATTTCAAATGCCCGCTAATGGTCAAGCTGTAAAAATTGTTACTTCAAGCACTAGTTCATCGGCTTACTATGATCCTGCGCTAGAAATTTTTGCTGTAACCAATAGTTCCGACGCTTGTAATAGTCTAGTTTCCATTGGATGTGATAACGACGGAAACCCCGATAAAGCTTCTAGCGATTTTTTTCCTCAAATTACAGTAACAGAATCAGCTGGCACATTGATTTATGTTAGATTTTGGTATGAATCTTCTGCTGAGTATGGTGATTTTAACATGTGTTTATTTGAAGTAGACCATCCTTTAGTCGCTACTAATGATGATTGTTCTTCTGCTGAAATATTACCTTTAACAAATGATTGCTCTTCCCCTGTTTTAAAAACATTTAACCAAGCAACACCCTCTTCTGATCCAATAAACTGTCAAAATACATCAAATGAAGGAGGTGATGTATGGTTTGAAATACAAGTAGACAATGATCAACCCTATGACATAACCATTGAAACATCTGAAGATAATGGATCTAATGTTTTTGATACTGCCATCTCCATTTATTCGGGTACATGTGGTGCATTAACAGAGATTGAATGTGATAAAGATAGTGGTACTGACTTGTTTTCTAAAATTAACCTTCTAACACAACAAGGGGTAACATTATATGTTCGCGTATTTCCAGAGCAAATAGGACAAAACGAAACCTTTTACATTTGCGCCACAAAAACGGCAACACTGGGAGTAAATGATAAGATTCTTAATGACTTTGCCATGTATCCCAACCCAGCTAAAGATATTGTCAATCTAAAGTTCAACAAAATATCTAACAATAACATAGCTGTAAATATCTATGACATTCAAGGTAAACTTATTAAGTATGTTTCCAAAACATTACGCAATCAAAGTGTCCAATTGGATATCTCCAATTTAAACACTGGCATGTACTTTTTAAAAGTGCATGATGGTACTAACGAATCAACTAAAAAACTGATCGTAAAATAACCAAATGCTAACGACCAACTTAATACAAAAAGACTTCTAAAAATTAATTAGAAGCCTTTTTCATACTATTAAGCATGAGTGTTAATATTTAACCATGCGCTTAAAATAGTGTTTATTATCCATTGCTCTTATCTTTAGTAGGTATACGCCTTGTTCAAAAGCTTCCAAACCATTAAGCGCTATACTCCCCTTAACACATATTTTTTCTTGATCGACTATAAGCCTTCCCCTAAGATCGAATAAAGTAATGGCAAATAATTCATCATTAAAACTAGAAGGTAACTGAATTTCAATAGTGGCATTAAACGGATTGGGTTTCACCCAAATATCTTTTAGGGTTAGATCATCAACCCTTAACCCTTCACAAGCATCACCGACACCATCATTATCGGCATCAGCTTGGTTGGTATTATTTACAGTGGGACAATTATCAATACAATCGGCTACTCCATCCCCATCGGTATCAACAAAACCCTCATCGGTCTCACCATCACAATTATCATCTATTCCATTACATAGTTCCGAGGCATCTGGGTTTATCATTATATCACTATCATCGCAGTCCAAATTATTGGTCACCTTACTGGAAACCGCCCCACAGGAACTCTCCGGTATATCCGTAGCGTCCCCGTAACCATCGCCGTCGGCATCGGTATAATAGTCCTCGAACACCAGACCATCGTCCACGCCGTTGGTACAGTCGTTGTCCTTGTTATCACACAGTTCGGGCGCATTGGGATAGACGGTGTCGTCCGTGTCGTCACAGTCCCCTTCACATTCTGAATAATTATCTCCATCATTATCGATCTCACCACTTGGCACTACCCCATCACAGTCGTTATCCAGTCCATCACAGAGTTCGGGGGCATTAGGATAGATCGCCGATTTGGTATCGTCGCAGTCTCCTTCGTTTTCCGTAAAGCCATCGCCATCATCGTCTATATCCGCTGAACTGTCTAAGGTGGCCAGGTTGCAATCGTCGTCCTTCCCGTTGTCCAATATCTCGACCTGCCCTGGGTTCACATCAGCATCCATATCGTCACAGTCCGTATTGTCATTGGACTCTCCCGTATCGGGCGTGGTCGTAGTGGAAGAGACCGTCGTGGTTGAGCCATAGCCATCACCGTCGGCATCAACGTACCTTAAGTAACTGCCGTCGCAGTCCTCGTCTATATCATTGCCCGCTATTTCCATGGCCCCTGGGTTGATGTTTACGTTGGTGTCATCGCAATCCAGTTTATTGGTCACCTTACCCGAAACAGCACTACATGAACTCTCCGGTGCATCCGTAGCGTCCCCGTAACCATCGCCGTCGGCATCGGTATAATAGTCCTCGAACACCAGGCCATCGTCCACGCCATTGGCACAGTCGTTGTCCTTGTTGTCACATAGTTCGGGCGCATTGGGATAGACGGTATCGTCTGTGTCGTCACAGTCCCCTTCACATTCTGAATAATTATCTCCATCATTATCGATCTCACCACTTGGCACTACCCCATCACAGTCGTTATCCAGTCCATCGCAGAGTTCGGGGGCATTAGGATAGATCGCCGATTTGGTATCATCACAGTCACCTTCGTTTTCCGTAAAGCCATCGCCATCATCATCAATATCAGCAGAGCTATCCAAGGTGGCCAGGTTGCAATCGTCGTCCTTACCGTTGTCCAATATCTCAACCTGCCCTGGGTTCACATCTGCATCCATATCGTCACAGTCCGTATTGTCATTGGACTCTCCGGTATCAGGCGTGGCCATATTGGAAAAGACCGTCGTGGTGGAGCCATAGCCATCGGCATCGGCATCAACGTACCTGAGGTAATTACCATCGCAATCCTCGTCTATATCGTTCCCCGCTACTTCCGTGGCCCCCGGGTTGATATTTACATTAGTATCATCACAGTCCAAATTATTGGTCACCTTACCCGAAACGGCACTACAGGAACTCTCCGGTGCATCCGTAGCGTCCCCGTAACCATCGCCGTCGGCATCGGCATAATAGTCCTCGAACACCAGGCCATCGTCCACGCCGTTGGCACAGTCGTTGTCCTTGTTGTCACATAGTTCGGGCGCATTGGGATAGACGGTGTCGTCCGTATCGTCACAGTCCCCTTCACATTCTGAATAATTATCTCCATCATTATCGATCTCACCACTTGGCACTACCCCATCACAGTCGTTATCCAGTCCATCGCAGAGTTCGGGGGCATTAGGATAGATCGCCGCTTTGGTATCGTCGCAGTCACCTTCGTTCTCCGTAAAGCCATCGCCATCATCATCAATATCAGCAGAACTATCCAAGGTGGCCAGGTTGCAATCGTCGTCCTTCCCGTTGTCCAATATCTCGACCTGCCCTGGGTTCACATCTGCATCCATATCGTCACAGTCCGTATTGTCATTGGACTCTCCCGCACTGGGCGTGGCCGCAGAGGAAGAAACCGTTGTGGTGCTGCCATAGCCATCGCCGTCGGCATCAACGTACCTGAGGTAACTGCCGTCGCAGTCCTCGTCTATATCGTTGCCCGCTACTTCCGTGGCCCCGGGGTTAATATTGGCGTTTCCGTCATCGCAGTCCGAACTGATATTGGATTCTCCCGTATCGGGTGTGGCCGTAGAGGAAGAGACCGTCGTGGTTGAGCCATAGCCATCGCCATCGTTATCAACATACCTTAAGTAACTACCATCGCAGTCCTCGTCTATATCATTGCCCGCTACTTCCGTGGCTCCCGGGTTGATGTTTACGTTGGTGTCATCACAGTCTGTGCTGTCATTAGATTCTCCCGTATCTGGTGTGGCCGTAGAGGAAGAGACCGTTGTGGTGGAGCCATAGCCATCTCCATCGTTATCAACGTACCTGAGGTAACTGCCATCGCAGTCCTCGTCTATATCGTTCCCCGCTACTTCCGTGGCTCCTGGGTTGATGTTTACGTTAGTGTCATCACAGTCCGTGCTGTCATTGGATTCTCCCGTATCTGGTGTGGCCGTATTGGAAGAGACCGTTGTGGTGGAGCCATAGCCATCTCCATCGTTATCAACGTACCTGAGGTAACTGCCGTCGCAGTCCTCGTCTATATCATTGCCCGCTACTTCCGTGGCTCCTGGGTTGATGTTTACATTAGTGTCATCACAGTCCGTACTGTCATTGGACTCTCCCGTATTTGGTGTGGCGGTAGAGGAAGAGACCGTTGTGGTGGAGCCATAGCCATCACCATCGGCATCAACGTACCTGAGGTAACTGCCGTCGCAATCCTCGTCTATATCGTTGCCCGCTACTTCCATGGCCCCGGGGTTAATATTGGCATTTCCGTCATCGCAGTCCGAACTGTCATTGGATTCTCCCGTATCTGGTGTGGCCGTAGAGGAAGAGACCGTTGTGGTGGAGCCATAGCCATCGCCGTCGGTATCAACGTACCTGAGGTAACTGCCATCGCAGTCCTCGTCTATATCGTTCCCCGCTACTTCCGTGGCTCCTGGGTTGATGTTTACGTTGGTGTCATCACAGTCCGTGCTGTCATTGGATTCTCCCGTATCTGGTGTGGCCGTAGAGGAAGAGACCGTTGTGGTGGAGCCATAGCCATCGCCATCGGCATCAACGTACCTGAGGTAACTGCCGTCGCAGTCCTCGTCAATATCGTTGCCCGCTACTTCCGTGGCCCCTGGATTGATATTGGCATTTCCGTCATCACAGTCCGTATTGTCATTGGATTCTCCCGTATCTGGTGTGTCCGTAGAGGAAGAGACCGTTGTGGTGGAGCCATAGCCATCTCCATCGTTATCAACGTACCTTAAGTAACTGCCATCGCAGTCCTCGTCTATATCGTTCCCCGCTACTTCCGTGGCTCCTGGATTAATGTTTACGTTAGTGTCATCGCAGTCTGTGCTTTCATTGGATTCTCCCGTATCTGGTGTGTCCGTAGAGGAAGAGACCGTTGTGGTGGAGCCATAGCCATCTCCATCGTTATCAACGTACCTTAAGTAACTGCCATCGCAGTCCTCGTCTATATCGTTCCCCGCTACTTCCGTGGCTCCTGGATTAATGTTTACGTTAGTGTCATCGCAGTCTGTGCTTTCATTGGATTCTCCCGTATCTGGTGTGTCCGTAGAGGAAGAGACCGTTGTGGTGGAGCCATAGCCATCTCCATCGTTATCAACGTACCTTAAGTAACTGCCGTCGCAATCCTCGTCTATATCATTGCCCGCTACTTCCGTGGCTCCTGGATTAATGTTTAAGTTAGTGTCATCGCAGTCTGTGCTGTCATTGGATTCTCCCGTATCTGGCGTGGCCGTAGAGGAAGAGACCGTTGTGGTGGAGCCATAGCCATCGCCGTCGGCATCAACGTACCTGAGGTAACTGCCGTCGCAATCCTCGTCTATATCGTTGCCCGCTACTTCCTTGGCTCCGGGGTTAATATTGGCATTTCCGTCATCGCAGTCCGAACTGATATTGGATTCTCCCGTATCTGGTGTGGCCGTAGAGGAAGAGACCGTCGTGGTGGAGCCATAGCCATCGCCATCGTTATCAACGTACCTTAAGTAACTGCCGTCGCAGTCCTCGTCTATATCGTTCCCCGCTACTTCCGTGGCTCCTGGATTAATGTTTACGTTGGTGTCATCACAGTCCGTGCCGTCATTGGATTCTCCCGTATCGGGTGTGGCCATAGAGGAAGAGACCGTTGTGGTGGAGCCATAGCCATCACCATCGGCATCAACGTAACGAAGGTAACTGCCGTCGCAATCCTCGTCTATATCATTGCCCGCTACTTCCGTGGCCCCGGGGTTAATATTGGCATTACCATCATCACAGTCCAAATTATTGGTCACCTTTCCAGAAACGACACTACATGAACTCTCCGGTGCATCCGTAGCGTCCCCATAACCATCGCCGTCGGCATCGGTATAATAGTCCTCGAACACCAGGCCATCGTCCACGCCATTGGCACAATCGTTATCCTTATTGTCACACAGTTCGGGCGCATTGGGATAGACAGTGTCGTCTGTGTCGTCACAGTCTCCTTCACATTCTGAATAACTATCCCCATCATTATCGATTTCATCACTTGGCACTACCCCATCACAGTCGTTATCCAGCCCATCGCAGAGTTCGGGGGCTCCCGGATATACCATAGACTCGGTATCATCACAATCTACTTCGTCACTATAACCGTCCATATCGCCATCTGTAGTTACGGCTGTTGACCACAGTTTCAATGTAAAATTTGGATTGGAAGCTGAAAACCCCTGTGAGTACACCCTAAAATAATAGGTAGTTCCTATTACAAAACCACTATAGGTCATTTCTTCTGTAGTTGGTGCAAGCCCGCCATTGGCATCGCTGCAATCCAGTAGGGTTAATGCATTGCAATCGCCAGAGAACAGGCTCAAGCGACCATTGAACATGGGCTCTAAAGTAATTGTTACCTCTGTGGCTTGGGCCAAAAATGAATACCATACATCGTCTCGTGCATTGGCACTATTGGTATCACAGATTTCGGCATCCTGGTTGGTTCCCGCTCCTCCTAAAACAGATCCAACAATTCCAGTGGCTGAAGCTGCATCTGCCTTACCTGTTTCTTGGATGACCGATATAGCCCCACTGCAATAATCGTTAGTAGGAGGATCGCTTGATAGGGTTGTAATGGTTCCTGTTACTAACCAAACACTGTAATCACCAGACCCGCAATTGGAACGAATCGCAACTTGATAAGCTGTACTAGTCGTAAGCGCATTTTCTCCAGATGACGCAGTTGTTGCGCCTCCCGTTGAACCATTTACAATATGGTTACCTGTGCCAGGAGTAAATCCCGAAAGGCCAATTTCCCAATCATAATCTAAAGGTATGGGACCCGAGCTTGGAGCATCCCAATGAAAGTCCAATTGTTTATTCGATAAATAATCTACCTTTGGATTTTCAGGCTTATAACAGGTAGGCACTTTCAGTAAATTAACCGTATGGGTATTACTGTCGCTATCACAACTATTGCTCAAATGTATTATCACCCGAATTTCACCCGTTGGGATATCGCTTGATTGGAAGGTATAGTTTAATGGGGAATCTCCTTCTACCAAAACCGTGCTTCCATCATCATTCCTTATGGTTATATAGTCAGTACTACCAAGGTAATTGGAGGTAAAGGTATACTCTGCTGGAAGTATGTTGGTTACTGTTATATATTCCCCTGCGTATATGGTACTGGTTATTTGCTCTGTATCTCCCGTGTTCTGAGCTTCAAAGCTACCTATATTGGTATTACTATCACAATTTTGAGCATGGGACCATAGCGAAACTAATACAAGACCAATGAATGCAATTTTATTCATGCCATCCTTTTTGAATTCATAAAACTATTGCTATTTCTCGGGAGAGCTATAGTATTGAAAATTCAACAAGGTTAGGCTAATTCCATAAATGACGAGAGGCTATCTTAAATTTATTTATTATTTATTACAACATCATATAAAACAGACAAAGCGCATAAAACATCGACAAAAAGAAATAAAAAACTAGATACTTATTATTTTATTGTTTTGAAAATCATATAAATAGTATGGAAATGCATTTTATAATTTATCATTAAAAATCTAACCTTTTATAGCTTAATCACCTGCTTCACAACAACCCCTATATGGTTGTAAATTTTTAGTAAATAAATCCCGTTTTGTAGTTGCGAAAGCGAATCAATGGCAAGGGTAGCGTTTTGACTGGTTTGATAATCGCTGTAAATCACCCTGCCATTTAAATCGAAGAGTGCTATCCCAATTTTTATATTTTCATAATTCTGTGGCAAATGCACCCTTATATTGGAATCGAAAGGGTTTGGTTCAACCCGCACATCTTTTAAGTATAAATCTTCCACCGATAAGCCTTCACAGGCATCCCCTATACCATTATCATCCGCATCTTCTTGCCCTGGATTGCTATGGTTTGGACAATTGTCGACACAATCTGCCACACCATCATTGTCGGAATCGGTAAATCCTTCGTCCACTTCTCCATCACAGTCGTTATCCATTCCATCACAAATTTCCGTGGCTCCAGGAAAGCTATTAGGCTCCATATCATTACAATCGGTATCATTCGAGACATAACCAGTTGGTTGCGAACATGCTTGAACAGCATTATTCGCATCTCCAAAACTATCGGAATCGTTATCACGATAATAAGTGTTCTGCCCTGTTATACCATTGTCATCATCATCGACCAACCCATCACAATCATTATCAATACCATCACATATTTCTGTATTCCCTGGGTACGAGTCTGATTCGTCGTCATTGCAATCGGTACCATCTACTACATATCCCATAGGTGCCGAGCATGCTTGAATAGCATTGCTTGCATCTCCAAACCCATCCAAATCGTTATCACGATAATAAGTGTTCAGCCCCGTTATGCTATCGTCATCATCATCCATCAATCCATCACAATCGTTATCAATACCATCACATATTTCTGTATTCCCTGGATATGAATCTGGTTCGTTATCATTACAATCGGTTACCGGTAAAACATCTGTAGTATATCCGATACCCGGACTATTGCACTGAACTACTGTAGATATAGCATAATTGTCGCTATCGGCATCCAAATACCATACTGTCTCTGGGTTTAAATTAGCATTTGAATCATCACAGTCCCCTCCGTTTGTTGCATAGCCATCTCCATCTTCATCGGTTATAGATTGTGAAGACCATAACTTGAATTCAAAATTAGGATTAGGAGTAGAAAACCCTTGGTAATAGATCCTAAAGTAATAGGTATCCCCAACAGTTAGGTTGCTATAGTAAATAGATTCGTCCCTAGGCACCAATCCCCCATTAGCATCACTACAGGCAATATCTACCAAGGTATTACAATCACCAGAAAACAAGGTTAAAATCCCATTAAAGTCCGGTATTAATTCGATATTTATATCACTGGTTTGGGCAATAAAACTATACCACACATCATCCCTGGCGTTATCCACAGTATTGCCATCACAGTTTTCTCCAGAAAAATTGGTTTCTGCTCCGCCATATACCGATCCGTTAACTACCGTTGCCAAAGAAGTATCTGCTATGCCCGTTTCCTGAATTAGAATGGTCGCACCACTACAGAGATCGTTCTGTGGTGGATTGGCATCTTCTGGCAATGTTTTTAAAGATGGCGTTATATACCAAATGCTATAATCTCCCGATCCACAATCCGAACGTATAGCGACCTCATAATCTGTATTTGGATCTAAAACATCCCCAGAGCTTGCACTAGTCCCAGTTGTCGTCCCTTTTACTTCCTCTGCATTCGTTCCGGGCACAAAACTTGGCAACCCTATTTCCCATTCATAGCCTACTGGAGCCGATCCTGTACTTGGAGCATCCCATGTAAAATCCAATCGTTGATTGGACAAATAAGTCACCTTTAAATTTTCGGGTACAAAACAGGTTGGTAAGTTCGTTTCGTTCAATAACGTAATGGTATGGTTACCATTATCGGTATCGTCACAGGTACTATCCAAATGAATAATTAATTTAATACTATTATCTGGAATGTCCCCTGCTTGAAAAGTATAGTTTAAAGGCGATGTCCCTTCTGCAATAATAGTATCGTCTGAGGTCTTTCTAATGGTAATATAGTCATGGGTGCTCCCCAAATAAGAGGTAAATGTATAATTATTGGTAAATATATCTGTAATTGTAATGTACTCTCCAGGGACTATTGTATTTGTTATTTCCTCCTCATAACCAGAATTCCCTGCCATATAGGTTTCATGTAATATAATACTATTACAATTTTGTGACGATAAACTATTTACAAGGAATAACAGTAAAATAAAACAGTAGATATTTTTCATTTTAATGAGGGTTAAGTTATTACTACTAAATATATTACATAATTACCTGAAACTCTGGTATTGTAGATATAAGGCAAAAAAACTTGATAACCTGCTGTAAACTAAATTGAAAAGCTATTTTTAATTTGTCACAAGTTTTATCAGAGAAAGTGATAAAACCATTACACCCCAATTATTTGTTTACTTACAAAACACAATTTTAACATAAAAAATTGATTATCAACACTCTAAATGTTAATAAGTTTTGAGTTTTTAACATCCAAAGCTCAAAATAAAATTTACTTTTGCGCGAAATATGTTTTTTAAGTTGACATCTAAACAGCTGATTTCAACGTATTTAATGAAAAATTATTGGGGACTGATTAATAGCAATTATCAAATTACCATAGGTTTATTCTTATAGATTTCATAAAATAAACTGTATTTAGTCGATTAAAAGACTCAAAAATACGTTTAAGTGTATTTTTTGATACATTTATCTTCCCAAGCTTAACCTAAAATAGTCATGAAAAAATTATTACTAGTAGCCACAGGAATTCTATTGTCTTGTTTAACCTATGGACAATCGCCTTTTGGGCCCAAACAAAACATTACCACAAACACAGGAGCTTACCCTAGGGTAATTGAATCTGGAGACCTTAACAATGACGGATATGCGGATATTGTTATAGGCACCTACACGGGTAATACTGTTGAATGGTACAAGAACAATAAAAATGGGACTTTTTCTGCCCAAACACTTATTGCTTCCAATCTAACAAAAGTAACAGGAATTACCATTGCAGACTTAGACAACGATTCCTTCAATGATGTTATTGCCACTTCTAATTCCTTTGGAAAAGCGGTTTGGTTTAAAAACGACGGTAATGGCAATTTTAGTGGAGAAAAATTGATTGCTAGTGGATTATTGGAAGCTTTTTCTGTAAAAGCGGGAGATATTGATGGTAACAATACCATAGATGTTGTGGTCTCAGCCTATGCCTCAGACCTTGTAGCTTGGTATTCAAACAATGGATCGGGTAGTTTTGGAAGTGCCAACACGATAAGTAATATAGCCCTATCTGGGCCACGGGATTTTGACCTGGCCGATTACGACCATGATGGCGATCTGGATATTGTTATTGCATACGGAAAGCTGCATGCCGCCAGAATCTATAACAACAATTTGTCACAAACCAGCTCCCCAACCTTCACTGGTGAAACGAATTATATAGCTATCGGAAATTATTATATCAATGATATTTCGTTTGGTAATGTTGATAACAGTGGGTATTTGGATGTTATAAAGACCGATTTATATACATCTACAGCATGGTATAAAAAAGAATCTGATGGCACCTTTACCGAAACCATATTCTCTACGTCGAATACCTATCCCACAGCCGTTATGGTTTCCGATTTTAATGGCGATTCCCAAAATGATGTTGTGGTGGGCTATTCCAGTACATCCACCAGTGACGAAATCACATGGTACAAAAACGCCACCCCCTCTGGAGAGACCGTTGTAGATAATACACAAAATGACATCTCTGCTTTTACCGTTAATGACTTTGACAATGACGGTGATTTGGATATGGCCAGTATTGCTTCTGGTGAAAACCATTTGAATTGGTTTGAAAACCTAGCTGATGGTGCCGTTGGATGTTTAGCTGATTCTGATGGCGATGGTGTATGTGACCCTGATGATATATGTCCTGGGTTTGATGACAATATTGATCTTAATGGTAATGGTATTCCTGATGGGTGTGAAGACACTACCGAACCCTGCACCGTACAGACCACAAATTTCATGACCAGTACTTTAACCCATTCTGGTTCAGGATCAAAAAATATTAATAAAACGTTTCCTTTAAACAGCCAAGATGTCTCTTTTTCCATAAGTGGGCTTGACGAAAAAACTAAAGGAAAAGAAAGTACTAAATATATAGAAAAAATAACTGTTACTTATGTTGATGGTTCAGGTGCTACTATAACTGAAGGGACATACAGTGGTGCTAGTTTGAATGCTGTCAACATTAATATTACTGGATCGGTAGCATCTGTAAGTGTTAGTTTATTTGATGGTTATGATGGTAATTCAAATACAACGTTAAGTGTTAATTTAGGGACTATAACATTTTGTTCAAATACCATAGCTTGTCCAGATAGTGATGGTGATGGTGTTTGTGATGACAATGATCAATGCCCAGGATTTGATGATACCATTGATACTAATGGTAATGGCATTCCCGACGGATGTGAAACCCCATGCGAGGGACAAATACTGAGTTTTAATACTAATCCGCTTTCCCATTCTGGAACTGGGGCTTCCAACACTACTTTGAATTTGCCCAGCAATAGTCAAAATATTTCTTTTGAAATAAGTAATATTGGAGATAAACTAAAAGGTAAACCTAGTGGTAAGTACATCGAAAAAGTAGATGTAAACTATGTTAACACTTCTGGAAGTACAATTTTATATGGCTCTTATAGTGGTTCCAGTGTTAATTCCGTTTCTATTAACCTACCAGATGGGACTTTAAGCGTTACTGTAAAACTCTACGATGGCTTAAACGGAAATACCAGTGCCAAGATGGCTATTGATCTGAGTGCTGTAACCTATTGTACTACATCTACCCCTTCATCTAAAAGCGGATCAAATCAAAAAGTAGCAATAGCTCCGGAAGAAAATATTAACGGAACTTCTAATGAAGCATTTAAAATTTATCCTAATCCGGTATCCCAATACTTGTATATTAATGTGAATACCAGGTTCAATACAAATGCAGAAGCTTTACTTTATAGCCTCACAGGTCAATTGGTTTATAAAAGTCATTTGAATTTATCCACCTCAAATACAGCTAGCATCAATCTTGATGGAATTGCCAAAGGCTTCTATGTATTACAACTAGTTGATAACAGTGGACAGGCATTAAAAACGCAACGTATTGTAATCAAATAAGTTAAGCTATAAATTAATTTTAATTTGCCAATATAGGCCTAATTGAGTCTGAAACAATTAAAAAATGTATATTTTTTCCTTCGAATATCATAAAATATTATGTTTTTCATCGACTAAAGGCTTAAAAATCAGATAAAACGACTTTTTTATATTAAATTTACAATGAACTTAATGATGCATGTTATGAAGAAATTGATACTTAGTCTAACCAGCCTTTTATTTACCTGCTTTATTTTTAGCCAATCGCCTTTTGGAGCCAAGCAAAACATTAGTACAAACACAGGAGCATACCCCAGGGTAATTGATTCTGGTGACCTTAACAATGATGGATATGCGGATATTGTTATTGGAACCTATAGTGGTAATACTGTTGAATGGTACAAGAACAATAAAAATGGGACTTTCTCTTCCCAAACACTTATTGCTTCCAATCTAACTAAAGTAACTGGTATTACCATTGCAGATGTAGACAACGACTCTAAGAATGATGTTATTGCCACTTCTAATTCCTTTGGAAAAGCGGTTTGGTTTAAAAACGACGGTAATGGTAATTTTAGTGGCGAAAAATTGATTGCAAGTGGATTGTTAGAAGCCTTTTCTGTAAAAGTAGGCGATATTGATGGCAACAATACTATTGATGTTGTAGTCTCAGCCTATGCTTCAGACCTAGTGGCTTGGTATTCAAACGATGGATCCGGTAATTTTGGAAGTGCTAACACGATAAGTGATACAGCCCTATCTGGGCCACGAGACTTTGATCTGGCCGATTACGACCATGATGGTGACTTGGATATCGTTATTGCATACGGGAAGCTCCATGCTGCCAGGATCTATAACAACAATTTGTCACAAACCAGCTCCCCTACATTTACAATTGACCCTAACATTATTGCCAATGGGAATTATTATATTAATGATATTTCGTTTGCTGATGTTGACAATGCTGGAGATTTGGACATTATAAAATCCGATTTATATACAACCACGGCCTGGTACAAGAAAGAGTCCAATGGCTCCTTTACCGAAACCGTATTTTCTACGTCTAACATCTATCCAACGGCCGTCATGGTATCCGATTTTGATGACGATTCACAAAATGATGTGGTAGTGGGCTATTCAAGTACAGCTACAACCGACGAAACCACATGGTACAAAAACTCCAACCCTTCTAGTGAGACGGTTGTAGACAATACACAAAATGATATCACGGCCTTCACCGTTAATGATTTCGATAACGATGGTGATTTAGATATGGCCAGTATTTCTGGAACTGAGAACCATTTAAATTGGTTTGAAAACAATACCTATGCACCTTCCTTAAGTGTTAATGACCTTGAAATAAACAGCGTAAGCATATATCCAAATCCTACTTCAAATGTGTTGAACTTTAAAAACATTCAAAATAAAGAATATAAAGTCTCTGTTTATAATTTAATAGGCAAAAAAGTTCTAAGCTCTCAATTGATTAACAGTAGCAACAGTGCTTTAGATGTTTCTTTTCTAAATACCGGTATTTATGTGATCCATTTTGAAAACAGTAAAACATCACTAAAGTTTGTTAAACTTTAAACCATTACATTACGACATAACGAGAATAATGGATAAGGAATTTATGTCAGTTTGAGTGTGCCGACGTTTACTGTCGGTATGTATCGAAAACCTGTTTGCCGACAGGCAGGCAAATAAATTCCCCACTAAAAGTACTTCTCGATACTAAATTCTTCCAGATTTTCACTCGAAGAGACATTAAAGGACTCTTAATCATTATTCGCGCTAAATAATAATAAAAAGGGAGCAACTATTAAGTTGCTCCCTTTTGCTTTATAAAATTATTTTAAGTTAGGTTATTACTTTACTGTTCCGTTGAAGATACAATTTTCTTAACTAATGTACCTTCTTTGGTAGTCACTCGTACAAAGTACATTTGATCATCTGTATAAGATAAATCTATTTTTGTACTATCGTAAGTACCTTTAATATAGCTAGTGTTTTCAGCTTGTCTAATTAATGCGCCTTTTATATCATACACATTAATTGTCACATCAGTATCATATTCAAACTTATAACCTATATTAACTTCATTTTCGAATGGTACTGGATAAGCTGTAAAGCTAACTTTTTTATCTTCAATTTTGCCCCATCCACCAGTATCGACTTCACAATCTGGATATACAAATGATTCACTAGGTGGTGCAAATTCTCCGCCTTCCATTGGTGACGCAGGAAGATAAAGTCCCGGTGGAATATCTGTTGCACAAACTACAGCATGTGCAATGAAATAGAAATCACCAGAAGCCGAAATTGGAGGTGTGCTAAAGGTTGTTTGTACATAACCTAAATCCCCTGCATTAAAGCTATATTGTCCCGGAGCTACTGTATATTCCCCATTATTGGTTTTTGGATATGGATCACAACCAACATATACATGGGCTTCAGACAACACATAACCTTGTGCCATTTCATAGGTCACCGTTACCATGCCATTATTTTCATAATTTAATGTAACTGTACCTGCATAGGCTCCCTTACTTATATCACAACGTCCTGCTCCTGCATATAAATCGAATTCATGCTCTCCAAATTCGGTGATTTTATTCACCCAACCCCAACGTTTAAAGCCATCGTTACGGAAACAACTGCTTACGCCTTCTGGGCCATCATTTACATAAACCAAATCGTTTTCAATATATGTATCTACACCAAATGCTGTTTCACATTCTGGTACACAATTATATAAGTTAGCTGTTACCATACAGGTTGTTTCGCAATCATTGGCATCGGTTACAGTAGCAGTGAATACTTCCCCAATTACCGCACCATGAGCCATGGTACTTGTCGCTGTATCATCGTCATAGGTCGCCGAACCTGTACTGGTCCATTTAATGCTATAAGGTGGTGTTCCTCCTGCAGGCACTACTGTTAAGGAAATTGGTAATCCTTCACACATTAGCTCTCCTGTTGAAGCTTCACAGGTTAACAATGATGGTTCACCTACCGTCTCTGATCCTGACATCTCACAATTATTGGCATCACGTACCGTCCAGTTATAGGTACCGGCCATTAGGTTATTGTATACCGCTGGTGAGGTCTGTGCTGCAAAACCACCGCCGTCGAAGTTCACCTCGTATGGTG
>NZ_JAKMCS010000022.1 GCF_022662195.1 Aestuariivivens insulae | reverse complement strand
AGAAAGATTACAACAATACGGTGCTGGCGGGAAATACAATGGTTCCCGATGGTACTGTAGACATCAATGGCGATGGCGTTTTGGACGACAATGTTACTCTAAAGGACATCACCGACAATTTAGGAGACATGATATCGACCAATACAAAGGTACCCGACGGCACGGTGGATATCGATGGTGATGGTGTTAAGGACGACAACGTGACTTTGCAGGACATTATCAATAACATAAACAATGTGGTGTCCGGGAGTGAGACCCTGACGAGCCTTGCAGTGGCAACCAACGACAACGGTACGCCGACCGATGCCTCTGACGACTTCCAGGAGCTTACCTATACCGATGAGGACGGTACGCCTAACAAGATCAACCTGTCCACGGTCGTAGCCGGGGAGGAGACCCTGACGAGCCTTGCAGTGGCGACCAACGACAACGGTACGCCGACCGATGCCTCGGACGACTTCCAGGAACTCACCTATAAGGATGAGGACGGCACGCCTAACAAGATCAACCTGTCCACGGTCGTAGCCGGGGAGGAGACCCTGACGAGCCTTGCAGTGGCGACCAACGACAACGGTACGCCGACCGATGCCTCTGACGATTTCCAGGAACTCACCTATAAGGACGAGGACGGGACGCTGAACAAGATCAACCTGACAACGGTGATCGGCACGGCCGAGACCTTGACGACCATCGCCATAGCGAACAACGTGGGGGCTGATGGGACTGCCGATACGGCCGACGATTTCCAGGAACTTACCTATACCGATGAGGACGGCACGTTGAACAAGATCAACCTGTCAACAGTGATCGGCACGGCAGAGACCCTTACCACCATCGCCATAGCGAACAATGTGGGCCCCGATGGGACTGCCGATACAGCCGATGATTTCCAGGAACTCACCTATAAGGATGAGGACGGCACGCTGAACAAGATCAACCTGACAACGGTGATCGGCACGGCCGAGACTTTGACGACCATCGCGATAGCCAACAACGTGGGTCCCGATGGGACTGCCGATACGGCCGACGACTTCCAGGAACTAACCTATAAGGATGAGGACGGCACGCTGAACAAGATCAACCTGTCGACTGTGATCGGCACGGCCGAGACCTTGACCACTATCGCCATAGCGAACAACGTGGGCCCTGATGGAACTTCTGGAACGGTGGACGATTTCCAGGAGCTTACCTATACCGATGAGGACGGGACGCTGAACAAGATCAACCTGTCAACGGTTATCGGCACTGCCGAGACCTTGACGACCATCGCCATAGCGAACAACGTGGGCCCCGATGGAGTGGCCGATACGGCTGACGATTTCCAGGAGCTTACTTATACCGATGAGAACGAAACCCCGAACAAGATCAATTTATCAACGGTGATCGCAGGAGCTGGCACCGACGTTACCGATGATGCATGGATAAACAAAAGACCCACCATGCCTACCGTTACCGATCCCAACAGGGTTGAACTGGGCACACAAAGCGACGGCATTAATGTACGTACCGCAGGTACCGAGTTTGTAGCTTTAGATAATGGTAATGTAGGTATAGGTACAAAAGCACCAACCAACAGGTTTGTGGTAGCCAACAGTACCGCTATCGATGGTACGGCAGATGCCTTGATAAACGACCTTACCATTGGTAAAGGAAAAGGTAATGTTTCCACTAATACTGCCGTTGGGCTTAAGACATTAGCGGCTAACACTTCTGCCGATAGAAACACTGCAATAGGGGCTTCTGCATTACTAGCTACAACGACTGGGGCTAGCAACACGGCCCTGGGCTTTGAGGCTTTAAAATCAAATGTTATTGGAAGTAGTAATGTTGCTGTTGGTTCTGTTGCGTTACAAAATAATACAGGCTCAGATAACACGGCTGTTGGAACAGCTTCATTACTAAGCAATACCACAGGTATCAATAATACCGCTATTGGTCGTAATGCAATGCGGACTAATGAAACAGGCATAGATAACACTGCTCTTGGTGCGTTTTCGTTACAAAACAATGAAGGTAGTTATAATACTGCGGTTGGTCGTAATGCATTGATTAATAATGTAGCAGGTGCTGGGAACACAGCTATCGGTTATTTAACCCTAAATAATTCTACTGGTGGTATTGGAAATATAGCTATTGGTTATAAAGCTGGAGATAATACGACAACAGGTAGTAAAAACATTGTTATAGGTTACGATATAGATGTACCTATACTATCAGGGGATAACCAGTTAAATATAGGATCTTCCATTTTTGGATTAAATATAAATACGGGAACAAACTCGAATGAGAGTACCAACCCTTTAATAGGTATTGGTACCAAAGCACCTACACACAGGCTGGACGTAGCTGGTAAAACCAGGTTACGCAACCTAACAGGCACCGATGCCGCTACCGATGTAATCGTAACGGCCGATGCCACCACGGGCGAGCTTAAAGAAGCCGGTACAAGAGCACAGTTTCTTGCTGCTGCCGGTGCCGACATCACCAACGATGCCTGGGTAAACACAAGACCTACCACGGCTACAACTGCCGACCCCAACAGGGTTGAACTGGGCACACAAAGCGATGGCACCACCGCACGTACCGCAGGCACCGAGTTTGTAGTTTTAGATAACGGCAATGTAGGTATAGGTACAAAAGCGCCAACCAACAGGCTTGTGGTGGCCAGCACTGCTACCGATGGCACGGCCGATGCCTTAATTAACGGTATTACCGTGGGCAAAGGAAAAGGGAACGTTTCTAGTAATATCGCTGTAGGAGTTGGTGTTTTATCTAAAAATACAACGGGATTTGCAAATGTTGCAATTGGATCCAGTTCACTCTCAAATAACACAACTGGACTTGCAAATGTATCCATGGGAGATGGTTCAATGATGCAAAATGTTAGTGGAGCCCATAATACGGCAGTTGGTACTGATACCATGAGTAGTTCTCAAAATTTTAATAGTTTTAATACAGCAATAGGCTCATCAGCGTTAAAATCGATAACAGGCATTACGACCGGTGATGCATCGACTGAGAATACTGCTGTTGGTGAAGCAGCGATGAAATATGCCACAAAAGGTAATGGTAATACGGTAATTGGTTCTAAAGCGGGACAATCTTCTACGTTAGACCCTATGACTGGTAGCTATAATATTATTCTAGGATATAAAATAGATGTACCTAATAATGCAGGCTCCAATCAGTTAAATATAGGTTCAGCCATTTTTGGTACAGGCGTAAATGGAGCTTTTGGTCAAGGAATTAGCACAGGAGCTTTAATAGGCATTGGCACAGCTACACCTACAGAAAAGTTGGAAGTAGCTGGCAATGTAAAAGCAAGTAGTTTTATTGCCCCCAGCCAAACCTATGCCGATTATGTTTTTGAAGAATATGCAAACGGCGCATCTACCCTAAATTCCAATTATAAACGCCTTAACCTGGAAGCTGTAGAAGCCTTTGTAAAAGCAAACAAGCACTTGCCTGGGGTAACAGGTATAGACGAGTTGAAAAAAGACGAAAAAGGTAATTATCTAATCAATGTGTCTGGGCTTTCTGCACAACTGTTGGAAAAAGTAGAAGAGCTTTACCTGCATACCATAGAACAACACAAAGAAATTGAAGCCCTGAAAACCGAAAACAAAACACTTAAAGAACGATTAGAAGCTATCGAGTGTCTTTTGGGGGTAGGTGAAAAGTAGATGGAAAATGGAAGCTTGAAGGAGTAATGACAAATAACGAATTATTAATAATAAATAACTAAAAAATGGCAAACATTAATATCCACAAGCTTCACTACAGAAGAATTACAGAAGTTAGATACCGCATTAGGCAGTGTTGTCCCAGGGTAAGGCCGTAAACCTGACTCCAGACTAGCTCAGGCAATATGATAGCATTGCAGAACAAAACAAGCTATTTGTAAATAAAGCCCAAATGCTTATGGAACAGTACCCACATCACGTGCCCAATTTTATAGATTAAGCTGAATTTGACAGTAATTATGTAGCAAGAGAACAAATAGAAAATCGCTTGCAAAAGCTTAGTAAATTAGTGGAACAGTTAAGAGATACAAAAGTATTATTGGAGCACGATAGCTATACCAATGCCCTGTCTTTTTATAGTAACATTAGGTATTTAAGTAATGAAAACGTAGCAGGAACTACCACCCTGTACCAGGAAATGAAACAGTTTTTTACAACTCGTAAATCACGATAACCTGCTACAGAAGCGAACAATACCAGTTCGTAACCCCATGGAAGGGGTTAAAGAGAGGTATAAACCCCTTGACCAAGGACTGTACCCTTTAAAAACAAGTAGATTACCCTATAACTCTCCAACCAAGAGTCATAAAAAATGCCTAGGAGAGAGGGAGATAAATTATAAAAACAACTATTCAAAATAGTTATCCATGATAGTTAAACATATAAGCAAGTACGCCTTACTCGTAGCCCTATTGCCATTTGCCATGTTTGGGCAAACCGCAAACATTGGTAAGCTATATATAGAACCTGAGACCCAAATGGGTATAGTAAGCGGTTTTAACAACAAAGCATCTGGTGAGCTTATCAATGAAGGGGAGCTGTACCTCTACGGGGATTTTAATAATGATGGTTTGGTGGACTACATTGGTAGTACGGGTACTGTAAAGTTTGAAGGGACCCAAATGCAGAGAATAACAGGTTTGAACATGAGCAACCTGTACAATGTTATATTTAATAATCAAACCCCAGAAACAGCGTTTGAGCTTAGCGGTGGGATTAGTATAGATAATGATGCCGAATTTCAAAATGGCATATTGACCAATGAAGGGTTAGGCGGTACAATTTTCTTTGGAGAAAGCGCTGAAGCTTTAGGGGTTGGAGACGAAAGCCATGTTAATGGTCCAGTGGTGAAATATGGAGACACCGATTTTACCTATCCCATAGGAAACTTAGATTACTATCGTAAAGCATCCATAGGTACCCTAAAGGAAAAGGCCGAGATTACGGCGCAGTACTTCTACGAAAATCCGCTCACTAAGTTTTCTGAAGCAAATAAGGATAAAGAGATAGAACAAATAGATAATGCCGAGTATTGGGCGATTACTGGATTTAAGGATGAAGAAGGTTTTATCTTGAGCTTGAGCTGGGATGAGATCCGAACTACACCTACAGGCCTTATCGCTAACGGCTCAGTATTAAGCATTATAAAATGGGATACCAACCAGAACAAGTGGAGTTATATTGGAGGTACCGTAGATATGGAAAATAAGATGGTAACTGCCCCAGTAACGGGTAGTGGCGTATATACTTTGGCCTCGATAGAAGCTAGAGCAGACTGTGGAAATTTTGGTGTAAACAATGCCATTACATTGAATGGGGATCAGATGAACAGTTTCCTTCGATTTAATATTGCAGATTCCTTTTCTTGTGGAGAAGTCCAGAACCTTGAAGTCGTTGTTTATAACAGGTGGGGGGTGAAACTATATGAGAGCATGGATTATGGTGATTCCTACTCTGAAGATGTTTTTAAAGGCTATAATGTTTCCGGTGGTTTGGAGGTTATTGGAAAAGGAGGGCCATTACCCACTGGAACTTATTTCTATACCGTAAAGGCTGTTTTTAAAGATACAACAGGATTGCAGAAAGCCTATAGCAAAGTAGGCTATCTATACCTTATCTCAGATTAAGAAAGACTAATGTGAGAACGGAGTGGTTGTACACGTTCTCGATTTTATAATTAATTTATTATCAATCAATTACTGAAATTTAAACGTGTGAAAAAAGTTGATATTATAAAAAAAATAAAGTGGTGTTTGCTGTTGTTCTATTGTTTTGTTTTTGGGCAGCAAGAAAACCAATATACCCAATATATGTATAACACCAGTACCTTAAATCCAGCTTATGCTGGCAGTAGGGGTGTGTTGAATGTTATCGGAACCTACCGCTCGCAATGGGTAGGTATAGAAGGAGCACCAGAAACCCATAGTTTTTCGGTAAATAGCCCCATAGGGGTTAAAGGGGTTGGTTTGGGACTTTCGTATATAGGTGATAAGGTAGGGGCAACAGATACAGGCTTTCTGTCTGGAGATTTTTCATATACCATACAATTAAGCCGATATACTTATTGGGCGTTTGGTTTAAAGGCAGGGCTAAATTATTTTAGTTTGGATGTAAACAAATTAAATCCAGAAAGCCCTCAAGATCCTAACCTAGGGAATATTAGTCGGAGTGCCTTGGCCGTTGGTTCGGGATTATATTTATACTCAGATAAATGGTACGTGGGGCTGTCGGTACCTAATTTATTAGAAACCGAATATTACGACGATGTTAAGTCGACTTCGGTGTCTTCAAAAGCACATTGGTATGCCATGGGAGGCTATGTATTTGACCTAAATTATAGACTTCAGTTTAAGCCAGCATTTCTATTGAGAGCAGTTTCTGGAGCACCATTTACCTATGACATGTCGGCTAACTTTCTATTGAACGAGAAGCTTACATTGGGAGCAGCCTACAGGGGCGGGAGATCGGCAATTAGTGCTCTGGCCGGTTTTCAGGTAAGTGATGGGATATTTATAGGTTATGCCTACGATTATGATGTTACGCCTTTATCGGCATACAATTCGGGCTCCCATGAGATTCTGCTTAGGTTTGAATTAACCACAAGATTAAGAAGAGCTATTTGTCCAAGATTTTTTTAAAGCATAGAAAAGCATGAACCAACACTATTTTACTAAAGTTTTGTTGTATGTTATTGTGTCATTTATTACAATTTGTGTTTTTGCCCAAGATAAAAAACTTAAGAAAGGGAATTCCAAATACGATAATATGGCCTATATAGATGCCATAAAGATTTATGAGCGGTTAGCAGAAGACGGATATCAATCTCCAGAACTATTTAAAAGGTTAGGAAATGCACATTATTTCAATGCGCAATATAAAGAAGCTTACAAATGGTATTCAGAACTATTTGCTCTTAATGAAGAACAGGAAGCAGTATACTATTTAAGGTATTCACAAGCTATGCGAGCTGTGGGACAAGAGAAAGATGCTAAGGAGATGTATCGCCAATACATGAAAATCTTGGAATTGAATCTTGCAAATAACAAAAGCTATCTTGTTGAAATTGAAAATGAACCAGATAGGTACGACCTAAAACCATTGCCTTTTAACTCCCCTGGAATAGATTTTGGAATTACCAAAACCAACAATAAATTGCTCTTTGCCTCTACTAGGGATAGAGCGCCTTCATTGACCAAACATTTGGATGTATGGAACAATCTCAATTTTTTGGATTTGTATGAGGTTTCAGAAAATTTAGATGGTACCTATGGTAAAGTACGCCAGTTAAAAGGACAGATAAATACCGATTACCATGAATCGACTCCTATTATAACAAGGGATGGAAAGACCATGTATTTTACCGGAACTAATAAAAAGGGATGGAACAAATCTAAAAAAGCACAAACCTTAAATTTAAAAATTTATAGAGCCCGTTTAGGAGAAAATGGTAAATGGGGCAGTATAGAGGATCTTTCTATAAACAGTAACTCGTATTCTAATGCACACCCAGCGCTTAGCCCGTCTGAGGATAAGTTATATTTTGCCTCAGATCGTCCAGGGTCTACAGGGGCCACAGATATTTTTGTAGTCGATATAAATCCAGATGGAACTCTAGAAACCCCACATCCTGTTGAGGGTGGAGTAAACACTACAGGAAGAGAATCGTTTCCATTTGTTACAGACAGAAACGAGCTGTATTTTTCATCGGATGGACATTTTGGTCTGGGAGGTTACGATGTGTTTTACATGCTCTTAAATGAAAATATGGACAATGGGGTTGTAAATGTAGGCAAGCCAATAAATTCTGAAGGAGACGATTTTGCTTTTTCCATAGATGTTAATACCCATAAAGGCTATTTAAGTTCCAATAGGCCTGGTAACTTGGGTAAAGATGATGTTTACGCCTTTACAGAAATAAAAGACATTATAGAAACCTTTAAGGGTGTTATTTATGGAAGTGTAATTGACAAAAAGACCAATAAACCAATTGAAGGTGCCAGGGTAAGCCTTAGGAATGTTAACCCAGGAAATGAATTGTATTATACGTTTTCTGATAAATATGGAAAATATACAGTGGAAATTGCCAATAGATATCAGGATAGGCATATTGAAGTAACCAAGGAAGAATATAAGAGTTTAGAACAATACCCTGAAAAAGGGATTGCCTTACAAAAGCTTGATTTTTATTTAGAAAGCTTGGAATCCTCTTTCTTTGAAGGTTTTGATCTTTCGAAAGTCCTAGAACCGAATACTATATATTTTGATTATAATGAATCCCAGCTACGGGAAGACTCAAAAATCGAACTTCAAAAAGTAGCCAACTTTCTTACTGAACATTCTAACCTAAAGCTTGAAATACGATCGCATACCGATAGTCGTGGAAATGCCAATTATAATTTAAAACTATCCCAAAGACGGGCCGTAGCTACTTTAAGTTATTTGGTTGGTTTGGGAGTTTCAAAAGACAGAATACAGGCTAAAGGGTATGGCGAAACACAACTGTTAAATCGCTGTAAGGAAGGTATAAGATGTTCAGGAGAAGAACATCAAGAAAATAGAAGGAGTGAATTCATTGTTAAACATCAAGCAGACTAAAAAAGGACAGCTTGGGACTGTAATGAAAAGTTGATTTAAAAAAACATTGATATGATTTTGTTTGTAATTTCCATTGTACTGGTGTTTTTCAGTAGCTTTAGTATAGGCAAAAGGGCTAAGGGTACTGTGGTAAGAATAAATGTTGGTTTGGATAAGATACCTATGCACATAAGAGTTTTGGCATTTCCTTTGCTGTTTATATTATTTTCATGTGCCAAAGAAGATGTAAATGAAGGGAAACAGGAAATAAGAAATGTAGGAGAAGAAGTAATAGATATCCAAGAAGACATTATAGATTATGTAAATGCTTATAGGGAAGAAAATAACCTGCCTAATTTAGAACCTATGGATATTATAAAAGAGGTCGCTGCAACACATAGCAGTTATATGATAGAAAAAGGGGTAGTAAGCCACGACAATTTCTATACGCGACAGCTAAAGCTAAAAGAAACCACGAATGCAATTAAAGTAGCTGAGAATGTAGCCTATGGTTATACCAAAGCCGAAAGTGTCGTCAAGGCATGGGTTAATAGTGACCAACACAGACAGATTCTTGAAGGAGACTATACTCACGTTGGTATTTCTGCAAAGAAAAATAGTGAAGGCCGTATGTATTATACTCTTATGCTTATTAAAAAAGGTAATATCTCATCCTTTCTGTTTACATCTAAATCTTATAGTTGTAAATCCTAAGAAGGACTTTTTTTTGAGTCTTGTGTGTGACTTAGCATCATAGCCAAATTGTTTAGTGATAGATACACTTTTAAAATGTAGTCTCGTAGAGATTGTCAATGATGGATATTCACTTAAACCTAAACTTAAACGTTTACTCTATACGTTTATAGTTTTCTGCAAACATGGGGTTGCCCATTTCGTCCAATGTAATTTGTGAAAATTTATCTTCCTCTAAAATGAGTTTGAAAACAAACTCTTTATTTTCTTTAATGATGTTATTCATGGCTTTAGAACCATAATCCAATACTTCTGTTAAGACACTATCGTTAGCCGTATAGTCTCCATAGCCAAACCAATCTAAAGAATCGGAAACACGTAACCTAGACCACATCACTTTAGTAGGTGAATACATTTTAATTTGTTTGAGTGAATTTGAAGATTTAATGGTATCGATAGAACCATCGCTTCTATAATTAAAATAACTAATCAGTTCCCATGCCCCTTGTAAAGAAGGGTTTTTTTCATTCGGATTCGGCAAAACGTCATCATTTGTAGCGGTATTGGAATTGTTTTTACAGGAAAAGGCTAAAACAACGAAGAGGATGAATAAATAGTTTTTCATGACGTGGAATTTTACAGGTTATATGTAGTTAGTATTCTCTAATTTACAAAAAAAAAGTCATAATCTTAAGAAATCAATAGGATACAGTTATGTACAAATAAAAACTGTTGATAATTCGTTAGTAAGGTTTTAATCAAAAAAACTACTTTTGCTACAATAAAAAATTAATAGAGATTATGTCTGATACAATAGAAAAGGTAAAGTGTTTAATAATTGGCTCTGGACCTGCAGGCTATACAGCAGCAATTTATGCCGCCAGAGCAAATATGCATCCCGTTTTATACCAAGGAACACAACCTGGAGGCCAGTTAACCACAACAAATGAAGTTGAAAATTTTCCTGGGTATCCTGAGGGGGTAACCGGTCCGGAAATGATGATGCAATTACAGGCCCAGGCACAACGTTTTGAAACCGATATACGTGATGGATGGGTGACTAAGGTAGACTTTTCTGGTCCTGTTCATAAAGTATGGGTTAATGAAACAAAGGAAATCCATTGTGATACGGTAATTATTTCAACAGGAGCTTCAGCTAAATATTTAGGATTGGAATCCGAACAAAAGTATTTACAATTGGGTGGAGGCGTTTCTGCCTGTGCTGTTTGCGATGGCTTCTTTTATAGAAACCAAGAGGTTGTTATCGTTGGAGCAGGAGATTCGGCTTGTGAAGAAGCCCATTATCTATCAAAGTTGTGTAAAAAAGTGACCATGTTGGTTAGAAGGGATGAGTTTAGAGCTTCTAAAATAATGGAAGCCCGTGTAAAGAATACAGAGAACATAGAGATATTGTTTAATACCGAAACCGATGAAGTATTGGGAGACGGACAAGTGGTAACAGGGGTGCGTGTGTTTAATAATAAAACCAATGAAAAGCATGAGATTCCTGCAACAGGTTTTTTTGTAGCTATTGGACATAAACCTAATACAGATATCTTTAAGGATTATTTGGACTTGGATGAAACAGGATATATTATCAACACACCTGGGACGTCAAAAACCAATGTAGAAGGCGTATTTGTTTCTGGAGATGCTGCCGATCATGTGTATAGGCAAGCAGTAACAGCTGCGGGAACGGGTTGTATGGCTGCTTTGGATGCCGAACGCTATTTGGCAGCAAAGGATGCTTCTTTTGAAGTTTCCACGTCGACTTATAACTAGATTTAAGTCTATTATATAAAAAAACCAAAGCATGAAAATGCTTTGGTTTTTTGTTTTGTAATTATTTTAAAAAGTGTTTTCTTTGAAATCCAAAAATAAACGGGATGTGGTCTCTCGACTTCGCTCGAGATAAACTCCGTTCGGTTAGCATACCACACATTGGTGAGATGGTTGCTAAACAATGAAATTAAAAGATAAACGGGATGTGGCGCAGTCCGGTTAGCGTACACGGCTGGGGGCCGTGTGGTCGCAGGTTCAAATCCTGTCATCCCGACAAAATAGTATATCAATCTAAATTAAAAACCTGTTAATCGTATAATTTACAGGTTTTTATGTTTTTAGGGGTATTAAAGGAAGACAAACAATCCCGTTAAAAAAGTCAACAAATCGGATAACAAAAATAATTTTTAGAAACGTGTTGACCGAATTGTTAAAATCCATCTGTTGGTTAGAATAATAAATGTATCTTTAAAGTGATTTGGCTTTCGTCTGGTAATAAAATGTATTAACAAAAAGACGAAATCATGAAAACAACAAGCACTTTAGGTATTCTGCTTTGGGCAGACTTCGCCAGGGCAAAAGACAATCAAGCCTCTATTTATGCAAGAATCACGGTAAATGGCAAGCGAGCAACGCTGAGTTTAAAACGAAAAGTTCCCGTATCGGATTGGGATGCCCATAGGGGAAGGGCGCGTGGAACAAACCAAAATGCAAGGAAACTTAATAACTACCTAGAACAAGTTAACAGCGACCTTTTTAAATGTTACCAAGACTTGAAGGCAGAGCGTAAGCTCATAACCTCTAATGCCATCAAGGCAAGATACCTAGGAGACGATGAACAGAATCATTCCATTATGGATATCATCAGCTACCATCAAGAGGACATGGAGGACAAACTAAAGTGGGGCACTCAAAAGAATTACTACACTACCGAAAAGTATATATCAAAGTTTCTGTTGAAGCGTTATAAGACTACCGATATGTATTTGCGAGAACTCGATTATAATTTTATACTTAAGTTTGAAAAATACCTGAGAGGGTATGTTCCAACGGACCACCAAAGGAAAATGGGTAATAATACGGTGATGAAACATATAGAACGCTTTCGAAAACTTATTAATCTAGCGCTCAAATTAGGATGGATTGAAAAAGACCCATTTATAAACTTTAAGGCCCATATTATAAAAACAGAAAGAGGGTTTTTGAGTGCAGATGAATTATATGCGATAGAGGAGAAACAGTTTACAATTGAGCGATTGCAACTAGTAAAGAATCTGTTTGTGTTCAGTTGCTATACTAGTTTAAGCTATATCGATGTGATTAACCTAACAGCAGATAACATCAATATTGGGATTGACGGTGAATTGTGGATTCATTATAGAAGGGAAAAAACGACCAAGGTCATTAGAATTCCCTTATTGCCTAAAGCTTTACAAATTATTGAGATGTATAAAAACAACCATATAACGAAAGCACAAGGAAGCATATTCCCTAAAATATCAAATCAGAAATTGAATTCCTATTTAAAGGAAATTGCCGATGTATGTGGCATCAAAAAAAATCTAACCTTTCATATAGCCAGACATACCTTTGCCACTACGGTCACACTAAGTAATGGTATCCCAATAGAGACGGTATCTAAATTGTTAGGTCATTCTAAAATATCCACGACCCAAATCTATGCCAAGGTCATAGAGCGAAAGGTCAGTGAGGATATGAAAAGGTTAAGAGACCAATTTTTGAACTCAAAAAAGAAATCCGATAGAGCCTGTCAAAATTTATGACTCTAAAGAATAATGCGATAATAATATCTTAATCATAAGAGACTCAATCAAAAAACGGTTTGATCTCATATTGGATCTTAGAAAAGAACACAAACTTGGTACATGGAGTATTAAATGGTATTTGGAAAGACACTATGGCACTTGCTAGCTTTCTAAGTGCTTTTTACTATTATAGATTGTTGATAAACCAATCAGTTACCATTTTAACGTATTCTTTAGGCGGTTCGTGTTTTACGCTATATTCAACAAAATCTTTTTCTGTTAAAGGAATTAAATCAAAAAGTTGATGGGCGTCTTCCATGGTATACACTGGATCCTTATTTCCCATAAACATGAGGAAAGAGTTGCACTTGATGTGGCCGGCATAAGTGTAAGGTGCCCAAGGTTGATATTCTGGGTTTTTCCATATAGGGGTTAATCCGGCAACAGCAGTTTTAATTCGAGAATCGGTACTTGTTATTTCAAAGGTTATGAGTCCACCCATGCTTAGACCCAAAAAACCAATTCTGGAAGCATCAATGTCGTTTCGGGTAGAAATATAATCCAAGGCTCTTCTGTATTCAACCGCAGTTTGCATAAACATCTGTCTGGCTTCGTATGGGAAGGAGCGTGGCCATGGTGGAGGGTTAAAGTCATTTTCATAAGCTCTCTCGCCATGATACACAGCATCCAGTGTTATTACTGCAAAGCCTTTATCAAGGAAGGCCTTTGTTACCAATCCGCCTTTAGGCCAACTGTCGTCTTGTAACCACCGTTCTTTGGAACCATATATGCCATCTACCAAAAATACGATAGGGTGCTTATCTTCTCCATTATTAGGGGTAATAAGGTAAGCAGGCACTTTACTATTATTAACTCCTGTAAACATGAGCTTCTCTTTATTACAGCCTTCAAATTTATCCTTCGAAATTATTTTGGCGTTTAGGGGAATATTTTTGTCATACTCAAAAAATTGAGCAAGGGCTTGATAGACTTCTTCACTAACTAAGGGTAATCCAGTATCGAGAGCAGCCGTTTTTTCATGAGTTGCTGTCTGTGAATTAGACACAACACAATTCACAATAGTTAGGAGAAGGAATACGATTTTTTTCATATCAGTATTGTTTAGTATTCTTCTGTTGAATAACATTTTTATGGTTTGTTTAATGCTTCAATCACATCTAAAATAAATTCATCTGGTAAGAAATGTCCCGATTCATAGAATTTCAGTGATTTATCTTTTACGGAAATATTATCAAAAAAATCTTGGGCTTCCTCTTTAGTGTACCACCAATCTTTTGTGCCCATAAGTAAGGTAACGGGTGCTTTTTGAAATGTTGCAAAGTCCATTGGCGACAGTACTACTTTTTTAGAGTCTTCCTCGCTCATTCCACTTAATTTGGCGCCTTTTTTACCGTCTAAAGGAGCGGCACACACCACTACATGTTTTAATCTATCATCCACCGAGTTTAAAAAGAGCGTCATCATTCCGCCCATACTATAGCCAACCACATTAAACGTAATCGATGAGGTTTTCAATCTGTATTGGATATAATCCATTAGGATTCTAATATCTTTGACTGTTGTAGTGTATAAATTAAATAATTTTTGGTAATCTTTTGACGGGATAAAAGTTACAGGCGAGGCAAAGTTTGCTTCATAGCTTCTTTCGCCATGGTATTTGGCATCCGGGATTATTAAAGAATATCCTAATGTTAATAATGAATCCTTGAGCTTTACAAATTTTTTATTTTTACTGTTTATACGGGGGTTAACCCAAAGGTTTTTACTTTCACTCATACCGTGAAGAAGTATTACAAATTTGTCCTCTATTCTATTTTTGGGGCTTATAAAGTAAAATGGAATTTTGGAATCGAATCCATCAATGACTATTTTTTCAAAGGTTGTGCCATTATCTTCTGTTTGACTTCCAACTATTTTATCGTTGAACTCTATTTTTGGGAAATAACTAAAATCGGCATATGGCTCTTGGGCAGAAGCAATAGTACTACTGAGAAATACTAGTAGAAATGCTAATTTTAAGGATCTAAGTTTTTTCATTGCTATTATTGATTTATTTATGTTTTTTATTCTTTGTTTAATGATTTAATCGCATCAAAAATATAATCGTGTGGTAATGCATGTCCCGATTCATAGAATTTCAATGCTTTATCTGTAATGGCTATTTTTTCAAAAAAATCTTCAACTTCGGCGGTGCTGTAGTGAAGATCTTTTGTTCCCATTAATAAGGTTATAGGTGATTTTTGTACCGTTGCATAGTTTTTCACGGACAAGTTCTTCATTTTTTTTGCATTCTCATCAGTCATTCCCATAATTTTAGAACCTTTTTGAGCATCCAAAGGGGTAACACATGCAACTACACGATGCAATCTATTATCTGCAGAATTTAAATAAATGGATAGCATTCCACCCATGCTATAGCCAACCACATCAAAAGTAATGGAAGTATCTGCAAAACGAGATTGAAAATAATCCATTAGGATTCTAATATCCTTAACCGTAGTAGCAAACATATTATAAACTTTTTGACAATCTTGGGATGGAAAAAAGTATATGGGTGAAGTAAAGTTCCCTTCATAGCTCCTTTCACCATGATACTTGGCGTCAGGAATGATAACAGAATATCCTTCTGCTAATAATAAATCTAAAAGGTATATGTTTTTTTCCGTATTGTTTGAAGGGGGAAGCCAGCTCTCTTTATTACTGGTTATGCCGTGAAGAAGTATTACAAATTTGACCTCTTTTCTATCTTTGGGACTTATAAAGTAAAATGGAATTTTGGAATCGAAACCATCAATGACTATTTTTTCAAAAGTTGCACCCTTATCATCCGTTTTACTTCCTACTATTTTATCGTTGAATTCTATTTTTGGGAAATAACTGAAATCGGCATATAGCTCTTGGGCAAAAGCAATAGTACTACTAAGAAATAGTAGTAGAAATGTTAATTTTAAAGGTCTAAGTTTTTTCATTGCTATTATGTTTTTATAATAAATTTTAATGAGCTGTTAACTTTGTTTAAGTAAGTTTTCCCTCGGCGTAACGTTTTCTAATTTCTTTTTTGTCAAATTTGCCCACACTGGTTTTCGGGACTTCGTCTATAAAAACATAGTCATCAGGTATTTGATATTTTGCAAAGTCTCTCGATAAGTATTCTTTAAGTTCGGAAACACTTGGTTTTTCCTCATGATCTATCATAACCAATGTTGCCAGAGGCCTTTCCCGCCATTTTTTATCAGGGATGGCAATTACGGCGGCCTCTTTTATTTTGGGATGCGACATCAAAACAGATTCCAATTCTACACTTGAAATCCATTCACCTCCACTTTTTATTAAATCCTTCAGTCTGTCTGTAATGACCATATAGCCATCTTCATCGATTGTGGCTACATCGCCTGTTTTAAACCAGTCGTCTTCAGTGAAATTTTCCCGATTGTTTGTTTTAAAATAGGCACTAACAATCCAGGCGCCTTTTACCTGTAATTCGCCCATAGTTTGTCCATCCCGGGGGGCAATAGAACCATCTTCCGTAACAATCCGGAGTTCAACTCCCGGAGCAGGAATCCCTTGTTTAGCCCTTATTTTTAGCTGTTCCTTATATGGAAGAGCCTCGTGTTTTAATTGAAGCTGACTTACGGTGCCAACGGGAGAGGTTTCAGTCATTCCCCAGGCATGAACGCCTTTCACACCAAAATCTTTTTCAAAGGCTTCAATAAGACTTTCGGGAAGTGCCGAGCCTCCAACAACATATTCTTTAAGCGCTAGTTTTTCTTTAGGGGGATTTTTTTTCATTTCATGGTAAATGCCCAGCCAAATAGTGGGTACTCCTGTGGCCTTTGTTACCTTTTCTTCTTTAAGAATTTTGATAAGATCTTCCGGATTAAGATGGGATGACGGCATAACCATATCGGTACCAGATAGTAAGCATGTATAAGGAACGCCCCAGGCCATAACATGGAACTGAGGTACAATGGATAATAATATATCCTTGTTCCCAACATTTGCAACATTTGGCGACATGACCACGGAGGCATGTAAATAGGTGGAGCGGTGTGAATACAAAACACCTTTTGGTAAGCCTGTTGTTCCGCTGGTGTAACACATGCCACTGGCTTCGTTTTCATCTAATTGAGGCCATTCAAAAGCGTCTGACTGTTCTGCTAATAAGTCTTCATAGTGTATGGTATTTGGTAAAGAGGTCTTAAAATCCTTATTTGCATTAATAATGATATAATACTCCACGGTTTCCAAAAGAGGTGCTACTTTTTCGATTAATGGAACTAAAGTCGCATCAACAAAGAGCACTTTGTCTTCGGAGTTGTTGATAATATATTCTATTTGTTGATGGGATAATCTAATATTGATGGTATGGCAAACAGCCCCAATCCCCGGTATGCCGTAGTATAACTCGACATGTGGTCCGTGATTCCACGCAAAAGTGCCCACAATATCGCCCCTTTTTACGCCTAATCTTTTGGTGAGTGCATTGGCCAACTTTTTACATCGTTTATACATATCGCCAAACGTATATTCATGTCTGCTCCAATCAGGTAAATAGGTGATTATTTTCTTGTGGTGAAAAACATTATTGCCATACTCCAATATTGTATTGGTAGTAAGCGGATAATCCATCATCAGGCCTTCCATACTCAAAAATTTAGAATGTTATTATTTCCTTTTATCGCTTTGTATTGCAGAGCGTTCTTTCGGAGCCAGTTTATAGTTCAAATACAGGATTTTAATTGTATTGGAAACGATTTGCCACCGTCAGCAATTTCCAAGTAGGAGTCACGATGCTTTAAATGTAAGAAAAATTTTTAATAAAAAATAGAGGTAATGGATTATTTCCGATGATAGTCTTTAATTTTAGTAGATTATATGAGCTGTTGTTGCAACGTGTTTTTTTCATTTTAGTATTTTTTGTCCTATCTTACTTCTGAAAATCTTTGTGGATTTTCCATTCGGTTTGTATTTGTTAAATTAGGTACTCAAAATACGCAACAAACTATTTGCAAACTGTTGTATACCAAACATACCTTGATCTCCATAATCATTGACCTATACTATAAAAGTATTTACGATGTATACTAAATCCGTTTTTATGTTAACAGCTCTATTTTTAGGAGTAAATGGTAATTTATTATCTCAAGAAAATATCGCAACAAAATTAGGTTATTCGGAAGATTCCAAGCTATTAATTATTCATGCCGATGATTTAGGGGTATCGCATTCAGAGAATATGGCTACTTTCAAAGCTATAGAAAAAGGCTCTGTGAATTCTGCAAGTGTTATGATGCCAGCGCCTTGGGCACTGGAAGCTGTTACCCATGCCAAATCAAATCCGGATACTCATGATTTTGGTGTACATCTCGTCCTGTCCTCTGAATGGAAACATTATAAATGGGGACCGGTTAGTTCAAAAGGCAAGGTGCCTAGCCTTATAGATGAATATGGTTACTTTCATGAGGCTTGTAGAACAGATTTAAATTTGAAAGAGGTAGAAGAAGAGCTAAAAGCTCAAGTGGATCTGGCCTATGCGATGGGTTTTGAGCCTACCCATTTGGATCCACATATGGGTTGTGTCTTACAAACGAGGGAATTAACAGAGCTCTATTTAAAAATAGGGAAGTTGTATCATTTGCCGGTCCTTGTTGTCGAACAACTTCTCACACCAGTATTAAAGGATAAATATAATGTAAGAGTCGTTGTAGATTATTTTTATAATCTAACACCTGAAACTTTTGCAAAAGGGGAGAAGGCCTATTATGTTCGCGTTCTTAAAAATTTAAAACCGGGTTTATCATATTTTTCAATACATACGGCATATGACAATGAAGAAATGAAAGGTATGACTTTTGGCCATCCTGACTGGGGCAGCGTATGGAGGCAAAAAGACTTTAATTTCTTTACAAGTGAGACGTGCAAAGAACTTTTAAAGAAAGAGAATATAAAATTGGTCACTTGGAGACAAATAAAAAAAGCCTTCTATTAAGAGACCTTAGTTTTATAAGATAAATAATATCATTGCTAATAATATATACTGTAGGTTGAATAGACAAAATCATGAAAAATAAAGAAAATGCTTTAATAATTATCATTCTGTTATTATTGAATGTAGCTACTTATTGTCAATTTATTCCGTGAGAAAACTAATTATCATTTAAATAATGTAAAAGAAATGTTTACGAATAAAGTACTATAAATGTTAATATAAAGTTTGTATTACATTTTTGATTTTAGCAATACATCTAGACTATTGTATAATTTTCAGAATTAAAATGTCTCTCCCGTATGCTTTGAAGTTTTAAATATATAATTAACACCTTTCATTTTTTTTGCTTTAATAAACCAATTGAGAAACTTCGGTTTTTTAGGAATATCTAGATCAATAAATGATAATTTATAGGCAGGTATCGCTGGGTATGCATGATGAGCCTCATGAAGGTTGAAATTAAACAGGAAGTACTTAGCAAGATATGGATTGATATAAAAACTCCTTGTATATTTGACTTGGTCTAAATATGATATGGGTTTTACTTCTTTTTTATTAGAAACTGGTATTTCAATATGGGAATGCTGAGTCATAATAATCAATTCTTTAAGCAATAGACTTATGGTGAAGGAAGGAATAAAAAAATGGACTATTAGCTCACCAAAAAAGTAATTAAAAAGCATATACATGATAAAATACATTATGATTTGAGTCTTAACTTTATTATATTTTCTTTGGTTTAAGAACCGTTTAATTTTAAACAAATTCCAATAATTGCTTAGTTTATAACTAAGGTAAAATACAGGGATGAATAATCTCCAAGCTATATTTATAATTAAATTTTTTGTTGTGGAAGAACTTGGCTTCGTGGTGGTTTCAGTAGTTGGATCTTTATCTCTCCAGCCTGTCCATCGGTGATGTTGGTTGTGCATTTGCTGCCAAGAATAATAGGGGATCATTGATAGGAAGCCAAACAAATGTCCCATTACTATATTAAAAAAACGTGTTTTAAAAAAAGATAAATGAGCACATTCATGTAATAATATAAATGTCTGAAGAAAGAAAAATGATAGTATAACTTGGCCAATCCAATATAGTGGCCAGTCATGATTTGTTGAAAGGCCTACGCCGGAGACTAAAAGCACTAGCGGAATGATTAGACTGTAAAAGGCAAGATCATTTCTGGCTTTTAAATGAGATGGTATCATTTTACGTGTCGTCATAGGTTTAAATTAAGATTCAATCTTTTCACAAATTACCGTTTGCATGGCAAGGTTTAAATAATTTTGAAACCATAATATAGGCGTCAATATAAGTTGTCCTAAGAAGTAAGGAAAAATAATACGGTTTAAATTTAAATTCTTTCCAATAATTCTAAAATAAGATCCGGCAAACACATAAAAATAAGGTGGGAAAGCGCCATAAGGCAAATATGTAGTAACCTTAAAACCATTTTTTTTCATCATACTAATAAATGACTTTTTATCATATAATACTGTATGTTGGGGCGCTTGGACTCCTGGCCATTTTCTGCCAAATAACTTGAATGTGATACTATCTAGCCTCGGTACTTCAACAATCAGTTTTCCTCCTTTTTTCAATACTTTTTTGGCCATTTGTATGGATTTGTTTGGGTCGTAACAATGCTCTAAAAAATGCCACATGGTTACGGCATCATATCTATTTTCTTCTATGTCCTGTTCATAAAATAAGCCTTCATAGAATTCAATTTTATTGAAGTCTGGATATTCCAATCCTTCTTTAAAATCTACACCACTTATGTTAACATTGTATTTTTGGTGAATGTGCAATAAAAATGTACCTACAGCACAACCAACATCAAGAATTTCGGTTTGGCCATTTAATTCAACATGTTTAGCCACTAGCTTTTCTTTATCCCGATCGTGCTTATTCATTGTCCATTCATATAATGGCGTTAATAAACCCCAGTTTTTCTTTTTACGATGCGCAATATATTCTCCATCATAAAATTCTTTAATTTGGTCTAAAGCAATTCTTGGATTTTGGTAAACCAACCCACAGTTATTGCATTTTACAAATTGAAATTCCCCTTCTTTACCTGTTAAGTCTTCTTCTCCCTTTAAGAAAAAAGAATAATCATCACCATTACAAGAATAGCAACTTGTAGCTTCAAATCGATATCTGTCCGGATTCTTGAGTTTTTTTAAAAATAGTCTGTCCATATTACAAATTTGTTAATATAAAATACATTATAGGCAAATAGAGTATCGAGAAATATTGAACGCCCCTTTTATTCCTAATCAAATAAATGATGAACAATGGGAATATACTAAACAGAATATTGTTGTAGTTCAGCCAAGGCTTAAAAAGTAATATGCTACAACAAAAAAGAAAAAACATGGGTTTCCAAATGTTATTTGATTGTTTTTTCACAATATCAAAACTATCAAACCCTAATATTAATAAAAATGAGGAGAATAGTATTCCTAATTCAACCTCGTTTGATGAAATCATTGAAGTACAATAAAGTAGAATAGGGTATTTTAATGATGGAATTAATTTTAACATTATCAATTGTTTCCTTAATAAAAGGTAAAAAACCAATGAACTAATTAGCAGCAACAGTATAATTAAAAAAGCATCTGAAAAAAGGAACTTTATACTCAATAAATAGGCGCCAAGAATTACTGAAGTTATTATTTTAAATGATTTGAATTTCTGAGGAATTAAATATGTCCTTTCTGGATGCTCTTTTCTGTCTGTTACCACAGAAAAAGCATCATCAAAAACTCTAAACACGGTAAAAGAAGAAGCTAAAAATAGCATTGAATATATCCATACCTCTCCAGCATCACCAGTCGATAAAACTAGAATAGTCATTAGTATTGTTAGTCCTATTAGTTTAATAAGGTCAATTCTAATTTTTATATATTCCTTTAAAACTGCTATCACAACATTTGAATTTTACCAAGATCACCATCTAATATTACTTCATCATTGTCATTTAAGATATCTGTAATATTTGGGATTCCTATTACCGCTGGAATTCCAAATTCTCTTGCTACAATTGCACCGTGAGATAAAGCCCCGCCACGCTCGGCAATAAGCCCTCCAATTAGAGGGAATACCATGGCCCATCCCGGATCAGTTTGTTTGGTAACCAGTATATCTCCTTTGTTAAGTTTGGCATTATCTAATACAGATTCTAGCACTTTTACCTTTGCCTTAATCCTTCCACCACTCACAGCTAATCCATTAAACTCTGTAAACTCTCCATTAAAAAAAACATCTTCCTTTCTCAATTCCGGTCTTTCTCCAAAATTAGTTGAGAAATTCTCAGGATATTCATTGTTTGATTCCAAATTAAATCGTGTACGTCGTTCTTGAATAACCTCGTTAATGTCTTTTGAAAACATGGATGAGGAGGATAATAATTCTCCAATCTCTTTGTAACTCATAAAAAATAAATCGTCAGCATTTATCATCTTCTTTTCTTCAACAAATTGAGCACCGATTTTTTTAACAATGGTTTTAAAATGATAATACATTTCTGCTTGTTTGTAACGCACTCTTTCTCTGCAGGAAATAGCTTGCTTGCATAATTTTGCGCTTAAATAAAGTAAGCCTACCTCTAAAATAGACACAGGAAAAAATATTGTCCTTTTCTTTATTATTTTCCATGCAAAACTGCGCATAGCTAGTCTTCTTTCTCGATCATTAATCGCAATTACCTCTCGAGGATTTTGCAAGTCTTGGAATATATATGCCTGTAATAACTCGATAAACTTAGTAGGCTCTTCAATATAATTTGTACTAAAAAACATGAGTTCACCAGAACATCTAAAGCCCCATTTTTCAAGATATAAATCCAGTTTTTTTTTAATGTTCAAAAAACTCGGATTTTCCTGGGTTTCTTGGTATATTTCTTTTGATGAATGCGAATGAAAGAAGGACTTTATGTCCTTATTTTTATTGATTTCTTCAGCCATATCATAAATATAATATGACGGTTCACTACTTATTAAACCAGGAATGGCCTGAACCAAAGTATTATGCATGCCAACCTTTTGTTCACCATAAAATATCTTGGTTATTTCTCCTAAAACCTTATAGTGAATCATGGCGAAAAAATCAGCTAAGCTTGCCCGATACCATTGATTGAATCTTAGGTCTAAAAAAGTATAGAAAAGTGATGCCAATGGAAGATGTTGTTCTTTTTTAGTAGCATTCGAAGCAAAATCATCAACCATTTGTTCAATCCTTCTAACATGTTTTTCTAAAGAAAAATTTAATCGAATGAGTCTAAATATAAAACGAACAATAGAGGTGGACTTGGAAGTGTCTATTTGAGTGACATCTTTTTCAGTATATCCTACAAATTTGTTAAAAGCATCCTTTAAGTATACTTTTAAAGGTGATGAGGAAAGTATATTGTGGATACTTGTCATGTTATAGTACAGTCTGTTACCCCAAATGCCAACTATATTACTGAAATCATACTCCAATTTTCGAATACTGCTTTTATTTATTTGCAAAAGACCAGCTAGGTTTTTAAAATAATGGTAATAGGCATCCCGGGCTATAGAATACAATAGTGGTGATATTGGTGCTGGGTAATTTTCGTTTAAATTTGTGTTCGTCCAATGTACTTTCTTTTTTTGCACAACAGTAATAGGTCTTGCTTGTACAAAAAAGATGCTTTGTTTTATAGCAACCCATTCTATATCGATATGATACCCATATTTTTCTTTTAATCTTCTGGCTGTCTGGATTAATTTAATACCATTAAAAGGAAGTTTATCTTTGGGTGTTCCTTTAAAGTCTATCGAGAAGTTATTAGGTGTTACTTTCCCGGAAACCAATTGTTCGCCACCACCGTAAACATATTCGGTATACATATGGGCTGCATTATAGGGTGAGCATGTGAATGTTACTCCTGCGTAATCTGCCTCCAAAAATTCTTGGATAACCACCCCCATTTCCAAAAGCTTTTTGCCCGCATGTTTTTCATATGCCGAAATCCTATCATTATTAAGACCAGACCAACAGTTTTGAATTGCAAGTAGGATATCATTTATATTGTTGCTAACAACAAAGGAGTCTAACTGTCCTGCAAAAGAATAGTTATCGGAATCTTCACCAATGGCAGAGCTTCTTATAATGATCTTATTAGAATTAATTCCGTCCATACAACGTTCTAAGCTATATTTAAAATCTGTGGGAAAGGACTCGTTTTTATGATACACTTCCTGCAATCTTTTACTAATGGCAAATCCCGTAGGTACAGCACACCCATAAGAAATTAAGGAAGAAAGGCTTGCAGCTTTTGCTCCAACTAGGTTGGCCGACAGAGGTTCGTTAAGTGAATATATATAGCTCAAAATGATCTCTTTATATTTAGTTTTACTAAGAATTGACTAATGCCAATGTGTATAATTATACTTAGAAAAAACATAATTAGAATAATCTTAAAAGAAGTGTCCGTAGCCAAAAAATAAAAGGCTAAAACACCAATTATAGAATCTGCTTTGTCTGTAAAGTATTGTAGGTATTTGTATTTTTTTGATAGCTCACCATGAGCTATTCCTAATCTCCTTTTAATATATGAGTTAGGTAATTCGGCCAAAATGTAAGCCAATCCAAGTCCATAACCAAAAAAAGCATCATAGATTATAGATGTCTTAAATGGCCCTAACCAAATACTGCATAGCAGGGCTATTACCCCTGTTAAATTGGGAATGACAATAAGACCTCTATATGTTTTATTGTTCCCAAACCATGGTTTGGAAATAGGGAATGCCAGACCATTAAACCAATTACGTTTAATAATAATCATGTGCATTACATTGCCGAGAATTAAGGGAAGAAAAAACAGATACAAATGGATATGAAGGCTATTCATCTAAGATATTTTTTTTAGCACATCCAACATTTTAAAAGAGGTGGTAAACACATTTTCGATAAATGGATAATTCATTAAAATACTTCCTGTCAAATAAAAGTTAACTCTTGCAATTAAAAATACCCGACCTGCCATTTTAAAGTCATCCAAATAATCAGGCCAATTGTAGGTGTTATTATTTATTGATTTAACCAGAGCAAAATGATATTTCAATAAGTCAACGAAATTCGAACTCTCAAAATCAGGGGTTAATGTAAAAGCTAATAACTCAAATATATCGCGATGAGGAATTCCGTAAGTCGCTAACTCCCAATCATAAATACAGGGGTCGCCGTTGGTTCTGATTGCTATATTCCTTGGGTTAAAATCATTATGGATCAAGGTCATTTTACTTTTGGGTTTATATCCATTTTTACTCCAATCCTCTATGAAATCTGTTAATTCATCAAAACGATGATCTGCTTTTAAATGATCATAGTCTTTTCTGTTTAAAGCTACAAAAGCACTGTAAAGCTCCAGTGCATTTTCAATGGCAAAAGCTTCGATGGATTCAATTTTATTGGTATCGTATTGAAAATTGTAATGCACAATATGAATGCTGTCAATAGTTTTTTTTAGGATTGGAATACACCATTTCTCCGGATTTAATTCAGAATTTATGAGCAACAAGTTTTCTTTCACTAATCGCTCCATAATAATCATGTAAATTTCTCTATCAATATCCTCTTTTGTTCCATATAAAATAGGCATAAACTGAAAACCGATTTTTTGCAAAGCTTTATAAACCTCTATTTCCTTAATGTGGTTGTCTTTGTATTCTAATGTATGGTAATTTTTTGAAAGAATATCAGCTAAATCGACATTAACATTATTCGCCATAAAGTGTAAGCCATCTAAAACCTCTTTACCAAGTGCTTTACTTTTTAATAATAAGGGATATTGTTTCCCATCGATCGTATCGATATCAGCTAGGATAAACCCTATGACCTTTTTAGTAATCTTCTTTGTTAAATCGGTAAGAATTCCATTATCTAAATGAATATCATTAACAAAACTTATACTGGTAATATCTGCGTTAAAAAAAGGAGTGTTTTTTTTTATAAAATCCATATCCACTTCATTTCTGAGTAACCATTTTACAGGCTTATTCCTTCCCAATTTCTGATGTGCACGAGCAAACTGACCACTTACAATGGCGGCCAACGTCGAAATTTCTATGGATAACGCAAAGCCCGCAATTAACTTTGCAAACCGTTCAATCTTTCCTGCTCCATTACAATCCATCAATTCTAATATTCTTGAAGGTACAGGTAAATGGGTGCCGCCACCTACAGTGCCTATAACTAAGTTAGGAAGTACTAGTGATAGATATAAACCCTCTTTGGTTTGCTCTATTTGCAAAATACCGACAGAGGATTCATGAATACATCCCAAATCCTGACCTGTAGCAGCATAGATTCCTGCAATGGCATTTGCCACATTAACATTATGTCCGACCATGCCATCTAAACGACTAATGGAAAGCGAATGATTATAGGAGCTAAACATATCGTTTGCGTTTGTCCTCAATGTTTTTTCAATGATTTCATTTGTTAAAAAACATTCACTTATTACATGGCATCCTCTTCCGTTTTGAATTGCATAAAAAGAAACTTTTTTGTCTGATGCCCCATTGCCTTCAATTACAAAATTTATGATATCTATATTGGTCTCCTGTTCAAAGTTCTGTTCGATCCACAAACAGGCATTCCAAGTACAAGACGTAGTCATGTTTTGTCCGGAAGCATCGCTTGTGGTATACACAAACTTTAGATGTACAATTTTTCCAATAACAACACTTCCAATTTCAAGTAATTCAGCATGGTTACTATGCATTTGTGCCTTTGCCTTTATTTTTTTGAAATTTCTTTTAATCCAATCATCAAAAGCAATAGATTCAGACAAACGCTTAAAGGTATACATGGGAGTTCTGACCATTTTTTGATGTACAATATGAGCTTCAAAGCCTCCACACTCACTAATAGCCTTAATCCCTCTATTCATACTTGCTACTAAAGCACCTTCTGTTGTGGCAACAGCACTATGAACCCATTCAGGGGTTTTGTTTTTATCAATAAATAACAGGGGACCAACTAATCCTAATGGAATTTCAACGGTACCAATAAAACTTTCAATATTGTTTTGTATTTGGGACAGTGCTATAGATTCAGACTTTATATCCTTACTTATATCTTTAGATAAGGTCTCCAAATAATTCATCCTTAACTCAAATGCAGTTGGGTTCATTAACCCTCTGCCAGGTGCTTGTTGATACTTTATTTTCATGTAGTTTTACAATTTGGATTTAACTCATTGAATCGATTAACAAAAATGGTTCTAACATGTTCAATATGCTTATCAAGATTATAAACTTGCCAATCCTTTGTAGAAATTTCATCTAATAATTCGATGCCAAAAGTTCTATTATCACTTTCTTTAGGAACATTAATAAACAAAGGGACAATCGGTAAATTTGCCTCTAATGCCATTCTATATATCCCTCGATTAAAAGGAGCTATTCCATGAAAATGTTCATGTACTCCTTCAGATGAAGCGGCAATAGAGTAGTTGGTTTTTTGAAGAAATTTAGTGGTCTTTTTAAAAAATTTCAATCTTCTTCGGGCATGTTTTTTTTGAGGGATATAAAATGTCCCTGTTGCCAAAGCAGAAATAACCAATGGTATATAAATCCATGTTTTTTCAGAAAGAAGAAATTTTGTATTTTGAAGCCCTAAGGCTGTTAAAAGAAAAAGATCTTGTTCGGCATTATGATTGAAAGTATAAAGTACTTGATGTTTGGGAAATTTATCCAAAGGAGGATAATAACCACGGAAACCATTGACCCATAAAATAGAGCGGGAAGAAGGTTTGATAATAAAGGTTACACAAAGGTTTCTTAGCTTCCCAAAACTTATCACAACAAATATTAAAGCAATGCTTCCTGTAATAAAGGTAATGCTAAGGGCGGTTGTCCATCGGTAAATGGTAATGAATGTTTCTTTTATTTTGAAGTAATATGCCATACTAAACTTGTTAAATTATTCATGCTTTAAACAGGAAGAAAACACTTCTAGTCTGATATTGTTATTATTTCATATTTCCAATGACTTGTGTTTTTATAGCCTTTAAGAATGTTAGGCGATTTAATTGCTTCATAAATTAAAAATGGAGAGGGTGTCATTATAAGTAAAGCAACGGGAGCCAAAAGTAAACCAGAACCATCACCTCCAGAAAAAGCTAAAATTGCTAGTTCAACTCCACCTATGAAAAATGCTGCTCCCAACCAATAAAGTGATCCGTTTATTAAAATAGAAATAACCAAGGGATGCTTTTTTATTTTTTCAATCTGATTAAGTTTTATGTGTCTATTCTTTATATGAATAGTTTCATAGTCTATTATTTTAAACTTCCCTGTTAACTTTATCCCATCAAAAGTTTTAATGCGAATCCTTTTATTTTCCTTAATAATGATGCTTTTAGATTCTTGATCATTATAAATACTAAGACCTCTTTCTTGTGCAATCAGGCTATTAAAAGCAACCAGACTGAAAACTAATAACATAAATTTTTGCATAACTATATTCAATTAAAATGTTTGATTAATTTTTGAATAGTTTAAGATAAACGCAATTAAAATTTCTTTAATAACAACAAAGCTGAACATAAAATTAATTTTGTTGAGGCATCTAATCCTGGCTTTAGCCAAATTGAATTGTCTCCGTTATAATTTTTAGTAGTAACAGCACCTAATGATATACCATTTTCCAAAAGCTCATAAAATTGTGTTGCTTCAGGAATGTTGCCATTTTCATTAATATTTTTGTTATCGTCTAAATTTGTTCTAATGATTTTTATGGTTTGATTGCCGTTAGTAAGATTGCCTAGTTCTAAAAATAATGAAGGAGTTTTATCAATTATTAGATTAATATCCCAATTTTTGGAAATTTCAGAACTGGTGGTAATTGAGCCCCTTATTGTTTTTTCAAATGGAGCATAGCTTTGAACTTCTTCGGTTTCAACTCCAGTGCCTGCTATATTTAATAAGGCATTTTCGAAAGAAGTATCTTTAAGAGTATATTCTTCATTTTGCACAGTTTGTACTTTTAAAGTAGAAGTCATATTATTGAAAGTTGTTAAATTGATAGTGATTTTTTGTTTCACAACAGAATAATAAACACCACGTTTTCTATTTGTTCCAGTTGAGGTTATCCCGTTTTTAACTTTTGCGGCACCATAATTCTCTAAGGTGTATTTGTCCGAATTACCCCAAATAATAGCTCCTTTTGGTTGGATTAAATTTATTTTTTCTGAATTACGGGGCAATGGTTCAAAAAGTCTGATAGAATCTTGTGCAAAAACAACTGTAGTTAGCAAGAAAAGTATAATAATATATATTGTTTTTAAATGAGCGGTAGTTTTCATTTTATAAATATTAGATATAGTTGACACATATGTTTTTTATAAAAGTTAGAGCATGCTAAATAAAATGAAAAGAAATTGTGGATTCGATATTTTTGTCGAAAACTGTTATTCAAAGGTCAAACACTTTATTTATTATTATGTTTAAATCCTTTGCTTATTTTTTCATTTTTACAATCAAGTTATTCATTTTTAAATTACTTTCTTCTCTAATTTAAATTAATAGAATTTTTACCAGAAAACCCGAGCTCCAATATCCACCTTTTTGAGTGTATTAAATCCAATGAAAGGTTCAAAACCAAATTTAAATGAGTAACCAAGTTTTAATCCAATACCAACCGCTAAGTTTCTACTAGTAATGACAGAATAATCATCAATATAATCTCTTTCGTCTTTAAAATTGGTAAACTTTTTTGAACCTCCAATACTTAGCTCAGAATGCACGGCTATATGGTTGAAAAATATCCTACTATATCCTAAATCACAGGTCCAAAAATATTTTCCTTTTTCAGTCTCTGTAGATCCATCCAATTTTGTTTTCTCAACTTTCCCTTTCTGACCGTTAAATTGATGTGAATATCCAAAATGCAGCCTATTGTTATCTCCTCTTGCGAAAATATCTATTATAAAGGTATTGTTTGTAGATTGGGAGAGTGAAATTCCTTCTTGACCCTGACATTCAATAATCAATAAGATTGCGATAAAAACAACGATATTTTTTTTCATGACTTAATGGTCAATTTATGTATACAGTGTACACCATTGCAAGAAATATTAAGGATTAATAACTTTTCTCAGAAATTAAACGGCCTCTTTTATACGTTTGCTCTTTAAGTAGTTTACCATCAGTATTCCATTTTTTCCAAGTTCCATTAGGTTTTCCTTTTTTATAGGTCCATTCATCTTCCATCTGCCCATTCTCATACCACCATTTCGAAATACCTTCTAGTAGACCATTTTTGAACACACCTTCACCCTTTAATTGCCCATTTTGGTGCCACTCTCTCGCTAACCCATTAGGTTGCCCGTCTAAAAATGTTTCCTCCTCTTTTAACTGCCCATTCTCATACCACCATTGTGAAACCCCTTCTTTTTTATCGTTCTTGAATGTTACTTTCTCTTTTAATTCTCCGTTCTCATGCCACCATTGTGCAAGGCCTTCCTTTTTATCGTTTTTGAATAATACCTTATATTTTAATTGCCCATTCTCATACCATTCTATCATAACATCTTCGGCCTTACCATCCTTATAAGTTCCTTCAAAACTTAATTGACCATTTTCATACCACTCTTTATCAACCCCGTCTATTTTATCATCCTTAGTTTCAACCTCTCTCTTTAATTGACCGTTTTCATACCACTCCCTTTGAACCCCATTAATTTTGCCATTTATTTTTGGTATTTGTCTCATTAGTTGGCCATTTTCATAATATTTTTTACTAACACCGTTGGATATACCATCCTTATGTACCGCTTCATAACTTAACTGCCCATTTTCATACCATTTTTTACCTACCCCATCTAATCTACCATTCTTGATGGTTACTTCTTCCTTTAATTGTCCATTCTCATAATAATATTTGACTTTGCCCGTAATTAAGGTCGAGTCGTTTTTTGAAACAAAAAGCTCCCCCATTTTGTTAATGTCATTATAATCAATAATTTTTTCCTCTTGACCAAAGTGAATAAAAGGAATTAGGAACAGAAGTGTTAATATTTTTTTCATTGGTTGGTTTTAGTTAGCCAGTTTTAAGTAGTATATTAAAATTAAAGAAAAAGAGTGTTAATTAAATTTTTTTCGTCAAACACGAATGTTTGAACGTCAAAAGCCTAAATTGTAATAGTCCGTCGAACTTTACACTTACACAATGAAAATGATTTAATAATCACTAAAAACTTCATAGGTCAGAGTTATTAACACCTTCTGTTCAGTACCCGAAGCACCTTCCAGTTTATAAGCCAATTTTAAATCATAATCTTTCATTTGGGATAGGAAGTTATTTGAATAAGTTTCCAAAAACTGCCCCTCAATAGAACGACTTTCTTGATTCGAGCTTGGAGCAACACTACCAATTAGTTCAAAAGGGCAAAAAAGTTTTTTGTATTCATAATCTTCATTGAACCCAATCGTTAGCAATAAAAATGGATTTTTATTGCGCGCAAACCCACTTACAAAATTGGTTACAAATTTTACTGGTCTTATGGATCTGATTTTTTCCAAATTTAAATGGTTATCAGAAGCCATGTTATTAAGGCGATAATTATTCGCTTTAGCCATCCCTGAAAAATAGTATTCATGCGTTTCTTCTGCAATAAAATTAAAATGATAAGAAACCTCAATAATATCCTTCTTTAAATTTACAAGAGGAACCATTGCAAAAGTTTTTACATCGGTCCATAAGCTAAATTTTTTGGAAGGATCACTCCAAATTGATTTTGACCGCATTCTATAGGCCACATAAACAGTATCTTTTATGATTTCAAAATAATCCGTTTTGAAAGGATCATAAAACCCATTGATCAACCAATAATGACACCTTCCGGTATTATTCGGAAAGCTTGTCGAACCTTCACCAACAACACCATTTACCATTATAGGATATGACGGACGAAATTTTTCATAATCCAAACAATCATAAGGATGATCTAATTTAAAATATTCTAATTCTAAACGAACCAAATCTTTTGGTGATTCCCACTTAATTTCAACGACTTCATCCCCATAAATTATAGGAATAATTGAATTATTATTCGGAGAAGTTATAACGGGCTTTTCATAGACAGGTGTATATAGCAAACTATCCGGCGTTGGGCTGGTGCTTTCACAGGGGTCGGTAATTTGAAATGCTGGATTATGCTTATTATTATTACAACAAAACACAGTTAAGAGCAAAACCATTAAGTTAAGCCAATACGAATATCTAATTTTTAAAACTATTGTAATAATAAAATTGTACATGATTAAAATGAAGTATTAGTTAATAACTTAAAAATTAAAAAGCCTTTCATATCTAATGTTAATCCCTAAAAAAACATGCACATTAACCTTGTCGTCATCTGTTGGCCTGATCTATAAACTTATAGAACTCGACTCTATATTTTTGCCCAATGGGGATTTTATGTTTTTGTATGGTAATTTGATTACCACTTATAGCATTCATTTTTTTGAAATTAATGGCAAAAGATTTGTGGGTTCTTACAAAAATATCCTTAGGTAAGGATTCAAGTACAGATGTAAATGTCGCATTGGTCAATAGGCATTGTTGTTCCTGATGTACTTTCACATAATCGCCAAAAGCTTCAATATATAAAATATTTTTAAAGTTAATTTTATGAAGTGTTTTGTTTGATTTAACAAGGAAAAACTGCTCTTCACTTGTGTTATTACCATTATTATAACGCTTCTCCAACACCTTATTCACAGCAATAAAAAAGCGTTCAAAAGAAAAGGGTTTTAGTAAATAGTCAATGGCATTGACTTCAAACCCGTCTACCGCATATTGCGGATAGGCCGTTGTAAAAATTACATGAGGTGGATTTTGTAATGATTTGTAAAAGGTTAACCCTGAAATTTTGGGCATGTTTACGTCCAAAAATAGCAAGTCAATATCATTGAATTCCTTTAGTTTATCAATAGCTTCAATGGCGTTATTGCAAATGGCTTTCATTTCTAAAAAACCAACATCTGCAATAAAATTTTTTAAAACAATTTGAGAAGCAGGCTCATCATCTATTATTAAGCAATTAATTTTCATGCTTATGTAGTTTTAAAATCACTCCAAAGGTATCCTTGGATTTCACTATGTTAAATTCATGTTTTTTGGCATAAACAATCTCAAGGTTTTTCTTAATATTTTCCAATCCAACACCCGAATGTTGGTTCGGCTTCAATTGGTCTTGCGAATAATTATTTTCAATGTGAAATAGAAATTCGTTGTTTTGCAGCGATAAATCGATATTAAGAAAGGTATTGCTTATATCTCCTTTAATCCCATATTTAAAACTGTTCTCCACTAAAGGTATCAATAACATAGGATAAATTTGGTAATTTTCGTTGTCAACCTTACAATTAAACTTGATATTTCCTGTTTCCTTTTGCCTAAACTTCTGAAATTCGATATAATTTTTCAACAAGGTCATTTCGTCCTTTAAAGATACACGTGGCGTGTTAGAGTCGTAAATCACATACCGCAAAATATCAGAAAGTTGCACAATGGCATCTTTGGTTTCTATCTTTTTTTCAATGGCTAAGGCGTAAATCACATTGAGCGAATTGAACAAAAAATGAGGGTTTATTTGAGATCTTAACAAAGAAAGCTGGGTCTGTATCTGCTGGGTCTTAATTTTAAGTTCCCGATTTTCCTGGCGGTTAAAATAGAACCAGTCTACCGAGAGTTTTATTAAGGTGGTACCAACCAACAATAAGCTGTAAATGGCAAACAAAGTGGTATTGGAGTGGTAACTTATAAAGTAATAATCCGGAAAAAGATAGTCGATGCAACGTTCAAAGTACAGGGTACTTAACTTATTAAACGCTAAAAGGGTAATTACAAAAGTGAAGAGATACAGCAAATATTTTTCAGTTTTTAAAAACTTGGGAATCAAGATATAAAAGTTAATGAGTACAGGGATTAGGGCTGTTGATAAAAAACCGACCGTATAAATAACATCGATGGAGTAGGGATGGAGGCTTTCTGCAAAAATAAAAAGTAATACAAAAAGCAAGCAGACCCATAATACTAAATTGAATATAATATTACTCTGTAAAGACATACTGACCGATCGCGTAACAAAATTGTTCATGTTTTTTATTTTTTAATCACTAATGTGGCGAAGAGAAATCCTAGCTATCTTTTTAATCTCTTGTTAGATAATGTATCTCATTAATTTCATATTCATCATCGGATTTATCCCAGTTATCTTCATCTTTGGTATATTTTTTTATAAACTTCACCAACTCTTCTGATGTAGCCGTCAATAATAAATAATCCTCGTACCCCACACCGTAGGCAGTGCTTTTAGGTAAATAATCATAGGCATTGGTCGCTTTTTGGTGGCTTATTTTTATTTTACGGGCATTAATAAGGTCACTAAGTCGCCGTTCGTTAATAAAATCCATATAAACTAGGTTGTTAGATATAATTTTCAGTCTTACAAGTGAATGTGTAACAACTAAGTGGGCTTTAAAAATAAAATTATTGTCTAATTTATCGTCATCATAATTATTGTTACTGCAATCACTTTGGTATATGGGCATTAAATCAAGAAACAATTGGTTGTCAATTTTAAAAGGGGTGCCGAGGAATATGGTACTAGTTTCACCTCTCCTATGAGTTATGGCGTACGAATTCTTATAACCGTCGTAATTCTTTAAATCGTATTCGTATCTGAATAAGACATCATTTAATGATATTTGTGTGTGTTTACCAATATTTTTATAATTATCTTTATTATTTTCGAGGGGGATGTATGGATTTAAATGATAGTTAAGAAGAAAATCTTTAAATTTTTGTACCTCCCAACTGCCTCTTGGAATTTCATAAACTTCATCATCATTTACAAGTTCACATTCCATCCAATTGCCTATAAGTTTTGGTTCAAAATAAACTACGTCTTTTGTGTAAAATGGGTTATAGGATATAACAATATTTGAACATGAGTTGAAAAACAATGTTGCACCTATAATTGCCAACCAAAATTTGATTATCTTCATTAGACCCAAGCTTATTAATTACAATTTAAGAAGAAAAACCAAACCATTTCAAGCAATTTCGTCAAACACATTGATTTAGAAGGCAAACAATTTTTGTATCTCAGTCACACCCAATTTTGTCATATATTAAGCAACGGTAACTAACTTATTTTCTTTTAAGGATAAATTCAACATCCGTTTTCCATTTGTCTATATCTTCAGAAGCGATATATTTTTCTATGAATTTCACTAATTCTTCTGAAGAAGCGGTTAAAACAATGTCTTCGTCTAATCCAATTTTTTCATGCTTAATATTGATTTTATTTGCTTTTAAAAGGGCTTCAAGTTTTTCTGAGGAAAGCCATTTAATACTTATGTTTTCTTTGGAATCTATGTTTAGCTTGACCAAGGCATGGGAGCCGATTAAATGCATTTTGTAGACATCATTTATATGTTTTAGACTTTCGTTATCATCTACTGGGGTAAAATCTAGAAATAGCTGATTCTTAATTTTAAAAGGCACTACAAGAAAAGCGGATTTGGAACTGTCTTTTTCATAATATACATAGTAGCTTATGTTGTTATACTTACTATACTTTTTGTACGATTCCTTATCGAGATCTCGTTCCACTTCCTTAAAAACTTCCAAAAATGATTTTACATTCCAAACACCATTTTCCTGATCTACCCAATTACCTTCAAATTTTGGTTCGTAAAAAAGCACATCATTTGTATAGAAAGGATACAGAGAATTTACAATGCAAGAGGTCAACAATAGTGCAAATACGGTAAATAAAAAAAAGGATTTAATTGTTTTCATGATATTCAGATTTTAAGATTCTGAATTAAAAGTAAGTTAATGGTTATCATCATTATAATTATTTCGTCAAACATGGTGGTTCAGGAGGCAAACACTTATAGGCACAATATGCTAGTCTCAAGACAATTTTAGGTAAAACATCATCATCTAACCCCTTTTGGCTATTTTTTTTTATCTAATACATGCGCTGTTTTAATATTTTTCCAATAAGATTTCGTTAAAATGGAGTGGAGGGTTGTCAATAGCAAAATGTTTATACCCTTCTTTATAGCAAGAAATATGATCGACTTTTTTCATCTGTGATTCTTTAATGGTCACGCAAGTTTCTCCAGTGCCATCTGTTTCTTCATAGCCAAATTGCGCATAACCACACCCTCCATACATACAATCAAAATCCCCTTCTAAAAAAACTCTGGCGCCACTAATAAGAATATTTGTTCCTTTTTCTTTAACCACAAAGCATCTTGATACTAAAACATCTTCCTCTTCTTTATCATCACCAGAACATCCATTGTTCAAAAAAAGAATCACTAGTAATATTTTGTAAAACATTAAATTAATTCTCATGTTCTATATGTTAAGTTAATTACTTATGTCAATCATGGTCTCAACTGCGTATGGAGGCATACAAATCAAGCTCACGTACATTTTTTGGAAATGTATAAACTCTACCTACACCTTTCGTACCGCGCTTTAGAGTTGGAAAGAACTAATCTTTTTTCATTTTAAAACCCAACCGGTTTTCAAGTTTTATACGTTCCCATTAACCTATCCCAAAAAGTAAAATATAATCCAAAATTGTATTTAGAATTTCGATGATGTACATCGTGGTCTAAAGGTGTATTTTGAAATTTAAATAGTTTTAATTGTTTTATGTTATAACCTAAATGTACAAACGTATCATAAAAAATCATCCAGGTAATAAAAATCACCAATGACCAATTATGCCAAGGGATTGTAAAAATAATGATAGGTATAATACCCATGGTTAAAACAGATTCAAAAGGATGAAATGCAAATGCACTCCAAGGCGAAGGGTTTTTAAATTTATGGTGCAACAAATGGGTGTATTTAAATATGGCGTTATGATGCATTAGTCTGTGTATCCAATACGAATAGGTATCGTGCATAATTATCATAATAAAAACACTAAACACAAAATAGACATTTCCAAACTCATCAATATTTGTATAATTTTGGGTATAACCATTTTTAAGCCAATTCAAAAATAGCCAAATACCAGAACTGTACACACAAAATGTAATTAACGAGTATTTTACCTCTAAAACAACTTGGCTTACGCTTGGTTGCTTCTTTTGTATTTTATAACCCCTATATTTATCCTTGCCTATTACATACAACCATAAATAAGGAATTCCAGCAACAAAAAAATAACGCAATGTCAATACAGACATTAATAACAACCATAACTTAAAAGCAGATAATTCTAACAATTTCTCCATAACGACCTTATTTAATACGTTGGACAGCCTTGTTTCGTCATATTATTTAATTGGGAGTCAAAATCATCATCCAGTATATTTCCTGAACTAGTATGACAGAATGTACATGCATTGATATTGCCATCAGTATCGACATAAATACTCCTATTACCTCCTGCGAAACACCCTTGGCGTCTTTGGTAATAACCATGATAATTTATAATTGGAAAATCCAAATAGTCATTGGAAAAATTCATTTTAACGTAAAAGGATTCCAATATTTGGGTGTGCTTTTGGGTTAAGCTTACATCTTTATTTTTGTAATGACCAACTGCTTTTGGCTCTAAAAATTGAACAAAGTGTACTCCTGTTTCTTTGGCTAATTGCATATAGGCGGTAAGGTTTTTTTCTGTAACAAAGTCTTTGGTTACACACACTGAAAAAGCCACAACCAAATTGTTATCAATAGCATTTTTAGCTCCATTAATTGCCCAATAATAAGCATCTTTAAACTTTCTAAATTCATTATGCATGGTCTCTTCATAATGATCTAAACTTATAAATACCCCTGTAAGCCCTACATCTTTTAATTTTTTGGCGTTTTCCGCTGTAAGCTTAAATCCCGAAGTGTTTATCCAAAAATTTGAAGTCGTATTATATTTCTTTAGTGCACTTACCAAAACATCCATTCTAAGCATCGGCTCCCCTCCTGTTAAATGAATTTGACCAGTACCAAGCACTTGAAGTTTTTCAATAATATTGGAGATGTCCTCTTGGTCAAGTACATCTTTTTGGTTTAGAATGTCCCAAGTATAACAATGGTCGCACTGTAATGCACACTTTTTTGTTATCGCCAAATGCACATGGTTAAACCTTAATGTGTTTTGCTTAACAGGCTTAAAGTGGTTCAATTCCGAAGCTATAAAACACCTGTAAATTACATCGTTCCACCCTGGTGTATATAGCCCCATATAATATTTACTTCCGACCTTCACCATTTTTTTTAGCTTATAATCCCCTAAAAACTTTTTCCGTAATTGTATTAAATACTTTATTCCAAGTATCCAATCTTTAGGATTAGTGTAATTCATCATAAGAACATACAGAAGGGTTAATCGAATTCGAAATAAAGCCCAACTTTTTAAAACCCCATGAAGTACCTTAACCGACAATTCATCATTTGTAACTTCTTCAAACTTGTCCAAACTTTCAGATGAAATCGGTATGATATTGGCTTCTAATGTTACATGTTCATTCATAATAAGCCAATTCGTTTACATTAAAATTCACAAAGTCGAAATAACGTTTTTCTGAAAATTGGGTAAAAGCATGATCCTTTTTAAACGATTTTAAAGTCTCAAAATCTGGTATTCCTTTATAATCCCTAATATAATTATAATACCCCCTATTTTTCAAGAAAAAGGACTGTTTCGATTCTGGTTTAGGTTCTTTAACTTTAAAGGTCACAGTAACCTCATCCCCTATATTAGGCTGTACAAGATAGTTTTGGTCATGTTTTGTTATTAGCTTGGTGACTTCTTCCCCGTTCTGATCGATGGCTTCATAAGGACTAATGTATTCGGGTGTTAAATCGACATTTTCAGAGAAATCCATTCCAACATAATCAACTTCCCAGAACATAAATCCCGTTTCCAATTTTATTTGAACATTGCCTTGTACTACTTCGTTTAATGGAATCGGCACTACTAAATCCCTCATAGCCATTGGGCCTACGGTGCTAATTCGTTCTATCAATTTCCAACCATTAGTCGTTTTTAGATAAACCGACAACGGAATATGCTGTTTATTTGCCCAGGCCCTAATACTATCATTGGACACCTTTTGTTGTTTCTTTTGAAATGTATTATAGTACTGTCCAAATTGTTCATTAAACTTTCCAAAGGCATAATCCAGCCAAACCGAATTTTTGGTGGTTAAGTATAGCTTCATTTGTTTGGCATGATTTGGTTTTGCAAAATCCAAAACAATGTGCCTAGTGCTATTTTCTGTTTTTAATGTTGTGTTAAAAGCATAAAAATCGCCATCTTTCTCTAAAGCTGGTTCAATGCTTTTTAAACCATCATCTAAAGTAACTTCTCGGGGAGCAATAATGTTTTTGAATGTTTGTAATTTTCCTTGGCTATCTAAAAGCACCTCAACATCCTCATCATGGATAAACCTAACCAATTGAACAACGTCCGTATATTGAATTTCCTTTAAATAGTTTGTTATTTTAAGTACATACTCATCATTTTCAAGTTCACAGGGCGGTAATTGCAAATAATCATCTTTTTGCATATTTGGAGTTATAGTGCCTGGATATAGTTCTCCAATAAAATAGTATTCTTCTCCATTTTTAACATATACAAAAGGACACGAAGATTTTAAAGCGGCATATAGAAGTGCTGCAACAAATATAGTCCCCACCGTACCCAACAATACATTAGCAACCGCCCGACCCGTATTTTTATCGTTAACTGAAATTCTGTTAATTTCCGACAAAGGGATGCTTACCATTTGATAGTTTTCATAGTTGTAGTTGTTTTTTAAATAAAAATGGACTTCGTTTAAAGGTTGTAATTTTTTTGGATTATATCTATGAGTCCGCTTACTGTCCCTTGTTGACAAATTTTGAGAAAGTGTATCATTTGATTTTTTACTCTTTTTCGTTCTATTAATAGTTTTCTTGCCTACAAATTGGTGTTCTTTAGACACTGGTTTTAGCGTTCCTTTTATGGTTTGGTCATCTTCGCTAATTACCATGTCACTTATGTGCCATTGTAATGCATCAAAATGGAGTATTACATACTTATCGGCTTTGTTAAACTCATTAACTCCGGTTGATATTTCCTCCTGTGTAGTTGCAACATTTCTAACATTGTAATAAGAGCACGATATAGAAAAACATAAAATGGTTAATATCAAAAAAGTTGAAATAAAAACAGATTGCTTTCGGCTTAACCTTAACGAAATATAGGAGCGACTAAAAAAAGGGTTTAAAGGTTTCATATTAATGTTATTATGGGTTGTTTTAAAATATTATCTGACTTATTAAGTTAACACTTAAAATTGAAGAGTTTTGACCTAAGTTGAAGTTTGCATTAGGGTTTATACCAATTGCAAAATGTTTACTTAAATAAAAATTAGCTTTTATTCTAAACGGAAAACCTACATTACCCCAAGTTTCAATAGTCCCAGATGAATATTCCTCTTTGGTTTGAAAATAACCAATACCAAAATGCCCTTCCAGGACAAACCCTTTATTGCTTATCAACTCCTTCCCAGCGGTAATATTAAACTCAGAATAATTTGCTTGTTTGTAGGGAATTGGGTCTACAAGCCCAAAACCTAAATAAAATGAAAAGATGTATTCATCTAACCTAAGTGCTACATCCCCACTCAAGTTTATTTGGGTTTGCTTATCGGGTTCGTTTGCAAATGACACATTACCATAATCACCATATACACCGCCCGAAGATAAAAACCCAAAATAGCCAACTCCAAAACTTAAAGAAAGCCTAGGCTCTTCCTCTTGTTGAGCTGAGCTAAAAAATGTCATGAATAGTATAAAAGCAGTAACCCTCACATTAAATTTTACATGTTTCATTTTTAATTGTTTTTTTAATGATACTTTTCATGTGCCTGTCGATGGTTAGAATTTGCTTCAAATTTTATATTGCAAACCAATACTAAGTGCCAAGATGGATGATGTGAATGTGTTGAAATTAATACTAGGGTTTAGTACTAGAGAAAAATGATCACTGAAATAAATGTTTCCCTTTAAACGCAGGGGAACACCAAACTCACCTGATGTTTTATTATCGTTAATGGACACACTTGTATTAAATAAAATATATCCCGCGCCAATGTGCCCTTCTACACCTAACCAATCATTTAACATCCATTCTTTTCCAATGGTTAAATAACTTCCAAAGTAAGATTGATCATATATTCCTAAAAAGCCTACATCTAAACCATAATCAAAGTATGCAGAAAGAATAATATTATTTAGACTAAATCCTACATCTGCATTAAAACATATACCAAAAAAGTCTGATTCAATATCATTATCACCAAGGGATTCAAAATATCCAATATCTAAACTGACGCTCCTAAATTTAAATTTAGATGCTTCTTGGCTATAACTTGTTGCTACAACCATAACAAAAAAGAGAGACAAAGTCAGTTGTTTAAACTTTATATTGTTTATCATATCAATAATGCTTACCGTTTTCTATTAAATCTTTACATACTCTCCGTAATAATGGGCAGACTCATCTACTTCTCCGCATATTTCATCATCGTATTGCCCTAGCTTTAAGGTATTCCCAATAATCTCAAAAAAAGTAATCTCAATATCACCAGAACCGTTCTCGGTCACTATTAATTTATCATTAACTATTTCCCAGGTACCACTAGACGTACCATCATCTTCACAAATGTCATTATACTCATAGAAATAAGTTTCTGTCCACGTACCATTCTCTCTAACAGTTAATCTGCCTGTTTGTTCACATGCTGTATAATTTTCTATATCGGTTCCACTAGAGCAGACATAAACAGATTTGATTGGCTTCCATATTCCTATGAATAAACTGGAATCAGATTCCGTATTGTTGTCATCATTAGAGCTACACCCAAAAACTACAAATAAGGAGAGCAGTAGTATTGTTTTAATTACATTTTTCATATTATCCTGATTTATGGTTATCGAAATTGAAAAGTAAAAAGGGAAAGCTATACTTCAAAAGTATATTTAAAAAGACCAGAGGGCTTTAACTAATTAATCAAAGTGTAGGAGTATTAATGCATGCCAATATCCAATTGGTAGTATTCTTGCATATTAAGAGATGAGACAATCCTTTACATAGTATCCATTTAACCTATGTCGCTTGGCGATTTACCAAACTCATCCTTATAGGCACGGCTAAACCAGGAAGGGTCGTTGAAGCCTACTTCATAGGCTATCTCCGAAATGGTTTTATTAGAGTTTTGTATCAGTAATTTAGCTTTATTTAGCCTTATAGATCTAATAAATACAGCTGTAGATCGGTTTGTAGTAGCCTTAATTTTTCTATAGAGTTGAGATTCACTTAAATTTAATTTACTTGCCAGTTTGGATGGCCCAAATTCTGTATCGTCAATACACTCACTAACCACATCAACAACTTTTTTTATGAATATTGTTTGTGGGGTTTTATCCTTTCTGTTAATGAATTCCTTAAAATCTTCTTTAGCAAATTTTTCAATCATTTTCCTTCTAACACCTACCAATTGATCTATCCTTGTAAAAAGTTCCTGTTTGTTAAAAGGCTTTACCAAGTAAGCATCTGCACCATAGCTTAGACCTTCAATCCTATCTTTATTTGTAGCTTTTGCTGTAAGCAATATAATGGGTATGTGATTGGTTATTATTTCAGATTTTAAAGTTTTGCATACTTCAAAACCATCTTTTTTTGGCATCATGACATCGCTTATTATAATATCTGGAATAAATTTTAACGCCAGTTTTATGCCTTCTTCACCATCTTGGGCGCAAAGTATGTTATATTTAGTTTCCAAACACCCTTTTAAATAATAAGCAACGTCTTCGTTGTCTTCAATAATTAATGCTATTGCCGATTTATCATTTAGATCCAATCCCAGATTAGTATTTAAACCTTTGCCTTTTTCCTGTGTATTGAGTTTCGTTTTAATTGGCTCTTCTACAGAGGCCCTTAATTTAGCTTCATTTTTTATTGGGAGCTTTATTATAAACTCGCTGCCCTCATGTTCTTTGCTATTTACTTTTATGTCCCCTTCCATAAGTTCCACCAACTCTTTGGTTAACGCCAAACCTATGCCTGTACCATTGAATTGATTGGTTGTACTTTGACTTACTTGATAGAACTTTTCAAAAACATTAGGTAAATCTTTTTCGGGTATTCCCACACCTGAATCTACAACCTTTAAATGCAATAAATTATTTTCCGTCTTTTTTAAATGGCAAATTACCTGTCCATTCTCTGGTGTGAATTTAATAGCATTAACTATAAGATTTGTTAAAATGGTCGAAAGCTTTTCACTATCAAAATCCATTAGCAAAGTATCTATCTCTGAATAAAAGGTATATTTTATTCGTTTTTCTTCAGCTAAGGATTCAAAACTCTCAAAAACATATTTTATAAAGCCAACCACATTGTCCTGAACCAAATCCAACGGCATTCCTGCATTTTCCAATTTGGCAAGATCCAGCATATTATTTACCATTTTAAGCAAAATCCCTGCATTGTGCTTTATAAGCCTTAAAGGCTTTTTCTCCCTAATGTTAAACTTTGAACCTATCTCATCGACCATACCCAAAATAACAGTAACAGGTGTTCTAAATTCATGCGTAATATTGATATATAAAGAACTTTTTAAACCATCAATTTGCATTAATCTTTTGGTTTCCTCTAAAGCCAATTTTCTGGACAGCTGAAACTGGTAAAACCAATACGCCAATGCTATTATTACCAAAGCATAAGTCAAAAATGCCAAATGGGAAGACCACCATGGAGACTTTACTCTAATTTTTAGAGTAAGTGGTTCCTGGTTCCATTCCTCTCCGCGGGAAAAGCCATTAACCTGGAGCATGTACTCTCCTTTGGGAAGACTTAAAAACTGTATGGTATTGTTATTTAAAAAATTCCAGTGATTATCTAAGGGCAACAATTTATATGCAAATTGAACATTCTTATCAAAACGAAAATCCTTGGACGAAAATTTCAAATTGAAAGGGAACAGGTCATGTTTAAACGTTAGCTTTTGTGTTTTTTCCAACACCTTCCCCAACACACCGTTATTGGTGTCAACTCCAATAATTTCATCCTTAATTTGTAATTGGGAAAAATATAATGGTTTGGGTTTGTCCAATGCGATAACATCGTTGGGATGAAAATAAGTAACCCCATCTACACCTCCCATATAAATGTTCCCTTCATTATCCCTAAACCTTGCATGGGTGTCAAATTCCCTACCCTGAATGTTATCTAGAACAGAAAAATGTGAAAACTTTTGGTTATGCGTGTCAAACTTAACTAACCCATCGTTAGTTCCTATCCATAAATTGTCATCCAAATCGTCTTGAATACTATATATTAAATCATTAGGGAATTGATTTTGGGCTGTCCATGCATAAAACACTTCTTTTTCCAAAAGCCCTAAACCATTTCTGGTACCAATCCACACCCTGTCTTGGCTATCTATTAAAATATCATTTATGGCATTGTGAGGAAGGGTTTGGGCAGTAGTAGCATCGCTTTTAAAGTTCTCGAACTTTATCCTTTGGTATGTTTTGTCAAATACTATGTTGGACATGCCATGTTGAGTTCCAACCCAAATAGTATTGTTTTTATCAATTTCCAAACAATTAACCTCATTATTGATCAATGCATTTTCATTTCCATCACCAGAAACATATCTTATAATTTCATAAGTACCATTCTCGTAGTATTCCAACCTAAAAATACCATGTTCGTGTGTGGCGCCCCAAAGATTATTATTACAATCTAAAACCAAATCCTTTAAAAAATTGGAGTTTATAGAATTAGGATTTGAAGGGGTGTGGTAAAAATTCACAAATTCAGGATTATTAGGATTAAACCCCTTTAACTTTAATAAACTCAAACCTCTAGTTGTGGCAAACCACATACGCTGGTTAACGGTATCATGAACTATAGCTCTGACAACTGAGCCCGCAATGCTTGAAGGATTGTTTTTGTTGTCAATGTAATAATATACACTATCCTTGGTCTTCAAATTGAGCCCTCCATCTGATGTTCCTATCCATAGGTTGTCATCTTTGTAGATTGAAAAAATAACATTGTCATTTAGGATATTCAATCCTTTTTTGTTCTTGGAAATATTATTAAAAACCGGTTCTTTGAACTCTAAACATGTAAGTTCGTTAGCAGTACCCACGTACAATAATGTTGGTGACAGCTTAAGTAAAGATTGTACAGTGTTATTACTTAAACTATTACCTATGGTTTCCTTGTATTCAATTTTCTTTATAACTTTTAGATTTGAATGATTATATAGGTATAGGCCACGACCGGTTGCAACCCATAAATTAGTATCATCTTCTTTTAGAAAATCGACCACATGCATGGTTTTAAAATTTCCGGTTTCCTCCAATTCTATAGACTCTGTGTTTTGTGTCTCGAAGTCGTACACAAAAAATCCATCATAACTTCCTATAAACAAAAGATTACCTGTCCTAAAAAAACACTGCACATTTCCAACGATGTTAAACTCTACTATGGATTTACTGAATTTGTCATCATAACCATAAACTTTACCGTTTAAACTCCCAACCCACAATAATCCCATTTCATCATAATATAGACTTGTAATGGTTTGCCCCAAGAGTAACTTTTTTACTGTATGTTTATTTCCGTCAGAATCTTTTATTAGATAGAGCCCTTTGTTGGCTGTGGACACTATTGCATCGCTATTTTTTTTTATTACAACTCCTGAAATGGTTTCATCTTCAAAATCAAATGCAAGGGTAATTCTCTTAAAAATATTTTTTTCAGGATAAAAAATATTGAGACCGTTACCTTTCGTTCCTATATAAAGCTCACCTTTATGACCTCTAGTTATTTTTGTAATGTAATTCCCTGAAATTGAAGTAGAATCTTTAGAATTATGTTTATAAATTTTAAAAGAATTTCCGTCATATCTATTCAAACCATCAGCAGTCCCTATCCATACAAAACCATCATCAACGACCATATCGTTAACAGAAACTTGAGACATTCCATCATCAATAGAAAGATATTCTACTCTAGGGTCAACAATTTGAGACAAGGTAGAAAGGCTAACTAAAAGACATAAAACAATAATAACGATCCTATTATTTGTTAGCATTAAAAAGATCTTTTTGTAACAAGTTCATTTATATAAATATATAAAAAGTCCTGCAAGAGTTACTTAAATAACAAAAAATAAAGAACTGATTTCTAATTAGGGTCTCAAACCCTGCAATTTCATTACAACAATTTAGTTATTGTTATTAAGTAACATTTCCTTTTTTAAGGCCTATAAGTTAATGGCATATTAAGTATCCGCTCAAAGCAAGTAATGATTACATATGTTATTTGTACAAGGGTAAATATTGTTAAAAATTACCTTCGTTTAGCAAAAAGATGTAAAATTTACTCATGTCAACTTTAATTGAGAAGCCCGAACTTAAGCCCACTTCATCGGAATTCCATTATTGCATTTAGTTTCACTTTCTGATAGTCCCCGATTCTTCATATATATCTGCTATTAATGGTCCTAGACATTAAAACCCCCAGTCTATAATGGTTTTTGGTTTTCTTAAAAGATTTGCTCGATATACCATAATATATTTAATTTATTATGAGCTCTATTTTCTCCATCAACATTTTAAAGCGTTCTTCGCGAATTAATGGATGTATGTGCATGGCTAAAATTTCCTCGGCCTGTGGATGGTTTTTAATAGTTTTCAATTCCTGTTTAATGTATAGTTGTAACGTTTCTTCGCTTGTTAGTATTTCCTCCACGATTGTGGTTCTGTTGTCCAATAAATAGATTATGTCCTCGAAATCGTGGCTGCCATAAAAATCATTTTTACCCCGGTCTTTAAAGGCTTCTAATTTGGTTGCCAGGAAATAGGGGGAAGGTAATAGATTTATGGATATGCCTTCAGGTAGTTCTATTTGTTGTATAAATTGGAAACCCGGTTTGTACCATGCATTTGAAACACCAATACTACTGTCTTCTGCCGGCATGATGTCAATAGCAATACCTTGGAATTTATAGGAGCATATGGATTGACCTTGCGGGTCAGGAGAAAACCCAAGTTCTGCTAGTCTTTCTTGCATTTGAGCCCATTCAGAATAATTTGCCAAATTGATGGTCATGTCAATGTCAGTAGTTGGACGAATTTCCTCAGCTGCTGGGTCATCAGTATATAAACTGATTACAGCACCACCAATAAAAACCATTTTTTCGTTCAGCTCTTTTAACCCTTTCGCAACTTGGGCAACTAATGCAAGATTGATGGCTTTGTTATGCATTTTGTATTCTCTTTTCCAGTTCTTTTTTTGCTATTTCTTTTTCTCTAGCTCTTCCCACCCTTATGGCATCAACCAATGTTAGTAACTCATACAGCTCTTTATCCTTTAATGAGGCTTCTACAACAGTATTGTATAATGGTTCTATGGCTTGACCTCGTTCTTGTCCTTTGGCATAGGGCCAAACATATTTATCATTGGCGTGGATTATGTTATTTAAAGGCTCCGCTGAATGTGCAGTTAACATGCCTCTTACAATGGGGCCTGGGTGCTGTGGAAAAGCATAGGCTATACCATGCATCAAGAATTCTTTAAATGCTAATTTATTTACTTTTTTTCTTGTACCATCAATTAAGCCCGCATATTTAGAACGGTTTAAGGATTGGCTTACTTCCGACTGGCTTATTCCCAATTCTTGGGCAATCGTGTGATGGAACCATGATTGTTTACCTAAAGCTATTATTTTCAGGAGTATTACGATGTCTTGAGGCTTCAAATTGTTTCTGGATTGTTGCATATATTTCATATTGCGATATGCAATATTACATATTAAATAATTAATAAACAATGTTTTAATTAAATATATTTGATATTGCGATATGCAATATAAGATTGTTTCGAAACGCTTGTTTAGTTCCAAATATGGTTAATTATAGGGACAAAACTAATTTCATAACGATTCTCTACATACCTTTTATATTTCGTATGTATTAGTCCCACTTCCTGACATTTTAAATTTCACATAGTTTTTCAATCCACTTCCGAGCCATCACTGTCCTACTTTTTTTGACAGCAAAACAACAACATTCATTCTTGGACAACGGCATAAAGCCAGGGGCGCACACGCCCCTTTTTTATACGTCTTACCAAGCCTGAATATTGGATCACACCAAGCATCAAAAAAAGATAACAGCTGAAGGCTCTACGGGAAGTAAATCAAAATACCTGACCATGAAATCATATCAAAATATCCAAAAAGGAAGTGGCACTAAAAAAAATCAAAAAAGAAAAACGCTTCTGGATACAATAAGTAAATCACTGAATATTAATCCTGTCTACTTTTTAGTAGATGCTAAATCAATTTAATTATGGGAACATTAAAGAACCATGTACAGTTAATCGGAAACGTAGGACAAGACCCAACGGTTACAACTTTGGAAAACGGAAAGACAGTAGCAAAATTTCCATTGGCGACCAATGAACATTACAAGAATGCCAAAGGAGAAAAACAGACCGATACGGATTGGCACAATATCGTGGCTTGGGGCAAAACAGCAAACATTATTGAAAGATATGTGACCAAAGGAAAAGAGGTCGCCATTGCGGGCAAACTGACCTCAAGGAGCTATGAGGACAAGAACGGTACAAAACGCTATGTTACCGAAGTAGTAGCTTCTGAAGTTTTACTGTTAGGCAGTAAGTAAAAAGTAAAGAGGGCACAAAGACCAGTTTTCAATTAGTATGCGCCCTCTTTTCATTATTAATTTCTAAAGAAAGAAACAATGAAAGACAAAGTTAACGAAATAAAAATCAGTTACAAAGATAAAATTTCCCTTTCCAAATCTCCTTCTATCAAAAGTTCAGCCGATGCAGGAAGACTACTTTTTGAGACATGGGACAAGGACACCATAGGCATACAAGAATCCTTTAAGGTGCTGTTATTGAACAACTCCAATAAAATCAAAGGAATTTATCAATTATCGACTGGCAGTATTACTGGCACATTAGTGGATATCCGCATTCTGTTTGCGGTCATCCTAAAATCCCTTTCAGTGGGCGTGATTTTATCGCACTGCCATCCGAGCGGTAAACTGATGCCCAGCGAAGCGGACAAACAGCTCACCGAAAAAATAAAGGATGCAGCTGCTTTTTTCGATGTCAAAGTATTGGACCATATTATTGTTGTTCCAAATGGAGACTATTACAGCTTTTCAGATAACGGATTGTTATAACTTAAAAATTAGAACCATGATTTATTTGAATTATAACAACCTCGATGCAGACACGCAAAACCATTTGCTTTCGGTATCCAAGGAAGATGTAGAAAACAAGTTTGGAAATGATTTGAAGCAATACGCCAAAGAACACCATTTGGATTACGATGCATTATTGGATGAAGAAGCTATTAAAAACCTGTACACGTATCAGTATGTGTTCAATATTTGATAAATGCTATAATGACACCCTACAAGACCTTTGAATTTCGAAGGTCTTTTTATTTGCAAATTATCTAAGACCATTTTGAAAATCTGACGTCCAGATTCACAACATTGGCAAAAATCATTTTTTTTAATGCCAAAACCAACCAATTGAAACCAAACGCCATTTTTGAGTTAGAAACAAATCCTATAAATTTAAAATAAGCGGATTGGGACTAAAAATTAGTACTCCGTTTAGAAAAATTTTGTCACGCTTTGGCGTGACGAAAAGAATAGCAAGAGGGCAATGCGCTAAAGCGACATTGCGTTATTTTAGTTTTTGTAAACAGCTGTAAATCAGTTGTTTAAAATATTTAAAATCATGTTTATTCCTTGGGGTGAACACCAAAATTATGTTAATGCCCTTGGAAACCCGCATAAACACTGGGGTGCATTAACATAATCAAGGAAATAACAATTAAAAAACAAATGAAACGCCGATTTTTAAGTATCAATTTCCATAAGGACACCGTAGAACGGTTCAAGGGTTTTTGCGCCAAGGTTGGCGGATCATATACAGATACCCTGGACCATATGATGGATTTTTTTGATACCTATCAATTGTCACCCATGGAAGATTTTGGCCCAAACATGCGGGGCATGGAGGCCAATATCAAAAAAAGGATCAATGCACTCACCTCAATTGTTAAGGATATCGAAAAGAACCAAACAAGGCCTACCACGGCCATGCTCCAATTGCTGTTCGAACAATCACCATCCAAACCAAAGCAACCCCGTTTGGTGGAGGTCAAACAAGGCAGCAAAACCTCCAAAGACCCTTTTTTTGCCACCTCCATGGAGGCCATCGAGCTCCGAAAGGAAAAGAACGCACTCAAGCGAGACTTAAAAGAAACTAAACAACAGTTCGAGGACATCCTGTTTTCCAGGGTACGTATTGTAAAAAGCAGTTTTGGAAAGCCCAGGCTCCAATTGGATATGGCCTTGGAAGACTATGAAGCCCTTAAAGAAAAAATCAAAAACAGTTAACTATGTACATCTCCATTACCAAACAACATTCGGGCACCACTTTTTCAAAAAGCTGTGGTGATTTTGTGGATTATCTGGAAAAGGAAAACAGGGACAAGTCCCCTGAGCTCCAGGAGCACTTTTTTGACCAGCACAATGATCAGGTATCCGTCAAGCATGTCGTCTGGGATATCGACGGCAATACCGCCAAGCTCAGAAAAAATGAGCCCAAATTTTATTCCCTCACCATAAGCCCAAGCCAAAGGGAACTGAAACATATAGACAATGACCCGGACAAATTACGTCAGTACGTCCGTGAGACCATGAAAGCTTACGCCAGTTCCTTTTACAGGGATGTCCCGGTATCGGTGGACAGCATAAAATACTATGCCAAGATAGAGTACGAACGTACCTATAAAGGTTTTGACAAAGAGATCAAGGAGAACCAGCCTTACAGGGCCAAGATCGTTAAACTGGAACACGACCTTGTAAAGATCAGGAGAGGGGAACTAAAGGGCAATAGCAAAGCGATCCAAAAGAACATTGACAGGCTGAGGGCCGAGGCTCCGCACCACATGGACGGCAAGATGATCGAACAGGGCATGAAAAAACAAGGGTTCCAGACCCATGTGCATATTATTGTCAGCCGTAAGGATGTGACCAACCAACTCAGCCTGTCCCCAGGGAGTTCACATAAGGCCTCAGAAGTCATTTTGAACGGCAATCCCGTAAAACGGGGCTTTGACCGTGATGGTTTTTTTGAAAAGGCAGAAAAGACCTTTGATACCCTGTTCAAATACGACCGGAACTTTGTGGAGCGCTATTCTGCCCATAAAATGTACAGGAAGGATACCTACAAATTCTTTGCGCACCTGATGGCACTTCCAACAAACGAAAAAAGTACAGCCTTTAAGATTATGGGCAAATCCGGAATGCGCATCCCTGACCTTAATATCCCAACCAACCAAGTCCAATTGTGCAAAATTCGGACAAAGTATACCACTAACTTCGGAGCAAAGTGAGCCACCCTTGCCGGTCTAAATTGAGCATAGCTTGCCGGACGAAAGTGAGCCACTAAGAATCGTTTCTATTTGAGTTTACAA
>NZ_JAKMCS010000021.1 GCF_022662195.1 Aestuariivivens insulae | reverse complement strand
AATAATAAAAGAAGGCATTCCTTTTTAGGAAATAAAACTATAAGAGAATTTGAATTAGATATGTATAACCAGAAACAGGCAGCTTAGTCATTCAACTTAAAGTCCATTTTTTTGTTGCAAGTCCAAAATGAATAAAATAGTGTAAACATTACAATTAGGTCAATGATTTCTATCTTCAATTTCAAAATTTGACGCAAAAAAATGCCTGTTTATAAGGGATTCCAGAGGTTTTGCGTCAAATTTTAATTATTCAATTTACCACGTTTTTCAAACACCCCATAAATAAAGGCTTTGCGGAACAAACGAAACGGAGCGTTGCGCCAGCACGCTACCCTCTTGCTTATCCCCCTTAGTTTTGTTAACGTGCATTATATAGAGTTTTCCTGTTAAATAATTTATGATAAATAAAAGAACTAGCCTTACCTCACTTATTTAATGTTAGCTTAATAGTTGTTTAAGAGGGTTTAATGTTCTGGTTTATGTGGAAGAAATTGGTTGGGTCGTATTTGGTTTTAATTTCTACCAATCGTTTATAATTTTCTTTATAAGATGCTTTGATTCTCTCTTGTCCTTCATTCATCATAAAGTTAACATAGCCTCCACCCATAGCATGAGGAGCTAATGCATCAAAATAATCTTTACACCATTCGGTTACTTCATCTGCTTTTGCCGGATCTGGATCTACTCCTACAATTACCTGTGACCAACGAGCATCTCTATTTGCCCATGCGGTTTCATTATTCCCTACCTCATGACAAGCACCATCAACAGGATAAAGGTGTGTGGTAGAGTGCATAGTTGGTATTTTTGATCCGTGCTCTATATTAATTTTAATGGATTCTGGAGTTAATTCCTTTATATAATGCGCGCGCCAATACCATTGCATTCCCTTTGGGTATAATGCATCAAACATACTGTTTAATGCTGGCATTGGTATTTCGCCTACAAAATCTAAAATAGGGGGACCAAAAGCCCTAACGGGTTTAAATACTTCTTCTGCTTTTTCAATAGGTCCGGTATAATTCCAAACAACACCACACACGTTTTTATTCCATAAATGTTCAGGAAAGGGTTCTGCAGGAGGCACTATTAAAAATGCAAAAAAACCATACAAATTGTTGGAAGCATTTTTGGTATGCGTATCCCAAAACTTTATAGCTTCTTCAGCTTGTTCCATTGGCCAAAACATTGGGCCTGCATATACATTCTTTATTTCAATTAAATTAAATTTAAATGATGTTACTACTCCAAAATTGCCGCCTCCACCTCGTAAGGCCCAAAATAAATCTGAGTACGAATCTTTTTTAGCGATTACCACTTCTCCTGTAGCCAAAACAACTTCACATTCTAATAAATTATCTATTGTCAACCCGCCTTTTCTACTTAAATAACCTAAACCTCCACCAAGTGTAATACCTCCTATACCTGTTGTGCCAATAATGCCACTGGGTAATGCCAAACCATACTCGTGTGTAGCAGCATCTACATCGCCAAGTGTATTGCCCGATTCTATAATAGCAGTTTTTGCTTGTGCTTCTATCTTTATAGCCTTCATTTCAGAAAGATCTATTACAAGTCCTTCTTCAACTAATGCTAATCCTGCTCCATTGTGCCCACCACTGCGAATGGAGACTTCTATATTATTTTCCCTCGCATAATTTACTGCATTAACTACATCCTCAGTCTTTCTACACTTTACTATAAGCGCGGGCTTTTTATCGATCATAGCATTGTAAATAGATCTTTCATTATCATAACTCGAATCTTTAGGAGTGATAACTTTTCCTGTTAAATTTTGGTTATTCATAATTAGAGTTTTATTTGGTGGTGATATTATCCTTTTAATTGAAGAGGTGAATGGTGTTCATGAACAATTTTCCATTCTCCTTTTTCATTTTTAACAAACAACAATGTTATCTGGTCATTTACAACAACTTGATTATCACCAAACTTTAAGTGAAAATCCGAATGAAAAGTCACGTTTGCTACATTACCATAATATACAGCTATTTTTAAATCATTAGCATCAAGTTTTATAACTTCCGTAACGCTACCAAATACATTACGTTCATGTACTTCATTTTCTTTACTGCCTACTCGCGATTCACCCATTTTAAACTCGGTAAACTTTGGACCATAGGCATGAAAGGCTATTAATTTATCAATTTCACCTTCTTTAACACTTTCCAATATGGCATCCATAGTTCCCTTAACTTCTTTCTGGGCCTTAGGATATTTAATATCAACTGCATTTTCTGTTTGTGCCGTTAAAATTTGAGCGCTCATGAACAATAGCATGACAAGCAATCCGATTTTGTGTGTACTAAAATTTTTCATCTGTTTCTATGTTTTTGTTAGTATTAAATGTAGTCGAAAAGACTACATTGCTAAACTAACAAAGCTTTAAAGCACCTTCTGTTCTTAAAAGTCCAGAATGTTTACTTTTTAGCTCATACCATCTCTATAAGCCGACGGAGATATTTTATATTGTTTTTGAAAAATCCTACTAAAGTGAGAAGCATTATTAAAACCAGAATCAAAAGCAATGGATTGAATAGATTGCTTTGTGGTTTCTAAGTATATTTTTGCACGTTCTAATCTTTTTGAAGTTAACCACTTTCCTGGACTGATGCTATAATGCATTTTAAAATCTCTTTTAAATGCCGATAAACTTCTATTTGCTATTTGGGCAAATTCATTTAGTTTTAGGTTAAACATATAATTAGACTCCATAACTTCCCAAATAGGTGTTTTATAGCCTTCGGAAATGGCATTTACATAGGCCAAAATATGTTTGTTATCTGGATGGACAAAGATGTTATACAACAATTCCTTAAACTTCATTTCTATAATATCATCAGGATATTTCTTTTCATCATCAAAATAAGGCAACATACCAAAATAGCAACTCCTTATACGTTCATTAAGATGAATACGCAATAACATCTCGTCTGAATTTTTCGGTAAGTTACTTAAATCAAGATGAGGCCGAAATTCATCTAAAACACTTTTAAAATAATCATCCTTTATAAAAAAGACCAATACTTTCCATCCGGCAGGGTCATCACTCCATTCTTGATGGTAGGCTATACGCTTGGTCATGAAAGAGGTGTCTTTTGTTAAAGCCCAAGATTGATCTCCTCTATGAAAAGTGCGCTTACCATCAATTGAGAATAACAATTGATTATGTACACCATATAATTGCACTACTTTTTCAAGCTGTGGGCAGTTATAAAATACAAAAAGCTGATTATTTACGACAAAATGACGAAATATGTTCTGATCTGATTGAAAGACGTTATATAAATTAAAAGCTGCCATTATAGAATCAAATGATTACTAGACCTTAAATCTAAAGGTAAGATTTTTTATAATAATCCAAAAATTAAGGTGTCCGATTTTTAGAGAGTATACAGGTCTCCTTTAATAATCAAAATATAGGAAACTATAATGATAATCTAACTCTTACAAGTTTTTATTAGATGTAATTAATTTATTTTATACATTTATAGTGCTAAAGACAAGCAAATTTTGTTTTTACCAGTTCTTTTATAAAAAAGTGTACAATTAGGTGAACAACCAAAATGATACTTACGCAATTATCAGTGATAATAATAGATAGCAGACTATTAATTTAGTTCTGTCATCCCGACGAACCTAAAAAAAGGTAAAACTAAAACACTGTTAATTGTATGATTATCAGTGTTTTTTGTTTTTAAGCATTTTATTTGATACCAAATAAAAGCATTTAAAATCAGTAAAAAAGTGAACAAATCGTTGAACACTTTTTCAATTGAATTTTCATAACTTTAGAGGACTATTTAGAAGCGATTTGACTTTTGTCTTTACAACACATTTGTTTAATTAAAGACATTTAAAATGCAGACAAACAGTACCTTTTCCGTTCTTTTCTTTACAAGGAAGCCTAGAGGAAAATCAAAAAATCATTCAGTATATGCCCGCGTAACTATAAACGGGAAATGCTCAGAAATCAGTTTAAAACGATCCGTTTCGTTGAACAATTGGGACTCACATAAAGGTCGGGCTCTTGGTAATAACGAAAAAGCAAGGGTTTTAAATTTGTATTTAGACCGGGTTTACAACAAATTTTTAGACTGCCATAAGCAGTTAATTGAAGAAGGTATTTCGTTATAGGGTGTACTTATGTTAAATTCGTTCATTTTTGATGAGAGTAATTATTACAAGTGTTGTTTCTACAAGGGTAAATATGATTAAAAATTACCTTCGTTTGGCAAAAAGATGTAAAATTTACTCAAGTCAACTTCAATCGAGAAACCTGAACTTAAGTCTCCTTCATCCGAATTCCTTTATTGCATTTAGTTTCACTTCTTGCTGGGCCTTGAAGGGGAAATGAACAAGTTGGTAATATGGATGTCTAGATCAAGGGTTTGTTCAGACTTTTGACCAGGGTCACTAGCAAATGACCTGTGATTGTACAGTAGCTCATTGTACAAACGCTAGTGTTCATTACCTGTTCCTCTTGGCAGAATCTGCCTCAGATTTTTTATCTTTGGGCAATGAAAGTTTTTACGGTGATCTTAACCATACTCATAATGTTCCTGTCATCATACCCGTGTTGCCAGGAGATAGATTCCTGTTCCGGGATATCGGCTATCGTGGAACACTGTGGCGATGATGGTCCACAAGAAGTTCCCCATCGTAAGGATGCGCCCTGTTCACCTTTCTATACCTGTGGCAGATGCCATGGGTTTATATTTGCCTATGGGACTTTGGACTTCGTTTCTCTAGAACTTGAGCAGGAGATGCTCCATATTCCCTATATTGAACTTCTCCCTAAGGAAGTTTATTTCCATACCTTGAAACCTCCACGCGCCATTGAAGTATAGTCCGTTAAAATTCAAATTGTTCTTCACCAAATTCCTTTTGGTCAGAACCCAAAATATTTCAAAAATCAGAAAATGAAATTACAATTGTTTTTGATACTGTCCTTATTTGGGATGGTATCCGTTCTTGCACAGAACACCCTTGACCTAGTAGTCAAGGACTCCCATAGTGGTGAGCCCCTCATCGGGGTCACTGCGGTATTGGTATCACTTGACAAAGGTGCCATATCCAATGAACAAGGAAAGATACACATAGAGGATATCCCACACGGAACATTCCTACTTCGGTTAAGCTATATTGGTTATGCCACAGTTGAAGAAAGCCTTACCTTTCCTTTGGATGAAACAGCTCAAGGACAGACCTTTTCATTGATACCCGAGAACGAGGAGTTGGAAGAGGTTACCTTGGTTTCCACGAGGAGTAGCCGCACCATTGAGGACATCCCTACCCGTGTCGAGGTCATCGCAGGGGAGGAACTCTCCGAAAAAGGAAATATGAAACCTGGTGATATCCGAATGTTACTCAACGAAAGTACAGGTATCCGTACCCAGCAGACTTCGGCCACCAGCTACAATTCAAGCATACGCATCCAAGGACTGGACGGAAAGTATACACAGCTTTTGCGGGATGGATTTCCTTTGTATTCTGGATTTGCTAGTGGACTCAGTCTTATGCAGATTGCTCCCTTGGATTTAAAGCAGGTGGAGGTTATTAAAGGTTCCAGTTCTACCCTGTACGGAGGTGGTGCCATAGCTGGATTGGTTAACCTTATTTCCAAGACTCCGGGAGACGAGCCTGAGCTCAGTTTTATGGCTAACGGTACATCCGCCCTTAGTCTGGACCTCAGTGGCTTCTATTCACAAAAGTTCAACAAGGTGGGGACCACCGTATTCGTCTCCTATAATCTGGGGACGCCCTACGACCCTGCGGATATCGGATTTACAGCTATTCCAGATTTCGACCGCTTTACCTTGAATCCAAAACTTTATTGGTACCTAAACGAGAAGACCGAACTGCTGTTGGGCATCAATGCTATTTGGGAAGATCGTCTTGGAGGGAATATGGACTATATAAAGGGTAAATCTGTGGCCAATCCCTATTTTGAATTCAATGAAACGGAGCGGGTCTCCACCCAATTTGGTTTTAAACATGCCTTTAATGACCGAAATCGAATAGAGGTCAAGAATAGTTTCAGTTTTTACGACCGTATCATCCAGGTACCGGATTTCACCTTTTCGGGATACCAACGTTCTTCCTTCAGTGAACTGAACTTTTCCACAAGCTCGGAAGACGAGTTGGAATGGGTATATGGAGTCAACCTATGGACGGAGTATTTCAATGATACCCGTGAGGGCCAGAACGAAGCTCTGGATCAATCCTATCAAATTTTTGGTTTGTTTGCCCAAAATGTTTGGCCCATTAAAGAAACCCTTTCACTGGAGGCTGGGCTTCGGGTCGACTTCCATTCTGAATATAAAGCCATGGTTCTACCTCGAATGTCGGTTCTCTACGAACCCAATAGAGCATTGACCTTCCGATTGGGGGGCGGCATGGGATACAAGACCCCCACTGTGTTCACAGAGGATGCGGAACGGGTGCAGTTCAGGAACGTGCTGCCTATCGACACAGATGTGGCTGATTTGGAGCGCTCTCTTGGTGGGAATTTTGATATTAATTATAAGTGGGTTCCATTGTCGGAAATGACAATGTCTATCAATACACTCTTGTTCTATACCAAAATTGATGACCCTATGACGCTAGTGCCAAACGGTAATGGAGCCTATGAATTCCAACAATATGGAGGATATGTGGACACTCGTGGCGCAGAGGTGAACCTCAAGGTCAAATATAGGGATTTCAAATTGTTCACAGGATATACCCATGCCAATGTAAAGCAACATGAAAACGGGACGGTTTCGGATTTTCCGTTGGTGGCCCAACACCGATTGAACAATGTACTTATGTACGAAAAAGAAGAGAACATTTGGGTGGGGCTTGAGGCCTATTATTACAGTCCGCAACAATTGGGCGACGGTGAAACGGGCCAATCCTATTGGATTGTGGGACTAATGAGCGAAAAGAAACTTGGAGAAAAATTTTCGGTCTTTCTGAACTTTGAGAACTTTTTGGATACCCGCCAGACCCGATTTGGTACTATTTATACAGGGAACATCGGAAATCCCCAGTTTCTGGACATCTATGCCCCAGTCGATGGGTTTGTGATCAATGGAGGTTTTAAGTTAAGTTTATGAGTTTATAATCCTGCCTACATATCGGGTGTCCCAATTTTATAAATTATTGAAATGCCAAGGACATTTGTCCCTGGCATTTTTTGTAGCGGTCATTATGGTTTCATTCTGAGCAAAAAGGGCATCCCTGAAAAGACCTGTCATCCCGATGAAAATGAATATAAATATAAATAAAAACTAAAACCTAGTAAATCATATAATTTACAAGGTTTTATGGTTTTAGACTAACATAAGAATTGAGTTCATATAGTTTAATTCGGTTCACAGTTGCAAAACATAAAAAGAGTGAATCGAATAGCTGATTAAGAAATTGTAATTGAAATAGTTGGTTTGGATTTCGTCAAAATGAATGTTTAACTAAAAGACGATAACTATGCAGGTACTAACCACCTTTACCCTATCATTTTAGGACACCCTTCCCATTATCTTATCTTTAGATAAGTTATGATTTAAGACCGTTTCCGTTCGAAAGTAAATAAGAGGAGGGGGATTCGCCTGTGTAACGCTTAAAAACAGTTGCAAAGTAGGAAGACGAACTAAACGCCAAATTATAGGCCACATCCTGTATGCTATTCGTTTTGATGCGCAATTGCTCCTTGGATTTTTCAATTTTTTGCCTCAAAATATAATCAGAAGGAGAGTATCCCATTTCCTTTTTAAACTTGTACTTAAAATGCGATAGTGACAAGTTGCACAACTGGGCTAAATGCTCTAAGGGAAATGATTCATTAAGGTTGTTTTTAATAAAAATACAAATATCAGCTATTTCCTTACTTATAATTTGATTGGAATGTTTATTCCCAAATTCCAGGACGTTTAATAAGAAGTGCAGTAATAGATTGGTAATTTTAATTTTGTCCAATCCGCTTATAGGATACTTGCAAATTCGGTATATGGCATTAAGGTCATGCTTTAGCCTATCAGAGCCTTTAAATTTTCTGTTCGATTTTAGGCTCATGAAACTCTCCATTAATAATTTGGTATCTTTTCTTGTTAAATTTAAAAGACGTCTATTTTTATCGGGTACTTCCATGATAAACCAGAATAAACGTCCGCGTTCTTCAGGAAAACTTTTGGTGCCATGTTCCTCACCAGGGAATGTCAATAAAAGATCGCCTCCATTAATCCTGTAATCCTCTCCCTGAATGTGGTAATACTGAGAGCCCTTTTCAAGAAAACATATTTCTATCATATTCTCGTGGACATGCATGTCCAGGCTTTTGTTCATTTGCCTGTAGTTGTAAGATCCCAAAACCTTTACGAATTCAAACCCTAAAGCTTCTAAATCAATTATTTGGCGGTCTTCTGTAGACACTTTATCCAGTTTCTGCATCTTTGAAATAGTATTATCGTACTAAAATTAATAATATTTTTTAAACTTTTAGTTTCCTTTGGACAATTAAGAATTTAAGACAATAGGGTGGGTCAACAATAAAGACTACCAAATTCTAAAAGATAATATAATTATGGACACAAGGATAACATGGAGAAACGACCAAGAACTTTTCAAAATAGCTAAAGAAGAACTGTTCGTTGCTTTAGTGGGCGATGTATTGGATAAACTGGGGTACTTGCATCAATTTCTATCACCAAACATAAAACCTCTAAGAAAAGATATGGTTACCATAGGAAGAGCTATGCCCGTATTGGAGGCCGATACTTTTGAAGAATCTCCACAACAAACAAATAATCCACTAATGAAGAAGCCTTTTGGGATTATGTTTGAAGCATTGGACAGTTTACAAGAGCATGAAGTTTATATATGCTCGGGAGCATCGCCCAGATATGCTTTATGGGGAGGATTAATGAGTACGAGAGCTTTAAAATTAAAAGCAGCAGGAGCTGTAGTTGATGGGTATTCAAGAGATACCAATGAGATAGAAAAACTAAATTTTCCAACATTTTCATTGGGAACTTATGCCCAGGACCAAGGCCCAAGAGGAAAAGTCATTGACTATAGGGTGCCTATTGAATTTAACGGCGTTCGTATAAACCCAGGAGATATTGTTTATGGCGATAGGGATGGTGTGCTAATCGTCCCTCAAGAAATAGAAAAAGAAGCATTTACTGGAGCAATTGAAAAAGCGAGAGGAGAAAAACTGGTACAAAAAGCTTTGGAAGAAGGCATGAGTACTGTAGATGCCTTTCAAAAGTTCGGAATCATGTAATTATTTAATAATGAATCTATCCAATAATGAATCTATCCAATAAAAATATTTTAGTTACCGGAGCTGCAGGCTTTGGAGTTGGTAATGGAGTAGCCGTTGCGTTATCAAAGATGGGAGCTCGGGTTATTGTAAATGCCCGAGATTTAGAGCAAGCCCAAGAAGCAGCTAATAAACTACCTAATGCCATTGCAATAGCGGCCGATATAACTAATGAAACCCAAGTGGATGCCATGTTTGCAACCTTGGCAAAACAAGTAGGCGTCATACATGGTTTAGTCAATAATGCCGGTATAGGACTAAGTAAAGAAGCCCATGAGGTAACCAATGAAGAGTTTGATAATCTATACAATATAGATGTAAGGGCTGTATGGAAACTGTCGAAATTATTTGCTAATCAGCTTATAGAAAGCAATTCAGAAGGCAGTATAATTAATATTTCTTCAGTACACACTTCGGCAACCATTTCTAAGTATGCCGTTTATGCCAGTGCTAAAAGAGCGGTGGAAGGGTTAACCATGGGCATGGCAGTAGAATTGGGAAAACACAATATTAGGGTAAATGCTGTCGCTCCCGGTTATGTACATGCAGAACAGAATTTAAAGTTGATTAAAACCTTTGCCGATGATCCTGAACTTTGGGTGGAGCATCACACTAAAGACTATCAAAGTTTACCATTTGAAATACAAGCCGAAGATTGTGGCAATGTGGTTGGCTTTTTAGTTTCAGAATTTAGCAGGGCCGTTACCGGTCAGGTGATTTATGTAGATAATGGAACGACCTCTATGCTGTACAACAATTCATTTATAGAAAAATAGCACGTATGATAATTAGTAGGATTACTTGTTTTGAAGTTATAGTTCCAGCACACCCAGGAGCTATTGAAAGTAAAGGTATCAATAAAGGGTTGCATAAATTGCCCTTGGGAGCTAAAGCAGGCTGGAGTGTACAATTTGATGAAGTCCCCAAACTAATAGTACAATTAGAATTGAAAAACGGTATCATAGGATGGGGTGAACTGTACAGAAGCCATAATTGGGCTACAGTAGATGCTATAGGGGCACTATTGGTGGGTCAAGACATTGAAAAACTAACATTGCAAAAATTACCTTTTGCGTTTTCTAGGGAATATGATGGTTTCGAGTGTGCCATTTGGGACGCTTATGCAAAATTAAAAGGTGTACGGGTAGTAGATTTATTGGGAGGTGCTTTAAAGAACAAGGTAAACGTAGGGGCCTGGTCCAGTCATCGTAGTCAAGAGGATATTGCAGATTTAGCTTTAAAGTTTCAGAACATGGGATATACCTGTATGAAGTTTAAAAGCGATTTAGAGGACGATGTTATTGGATGGTGCAGAACAATTGCTGAAACAGCGCCAGAAATGCAGGTTATTTTAGACCCTAACGAACGTTGGTTGCATGCTTTTGAAGTTAAGAAACGCATTGATGGCTTACAGGAAATAGGAAATGTGTTATGTCTCGAAGATCCACTTCCTCGTTGGCAATTAAACGAGTATCACCAATTGAGGAACTACGCATCGATTCCCATAGTGCTTCATGTGTCGTTGCCCTATATCATTCACGGACAAAGAATAAAAGATAGCATTCAAGCGATTCAATTACAGGCCGTAGATGGGTTTAATTTTAATTGTGGATTGGCAGACTTTCAGAGATTGGATCATATAGCATCTGCAGCAGAATTAAACTGTTGGCACGGTTCCGAAATAGACCTCGGTATTTTAGAGGCCATGTACATACACGCTGCGGCAGCGGCGGCATCTTGCAATTGGCCAAGCGATATTTTTGGGCGCTTAATCCGTGAGCATGACCTATTGAAATCACCTTTAAAAATTGAGGCGCCCTATGCTTATTTACCAGAAGGATTGGGCTTAGGTATTGAAGTAGATATGGACGCCGTTAAACATTACCAAACAAAACAAAAAACGTATAAGTTATGATTAACCCTTTTATAGGTATAGATAAGAATAAAGAAGACATTTGGGACATGGTGGTCAAAAGGGATATCGATGCATTTGTAAACCAAGATTGGCAAATGGTAGAAAATGATTTTCATGAAGAAGGTTTTATGGGGATCGATGGAGGAAAACTTCAAAACATTGACCAATGGAAATTAAGCTTTCCAAATTTAGAAAGCTATAAAACTTCATGGCTTCAACAGGCCAAAGAGTTTCATGAAACCGAATGGGGAGAAGATGTAACCGAAGCATTGCACAGGGTAACCATATTGCAAGACATAGAAATTATAGGTGGCGCAGCATTACTGCACAAAAAGTTTGTGGGGGATATAAAGAAAGCAGACGGGAGTTATGTAGAAACCAATTGGCAAACATTATATAGATGTAGAAAAATAAACGGGCAATGGAAAATGGTTGGATTTACAGGCTATTTACCATTTTTTAGTGTCCACTCCAACCCTAATTTACAAGCAATAAAGCAGATGCCGGCAAACGCGAGCCAGCATGTTACTGCAGGACCTTATTCCCCTGTTTTAGAAGTTAACCCAGCTAAACTGGTTGTTATTTCTGGTCAAGCAGCTATAGATAAACAAGGAAACGTTATTGGAGATACCATAGAAGAACAAACAATCTATATGATGGATAATTGCAGTATGCAATTAGCGTCTGCAGGATGTACTCTTAACGATGTATTTAAAGTAAACGTATTCATTAAAGATTTAACCGATTGGCCAAGATTCAATGCGGTTTATAAAAATTACTTTAAAGACCCCAAACCCGTTCGTACGGCGGTACAAACAGGATTGTTAATGAATCTGGTTGTTGAAATTGAAATGTGGGCCGCTAAAAAATAACAAAGAATGGAATTATGATTTGGGATCAATTAACAACATTAGAATTAAGTAAGGTAGCTAGAAACATACCGGTTATACTTACTATGGCCGCTACGGAACAACACGGAAAGCATTTACCACTGGCAACAGACAGATTGATTGGAGAACATTTTGCTAATGAGTTACACAAAGTTATCCCAAGTAAAGTGCTAGTGCTGCCTTCCATTAGTATTGGGTGCTCTTCACACCATATGGATTTTTCAGGAACACTTACCATTAGTCACGACACATTTATAAGACAGGTTGAAGACATTGTAAGATCGGTAATGCAACATGGATTTAAAAATATCATTCTTTTAAACAGTCATGGTGGAAACCAAGCTGTTGGTCAAGTATTGGTAGAAAAGTTAGGTTACGAAAACCCTACAACAAATATCATTATGGTTAACTGGTGGAAATTGGCATCAAATGCCTTATTTGCTTTAAATGAAAGTGGTAAAGGAGGCGTAGGACATGCCGGTGAATTTGAAACGTCATTAATGCTATTGATTGCACCCCACTTGGTACATGCAGATAACATAGAAAAAGGAAAACATACCGATACATTTTCCTGGAGCGAAGGGGATATGCTGCGAGGAGCTAAGGTATCCTATTATAGATCAACAAAGGAGATGACCACCAATGGTGTTTTTGGGAGTCCAGAATATGGATCTATAGAAAAAGGGAAGCATATTTCGAAATGGGTTGTTGATGATTTAAAAAAAATCATTGATGATATTTTGGTTATGGAAGCGTAGTTAGTTCCTGGCCAGATGAAGTTTCGTAAGAGGGAGTGATAATAATGAATCAATTTTAAAAAAACACAAATGAAAGGAAAACTAATACTGTATACCTTAGTAGCTGCCATAGGTGGGCTACTATATGGCTTCGACACGGCGGTAATAAATGGCGCATTGCCCTTTTTTAAATCCTATTTCCAGTTGAATGATGTCATGACCGGTTGGGCCGTAAGTTCTGCGTTATTGGGATGTATAATAGGTGCCATTTCAATTGGTAAGCCTGGTGATAAATATGGACGACGGGAAATGCTCAAGTTTTCTGCCGTGCTATTTTTGATGTCTGCTGTTGGTACGGGGCTTGCGCCAGAGATTAACAGTTTTATTTTATTTAGGTTCATAGGCGGTTTGGCAGTTGGGGCAGCCTCTGTGCTGTCGCCTATTTATATTTCAGAAATAGCCCCTGCAGCCCATAGGGGAAGGTTAATTATTACGTTTCAATTGGCTTTGGTCGTTGGAATTTTGGTAGCCTTTTTTGTAGATTATATTTTAATCGATACAGGGAAAAACAATTGGCGCTATATGTTTATTTCCGAGGCCATACCGGCATTGGCCTTTCTGCTGCTACTTCTAAAAGTTCGTAAGAGCCCCAGATGGTTAATGCAAACAGGAGATCAGGAAGCAGCTAAGAAAGCCATAATAGATGTAAATCCCAATGCAGATATACAAGGGATTATAAACGACATTGTAACCTCCATAACCTTGGAGCGTGAAGGAAAACAAGAACATTTGTTTAAGAAGCCCAACTTAAAGTTTACCTTGATAGGGATCTGCATTGGATTGTTCAGTCAGTTCACAGGGGTAGCCATCGTTTTTTATTATGCAACAGACATTTTTAGGGCGGCTGGTTTTTCAACCGATTCTGCTATAGGCCAAACGGTTATTCTGGGAGCCACGAATTTAATATTTACCCTATTGGCCATGAGCTTGATTGATAAAGTAGGAAGAAAAAAGTTGTTATACGTAGGAACCATTGGAATGACTATAACACTTGGTTTTTTTTCATGGGCTTTCTACACGGGTAATACAGAGGGCTGGTTGTTGTTGGGCATCCTTATATGCTATGTCGCATGTTTTGCATCGTCCATGGGAGCTGTGGTTTTTGTATTGTTGGCAGAGATATTCCCAAACAATATTCGGTCACGGGGTGTGGCCATAGGCTCTTTTTCGAATTGGATTGTGAACGGATCGATTACCTTTCTGTTTCCCATAGTTGTTGGAGCGTTTAGCGAAGGGAAAGGTATTGGATACAGTTTTGCCTTCTTTGCATTGATGACACTGTTGGGGTTCTTTTTCTTTAAAAGATTTTTGTTCGAGACAACTAATAAAACCCTGGAAGAAATTGAGTTGGAAAATAAATAACTTAACTTATTTTAAAATTTAAAGAGTTCACGAGGTTTATAGTTTACAGATTCATAAAAAAAGTTGATCCAAAACGGGTTAAACCCAACCTATGCCATAAAATTGAAATGATCAAATAATGTTATTATTTGATAAAATTATCCAAGTGCGTTATTTTTAAAGACAATAGCTTTGTTAAGCTTAATTTTTATAGGGCAATTACCCAACATATCTTTAATAAAAAGAAATTATAGATACAAGTAAATAAAGGTGTAATCAGCTTTTTAGAAGGTATAGGGTATTTATTATACAAAAATAAATAGTTTGTATGTTCATACATATGCACATAATTTGTATATTTGCGTAATCTTAATTAAAAAATGGAAAGAAAAACAAGTCAGTATTTAATGCCAGTCAAAAAAGAAAAACCAGGTAATGGTGGATACGATATAAATCCTGTACATCAATTAATAGACGGTCGCGTGGCCATTGGTTATGAGGCTTTGGCGGATAGGTTGAAACATGAGCAAGTAATTATTTTAGACGGTTATGTTGGAGTAGATTGGGAAGAGGTAATAAGGGCGTTAGAAGTTATTTTTGAGAAGAAAGATCTTTTGGTTCGTCTTTATAATGTGAAGGACTGTTTTAAGGGTGAAGATGAAATTAATAAGATGGTTACGCCTTATTTAGGAGGAGATGATCCGGTTTTTGGGAGAAAAACAAATCTAAGGTTGAGTGATTATTTTGATGAAAAAAAGATATCAGAGATCGGTTTAGATAAAAGTAAGGACATTAATATTATCTACGGTACAGGATCAAGTTTGATTAACGTAGAGGGCTGTTTGGTGTATTTCGATTTGCCTAAAAACGAATTACAGTTTAGAATGCGTGCCGATGCTATCACCAATTTGGGGTTATCTTCAACAAAAGACCCTAAACAAATGTACAAACATTTTTATTTTGTGGATTGGGTGGTGTTAAATGAAGAAAAGAAAAGATTGTTGCCTCTAATCGATATCGTTGTAGATCAGCAGCGCCCTGGAGAGCCTACATGGACCGAAGGGGAGGCGCTAAGGGCTAGTTTGTCCAAACTGTCTAAAGGCTACTTTAGGGTAAGGCCTTGGTTTGAACCGGGCATATGGGGAGGACAATGGATGAAGGATCGTATAGAAGGTTTAAATAAAGAGGTGCCTAATTATGCGTGGTCCTTTGAAATGATCGTACCAGAAAACGGATTGGTTTTTGGTGATGAATATGGTATGTTGGAAGTGTCCTTTGATATGTTAATGTTTCAGGAACAAGAGAATGTACTGGGCAAAGCAGCTAAGCGATTTCAAGATGAGTTTCCTATTCGTTTTGATTTTCTGGATACCTTCGATGGCGGAAATCTATCGGTACAGTGCCATCCCAAACCGGATTATATTAAAAAGGAATTCGGAGAAAATTTCACCCAAGATGAAACCTATTACATTCTGGATGCTAAGGAAGGTGCCGATGTGTATTTAGGATTTCAGGAAGATATCGATCCCCAAACCTTTAAAGAGGCATTAGAACACAGTTACGAAACAAAAGAAGTGCTGGATGTAGAGCAATACGTGCAAAAGTTACCCGCAAAAAAACATGATTTATTCTTAATTCCACATGGCACAGTGCATTGCTCGGGGGTAGATAATATGGTTTTGGAAATTAGTGCAACCCCTTATATTTTCACCTTTAAAATGTACGATTGGCAACGGATGGACATGGATGGAAATCCGAGACCTTTAAATATTGACCGTGCTTTCGATAACTTAAACTTTAGCAGAAAAGGACAAGTTGTACAGGATACCTTGGTTTCTAAACCATATGTGGAAGCGTCTGGTGATCATTGGAAGAAAATACATTTACCAACACATCCCGATCATTTCTACGACATATATAGATATGAATTCGATGATGAAGTTATTATAGAAACTTTAAATCAGTGTCATGTGTTAATGCTTGTGGAAGGTACTGCGGTAGCATTGGATTTATTAAACGAATCCCAAACCTTTCATTATGCAGAAACCTTTGCCGTGTCGGCGGCAGCCAATAGCTATCGCCTGATAAATAAGGGCAAAGAAACAGCAAAAGTAATCGTCTCGTTTGTTAAGGATGAGGCCTGTTAAAAAATAAAACTAGAGGATATGAAATTTAAACTTCTGATTGCAGTCGCAATGTCTTTTACAGTTGGCTATGCCCAGAATACAACGGTATGGCAAATAGGAAAATCTGATAATAGTAGTGCAGAGTTTGCCTTGGCAAATTCGGAGTACAGCAAATTTTTGGAAAAAGACTTTGGATGGGAAGATCGGTTTTATGTTGTTGGGTATTCCAATACAGCAAAAGATTTTCCATTTGTATTGCCAGGAGCGATGGATTATTGGGGGGGGACCTCTGGATTGGCAGGGATCCGTCCGCACGAAATCAATATTTTGTTTGGCTTAAGTGAAAAACCTAAGCAGGGCCCTTGGAAGTTAATAGTTGATGTTTTGGATTGTAATCCGGAAACGCCACCCTATTTTAAGGTAACAGTCAATGGTAAATCATGGAAGTTTAGATTAGATAAAGGGCAAAATGCTGAAGCTTTAAAAGGAGTAAATTCAGATACCAAAGAACAAAAAATAAGTGTTACAATTCCTGAAGACCTGATAACCTATGGCGGGAATAGCATTCAGTTAACAACTTTGGAAGGCAGTTGGTTGGTATTCGATCAGGTACGTTTGGAAGGACCAGAGCACGTACAACTATTGAAACCGGAAACGGCATTTTTAAGAAGCGTCACCCCAGCAGAATATGAGTTAAAGGTTGATAGGAACCAGGTGCAGCCTCTGTTAGTGGATGTTCAGCATCTTCAAGGCAGTCCGAAGCTTCAAGTGCAACTGGATGGTAAGGTTATTTTTGAAGAGGCAGTAGAGCATGGTCGAATTATTTATGAAGCCCCTATGCCAGCCGTTAGGAAGTCAAAAGTGAGTCAATATGCTGTTTTTTTGGATGGTAAGCCAATTGAAAAAGGCATTGTAAAAAGAGTTCCAAAGAAGACCAACAGATTGGTGGATTATGTGGACACCAAAATAGGAACGGGACATTCTAGATGGATGATCGCGCCAGGGCCTTGGATGCCTTTTGGAATGGTTAAAATAAGCCCCGATAATCAAAATGAAGGCTGGCAGGCAGGATATCAGCCCACCTTCGAAAGTGTGGGTACATTTAGTCATATTCATGAATGGACCATGGCAGGTTTGGGAACCTTTCCCACCAATGGGCCTTTGGTTACCGAAGTTGGTAATCAGGGAGAGCCCGATTCTGGATACCGTTCGCGAGTAGATAAAACCACTGAAGAAGCACCTTTGGGATATTATTCGGTGTTTTTAAGCGATTACAAAATCAAGGCTGAATTGACGGCCACAACCCGTGCCAGTTTCCAACGTTATACCTATCCGAAGGATGTTCCAAACTCCAGAATATTGGTCGATCTTCAAATCCCTTCAGAATATAACTACGCCATTAAAGAAGCACATTTCAAAAAGATAGACGACCATAAGATTGTGGGGTACAGTAAACAGGTTTCACCGTCTGTTTGGGGAGAACAATATTACCGAAGCAAAATGGTTGAAGGCGGTGATAAAACAAGGGAATGGGACATTATAGCACAAGAGTATACGGTGCATTTTGTGATGGAATTTGACCAACCCATTAAAGCCTTTGGCACTTGGGTAAATGGTAGTAAAGCTGGGAAAGGGGATGCTGTTATTATGAATGATACCGAACTAACCGTTGCCGACCCAGAAGATATTGTGGCCTTTATTGAGTTCGATACATCTAAGCATCAGGTGGTGCAAACAAGAACTGGAATATCATACGTAAGTATAGAGAATGCAGCATTGAATCTTGAAGAAGAAATAACAAAACCTTTTGATTGGAACTTTGAACAGGTTCGTAAAAATCAGGAAAACACCTGGAACAATTTATTTCAAAGGGTACAGGTGACTTCAAACAACAGGTTGGAAAAAACCAGGTTCTATTCCAATATGTACCGTGCTTTGGTAAGTAGAAATATATTTAGCGATGTAGATGGTAGCTGGATGGATGCCGAAGAAAAACTTCAAAAATTTAGTAATCCTAATGATGTTGCTTTAGGTTGTGATGCCTTTTGGAATACCTTTTGGAACTTGAACCAGTTTTGGAATCTGGTAACTCCAGAATGGTCATCCAAATGGGTGAAATCGCAATTGGCCATGTACGATGCCAATGGTTGGTTGGCTAAAGGGCCTGCAGGTATGGAATATATTCCGGTAATGGTGGCCGAGCATGAAATTCCGCTTATTGTGGGCGCTTATCAAATGGGCATTCGGGATTACGATGCCGAAAAGGCCTTTAATGCTGTTTATAAAATGCAAACCACCAAAGGTGAACAGGTTGGTGGCGGCTATGCTGGAAACAGGGATTTGGAAACCTATTTAAAACACAAGTATGTGCCTTATAACAGGGGACGTTTTTCAAATACTTTAGAGTACTCCTTTGATGATTTTACCGTATCACAGTTTGCAAAATCTTTAGGGAAAACCAAAGCCTATAATGAATTTATAGATAGGGCCTATTGGTGGAAAAATGCCATAGATCCAGAGATTGGATTTGCCAGGTTGAGACATTCAGACGGCACCTGGTTTAAAGATTTTGATCCTATTGAAACAGGAGGAAACCATCAGTATGCCGAAGGAAATGCATGGCAGCTTACCTTTTTCGTACCACAGGATATTCCGGCATTGGCTGAAATAATAGGCGAGGATGAATTTGTAAAGCGTTTGGATGGCGGCTTTAGCGTTAGCAGTAATTGGAGATACAATGCACCAAATGAAAAATACTGGGATTTCCCTGTAATTCAAGGGAACCAGCAATCCATGCACTTTTCGTTTTTGTTCAATTGGGTGAAACGGCCATGGTTAACCCAAAAATGGAATAGGGACATTTTATCCCGTTTTTATGGTTATGGTATTTCTAATGCCTATTTGGGAGATGAAGACCAAGGGCAAATGAGTGCTTGGTACATGATGTCGTCTATAGGTTTGTTCCAAATAGATGGAGGAACGAGGTCGGAACCCATCTATGAAATTGGAAGTCCGTTATTTGAAAAAATAGAGATCGATTTGGGCAACCAATACAATAGAGGGAAAAGTTTTGTTATTGAGGCTAAAAATAATTCCTTCAATAATAAATATGTACAAAGTGCAAAGTTAAATGGTAAGGTATTGAAGAATTTCTGGTTCCCGGCCAGTGAATTGTTAAAAGGCGGAAAACTGGAACTGGAAATGGGACCTGAACCCAATAAGGATTGGGGAGTCAACGACATGCCACGGGGAATCAATTAGAAGTGAGGATTAAAAAATAAAATTTTGATAATAAAATTTTCAATGTAATTTCGAGCGAAATGTTTTAAAATTAAAAATGTAAAATTATGAAAATTAGGTTGTTAGTTTTTTTATTGCTCCTTTCTTTAGGTGGTTTTGCCCAACAGCAAGATAAAGTTGAAAATATTATTTTAATCTCGATAGATGGATTGCGATGGCAGGAAGTTTTTAAGGGAGCAGACTCACTTTTAATAGAGAACAAGAAATTTTGGGTAGACACCGAGGCTGAAAGAAGAGAAAAGTTGATGCCGTTTTTTTGGAATACGATAGCATCAAAAGGACAGCTTTATGGCAATAGAGCTCTTGGCAACAAGGTCGATGTAAAGAATGAATATTGGTTTTCCTATCCTGGTAGAAGTGAAACACTATGTGGCTATTACGACCCCAAAGTCAATTCGAACGAGTATCCAAATAATCCTAACGAAAACGTTTTGGAGTTTTTTAATAAGCATCAAGATTATCATGGGAAAGTGGTCACTTTTGCGTCATGGGATGCGCTTGGAAGAATATTGAATCGCGACCGTAATGGTATGTTAGTGAATTTACCAGGTGAAGATGTATTGGATAAAAACAACTCTGAAGCACAACACCTTATCAATGAACTGCAACATTTAATTCCTGATCATTTTCATGAATGTAGACCAGATGAGTTAACTTTTATGATGACCAAGGCGTACATACAAAATCATCATCCCAAAGTGGTTCATATCGATTTTGGTGATACCGATAACTATGGACACAGTGGCGAGTATGCTAAATATTTAAGTGCAGCCAATCGTATAGATAAGATGATATCTAATTTATGGAACACACTTCAAAACGATCCTTTTTATAAGGACAAAACGGCAATTTTGGTATATCCAGACCATGGTAGGGGTACAGGAGACAAATGGACAGATCACGGTACAGGAGCCCCACATAGCAATGAAACCTGGTTGGTTGCCCTAGGACCTGGAATACCAACGTTGGGAGAGGTAGCTGTTGAAGGACAAATTTATCAAGACCAAATAGCACAAACCGCAGCTCATCTTTTGGGCATGACCTTTAAGGCCAATCACCCTGTAGGGGCCAGTATTGAAAGTGTATATGTTGCTAAATAAGAAGTAGAGGTTTGTAAAACGATGTTCGTTTGTTTTCGAACTTGTTTATAGGTTGCCAGTCTGGAATATAATAGAGGTTAAGCATGGTTGTGCTATTGAATGAAGCTAATATTTAATACTATATAATGAGATTCAGAATAAATACACATAAATGGTCAGCATCAGTAATTGTTTTGATATTAATTACATTACTAGCTATTGGTTGTAGTAAAGCTGAAAAAATAGAAAAACCATTAGTAGATCTAACGCAATATGTCGATCCACAAATAGGATCTGTACATGGACGTTGGTTTTTTTACACACCAGCAGCACGCCCTTTTGGCATGGCCAAATTAGCACCACATACTAACGCATATAATAGTGCCGGAGGTTGGGAACCTAGAGGCTATGACGATAGACATACCTCTATTGAAGGCTTTGGTCATTTTCATGAATTTCAAATTGGAGGCTTGGTATTCATGCCAACCGTTGGGGATTTAAAAACAGTTCCCGGAACTTTAGAAAATCCAGATGCGGGATACCGATCTAGGTTTGATAAAGCCTCAGAATATTCAGAAACAGGGTATTATAGTGTTTTTCTAAAAGATTATAATGTGAAAGCAGAAATTACTTCTACAGAAAGAGTAGGATTTCATCGTTATACTTTTCCGAAGACAGACAAGGCCCATTTAATTGTGGATATAGGCCATAGACAGGGAGAAAGCAGCACCGTTACAAACACCAGTGTTCAAATTGTTAATGAAACTGAAATGGAAGGATATATAGAGACCTATCCTCAATATTTAACGTTTTGTGACCCTGGGAAAAGAGTGAAAATGTATTTTGTTGCGAGGTTCAATAAAAAACCAACTTCAACAGGAAGTTTTATAGATTCCATTCAAAAGCAAGGCACCCTTAAAACGGAAGGAATAAATAATGGCTTATATCTAACTTTTGATATGGCCCAAGAGGATATACTGGAAGTCCAAACAGGATTAAGTTATACCTCAGTGGATAATGCACGATTGAATTTAAATACAGAAGCAAAAGATCAAACTTTTGATAGTGTTAGGAAACAGTCTAATTCAATTTGGAATACAGAGCTTAACCGAATAGTAGTTGAAGGCGGCAGTGAAAGTAATAGGATAAAATTTTATACAGGGTTGTACCATGCCCTATTAGGTAGAGGCATATCTAACGATGTTAATGGGGATTATCCCTTGGTAGATGGTAAAATAGGACGAACCGTTTTAGATGCTGAAGGCAACATTAAATACAACCATTATAATACCGATGGTATGTGGGGCGCCTTTTGGAATTTAAGCCAGTTATGGTCTTTGGCCTATCCAAGAACATTTAGCAATTATTTACAATCCAATATCGATTTTTATAAAGACAGAGGCTGGTTGCATGATGGAGCAGCAGCAGGAAACTACACTAATGGTGTTCAAACCAATTTTCAAGGCTTGCTTTTGGCGTCTGCATATAATGTAGGCATACGTGACTTAGATGTAAAGACAGGCTATGAAGCTGCTTTAAAAAATGAAATGGTTTATGAAGGGCGGAATTCAGGAAATGGTAAGTACGATATGGAATTTTTTATAAAAAATAAATACGTGCCCTATAAAGAGTTTGAATTATCCAATGGATGGCGAATGAATTTTGGAGCTTCCCATACGTTGGAGTATAGCTTTAGTTCGTATGCCGTGGCACAAATGGCCAAGGGACTAAAAGATACTGTAAATTATAAAATCCTTATGGAGCAAGCAGGTTACTATAATAATTTGTTTGATCCTGCTACTAAGTATATTCGCCCTAAAAATGAAGATGGTTCATTTATTGAAGATTTTGACCCCATTCGTCCTTGGGACGGATTTCAGGAAGGTAATGCCTATCAATATACCTGGTATGTACCACATGACCCAGTGGGATTGATTGGTTTAATTGGTAAGGACCTGTTTAACCAACGATTGGAAACCATGTTTACCGATGCTCAAAAAACAATGTTTGGTGGAGATTCAGAAAATATACATAGTTTTTCAGGGCTTGAAAAATTATACAATCATGGGAATCAACCCTGTTTGCATGATGCCTGGTTATTTAATTATTCAGGGAAGCCCTGGTTAACCCAAAAATGGGTGCGTACCATCTGTAACGAGTTTTATGGCACAGAACCTTTAAGAGGCTATGGCGTGGGACAGGATGAAGATCAAGGGCAGTTAGGGGCCTGGTATGTTATGGCGTCTATGGGATTGTTTGATGTGCAGGGACATAGTGCCGCCAATCCAACGTTTCAGTTTGGCAGTCCGTTGTTTGATAAAATAACGATCAAATTAGATGAGGCCTATTATCCCGGAAATGAACTGGTTATTGAAACGATCAATCAGTCACCAGAAAATCATTATATCCAAGAGGCATCCTGGAATGGAAAACCCATAACTAACCATTGGATGTTGCATAAGGAGCTTATGAAAGGAGGAACCTTAAAATTTAATTTAGGTAAAGCACCAAATACAAATTGGGGCGTGGAAACAATGCCCCCATCGATGTCTAATTCAATAGAATAACTGTCATTCAGAGCTGTCAGACTGAGCGTAGTCGAAGTCAAGGCGAAGAATCTTTTTAATAATAAAAAATTAACAAATGAAACAATTATTGCTTACGGGAATAGCATGTGTTCTAATAGCATGTTCAGGGAACAGAGCTAATAAGGAATTAGCCCAAAAAATATTAGCCGATCAGGATTTTAAGGAAGTTAAAGAAAGAGCCCTTAAGGTTGTTAAAACAGGCTTTAATGCTGGCGATGGCTACGGCGAAGTTTGGATAAGGGATTATAATACCTTTATTGAATTGTCGGCCGAAGTGTTTGACAAGGAAGCCCTTAAAGAAAATTTGCTGGTCTTTTTTCGGTTGCAAGGAGACGATGGCAATATTATAGATGGGTTTATTCCGAAGGAAAAAGCCGTACAGACCGAAGGCGGGTATCAATATATTTATACCGATTTAGAGCCTAATTATTGCGGACATAAAAACACGGTAGAAACCGATCATGAAACGTCCTTGGTACAGGCCGTGTACAAGTATATTAAGAAAACGGGAGATACCGGGTTTTTAAATGTTCAAGTGGGCCATGCTACGGTAGCCGAACGTATGGAACAGTCCATGGCGTTTTTAATGAATCACCGTTGGTCTGAAAAATATGGGTTGATCTATGGAGCGACTACGGCTGATTGGGGCGATGTGCAACATACCCACCCTTGGGGTGTTTATATAACCGATGATACGGTGTATTGTGTAGATATTTATGATAATGCCATGCTATTGATTGCTTTGGATAATATGATGGAGCTCATTCCCGAGACCAAAGGAAAATGGCAAGCAATTCGCAATGACATTGCCAAAAATACCATGAAGGTACTTTGGGATGAAGCGAATCAAAAGTTTATTCCCCATGTGTATTTAGAAAAGTCACCTTATCCAGAGGATTTTAATGAAAATGAGATCTATTATCATGGAGGAACAGCGGTAGCTATAGAAGCCGGCTTGTTAAATAAGAAGCAGATTAAAACAGCTTTAGATAAAATGGTGGCCAATGTAAAAGCTTCCGGAGCCGGTTCGATAGGACTTACCATGTATCCGCCATACCCAGAATGGGCTTTCGAGAATAAAGGGATGTATCCTTATGGGTACCAAAATGGAGGCGATTGGACCTGGTTTGGAGGACGTATGATTCAGCAATTGATAAAATATGGCTTTATTCAGGAAGCCTACGAACACATGAAACCTATGACGGATCGCGTGATTAAAAATGATGGTTTTTTTGAATGGTATACTGTGGATAACAAACCCGAAGGTTCTGGGACTTTTAGAGGTTCGGCAGGGGTGTTATATACGGCTATAGAACTGTTCTATGACTGGGCTAACAAATAAATTAAAATGTCATATATTTAGCCTTCAATAAAATGTGAAAAATCTAAGGTTTCGATAATGAATTTTAAGTTAGATCAAAACAGTCCCGTACCGCTCCATGCCCAAATAGAAATTTATCTAAGGGAGTTAATAAAAAGGGAAGATTATATTAAAGGAGACAAGCTTTTACCTAAAGAGGTCGCTTTGTCTAAAAAGCTTGGGGTATCTAGAAATACCATAAGACAAGCCATTAATAAATTGGTACACGAAGGACTAATTGAACGTAAAAAAGGTATTGGAACCAAGGTTATTGCCAAAAAAATATCAACACGTCTAGATAACTGGATAAGCTTTACCAAAGAAATGCGCAATCAGGGTATCGAAGTGGTTAATTACTTAGTGAATGTTGCTTTGGTACAGGCAGAGAAGGAAGTCTACGAAGCTTTAGGTGTCCCAGAAACCAAAAAGGTTTGGAAGCTGGAGAAAATAAGAGGGTCTAAGGAAGCCAAATACTTATATTCTGTTTCTTATTTCCACCCGCGGATTGGAATTACAGGTGATGAAAATTTCATGGTTCCTTTATATGAATTATTAGAAAGGGAGCACGATATTATTGTGTCTACCTCCAAAGAAAAATTAAAAGCGGTCTCGGCCGATGCTAAGATAGCAGAGATGTTAGATGTAAAAAAAGAGATGGCTATTTTAAAGAGAGAACGCTTGGTCTTGGATGTTGGCGACAGACCAGTGGAATATAATACGGTATATTATCATACCGATTATTTTACTTACGATATAGATATTAAAAGAGAACTTTAAGCATTAAAGGCAACCAAAATGCTTAAAAGTTGTTTTTAGTTAAATTGTATATACATTCGAACATTATTTATACATGATAAATTTATAATTAGATGAGCAAAAACATAGCCATTGGTGTTGATATAGGTGGAAGCCATATCACAAGTGCAGCAGTAGATATTAATACCCTTGAAATCATTTCGGGAACAACACATTCTGTAAAAGTCAATAATAAAGCCGCAAAGGAAGACATTCTTGAGAACTGGAGCCAGGCCATTAATAAAACCATAGCCGATGTTTCCAAGACAACAGATATTAATATTGGATTTGCTATGCCAGGCCCATTTCATTATAAAACTGGACTGGCCATGTTTGAAGGTAATGACAAATATGAAAACCTCTATAATGTATCCATCCCCGATGAATTGGCAAAATATATTAACGCCGGTTCGGTAAATATGCGGTTTATTAATGATGCTACAGCCTTTGGGGTAGGGGTCTCTGCTATGGGTAAAGCTAAAAACTATAGTAAGACCATTGCTGTTACTTTGGGTACTGGATTTGGTTCTGCCTTTATAAAAGATGGCGTGCCTCAGGTTAATGCTGATGATGTGCCCGAGGGAGGTTGTTTATGGGATAAACCCTATAAGGATGGAATAGGAGATGATTATTTTTCAACACGTTGGTGTATCAAACGCTATTATGAGATAGCTTCAAAGCAAGTCCATGGCGTGAAAGAAATTGCTGAAGCTAATGATGCCGATTCAAAGCAGGTTTTTACAGGATTCGGTTCTAACATGGCAGAGTTTATGATTCCTTTTCTTCAAAAATTCAAACCAGAGCTTATCATATTAGGGGGGAATGTATCTTTGGCCTACGAATTCTTTCTGCCAGTTTTAAAACAAAAGATCAAAGAGGCTGGGTTGCTTGTCGATTATGAAATTTCTAAGCTCATGGAAGATGCTGCCATAATAGGTAGTGCTAAACTATTTGATCCCCACTTTTGGGGGCATGTGAAAAATGATCTACCTAACCTTTAAGCTATATATCAAATGAAATCGTTTTTCCTTTACCCTTTAATAAAATATAAAACATTGATAATCATTAATTAACATTGTTGTGCTATGAACAAATCCATTCAAAAAACCAATATGTCTTATGTGTATTTAGTTACCATTACTGCCTCATTGGGAGGCTTATTGTTTGGTTACGATACAGCCGTTATTGCAGGGGCCATAGGCTTTTTGCAAACTAAGTTTGAACTCTCTGCGGCCATGACGGGGTGGGCAGCATCAAGTGCTATTTGGGGTTGTGTGTTTGGAGCTATGTTAGCTGGTTATTTTAGCGATAAGTACGGACGAAGAAAAGTACTTTTTATGACAGCCGTTCTTTTTTCAATTTCTGCAATAGGGTCTGCAGTTCCTAATACACTTTCACAGTTTGTTATGGCCAGGTTTATTGGCGGAGTAGGTGTAGGAGCGGCTTCTATGCTTTCACCTTTATATATCTCTGAAATAGCCCCGGCTAATAAGAGGGGCATGTTAGTTACCCTCTACCAATTGGCTATTGTATTGGGGATTAACATTGTATATTTTATTAATTTAAAAATAGCAAATTATGGAACTGAAACTTGGAATATTGAAAAAGGATGGCGTTATATGTTAGGTTCAGAAATTATACCGGCAGCATTATTCTTTGTTATGTTGTTAATTGTTCCAGAAAGCCCACGTTGGTTGGCCTCAAAAAATAAAACAGATGAAGCCTCCAAAATACTTAACAGAGTAAATGGCAGTAGCCAAGGAGGTAAAGTTTTAAATGAGATTAAAGAGGCGCTTAAAGAAGAAAAAGGCACATTAAAAGAGCTATTTTCTAAAAACCTTAGACCAGCATTGATTGTGGGTATGGTACTGGCGCTTTTTTCACAAATTACAGGGATTAATGCCATTATTTATTATGCTCCCGAAATTTTTAAAAACATGGGATTCAGTACTGATTCCGCCTTATTTCAAACGGTTATTATAGGAGCCATAAATACCATTTTTACTTTTGTGGCAATTGGTTTCATAGACCGGGCAGGGAGAAAGACCTTATTGCTTTGGGGTTTATCTGGAATGGTTGTGTGCTTGTTTGGCGTTGGGATTATCTTCTACACGGGGCAAACGTCAAGTATATGGACCTTAATTTTTATTTTAGGTTTTGTGGCCAGTTTTTCATCATCGCTGGGGCCTATTCCTTGGGTCATTATTTCAGAAATTTTTCCCACCAAGACAAGAGGTTTGGCAATGTCTTTCGCTACGCTTGTGCTTTGGCTGGGAGTTGTGGCCATAACACAGTTTACACCCATAATGTTAAAAGACCTAGGAGGAGCATTTACGTTTTGGGTGTTTATGGTGAACACTTTAATTTTATTGATTTTTACCTTTAAAATGATTCCAGAAACAAAGGGAAGAACATTGGAAGAGATTGAAAAAAGTTGGAGAAAGTGAGTTCATCAATTTATAAGGTAGTAATAGATAAGATAGTAAGAAGTACAAGATATTAACTTTGAAAAACGAGAATTTGGTCTTGATTTTATGTTAAACTTAAAACTTCTATATGTTAATTTATCATTGATTGAAAATAGTTGGTTAAAATGAAGTGGTAGTCATCTGTTTACTGGATGTTATTGTTTAATAATAATTAAAAAATATTGAGAATAATTAGATGAGAACAAAGTACTTAAAAAAAGAGGGTAAATATTTTATAAACCAATTTAAATTGGTGTTAACTATAATAGCAACAATAACTTTTATTAATCTGTTACATGCAGGTCCAGGAAATATTGCCAATAAGGCAAAAGCCACTGCAAGTGCCAGTTTAAATTCAGGACTTGATATTAGCCAGGTAAATGATGGTGTGGTACGTTATGCTATTTTGGGTGAATGGGCCTCGGACAGCAAAATGAATTTCTGGGGAGGAGTAAACTATCCATGGATGCAACTCGACTGGGATAGCCCGCAAACCATCAATAAAGTTGTGTTTTACGATCGAACTACTTTACATTCGCACACGGCCGGAGGGACATTATATTTTAGTGATGGCACCCAAATAAGCGTTACGGCCATTCCTAATGATGGAAGTCCGAAAACAGTTGTTTTTCCTGATAAGAAAGTAGAATGGATTAAGTTTCAGGTAACCGATGGCAATGGTGATTATTTGGGATTGTCGGAAATTGAAGTATTTCCTGCACCAGCCGATTATGAAGATTACGTATCATGGGTAGACCCCTATATCGAAACCACAAGGGGACGCTATTTTTATTTTGTTACGGGCAGCCGTCCGTTCGGGATGATAAGTGCTGCACCAATGACCAGAAATAAAAACCAAATGGGGGGTGGCTATAACTATAATACAACTGAAATTTTAGGGTTCCCTCAAGTACATGGTTGGATGTTATCGGGGTTAGATCTTATGCCTACCACGGGTGAAGTTGATCCGTCATTGGGAGAACAAAACTGGAAATCGCGCTTTTCACATGACGATGAAATTGTTCAGCCCGGATACCATAAAGTCTTCTTGGAAGATTATAATATATGGGTAGAGCAAACCACGACCGATCGTGTAAGTTTGTACCGTTTCAAGTATGCTAAAGATGCAGTATCGAACATCTTGATAAATCTTGGTGGGTATATTGGTACCAGTACGATGACTGATGCTAAAGTAACGAAGATTAGTGACACCGAAATACATGGTTCTGTAAACACCATGGGCAGGTTATGGGGAGGCCCCGATAATGTTACCTTGTTTTTTGTGATTCAGTTTGATAAACCTTTCGAAAAAATGAACGGTTGGGCGGATACAGAAAAATATGAAAATATAGAACATGTTGTTGGAAGTTCCAAAAGAATACCGAGAAGACCAAAAGGGTGGACCTATTACGATGCACCAACCTCTGGAGTAAGTGCGGTTTACAATGTTAAGGAAGGAAGCGAACTCAAGGTGAAGATGGCCGTCTCATATACCTCAATCGAAAATGCCAGGAACAATTTAGAACAGGAATGTAACTATTGGGATTTTGATCAGGTAAGAAAAGAAGCCAAAGAGGAATGGAACGATTGGTTGGGTAAAATTGATGTGAAAGGAGGCTCCAATGCTCAAAAAATTAAATTTTATACCGATTTGTGGCACGTGCTTTTAGGACGGCATAAAATTGATGATTATAGTGGGGATTATCCAGATTATACCGAAGGACACAGGAAAGGATCACATACCCTTGATGCCAAACTAAAAGTAAGAACCTTACCTAAAAAAAGCGACGGAAACCCCAAGTTTCATATGTACAATTCGGATGCCTTTTGGTTAACCCAATGGAACTTAAATATTTTATGGGGATTAGCATGGCCTGAGGTACTGGACGATTTCTCTGCCTCCTTGGTTCAATACGCCGATAATGGCAAACTTTTGCCAAGAGGACCTAATGTAGGAGGCTATTCCTATATTATGACAGGTTGTCCCGCTACGCCTTTAATTGTGTCTGCTTATACCAGAGGTTTGCTAACCAAGGTAGACCATAAACACGCCTTTAAAGTCATGAAGCAAAACCATATACCGGAAGGGATGTTAGGGGCAGATAACGATTATATTGAAAAAGGCTATTTTGTTAATAATGCAGGTAGGACTTTGGAAGCAGCCTTTCAGGATTGGTCACTGGCACAAATGGCTTTAGGATTAAAAAAGCAGAAAGATGCCGCCTATTTTCTAAAACGATCAGAGGGGTGGAAGACATTATTTAATAAACAACATCAACTGATTTTCCCAAAAGACAAAAAAGGAGAATGGTTACATACCAATCCGTTAAGCGGGCAGGGTTGGGTTGAAGCCAATGCCTGGCAGGCGACTTGGTCGGTGTCCCATGACATTTCAGGGTTAGCAAAGCTTATGGGAGGTAACGAAACACTTTGTAATAAGTTAAATTATGCATTTGAACAAGCGGCTCCCACCGATTTTGTTTTTGCCTATAGTAATGGTTATGTTAGTTATGCTAACCAACCGGGGTGTAGCAATGCTCATGTGTTTAATCATGCCGGAAAGCCATGGTTAACACAATATTGGGTGCGTAAAGTTAATGAGCAGGCCTACGGGGCCATAACGCCAGATAAAGGCTATGGGGGACATGATGAAGATCAAGGACAAATGGGAGGCGTAAGTGCTTTAATGTCTTTAGGGCTCTTTAGTTTGAAGGGGAACACAGCATTACAACCCGTATATGAAATAACAAGTCCGGTTTTTGATGAGATAACAATTAAATTAAATCCCGATTATTACCAAGGGAACCGGTTTGTAATTAAAGCGTATAATAATTCCAAGGAAAATATGTATATCCAAAAAGCCCAGTTAAACGGAAAGGCGTTAAACCAGTATTGGTTTGAACATACCGAATTTTCAAAAGGAGGACAGTTGGAATTATGGATGGATGCCAACCCGAATAAAAATTGGAGCAAATAATAGCATTCATCCAAAATGTATGTTTTGTGTTTAATACAAATTTTAGATTAATTTTTTACTAGAATGATATGCAAACTTTTTTATTTAAACTTACTTTCCTTATATTTTATATTAGATGTATATATACATATGAACATTAAAAAATAATATTCTACATACGATCAAATTTTGTTGTATTGTACATTTTTGTAATACTTATACATTCTAACAAATGTTTAATTAACTTTAAATTATATGATAAAATAATTACTAAAAAAAACAGTATTACGGTTCTACACCATATCATGGTTGGGAAAGGCGATGAAGACGAAGGCCAAATGGGAGCCTGGTTTATAATGAGTTCGATGGGGCTTTTTGAAATGAATGGCGGTGGTGAGGCCGAACCTTTAGTGGATATCAGTAGCCCTTTATTCGAAAAAATAACAATTCATCTGGATAATGATTTTTATGAAGGAAAGATTTTTGTCATTGAGGCTAAAAATAATTCTAATGAAAATATTTATATCAATCGGCAAAACTAAACGGAAAGGAACTAAACGGCTTTCAGATTAAATTTAAAGATATTGTAAACGGTGGTAAATTGGAGTTACGTGAGGGCAACACCAAATAAGGAATGTGGACGCTAAAAATAATAATACTGTAATTAATAAAACATAAATAATGTTTAAGAGTAAGTTTGTAGCTTCGAGTAAAATTATGCAAGAATTTTGTATCGAGAAGCATGTCACTTTAAGTGGTACCGACGTTAACTGTCGGTATGTATCGCGAAGTACTTTTAGTGTGCCTGCCGGTCGACAGATAGGTTTTTAATACATTAAACCACAGTTTTTGGTATGCTTACTGAGGAGAGTATTTTATCCAATATTCACGTTAATGGAGACCTTTTAAGAGAGATTTTTTTTCCTGTAAGCATTAGACGTAACTTTCATTAGTTTTTTAAACTGGAGATTAAACTGAGGTGTGTTCTGGTAACTAACCGGATAAAAATGATATTTCAGAAATATCCATGTCAGAATCGATTAATAGTTTACAAGCATGCCCTATTCTGACTTCAGCTAAGAAGTCAGAATTTTTTTTGTTCATCGACTTTTAAAGTGCCTGCCAAATTTGGATGGAGAGACTACGTGCACTTAAAAATTAGGTTTCGACTGCACTCGACCTGTCATTGAGATCGTTTTTATGACGGATTACGGATATTCAGAAATGTTACAAGCTATTGATCACTTCACCATAAATAGCATCCAAGAGTCCATCTTTTTTATCGTCTGAAGTCAATTGCCAAAACATGATGCCACCTAGTTGTTTCTCTTTAGCATATTTTGTCTTTAAACGCACAGAGGTGGCATCATCATATGAAATAAAAATGCTGTCTTTGGCATTATATAGGTAAGGTGCTTGCGCGGTTGAGTCCCAGTATTTAACGAAGCCATTCATGTTTTCTTGGTTAGCTTTAATGCCCCTGTAATTGGCCCAGCCTTCCCAAACGCCAGTGTTGGATTGAAACAATCCGTTGTTCTCAGGTGGTACTCCTTTCCATCCGCGACCGTAAAAAGCGGCTCCTATAATCAGTTGTTCTGGTTTGACACCAAGGGATTCGCAATAGTCCACAATAGCTTTGGCAGAGCGGTTATTAACTTTTGGGTTATTGGTTTGGTAAGGACTTAAATTGGTATGGTGGTTCGTAATGGGCGAACCTCCTGTGGCATAATCGTAAGTCATGAGGTTCATGTAGTTGGCATATTTCATAACTTCAAGGGTTTCAATATGCTCAAAATACCTATTCCAAGCTGCAGCCGCAAAGGTTAGGGACATATGGGTGTTGGTCTTGTCCAAAGCCTCACGGAGTTCTTTCATTAAAGCGGTGAAGTTTTCTTTATCTGTTGGCCTATGTGTATTACCAGCCCCTTCCATTCCTGGATATTCCCAATCTATATCTATACCATCTAAATTATATGTAGTAATGAATTCAATAGCACTTTTCACAAACCCTTGTCTTAAAGCGGGGTCGTTGGCCATATCCGAAAAACCACCACTACCGCCCCAACCACCACAGGCAATCATAACTTTTAAATGAGGATGTTGTTTTTTATAGGCTACAAGTTTTTTCAGATCTTCAGAATAGCGTTCATTTTTAAACTGCATTTTATGGTCTATAACCTGTGTAAATGAAAAAATAATATAGGTTAATTTTTCAAAAGGAATAGCTTCAGGGGGATAATCGTTGGAAGGGACATAATAGGCCATAACCGCAAAGGAAGGTTCTTGAGGGGGGGGGGTACAAGCAAAAAATGAGATTATGGTAACGCACAGTAATAAAAATTTTATTCTTGAATATGCCATGGTGTTTTTATTTTTGATTTTTTGGTTTACTGGCTTTGGCCAATGGGTTAAATGTAATGCATAGGTCTAACCAATAACTTAAATCATTATCGGTATCAAAACCTTCGGGTGTTACAAAAATATACCCGCGCATGGGACGACCGGTAAAGTCCATGGGGAGACATTCAGGCTTGTTCAATTCGTCTTCATAAACGGTATTTCCTATACGTGCCATCAGTAGGCTGTCGCCATATGTTTTATCAATATGAATACCACATAACATTTTATCATCCACTTTAAAACATAGGCCGCCCATCATTTTTAATTCAGTAAAAACAATATGCTTGTCATTTAATTGTTGTCTAATACGGTCTGCTAAAAATTCATCGTAAGCCATAGTTAATGTTTTATCTTGTCTATAACCCTTCTAAAGACACCATATATGAAGGCGTTGGTTTTAGCATAGTGAAATGCAATGCAACATACTATTGCCATAAAAACAATCGCCCCAATTAGAGCTTCGCCAGGAGTTAACGATTTATAAAAATAACGTTTTAAACCATAACCTGTATAGCTGCCATAAAGTATAATGAAATGAATAACATAGATGGACAATGTTTTTTGTCCAATTTTGGTAATCAATGACTGTTTTAAAAAACGCTCAAAAGTGTAGAATAGTGCAAAGATCACCAAAACATTACCAAAACGGGTAAACAAATAATTGTAGTTGGCCGAAGCATTTAATAATTCGAAATCGGTAATGTGGTATAACTTGATTAAAAACCATGAAGAATAATTTATAAGGAGTAAACCAATACCCAAAAAAGAGATAATGGTAATGAGCTTAAATTTAGGTTTGTTCACATGCCTAAAAAATATCGTGGCCAGCCAAGCGCCATAGGCAGTATAGCCAAACCAGGGTAATATGGTAAACACAGAACCGTTGTGCTTGCTAATATAGTTTTCTAAAAAAAGAGGAAGAGTGGGTAATGATAATTCCCTGTAAAGCGGTTCGGTTAGAAAACAGGCCGTACCTGTTATGGCTAAAACAGTTGATAAGACATAAGTGTTTTTTTTTAACAAAATATGCAATCCCACTAATAGAATTAGTGATAAGCCAATGCATTGCAAAACATCTACAGCTAAAAAGTGATAGTTAAAATGGCCAGAAAACCAACCTATAATATTGATACGAAGACTGTAACCAATACCAATTAACAACAGCCCCCTTAATACCCCTTTTTTAATTCTTGGTTTGTCATCCCCTTTATCGTAAGCCCTAAGTAATAGGTACATAAAGACCAACCCCGAAATGGTAAAAAAAGTGGGGGCGGTAATGCCCCGAAAATATACCCAAATAGAATAAATGGTATTGGAGGGGTCTCTGTAAATAGGGTCGATTAGAGTATCTATAAAATGCCCTTGCAGCATCATTAAAATGGCAAATGCCCTAACGGCATCAATAAAGTACAGCCTAATGGTTTGCAAAATAATTGGTTTGGGTAGGGTAAATATACTCAGCTAAAATGATATATTAATAAAATATTTTCATCTGTTAATATTTATTTGTTCTTTTATGGTCAGATGCAATTGGCATGGCTTATTTCAGATCAATACAATTTTATGGAGCAATTCCTAAGTGATTTTTCATCATTTGTGTGGGGCTTACCTTTGCTGGTACTTTTAATAGGCGGGGGGCTTTACTTATTAATTCTATCAAAATTTTTACCCTTTAGATATTTGGGTCATGCCATTCAGGTAGTACGTGGGAAATATGATAATCCTAACGATTCTGGGCAAATAAGTCATTTCCAGGCTTTAACAACTGCGTTATCCGCTACGGTGGGTATGGGTAATATTGCTGGAGTTGCAGTAGCCATTTCAATTGGAGGGCCGGGAGCCATATTTTGGATGTGGGTAAGTGCCATTATTGGGATGTCCACCAAATTTTTTACTTCGGCACTGGCTATCATGTATCGAGGTAAGGACAGTGCTGGAGATTTACAGGGCGGCCCCATGTATTTTATAGTTGAAGGCTTGGGAAAGGTTTGGAAACCATTAGCCGTAATGTTCAGTATTTGTGGTATGGTAGGGGCGTTGCCTGTATTTAATGTGAATCAATTAACACAGGCTATTAACGATATTTTATTAAAGCCTAATGGTGTTGAGGTAGGACTGTTCTCTAATTTCGTGGTTGGATTGGTTTTGGTCGCTATCACATCGGTGGTTATTCTAGGTGGATTAAAGCGGATAAGTAAAACGGCTTCGCGGTTGGTGCCGGCTATGGTACTGTTGTATTTTGTTTCGGTACTAATTATTTTGATGATCAATTTTGAAGCGGTTCCCAAATATATCCTTATGATATTTACCGATGCCTTTTCAGCAAGGCATTTTACTGGTGATACCTTTTTAGGAGGTATGTTAGGTGGGTTGATTCTATTGGGCATCCGTCGTGGCGCATTTTCCAACGAAGCAGGAATAGGAACAGCACCTATGGCACACGGCGCTGCAAAAACCAACGAGCCCATTCGTGAAGGCTTGGTGGCCATGTTGGGACCGGCAATAGATACCTTAGTAGTTTGTACACTAACGGCGCTGGCTATTTTAGTAACAGGAGTTTGGCAAACTACCGATGCCAATGGAGTGAGTTTAACCGCTTCGGCCTTTGCTAATGCCATGCCTACTTTTGGGAATTATATACTATTGTTATGTATCGCGGTCTTTAGTATTTCATCCTTATTTTCCTATTCGTATTACGGTACCAAATGTATGAGTTTCCTTTTTGGAAGCCATAAAAGCCACTATTACAATTATGTTTATATTGTAAGCATTATTTTGGGTGCTACAACAACATTAAGTATGATGATAAACTTAATAGACGGAGTTTTTGCCCTTATGGCCATACCAACCATGACGGCAACATTAATCATGGCGCCACGAGTAGTGAAAGAAATTAAAGTCTATTTTCAAAACCTTAAGTAAGGATTTAAAATGTAAAGAGATATAACACTAAACCAGAATAAACCAAACCTTAATTATATGACAAAAAGTAATGCACAAGCCTATTGGAAAGAAAACATCAGGTATGTTTTAATTCTTTTGGCGATATGGTTCCTGGTATCCTATGGCGCGGGAATCCTATTTAAAGATGAACTCAATCAAATAAAAATTGCAGGCTTTAAGTTAGGCTTCTGGTTTGCCCAACAAGGTTCGATGTATGTGTTTGTTATACTCATATTTATATATGTTCGCTTAATGAATAAACTCGATAAAAAATATGGATATGATGAGTAGCATGATCGTATTGGAAGGCATAGGGGTTCAAAAGTGGACCTATATTATGGTAGGGTTAACCTTTGCGATATACATCGGAATTGCTATTTGGTCCAGAGCCAGTTCAACTAAGGATTTTTATGTCGCTGGAGGCGGTGTTTCTCCTTTGGCCAATGGCATGGCAACAGCGGCCGATTGGATGAGTGCCGCTTCATTTATTTCCATGGCTGGGATTATCTCGTTTGCCGGTTACGATGGTGCCGTTTACCTTATGGGGTGGACCGGTGGCTACGTGTTGCTGGCATTACTGTTGGCGCCTTACTTGAGAAAGTTTGGTAAGTTTACCGTACCCGATTTTATAGGGGACCGTTATTATTCTAAAACGGCACGGTTAGTCGCTGTGTTTTGTGCACTATTGGTGTCGTTTACTTATGTGGCGGGACAAATGCGGGGTGTAGGTATTGTATTTTCAAGGTTTCTTGAAGTCGATATCAATACAGGAGTTATTATAGGGATGATTATTGTGTTGTTTTATGCGGTTTTAGGAGGTATGAAAGGCATTACTTATACACAGGTTGCCCAATATTGTGTGCTCATTTTTGCCTTTATGGTACCTGCTATCTTTATTTCCATACAAATGACGGGAAATCCAATTCCCCAATTAGGCTTTGGTAGTCAATTGGCGGATGGCTCTGGAACCTATCTTTTGGATAAACTGGACGGGTTGAGTACGCAGTTAGGTTTTGCCGAATATACCGAAGGCTCCAAATCCATGATAGATGTTTTTGCCATAACCTTGGCACTAATGGTCGGTACCGCAGGATTACCCCATGTTATTGTCCGGTTTTTTACTGTGAAACGGGTCCGGGATGCCCGGAAGTCGGCAGGAATAGCATTGTTGCTCATTGCAATATTATATACTACAGCACCTGCAGTAGCTGTATTTGCAAGAACCAATTTGATTGAAACCGTATCTGATAAGCCTTACGCTAATGTTCCAGATTGGTTTACAAAGTGGGAAACTACAGGCTTAATAACGTTTACCGATAAGAACAATGATGGAAATATCCAGTATTTGGCCGATAATAATAAAAATGAATTGGTAGTAGATAGAGATATTATGGTACTGGCCAATCCTGAAATTGCTAGACTGCCCAATTGGGTTATTGCTTTAGTGGCTGCAGGAGGCTTGGCAGCGGCATTATCAACAGCAGCCGGTTTGTTATTGGTGATATCGGCATCGGTATCTCATGATTTAATTAAAAAAATTATTAATCCTAAAATTTCTGATAAAGGTGAATTAGTAGCAGCCAGGTTATCGGCTGTTGGTGCAGTTTGTGTAGCTGGCTATTTTGGAATCAATCCACCAGGATTTGTAGCAGCGGTGGTAGCCTTGGCTTTTGGTTTGGCGGCGGCATCGTTCTTTCCAGCTATTATCCTTGGGATTTTTTATAAACGTATGAATAAAGAAGGTGCTATTGCTGGTATGGTAGTAGGTATTGTGTCCATGCTGTTGTATATGATAAAGTACAAGTTAGGGTGGTTTGATGAGACCCTACCAGATAAGAGCGAATGGTGGTTTGGTATATCGCCAGAAGGCTTTGGTACAGTAGCCATGCTACTTAACTTTGTAGTGTCTATTACCATAATGAAGTTTACTTCACCTCCTCCCGAGGAAGTACAGGATATTGTTGAAAAGATTAGGATTCCAAGTGGGGCTGGAGAAGCTACAGGTCATTAGGATTTAAGACAATAAAAAAGACCTGACGGATTTTCGGTATCTGTCAGGTCTTTAAAAATTGTTTTTATTTTTTGTTTGTTTATAGAATAAACGAGAAACTTAAAATAAGTTGGTCTGGTCGCGTATCTAACCTGCTTGGTGTAATGCCGCCTTGGGTTTCAATAAAAGTCGCTTCATTTTTACTAAAACCTCTTTCGTAACGTAGGTCTATACCCAATCGTTTTATGTTAAGCCCAATACCAAAATTCAATCCAATAGTGAAATCGTTTTCTATGTCATTAATTGAAATGCCATCGTATTCGGTATCCAAAATATACTGAAATGCAGGGCCTCCAAAAACACTAAGTGGCCCCAAAACTTTAACGCCCACTAATAATGGTGCATCGAGCTTTTCCATTTTAAAGGAGTCGTTATCATAATCACTTTTAGTACTGGTATAGACAAGTTCTGGCTTAAAGTAAATCTGATTTCCAATTTTTCCAAAAATACCTAAGTGGTAGCCAACATTTCTGTCCGGGTTTTTAGCATTCTCCTTTATGGATTCGAAATACTTTTTGCCGTTGGCATTGTAGTTTAAACCGCCTTTAAAACCAAAGCCAGTAGACGATTGGGCATTAATGGTTGTTGTAAGTAGTATGGCTAGTAACGGTAATAAAAATAATTTTTTCATAATGAATAAGTATTTTAGATTTAGGGTTGTGTATAATCAAAAACGCTGCCAAAGCTATTTTATTTTCCTTGGCAGCGTTTTTTTGGTCGTATAATAATGTTTATACATTAATGCTTTTTCTTTGTAGCACAGCTTCCGCTTTTGCTACAATGGCATTGCTATCCAGTCCGTATTTTTTCATAAGTTGGGCTGGTGTTCCCGATTCACCAAAGGTATCATTGGTAGCTACAAACTCTTGGGGTGTTGGGTTGTTTAACGCAAGCGTTCTAGAGACGCTTTCACCTAATCCACCTAAGTAGTTATGTTCTTCACAAGTAACAATACAACCTGTTTTAGATACCGATTTAAGAATAGCTTCTTCGTCTAAAGGTTTAATGGTGTGAATATTGATAACTTCGGCAGAGATGCCTTTTTCAAATAATACTTTTGAAGCTTCTAAGGCTTCCCATACCAAGTGACCTGTAGCTACAATAGTAACGTCGTTACCTTCGGTTAATTGAATGGCCTTTCCAATTTCAAATTTCTGGTCTGCAGGAGTAAAAATAGGCACAGATGGTCTACCAAAACGTAAATAAACAGGGCCTTGGTAATCTGCAATAGCTATAGTAGCTGCTTTAGTTTGGTTGTAATCGCATGGGTTGATAACCACCATACCAGGTAGCATTTTCATAAGGCCTATGTCTTCAAGAATTTGATGGGTAGCCCCATCTTCACCAAGTGTTACGCCAGCATGGGATGCACATATTTTTACATTCTTTCCAGAATAGGCAATAGATTGACGAATTTGATCGTAAACACGCCCTGTAGAAAAGTTAGCAAAGGTTCCAGTAAACGGAATTTTACCACCAATGGTTAAACCGGCTGCGATCCCCATCATATTGGCTTCGGCAATACCTATTTGGAAAAAACGCTCAGGATTTTCTTTAATGAATTCGTCCATTTTTAATGAGCCAACTAAATCGGCACATAATGCTACAACATTAGGATTGGTTCTTCCCAATTCAGCTAAACCAGCACCAAATCCACTTCTTGTATCTTTCTTTTCTGTATATGTATAAGTTTTCATGTCTTTTGTTTTGATGGTTTAGTAATCGCCTAATGTTTCTGGGTTTTGTTCCAAAGCTACCGCGAGCTGTTCATCATTAGGAGCTTTCCCGTGCCAAGCATGGGTATGCATCATAAAGTCTACGCCGTTACCCATTTCGGTATGTAATAGTACACATACAGGTTTTCCTTTTCCAGTTTCTGCTTTAGCTTCTGCCATAACTTTTAAGATGGCTTTAATATCATTACCTGCTTCAATTTCTAAAACAGTCCAACCAAAAGCTTCAAATTTACTTTTAATATTACCCATAGGTAATACATCATCAGTAGCCCCATCAATTTGCTTTCCGTTTAAATCTACGGTAGCAATAAGGTTGTCTACTTTTTTGGCCGAAGCATACATGATGGCTTCCCAGTTCTGCCCTTCTTGTAATTCACCATCACCGTGTAAGGAGTACACCAAATGGTCGTCGTTGTTTAACTTTTTAGCTTGTGCAGCTCCAATGGCAACACTCATGCCTTGACCTAAAGATCCAGATGCTATACGAACACCAGGTAAGCCTTCATGAGTGGTTGGGTGACCTTGTAAGCGGGAATCGATTAATCTAAAGGTGTTTAGTTCTTCAACAGGAAAATATCCCGCTCTTGCCAGAACACTATAATAAACAGGTGAAATATGTCCGTTGGACAAAAAGAAAAGGTCTTCACCAATACCGTCCATATCGAAATCAGGTTTTCTATCCATGATTTCATTATAAAGACAAATAAAAAATTCGGTACAACCCAATGAGCCCCCAGGGTGGCCAGAATTTACCTTGTGAACCATGCGTAGAATGTCTCTACGAACTTGAGAGGTTAAATCATTTAAATACTGCGTGTTTGGCATGATATTATTCTTAAATTTTTCAAGCCACAAAAATAGATTATTATGAGTGTTTTACAAAGCAATAATGCGGTATTTTACGTAAAGGTTTAAGTAGTGCGAATATGTTTGTTTTTTTTGGGATAAAATATGTACGTTTGCTTCCTCGGGAGAATCAAGTGTATGAAATTCGAATTAAACAAAACAGATCTAGAAAGTAAGGCAAGAGCAGGGACAATTACTACAGACCATGGTGTTATTGAAACACCAATTTTTATGCCTGTGGGTACGGTGGCTTCGGTAAAAGGAGTGCACCAACGTGAACTTAAAAATGATATCAATCCAGATATTATTTTAGGAAACACCTATCATTTGTACCTAAAGCCTCAAACCGATATTTTAGAAAAAGCTGGTGGCCTGCACAAGTTTATGAACTGGGATAGGAATATTTTAACCGATTCTGGAGGCTATCAAGTTTATTCTTTATCTGCCAACAGAAAAATAAAAGAAGAAGGGGTTAAGTTTAAATCGCATATCGATGGAAGCTACCATGTTTTCACACCCGAAAACGTTATGGAAATTCAAAGGAGTATAGGCGCCGATATTATTATGGCATTCGATGAATGTACGCCTTATCCTTGTGACTATCATTATGCCAAACGTTCCATGCACATGACGCATCGTTGGTTGGATAGGTGTATAGCCCACTTGGAGAAAACGCCTTTAAAATACGATTACGACCAAGCCTTTTTTCCGATAGTACAAGGAAGTACCTATAAAGACTTAAGAGAACAATCGGCCGAATATATAGCCAACGCAGGAGCTGTAGGAAATGCCATAGGAGGCTTGTCGGTTGGTGAGCCTGCCGAAGAGATGTATGCCATGACCGATGTAGTCTGCAACATCTTGCCAGAAGATAAACCGCGTTACTTAATGGGAGTGGGAACGCCAATCAATATTTTAGAGAATATTGCGTTAGGTATTGATATGTTCGATTGCGTGATGCCCACCCGAAATGCAAGAAACGGGATGCTGTTTACGGCTCATGGTACCATTAACATCAAGAACAAAAAATGGGAAACCGATTTTTCACCTATAGACGATATGGGCATAACTTTTGTTGATACCGAATACAGTAAGGCCTATTTAAAGCATTTATTTTCGGTTAATGAATTGTTAGGCAAACAAATAGCGACCATACACAATTTAGGGTTTTATTTATGGTTGGTTCGAGAAGCCAGAAAACATATATTAGCAGGAGATTTTAGAACTTGGAAAGATAAGATGGTAAAACAAATGGATAAAAGATTGTAGTGAAAATACTGGATTGGTACATATTAAAGCGCTATCTGTTTACGTTTTTTATGATGTTGTTGCTGTTTATTCCTATTGGAATAACAGTTCACCTTGCCGAAAAAATTGGTAAAATTTTAGAAAATGAAGTGCCTTTTGGTGAGGTAATGCTATACTTTTTAGATTTTACCATTTATTTTGCCCATTTATTATTTCCACTTTTTTTGTTTTTATCGGTTATATGGTTTACATCTAAACTGGCCAATAATACCGAAGTAATTGCATTTTTAAGTTCTGGTGTTTCATTTACTAGGTTTTTAAGGCCTTATTTAATGGGGGCTTTTGTGGTTGCAATACTGTCTATTATTTTGGGGTTATATCTTGCCCCTAGCGCCAGTCAAGGGTTTAACGATTTTAGTTATAAGTATTTAAGAAAGGGGAGGAAGGCTGTTGAAAACACCAACGTATACAGGCAAATTAATGATAACGATATTATTTATGTAAGCCGTTTTGATGTTAAAAATAAAACAGGAAGTAATTTTGTTTTTGAGCATTTCGAGGATAATAAACTGGTTTATAAAATAGACGCGAGTAGTATTAAGTATATAGAAGAAGATTCTATTTATAGGCTTACAAATTACGTTAAGCGCAAGGTTGGTGAAGTAGATGATATCCTTGAAGAGCAAAGGCGTAAAGATACTGTCTTTTCGTTTGAGGTTGATGATCTTATACCGGTTATTTATGCGGCAGAGACTAAAGGTTATTCAGATTTAAGAGAATTTATAGCAAAAGAAGAAGCTAGGGGATCATCCAATATAGGACGTTATAAATTAGTGCTTTACAGAAAATGGAGTTTGCCTGTTTCTGTATTCATTTTAACCATTATAGCTGTGGCAGTATCCTCCATTAAAAGACGAGGCGGTATGGGGGTTAACTTGGCGGTAGGTATATGTATTGCTATGGTGTTTGTGTTCTTCGATAAAATATTTGGGGTAATGGCAGAACAATCGGACTTTCCTCCAATTATTGCAGTATGGTTTCCTAATTTTATTTTTGGTATTTTAGCTATATACCTACTAAAGAATGCCAAACGCTAGATTAAAAAACTATCTGCACCTTCACATTTTAGTATTCATCGCTGGCTTTACTGCCATTTTAGGTGAGTTAATTTCCATTAAGGCCATTCCATTGGTATGGTTTAGAATGGTTATGGCATCCATATTAGTGTTTGCTTATATAAAAGTAACCAAAGTAAAATTGAGTGTCTCACCAAAGGCTATTTTGCGATTTTCGATTGCAGGGGTTATCATAGCCTTGCATTGGATTACGTTTTTTGGTTCCATAGATGTAGCCAATGTATCGATTGCATTGGCCATGTTTTCTACAGGGGCTTTTTTCGCTTCATTTATAGAGCCTATAGTTTATAAAAGACGAATTATATGGTACGAAATACTCTTTGGAATATTTGTAGCTATAGGTGTTTATATTATCACACAAAGTGAGATAAAGTATTTATATGGTATAATACTTGGAATAGCATCGGCATTTTTATCAGCTTTGTTTGCGGTGTTAAATGGAGCGTTTTTAAAGCAACATACCGCTACCGTTATTTCGTTTTATGAGTTTATAAGTGGTGTGTTGTTCGTTTCGATTTTTATCATGCTTTTTGGTGATGGGTTTTCAACAGAGTTTTTTTTGTTGAGCAGTTCAGACTTTTGGTATCTTTTTATTTTGGCATCTATTTGTACAGCATATGCCTTTATAGCTGCCGTATATGTTATGAAATTAATAAGCCCTTTTACAGTGGTTTTAACCTATAACTTAGAACCTGTTTATGGCATTATATTAGCGGTGATTTTATTTCCAGAGAAAGAAGAAATGAGCGATTCATTTTATTATGGGGCTGCTATAATAATAAGTACGGTGCTTCTAAACGGTATAATTAAAAATGCAAAAACTTTAAAAAGAAAACGGACTTGACGATTTAAGACGATTAAAGTTTTTATATTTGTAGGCTAACAAAAACTAGGAATTTTTTATGGAATATTTAGAATTCGAACTTCCAATAAAAGAGCTTGAAGACCAATTGCAAAAGTGTAAGGTGATAGGGGAAGAAAGTGATGTAGACGTGACCGAAACCTGCAAGCAAATAGAAAAGAAATTAAAAGAAACCAGAAAAGATATATACAAAAACCTAACCGCTTGGCAACGTGTCCAGTTGTCCCGACACCCCGATAGACCTTATACTTTAGATTATATTAGGGCCATTTGCGGAAATTCGTTTTTAGAGTTACATGGCGATAGAAGTTTTAAGGACGATAAGGCCATGATTGGCGGATTGGGTAAAATAGGTGAACAGAGTTTTATGTTCATTGGTCAACAAAAAGGTTACAATACCAAAACACGACAGTATAGAAACTTTGGTATGGCCAATCCCGAGGGATATCGCAAAGCTTTAAGGCTGATGAAATCTGCTGAAAAATTTGGCATTCCTGTAGTAACCATTTTAGATACCCCAGGTGCCTACCCAGGATTGGAAGCCGAAGAGCGAGGACAAGGCGAAGCTATAGCACGTAATATTTTGGAAATGACACGACTTAAAGTACCAATTATAACAGTTATTATTGGTGAAGGAGCCTCTGGTGGAGCTTTAGGTATAGGAGTGGGCGATAAGGTGTTAATGTTAGAAAATACTTGGTATTCTGTAATCTCTCCAGAATCGTGTTCGTCTATTTTATGGCGCAGTTGGGAGTATAAAGAACAAGCAGCCGAATCGTTAAAGTTAACGGCGGCCGATATGAAGAAGCTAAAGTTGGTGGATGATATTATAAAAGAACCATTAGGAGGAGCACATAGAAATAGAGAAAAAACATTTGCATTGGTGAGTAATGCCATAGCGAAGTCTTTCGAGGAATTTAAAAACTTATCACCAAAAGAATTGGTCGACCAACGTATGGAAAAATATTCCAACATGGGGGTCTTCAAAGGGTAAGCCTTTTAAAATCATACTATAATCAAAATCTGAAGTACTAGCTTCAGATTTTTTTATGGTTATCGACAATATTTTTTAGTTGTTAACAGTTCAATTGTTAACTACCGGTGGACAACAGAAAATCGCATTAAGTAAAACAAACATTCTTTTTAGTTACTTTCGTAGTTATGAAACAACCCAACCAAATACAAGGTTATAAAGTAGATAAAAGTACACTTATAAATCTGGAAAAGGGAAAATTGCCTCCGCAAGCAATTGATTTAGAGGAAGTTGTGTTAGGAGCAATGATGATTGATAAAAAAGGGGTTGATGAAGTTATCGATATTCTTAGTTCAGACGCTTTCTATAAGGAAGCACACCAACATATTTTTGAGGCCATTTTCCAATTGTTCGAAAATAGCGAGCCTATAGACTTATTAACCGTTTCTAGCCAATTAAAGAAAAATGCAAAGCTGGAATTGTGTGGTGGAGATTTTTACCTCATTTCCTTAACTCAAAAAGTGTCATCTTCTGCACATATTGAGTTTCATGCCCGTATCATTCTGCAAAAATTTATCCAACGTAGTTTGATTAAGATTTCAAACGAAATTATAGAGGATTCTTACGATGAAACCAAGGACGTTTTTGATTTATTGGATAAAGCCGAGGCCAAATTATATGAGGTTACCCAAGGCAATATCAAAAAATCCAGTGAAACGGCACAAGATTTAGTAATTCAGGCAAAAAAGAAAATCGAAGAGATTTCTAATAAAGAAGGTTTAAGTGGCATTCCTACAGGGTTTACAAAACTTGATAAATTAACTTCGGGTTGGCAACCTTCCGATTTAATTATTGTGGCAGCACGACCTGGTATGGGTAAAACGGCATTAACCTTGTCTATGGCAAGAAATATAGCGGTCGATCAAAATATACCAGTGGCATTCTTCTCTTTAGAGATGGCATCTGTACAGCTGATAACCCGTCTAATTTCAAGTGAAACAGGCTTGTCTTCAGAGAAATTAAGAACAGGGAAACTGGAAAAACACGAATGGGAACAACTTAATGTAAAAGTAAAGGGGCTGGAAAAGGCGCCACTTTTTATTGATGATACACCCTCACTTTCCATTTTCGATTTACGCGCCAAAGCCAGACGTTTATCATCACAACACGGTATAAAATTGATTATGATTGACTACCTGCAGCTTATGACTGCCGGAGGTAGCAACTCAGGAAACAGGGAGCAGGAAATCTCTATGATTTCGCGTAACTTAAAAGCCTTGGCAAAAGAATTGAATGTGCCCGTAATAGCATTATCGCAGTTGTCGCGTGCAGTAGAAACCCGTGGTGGAAGTAAGCGTCCGTTATTGTCCGATTTACGTGAATCTGGTGCTATCGAACAGGATGCCGATATTGTAAGTTTTATTTACCGACCAGAATATTATAAGATTGACGAATGGGACGACGAAGAACGTTCTCCAACCGAAGGGCAAGCCGAGTTTATTGTCGCCAAACACCGTAATGGTGGACTGGAAAATATTCGATTGAAGTTCCTTGGACACCTTGGTAAATTTGATAATCTGGATGATTTCGATTCGCCTTTTGAGTTCCATAGTAAGATGAATGCCGCTGCAAATGATGACACATTTAAGTCAGATGATTTTAAAGCCAGTCCAGATCAAGCCTTCGGGAGCTCGTTTAACAATGGCGATGATGATGAGGTGCCATTCTAAATGTGTAAGGTTTTAATATTTTCTTAAATAGTTTATCCTAGCATAGATTTTAAGTATATTTCGGTGTAATAATAGATTTTTGTCATTTCGAAGGAGAAACGACTTGGAAATCTCATAAAGTTAGGTCGCTATTTTGAAAAAGGTATTTTCAGTTATATTAATTCTATTCATTTCCATAAAAGCGTTCGCTTCCTATATCCTTATTCCAATGGATGCCGAAGGTCAAAAAAATCATTTAAAAGCTTATGGTATTACCTATTGGACCTTAAGTAAGCAACAAAAAGTAAAATGGTTGCTAAATTACAGGGGCGGATCGTTTTTGTTACCAGATACCGAGGCAATTCAAAAGGAATGTCAAATTAGAGGCGTCTCTTTCGAAGTCATTTCTAATGCTAAAGCAGAAAGTATACTGGAGGATATTAGCAGCCCGAGTCAAAATATGGAAGCGGTGGTTTTAGAAAAAGCTCCTAAGATAGCAGTATATACACCTTATGGAAATCAACCTTGGGACGATGCCGTTACCATGGTACTTACTTATGCCGAAATTCCCTATAAAACAATTTATGATGAGGAGGTACTAAGCGATGGCTTGTTATTGTTCGATTGGTTGCACTTACATCACGAAGATTTTACGGGCCAGTATGGCAAGTTTTATGGCGCCTACCGTGCACAATCGTGGTATATAGAAGACAAAAAGGCTGCAGAAGCCTTGGCTGAAAAATTGGGATACGCTAAAGTATCTTTAGAAAAATTGGATGTAGCTAAAAAAATTCGCGATTATGTAATAGGCGGAGGGTTTATGTTTGCCATGTGTAGTGCTACAGATAGTTTTGATATTGCATTGGCCGCAGAGGGAGTAGATATTTGTGAGCCTATGTTTGATGGTGATGGTAGCGACCCCGCCTATCAGAATAAAATAGACTACAGTAAAGCATTTGCTTTTACAAACTTTATATTGGAACAAAACCCACTTACTTACGAGTTTTCATCTATCGATATGACCCGTAAGCGTAGAGTACCCAAAACAACCGATTATTTTTCCTTAATGGATTTTTCGGCAAAATGGGATCCCATACCTACCATGTTGTGCCAGAACCATACCGCTTTGATAAAGGGATTTATGGGGCAAACGACATCCTTTACCCGGGACGAAATAAAACCTAATGTCTTGGTAATGGGAGAAAATAAAGCTAATGGAGAAGCCAAATATATCCACGGTATTAGGGGGAAAGGTTTTTTTACATTTTATGGAGGCCACGATCCAGAAGACTACCAACATAGAGTAGGCGATTCTAAAACCGAATTGGATTTACACCCTACTTCACCAGGGTACCGCTTAATTTTAAATAATGTGCTATTTCCAGCAGCACGAAAGAAAAAGCAAAAGACTTAAAGCCTGTTTAAGAATTTTGTGATTTGGGAATTATTATAAATTCTTTTAAAGCTATTCTACCCAGAATTTTTAAGTACAGCTGGCTACGGTTCAAAATCATGACAAAGAAAAGACTTCACAGGTTTTTACTTCGACTCAGCTCAGTTCAGTTCAAGTAAAATCTGTGAAGTCTACAATATTAAACAGTGTTTTAAATAGATGATCGGTTTAGTTATACACGTTACTATTCGGCAACAAGTGTGCGTTGGAAGGTATATTTAAACCCATCTGAAGCAGAACCTGTTGAGAGTTCGTTTTCGTCAATAACCATGGTGTTTTGGGATGAAAATGTTAATTCCCCAACTTCAGTACCATCAATGCTTAAATAATTTCGGGAAGCTACCTGTGCAAGCGAATAACTGTAAGTGCCAGAATCAAGAGCATCTTCTTTGGTATCGTCGGTATTGTTATTTTCAACGGTTAATGTTGCAGTCGTTTCATCAAAAGACCAAACAATAGTTTCCAGTTCAAAATCATCATTAACACCAGAGACGCCACCCGAAACATTTCTTAAATGCCAAAGGCTTTTATAGTTTTGTAGGTCTTGGTTGTCATCTGAGTTTACCGAACAGCTTGTAGTAATACCTAGAATAATGGCCAATAAATAAATGATGCTTTTTTTCATGTTTTTTTAATGTTTTTGGTGAGTTTGAAGTAATCTAAAAGATACTTATAGTTATCAATTTGAATTTAATATAGAGTCTTATTCAATAGATAATAGATTATCTATATTTTTAAGCGTTGTAAACGAGTTCAGATTGACCAAAATTTCACTTTTAGAAAGCCCCAATTAATTATTTCTATTTCATTTTATTTACTTAATAGATGCAGAATTGTAGGATGGTTGCGTCCCGTTTAAATATAATTCCATAAACAGGATGAAAATTGTATTTTTAGCTGATAAATATATCTATTATGAAAAACTCCTGGACAAGATTAATTTGTATACTATCTGTCATTTTATTTTTTAATTGCAAAAGTGAAAACAAAGAAGAAGCAACAAAAGAGCAACCAAATATTCTATTCATTCTTTCAGACGACCATACTTCCCAAGCATGGGGTATTTACGGCGGCTTGCTGAAAGATTATGTTAAAAATGATAATATTAAGCGCTTAGCGGATGAAGGCATAGTGCTAAACAATGCATTTTGTACTAATTCTATATGCTCACCAAGTCGTGCTAGTATTTTAACAGGGCAATACAGTCATGTTAATCAAGTGTATACATTACGCGAGTCATTGCCTAATGGGCATCCTAATATAGCCAAGACCTTGGGGGCTCATGGGTATCAAACGGCATTAATTGGCAAATGGCATTTGGTAGAGCAACCAGAGGGATTTCAGTATTTTAATGTGCTTCCAGGTCAAGGAAGGTATTGGGATCCTATCCTAAAGAACAAGGACAATTGGAAAGACGGACATGATGGCTCTGGAGGAAAAATATATAAAGGCTTTTCTACCGATGTGATAACAGGTTTGGCCATAGAACATCTAAAACAACGTGATGCTTCTAGACCATTTTTTATGATGTGTAATTTTAAAGCAACCCATGAACCATTCGAATATCCAGATCGATTTAAAGACTTGTATAGCGATGTCGATATTCCAGAGCCAGAGTCGTTATTGGATTTTGGAAAGGGTACTGGAGGAAGAACTTTTGTTGGCCAAAAATTGGAAAACCTGGAAGCAAGATGGCAAGAAGCTTACAAGCACCCTGATAAATTTTGGACCAGTTATCCTGGGTTACCGTTTGAAAGAGAAGGTTTGGATAGCATAGGGCTAAGACAAAAAATATATCAAAAATTTGTAAAAGACTTTATGCGTTGTGGTGCTGCCGTAGATGATAACATAGGGAAGCTTTTGGATTATTTAGACGAAGCAGGTATTGCAGATAACACGATAGTGATTTATACTGCAGACCAAGGTTACTTTTTAGGGGAACATGGTTTTTTTGACAAACGCTTAATTTATGAAGAATCGCTAAGAATGCCTTTTGTTATACGCTATCCTAAGGAGTTAAAAGGCGGGCAACGCATTGACGATATTATTTTAAATATAGATTTTGCAGCCCTTTTAGCAGACTATGCTGGTGTTGAAAAACCCAACTATATCCAAGGAGAGAGCTTTAGGGAAAACTTAATGGGAAATAAGCCTGATACCTGGAGGCAAAATATGTATTACCAATACTGGTTGCACGAGACTAAAAGGCCGGCGCATTATGGTATACGAAATAATAGATACAAATTGGCCTATTTTTATGGAAAGGGCTTGGGTAAATATGGTTCGTCTAACCAAGAGACAACACCAACATGGGAGTTTTATGATTTGCAAAGAGACCCTAAAGAGCTTAAGAATGTAATCAACGATACGGAATACCAACCTATAATAAATACAATGAAAGTGGAGCTAAAACAATTGCAAACACAGTATAATTTACCAAATGATGTACCAGATATAGAATAAGTAGGATGCAAATTTTTCAAAAGGAAATACAATTAAAGCCTTATCCAAGAGGATTCCATTTAATTACAGAAACAGTATTACAAGCTATTCCAGAAATTAAACAAATTGATGTTGGGCAATTGCAAGTGTTTATAAAGCACACGTCGGCCAGTTTAACCATTAATGAAAATGCAGATGCTACGGTTAGGGCAGATTTTGAAAGTCATTTTAATGTGATGGTACCGGAAAATGCACATTATTATAAGCATACTTACGAAGGGGCAGACGATATGCCGGCTCACATTAAATCGTCTATATTAGGAGCCTCTGTACAAATTCCAATTACAAAAGGAAAGCTTAATTTAGGTATTTGGCAAGGGATATATTTATGTGAACACAGAAATTATGGTGGAGCCAGACATTTGGTCATAACTGTGTTTGGCGTTTAATGTCATTCAAAAAAAAATCCGATCGCGCCAAAGGCAGATCGGATTTTTACATTAAGCGAATAATATGTTTTACAATAGGCGATACGCCTTATTTTACTTTATCTACAACTGCTTTAAAAGCTTCTGGGTTGTTCATCGCTAAATCGGCTAAAACCTTACGGTTTAATTCGATATTGTTAGCTTTTAATTTACCCATGAATTGAGAATAAGATAATCCATGTTCTCTGGCACCAGCATTAATACGTTGGATCCATAGTGCACGGAATGTTCTCTTTTTGTTTCTGCGGTCTCTGTACGAATATTGCATCGCTTTGTCAACCGCATTTTTAGCTACTGTCCAAACGTTTTTACGTCTTCCAAAGTAACCTTTTGCTTGTTTAAGAACCTTTTTTCTTCTGGCTCTCTTTGCTACAGAATTTACTGATCTTGGCATATTGTTTAATTTTTTTTGTAGTAGGCGGTCTATTTAAAGACACTTTGTATTGCTTTGCCTAACTCCAGGGTTTATAAATAATTTAACCGGTTAAAATAATGTTACTTTAAACGCAACATTAATTTAACATTGTTCTCGTCGGCCTCATGTACCGTAGTAGTATGAGTTAACGCTAGCTTACGCTTTTTAGACTTCTTTGTTAAGATGTGACTTTTAAAAGCGTGCTTTCTTTTAATCTTACCAGTACCAGTTAACTTAAAACGTTTTTTGGCACTAGATTTTGTTTTCATTTTAGGCATTGTTTTCTCCTAGTTTTTAATTATTTCGCTTAATTGCTTTTGTGCCGAATTTATTTCAGCATCATACTTTATATACTATATAATACGCTTTACTTTTTAGGAGCAATAAACATGGTCATTCGTTTACCCTCAAGTTTTGGCATTTGCTCTACTTTTCCAAATTCCTCTAAATCTTGGGCCAAGCGTAACAACAATATTTGTCCTTGCTCTTTAAATACAATAGAACGTCCTTTAAAAAATACAAAGGCTTTTAATTTGGCACCTTCTTTTAAGAACTTCTCTGCATGTTTCTTTTTAAATTCGTAATCGTGGTCATCGGTTTGGGGTCCAAAACGAATTTCTTTGATTACAACCTTACTGGTTTTCGCTTTTAAGGCTTTATCACGTTTCTTTTGTTCATAAAGAAACTTTTTATAGTCCATAACTTTACATACAGGAGGATCTGCATTTGGTGAAATCTCAACAAGGTCTAAACCTTGATCATCGGCAATGCTTAGAGCCTCTCTAATGCTGTATATACCTACTTCAACATTCTCGCCAACCACTCTTACTTTTGGCGATGTAATTTTAGAGTTAATTCTGTGCTTATCCTCTTGTTTAACCCTTTGGGGTTGTCTTCTTCTTCTAATTGCTATGGCTTATAATTTTAAATTAAACTTATTTTTCTTAAAACGTTTTTAACGTTTTATCAATATCTACTTTTATTATTTTGGCAAAGTCTTCAATAGAAATCATTCCTAAGTCTTCACCACCATGCTTACGCACAGTTACTTTGTTTTCATTTTCCTCTTGTTCCCCAATAATGAGCATGTAAGGGTGTTTTTCCATTTCGGCTTCCCGAATTTTCTTCCCAATAGTCTCATTTCTATGGTCTACAAGGGCGCGAATTTCGTGATTTTCTAGCAAATTTAAAACTTTTTCAGAGTATTTTTCATATTTCTCGCTAAGTGACAATATTTTAACCTGAATAGGCATAAGCCAAATCGGGAAATTACCACCAGTATGTTCTAATAGTAATGCAACAAAGCGCTCCATACTTCCAAAAGGAGCTCGGTGAATCATAACAGGTCTGTGTAGTTCATTGTCACTGCCCTTATAGCTTAGGTCGAAGCGTTCTGGTAAGTTGTAATCTACTTGAATAGTACCCAGTTGCCAACGTCTTCCCAAAGCATCTTTAACCATAAAGTCTAATTTAGGACCATAGAAGGCAGCTTCACCAGTTTCTATAACATAATCGAGACCCTTATCTTTAGCGGCATTAATAATGGCCTGCTCTGCTTTTTCCCAATTGGAAACATCACCTATATATTTATCGGGGTCTTTCGGATCCCTTATTGAAACCTGGGCAGTAAAGTTCTCGAAACCTAAAGAACCAAATACATAAAGCACTAAATCTATAACATTTTTAAACTCTTTATCCAATTGTTCAGGTGTACAGAATAAGTGAGCATCGTCTTGAGTAAACCCTCTTACACGGGTCAATCCGTGTAATTCACCACTTTGTTCATATCTGTAAACCGTTCCAAATTCAGCAAAGCGCTTAGGTAAATCTTTGTAGCTCCATTGTGAGCTTTTGTAGATTTCACAATGGTGCGGACAGTTCATGGGCTTTAATAAAAACTCTTCATCCTCTTTAGGCGTATGGATAGGTTGGAAACTATCTTCCCCATATTTAGCATAATGGCCAGAGGTAACATAAAGCTCCTTTTGGCCAATGTGAGGAGTAACTACCATTTCATAACCCGCTTTTTTCTGGGCAGCTTTTAAGAAGTTTTCCAGGCGCTCACGTAAAGCGGCACCTTTGGGCAACCATAAAGGTAGACCTTGACCCACTTTTTGTGAAAAGGTAAACAGTTCCAATTCTTTACCTAATTTTCTGTGATCCCGTTTTTTAGCCTCCTCTAAAAGCTGTAAATATTCGGTAAGCTCTTTTTGTTTAGGGAATGAGATACCATATACTCGGGTCAATTGCGGTTTGTTTTCATCACCTCTCCAATAAGCACCAGCAACACTCAATACCTTAACAGCTTTTATAATGCTGGTATTAGGAATGTGGCCACCACGGCATAGATCGGTAAATGTAGAATGGTCACAAAATGTTATAGTGCCATCCTCGAGGTTTTCTATAAGTTCAGTTTTAAATTCATTGTCCTTATATAAAGCCAAAGCTTCAGCTTTACTTACCGAGCGCATTTTAAAATCATGCTTACCTCTGGCAATCTCCAGCATTTTGTTTTCAATGGCTTTAAAATCCTTTTCAGATATCGTATGCTCACCAAAATCAACATCATAATAAAACCCATTATCAATAGCAGGGCCAATGGTTAGTTTTACCCCAGGGTATAACTCTTCGATGGCTTGAGCTAAAACATGCGCCGATGAGTGCCAAAATGCAGTCTTACCTTCGTCGTCACGCCAAGTATAAAGAACTAAAGCTCCGTCGGTAGTCAAAGGAGTAACAGTTTCTACTTTTATATCATTAAAACTTGCAGAGATTACATTTCTGGCAAGCCCTTCACTAATGCTTTTAGCAACGTCCATTGGTGTAACGCCTTTGTCAAACGATTTTACACTGCCATCGGGTAATGTTATATGTATCATTAATATAAATTAAAATTCGGCTGCAAAGATAAGAGTATAACTAAACACTTACAATATATATGTATGTATAATTTCTTTTTATAAGATTAAGTTGGCGTGCCCTAATAGGGCCGGGCTTTCACTACTCGCTGCCAAGTGTCCTGGCGAGCTCAGGCATGCCGTTCAATCCCTCACGCGGGGTCAGCGCCGGGGTGGGGGCGCAGTAACGGATTGGTTTTGCGTTCCAAGGGACATTATATATATAGTACAGGGAAGGGCGGCAGGGCCA
>NZ_JAKMCS010000020.1 GCF_022662195.1 Aestuariivivens insulae | reverse complement strand
CTCAACTCCACTGCCTTTTGTTTAAATTCTAAAGTGTAATGTTTGGGTTTACTTCTCATAATTGCTAAGTTAATAACTAGCAAGCATATTCTCTCATCTTTATGTCCAGTCTAATATAGGAAGTCCACTTCGCTCTGAATGACAAGGGATACTTTGGATGACAGGGACTGAATGACAGGATTATTTTGAATGATATAACGTAAATTAGTTTTTTTGAAGATTCATATGTAATTTGGGCCAAGTTTCAGAAATTTATAAGGAAACAAATATAAAGCTGTATGCTATTCCACTTTCTTCGTTATTTACAACCAACACATTATTTTCAACTTTATTTAAAGCATGGTGCATCGGTGTTTCCTAAAGCCGATCTGTTACCAGATGAGGTGGTAACCCAATTGAAACCTGATGATCGCTATGAGTCGGCAGTGGCGAAGGCTTACGATTTGTCGTGGCAGGCTATACAGTGCGGTTTTGTAGGAGAGGTTCCAGCGTATACCGTGTTTGAAGCGTTGTCCGTTCGGGATAATTATCACTTTATACGTAAATATTTTCATCCGGCATGGGTCCTTTATGTGTTGTTGTTACGGTTGATATCCTTTCGGAATCCGTTTGTAGAAATACGATCCTGGTATGCTACGCGATGTATCAAACAATTACAGGCAGGAGCTTATACTGTGGGGTATTCAAATTGGGACGCTTATGATTCCCCTATGCTGGAGACCTGTCCGAAAGTTAGCGTTGTTATTCCCACCTTAAATCGATACCATTATTTAAAAGCCGTTTTAGAGGATTTGGAACAGCAGGATTATCAAAATTTTGAGGTTATTGTAGTGGATCAATCCACTCCTTTTGATGCTGATTTCTACAAAGCTTTTAACCTGGATATTCAACTTATAAGACAAGAAGAAAAAGCCCTTTGGTTGGCGCGGAATACGGCCATAAAGCGAGCAAAAGGCACGTTGATCGCCCTATCTGAAGATGATGTTAGGGTGCAACCCGATTGGATTTCGAACCATCTTAAATGTTTGGACTTTTTTGGTGCTGAGGTATCGGCCGGGGTGTTTTATCCTGCGGGTAAGTCCATTCCCAAAGCACGATCCTTTTTTGCTGTTGCGTCTCAATTTGCAACAGGAAATGCCATGTTATACAAACATGTTTTTAAAACTGTGGGCTTATTTGATCGCCAGTTTGAAAAGCAACGTATGGGAGATGGTGAGTTTGGATTACGGGTCTATTTGTCTGGGATTAAGAGTGTCTCGAACCCCAAAGCATCATGTGTTGATGTGAAAGCTGGTACGGGAGGCTTGCGGGAGTTAGGGAGTTGGGATGCCTTTAGGCCTTCTAAGTTTTTTGCCCCAAGGCCAATTCCCAGTGTACTTTATTTTTACAGGCGTTATTTTGGTAATGCTGCAGCCCGTTTGGCTTTATTAAGAACAGTGCCATTGTCGATTTTTCCATATCAATTTAAAAAGCACCGTCCTTTACTGGTTGTTGGTGCCATTATTAGTGTTTTAATATTACCTGTGGTATGTTTTCAGGTGTTTAGCTCCTGGAGATTGTCAAGTAGGAAGCTAAAACAAGGGCCTTTAATAGAATCTTTGAATGATTGAAACGAATGCACATATCGTTATAGTAAGTTCTGAGTTTCCGCCACAACCCGGTGGCATAGGCAATCATGCGTATCATTTAGCACAACATTTATATGAACATGGCTATGAGGTGTGTGTTATAACTGATGAACGCTCTAAATTGGGAGAAGAGGAAAGGGCTTTTGATGGCAGATTACCTTTTCGTGTCGATAGAATAAAAAGCAAAAGCTGGCGGTTCTTAATGTACTTAAGGCGTATTGCTACTACTTTTAAGGCTGTGAGGCACGCACCATATGTTATTGCCACGGGCAAGTTTTCGCTTTGGAATGTGGCTTTGTGTAGTGTTTTCTGTAAGTGTAAAATCTTGGCCGTTATTCATGGTTCTGAAGTGAATTTTAAATCGGTATTATTAAGGAAATCTGTAGATATGGCTTTAAAGCGTTTTGATGCCATTGTTGCGGTATCGCGCTTTACAAAACAATTGGTAAGTCATTTGAAGCGGGACGTTATTGTTATTCCCAATGGGATTGATTTAAGGAGATGGGCCGTTGAAGAAGATCCTGAAATAAGCTTAAAGGGCACACCTGTACTTACTACTGTTGGGCGAATTTCAGAAAGAAAGGGACAGATGCATGTTATTAAGCATTTGCCAGAACTTTTAAAGGTGTATCCGGACTTACATTACCATTGTGTGGGGATTTCAACAGAAATGCCTGCTTTTAAGTCAGTAGCTGAAGATTTAGGGGTTGTATCGCATGTGACCTTTCACGGCGTTCTAGATGAAGCCCGGCTAAAGCAAGTGCTTGCAGGAACGGATCTATTTGTCATGTTAAGTACAGCAACCGAGCGTGGTGATGTGGAAGGGTTTGGCATCGCCATATTGGAAGCTAATGCCATGGGGGTGCCGGCTATTGGAGCTAAGGGGGCGGGTGTTGAAGATGCTATTGCCGACGGTAGATCTGGTGTGCTTATCGATGGGAATGATGCCCAGGCTTTTGTTCGTGCGGTTTCTATGATTTTGGAAAAAAAGGGAGCATTTAAAAAGCAAGCCTATGAATGGGCTGAAGAACATCAATGGCGTGCGCTTGTGCAGCGGTATGTTGGTGTTATTGAGGGAGGAGATGCTTCGCTGCGCTCTGAATGACATGAGATTCCCTGCCTATCGGCAGGCAGGTTCGCTGCGCTCTGAATGACAAGAGATTCTTCGCTTCGCTGCGCTTGCTCTGAATGACAGGGGCGCTCTGAATGGCAATGGGTTTTGTCATTCAGAAGGAGGCTTTTTGGCCGACTGAAGAATCTTTAGATTGAATTGTTTAAGAATGTCCAATTAGGGTTGAAGTCCTTTATTAGGTTTTCTTTTTTGGAACGACTCCAGCCCTTAATTTCCTTTTCTCTTTTTATTGCTTCTTCGATATTAAAAAAGTGTTCGTAGTATATGTGGCTATGCTTGCTCTGAATGACAGGAGAGATTCTTCGCTTCGCTCTGAATGACAGGAGGCTGATAGGTAAAGTTTAAAAATAATTTTTAAGTTTAAATAAAAATAGCACCTTTGTTCTTGGGCCTTGTAACTATCTTACTGAAACTAATTATTGGATACACCAGGTAAGGATTGGTTTTAGGACATGGGATTAAAGCCGATTTTTAAAAACATTAACATCGCTGATGAAACTTGCCATTATATCACATACTGAACATTACATGACTACGGATGGTACAGTGGTAGGTTTGGGAGCTACTGTAACAGAGATTAATCATCTGTTAGAGGTGTTCGATGAGATTTTTCATGTGGCTATGTTACATTCGGGCGATGTTCCCTCTAATATGTTGCCCTATACCTCAGGCAGGATCAAGTTTATTCCCATTCCGGCTGTGGGTGGTCATGGTTTATGGGATAAACTTTTAATATTGAAACAGGCTCCCCGTATTTTGTATACAGTAGGTAAGGCGCTAAAGCAGTGTGATTATTTTCAATTTAGGGCGCCTACTGGTATTGGTGTTTTTGTTATTCCTTATTTGATGTGCTGCAGTGTTAAACAAGGCTGGTTTAAATATGCCGGTAATTGGGGGCAGGCACATCCTAAATTTTCTTATCGATTTCAGCGCTGGCTATTAAAGCTTCAGCATAGAGCAGTGACCATAAACGGGGTGTGGGAGCATCAGCCTAAGCACTGTTTGACTTTTGAAAATCCGTGTTTGACCTTAGATGAAGTTGCTGTTGCGCAGCAGATTGTTCTTGAAAAACAATTGGCTAATAATAGGGTCGATTTTTGTTTTGTGGGACGTATTGAAGAGGCAAAAGGTATTGGTATCTTGTTTGATGCACTGGATAGGCTATCTCCCCAAAGTAAGTCTAAAATTGGTACCGTGCATATTGTTGGTGACGGTCGTTCGATTGGTTTGTATAAGCACAAAGCTAGTGCCATAGATTTGAATATTGTATTTCATGGTTTGTTGCCCCGTAACGCTGTTCATGCTATTTATATGGAAAGTCATGCTATTGTTTTGCCGTCTGCTTCGGAAGGGTTCCCTAAGGTTATTGCTGAAGCCATGAATTACGGATGCATGCCTATTGTATCCAATATTTCTGCGATAGGGTATTATATTAGGCATCTTGACAATGGATTTTTACTGGATTCTGTAACCGTAGAAAATCTGGTTGTGGCCATAGAGCATTTTTTAGGTCTGTCCAATACCAACTATATGGATATGATACGTAGGGGAACAAAAGGTATTGAGAAGTTTACTTATAGTTATTATAATGGCCAGATTAGTAGCGAAATTTTGTTATTTGGTAAATAATTTATATCTTTTAAAAGGTTTCCCAATGATAGGCTATTAATTCTAACTATTTGATGGTTGTTAAAAAAGTACTTTGGACCTTAAAGCGTCATCCGTTTTTGTATGTCACACGATTTCGCTTGCTATCAAGGAATTCGAATGCCGAAGCCATTAAACACTGTACTTACAATTCGGCAAATAGCAAACAGGATATTCCCTCTTATTTTTACAAGATCAATGCGCTTATATTTAAGGATCGCAATCCAGAAACCGATCTGGACTGTGTTAAGCAATTGTGTATTTGGTTACGTACCCATATTAAGGGTGGGGCCGGTTTGAGTGAACCGTCTGAGACAGCTCTGAGAAAGATGTTGAATGGTCGGGTTGGGGTGTGTAGCGATATAGCCCAGGTCTTTAATAATTTTTGCGTTATCAACGATATTCAGGTGCGGGAATGGGGCGTTATACGGGCACCGTTTGATAAATGTTTTGGGGGGCACTCTTTTAATGAGGTTTTTATTAAAGAATTAGGTCAATGGGTTTTAATAGATGTATCCAGATGCATTATGTTTTATTCTGAAGATGATTTGCCGCTATCTGTAATAGGTGTTTATCGATTGCTGAGAGCCCATAAGCCAGTTCGTTTTGAATATTTTAGCAGCATTAGATTGGTAGCGCCCCATGCGATTGAGAACAGTTTTTTTAATCCTAAAACGGTTCCTTTTTTAATTTGTGATTATTCCAATAAAACCTATGATGCTTTTTTAAGGCGTTTCAAGCCTTTTTTGCCAATTTTTACGATCCATTTTTTGTTGTATATTTTAAACCGAAGTTACCATTATCGTTTTCCTTTGGACAATTATAAACGCATCTTTGCCTAGAGCATACATTAGTTGTAATCTTTTTGGTCTACTTCTATTGTTCCTAAGGATTGTTTTATATTTACCTGATTAGAACCTGATAATTATCTAGCGATTATTGAAGTATAATATATCTTACATAGGGGCCATTGGGTTGCATGTTTTAATGGGTATGCTCATTTATTTTAATGAGACCCTGGCCAAGTTGTACTTTGCCCTGGCGTTACTTTTTTTTATGTATCGTATTATTATGGCTCCCGATAATTTAAAAACGATAGAGGTCTTAAAAGCCTGTGCGTATTTTGTGGGGGCCGAGGTTTTGTTACGTATGACCAAGGGAGCGATAGCTTATGAGGCGTCGAAGTATTTGGTGATTTTATTTGTTGTGATGGGGATGTTCTATAGGGGGGTTTCGGGTAAGGCCTATCCGTATTTCATCTATTTAATGTTTTTGGTGCCCTCTATTTTTGTGGCTTCCACTACTTTGAGTTTCGATGCCAATTTTAGAACCAACATCGCTTTTGTCTTATCTGGACCAGTTTGTTTAGGGCTTGCGGCTTTGTACATGTACGATAAAAAGATAAGCAATAAGCAACTCTCTGAAGTGTTGTTGTATATGGTATTGCCCATTATTGCCCATACCGCCTATATTTATTTTTATACCCCAAGTATTAAGGAAGTGTTGTCCAGTACGGCATCAAACCGCGCCGCTTCTGGTGGTTTTGGGCCCAATCAGGTTGCGACTGTTTTAGGATTGGGTATGTTTATTATGACGGTTCGTCTTTTTACGAAATCACCAACATTGGTGTTAAAGATTTTAAACACAGTTATACTGGTTTTAATATCCTATCGGGCGGTGGTTACCTTTAGCCGAGGTGGGGTTGTAACGGCTGTTCTTGCCATTATCGCTTTTTTAGTGGTTTATTTTTTTAAGGCTTCGAAGCGCAAGAAGAATGAAATTTTTATGGTATTCCTGCTTTTTTGTTTTAGTTTAATGGCAACATGGGTAATCAGTTCTAAACAATCGGAAGGGTTTATTGATCTGCGTTATGCCAATAAGGACCATTTGGGGAGAGAAAAGGAAGATCTGACTACGGGGCGCGTAGCCTTATTTATGAACGAGTTGGAAGGGTTTATTTCCAGTCCCTTTTTGGGGATTGGATCCAGTCGGGCCAAAGACATGCGTTTTGAAATTGAAGGGCAGGGCGTTACCTCCCATAGTGAAATAAGTAGAATTTTGGCAGAACATGGTATTTTGGGTGTTATGATTGTTTTGATTTTGATTTTTAAGCCTTTTGATATTAGGTCGCGTAATAAGAGTAATTATTATTTTTATGCCTTTTTGTGTTTTTGGTTTTTAACCATTAATCACTCTTCCATGCGTATTGCGGCTCCTGCTTTTATCTATGCCTTATCTTTATTAAAATTAACTTATGGTAAACCTGCTTTATATAGGAAACAAATTAAAGGCTAGCAACAAGAACCTTACTGGAATAGACACCCTTGGCCCATTGTTAGAGGATGTAGTAGGACCAGTGTTTTATGCCTCCAATAAGGAAAATAAAATATACCGCTTGTTGCACATGGTTTATGCCTGTATTCATTATAGAAAACGGGTTCGATATGTGCTTATTGACACCTATAGTACTTATAATTTTTATTATGCCCTTATTATTTCCCTAGTTTGTAGGGTTTTAGGGGTAAATTATATTCCTATTTTGCGAGGTGGGAATTTACCAAAGCGTTTGGGGTATAATCCTTACTTGAGTCGTTTAATATTTAAACATGCCCATACTAACATAGCTCCTTCAAATTATTTAAAGAATGTTTTTGAGCGGTATGGCTATTCAAATCTTGAGTATATCCCCAATACCATAACCCTAAATGATTATCCTTTTAAAGACAGAGCGATTGAAGATGTACAAATGCTTTGGGTACGTTCGTTTTCAAAACTATATAATCCCAAATTGGCCGTAAGGGTATTGAAAAGGTTAAAGGAAAGCGGTATTAAAGCGTCGCTTTGTATGGTGGGACCAGATAGTGGTGATGGTAGCTTAGAAGACACCAAACAGTTAGCAAAGGCATTGCAGGTAGAGGTTAAGTTTACGGGTAAGTTAAGTAAACCGGAATGGATAGCCCTTTCAAATGATTATAATGTGTTTATAAACACCACTAATTTTGACAATATGCCTGTTAGTGTTATTGAAGCTATGGCCTTGGGGCTTCCTATAGTCTCGACTAAGGTTGGAGGGATGCCTTTTTTAATTGATCATGAAAAAGACGGTATTCTTGTTGCTCCCGATGATGAACAAGCTTTTACTGAAGCTATAAAAGGCCTTATGTCTAATTCTGAAAGAACCAATAAAATGGTTTTGAATGCACACCAAAAAGTGGCGGCATTCGACTGGAACCATATAAAAACACAATGGATTAATGTTTTAAAATAATATGTGGTCTTGTCGGCATAAGGTGTTATATTTATACATTGCTATTTACCCTTACTAACATGTCTAACCAAAATATTCATTTTAATATATCTGAACGGAAAGTCTTGCTTCGGGTTTTTGATCTGGTATTTGTACTTGGACTGCTTTACCTGGTAGGTAACCTTTTCGATTTCGATTATTTTAGTATTACCAAAGAAAACTGGACCTGGGTTTTGGTGCTTGTCCTATATATATCTGTATTTGGAACTGTTTTTGAATTGTACGATTTGCAGAAATCCAGTAAAATGGAACAGGTGGTTTCCAATATCGTGCTTACGGTTTCGGTGACCGTTTTGGTTTATTTATTAACCCCTTTTTATACGCCTTTTTTACCTGCAAACCGCTTGCAGATACTCTACTTTTATTTCGCTATTTTAAGTGCTTTGCTTTTGTGGCGTTTTATGTATTTAACCTTTATTGTGTCCCCTAGGTTTTATAAAAAAGTGCTCTTGGTAGGTGAGGTGTCTAATATCGAGTCGATTATTAAGGCGTTTTGGGAGGCCGATCCCAATTATAAGATTATAGGCTTTATTAATTGTGAAGCCGAACAGCAAGAAGGGATACGTTTTTTTGGTGTGCCAGAATTTCACCCCAGCGAGATCCATAAAGTTATTAAGGAACATGATGTTAAGGAAATAGTCGTTGCTAGCTATAATTCGGAAAACATCACTTCAGATATTTATCATAAACTCATTACCTTGCTCGAAACGGGTTTTTCTATTAAGGAATATACCCAGGTTTACGAAGAGATGACCCGTAGGGTTCCTGTTCAGTATGTGGGTAAGGACTTTTATAAATACTTTCCGTTTAGCCGAAGTAGCCAAAACAAACTCTACCTGTTTTTTAGGCGTTTAATGGATGTTCTTATATCTATAATTGGTGTTTTGGTTGGTGTGGTATTGGTGCCATTCATTTTTTTAGGCAACCTAATAGGTAATAGAGGCCCTTTGTTTTTTGTTCAGGACCGTATAGGGAAAAATGGCGATGTGTTTAAGATGGTAAAATTCCGAACCATGATCAAGAATGCAGAGCATAATGGGGCGGTCTGGGCCAAGAAAAATGATTCTAGAATAACCTTTTTCGGGAAGTTTTTGCGCAATACCCGATTGGATGAGTTTCCTCAATTTGTAAATATCCTAAAGGGTGATATGAGTTTGATTGGGCCTCGGCCTGAACGCCCGTACTTTGTTAGGGAGCTATCGCAAGTGTTGCCTTTTTATGAAACCCGACATATTATAAAACCCGGACTTACTGGATGGGCCCAAGTGAAAACGCGCTACGGAGCTTCGGTAGACGATAGCTTGCTTAAATTGCAATACGACTTGTATTATATCAAGCATCGTAGTTTTTTTCTGGACTTCAACATTTTATTAAAAACCATAAGTACGGTTATTTTCTTTAGGGGGCAGTAGTGGTTTAGTGTTTGGTGTTCGGTGTTCAGTGTTTGACGTGTTGTTGAGCGCATGTAAGTTGGGTGAGTGATGATGGGTGATTGATGACGGATGACCGATGACGGGAGACGGGAGCAGTGTTCAGTGTTCAGTATTCAGTATTCAGTATTCAGTTTGCAGTGATCAGTGTTCGGTATTCTGTGTTCAGTCTCAGTATTCAGTGTTTAGTTTGCAGTATTTGGTGGCCTGACGAGTGAATATAGGTTGGGTGATTGATGACGGATGACCGATGACGGGAGACGGGAGCAGTGGGCAGTATTCAGTATTCAGTGATCAGTATTCAGTATTCAGTTTGCAGTGATCAGTGTTCGGTGTTCGGTGCTCAGTTTGCTCTTGTTGTTTGTGGTGTTGGGGTTGGTTTGTCTTCAGTAATAAAGCTAAAGCTTATAACCTATAATGTTTAACCAAATATATATACCTAAGTAATAGGGCGATGAAAAAGGGTATTAACCCAATAGCAAATACCTGTACGCCAATAATCCAATGCAGGGTAAGTAAGCATAATAGGATGATTAAAAATTTAAGGTACTTGATAAACCATTTAGCGGGTTGTTTTTTTAATAGTTGCGGTATCACCAAAAGGTTAAGTGCAAAAGCCCATAAGAGGTTGTAATTTTGATGTGTGCCCGTATGGTCGGTAGCAAACCATAACAATAAAATAAAAACGCCAATAATACCTGTTATGCTAAACAATAAAACGTCTAACCAAAGCGTCCGTTTTTTATTTTTAAAGTCTTTGTAAGTGAGCCATAGAATAAATACCCCAAGAACACCAAAAACAAACAGCGGACTTGTAAAAAAGTCATTTTGCTTGGGTTGCTCCATTTTTTCGAAAAGGACACGTTTTTGCTTTACTAATGTTTTGTTATTGTCTGTTTTAACGGTTGCAGCCCCAAAAAAGCGATAAATATTTTTGGGTAGAAACATATGTTGTTCTGGTGTGGCTTGTCTGTCGATAACAGATCCTAAGGCTACATCAATACCCACTGCTCCCCAAGAATTCAAATCAAGGTTTTCGTGAATTAGGCTTCTAAAGGTCTTGGCTTCAAAATTTTTAGGTGTTTTAAATGTAATGCTATTACTGGTGGCCTCTTGGAGTACATCTTTTATCTTGGTTGCACAATTATCGTAAAAGAAGTCGTAGAGGTAGGCCCGGTTTTCTGGCTTATAATTATTTGCGAGATAATCGAACAGTTTTTGTTTTTCGGTTTGTGATAGGTTTAAAACCTGTTCTTTTATAGTTCTGTTTTGGGCGATATAGCTTTCATAAAAATCTTCGTAATAATCCAACCCAATTAAATAATTAAGTTTTCCTTGAGCGAACTTGAGATAGAAGTTAGGTGTGTTAAAATCGTAGACCCCATAATTAAAAACTAGGTCAAGCCCTTTTATATAATCTTTTATTCTGAAGGCGCTATGTCCAAACGCATCGTTTAAGGTGGCACCCGGTCCAATGGTGAGCACACTAATTTCGGCTTCTGGAGATAGTTTCTTTTGCTGTCCCTGCACATTAAAGGCAAATATTAAGCTTACAAGGAGAAGTAATTTTCTGCGGAAATAATTCAAATCTTTAAAAGAATACAATTCTCGATACAGTTTTTCTTTGAAAAACCACTCGAATTGACAATTTTTGAATATGTAGATGTCAGGTCGAGTGATTGCGATAGTTATCGGAATCGTATCGAGACCAAATGGATTGATGTTATTTTTCTTCAAAGTAAAAAAGTTTAAACAAATTCATCACCTAAAAATACTAAAATCAAGTTTTAGGGAAAACACATTGGAATATAGGGCAACGCTCTGGTCGCCTATATCGGTAAAGGCATAATCTATTTGGATACCATTATACTTAAAGCCAACGCCAAAGCTTGGCTGGAAGGTAAGCTGTTCGGTATTGTCGAATTGGCGTTCGTTTTGAAAATTGCCCATGCCGGCACGTAAATATACCATGTCTATATAGCCAAACTCAAAGCCTAAGGCTGGATTAATGCTTGCAAATGATGTTGAAAAAATATCGTTATTTTCTTCGAAGCGCACATTTAGGTTTACAGCGGTGAGTAGGGTGTAATCGTAGTTGAAGGTCAACAGTTTTGAGACTCCTAATTGTAGTTTTGGAATGGTGATTTCGGTAGTTTCCGGTAGTTCTTGGTTTTGGCCTTCAACAGCATCCCTAATGGTTTCAAATTCGGCTTCATCAATAGCCCATGCGTTAAAGGTGGTCGTGATATCCCTTGCCATGGCTCCAAATTTCCAATCGTTGTCCGTTTCAAACTGAATGCCAACATCCAATCCGAAGCCCCACGACGAGGCAAAGTCGCCAATAATTCTACGGATCACCTTGGCGTTAACTCCGTAGTTAAGTCCTTCGACAGGTAAGGCCCTGGCATAGGAAAAGGTTAAGCCATAATCGGCAGTAGAAAACAGGCTTATACGGTCGTAATTAATATTGCCCTGTTCGTCGATAAGTTGGGTGGTATTTAAAATGTCATCTACAGCAAAACGGATTAAGGAAACGCCAATAGCACTTCTATCATCCAAAGGCATCGCAAAAGCAGCATAGTCGTAATTGGCAATATTGGCGAAGTAGCTGGAATGCATTAAAGCCAATTGGTTGTCTTCAATCGCTAATAATCCTGCGGGGTTCCAATAGCCGGAGTTTACATCGGCAGTATGCGCTGTCACGGCACTGCTCATCCCCAATGCGGCTGCATCGACCCCTATGTTCATAAACTCATTAGAGTATTTTCTAGTGGTTTGAGCACTCAATAGAAGGGTAGCAAAGCATAGTATGGTAGTGAGATAAGCTTTCAAACACAAATTTTTTACAAATATGCACATAATTTACATTCTATAAACTTCAATTTAGAATAGATATTGTTTTCTACTTGGATTAGACCCTATTTGTTTGTTATTTTTACACAACCTTTTTTAGTTGACAGTTGTAGTGTTTGGTGTTCGGTAATCAGTGGTCAGTGATCAGAAAAGAGAGATTAGTGGCTTTGTGTCTTAACGGAGGGAAGAAGACGGAAGACCGATGACGGATGACGGAAGTGTTAGTGTTTAGTGATCAGTGTTCGGTAAACAGAAAAGAGAGCTTAGGGGCTTTTCAAATTAATTAGAAACTAGAAATTTACAATCAAAAATATGAAGCGACATATACCTAATGCCTTGACCCTTTTGAATTTGTTCTGTGGATGTATTGGCGTTATATATGCTGTGCATAGCAATTTTGTTGCAGCGGCTTTCTTTGTCTTTTTAGGTATTTTCTTTGATTTTTTTGATGGGCTGGCTGCCAGAAAATTAAAGGTTCAAAGTGAATTGGGCCTGCAACTCGATTCTTTGGCCGATATGGTGACCAGTGGTTTGGTGCCTGGCATTGTAATGTATAAGTTGTTAGAACTTGTGGAACTAGATTGGGGTGTAAATGATACATCTGATATCTTATTTGGTGTATCCGTTTTTTCTTGCTTTGGTTTATTAATCACTTTAGCTTCAGCCTACCGACTGGCCAATTTTAATATCGATACCGAGCAACAGAGCTATTTTAAAGGCTTGCCAACGCCTGCCAATGCCTTGTTCATCTTATCATTGCCCCTTATTATGGAGTTTCAGAATAATGATGCTATTAATGCTATTATTTTAAATAAATGGTTTTTAATTGGGGTGACTTTACTAAGTGCTTATCTTTTAAATTCGGGTATTAAACTGTTCGCTTTAAAATTTAAGGATTACAGTTTTAAAGGTAATGCCACCCGTTACATTTTTATTATGCTTTGTATGGTGCTGTTAATTGTTTTGCAATTTGCAGCCATTCCGTTGCTTATATTGCTTTATATAGCCATGTCGGTTCTAGATAATTTAATCTCCAAATCTTAATATAATTTTCATGGCATCTGGTTTTTTTGCATTGTTGGATGATATAGCTACATTAATGGATGATGTTGTAGTAATGAGTAAGATTACAACTAAGAAGACAGCAGGTATCTTAGGAGATGATTTGGCAGTGAATGCCGAAAAGGCAACAGGTTTTGTGTCTTCAAGAGAGCTTCCTGTATTATGGGCCATAACTAAAGGCTCCTTTCTTAACAAGCTTATCATACTCCCTATAGCTTTTTTATTAAGCGCTTTTGCGCCATGGGCTGTTACCTTAGCATTGGTCTTGGGAGGGGTTTATTTGGCATTTGAAGGTGTGGAAAAAATATATGATTTTTTTGTGCCTCATGATCATGAAAAAGAAGTGCATATTGGTGATATAGGTGATGAAGAGCATGTGTTAGAAATCGAAAAGCAAAAAATTAAGTCGGCTATTTTTACGGATTTTATCCTATCTGTAGAAATTGTAATTATTGCTTTGGGTACGGTATTGGGCAAGTCTATTTTATTTCAGGTTTTGGTAGTGTCTATTGTGGCAATTATTGCTACTGTTGGCGTTTACGGTATTGTAGCCTTAATTGTTAGAATGGATGATTTAGGTTTAAAATTGGTTACTTTACATGCATCCAATAAGAATAGTGCTTTAAAAGTTATAGGGCAATTTTTAATTAATGCCTTGCCTTGGGTGATAAAAAGCCTTTCGGTAATAGGGACTATTGCTTTGTTATTGGTGGCCGGAGGTATCTTTGGGCATAAAATACCCTATTTTCATCATGTTTTGGAAAGCTTCCCTGGCTTTATAAAAGACTTTATACTTGGTCTGTTGGTAGGGTGTGTGGCGCTTTTAGTGGTGAAACTTTTTAAAGTTTTTATCAAACTATTCAAAGGAAAAAAAAGAGAATGAATGAGTGATTTGATTGTCATTCCTGCGCAGGCTGGAATCCATTATTCGATAAGGTAAGTCCAATCTTTAGAAAGATCATGCCAATTTGGATTTTCTTTTTCAATCAGTTTAATTTTCCATTGCCTTTTCCATTTTTTCATGTTCTTTTCCCTTTTAATGGCATCGTTTATATATTGGTAGGTTTCAAAATAGACCAATTGGTTTAAACCGTATTTTTGGGTAAAGCCTTCAATATGTTTGTTTTTGTGTTCAAACATTCTTCGTTCTAAATTGTTTGTAACACCAATGTATAATGTGCCATTTCTTTTATTGGTTAAAATGTATAGGTAGTATTGGTGTATGGTTTTGTACATAAGTATTATGGCTAACAAGTGGATTCCTGCCTTCACTTCGACAGGCTCAGCGTGACACGCAGGAATGACAGTTAATTTTAATGATGTTTATGAATGTGGATTCCTGCCTTCGCTTCGACAGGCTAAGTGTGACACGCGGGAATGACAAGCAGTGTTAAAACTAAGAATAATATTACAAATAAAGATTGGTAAAGCTATTGTTTTTTGAATGAGATGGAGTTGTGGATTCTTGCCTCCGCTTCGGCAGGCTCAGCGTAACGCGCGGGAATGACAGGTCAATCTTAATAGTGTTGTGAGTTGTGGATTCTTGCCTCCGCTTCGACAGGCTCAGTGTGGCACGCAGGAATGACAGTTAATTTTAATGATGTTTATGAATGTGGATTCCTGCCTGCGCTTCGACAGGCTCAGCGTGACACGCAGGAATGACAAGCAGTGCTAAAACTAAGAATAATATTATAAATAAAGCTTGGTGAAGCTATTGTTTTTGAATGAGATGGGGTTGTGGATTCCTGCCTTCACTTCGACAGGCTCAGTGTGGCACGCAGGAATGACAGTTAATTTTAATGATGTTTATTAATGTGGATTCCTGCCTACACTTCGACAAGCTCAGCGTAACACGCAGGAATGACAGGTCAATCTTAATAGTGTTGTGAGTTGTGGATTCTTGCCTTCACTTCGACAGGCTCAGTGTGACACGCAGGAATGACAGGCTTTTTATAGTAGATGTAATGATAGAAACTAAATCATCATCTTAACAAACTGCTGGATATTTTAACAGCAAACGAAGAGCAAAACTTAATCCCTAATCTTCTTCTTACGCAGCTCGAAATTCTGTCCTAAATACACTTTACGAACCATCTCATCGTTAGCCAGTTCTTCGGGTTCGCCAGCTTTAAGGATGCTACCCTCAAACATTAAATAGGTTCGGTCTGTAATGGCAAGGGTTTCCTGTACGTTATGGTCGGTAATTAAGATGCCAATGTTCTTTTTGGTAAGCTGGGCCACGATACGTTGAATATCTTCAACAGCCACGGGGTCTACCCCGGCAAAAGGTTCGTCTAGTAAAATAAAATTTGGGTCTGTAGCCAATGCACGCGCAATTTCGGTACGGCGACGCTCACCACCTGATAATAAATCACCACGGTTCTTGCGAATATGCCCCAATCCAAATTCTTCTATAAGCGATTCCATTTTAAGGTGCTGCTCTTTTTTGCTCAATTTGGTAAGCTGCAATACGCTTAAAATATTGTCTTCAATACTTAATTTTCTAAATACCGAAGCTTCCTGTGCTAAATACCCAATACCGTTTTGGGCACGCTTATACATGGGATATTTTGTGATTTCAGTGTTATCAAGAAAGATATGGCCTCCATTGGGTTTTATTAAACCAACAATCATATAGAACGATGTGGTCTTTCCTGCACCATTGGGGCCCAGAAGTCCAACGATTTCCCCTTGTTTAACTTCTAGGGAAACATCCTTTACTACTTTTCGTCCGCTGTAGGACTTCATTAAATTTTCGGCTCTTAAAATCATAAGTTATATACTGAACGCTAAAAATAGTAAAATCATATGCACTACGATAGCAGATACTTTATTTTATAATTTGTTTAACTAGATATATTGGTTATTCGCCTTGAGACTCCAACGCATCCCAAAACTCGTAGGCTCGGCGCAAATGCGGGATAACGATAGTGCCACCAACCAAAGTGGCAATACTTAAAGCTTCAATGACTTCTTCTTTTTTTAACCCTATGTTGTAACTGGTTTCTAAATGGTATTTAATGCAATCATCGCAACGTAAAACAGCCGAGGCTACCAACCCCAATAACTCTTTTGTTTTTACATCCAGGGCGCCTTCAGTGTAAGCATTGGTATCTAAATTGAAAATACGCTTGATAATCTTATTGTTATCAGCGAGAATTTTATCGTTCATTTTAGAACGGTAATCGTTAAACTCCTTTACGATATCAGACATGTTGTATTTCTTTTTTACTTTGGTTTCTAACCACAACTTTAGAAATATAAATACTAACTTGATATAAGATTAAAATAGGAATGGCTACAATAACCTGACTGGCAATGTCTGGCGGTGTTATGACTGCTGAAAGTATTAATACAATAACCAAGGCATACTTTCTATATTTTCTTAACACTTCAGGGGTAACCAAACCAATCTTGGTTAAAAAGTAAATAATGATTGGCAACTCAAAAATTAGGCCCGATGCTAATGCTGAAGAGCGTACTAATGCAATGTATGAGCTTATATCAATTTGATTGTCTACTACTGTTGATACACTGTAATTGGCTAAAAAGTTTATTGATAAGGGGGTTATAACGTAGTAGCCAAATAATACGCCAATAAAGAACAGCAGTGAAGAAATAATAATAAATCCTCTAGAGTGCTTACGTTCGTTTTCGTGTAAGCCCGGGCTTACAAACTTCCATAGTTGGTAAATGACATAAGGGAACGAAATAATAAAACCTGCCAGAATAGCCGTCCAGATATCTGCCGAAAATTGCCCTGCCATTGTCCTGTTTTGTATAATCATGGGGATTTCCTCTGCGCAAAATGTGGTGTTCACATTAATATAGGTAGCTGCTTTGCACAACATTTTATAGGTAGGAAAGCTCATGTCTTTTGGCGCAAAAATGATGTCGTCAAAAATAAATCGACTAAAAATAAAAGCTAAGGTAGCTACCGATACTACGGCAACTACAATTCTAATTAAATGCCAGCGTAAATCTTCTAGATGATCTAGAAATGACATCTCGTTGATGTTCTTTTTTTGTTTTGCCATTATATAATTCCTTCTTTTATAAGGTCGTGAAGATGGATAACTCCCGCATAAAGCCCTTGTTCTTCAACCAAAAGTTGTGAAATGCCATTGTTTTCCATAACATTTTTTGCATCTACCGCCATGGCATCTGCTTCAATTCGTTTGGGGTTGCTGCTCATAATATCCTTGGCCGTTAATTGTGAAAAGTCGTCTGCTTTGGCAAGCATTCTACGTAAATCACCATCGGTAATGATACCAATAATTTTATTTTGTTCTACAACTGCTGTAACGCCCAACATTTTTTCGGTAATTTCTACGATAACCTCTTTAATATTGGTGTCACTGCTTACTTTAGGTTTTTGGTTTACCGAAGCAATGTCCTGTACCCTTAAATATAATTTTTTGCCTAAAGCACCGCCAGGATGGTATTTTGCAAAATCCCTACTCGAAAAACCTCTTAGTTCCAACAAACAAACGGCAAGCGCATCCCCAATAACCAATTGGGCTGTTGTACTGGTCGTTGGGGCCAGATTGTTAGGACAGGCTTCTTTTTCTACATAACCGTTTAACACATAATCGGCTTGTTGGGCTAAAAATGAATCGGTGTTGCCTGTTATGGCAATCATCTTGTTTTTAGCTCTCTTAATTAGGGGGACTAAGACTTTTATCTCTGGGGTATTACCGCTTTTGGAGATACAGATAACGACATCGTCTTCTAGAATTAATCCTAAATCGCCATGAATGGCATCGGCAGCATGCATAAAAATAGCTGGGGTACCGGTAGAATTTAAAGTAGCTACAATTTTGCTTGCTATTATAGCGCTTTTTCCTATACCGGTAATGATAACCCTGCCTTTAGATTGGTATATTAAAGTTACAGCATTGGCGAAATCTTCATCCACTAGGTTTGATAAATTTGAAATGGCTTGACTTTCCATTTCAATAGTATGCTTTGCTGTACTAATGATAGACTGTTTTTGGCTCAAAATTTATTTACTTTTTAGTTGAAGCTTTTAAAGATTTTGTTATCTTTAAAATTATTATTCAAATAAATCTTATTTGATTTGAAATTTCCGTTACAAAAGTACATGAATTTTTTCATTTGAAAATTCATAAAAAGCAAATGAAAAAATTATATGGACTGATGTAGTGGTTACTGAAGTGAAACTAAGTTTTGCAATTTTTTAGATGCTAGATTTAGTTTTTACGGAAGAAAACTAACAAAAAAATCATTGAGGGATCTCTAAATATATTACTAAATTTATTATTACTATTTTAATAGTTTAGTGTATTTTAGTATGTTCAAATAAATTTATCATGTTTCATGTTAATAGCAAAAAGTGACTTGCATGCCGCGTTAAAAAAGTATTTTGGGTTTAACAAATTCAAAGGACTGCAAGAAGGAGTTGTAGAGAGCATTTTATCTGGGGATAACACCTTTGTTATTATGCCTACTGGGGGAGGGAAATCCTTATGCTATCAATTGCCAGCCTTAATGCAAGAAGGAACGGCTATAGTGGTGTCTCCTTTAATCGCATTAATGAAAAACCAGGTGGATGCCATAAGAGGTGTATCTAATGAAGAGGGCGTTGCCCATGTATTAAATTCTTCACTAAATAAAACAGAGGTCAGGCGCGTAAAGGAAGATATCGTTAATGGCGTTACCAAATTGCTTTATGTAGCGCCAGAGTCGTTGACCAAAGAAGAAAATGTTGACTTTTTACGTTCGGTAAAAATATCATTTATGGCCATAGATGAAGCACACTGTATAAGTGAGTGGGGTCATGACTTTAGGCCGGAATACAGAAACCTTAGGCATATAATAGGAAGAATAGGGGAGAATATCCCAATTATAGCATTAACGGCTACAGCGACGCCAAAGGTTCAAGAGGATATTATTAAAAATTTAGGTATTCAAAAGGCAACCGTATTTAAGGCGTCATTCAATAGGCCTAATTTATATTATGAAGTACGGCCAAAAACCAAACAGGTAGACGCAGATATTATAAGGTTTGTTAAACAAAACCAAGGTAAGTCGGGTATTGTCTATTGTTTGAGTAGAAAGCGTGTTGAAGAGTTAGCGCAGGTCTTGCAGGTAAATGGTATTAAAGCTGTGCCTTATCATGCAGGGCTGGATGCCAAGTCAAGATCGAGTTATCAGGATATGTTCCTTATGGAAGATGTAGATGTTGTCGTGGCTACTATTGCTTTTGGTATGGGTATCGATAAACCCGATGTGCGATTTGTTATCCATCACGATATTCCCAAAAGTATCGAAAGTTATTATCAGGAAACGGGACGTGCCGGACGTGATGGTGGCGAAGGCCATTGTTTGGCGTTCTATTCATATAAAGATATAGAAAAACTGGAAAAGTTCATGTCTGGAAAGCCTGTGGCAGAGCAGGAAATAGGTCATGCCTTGTTACAGGAAGTGGTGGCTTTTGCCGAAACATCCATTTCCAGAAGAAAATTCATACTGCATTATTTTGGTGAAGAGTTTGATAACGAAACAGGAGAAGGTGGTGATATGGATGACAATGTAAGGCATCCTAAAAAGAAGCATGAGGCCAAAGATGATGTTAAGTTATTGCTCGAAACCGTTAAAAGCACTAATGAAAAATACAAAGCCAAAGATTTGGTGATGGTAATTGTTGGAAAGGAGAATGCATTAATAAACTCCCATAAAACCAACGAACAACCATTTTTTGGTTTGGGAAAAGCCAAAGAGAAAAAGTATTGGATGGCTTTGTTAAGGCAACTTTTAGTGGCGGGTTATCTTAAAAAGGATATAGAAACATATGGTGTAATAAGGTTGTCGGGTGAAGGAAGAGCCTTTATAGATGCTCCAGTATCGTTTATGATGACCGAAGATCATGTTTTTGATGGCGGACAAGATGATGGTAGCATTATTACAGCAGCCAAGGGTGGAGGTGCCGTAGCCGATGAAGTACTAATGGGTATGCTTAAAGAATTGCGTAAAAAGAATGCCAAAAAGTTGGGTGTGCCGCCGTTTGTGATTTTTCAAGATCCTTCATTGGAAGATATGGCTTTAAAATATCCAACTACTATAGCAGAACTTGGTAATGTTCACGGGGTTGGTGATGGTAAGGCCAAAAAGTACGGAAAGGACTTTGTGGCTATGATAGCCCAATACGTGGAAGATAATGATATTATTAGACCAGATGATTTGGTTGTTAAATCCACAGGGAGTAACTCGGCCAATAAATTATATATCATACAGAATATTGATAGAAAACTGCCGCTTGATGATATAGCCTCTTCCAAAGGCATGAGTATGGAAGACTTTATAAAGGAAATGGAGGCTATTGTTTATTCGGGCACCAAATTAAATATAGACTATTGGATTGACGATATTTTAGATGAAGACCAGCAGGAAGAAATTCACGATTACTTTATGGATTCAGAAACCGATAGCATCGATGCGGCCATTGATGAGTTTGAAGGCGATTATGACGATGAGGAATTAAGGCTGTATCGTATTAAATTTATAAGTGAAGTAGCCAATTAAGGCATTAATTAAACTGAATTTTTTAGACAAAGGGTATGTTATTTAATGTACCCTTTGTCTTTATATATTTGGATGTAATGGTTGTTTAAACTATCGGAGTCTTTATAATTTTTCCTAATATTCTTAAGTTTCGTTTTTAGTTCCTTTACAATTGAAGCATAATCTGGATCCAGGTATACATTGTTTATTTCATTAGGGTCTTTATCCCTGTCGTAGAGTTCCCATTCATCTACATCGTAATAAAAATGAATGAGTTTGTATTTTTTAGTAGCAATGCCGTAATGCCGTTTTACGGCGTGTTCGGCTGGGTACTCATAATAATGGTAATAAACAGCATCCCTGTCCCATAATTCTTTTTTACCTCTTAATAGCGGAACCAAACTCTTGCCTTGCATATCGTTTGGTGTATTAATGCCTGCCATTTCTAAAAAGGTTTGGGCAAAATCTAGGTTTTGTACGAGTTCGGTTTCTGTGGTTCCTGGAGTAATTTCATTTGGCCATTTAATGAGCAATGGTGTTTTAAAGGATTCGTTGTACATCAAACGCTTGTCAAACCAACCGTGTTCCCCTAAATAAAATCCCTGATCTGAAGTATAAACCACAACGGTATTGTTGCTTAATTTTTGATCGTCCAGATAATTTAATAAACGGCCTACATTTTCATCAACCGAAGCAATACATCCTAAGTAATCCTGCATGTAACGTTGGTATTTCCAAACCATTAAGGTGGAATCGTTCATTGTTTGGTACTGTGCTTTAAAGTCGTTATTTATAGGATCGTAAATTGAGTCCCAACTTGCTCTTTGGGCTTCCGTCATGCGGTTGATAGGACGGTTATGTAATCCGCTATATTCAATATTTAATTCGTCAATAGTTTCTTTGCTTAACTTATTGTCGTACCCTAAATGCATGTGTTTTAAAATATTCATTTCGGCAGTTTTTGCTGCTGCACCCCTAGTGTTATAATCATCGAATAATGTAGCGGGTATAGGGAATTTCTTTTGTGTAAATGCCTTATAATGCCTTTGGGCAGGGAGCCAACTACGGTGAGGAGCTTTGTGCAAATACATTAATAAAAAGGGTTTGGCGGTGTCCCTTCTTTTTTCTAGCCAATCTAAAGTTAGGTCTGTAATAATATCGGTAACATAACCATTAACAATGGTGTCTCCTTTAGAGGTTATAAATTTAGGATTGTAGTAATCCCCTTGTCCGGGCAGTATTTTAAATTCATCGAACCCTTTGGGATTGTTTCCAAAATGTAGTTTGCCAAACATAGCCGTTTGGTATCCTGCTTTTTGAAATAATTGGGGGAAGGTAACGTTTGTGGTATCAAAAGGCGATAGATTATCTATTTTACCATTAATATGCGAATGTTTTCCCGTAAGAATAACAGCTCTTGAAGGGGCACAAATGGAATTGGTAACCGAAGCATTGGTGAATAACATGCCTTCGTTAGCAATTCGGTCTATATTAGGTGTTTGGATGAGCTTGTCGTTATAGGCGCTAATGGCTTGATAGGCATGGTCGTCCGACATTATAAAAACGATATTAGGTCGTTGTTGGGGCGTTTTTTTTGTTTTTGAACAACTTTGACCAATAAATAGTAAGGAACCTATTGTGATTACCAAATACCAAGAGATTGAACGCATTGAATGTATTTTTAAGTTATTGCTAAAATAAGGCTATTTTGCGATACATACTTTACAAAATATAACACTTTCCTAATAATTTTTGTCATCATTTTATAGATATAAAAGCAATAGCTATCTTTGCAGTCCATTTAAAAAACAAAATGATGCAAGACGGATTATACGCAAAATTCAATACAACAAAAGGAGAAATACTAGTTGCTTTAGAGTACCAAAGAACCCCGGGCACAGTGGGTAACTTTGTAGCTTTAGCAGAAGGGAATTTAGAAAATGCTGTAAAACCACAGGGAACACCATATTACGATGGTTTGAAATTCCATAGGGTTATTCCAGATTTTATGATTCAAGGGGGCTGCCCACAAGGTACTGGTACTGGTAATCCGGGATATAAATTTGATGACGAGTTTCATCCAGATTTAAAGCATGATGGTCCTGGGGTATTATCTATGGCCAATGCAGGGCCTGGTACTAACGGAAGTCAGTTTTTTATAACCCATGTGGAAACGCCTTGGTTGGATAATAACCATACGGTTTTTGGTAAAGTACAAACTGGTCAGGACGTTGTAGATGCCATTGCACAAGGTGATGTTATTGAGACTTTGGAAATATTACGAATTGGAGCAGAAGCCGAAGCTTTTAATGCCGTTGAAGCCTTTAGGACTTTTGAAGGGGCAAGAGAAAAAAGAATAGCAGAAGAAAAAGCAAAGGCCGAAGCCGAAATGGAAAAATTAGCAACTGGATTTGATAAAACCGATAGTGGTTTGCGCTATCAAATCATCCAAAATGGCGATGGTGTTAAAGCTGAAAAAGGTAAGACCGTTTCCGTACATTATAAAGGCCAGTTGGCAGATGGTACAGTGTTCGATTCATCGTACAAGCGTAACCAACCTATCGATTTTGCTTTAGGAGTTGGACAGGTCATCCCAGGTTGGGATGAAGGCATTGGTTTGCTAAAAGTAGGCGACAAGGCGCGCTTTGTAATCCCTAGCCATTTGGCTTATGGCAGTGCTGGTGCAGGGGGTGTTATTCCGCCAAACGCAACACTTATTTTTGATGTTGAACTTATGGGTGTAAAATAAGCAGCGAACCAATTCCGAAGCATTCGGAATTGTGTGAGTCGCTTACCCTGAGCATAGCCGAAGGGTCTTTATGGGGATAGACGAGTGTTGACTGCGAACCAATTCTGAAGCATTCGGAATTGTGTGAGTCGCTTACCCTTGTCGTCGTTGTAAATGTTGGACATTATCTAAGCAAAGTAAAAACCTAGTGTCTTATCAATCCCAAAAAGTCGGTTTATGATGTGCCTTTTGAAGCGGTACATCGTTGGAAATGCTCGCTATAGCTATGGCTATGCCTGTGCTTTTCGCCTCGGACCACTCCAAAATCCATCATTATTTTACTCGAAGTTTCAGGGTTGACACGACACTAGCTGATAATTGAAAATAATATTGAAAGGCTATCTTTTTTAGATAGCCTTTTTTTTATATTTATAATATGGAAAATCAAGAGTTAGAGCAATTACGTTATCCTATCGGAAGATTCGAGCGTCCAGATACTATAACCAAAGCACAAATAGAAGCATGGATTAAAGTTTTAGAACAATTCCCATTGCGGCTAGAAGCTTTGGTCAAGCCATTATCAAAAGCGCAATTAGATACGCCATACCGTCCAGGTGGGTGGACGGTGCGCCAGGTGGTACACCATTTGTCTGATAGCCATCATCATAGTTATACGCGTTTTAAATGGGCCTTAACAGAAGATAAGCCAGTAATTAAGGCTTATAACGAAGCGAATTGGGCAGAGCTTCATGATAGCAAAACAGCACTCATACCCATGTCGTTAGAACATTTAAAGGCTTTGCATTATAAGTTGGTATACTTACTGAAAGGGTTGAGCGAAGCCCAATGGAACAAAAGTTTTATCCACCCCGAAACCAATAGTGAAGTGCCGCTTAAACTAAATGTTGGCATTTATGCCTGGCATAGCAATCACCATTATGCCCATATAGAGAACTTATTGAAACGAAACGGTTGGATTTAAATGATTAGACCAGTTCATATAAATGATGCCCAAGATCTGTTGGATATTTATAATTATTATGTCCTTAATACAGCGGTAACTTTCGATATCGCTCCATTGTCCTTGGAAGCCTTTCAGAAAAAAATGAATACCATAAACGCAACCTATCCTTTTTTGGTTTTTGAAGACGACAAAGGTATTTTAGGCTATGCCTATGGCAGTCGATTTAGGCCAAAACCTGCTTACGATCATGTTGTGGAGTCGACGGTCTACGTAAAGCATGATGCCCAAGGTAAACATATTGGAACCCAACTTTATGCCGAATTAATAAAACAACTCAAACAAGCGCAGTACCATACGGTCTTGGGGGTGCTTACCATACCTAATGATGCCAGTATAAAGCTGCATGAAAAATTTGAATTTAAGCAAGTTGCTGAATTAAAAGAGGTTGGTTTTAAATTTAATACCTGGCAGACTATTGGTATTTGGCAGTTGCAGCTAGAGTAATTAGAGTTCGATTCTATAACGATTATCATATAGCTAACTTCCATAATGCCAAAGATTGGGAACCTTAATTAAAATATCTTAAATTTGATATATGATTATAACCGAACATAATAAAAAATTAATTAAGTCGCTGTGTGAAAATCATCTTGTAGAGAAGCTCTATTTGTTTGGTTCTGCTACTGGAAATCAATTCACAAAAAACAGTGATATTGATTTTTTGGTAAAGTTTCGGAAAATTGGCTTAGAGCAATATTTTGACAATTATATGTCTCTAAAAGAAAAACTTAAAAACATTTTCAAAAGGGAAGTAGACCTTGTTGAGGAACAAACTCTAAAGAACCCAATCCTTATCAAATCCATAGATAAAAGTAAAGAGTTGATTTATGGATGAACGAATCTTAAAATGGCTTTTTGATATAAAAATGGCAGTTGAAGAAGTAAATCTGTATTTTGAAAGCACAGATAAAAGTTTCCATGAGTATCAAAATAATAAAATGCTAAAAAGGGCAGTAGAAAGAAATTTAGAAATAATAGGTGAAGCAGTTAATAGAATTATAAAAAGAGACGCTTCCTTTGCAGAGATTATTTCAAATTCTAAGGCAATTGTTGGATTACGAAATCAAGTAATTCATGCTTATGATAATATATCTGATGAAAATATTTGGTCCATAATTATAAGTCATCTTCCAAAATTAAAATCAGATGTAGATAAGCTTATTTTGGAAAATAAATAACGAATCGTTAAATAATAATTTTTAAACTTTCCACTTAATATTACAACCAATACTAGGTTTTTGTGGTCTGGTATTAACTTTGTTTTCCAATAGGCAATCTAGGGCATATCTTAAATCGTTGCCTGTTACAGGGATGTCATTTCCTGGTCTGGAATCGTCAAGTTGACCTCTGTAGGCTAATTTCAAATCCTCATCAAAAACATATAAATCGGGTGTGCATGCAGCGTCATAGGCTTTAGCAACGGCTTGACTCTCATCATATAAATATGGAAATGGGTAGCCTTCAATTTTAGCATGCGCCTTCATGTTTTCTGGGCTGTCCTGCGGGTAGTTCTCGACATCATTGCTTGAAATGGCAATAAAACCAATGCCTTTTATTGCATAATCGTGGGCAAGGGCAACCAATGCTTTGTTCACATGGACCACAAAAGGACAGTGGTTACAAATAAACATAATTACTGTGCCTTTGGTTCCTTTTAGCTCATTTAAATCCAAAATAGCATCACTTACGGTGTCTGGAAGTGAAAAGTCTGGTGCAAGGGTTCCTAGAGGAAGCATATTTGAAGGTGTTCTGGCCATAATAAAAATAGTTTTTACAAAGTTCGGGATAATCTATACATTTTAAAAATGAGTAATGCTTAAAGTCTATTTTTATTGTAAAGATTAGCTTATCTATGGTGAATTTGGCAAGCGGGAGTTTTAGCTCGTAAGCTTAATAAAAATTATAAAGTCGTTAGGAACTGATTAACAGTTTTTTACTAAAAAGCCCCAATACATTTTGTATCGGGGCTTTTTAATATAAAATTTTTCTTTTTCTATTTTTTTTATTGTAAGCTTATGTGTGCTACCGAATTGTCTAGCGACGCTATAGAGTTCCCTCCTTTAGGCTCTATGGTGATGTTTAGGGCTAAAGCATCTTCTGTATAAGGAATAGCCCTTAACTGCCTGTCTTCCTCTGTTAAAATACCCAAGCTTACCATTTTACCTTGTAGTTCGGCCCATATTTGGTAACATTGTTCTTCGGGTAGTTTTGGAAGGGAAACCACATCAATCATAGAGGTCTTCTCTCTTGGGTTAATGTAAGCCACCGTTTTTAAATCTTTAGCGCGACTGTTCCCTTGGATAATGTACTTGTAAGTTTCCGGGTCGTTAAGCTTTACAAACTGTTGCATTACCGCATCCAGTTTTTTATTGTTCTTTTCAATATCACTTCTCAAATCAAAAAGCTCGTCAACAACAGTTTGGTTTTCTTCACTTAAGAGATCGTTATAGTTGTTAAGCTTTTGGTTTTGCTTAAAGAACATAAAGCTTGTGCCGGCAAAAATAATTGAAGCCACACAGGCCGCTACACCTATTTTATACCAAGATTTATATTTTTGGAATGTGCTTATGTTAACAACAGGGGCGTCATCAAGTTCATCTAAAATAGTATTTAAGATGCCTTTAGGGGCTTCAACGGCATTGCTTTTTGCAATAACCTCTAGGTTAAATTGCATGGTGTTGTATGCATTTTGTACCTCTGGATATTTTGAGATGTAGGTCTCAACCTGTTCTGTTTCGGCAACAGTGGTCGTGCCTGTTAGATATTTTTCTAAAAGCCCAGAGTCTAAAAAAGTATTTATTTTTTCATCCATGACATTTTTTATTGAGGATCGTAAATTTTTTTCAATTCACGTAATCCAATTTTTAATCTCGATTTTATAGTACCTAGCGGAATATCTAATTCGTCGCTAGCTTCTTGCTGTGTCATACCCTCAAAAAAGAGCGCATTAATTACAATTTGATATTTTTCGTCTATAGTTTTTAAGTGTTTCTTTATATCTAACACATCCTGATTTAAGGTGTTCGATGTTATCTTATATACGGAAGAAACCTCGATTTGGACTTCCTTCTCGGTTTTATTTTTTAAGGATCGAACTTTGTCTATAGCCGTATTGTAGGCAATTCTATAAAGCCAAGTAAACAGTTTTGCTTTAGAGGCATCGTATTTTTTGGCATAACGCCATATTTTTACAAAACTCTCTTGAAGAACATCTTGAGCGATTTCGTCGTCTGAAATAATCTTTTTAATAACGCCATAAAGAGCATCGGCGTAATTGTTGTACAGCAAAGTAATGGCACGTTTATCGCCAATTTTGAGTAACGTAACTATTTCTTTTTCTATTGCTGAAATCAAGATGAATAAAATAGGTTTAACGTATGGTTTGTAATAATACTTAGATTATTTCAAATGTAGAAATTTCTTTTTACACTTTTTACAGAATATTTACTTCGGCTTCAATAGGAATACCAAAAATCCTTTCTATTGTTTTTTGAATTAACCTTGATAGGCCTAGAATGTCTTCTCCTTTAGCGTTGCCATAATTAACCAAAACCAAAGCTTGTTTTTTATGGACACCGTAATTACCAAATCGCTTGCCTTTAAATCCGGCTTTTTCAATAAGCCAACCGGCCGGTACCTTTACTTCGTCATTAGAAACAGGATAGCTAGGCATGTCATTAAAGGATTGCAATAACGACTGGTACTGCGTTTTTGGTATCACGGGGTTTTTAAAAAAACTACCGCTATTTCCAATTTCTTTGGGGTTAGGTAGCTTACTTTCCCTTATTGCTATAACGGCATTGGAAATATCTGTAATGGTTGGTGTGTTCACTTTCATAAGTTCTAATTGCGAAGCAATGGCCCCATAATTAGCATGAATCTTATGGTTTTTCTTGCTTAGCTTAAATGTAACGCTAGTAATAACGTATTTTCCTTTGGCTTGTTGTTTGAATATGGAATTTCTATAGTCAAAATTACAATCAGCTTTAGAGAAGGTCTTAAGTGTGTTGTTGGTAATAGATAAGGCTTCACAAGACACAAAAGTATCTTTGAGCTCCACACCATAGGCGCCAATGTTTTGTATTGGTGCAGTGCCTACATTGCCAGGAATAAGTGATAAGTTTTCAATGCCACCATAACCTTTATTAAGGCACCATAATACAAATTCATGCCAGTTTTCGCCAGCACAGGCTTTAACGGTCACTGCATCTTCAACTTCAGAAACAATTTCAATGCCTTTAATGTTTAAGTGTATTACAAGCGCCTCTTGGTCTTTGGTAAGCAATATATTGCTGCCTCCGCCTAAAAAGAGCTTGTTGGGATGGTCTTTTAACTGTAATACGGTTTTTAAATCCTCAATACTAGATACTGAAATGAAATATTTGGCAGTAACATCTATACCAAAAGTATTATAGGATTTTAGGGATATGTTATGTTGTATGTACACTAGTCTTTATAAACTGTTAAGGCTTTCTTTATAATGCTTACGGCTTTTATTAAACTTTCTTTTTTAAGTACGTAGGCAATGCGAATTTGGTTTAGCCCTACATTTGGCGTAGAGTAAAATCCAGCTGCAGGAGCAACCATAACGGTCTCACCATCAATATCGAAATGTTCTAAAAGCCACTGTGCAAAATGGTCGGCATTTTTTATAGGCAATTCTACCACGCAATAAAAAGCACCGTTGGGTTTTGCTACTTTTACCCCTTCTATTTTTTCCAATTCCTGTATTAAGGTGTTACGACGCTCTACATATTCTTCAATAACATCATCGAAGTAACTTTGCGGTGTTTCTAAAGCGGCTTCACTGGCTATTTGGGCAAATGTTGGTGGACTTAAACGGGCTTGTGCAAATTTGAGGGCGGTTTGTATTACGGTTTTGTTTTTGGAAACTAAGCATCCAACCCTTGCACCACACATGCTATAGCGTTTGGATACCGAGTCGATCATGATGGCATGGTCTTCAATGCCTTCTGCTTGCATTACGGAGTAATGTTGGTGGCCATCGTATGCAAACTCACGATAAACTTCATCTGCTAATAAGAACAAATCGTGCTTTTTAACAAGGTTTGCCAATTTTGTAATTTCTTCTTTTGAATAGAGGTAGCCTGTAGGGTTTCCAGGGTTACATATTAAAATAGCTTTGGTCTTTGAGGTGATTAGTTTTTCGAACTCCTCTATTGGCGGGAGTGCAAAATTATCTTCAATTTTAGAAATTACTGGAACAATATTAATGCCCGATGCAGTTGAAAATCCATTATAATTGGCATAAAAGGGCTCTGGAATAATCACTTCATCGTCTGCATCCATAATAGAGCCAAAGGCGAACAAAAGTGCCTCGCTTCCCCCCGTGGTTACAATAATATCGTCATGATTTACTTGAATATCATTTTTTTGGTAATACTGGGCAATTTTTGTGCGATAGGCTTCAGAACCTTCAGATCGTGAGTAAGCCAATATCTCCAACGATTGGTTCTTTACTGCATTCAGTGCAACCTCAGGTGTTTTTATATCGGGTTGTCCAATATTTAAATGGTATATGGTTTTACCTTCTTTTATAGCGTTTTCTGCATAAGGAACCAGCTTTCGTATGGGCGATTCTGGCATTGATGCTCCTTTGTTGGATATGTTCGGCATAGTTTTAGTTTTATTTGAGAATGCAAATTTGAGAAAATTATCTTAAATTTTTTTTAAAAAAAGGGCTTAAATGACAGCGCTATTTTAAAGATTCGTAAATTGATTGGGTAAATTTTGTTTTATATTTATGCAAAACGCATTAAAATTCATTTTAATTATCTTCTGTATAACCCAGACGGCTTTTTCACAGAGTAGGTTTACCGTTCAAAATAAAGGCAAATCAGATAAGGTTAAGTTTAAGTTTATTAACAACCTAATTGTTATTCCTGTGGAGGTAAATGGAGTTGAGTTGTCTTTTTTATTGGATACAGGAGTAAGTAAGCCTATAATTTTCAATATTTTAAATATTACGGATTCCTTAAAAATTAAGAATACCCAGCGGATAAACCTCAGGGGCTTAGGCGAAGGAGAAGAAGTAGAAGCTTTAAAATCTACAGGTAACGTCATTAAGGTTGGTGATGCCATTAACTTAAATCAGGATATTTATGCGGTTTACAATTCAGATTTAAATTTCGGACAAAGGTTAGGGATTCCTATACATGGTATTATAGGGTTCGATTTATTAAGGAACCTGGTTGTGGAAATAAATTATTCGCGAAAATATATCCGACTTACCGAACCTAGAGCCTATGAATATAAATACTGCAAAAAATGTGTTATGCTGCATTTGGAGTTTTATAATAACAAACCTTACATTAATGCTTTGGTTAATATTAACGACAAGGATATTCCTATAAAACTATTGATTGACTCCGGAGGTAGTGATGCGCTGTGGCTTTTTGAGGATGACACCTTGGGTATAAAATCTGGCGATAAGTTTTTTAATGATTTTTTAGGGCATGGTCTAAGTGGAAGTGTGTACGGAAAGCGTTCAAGGGTTAAAGCTTTTTCGTTGCAAGACTTTACCTTAAAAAATGTAAATGTGGCATTTCCCGATTCGTCATCAATTTCGTATGCAAGACGGTTTAAGGATAGAAATGGTAGTATTTCTGGAAATATCTTAAAACGGTTTAACCTTATCATAGACTATCAGCATGCATTAATTATCCTAAAAAAGAACAGTTATTTTAAAAGCAAGTTTACTTACAATAAAAGTGGCATAGAGCTAGCTCACGAAGGTGTAAGGTTGGTTAGGGAAAAGGACGAGTCTATTCAAACCGGCGATGCTACTGCTTCTAGTGCAGAAAATAGAAACGGAACACGTATTGTTTTTGATGCCCGCTATAAATTATCTCTAAAGCCAGCTTACAGTATTGTTGAATTAAGGCAGGGCTCTCCAGCAGAAAAGGCAGGGCTTAAGTTAGGTGATATTATCTTGTCTATTAATGGCAAACAAGCCCATCAATTTACTTTGCAAAATATAACGCAGATGTTCTATGATGATGCCGGAAAGCGAATTCGATTAAAAATAGATAGGGATGGCGTTGTTATGGGGTTTTCGTTTGTTTTGGAGGATGTGTTTGAGGATTTATAAATAAGAATAAGGCATTCAATATTAGCTTTATGCGTCGTACCTCTCTTTAAAAAAATAAGCTAAAAGGGGGGGAGTTTAGGCCCTTTTTGTTTTGCCAAATAGCAAAAAAAGCAAATGTTTTATTTTATGGCCAACACGTTCTCTAAGTAAACTATATGCTTTGGTCAAGTGGCCTTCCACTGTTTTTGTGGAAACATTTAAGTATGCCGCAATTTCAATATTGGTGAGCCCTTCTTTTTTGCTTAAAAGGAACGTTTCTTTGCATTTGGCAGGCAAATTAGAAATGCCTTCAGTGATTAATGCTAATTTTCGTTCCAGTAATTCGGTATTGTTATCATCAATAGATTCATCTAATGCCTCCATATAAGCACGTTCAATAGAAGAAATAGCTCTATTTTTATGGTACTGGTTGATGAACTTATTATAGGTCATCTTAAAGATGTAATTCTTCAATGCATAGGATTCGTGTAGTTTTTTTCTATCTCTCCAAATATTTAAAAATACCTCTTGGACGACATCTTGCGCCATCGCCCGGTCGTTGGTCAAGCTAATCGCATAATTAAAGAGCAACCTGTGGTAGGTTGTCATTAAATACTTGTAGGCTTCTTCATTACCTCGCTTTAAATGCGATATGAGCACCGACGGATTTTCAAATTTTGAAGACATCATAACGGTTAAAATACATCAAACTTTATGTAAATGTCATAAAAATTAAATAAAAACTAAAAAAACTTATAAAAAAAGCAAGGGTTTTTAAATTCTGCTTTGCTATAGGGTAAATGAATGTTTAGAAGAATGACTCCAAAGATTGAAAAAATAATAGTTAAATACTTAACGAACTCGGCAACGGTATCTGATCTCGACTTACTTTCAAAGTGGATCGAAGAGGAATCCAATAAAGTATTGTTTAAGGAATTTGTTAAGACTCATTTTGCTATTCATTGTAACATGAACGATCCTGAAACAGATCTGGCTATAGGAAGACTGTTACAGGCAATAAGAAAGGAAAGGGCTTTTGTTTATAAAATTAAAAAACAACCTATTTATAAATATGTTGCTGCGGCTTCTGTATTGCTTGTTGTTGGGCTTACTCTATTTTTGAACAGGGCAGGAGAATCTTATGAATTACATGAGCCATCCATAGTTAATGAAACCATTGTGCCGGGTACAGACAAAGCAACTTTGACCTTAGAGGATGGTTCACAAATAGCCTTGGAAAAAGGAGCTTTTATACAAACGTCTAGAGCCAACAGTAATGGCGAACAAATTGTCTATAAAAAGGAGAGTGGAAAAACAAAAGAGTTAAAATATAACTATTTGACAATACCCAGGGGAGGACAATTCAATCTTGTGCTATCAGATGGTACAGAGGTTTGGTTAAATTCAGAATCCCAGTTAAAATATCCGGTAAGTTTTATTGACGGAGAAACACGTCAAGTAGAGTTGGTATATGGTGAGGCTTATTTTGATGTATCTCCAAGTTCAGAACACAATGGCGATAAATTTAAAGTACATAACAGTTCCCAAGATATTGAAGTTTTTGGAACGGAATTTAACGTTAAAGCGTATAAAGACGAATTTAATGTGTATACGACTTTAGTTGAAGGTAAGGTCGTTGTAGAGGTGGGGGGTGCAAGACAGGATTTGGTTCCAAGTGAGCAATCTAACTTAAATGTAAGAACCATGGGTATTGAGGTTTCCATGGTTGATGTGGAAGAAGTCATTTCCTGGAAAAATGGTGTGTTCAGTTTTAAAGGAAAACCATTAAAAGATATTATGAAAGTGATTTCTAGATGGTATGATATAGATGTTGTTTTTGAAAATAAAGAACTAGAGACTATAACGTTTAAGGGTGTTTTAGGAAAAGATCAGGATATTGAAGAGATTTTGATGACCATTAAAACGTTAAGTGTGCTTAAGGAATATGAAATTATAGGTAATACAGTTGTACTAAAATAAAGAACCAAATAGTAGAAGTTTCTTCTGAAATTCGATATGAATAAAAGGAATTAATAATAATTTAAATTGTAAGCCTATGAAAAAATAAATAACAAAAAGTAAATAAGCAAAAGGGAATCGAGTTAAAACCGTGGAAAGTACAAAACTCAAATCCCCCTTTTTTGATCACTAATTAATTAAGAAGTTTAACTAACTAATAACTTGACAAATTTATGGAAATTAACTTAAAGAATGTTCTAATATATTTTAGAAATAAACTATTAACAATTGTCATGAAAGCCATTATTTTTCTATGTTGCATGACAGCTTTTAGCTTTAGTCCAACAGGAGTGTTGTCCCAAAATTCAAATATTAGAATTAAGGCAGATATAACCTTAACTGTTGATGAAGTGTTTGATCTTATTATGGATCAAACCGATTATAAATTTATTTATCAAGAAGGTGTCTTTGATAGTTTTCCAAAGGTGTTTTTAAATAAGGGAAAGATAAAAACAAACGAGCTATTAAGGAAGAGCTTGTCTACAGGGAACTTTAAAATAATGGTTACCGAAAATAATACGGTTTTAGTCCAGGAAAGACCGGTTAAAGAAAAAATAAAAAATCAAAACCCCGAAATATCGGGAACAGTTACCGATCAAAACGGTCAACCATTGCCCGGAACAAGTATTCTTGAAAAAGGGACAACTAATGGGACGCAAACCGATTTTGACGGGAAATTTTCCTTAAGCGTAAGTAATGAAAAAGCTGTTTTGGTGATATCCTACGTTGGGTTTTTGTCACAGGAAGTGACTATTGATGGTAAAACAGATATTGCTGTTACTTTACAAGAAGATGCAGCTGAGTTAGAAGAAGTTGTTGTGGTAGCATATGGTACTGTGAAAAAATCCGATTTAACAGGTTCTGTAACCTCAATTAAATCTGAGGAAATAGCTGAAACGCCATCCGTTAGGTTGGATGATGCCCTAAGAGGAAGGGCGGCTGGCTTACAGGTTGTGCCAACGTCTTCACAGCCAGGAGCAGCTGCATCAATAAGAATAAGAGGTACCAATTCCATTACAGGGAATAGCAATCCGTTATTTGTTATTGATGGTCTTATTGGGACAGGAAATACTTCAGATTTAAATATTCAAGATATAGAATCTGTTGAAATTCTAAAAGATGCATCTGCTACGGCGCTTTATGGGTCTAGAGCTTCTGCTGGGGTGGTATTAATTACAACAAAAAGAGGTAAAAAAGGAAAAATGACTTTGAAGTATGATTCCTTTGTTTCTACTTCATCTCCTTTACGATTAATTCCGTTCTTAAATGCTGCTGAGTATGGCGCTTTTCAAAATGAGGTGCAAAATACAGATGCTTACCCCAACCCAGAATCTTTAGGAGAAGGTACAAATTGGCAAAAAGAAGTATATCGCAATAATGCACTTACCTTTAGCAATACCTTGTCAATTTCTGGAGGAAATGATAATGCACAATATTATTTGTCTGCCAACCATTTTGATCAAGACGGTATTTATTTTGAAGGTAATTTAAAAAGATATCAAATACGATTGAATGGCGATTTTAAACTAGGAGAGAAATTGAAAATTGGAAACTCCATTGTAATCACTAGAAATTATACACTCCCCGGAAGTAGTGATATTATAAACATTGGGGGCTACTTTCCAACACTTCCGGTGCGGGATGAAAATGGGGAGTTCACAATACAAACTGTAAGTAGTGAATTAAGTGCTGAAAATCCAATAGGAGGACCTACAAAGTCTATAAATGAGAATACAAGATCTCGTATTTATGGAACGATATATGCTGAATTAGAACTATTTAAAAATTTAAAATATAAATTAAGTTATGGGACTGATTTATCACTTTCTAAAAGTGAAAATTATGCACCTTCAACATTATTTGGTCAGCAAAATATAGGGGGCACAGCAACCATTAGTAATTCAGAATTTCTAAGCACCTTAATTGAGCAAACCCTTAATTATAATGTTAGTTTAGGGAAACACAATATAAATGCACTTGCAGGATACACAAGACAACGCTTTTTTAATTCAGGGAGTCTCGTTGGTGTAAGAGGTTTTACTACCGATTTTTTTACATTTAATAATATTGATGCAGGTACCGATAGATTTAGAGCAGAATCGAATGCTTCCGAATCAGGTATAGAATCTATGTTGTTTAGGTTAAATTACAATTTTGACGGGAAGTATAGATTAACACTTAGCGGTAGAAGAGATGGAGCGACTGCATTTGCCGCTAGTGAAAAATATGGGTTTTTCCCTTCTGTAGCAATAGCTTGGACGGCATCTAAAGAAAAATTTATTAAGGACTTAAATGTGTTTAGTGATTTAAAATTTAGATCAAGTTTTGGAACATTGGGTAACCCCGCAGCAGGAGGGTCATCTCTAGCGCGTTTGGGAGCTGGTTTTACTTATTTATTTGGTAATAGTGGAGGTATTTCTAACGGTATAGGACTTAATCGTTTAGGTAACGATAAACTAAAATTTGAGTCTACAGACCAGTTGGATGTTGGCGTAGATATGGGGTTCTTCAATAATAGATTAAGGGTGACCTTAGATTATTATAAGAAGAAAACCCGTGATTTGTTTACATCTGAAGATATTCTATGGCTGGCAGGAGTGCCAAACTCATCAATACCTACAAACTTTGGTACCGTAGAAAACCAAGGGTTTGAATTGTTTGTTAATTCAGTTAATGTTGATTCTAAGGATTTTACTTGGGAAACAAGTTTTAATATTTCAACAAACAAGAATAAGGTTTTATCTATACCAGATGAAGATGGGCAAGTGTTAATCAATAGATTTGGAGGGGTGGTAAATGTTCCGTCGGCAGTTATTGAGGTAGGGCAACCTTTAGGTGCTTTCTATGGTTTTGTGCGTAATGGAATATGGCATACACAGGAAGAGATAGATGCAGCTGGTCTAAATGGTAGAGGAGTGTTTCCTGGAGGAAAGCGTTTTGAGGATATTAGTGGACCAGATGGAGTTCCAGATGGAGTTATAGATAATTTAGATCAGCGAATTATAGGAGACCCGAACCCTGATTTTTATGGCGGGATTAATAATACCATTCGATTTAAAAACTTTGACTTTTCAATGTATTGGGCCTTTACAGTGGGGAATGATATTTTTAACGAAACAGATTCCAGAGTTAATACAGCGTTTGATAATAATGTATTTAAAAAATTTGCTAACCGTTGGACTCCTAGTAACACGGATACCGATGTGCCTTCAGTAAGGGGTATTTTTAGAAGTGAGATAGTTTCTGAAACAGGTGTTTTGGAAGATGGGTCCTTTTTGCGATTGAGAAATATAAGCCTAGGCTATAATCTTCCAATAGAAAAACTTTCTAAACTACCTTTTAGTAAGGCTAGATTGTATATTTCAGGAACCAATTTATTGCTGTTTGACAACTATAGTGGATATGATCCCGAAATTAATAGGGGAAATAGTAATATTAGAAGGGGTTATGACCAAGCACAAGACCCTTCAGCTAAAACATGGACAGTTGGTTTGAATTTAACATTCTAAAAAAAATTAAGATGAGAAGAATAAAATTATATATAGTATTTCTAATGAGCAGTATAGCACTGATATCATGCGAAGACATAATAACAGAAGAACCTTTGGATTTCTTAGTGCCTGGTAGTTTTCCTGAAAGCGAATCTGATGCAATTGCAGCTACAACAGCCGCTTATACTAGACTGCATAACAGTATTATCTCATTCTATTATGGGTTTACTCCTAGTGATATCGCATTCCAGGGACAGCATAATAAACGGCCAGTATCATGGTTTCTTGATTTAAATGCTAACAATGGAGATGCAACTGTCATGTGGCAACAAAATTATCAAGGAGTGGCATTGGCCAATAGTGTGATTGAATTTGTGCCGGCAGTGAGCATGAATGAAAACTTGAAATCGAGATTAATTGGTGAAGCGAAATTTTTAAGAGCATTTTATTACTTCGAGTTGGTAAGGGTTTATGGGGGTGTTCCTATATTAACCACAGTTGCCCAACCCGATGACTTAGTAGGGATTACCCGTAACACTGTTGCAGAAGTTTATAATTTAATTGAGCAAGACCTCACAGATGCAATTGCAGTATTGCCTTTAAGTTATGGAAGTACAGATGCAGGTAGGGCTACAAAAGGAGCCGCTACAGCCATGTTGGCACGTGTGCATTTAACGCAAAACGAATGGGCCGATGCCAATAACAGAGCAGAAGAAGTTATAGCTTCTGGACAGTACGGCTTGGTGGCAGATTATGAAGCTTTATGGTCTCAAAATGCAGAATATGTATTGTTGCCAGGGTTGGACGGAGGAAGTGTTAATGAAAATGTATTTGATATTCAGTTTCAACAAGATGAACGTCCCGATTTTAAGCAGAGCTGGGTGGCCTCCCGGGATACCGAAGTAGGAGGTGTCAATGCTATTGGTGGAGGATGGGAAAATATGCTTCCTACTAGTGATTATTTAGATATGTTTGAACCAGGTGATAATAGAAAAGATATAAGCTATGTAACCGAATTAAATGGTAACGTATTGGAATCTCCAAGATCCCCAGGGGCAGGGCCAATTACTGGAAAATACTTGAACATAGGAGGTGATTCACCAAGAGGTAATAATGGAAGCCAGAATACCTATGTGATTCGTTATTCAGATGTTCTGCTAATGAGGGCTGAAGCGGAAAATGAATTGAATGGCCCAACCAACGCTTATCCATTTATAAATAAAGTGAGAGAACGTGCTGGATTGCCACCTCTTTCGGGCTTAACACAAGATGAATTTAGAACAGCATTGCGAAAAGAACGTGCCACGGAACTTGGTTTTGAAGGTATTAGGAAATTCGACCTGTTGAGGTGGGGTATTTTCGTAGAGACTATTCAAAACGCCCAAGAACCGTGGTTGGATGTGCCTGGAGCCAATATACAATCGCACCATGTTTTAATGCCAGTACCGGCAAGAGAGGTGGAGATTTCGGAGGGAAGTATTGAACAGAATCCTGGATATTAAATTATAGTGATTAATTTGAAAGACCATTAGCAAAAATGCTTCTGGTCTTTCATTTAATTATTGGAAATGAATTGTGGTTGCTGCACGCCCATTCTTAATAATAAAATTAGGCTTAATGAATTTGACAAGGTGTTTTTTTTATAGTTTATTTTTAATGGTAATCACGCTTTTCTCCTGCAGAAAAAAAGAGAAATTGAAACACGCTAATAATGTGCCTTCATTTTCTTTTTGCAGTCCAGAGCAAACCAATATCTTTTTTAGAAATGATCTAAAAGAAACCTTATATATGAATGGGCTCTTTTACGAATATTATTATAATGGGGCTGGTGTTGCAGTAGGTGATTTTAATAATGATGAGCTTCCAGATATTTATTTTATATCAAACTTAGATTCAAACAAGTTATATCTCAACAAAGGCAATCTTAAATTTGATGATGTGACTAATACTTCAGGGGTACAAGGAAAGGCTGTTTTTCCAACAGGGGTAACGACAGTAGATATTAACTCCGATGGGCTTTTAGATATTTATGTATGTGCTTCAGGTAAATTTAAAGACCCCAATAAAAGACGTAATGAACTTTTTGTAAACCAGGGGAACGATAAAAATGGTGTGCCAATTTTTAAAGAAATGGCGAAAGACTATCTTCTCGATATAGAAGAGTTTTCTACTCAAGCTGCCTTTTTTGATTATGACCAGGATGGTGATTTGGACATGTTTTTAATTAATCATGATGTAGAAATATATGGTGATGCACAATTAGAGCATTACCTTAAGACTAAAGGAGAATTAAGTGGAGAGCGTCTTTATATAAATGATAATTCTAAGTTTATTGACGTAACCGAAGAAAAAGGAATTATCAATAACCGATTGGGATATGGGTTGGGTTTAGCTATTGGTGATTTTAATAATGATAATTGGCCAGATGTATATGTAAGTCATGATTTTTCAGGAAAAGACCATTTATATCTTAATAACCGCAACGGGACCTTTTCAGAAAAAATTAAAGAAGCTACTAATCATATCTCATTTTTCTCCATGGGGAATGACGCCGCAGATTACAATAATGATGGCTTGCTGGATATTATGAGTGTCGATATGGTTTCCGAAGATAACTACGGTATAAAAACCAGTATGAGTGGTATGGATATAGACAGGTTTTATAACCATGTTGATTTAGGCCTGCATTATCAATATATGTTCAATACACTTCAAACAAACAATGGAACTGGTTTAGATAAAGAAACCCCGTTTTTTTCTGAGACCGCACACCTAGCGAATATTTCCAATACAGACTGGAGTTGGGCCCCTTTATTCTTTGATATGAATAATGATGGCTGGCAGGACATTTTTATTTCTAATGGAATAAAGAGGGATTTTAGAAATAATGATTTTCTAAAGTATCATAAGAAAGTAAGAGAAGAACTTTCAAAAAATAAGACAATAAATAAAGAAGCCTATATATCCCATATAATGGCTAAGATGCCAACAAGAAAGAAGACCAATTATTTTTTTATGAACCAAGGAGATCTAACTTTTTCTAAAGTAAATGGCATTCAACAATTGGACAGTATACTTACTGCCTCCAATGGGGCAGCCTATGCAGATTTTGATAATGACGGCGATGTAGATATTGTTGTTAATAATATGGATGATTTCGCTCATGTCTATAAAAACAATGAATCAGAAAAAGGTGGCAGGAATTATTTGAAATTAAGGTTAAACGGTCCCAAAGGTAATACAATGGGTGTTGGAACAAAAGTATATGTAAGCAGTGGTGGCAACCAACAAATGAAGGAGCACTATAATACTAGAGGTTTTCAATCTTCTGTTGGAAATTGTTTGCATTTTGGATTGGATAAAGCAAATGTGGTTGAAGAAATTAGGGTGGTTTGGAATGATGGGAAAGTTCAAACATTTAATGGTGTAAAAGCTAATCAAACACTTCTAATAGATTATAAGAATGCATATGTTGTTGATAATGTAGGGGCTGTTGATGAAGATAAACTATTTAAAGAAATATCAACAGATTTGATTCAATATAGGCATGAGGAAAATAGTTATAATGATTTTGAACAGGAAAGCCTATTGCCACATAAAATGTCTGAACAAGGGCCTGCTTTTGCAGTTGGAGATTTAAATTCAGATGGTATGGATGATTTTTATATTGGAGGAGCCCTCGGTCATTCGGGAAAGATATTTATTCAAGATAATGACGGTTCTTTTAAAGAAGCCAAAAACAATCTTGATTTTTTTAAGGACAGGGATTTTGAAGATGTAGGCGCAACTTTTTTTGATGCAGATAATGATGGAGATTTAGACTTATATGTGGTTAGTGGTGGAAATGAACGTGAAGAAAATTCAGAGCATTACCAAGACAGGCTGTATGAAAATGATAATGGAAGATTTGTAAGAACAACTGGAGCCCTTCCAGAATTTTTTACCAGTGGATCATGTGTGCGAGCTTTTGATTATGATAATGATGGGGATGAAGATTTGTTTGTTGGAGGGCGACAAATACCAAAAAGGTACCCGTACCCGGCTGATAGTTATTTATTAGAAAACAGGTCAGAAGATAGAAGCATAAGTTTTGTTGATGCTTCAAAAGAGATATTTACAGATCTTAAGGATTTAGGAATGGTTACAGATGCAGCTTGGGCCTATATAAATGAAGATCAATTGATAGATATAGTGATTGTTGGAGAGTGGATGCCTATTAAAATTTTTATTAATGAAGATGGAGCCTTTGCAGATCAAACGGATAGATATGGTTTGAATGAAGAAGTAGGTTGGTGGAACAGTGTCTCAGCAGCAGATTTCGATAACGATGGTGATGTAGACTTGGTATGCGGTAACCTTGGGTTAAATTATAAATACAAAGCATCAAAAGAAGAAACTTTCGATATCTACACTAAAGACTTCGATGATTCGGGCGATTTGGATATAGTTCTTGGTTATTATAATGGGGGTGATTTATACCCGTTAAGAGGACGGCAGTGTTCCTCTAATGAAATGCCCTTTATTAAGGATAAATTTAAGTCGTATGATGCCTTTGGAAAAGCTACTTTGGTACAGGTTTATGGTACTAATAACTTAGGTAGTGCTTTAAATTATAAGGCTTCAAATTTTTCGAGTATGTATTTTGAAAATGCAGGAAATGAACAAAAAATGAAGGGTGTCCCGTTAGATAAAAAATCGCAGCTGTCATCAATTAATAGTATTTTAAATTTCGATTTTGATAAAGACGGATATCTTGATATTATAGTTGCTGGAAATTTATATGGATCGGAAGTTGAAACTCCTCGGAATGATGCCAGTTATGGATTGTTCCTCAAAGGAGGAGACTCTACTTTTAAAGCTTTGCCTGCTTTTCACAGTGGTTTGTTGGTCGATGGACAAGTGAAGCAAGTGAATATGTTAAAAGGTGCTAACGGAAAGGATAGACTGGTTTTTGTGAGAAACAATGAATCGTTAAAATTTTATGCTTTTGACCATAACTAGGAATTATTTATTAATAAAGTATAAGATGTATTATGCAACATAAATTGAAACTGAAAATAGAACTTATAGCTTTAATGTTTGTAACATTACTAAGCTTAACACCATGTGTGGGTCAATCAAGAGAAAGTATCCCTCCAAACATTATCGTTTTTCTTGTAGATGATATGGGACTAATGGATACTTCAGTTCCCTTTTTAACAGGTTCTGATGGAAAACCAGAGAAACATTCGTTAAATGATTTTTACAGAACGCCCAATATGGAAATGTTTGCCAAACAAGGTATTCGATTTACAAACTTTTATGCCCATTCTGTTTGTTCTCCAACACGAATTTCAATCCTTACGGGCCAGAACTCTGCACGACACAAAGCAACCAATTGGATTAAGTCTGAAGAAAATAATAAAAATGAATTTGGCCCCAAAGATTGGAACTGGAAGGGACTAACCAAAGCATCGGTTACACTTCCACGAGTTTTGCAACAACAGGGCTATAGGACAATTCATGTGGGCAAAGCGCACTTTGGACCTTTTAACAGCGAAGGAGAAGATCCACTTAATTTAGGTTTCGATATCAATATTGGCGGTAGTTCTATAGGTCAACCAGGTAGTTATTTTGGTGCAGATGGATTTGGGCATATAGCAGGTAATAAGGCAAGAGCTGTAGAGGGTTTAGAAAAATACCATGGTAAAGATATATTTCTCACAGAGGCATTAACATTAGAAGCGATATTTGAAATAACAAAGGCAAAGGAAGAAGGAAAGCCTTTTTTTCTTAATATGGCGCATTATGCGGTCCATGCCCCTTTTCAATCAGATCCTCGTTTTAGTGATCACTATAAGGACTCTGGTAAATCGCCAAATGCACAAGCCTATGCAACTTTAATTGAAGGAATAGATAAATCTCTTGGTGATATTATACAGCATGTTAAAAAGTTGGGATTGGGCGAGAATACCTTAATTCTATTTCTGGGGGACAATGGCTCGGATGCACCTTTACCTGTCAAAGAAGGCTATAGTAGTTCATCACCAATAAAAGGTAAAAAAGGGAATCATTGGGAAGGTGGTATGAGAGTTCCATTTATAGCATCATGGATTACACCAAATAAAGATGCTTTTTGTCAAAAAGAAACCATAATTAAACAAAATGCCATTCAGCAACAAATGGGAACTATCCTCGATATATTTCCAACACTGTGTAGAGTGGCCAAAGTGAATAAAAAAGAAGGGTATATTTTAGATGGATTCTCTCTGCAGGATCAATTGAGCAATCGAAAGAATCATAAACGTAATGAATTATTTCTTAATCATTTTCCCCATAGTCATCGTTCCAGTTATTTTACAAGTATGGTTAAATCGGATTGGAAGATTATATATCATTTTCAAATTGATGGCTCCCCAGACTATGAGCTTTATAATTTAAAGGAGGATCCGTTTGAGTTCAATAATTTATCTGATAAAAATGTTAAGCAACTTAAGTTGATGATGGAAGCTTTGATTGTTGAAATGAAAGATAAAAGCGCATTATATCCTGAAAAAAATGGACAACCATTGGAATTGATAAAACCTTAGAACTTTAAATCAAAAAAACTTTAGTGCTTGACGTCATTAAATTATTTTTTGACTAGCGAGGTTTGCTAGAAAGTGAGTTGAGGTATATGTAAATAAACAAATAATTTGGCATATCAATTAATTAAAAGACAGCTGTGCTATTAGAGAGTTTTATTTATGCAGGTATATCATCTTTAGAGCAACAAAAAACCCGAATAGATCTCTATTCGGGTTTGCTTTATCTTTATTTTTAGGTTTATTGTTGCACAATGCTTTTTTTATCTTTCTTTTCCAGTACACTTTCTTTATTGGGGTCTATAACCAAACCTTTAATTTTTAGGGCTACGGTAGGTGTTTCGGCATTAGAAATAACGGTTATGGTCTTTCTAATGGGGTTTACTCTATTGGTGTCGTACTTCACTTCAATTTCACCGGTTTTACCAGGTAAAATAGGATCCTTTGGTTTTTTGGGGATGGTACAACCACAACTTGATTTTACTTGAGATATAATAAGAGGCTCGTCTCCTGTATTGGTGAATTCAAAAACACGAACACCATTAGCGCCTTTTTCAATAGTACCATAATCAATAGTTTCTGTTTTGAATTCAATTTTGGCTTGTGCATGGATTGAAAAACTCAATAAACCGATACAAACCATTGTAATTAATTGTTTCATCTCTTTATATTTTAGTTAATTAATTTAATATTTATAAAGTCTATTTTATAGTATTTCGGTTTCAAAACCAAGTCAAACATACTTACTTTTTTGGCAAACAGCAAAAATATTAGATATAATGCACGTGTATTAACATATTCAACACTATTAAAAGTATATTCTGCATTTTGCTGTTTTTGTGTTGAATTTTAGATAAAATATTTTAATAATGCTCATTTCACAGCTAAAGAAATATGAGTACTTTTGCAAATTAATGTCAAAAACTATTCCAAAGTATGCAAATTCCATCAAAATATGATGCAAGCCAGGTAGAAGGTAAATGGTACGATTACTGGATGAAACATGATTATTTTCATTCTACACCAGACGAACGGGAACCTTACACTATTGTTATACCACCGCCCAATGTTACAGGGGTATTGCACATGGGACATATGCTTAACAATACCATACAGGATGTGTTAATTCGACGTGCCAGGTTACAAGGCAAAAATGCCTGTTGGGTGCCGGGAACAGACCATGCCTCTATTGCAACCGAAGCAAAGGTGGTTGCAAAGCTAAAAGAGCAGGGCATTAATAAGAATGATTTAACCAGAGAGGAGTTTTTAAAACATGCCTGGGAGTGGAAGCATGAATATGGAGGTATTATTCTAGAGCAGTTAAAGAAGTTAGGTGCTTCTTGTGATTGGGAAAGAACAGCGTTTACGATGGATCCAGCATTGTCTGAGTCTGTTATTAGGGTTTTTGTAGACCTATACAACAAAGGATTGATATATAGGGGCTACCGTATGGTTAATTGGGATCCTGAGGCCAAAACAACCTTGTCCGATGAAGAGGTGATCTACGAAGAACGCCAAGGGAACCTATACTATTTACAGTATGAAATTGTAGGGGCAGATGACAAAGTAACGATTGCCACCACAAGACCAGAAACCATTTTAGGCGATACTGCAATTTGTATAAACCCAAATGATGAACGTTTTACGCATTTAAAAGGTAAAAAAGCCATAGTACCTTTATGTGAAAGGGAAATCCCAATTATTGAAGATGATTATGTTGATGTTGAATTTGGGACGGGATGTTTGAAAGTAACCCCTGCACATGACGAAAATGACAAGGCTTTGGGTGATAAGCACAACTTAGAGGTGATAGACATTTTTAATGATGATGCTACCTTAAACTCCTACGGATTGCACTATCAGGGGAAAGATCGTTTTGTAGTAAGAAAAGAAATAACAAAAGAGCTGGAAGCAAAGGGCTATTTGGTTAAAATAGAGCAGCATACCAATAAGGTAGGGACTTCCGAAAGGACCAAATGTGTTATAGAGCCAAGGCTGTCAGACCAATGGTTCCTAAAGATGGAAGCGTTGGCCAAGCCGGCAATAGAGGCGGTTTTGGGAGAGGATAGAGAAGTAAAATTATTCCCTAAAAAATTTGAAAATACCTATCGCCATTGGATGGAGAATATTCGCGATTGGAATATTTCGCGTCAGTTATGGTGGGGACAACAAATACCTGCGTATTACTATGGTGATGGCAAGGAAGATTTTGTTGTGGCCGAAACCAAAGAGCAAGCTCTGGAACTGGCCAAAGCGAAAACCAATAATCATGAGTTAACCATAGCCAATTTGAGGCAGGATGAAGATGCCTTGGATACCTGGTTCTCCTCTTGGTTATGGCCAATGAGTGTTTTTGATGGTATTAGAAACCCTGAAAACGAAGAGATAAAATATTACTACCCAACTAATGACTTGGTAACAGGACCGGATATTTTATTTTTCTGGGTGGCCCGTATGATTATTGCTGGCTATGAATACAAAGGCGAGCGTCCTTTTGAAAATGTATATTTAACAGGCTTGGTGCGCGACAAACAGCGTCGTAAAATGTCCAAATCTTTAGGTAATTCTCCAGATGCCCTGAAATTGATTGAAGACTATGGAGCAGATGGTGTTCGTGTAGGCTTATTGTTGAGTTCGGCGGCAGGTAACGATTTGTTGTTCGATGAAGCGCTTTGCCAGCAAGGTAGGGGATTGGGCAACAAAGTATGGAGCGCATTTTATTTAACCACGCTTTGGGAGGCGTCTGAAGAAATCGAACAACCAGAACACAGTACGATTGCTTTAGCATGGTATAAGGCTAGGTTTAACCAAGTTTTGGCAGAAATTGAAGACCATTATAGCAAGTACCGTTTAAGTGATGCATTAATGGCTATCTATAAATTGATTTATGATGATTTCTGTGGCTGGTTATTGGAGATCGTAAAACCAGCTTACGGGCAACCTATTGATGCCAAGACATACCATCAACTTATTGCCATTTTTGAAGATAACTTAAAAATATTACATCCTTTTATGCCATTTATTACTGAAGAGATTTGGCAAACCATAAAGGAGCGTACGCCAGAAAATGCTTTGATCATTGCTAAGTACCCTAAGATAGAAGAGGCCAACGAAGCGCTTGTCAATCAATTCGATTTTGCTTCGGAAGTGGTTTCGGGTATAAGGACGATTCGGAAAGAAAAAAATATGCCGTTTAAGGATGCGATAGATTTGGTTGTTATTAATAATGAAAACGCTACAAACGGTTTTGATGAGGTCATCAAAAAGTTGGGGCATGTAGAAAACCTATCATATTCTGAAGACAAAATAGACGGGGCAATGAGTTTCCGTGTAAAATCCAATGAATATTTTGTCCCCATTTCATTAGACACCATAAATGTTGAAGAAGAAATTAATAAGTTAACCGAGGAGCTTAATTATACCGAAGGGTTCTTAAAGTCGGTACAAAAGAAATTGGCTAATGAGCGCTTTGTAAATAATGCGCCAGAACAAGTTGTAGCTGGAGAGCGCAAAAAAGAAGCCGATGCTTTGGCAAAAATAGAAACTCTTAAAGCAAGTTTGGCGAGTTTAAGCTAAATAAGTATAGTTTGGTGTCTAAGGTTGTCGAAGACACCAAACCTTAATTATTCTCAATATCACTAATATGGTACTCTAGTGCTTTTACCGAAATTTGGATTTCAACAATTAAAAGTACAAGGGATAAGATAAGCAAAAGCAAAGCCAGTCCAAATACCCAAATAGCTATGGTGTGTTGCTGTATGTAAATTAAAAACATAGTTAGTACGCAAAGCAGTAAGCTGGTGATTCCAAAAATTTGCATAGAACGGGTTAGGTATAAGCGTTGTTTTATGTTTTCTATTTGGGCAATTAAAACAGAATCCTTTTTTTGAACGTATTTGTCATGCAAACTTCTAATTACTGTAGCATAGGCTAAAAATCTGTTGGTATAAGCCAGCATAATTAATGAGATGGCAGAAAAAAGTAAGGCCGGTGTGGTTAAGGTAAGCTGTTCCATAAAATAAGTTTTTGCAAATTTAGCAATATTGTCAATTAAGGCTAAAGTTAAGGAACAAACAACTAAGGTTGTATAATGTAAGGTCGAATGCACATGAAGCCGCCTTGTCACCAGAAGGACAGTTAAAGATTTTTACTCTTTTAAAAAACGAACTTGCAAATCTTTAAAGTAAGTATTATCTTGCGGTATGCAAGAAAAATATTTACACTACATTTGGAGGCATAAAAAGTTTGAACTTACCAATTTAAGAACCGCTGGGGGAGAGGCTATTATTATAAAATCGGTGGGACAACATAACCATAATGCGGGCCCCGATTTTTTTAATGCCCAATTAATTGTTGGGGAGCAACTTTGGGCCGGTAATGTAGAAATCCATGTAAAGTCATCCGATTGGTTTTTGCATAACCACGAGCAGGATAAAAATTACGACAATGTTATTTTACATGTGGTCTGGGAGCATGATACCGAAGTATTTAGAAACGATAAAACCATAATACCTACATTGGAGCTTAAGGATTATACATCAGAAGCAGTTTTAGATAATTACAAAGCGTTACTAGGTAGTCAAGGAAATTGGATTAATTGTGAAAGTGATTTTCCCTATGTCGATAATTTTATACTGAATAACTGGTTGGAACGTTTGTATTTTGAACGTTTGGAACAAAAGACGGCGGCTATTGAAGCATTGCTCGAAGCTTCAAAAAATGATTGGGAAGCTGTGTTGTTTAAAATGTTGTCCAAAAATTTTGGATTGAAGGTTAATGGTGAGGCCTTTTTAAGTATGGCCAATACTATCGATTTTTCTATAGTTAGAAAAGTACAATCGAATAGGCTATGTTTGGAAGCTTTGTTTTTTGGTCAATCTGGTTTGTTGGAAGACATTATCGAAAATGGATATTACTATAACTTGGTTATAGAGTATCGGTTACTTAAGCAAAAGTTTAAACTGGATAATACAAAGGTGTTGTCATTGCAATTTTTTAGGTTGCGCCCTTTAAATTTTCCAACCATTCGTTTGTCGCAATTGGCAGGCATATACCATCAGTATCAAAACTTATTTTCTAAAATTATAGAACTACAAACCTTGGATGCCTTTTATGAGCTGTTCAATATCTCTGCGTCCTCATTTTGGGAAAACCATTATACGTTTCAAAAGGAATCAAGATCATCTATAAAAACCGTTTCAAGGGGATTTGTAGATTTATTGCTCATTAACACCATTATCCCTATAAAACATTGCTACGCTAAACAGCAAGGTGTATCTGCAGATGAGGTAATTTTAAATCTCATATCAGAAATAAAATTGGAAAAGAATAGTGTTGTTGAGGCCTTTCATAAGTTGAATCCAATAGCGACATCGGCTTTGCATTCCCAAGCATTCATTGAGTTAAAAAAATCGTATTGCGATAAAAATAGGTGTCTAGGTTGCGCCGTTGGGAATAGTCTTTTAAATAAAGCAATAGCCTATTAACTTCTTACATAATAACTTTTAAACTAAAAAAGGAAACAGTAAATTGCGACATGAATGTTTACAAACCATTATTGTTTTTCCAAAAGCATGGCTATTATGTGTGCCAGCGTATTGCAGACCGCTTGGGTATTAGGGCCAAGGTAGTGCGTACATCTTTTATGTACCTAACGTTTGTAACCTTGGGGTTTGGTTTTGCATTATATTTGTTTTTGGCATTTTGGATGCGTATTAAAGATTTAATTTATACCAAACGCTCATCGGTTTTCGATCTGTAAATTTATGACCAATCCATTAATTCGTTTTTTTAGGACTAAGATATATACTGCCTTATTTTTATTGGGTGTTATTATGTTAATTGGTGTGGCGGGATATGTTATGATATCGGGCTATTCTTGGGTCGATGCCTTTTATATGACTGTAATAACCATGACTACCGTTGGTTTTGGAGAAGTAGTACCGTTAGATGATGAATCTAAAATTTTTACTATTTTTTTAATATTGGCCAGTATGGTTATTGTGGGGTATGCTTTGTCTGTAATAACAGAATATATTTTAAGTAGAAATGGAATTGAAGAATTAAAACATAGAAGGATGCAAAAACAAATTGATGGCTTTAAAAAACATGTAGTGGTTTGCGGCTATGGAAGAAACGGAAGACAGGCTGTAAAAAAATTAATGACACATAAAAAAGCGTTTGTGGTCATTGAGAAGAACAGGGAAATGGAAGAGCGGCTGCAAATAGATGGTGTACCTTATATTATAGGGAATGCCAATGAAGATGAAGTGCTCGTGCAGGCAGGGGTAGATCGAGCTTCCAATTTTATCTCGGCATTACCTAGTGATGCCGATAATTTATTTGTAGTGCTTTCTGCCAGGCAATTAAATAAAACCATAAATATTATAAGTCGTGCTTCAAGCGAATCATCTTACGATAAACTTAAATTCGCAGGAGCCAATAATGTTATCCTTCCCGATAATATAGGAGGTAACCACATGGCATCCCTGGTGGTGGTCCCTGGCTTAATGGAGTTTGTGGATAATCTTAATATTGTAGGTAAAAATAATATCAATATAGAAGAAGTGGCTGTAGAAAAGCTCCACACCGATACATCCGGGAAAACCATTAAAGATTTAGATTTACGAAAAAAGACGGGCTGCACGGTTATTGGCTATAAAGATGAAAAAGGCGAATATATCGTTAACCCAGAAGCAGAGCTGGAGTTGGCTCCAAACTCTAGATTAATTGTTTTAGGGCGTCCAGAACAGATAGAAGCTTTAAATGCTGTTTATAATATAGATTAGCTTTTTCTCATTTTAACAGCTTATGTTTTAAAAAATCAATAATTTTTACCATCTTGCCGTTTTTTAAAATCAAAAGTTTCATACACTAACTAATTTTAATTTCATATGAAGAAGTATCTTCTTTCCATACTAGCAATCATTTTACCATTAATAACATTCGCACAAGAAGCAGTAGAAAAAGGAATAGACCAACAAATAGATGAAGCCTTTAAGCCTGTTTCCGATTTTTTCTCTAACGTAATCTTTTTTCAGATTGGGGAAACTCCATTTGTACTGATATTATTAGTTTTTAGTGCGGCATTTTTTACCTTATATTTTAAGTTTCCCAATATTAGACACTTTTGGACGGCGATAAGTGTGGTTAGAGGAAAGTACGAGGATATAGAAAAACATGGTGCAAAAATTTTATATGGCGAAGAGGGTGTTGCTCAAGGTGTAGACATTAATAAGGTAGACGATATTGAAGAGCATATTGAAAATATAGAAAGTTTACATAGTGATTTAGAAATCGATGGCGACATAAAAAAGACCATAAGGGATGAAAGTTCGCACGGCGAGGTGTCCCACTTTCAAGCATTAGCAACTGCGGTATCTGGTACCGTAGGCAATGGTAATATAGCAGGTGTGGCACTAGCAATAGCTTTAGGAGGGCCAGGAGCTACCTTTTGGATGATTGTCTGTGGGCTTTTAGGAATGTCAACCAAATTTGTTGAATGTACTTTAGGGGTGCACTACAGGGATGTTGGAGAAGATGGAACGGTTTACGGCGGACCTATGTATTACCTAACCAAAGGTTTAAAGGAAAAGGGCTTTAAGAGATTAGGAAAGCTTGCTGCGGTTTTGTTTGCAATATTCTGTATTGGAGGTTCTTTTGGTGGCGGTAATGCGGCACAATCTAACCAAGCAACCATTGTTGTAAAGGAACTTTTAGGTTTGGAAAGCACTATGGCAGGTACCGTAATAGGATTGGTTATAGCCTTTTTAGTAGGTATTATAATTATTGGAGGAATCAAAAGGATTGCCTCAGTTACTGAAAAAATAGTGCCTTTTATGGCGGTGCTATATATTTTGTGCTGTCTATATATCATTTTTGCAAACTTTAGTTTAATAGATGATGCTATTGGGTTAATAGTAGAAGAGGCGTTTAATCCTAAAGCTATTGGAGTAGGCGGTTTTATTGGAGTTTTATTGGTTGGGTTTAAAAGAGCTGCTTTTTCTAATGAAGCAGGGGCAGGTTCGGCATCTATTGCGCACTCGGCTGTAAAAACAAAATATTCGGCTAGTGAAGGTCTAGTGGCTTTATTAGAGCCTTTTATAGATACCGTGGTTATTTGTACCATGACAGCTTTGGTGATTATCATTTTTAATTTTGGAGGCTATTTCCAGTATGGCGGTGATGGCCTGGGAGCAGTATTAATAGATGGAGTGTCTTATGAAGGTGCTGGTATTACGGCTAAAGCTTTTGCAGAGTATATTCCGTTTTCAAATGTGTTCTTAACTGTGGCGGTATTCCTGTTTGCCGTTTCAACGATGATTTCATGGAGTTATTACGGATTGCAATCATGGAAGTTTCTTTTTGGAAGAGGTAAAAAAGCAGATTTAACCTATAAGGTTTTATTCTTAACGTTTGTTGTAATAGGGGCAGCGGCTAGTATGAAGTCTATTTGGGACTTCTCCGATGCGATGATTTTTGCGATGGTATTCCCTAATATGGTAGGATTGTACCTGTTAATGCCAGTTGTTAAGAAGCAATTAAAGCGTTATACCGATGCTATTAAATTGAAAAGAGAAGCTTTAAAAAGCTAATTTTTAATATGAACAATTTAAAATCCCATTTCACGTTAACAAAACAACAGCGGAATGGGATTTTTTTATTGGTATTGCTTATAGTGACACTTCAAGTGAGTTACTACTTTATTGATTTACACCCCGAAGCAGTTGCATACAATCAAGAAGCCTATGATGTGTTTTCAAAGGAAATCGATTCGCTTAGGCAAATTGAAAAAACAGCTATAGCTTCTAAGATGTATCCATTCAATCCCAATTATATTACCGATTATAAAGGGAGCACTTTAGGAATGAGCAATGAAGAAATTGATAGGCTATTGGCTTTTAGAAAAGCTAATAGGTGGATTAATTCTGCAAAGCAATTCCAGGAGGTAACCAAGATATCCGATTCGCTGTTGGCAGCCATGTCACCTTATTTTAAATTTCCGGAATGGATAACAAATCCCAAAACTTCACTTAATGATAATAAAGGGTATAAAGACCAATACAAAAGTACCGCCCAAAAAGAAGATTTAAATACCGCTACGGCAAAACAATTGCAAAAGGTAAACGGTGTTGGTAAAGTGCTGTCTGAACGTATCATTAAATTTAGAAATAAGTTTGTTGGTGGTTTTATTGCAGATGTACAGCTACAGGATGTGTATGGCCTCTCCCCAGAAGTTATTTCCCGCATTACAAATCGCTTTACGGTAAAAACACCAAGATCCATAGAAAGAATAGATTTAAATAAGGCTACGGTAGCGCAATTGGTTACCGTACAACATATCGATTACGATTTGGCTTCTGCTATTATAGAGGAGCGAACCTTAAAGGATGGTTTTCAAAACCTAGAAGAATTACAAAAAGTTAAGGACTTTCCAGTTAATAAATTCGATATAATTAAATTATATTTGTCGCTCGAAAATTAGAACAGATGAGTAATTACTTCACAGAAGAGCATAGCCTCTTTAGAAAGAGCCTTCAGGATTTTTTAAAGAAAGAAGTCGTTCCGCATATAGAAACTTGGGAAAAGACAGGAACCATAGATCGGTTTATCTGGAAGAAGTTTGGAGATATGGGATTTTTTGGAATTAATTATCCCGAAGCTTATGGTGGTTTAAATTTAGATGTGTTCTATACGGTTATTTTGTTGGAAGAGCTTCAGAAAATAAATTCGGGAGGTTTTGCGGCAGCCATTTGGGCACATGTGTATTTATCCATGACGCACCTTAATGCAGAGGGTAGCGAAACGATAAAACAAAATTACTTAGCGCCAAGTATTACGGGCGATAAAATAGGTTGCTTGTGTATAACAGAACCTTTTGGTGGTAGTGATGTGGCGGGTATGCGAACAACAGCCGTAAAAGAAGGAGACCATTATATTATTAATGGTTCCAAAACTTTTATTACCAATGGGGTTTACAGTGACTATCTTGTTGTAGCGGCAAAGACCAACCCTGAATTGGGTAATAAAGGCTTGAGTATGTTTGTTATAGATAGAGATACAAAAGGCGTGTCGGCTACCAAATTGGATAAACTGGGATGGCGTGCTTCAGATACTGGAGAAATTGCTTTCGATAATGTAAAAGTACCTGTAGCTAATTTGTTGGGCGAAGAAAATAAAGGCTTTGGTTATATTGTACAACACTTTTCATTAGAGCGCTTGGTTATGGGGGTTAATGCCCATGCCCGTGCCGAATATGCTTTGGATTATGCCTTGCAATATATGTCCGAGCGCAAAGCGTTTGGGAAAGCCATAGACCAATTTCAGGCCTTGCGTCATAATGCTGTAGAATTGTATGCCGATATAGAGTTGTGCAAAAACTACAACTATATGGTGGCCTCTCGATTGAACAAAGGGGAATATGTCGTGAAAGAAGCGACCATATCCAAATTAAAATCGACTAAAATGGCCGATAAAGTGATTTACCAGTGCCTGCAGTTTTTAGGAGGTTATGGTTATATGGAAGATTACCCTATGGCGCGTTTGTTGCGCGATAGTAGGCTAGGGCCTATAGGAGGAGGTACCTCGGAAATACTTCGGGAGATTTTAGCTAAGATTATTTTTGATAAAAAGGAGTATAAGCCAATGACTTAGTTTAAGTTAATGGTTGCTGGGTAATAAGTTGTTCTGTAATCACTAAGTGGAGTTGAAGTAATGTATTATAGGATAGAAGTTAAGATGGGAATTTAGGATTAAAATAATTATTAAATTTTTAATTGTTCATTTTCAATTATTAATTATATTTGCACCCACAAAATCTAAAAGAGAGGAGGTTAAGACACTATGTTAATAATTCCAATTAAAGAAGGAGAGAATATAGATAGAGCGTTAAAGCGTTTTAAGCGTAAGTTCGACAGAACAGGAGTTAAGCGTCAGTTGCAGCAACGTAAGCAATTTACAAAGCCTTCTGTGGAGCGTAGAGCGCAAATACAAAAAGCGCAATATATCCAAAGCTTAAGAGATGCAGAAGAGATTTAATGCATATAAGACCATATATAATCCCGCTAACAGCGGGATTTTTTTTGCCCAAAATATAACAACGTTTTATAATGTTGGTTTTTAAGCGTTGTTTTTCCTAACTTGAACCTTCAATTTTAAATGTTACACTTTTGAACTCCTTAAAGGCCTTTACAGATTATTTGTTGTTAGAAAAAAACTATTCGGCTTTAACAGTAAAAGCATACACTAAAGATATTGAAAGTTTTTCGGAGTTTATTAAAATAGAATTTGATTCTGAAAACATCAACCAGGTTGTTTATGTTCAGATTAGAAACTGGATTGTCGCACTTGTAGAACAGGGGCTTTCCAATCGAAGCATTAACAGGAAAATTTCTGCGCTAAACACTTATTATAAGTTCTTGCTTAAAATAGGAGCGCTAAAAACAAATCCATTAGCTAAGCATAAAGCCTTAAAGACATCAAAAAAAGTGCAAGTGCCGTTTTCAAAAACCGAGGTTAATGCCGTATTGGACGATTTCGTTTTTGATCAAAGTTTTGAAGGTGTTAGGGATAAACTAATTATAGAGCTGTTTTATTCAACGGGCATTCGTAGAATAGAGCTTGTCAATTTAAAGTTGAGCAGTGTAAACTTTCAAAATAAAACCTTAAAGGTATTAGGTAAAAGAAATAAAGAGCGCATTGTTCCGTTATTGGATTCTACTTTAAAAACATTAAGCGAATACTTAAGCTATAGAAAAGGTTTAGAGCAAATTGTCGATGAAGACATCTTATTTTTGACAAAAAAAGGAGCAAAAATTTATGAAACACTTGTGTACAGAATAATAAATGATTATTTTAGTAAAGCATCTTCTAAAGTAAAAAAGAGTCCACACATATTAAGGCACTCTTTTGCAACCCACTTATTAAACCAAGGTGCCGATCTAAATGCTGTTAAAGAACTTCTTGGACATTCTAGTTTAGCTGCGACTCAAGTGTACACTCATAATAGCATTTCAGAGTTGAAGAAGGTACACATTAAAGCGCACCCAAGGAGCAAAAAATAGCATTCACATTTATTGTCTAACCAAAAAAAGTAGAAGTATGAAAGTAAACACGCAATCGGTAAATTTTAATGCTGACAAAAAATTGTTGGATTTTATTCAAAAACGCATGGATAAGTTAGAATTATTTTATGATAAGGTCATAAAATCGGACGTGTATTTAAAGGTAGAAAATACAAGTGACAAGGAAAACAAAATTTTTGAAGCTAGAGTTAGTGTCCCGGGGGACAGTTTTGTGGTAAAAAAGCAATGTAAAAGCTTTGAGGAAGGTGCAGACATGGCTGTTTCGTCATTAGAAAGACAGCTTATAAAACGAAAAGAAAAACTAAGGACACATTCCTGATAAAATTTTACGAAAAATGTTTTGAATAAAAAAATAAATATATACATTTGCAGTCCGTTAGAAATAGCGGGCTTTTTTTGTGAGAAAAAAGTAATGAAAAGCCTCCATAGCTCAGCTGGCTAGAGCAGCTGATTTGTAATCAGCAGGTCGTGGGTTCGAGTCCCTCTGGAGGCTCTTGAAATTTTGAAGATAGAGTTGGAAGGATGGCTTAGTTAAATATAGAAATTAAAGTAACTAGGACGAGAAGTTTATCCTGAGCGTAGTCGAAGGGAGTCCCTCTGGAG
>NZ_JAKMCS010000001.1 GCF_022662195.1 Aestuariivivens insulae | reverse complement strand
ACAATAATAAAAGAAGGCATTCCTTTTTAGGAAATAAAACTATAAGAGAATTTGAATTAGATATGTATAACCAGAAACAGGCAGCTTAGTCATTCAACTTAAAGTCCATTTTTTTGTTGCAAGTCCAAACCAAACACCAAGATTCTTCAATCGGCTAAAAAGCCTCCTTCTGAATGACAAATCCCTCTGTCATTCAGAGCAAGCGCAGCGCAGCGAACCTGCCTGCCGGTAGGCAGGGAATCTCTTTCCAAAGTATAAAAAAACAAAGCACAATAAAAAGATTGACACTAATCATTATAGATTCTTCAGTCGGCCAAAAAGCCTCCTTCTGAATGACAAACCCCTCTGTCATTCAGAGCAAGCGCAGCGCAGCGAAGAATCTCTCCCTGTCATCCCAAGTCCCTATAACACAGGCTAAAATCAATCCTTATACCCAACAGCCACCAAATGCCCTGTTTTAACAGGCCTATCGGCAACGTGTCTTGACTCATAACTATTTATAATATTTCCCGCAACCGACTTAACCAAACGCCATGGCTTTTTAAGCTTAAAGCTTTTCAACCCCCAAAGCCTATACTTTCCGGTAGCTACCGCATAGTGTACCTCCACCCTATCAAAATAACGCTCCATTAAAGATTGCAACTCCTTTTTAGTATAATGCCTTACATGGTCCGGATTTTTATCAGGGCCTTCATTTTTAATATAATCACCATTTGGCGTAGTAAAATAAGCCCATCCTCCTGGTTTGATTACCTGGGCGATATGATGGACAAACAAAGCATCGGCCTCCACATGTTCAATAACCTCAATAGAAACAACAGCATCATACTGATCTGGCTCAAGTGTAGATGCTGTCATATCCTGAATGATCAACTCAGAAATATTAGAACGTTTTTGTTGTAGTCCCGTTAAAATAGAATCGGTAAACCCCAAGCCTAATTGCTCTTGCACAGCATGCTCCTGGGGCACATCTAAAAGCGCAACCGATGCCGGAATGCCTATGGTATAAGGAGATTTCCGGCCTCCAACATCCAAAATTTTAATAGGCTCCTTACTTTTTCTGGTTTTTAAAACCAATGCCTTTATGTCTTTATGTACCGTTTGTAAGTGCACAGGCATAATGGGAAAAGTAAGCCTTCGAAACCATTCATATAATGTCATATTATTATAAAATTAAATTTAAACAGCTTAAAATGAACAACTTTTCATTTCAACAGAATGAGGAACGAACGACGAGAAATCCAAAATTCAACAAAGTTAAATTCCATAATAATGAAATTCCTCCTCGTTCCTTGTTCGGAATGACAACCTAACTCCAAATGAAGTCTTAAATAATTCATTTAACCATATTAATAATCTGATTCAGCTTCATTATAAAACTTAAAAAAAGCCTGTTCTTGGTCTTCTATATTAAAATGGCTTCGCACCCGGCTAACCGCATTATTTCTAATCACTGTCTTTTCAGGGTCAGACAAACCAAGCACCTTTTGTAATTGTTGTGCCAATAGATGCGGCTGTCTTTTGGGTACGACCCACCCCGTATGCCCATGCATCACATTTTCGGGAAGCCCTTCGGCATCACTCACCATACACAAAGCGCCCATAGCTTGGGCTTCCAATACGGCATTACAAAACCCTTCCTGAATACTGTACTGCAAATAAACAGTGGTCTGGGCCAAATGGGCCTTAACAGCTTTAGGCGATAATTTCCCCGTAAAACTCACACAATCCTGAAGCCCTAGCTGATGCACGGCAAAAACCAAACGTTCGTATTGATCCCCTTCGCCAATAATATGATAGTGAAAGTCCAACCCCTGATCCTTTATCAGGGCCAAGGCCTCTAAGGTATACTCCAGTCCCTTTTTCCAGTGCAAGCGGGCAACAGTCAAAAAATGAAGCCCTGGCAAAGCTTCCTCCTCATGAGTGTTATCAAAAAACGTCACATCAATGGCTGGCGGGATTACCCTAACGACTTCCTTCGATATACCATAACCCGCTAAAGTCTCCTGCATCGACGCCGACAGCACATGATACTTAACCTGCTTTGTAAAAAGGCGATCATAACAACCAGGATGTTTTAAAGGTGATAAGTAGAGGTCGGCGCCCCTAAAACTAACCGCCATCTTGGCGCCAATGGCCCCGGCCACATGCTCCCGATCTATAGCCAACATACCAAAACCAAAATGCAACCAATCCACGGATTCTGTTAATAAAAAATGATGACGTATCAGATGCTTAATACGGGCCTTAAACGACACCCCATCTTTGCCCTCCAACTGATAATATCTAAACGTTTTCCCTGGAGTTACAAATAGGGCCTTTAATAAAATCCACAAACTCGTAATAACGGTTTTAAATGCTCCTTTACTAAAATTTGGGCCACAGACCACCTTACAACCAAGCCTATCCATACCCTGTTTAAAATGATTCACAAACAGAACCACCTCAACACCCTGTGCTTGCAAGCCCTGTATTTTATTCCTAAAAAAAGTCTCCGAATACCCTGGCACGGCAATCAGAACCAATCCTATTTTTATTTTTTTTGACCTTTTCATATGCTTACCCAATTCTTAACCATAATGCCCCTTGCCATTAGTATTCAGCACCTCCCCATATAAGGCCTGCATGCCCTTAACCATCTGTTCCAATTGATGTTGTTCTGCAACCGTGTTATACGCCTTATTGATAATATCCTTCTTGGCTTTAGCGGATAATTCCCTAATTTCAATAAGCTTATCTGCTATGGCCTTAGGGCTCCTAATAGGCACTAAAAAACCGTTAACCCCATCATTAATAACTTCCCCCATGCCCCCACAGTCTGTACTTAGCACCAAAGTTCCCAAAGCCATAGCTTCCAGAACCACATTAGCGATCCCTTCTTTTAAACTGGGCAATAATAAAACAGAGGCCTTACGGATTAACAACTGTACACTATCAAAAGATATCTGCCCCAAAAGCACCACCTCATCTTCAAGACCAAGATCTTTAATCTGATACAACAGCTCAATATCATGAGCAGCACCTACAATAGTGTATTTAAACGGTATGCCAGCATGTTTAAGCTGCTTACAGGCATCCAATGCATAAGGATAGCCTTTAATCCAATGTGAACGCCCTACCGAAACAATCTCAAAAACCGAAGCGGTATCTGGCTTCTCTACTTCTAAATCCTTCAAATTCAAGCCACTGTAAACCACAGCGATCCGTGCTTTAGGAGCGCCATAACCTTCAGCTTCAAGGGCTATAGCCTTGGACACGGCATGAAATCCATCTACCTTGGGGAAATGGGCACGATACATCGCAGCCAGTTCCGCATCGGCAATTGGTGAATAATTAATATGAGCCCCCCTTAAACTAAGCACCAACTTCATACCGAAGCGCTGCACCCACATCCAGTTATTCAAATCCTTGGCCCATTGCACATGGAAGACATCCGGACGGTGCCATAATACGGGATAGGCTTTGACTTTGGCCAAGGTTAAATGGGTGGCCGTTTCCTTTAAGACCTTATCCAATTGGCGCTTATCCTTATACCTAAATAGTATAAGCAATAAAGTGTAGTACAACAGGTGAAGCCCCTTCCCTATTTTAGTATTTCTATAACCTACAACCTTAACTGTTTTGGGATACGCTACGGGAGCTTTTAAAAATCCAAATCGGTATACCCTTTGCCCGCTATGGGCCATTCCTAAAACCAAACGCTCTATAAACGTAGTCCCCGGAATATCCCCGGAATAGATCGCTATTGTAGGTTTAGATGTCATGGTAGACCTTGTGTTAATAATTTTAAATCTTCAGCAAACTTAAGACTTGCTTGTGTATTACCTGCTAGATTAACATGAGTGCGATCGTAAAAAAAATAGGCGTCATCAAGAATTGCACTATGATTAATCACTTTATAATTATCATTTAAAAAAACGACGTTTTTGCCTTTCATAGGGGGTATATAAACAACTAATGTTATATTATTCTTTTCACACAACAGCTTCAAACGCTCTAAATAAGGATTTTGCAAACGAATTGGAAAATTAGAAAATTGTAATGGAACGTGTTCCTTAGAATCTTTCAAGGGATAATAGTAATTCCCTGTAGCATCAAACCTATTGTGCATGTTGGGCCTAAAGGCACTCAGGACCGAAGGATAAAACAATTCCAAATTATAAAAAGAAACACCTACAAAAGAAAAATACTTGGACAGCAAGATAATATTAACTCCATCATCCTTAAATTCTTCAAAATGAGAGGACACATAACCCGTTCTAATATATGGTAAAAACCTATAATTATTAACACTTAAACCGGGGTGCTTAGTATTTAAATCGGCAACACTTGCAGACAAAACGCAATACTTAGTGCGTTTACCTTGAGCCAAAAAATGTTCAAGCATTAAACACTGGGTTCCTATTCCTGTATCATCCATACTTAAATTCACGCCCTCCAACCCTGAAGCATTATCAATAACTGTGGTGTTAAGGGTGGTCAACCCAATACTAGAGCCCAAAACAACGTAATCAAAATCCTTTTGTTTCAAAGCGTTTACCACAAAAGAAGGCTTGTAAAATGAGGAATGGCGCAAAAAAAACAAACTGCCTTCAGATAGCAGAGTGGCGCATCCTATAACCAGAACAAGAAACCAACCGATATGTTTTAAAAAAGCTTTCATGGTTAAAACTGAAAATAAATAAAGGTTTCCGGATTTTTAAAAACGCCCATAAATAAAATCACCAAGCCAACAAAAAAGGCCTGCTTAGAAGATAGTACAACTTCTTTTTCATTTTTTTGAACCGCAAAAAATTCAAATAGCATCAAAACCATACTACTAAACAAGATTATCAAACTAAACAGGATGGTCTTAGGTGTTTTAACAAAAAAGGCCAATGAGAGACCTGAGAAATTAAAAATATGCATTAAGTATTCAAAAGCCAAATTTATGGTCCCAGCCCTAAAAAATACCCAGGCCAAAGTAACCAAACAAAAAGTAAAGATGATCTTAAAAATCTGATTCACAGAAAACCGTGTTGAACTTATATGTTTACGATTTTTTTTCACAATAAAAAGCGGTAAAAAAAACAGGGCGTGAAGTCCTCCCCATGCTACAAAAGTCCAATTCGCACCATGCCAAAATCCGCTAACCAAAAAGACCACGAGTACGTTTCTAATGGTTTGGTAAAATGTACCTCGAGATCCTCCCATAGGGATATAAAGATAATCTCGAAACCATGTGGACAGCGAGATATGCCAACGCCGCCAAAACTCAGGGATATCCCTGGAAAAATAGGGGAATTTAAAATTAGTCATCAATCGAAATCCAAACAAGCGAGCCACACCTATGGCAATATCACTATAGCCCGAGAAATCACCATAAATCTGAAAACCAAATAGAGCGGCTCCCAAAAACAAGGTCATGGAGTTAAAATTTTCAGAGTGGTCAAATATTTGGTTGACAAAAAAAGCACAGTTATCGGCAACAACCATTTTTTTAAATAGCCCCCAAACAATGAGATAAAATCCTCCAAGAGCAAAATCGGTATCAAACCTTCGCTTGACCTTAAATTGTGGCAAAAATTGATTAGCACGCTCTATGGGCCCTGCCACTAACTGGGGAAAAAAGGACACATAAGCAGCAAATGATATAAAATCGTGGGAAGCGCCTACCTTCTTTCTATAAACATCAATAGTATAACTAAGGGTTTGAAAGGTATAAAAACTAATACCTATCGGTAAAATAATCTGAAGCGTAGAACGCTCCATGGAAATGCCAAACATATGCCATGCTTCCATCCAGGTATCCACAAAAAAGTTGTAATATTTAAAAAAGCCCAATAGCCCCAGATTACACACCAAACTAACTCCCAACAAAAGTTTCCTTCTAGTGATTGTTGTGGTTGTTTCTAATTGTTTTCCAACAACAAAATCTACAAGGGTACTAAAAACAATTAAAGCCAAAAATCTATAATCCCACCACCCATAAAACACATAACTGGCTACAACAATTAAAACATTTTGCCACTTTAAGGATTTGTTGAAAACAAACCAATACAATAAAAACACAAGCGGTAAAAATAGGGCAAAGGACAGGGAATTAAACAACATAAAATCAAGCTTTAAACCATTTATCCATAACAGGCGCTCCTACAATCTCGTCTATACCTTGTAATGCCTTTTTAAAATAGGCATCCAACAGGATCTCCGTTTTCGGGTTTACCACAAAATTATTGTAATCGCCTAACGGATTTATAATGCCATGTAATTTATTAAGCACTTTATAGCTTAATGGCATATCCCTAACAAAAGTGGCCGCTTTAGGTAACATGTTGGCATACCTTACATCGCGTTTATGCTTTAAGAACCTATTGCGTAATAACTGTAACCTAAAATACTTCGGAGTCTTTGTTTTATTAATATGCAAATCAAAATTGGAGGCATCAAAGGCTTTAAAATCTAAGTTTAAAAAAGTAGAAATAGCCTTAATAACCTCAGCCTTATTTCTTAAAAAATCTTCAAACAATACAACCTTTATCTGTTCAGAAGGCAAATGCTTATAGTACACTTCCAACTGCTCCTTATACAAACTTCGCTTTAAAATACTGTGAGGGTCATACTTTAAGGTATCCTCTAAACTGTATAAAGCCCTTCCAGATTTCACCGCATGCAAATAATTAGATAAGGTACGCTTAGTGGGATGGCGTAAAACAAAAATAACCTTGATGGCTTTTTTTTGCATGGCCAAACGCTCTGCTACTCTGGGAGAGGCCAAATAGGTGGTTGAATCTTCCCCAACAAGCATATGGTCCGTTCTTTTAGGAAACTGGGAATAGTACCAATCCCACAGCACCTGCATTTCGGGAACCAACAATGTTGACTTCCATAGCTTTGCTTTGCGATCATAAAAATGATAATCGGGATGCTGCAACCATTCATCCATATCAAAAAAGCCTAATTCCTCATGGGCCATCGCCACCTGTGGATGACTATTAAGTATGTTATGTAAAGTACTCGTTCCAGACTTCATAGCTCCACCAATAATAAAATCGGGGAGTTTTTCCGGGGTTTGCGATTGCCACAATAATGGGTTGGTTGGTTGGTTTTCCATGCAATATCAGGCTAATAGTTCTTTATACAATTGTTCATGGGCGGCCACAAAGGTTTCTAACGAAAAATGCGTTTTACAATAATCCCTTAAGGCTTTCCCAAGCACTTCACGTTCGGTTAAGCTCATTTGGGTAAAGGTAAACAATTTGTCTGCAAGAGACTGGGGGTTGTTAGGCTCAAAAAGCAAGCTATTAAAGTCTTTCAATACAAACTTAATACCTGTAATATTCGAACCCAAAACAGGTATGCCCATACTCATCGCCTCCACCAAGGCCATAGGCATTCCTTCTTTACGGCCTTCATCTAGGGTTGGGATCACAAAAATATCAGCTGTTTCCAAATAAGGCCTTACGTCCAATTGGGTTCCCACAAAACTAATTTGCTTTTCCAAACCTAGGTCTTGCACCAATTGCTGCATGGCTTTTCCATAAGCATTGTCGCACTTCCCAACAACCTGTAATCTAAACTCTTTTATCGGCAAAAGCACCAAAGCGCGTATTAAAGTCTCTAGTCCCTTAACAGGCACTAAATTGGCGACCATCACTAGGTTTAAAGTTGAAGGCTGTACAGGCGTATTTTTAGTCCCCAAAGGCCGATAATAATTGGTGTCCAAACCTAAAGGGATCAACCTTTGATTCTTTTTTTCAGGAAAATAATCGCGCATCTCATCATTAATGGTAATGATAAAATCTGCTAAATAGCTTTTAAATTTCCAATGCCTGCTCTTAAACCCCATAGCCTTTTTGGTATACAGCCACTTTACACCAGCCAGTTTTGCGGCCAAAGCTTCTGTCCAATCACTACTCCACTGCCAGGAATGCACCAAATCATATTGGTGCTTGTTATAAAACTTAGAGATTTTAAGAATCCTAAAGAACAGTGTAAAATAAGGCCTATAAACTGTCTTTGTAGAAAAAACATGAATAGGAACACCTAGTTGTGCTACGGTTTTAAAGAATTCGCCTTGATCATGGCCACAAGCTATTTCTATATCAAACTGGGATTGGTTTAACCCTTTAATTAAATCGTAAACCACCTTACCACTACCTGCGGTATTAAAATTGGATATGGTGAATAAAATTTTAATGCGCTTATCCATTAGGCAATGTTTTCAAAACCACAGCTGGATTACCTGCAACAACACAATGGGAGGGCACATCTTTCACCACTACCGAACCAGCGCCTATCTCCACATGATCGCCTATGGTGATAGCTCCAATAATAGCCACTTGTGCCCCTACCGTCACATGATTCCCTATAGTTGGCAATTGGGTATTATCATTGTTCTTGTTTCCAACTGTTAATCCATTTCTAAACTGAAAGTTTTTACCAATGGATTTTGCATTAATAACTGTAGCATATGGGTGATAACACATCAGCCCACCTTCAATTTTAGTACTTTTAAAAATCTTGCAATGAAAATCCTTAGCGAACCAACCATAATACCAGGGTCGCTTTCTAATACGCCAGAAAAAAATCATGGCGTATTCAGGATAATATAACATTAAATGAAAAAAGTGTTTTTGTAAAGTAGGCGGAGTAACCACACATCCCCTTGTGCTAATAGTTGTTGCTATATCCTCCTGTATGAGTTTATGAGATACAACATAGCGTTTAAACATCCTATATAACAAAAGTTTCCTAATTATATGCTTAACTAAATGTATCATAACATGTTATAAATAACTGAGTTTACGCGCCACATAAGGTTTGGCTATCCAATATACGTAAACCTTTAATAATATTTTGATAGGCAATAGCACCAACAACCACAAATATAAAGTAATATAAAACGGAAGTCTTATAGGAACTATATCCTGATGTATCTGTTTTACTAAACCCACTCGCTTATGCAGTCCTTTGGTATAAAAAATAAGCTTCCCCATAGCACTAAAAATCCCATGAAATAAAATACGCTTATAAGCTAAAAGAGGTTCATACTTCACATAAAAAGGCAAATGCTCCAACACAAGGCGTTTCCAAGTGTGAAAAATCATTGATTCTTGCTTTTTTGCCTTTTGGGTAGTTGATAAATTATGTTTCCGATACAAATAAACATAAGCATCATACGCTGCAACCTTACACAACATCCCCAATCTTATATCAAAAGCCGTGTCTTCTCCCAACCTTAAAGCCTCATTATAGAAGCCAATCTTTTTAAAAACGGCTTTCCTATATAAAAACGCAGGTGGTCCAACAACAGTTCTCAAATCTCCAAACCACCTTATCCCCAAATCAGGTGGATTTTTAACAATCACTTCCAAAGTTTCATCAGTAGGCTTTTTTGTGTTTGCTATACCCTTATGGGACTTAACCATTTTGCCAAACACAGCATCAACTTCTGGTGTGGTATCCAAAATTTTAATCATACGCTTTAATACTCCTGGATAAATCTCGTCATCCACATCGAACAAATAGACATGCTCTCCATTCGCTTTAGATATCCCCAAATTTCTTGACGCCCCTGCCCCTTGCTTTCTTTGATGGTAAAGCTGTACCCTACTATCCTTAAGGCATATCTGTTCTATTAAGCTTACCGATTGATCTACCGAATTATTATCAACATAAATAATCTCAAAATCATCCAGCTCCTGTTGTATAACCATACGATAGGATTGATCAATAAACTTGCTGTTATTGTAAACAGGTATAATAATAGATAATTTCATACAAATTTAAATCTCAACCACTCCCAATCCGTATTTATGTTGCGATGCGTCTGTTATAAATTCCTTATAGGGAAATGTCCCTTTTAATTCTTCCCATAACTTATCCACATAACAATCCATTTGATGATGATAGTCTGAAGCTATAATATCATGAAACCCTACATAACCTCCTTTTCTAACCAAAGGGCTGTACATTTCAAAATCTTGTCTAACACCTTCATACCTATGGTCACCATCAATAAACAAAAAGTCTATAGCAGCCCCATTTAACAAATGTTTTAAATGCTCTAGAGTAGCTGGAGAATGCGAATTGGCTTGGATAAGCGACACTTTACTTGTAGGTAAATCTGATAAAAACGATTTAAAAAAACAGGCTTTCTGTTTGGGATAGCCCCCGCCGTGAATACCTCCTGGCAAGTCAATAGAAATTAAATGCTGGGGCTTAAAATAACGAGCCCACACATAAAAACTACCACCTCTCTTAGTCCCAATCTCAACCACCACTTTGGGACGTATTTTCGAAACATAGTTAGCAAAAGCCTTAAACTCTTCAGGGTATTGGTGCATGGCTATCCTTTCATAATACCCTTTGCCCCTATAATCTTTGGTAAACTGGTATATAGCATCTATATCATTAAAGGCAAAAGACTTCCTTAAGCAATAGACAGAGTACTTTAATTTTAAATAATTTAAAAAATCGGCTCGTTTCATCTAGTTCCTGTTTACAGCTTGGTTAACCTCCTTATTAAACAAAGACAAGGTAAGCAACATGCTAATGGGATGGGAATAATGCACATAATCGTCTTTTGTAAATTTAGCATAAAAATCATCTATAATAGATTGAGGGATAAGCCCATAAAGCGAAGGGTCAAAAAGATACTGCTTCAGTTGTACATCATTGTCTGCCCCTAAAAACTGCAACTCAAAATTTCGTTGCACATAAGGCTGTCCAAACCACCCCTTCAATAAGCGTTTCGACTTATTCAAAACCCTATACGGCAAATTATATGGCACTTTATTGTATTGGTAATTATTAAGGTTAAAAGGCCGTTGCGCTTGCCAGGTATGGCCGGCAAGAGTTTTGTCTTTTTGTATATGGGCTATCTGTAACCGTCTATCGGCCAAATAGGCTTCGGGTACCCTACAAATAAAATCGCTCATCCTATCATCATAATAAGGCAATCGAATTGGATGTGCCGCAGCAAAAACAGACAGATTGGTAGTGGTCCAACGATGTGCCCATTGACTGGTCTTAAAAGCACGAACCTTAGCACTTGCATTTTCAATAGCAATCTTGGCCAAAGCGGTTTCTATTCGCGACACAAGGTAATCCCTAAATTGGCCTTCCAGCCCCCAAACCTCCCAAAGCTTTTCCGCTAAGGCCATCCCCCCGGGCTTAACCATTTTTTTTAATAGCAAAGCCACCAAATCGTTGTCCATAGTCCCTTCTGGCACGCCTCTATCAAACAATACATCGCCCCAATGTCCTAAGCAAAATACGCCTTGCATCTGTTTCATTTGTGCTAAAACGGCCATTTGTCTGGGATGGGTAAATTCAGAGTAACAACCATTAATCTGTGCCAAATCCGCTATACAATCCCACAAATACCCTTTACCTATCCTAAAGGCATCAAATTGAAAGCCACATCCCTGAGCTATTCGTCTGGCTATTTTGGTTTCGTGATATCCACCCTCAAACTCATAACTAAAGGCCTGTACAGGATTATCCAACAGTTGCAAGACCGCAGCCAAGCTCCTACTGTCCAAACCTCCCGACAAGGGTAAAATAACCTGGTCATTTCCCACTTGTTCTTTTACTATTTGGGTTAACAAGGCCACATACTCCTCTAAAACCACCTCAAAAGGTCTATGTTCTGGTTCATGGTACCAATTAAAATTGGGCGTACTGGAAATAAGGTAACCTAAAGCATCAACTTCGTGGGTATGGGCGGGCAACAAACAAACGCGATCCTTCCAAAACGTATCATCGTCCATAAAAAATCCCGTAGCAACATATATACAAATGGCTTCCAAAAACAACTCGTTAGGAGCTTGCGTTTTGGCATAAAAATGATTGGTAGGCAATATGGATAGCTGAATGGACATAAATTCGTTTCGAATATAAGGATTTATATCTAGGTCTTAAACGATCCCCTTAAATTAAAACCAATAAAAAAACATCCATTTCACCTCACCAAAGACTGTCTTTAATCTTTAAAATTAAATCACGGGATACATCATCAAACTTTCTGGCAAACAAACAGGAGCTTTGCTTCAATTTATCATAATCGCGCATATCCAATACTACTGGAGTACTCCCCCGGCCTTTGCTCCAGTCGATATAACGTAAATTAGTATCTACCATATTATGTTTTAAAGGCGAGTTACATAATAGCGTTTGGAAATATATTTCTTCGGCACAAAAGCTATAATTAAACCGCTTTAAAAACCTTGGATGCTGCAGAGTGTAATTAACCACATAGGATAAGGATTCCCTGGTTAACGACCAGTAAGTTGACCCTCCATACATTGCAGGAAACATTTTTGAAAAAGAACGCTCCAGCCCAATCTTTTTTTGCAGCCTAACTAATTTTCTAATAAACCGTTTATGTCTTTTGGCATCCAATAAATCATAAAAATGATAATACTTTAAACGATCCACCCCCCCTCGATAATGCCATTTTGGGTTTGGCAAGGGAGCATACATTATATAGTCCTTTTTTTGGCCTTCTGGTTGATTGCTAAAAAAAGCCAAAAAATCAGCCTTCGATACAATAGGCAAGTCTTGTCCCGTAATAAGATGAAAATAAGATAAAGATTCTATCGCTAAGGCTTCTTGGGCCAAAAAAAGACAGGCTTTTAAATGTTTGACACCACCCCAATTAACCCGATACTTTTGGACCAACATGTGCACTTGCCTTTTAGCTTTTATACGCTCCAATACAGCCTTATCATAACGTCCTTTCTTATCGAGATGTATATAAACACGAAAAGAACTGTCTTCAAAAAAGTCCACCAACTGCTCTAGTTGATCTAGGTTTTTATAGGCAGTGATTAAAATGGCATGCATCATAATAAACTCAATCTTTTTTGCGATGTATCAATTGCTAATTAATTATCCTATTCAAATTTTCCTAAATAGTTTCGAACAAACCTACAAAAGGAAAACACCATATACAAAATTCAAAAACTTAATGTTGCCAAATTGCGATTGTCAATAAGGTTATATAAGTTCCCAAAGTAAAGTCCCTTTGTTCAATAGAGAAATTACTATTGCTGCTATACAAGACTTAAATAACGTAAATAATGGACAAGGAATTTATGTCTGTTTGAGTGTGCCAACGTTTACTGTCGGCATGTATCGAAAACCAGTCTGCCAACAGGCAGGCAAATAAATTTCCCGCTAAAAGTACTTCTCGATACTAAATTCTTCCAGAATTTCACTCGAAGAGACATTATTAAACATTATTCACGTTAAATAAGTACAGCTCCTTACCTTAAGGTTAAGGAACTATGAAAATCCAATATCTGCTTACTAACAACCTTCCAGTCGTAAGACAAAGCCTTTTGTCTCGCTAAAACAGCTAGTTCATCAATCTTTTCAGCATCACCTAAAAGCGTTACAGTAGCATCAATAAACTGATGATAATCTGCCTTGGGCACCAAAATACTGTTCGTGCCCTCCAGGTATTTTGCATTCCCTCCTACATCGCTAGTAACAATAGGTAGCCCACAAGCCATAGATTCTAAAATAGAATTACAAGCAGTGCTATCCAGCATAGGCAAAAACAATAAGCCAGCCTCTTGATAGGCCTGTCGTAATGCAATATCACTTAAGCCACTTAAAACCGTTATGCTTTTATGATATGCCACCTTTGTTTTATAAGCAGGATGGACAATGACATAAACACTCAACCCCTTATTTTTTTCTGCAATACGTGGCACACAATAATTCAAAGCGTCAAAGTCGCGCAAATGCTGCCCTACAAAAAGTAATCTATTAGGTTGCCGTTGGGTCACATCTGGATAAAAAAATTGGGTATCTACCCCATGCGGAATATAAGCCACCTGTTTAATTTTAAAATGCTCCTGTATATAGTCTAGCTGATTTTCCCCTACAGCAACGGCCCCGTCCAAGCACTTAACATATTTCGGATTGCTTATACGCCAGGCCAACACACTGGGTGGCTTATGAAACGTAGCACAAAATCGAACATTTTTAAATAAGCTTTTGTGTTTTACCACAAACCTTATATCTCTTTCGGCATTTAAATAATGGACTATAGCAGGAGTGTTGTTTTGCTTTCGTAAGCGATTGAATAATTCAATATCCTTTTTTAGACTATCGGAATTATATACGCCTGCCTTTTGATTTACCAAACCAGAAACTAATTTTGCCAATTGATAGGGTGTTCTAGACTGCCCCAATAGGCTTTTGGCATTAGGATAATAATCCAACAACCTATCGTATCCAGAATTCTTGGCGTGGTGTGGCGAACGATGTTGGATAAAAAAAGTATTCAAAAGGCCATCATTGGTTTTAAGAGTCTCTCAAAAATACACTTTCTACAAGACTTTTAAAACAATCTGCAGTATAATCAAGACTCCATTGGTTCAGTACACTTTCTCTTGAATTCATTGCTGTTTTTTCAAGTGAGTCTGAGGTCAAAACATCAAAAACCTTATAACTATAGTCTTCTGGCAAACATAAATACCCATTGACGCCACTCTCAATAATCTCATCTGGCCCTCCTGTATGTTGTAAGGCAACAACAGGAGTTCCACAAGCCATTGCCTCAATCATAACCATCCCAAAAGACTCATGCTTACTCGGCAACAATAGCAAACTGGCATTTTGGTAATACGGAATCAAGTCTTTCTGGTTTAGGGACCCCAAAAATGTTACACGATCATTCAAATGATTTGATTCAACCCTATATATAAGTTCTTGATAGTAACTCGCATCACTTTTAGGCCCTATAATTGTTAAATGGCAATCCACTCCTCTTTCGTTTTTAATATAGTGTAGGGCATCTATAGCCTTTTCTATTTGCTTTAACCTTGAAATTCGCCCAACATATAAAAGCCTTAAGCCCTTTGGTTTAATCTCCAAAGGTTTGAACAACGATGTATTTACTCCCAAAGGTATAACCCTTATGTCCAAATACTTAAATTCATCAAGTACCTCTATTTTTTTTTTTTGAACTTCTGTATGGACGACAAGGCATTGCGCCTGTTGATAATAACGAATAGCAGACGCATTAGTAGATATATTTAATCCGCCTATCATGGGTATATAAGGTTTACCCTTTTTAAACAATAAATTGGCGAGTTTAAATACATATACACTACCATGACCCGACATATTGATAATGGTCAAATCGGAAGGAGAAATTATATTAGATAAATAATGGACTAACGATCCCTGCTTACGCCATTTATGCCTATTCTTAAACAATGGAGTTGTTATAGGGAAAAACCGCTTTTTTACACCCTCAACATTTTTACTATAGGGCAAAAGTCTGCCAGAAAAATAACTTATTCCTGTATTATACCCCAGTTTATCCAAATACCGTAATGCATTCTCATGAGGCTTGCTATGATTGTAATACAAATCAATCTCTTTAAGCCCTATGGCTTGTGCTGAAAACGGATGAAAAAGACTGATTTTTTTTATCATAAAACATTAAAAATTAGAACTATACTACGAAACAATATCTATTTACAACTTAATATCTTCAATTTTCCATAACCCTAAAGATTTGTCATGATAATCTGGATGCTGATACTTCTCTTTAATCAACTTTAGGGGAGAACCAAAATAAAAGGGGGCTTCCTCAAGGTTTAAGGGGCGCCAATCTCCAGTAACAATATCTTTATTTTCCTTATGGTTTGGAAACGTTGTGGAAAGCAAATAGTTACAACCAGAATTTTTAATATTACCTAATGCCTTAAAAATATCATCGAATGATAAATGCACCAAACCATCCCTATTTATCAAAATATCCGATTTTGGCAAATCATCCTTTAACAAATCAATAACCTGAAACCGAATATTTTTATCATGCTTATATTTTTCAATATTTTCTTGAATTAAAGCCTCCACTATATCTCCACCAGTGTAATTACAACCTAAAAGATCAACATGTTGCATCCAAATAAAATCACCACAAGGAACATCCAATATGGAAGAAAACTTAAACTCCTTAATCAACCGACTAATTTGATCTATAACCACTTGGGTATGGTGCAAATCGGACCCCCCACCAGATATACTTTGGTGTCCACTCCAGTAATTGGTATTATAAATATAAGTAAAAACCTCTTTAGGGGATTTGCCATCAAACTTAATGCGCCTCTTTTTTTGCTTACGGCGCCATTTTAAAAAACGCCAATAATATTTCTTAATCCTAAAGGGTATTAATTGTTTCATAAGCTATATACTCTATTTACTAGAAGGTTTTATTTATAACCTTCAACATGAAACTTCGTCCGCCATATCCTCCAGCGTAGTCAAGTATTCGCAAGACTCCAACTAAAAAATTGATTTTTATAGATGCCCAAACAGAAAACCGTTCAGGATAGGTTTTCATAAATGATTTAAAATCTTCAAGCCGCTTTGAATACAGTTCTTTATCCAAATAACGAAGCTCTACAATTTTCTTTAATATAATCTTTTGGTATTTAGGGTATAGATTTTTAGTCACTAGCCCCATACACTCCATTTCCGTTTTCAAATTGGCATCCTTTCGTTTTGAGATGGCCAATGACGAATAAACACTTTCGCTTTGATAACGATAAGCCCCTGCTACTATATCTAAAAATTTTATGTTACCAAATTTAGATTGGTACAAGAGCATATAGGTATCTTCTCCTGGTACTGTTTTGCTTATGCTACTAAAGTCTCGGTTTCTAAATACTCTTGACGAAGTAGGTGCAATTATTGGTAAGTCTTGCATTGTATAGCCAGCGCTATTGCCATATTTTACAAGCTTTTTTTTGATGACTTTTCCTTTTTCGTCAATAGTGCAAACATTGGTAAAACAAACTTCAAAATCGGGGTTAGCTTCTAAAAAATCTACTTGGAGCTGTAATTTGTTAGGGGCACTCCAATAATCGTCACCATCACAAAGGGCAATATAATCTCCTTTACAATTATTTAATAAATATAAAAGATTACCAGTATACCCTAAATTTTCAGGTTGCCTTACCAGATGAATATTAACAAACTTGGAGCAGTCTTTAATAGCCTCTTTAACTACTGCATACGTGTGGTCTTCAGAACAATCATCAGAACAGACCAGTTCCAGATCAAAATTCACCTTTTGCATAAGTATGCCTTTCAAGGCGTCCAACACAAACTTCTCATTATTAAATGTTCTTAGGCAAATACTAAGTAAAGGGTGTTTCACAAGGTTAATCTTTTATTACTTTTAAAATATTATTCCAGTACTAAAATAAGTATATTTGGTTTTACACATCATAAAACTCACCCATTCTATTTAAGAAGGCTTGACGACCACTTTGGGCTATAACACTTTCTCTTATTGCCATGGGCTCAAAAACAAGATCCCCATTATAAATTGCCAGGAGCTTGGCTGCTATAGCATCTACATCACAAGGTTCAACCAGTATTCCAGTACCCTCCTTTATAGTATCTTCCGGACCGCCACTTTTTGTACTAATCACTAGAGTTCCACAAAGCATGGCTTCCCTTAGTGCAATACCAAAGGACTCTTCCTTACTGGTCGACACAAAAACGGTAGCTTTTTGATGCAATGCTTCAATTTTATCCCTATCCAGCCAGGCATAAAATTTTAGCACCTTCTGTAATTCATTATACTTATAGATAAATTTTTTATCAATCCCTTTCATTATGGTCAAGTCTTCTAAAGAGGACAATCCAACAACATGCACCTCAACCGGTCTCATACCCTTATGGCTTTGAACAAACCTTAACATGGCATCGAAAAAGGTAATAGGATCTTTTTCCGAGGACAGTCTTAAAACGGTAGCGATTACAAAAGTATCCCTTGCTTTTAAAGCGGGCTTATAGGCAAATTTCCGTTCATCAGTTAAATTCCAAACCACCTCTATGGCCTTTGTCGAATCCACAGCCAACAAACAAGCTTTATGATAATGGCTTACCCCGGCAACCTTCCTAGCCATATTAAACACTCTTTTTATACGCTCCTGATAAACCTTTGCATAGTTTGTTAACTTAAAAGGAGAATGCGCTATAACCACTAAGGGTATACCATAAGTTTCTGCTATTAAATAAGAGGACACCCCGTATTTATATAGCCCTTGCACATGTATAACCTCGGGAAACCAATTACACTTTTTAAAGAGTTTTTTTGAGGCCTTTACATAAGCCTTATCCAATGCGTTTAATTTCTTTGTGTCACTCCAACTCTTTTGCAAGATTACTGGATATGAATAGGCATCGGGCGTTTGCAACAAAAAATCTTGACTGAGCTGAAAAGGCTTCCATTTCAGCCAACGCTTTATACGATGGTAAAAATAACTTTTGGTATGCAACACTTCAAGCATCAAAACCTTAACATCAAAGCCATTCTGGGACAGGAATTGCGCCTGCTCTCTAAAATAGGAACCATGTTCTACTTTTATGTTGGGGTACCAAGAGGGTAATATGAGTATTTTTTTAGCCATCAACTTCATAGGTATGTTTTATAAGCTGTCCCAACTGTCTTTTAATAAACTGTCTATAAAAATAAGGCTTATAACCTGGTACCTTTTTTTTTAAAAAACAAAAGCATCGCAAATGCCAATAGGTTAAGAGGGGCAAAACCTCAAACTTACGGTACACCTTTAACAAAGCCTGAAGCTCTGAAATAAACCCAAAATCTGAACTCACCAAAAAATGACGCTTTATAAACAGACTCAAGCTATGCTTGCACCCCGCTATGGTATAGAGTAAAGGCGTAAAATACGCCATAATCAATAACCTATCGCGATGCAACTGCCCATTTTGAATATTGGATTTTGTCGTATTTTCAGAATGTACACGAAAATAGTTTAAGGGTTCGTTCAAATAAAAGATATCTGTTTTTAGTAGGATAGCGATATAAGTATAAAGGTCGCCCGCATTATAAAACTGTTTTAAAAAGTCCATATCAATGTGTCGCAATGCATCGGCTCTAAAAAGCGTACTACTTACGTTATAGACTAGCAGATCATTAATAAAATAATTAGGGATATCGGTATGCTTAACCACCTCTCTGTCCAACTTTTTAAAACGCGAAATCATATTCGATTTTTCGGAAGCCAAACCTTGTCGCATCCCACTAGCATCCACAATTTCAGAATCTGTAAACACAAATCCAATTGAAGGGTTACGATCCAATACCGCCACGGTACGTTCCAGAAATTCTGGATGGGCAAAATCATCACTTTCAGCAATCCAGATATATTGGCCTTGGGCAAGTTTGATGCCTTTAACCCATTGTTGAAAAACCGAACCTGAGTTTTTGGAATTCACTTCCAGACAACGCACCTTAGGGTGGTTTTTATAGGCACTTAATAACCCAACACTATCATCACTGGAAGCATCATCTAATAAGATAAGCTCAAAGTCTTGAAACGACTGTTGGAAAATACTATCCAATCGCTCATGTAAAAAAGCCGCATGGTTATAATTGGGTACTATAATAGAAACAGCTACCATATAAAAACGTTAAGCTTTAAACCTTCTTTTTAAAAAACCGCCTTAATTCCCTCACATATAAAATATCCTTTAACAAACCTTTTTGGTATCTATAATGTAAAAATCGAAAAATGGTTTTAAAGAACACCCAAGACAACCGCTTCACTTCATTAACTTTGTTTTTTGCATTAATCTGTGAGGCTTGAGTATCGTGCAGCCTAAACTTCACTAAACAATCATCAACAAAGCCAATATTAAAGTGGGGCATAATACGGTACCAATATTCTAAGTCTAAAGCTTGGTCCAATTTGGTATTAAAATACCCTACTTTTTCAAAACAGGATTTGTTTAATAAAACGGCCGTTGGCTCACCTATTTTATTGGAAGGATGGTCTAATAAATTCCTGTCCTTTAAATAGACCTTACCAGAAAGCACACCTTCCTTTATGGTTAATGCATGCCAAGATTTATGAAGCGTACTAAAATTTCGTACCCAGTCCCCATCAAAACGTTTTGAAACATCATAAATGATGGTTCGCTTACAATAAACCAACCCCACGTTTTTCGATCCTTCAGCTAATGCGACCATCCGCTCTATACAATGGGGCTCCAACACATCATCCTGAAATAAAAATTTTATATACTTTCCGTTAGCCTGTTTAACACAATGGTTCCAATTGGCACCAATCCCCTTAGGTTGATGGAGATGGATGTAAATGGGAATTTTGGTCTTAGTCTTATAACGCTCAACAATCTCCAATGTACCATCTGTTGATGCATCGTCACTCACCACAATTTCCAAATTAGGGTAAGATTGTGCTAAAGCACTGTCTAAAGCCTCTGCTAGATAAGTAGCACCATTATAGGTTGGGATACAAATAGACACAAGTAAACTCATTTATCTATTCTTTATTAATTTAGCGCTTAATTTTTTGACAATAATTAAAGGGTTTTTATAATTATTTCTTAGAAAAAACATCCACCATTTTAGTTTATTATAGGTCTTGACTATTTTTAAATGTTCAAGCCTATTCTTCTCATTTAAAATTTTTTCATATTCACTTTTATAAAACAACAGTTTATTGTTTAATGTTGTTAAGTCATTCAACTGAGCAGATGAATGTTGTCTATATTCTAAGTTTGTGTCTGCTTTCAAAGCCATCCAATTGGCATCTACAATTCGCTTAAACAAATTATAATCTTCAGGTATCTCACTTTTTAAATACCCTCCCACACCGTCAAAAGCCTTTCTTTTAAACATTGAAGAACCATGAATAATATTGCCTATCACCAACCTATCCTTCAAATTTTCTATGGATTCAAATACAGGAAAAGAAATTTGATAATAAATGTTATCAATTATTGAAGCCCTTAACTTTTCATCCATATTTAAATATGCCCTTTTTGCTTTATTACCAAAAAAAGCATAATCTGTATATGCAATTCCTACTTTATCATTGCTATCTAAAACTTGAGACGTCTTTTCTATATAGTTTGAAAACATTCTATTGTCAGCACCCAAAAAACAAATGTATTCAGAATTCGTTAGACTAATTGCTTTATTAAAATGAGCCACAACCCCTAGGTTGACTTCATTTCTATTATATCTAATTAATTTAGGAAACCTTTTAGCATAACTTTCTCCAATAATTTGAGTTTCATCTTGTGAACAGTCATCTGTAATTAAAATTTCATCTGGTAAAATGGTTTGTTTTAAAACCGATTCAACTGCATCTATTAAATAATCTCCATAATTATAAGATGCTATAATACATGCAATCTTTGCTTTTCTTAACTTTGTGTCATTAACAACTGTAAGTCTATTTAATTTATATAGATTATCATCGCTACCTTGATGGCAAGATAAAGCTCCTTTAAATTGCTTTTTGACTTCTTCCAGTACTAATTGATTATATTCTCCATGTGGATAAGCAAACCATTTAAAACCTTTCTTATCTAAATCCCTAATGTCCTTTGGTATTTTTAACTCATCCTTTATAATTTCTATATCGGTTATTTCTTTTAAGTTTATATGAGTCTTTGTATGCCACTGAAGTCGCCCACCTAATTTCACAAGTTCAGCCAATTGGTCCTTAGTCACAAAATTTGCTAACGGTTCAACAGCATCAAATGTATTATCTTTACCTATGTATTCTGAGGTCAAAAACAGCTCAAAAGGAAATCCAAAATTTGATAATATTGGTGCTGCATATTGCAATACGTTTTCATATATCCCATCAAAAGTTATAACCACCTGATTTTCATTACTTGCGTCATAATCATCTAAATAAACAACATCCTTTCCGGAGATCTCAACCATCTGTCTGTAAAAATTATTTACAGTTACCCACCACATAGTTGGGGATTCTAAATAAACTTTATGATACATTAAAATCATTTCACGTAAACTTCTAATTTATGGTTGTAATCTCTATAAGGATAAATAACTTCTTTTAACTTTAAAAATGGAAATTGACATATATTCCATTCGTTAATATGGACTGTAACTAAATGCCCTCTTTCTTCTAAGATTTGATCAATTAACAAATAAATTAAATTCGAAGAATCACCAATATACTGTTGATACAAAACCCCTGTAATCAAGACTAAATCAAATTTAACTTTAAACATTTTAGTAATATCAAAAATTGACCCCTGTAAAAAAATCACATTAGTTTCATTGTTTTTGTTGGCATGCCTGATTGCTTCTTGAGAAATATCAATGCCAGTTACACTTGACACATTTAATTGTTTAGTAATGAATCCTTGTCCACAACCTATATCCAAAACATTCTTATATTCTCTTTCTGGCAATTCGCTAAAAAGCATTTCACGCCTAAATAAATCATGTTCATTTGAATTATAACCCCAAGGATCTTTTGTCCTATGCCAGGTTTCCAACTCTTCAAGTGGCTGTATATTAGATTTCACTTTTTCAATTTGTTAATTGTTAGATACAAATATTTCCAAATTAAATTACTCAAATTGCCTTGTTTTCTAATTTGAGGGGGGGCTATTTTAGTTTTTATATTAATACCCAAATAATTTAATGTGCTAATAATAACTTCTTCATAATTGCTGCTCAATTCTTCATATTCAATTACAAAAGGGTCTATATTGTATTGAGTAAAATAATCTTTCCATTTTTTTTCCTGGTTACATATTATCGAAATATTCTTTTTTATATTTTTAAAATTAAATATTGCCTTTTTGTTTGATACAAATTCAGAACTCCATTTATTTGTTTGATCAGCTTTTTCCAAAGAAATCCCTTGAAATATTTTATCATTTCTTGTAATGAAGATATATCTTAAATTACCAAAACAATCTTCAAGACGTCTATCTTCAAATTCCTGTTCGTATTGATTATAATGTAGTTTAAATCCAAAAGTACCGTTTGGAGTGACTCTATTCTTTTTTAATTTTTCTATATATTCAATATTCGATTTAAACTGCCATCTATTTAAATAATCTTTCTTATGTTCAACATTAAAATATTCATGAGGAAGTCCAGCCAGCATAGTAGATTGCAGCCCTTTTGCCAATAATGTACTTCCAGACCTAGGAGTTGAACAGATAACATAGTTTAAAATATTTTCATTAGCCTTACAATCATATTTCTCTAAATTAAAATCATATTTAATGTTTCTATCCATACCGTTATCACAACTAAAATAATTTATATTTCTGAATAAGTGGCATCTAATAAAAAAGGTGGCCAATAATCTTCCTTATCTACCAATTGGAAAGATAAAATATCATGTACCCTCAATAGAGGAACCCCCGTTTCCATATTACTGACTAATACATTAATAGAATAAATTCCTTTTGTTAATTGAAGATTTTTATGGGATAGAATAAACTCAATCCTATCTTTCTTAAATTCAATTGGCGAGTTAATCTCATTACTTTTTAATACAGCGACCGATCTTTGTTCTTTATCAAAAAGAGTTATTAAAAATTTAGGCATATCAATATTTTCATACGTCAAAATTTTAAACTTTAACTTAAATTCGTCATTCCAATTCAATATTGGAAGACCATCATTAGTTTTTATGGAACTTATTAATTGAATATTTTTAATTTCAATAGTTCCATCATCAAACAATACTTTACTTTCATTTTGGGCAAATCGTTTATAATATAAATCAATCCCTTCCCCTACATTCTTACCTTGATATTCAACTTTACCATGATCTAACAATACCACCTGATTACAGATACGTGAAACCATAGGCATATTGTGAGACACAAATACAATAGCCGTTCTTGGCAAAATAGTATCTATAGCTTTAAAGCATTTGAGTACAAACCCTAAATCTCCCACCGCCAACACTTCATCAATCAACAGTACATCGGGTTCCATTTGGGCGGCCACGGCAAAGCCCAAACGCACTTTCATCCCGCTACTATAATGCTGTACGGGCATATCTATAAACTCTTCTAATTCGGCAAAGGCAATAATCTCCTCCAACTTGGCATCAATCTCTTTACGACTAAACCCTAAAATGGCGCCATTGTTATAAACGTTTTCTCGTCCTGTTAAAATGGGGTTAAACCCTGCGCCCAATTCTATCAAGGCCCCTACCCGTCCCCTAATGGTCACCTTACCGCCATCGGGGTTAATTAAGCCGTTTAGTATTTTTAACAAGGTACTTTTACCGGCTCCGTTATGTCCTATCAATCCTAAGCATTCACCCCGTCTTAACTCAAAGCTCACATCCTTGACCGCCCAGAATTCCTTGGGTCTTAAATTCCCAGAATCTTTTGCCCCGGGGTTTCTGGACACCAAATCCTTAAGCCCATACCATAAACCGGTTTTAAGGTCTTTGCAAAACTTTTTGCTTAAACCTTCCACCTTTACAAGAACATCATCGGTAGTGGTTATGTTTTTGTTTTGATTCATTTTTTTCAATTCATTTTTCTCTTGCTCCTTAATGGAGGGTTGGGGTGGGGCTTAGGCGCTAAAACGTTCTACAATAACGGGGATGGATACTCTATAAAATACCAAGCCCACAAACAATAAAGGGATGCAACAGGCTATAATTATTAGAAAGTAGCCTAGAAATTCCGGTGCCGAGCCAGTAACCGTATTACGGGCTATTAAAATTATGGGCGTTAAAGGATTGCCAAGCATTATGGACTTAAGCAAGCCTTCCTTAGGAACAACATAGACCACGGGGGTAGCATACATTAAAAACCGCAACCCAAATGAGATAAATTTCCCAACATCCTTATACAACAAACCAAAGGGGGTAATAAATAGACCAATGGTCGTACCAACCAGTACGGCCCCTAATATGGCGAATGGAAACCACAACAAACTCCATTGCAGGCCTACACCATAGGCCAAAACAAAAAAGAGCAATAAAATAAGTTTAATACCACTGTTAAACAGCAGTTTAAAAAGACCGGATATAATTAAAGCCTCTTTCGGAAAATTAATTTTGGTTAAAATGGATCGGGCCCCATTGGTACTGTTAATAGGGTTATTTATAGACTCCACAATAATGGACCAAATTAAGGTACCCGTAAACGCATAGACCGGATAGGGCATCCCCGTATTGGTTAAGGTAACTGCCCCCGATTTGTTTAATAAAATCCAAACCAAAGCCGTCATTAAGGGTGGGGCAAAGGCCCAAAGGATGCCAAAATAAGATTGGCGGTATTGTGCTTTAATATCCCGTACGGCCAACTGTGTTGACAAAAAGCGGGACTTAAAAATATCGCTTAAGGACTCACGCAATAAGGTTGCGAATCGCAAACGGTTCTCCTTTTGATAAACCTTAACTTCTAATGACATTTGGCTGATTTGGCTTTATTGCGAATATACCAATTATTGTTCAAAAATACTGCTTTTGGAAGCGGGATGCCATTTATTAATCATAAGCCCTTCCCTGTCATTCAAAACGATCCTGTCATTCAAAACGATCCTGTCATTCAGAGCGAAGCGAACCTGCCTGCCGGTAGGCAGGGAATCTCTTATTAACCAAAGCGGCAAATCAAAAGACCCCATCACAGACAACTAGATGACCTATGCAAGAAATAGATTCTTCAGTCGGCCCAAAAGCCTCCTTCTGAATGACAACCCCCATCATTCAGAGCGATCCTATCATTCAAAACAACCCTAGCAAAGACAAGCACACCCAAACAAGCCTAAACTAACTCCTTCCCTTAACAAGGGAAGGTGCCCGAAGGGCGGAAGGGTCACAAATCAAAAGACCCCATCACAGACAACTAGATGACCTATGCAAGAAATAGATTCTTCAGTCGGCCCAAAAGCCTCCTTCTGAATGACAAACCCCTGTCATCCAGAGCGATCCTGTCATTCAGAACAAGCGCAGTAAAGCGAACCTGCCTGCCGATAGGCAGGGAATCTCTCGAACCTCGCTTCCAACTTCCAACTCCCAACTTCCAACTTCGAGCTTCAAGCTTCAAGCTCCCAACATCAAACCCAAAACCACCAACCACCAAACACCCAACCCCAAACACTGAAAACTGAATACTAAATCCCGTATACCCCTCACCCGTCATCGGTCACCCAACTTATATCCTCTTGTCAAGACATCAAACGCCAAACGCTGTACACCGAACACTGTACACCGAACACCAAACACTGATCACTGCCCACTGCCCACTGAACACTGAACACCAATTATGTCAGAACACTGATTACTGAATACTGATTACTGCCCACTGAACACTAACCTCAACCCCTAAACCACTCCCAAGTAAGCTTCAACCCCTCCCGAACATCAACTTGCGGGGCATACCCCAACACATCTCTGGCTTTGGAAATATCTGCCAAAGAATCCCTAACGTCCCCTTGTCGAGACGGGCCGTAAATAGGTTTAATGGTTTTACCAGCGGCTTTGCATAAAATCTCCCATAGCGTATTGACACTAATACGCTCACCACAAGCAATATTGTACACCGCATTACCCGCTTGTTGGGGGGCAAAAAACCCTTTAATATTGGCCTGTACGGCATTTTCGATATACGTAAAATCCCGGGTTTGCTCCCCATCGCCATTTATGGTTACGGACTTATCCTTTAATAAGGCTGCCATAAACAAAGGAATGACCGCAGCATAAGCGCCCTTCGGACTTTGCTTGGGACCAAACACATTAAAATAACGCAAACCAATAACATCGGTGCCATAAGTATTGCCAAATACCTCCGCATAGAGCTCGTTCACATATTTGGTAACGGCATAAGGCGATAAGGGCTTTCCTATCACGGCTTCTTGTTTGGGCAAGACCGTGCTATCACCATAAGTGGAACTGGAAGCGGCATAAACCATACGCTTTACACTATCGCTTTCCTTTAAGGCGATCATCATGTTTAAAAAGCCACTAATATTAACGGCATTGGTTGTTGCCGGATCCTCAATAGATCGGGGCACCGATCCCAAAGCAGCCTGATGGCTCACATAATCCATACCAACCATAGCCTGCTTACAGGTATCCAAATCCCGTATGTCTCCTTTCAGAAGCTCAAAATTGGAATACCCTAAAAACGATTCGATATTCTCACGATGGCCCGTGGAGAAATTATCAAGCACCCGAACCCGTTTGGCTCCCTGTTCGAGTAAATATCCTACGAGGTTAGAACCGATGAAACCCGCGCCACCGGTAACTAAAAACTCATAATCTTTAAGGTTTTTATAATCTGCTATCATCCTTATTTTCTACTTGACCTATGAAATAAGATTTGAGGCGTTTGCCCAAATACATCTTTCCATAGTGAGTCTTCAAATATTTTTCTCTCTTTAAGGCATCTGCTTGTGACAAACATCCCTCAAAATAAATCAACCTGAACGGCCTTCTCTGTTTTGTTGAACAGACATTTCCTTTTTGATGAGCCTCAAATCTTGATGACAAATTTTTAGTATATCCAGTATATTTCTTACCGTCTTTTAAAGACAACAACACATACACATAATAATAGGTTTCTGAATTATTTGTCATCATTTCATGGGTTAAACCCAGCGCCACCGGTAATTAAAAAAGAATACGCGCTTAAATCCTGGTCATGATATGGGGTATCGTACATTGCTCTCTAATCTGTTATTCTAATTAATATTTACTACACACGTTTAAATCGCCGTCTTATTCGTTTTATAAAATTATCCTTTCCATTATCATGGTAAGCCTCACCATACACTCCATACCCATAACCATAACCATACCCATAACCGTAGCCATAGTTTTGGTTGGTTTTATGTTTATAGAAGTTGAGTATAAAACTAATGTTTTTAAGTTCCCCACTACGGTACTTGGCATTCACCAACTGAAGCATCCCCTTTTTGGTATAATCCAAACGAATAATAAATAGCGTTGCATCGGCATAATTCGATAATTCCAAAGCATCGGTTACCAGGCCTAAAGGTGGTGTATCTAAAACGATCATATCGTAAGACGCCCTTAATCTATCTATTAAATCCGGAAGGTCACTGCCCATGATCAATTCAGAAGGATTGGGAGGTATGGGGCCTGAGGTAATCACATCCAGATTTTCCACATGCGTCCTATTTAAGATCTCTTCAAACGATTTTTCGCCCATAAAATAATTCACGATACCATGATCATTATCAAGATTAAAATCATTAAATATCTTTGGCTTACGCAAATCCATCCCCAACAAAAGGGTCTTCTTACCAGACAAAGCATAAGCTGTGGCAATATTAATAGAACAAAAGGTCTTTCCCTCGCCACTTACCGAAGATGTGATTAAAAGGGTCTTCCCTAACCCTTTATCTTCCCTTTGTTGATTCTTGTAAAAAAATTGCAAACTCGACCGAATGGCCCTAAAAGATTCAGCAACGGCCGATTTAGGCTTCTCTAAAACCACCAAATTATTTTTATAACGGTATTTGCCTATCAATCCAATAATTGGAATACTCGATAAGCGTTCTACCTCATCCGACCCATGGATGGTCGTATCCAACAAAAACACCACAAAAATTAATGCTAGGGGCACAAAAAAGCCCATCATAAGCGCTATCATATAATTCAAGCTCTTATTGGGACCAATAGGGGCATTCCCTATATCCTTAGCTTCGTCGATCATAGAGATATCCGACACATTAGCCGCCTTTACTATAGCCGCTTCGCTACGTTTGGCCAAATAAATATTGTAGGCTTCCTGACTCAAATCAAGTTTACGCTGGATTTTTAAAAACCGCTGCTGATCTTCTGGCAGTTCACCTAATTTAGATTCCAATCTGGATATTTGATCATTAATGGTATTTAATTGAATGGTGATATTCTTTTTAGTACTCGAAATAATTTCAAACAGCACGTTCTTTTCGGCATCAATACGACTGTCCAATTCCTTAAACAAGCTGGACCCCTCTTTGGTTGTGGCCTCCAAGTTTTGTCGTTCTATAGCTAAATTAGTAAGCTTACCCACACTAGTTAAAATATTAGTCTCATCAATCCCAACAGAAGAAGGTGCAGCAATTTCCGTATAATCTGTTTTGGTATGGAGATAGTTTTCCAGCAGTTCTAAATAGCGAAACTTATCATTAATCAGATTTTTTTCTTGGTCAAAGGCTTTAAGCTTTCTGGACACCTCCTGCATTTCTTCATCTATATTAAAGACCTTATTTTGCCTTCTAAAGGCATTCATTTCTTCGTTTACCGCTTTCAAATCTACATTAACGGTAGCCAAGGTGCTATCTATAAATTTAATGGTGTTCGTTGCATACTGGTTTTTACGTTCCAATTCCGTCCTACTCAAAATAGCTATTGTAGTATTTAAATAATCCACTATTTTCGCCTTATTAGTTCCAGACATAGCTAAATTTAAAACTGCAGAAGATTGTTTAGCAGTGGATACACTTACCGCTCTGGAATATCTATGCACCACAGCATCATAATTGGCAAATCGGATATAATACTCAGCTTGAGGTTTTATTGTTGCTTGAGGGCGTACATGCAAGGTGACATTTAAAAAAGGAAGCACGATACGCTCCCCTACGTTATATTGACGGCTAAAATCCCCCAAAGGCACCGTAACTTTTTGTATAGTTTTATCAGCATACCGCTGTACGTTAACACGTTCTTTTTCAAAAGTGGTAAAGACTTCAAAAACACTATCATTTAAAAAACGAATCCCTATAGGCGCACCAAGCACTTGACCTCTAGACTTATCTACATCAACATAAAATGGCGCCCGTTTATAAATATCCTCCTTCCTGTATTTACCCTCCACCAAGTAACTTAAATAAAACTGCAACGAATCTACCACAAGCTCATTATGTGCCCTGGTATTAACGGCCGTTATTATTTTGCCTACCTTTCCGGAAACACCTCCCCAGTTAAAGGAAATACTGGTATTGGCCGTAAAAAAAGGGTTTTGGTCATTTTCTATAGATACCAAGGCCCCTAACCGATACACATTTTGCTTTCTTAAATTAATGGAATAAGCAATAATCAAAGCAATACCTATACTCAATAAAATAAGCTTCCATAGATGTAGCACCTTAAATAAAAAGCCTTTAAAATCGAAGGTCATCCCTTTCGATTCTATATGGTCTAAATCGTCAAATTCGTTATAGGACATGGGCTTAGATACGTTGGAATAATAAAATGGACGTCGTAATTAAAGACAGAACCGTTGCAATAGCACCTAGGTTCTGTAAAGCGGTTGTTCCCGTACCCCACGATTTTTGCTTTAAGGGCTTTACATAAATCATATCGTTAGGCTGGATATAATAATAGGGCGATTGCATCACCCGCCTATCGGTTAAATCGATATGGTGGATCTTTTGGCCATCTGGATATTGCCGTATAATCAATACATCCTTTTTATCACCTGTATCGGGGATATCACCAGAATTGGCTATGGCCTCAAAAATATTGGCGCGCTCTTGATACAGGATTTTAGAACCCTTTGAACCAATTTCGCCATAAGTAACATACTTTAACCCCGTGAGCTTTACGGTTACAAAAATATTGGCGGTTTCCTTAAACTGCTCCTCAAGTAGCTTTTGGGTGATTAAAAGCTCTACCTCCTTAGTGGTATACCCCAAAACCGACAGCTCGCCTAACTCAGGCACCCGTATTTTACCATGTAAATCTACTGTAAAGCCATCAAAATAGGCACGCTCACCGGCAGTAGCATTCAAATTGCCTTCCCCAATAGGATTGAATATCTCGGCATTTTCTTGATCAGTAACCTTGATACGGATATTCAAAATATCATTAATTTGAATGCGATACGGTTTTTGCTGCTCAACGATAGCAGGAATGGAATCGGTCGCCTGGGCTTTATTCTGTAAATAAAGGGTGTCTTTATAGGGAATACAGGAAACAAAAAAGACCTGTACCATAAGAATCGTAATAAAAAAGGCGTTCTTCATATAGAGGCGTATAGCTTAATCACAAAGCTACATATTTTTTTATATTAAATCGAACTCCCCTTACTTTACTTGGTAATTCCCCAACTCCTCCCTTACCAACAACGTGAACTATAAAACCCAAACCAAACCCAGCTCCTCCCTTACCAACAGCGTGAACTAAAAAAAACCAGCCTAACCCCAACTCCTCCCTTACCAACAACGTGAACTAAAAAACCAGCCTAAACCCAACTCCTCCCTTACCAACAACACGAACTAAAAAACCTAGCCTAAACCCAACTCCTCCCTTACCAACAACGCGAACTAAAAAAACCAGCCTAACCCCAACTCCTCCCTTACCAACAACGTGAACTAAAAAACCAGCCTAAACCCAACTCCTCCCTTACCAACAACACGAACTAAAAAACCTAGCCTAAACCCAACTCCTCCCTTACCAATAAGGGAGGTGGATAAATGCGCGAGCATTTAGACGGAGGGTTCAATATAAACCCGGAGGGTTCAGGAAACCCCAAAGGGTTCAGCAAAACCCCAGAGAATCAAGATTTAAAACAAAAAGCAATCCCTTGCAAAACAGAAGCTAAATTTTCAAACACCATCTTATTCTCAAACCGAATGACCTTATACCCTAAACCTTCTAAATACAGGGTCCTAGCAGCATCATACGCTTTCGCTTTCGGATTATTATGAACTTCACCATCCAACTCAATAATTAGCTTTTCCGAAGCACAATAAAAATCTACTATAAAATAATTGATACTATGTTGCCGCGTAAACCTCCTGCCTTTAAACCTTCTTGCTTTTAATTGTTTCCACAGAAAGGCCTCAGCTGGCGTCATATTTTCACGTAACTCCTTCCGAAAAGCCTTTAACTCTAGCTTAGTATGAATCCTTTTAGACATGTATTAAAAATAATAATTTTAATCAAACACTCCACCTCCCTTTTCCAAAGGGAGGTGGATAAATGCGCAAGCATTTAAACGGAGGGTTCAGTAAAAACCAAAGGGTTCAGTAAAAACCGTAGGGTTCAGTAAAACCCAGAGGGTTCATAAAAATATCTAGAACTTCCTATATTTTTCCGTTCTTTGCAAAAAAAGAGGCATTGAACTATCTAACAGTTGAAAACATATCGAAATCGTACGGCGAACTAACGCTTTTTGAAAACATTTCCTTTAGCGTCCATAAAGATCAAAAAATTGCTTTTGTTGCTAAAAATGGCACGGGAAAAACGTCTATTTTGAATATCCTATCGGGAGAAGACCAAGCCGATTCAGGAAATGTAATCTACAGAAAAGATATTGTGGTATCTTTTTTATCGCAAGACCCAAAGTTCGACCCTGTACTCACTATTGAAGACACCATTTTTGCCAGTGACAATCCCATTCTAAGCATTATAGCCCATTACGAACAGGCACTTTTAAATCCAGAGGACACCGAAACCTACCAAAAAGCCTTTGAGGCCATGGAGCAACATCAGGCTTGGGATTTTGAAACCCAATACAAGCAAATTTTATCCAAACTAAAACTGGACGACCTTAGCCAAAAGGTGGCTACACTTTCTGGCGGACAAAAAAAACGCTTGGCTTTGGCCAATGCCTTGATCAACAAACCCGATTTGCTCATTCTAGACGAACCTACCAACCACTTAGACCTAGAAATGATAGAGTGGCTGGAAGCCTTTTTTGCCAAAGAACAGATTACCCTTTTTATGGTAACCCACGACCGTTATTTCCTGGAACGGGTCTGTAATGAAATCATCGAATTGGACGAAGGCCAACTGTACAATTATAAAGGCAACTACTCTTATTACTTAGAAAAACGCGATGCCCGTATAGAGCGGGAAGCTGTAGAAACAGGCAAAGCCAAACAACTCTTTAAAAAGGAATTGGATTGGATGCGCAGACAACCCAAAGCCAGGACAACAAAATCCAAATCGCGTATAGACGATTTTAATGACATCAAGCACCGCGCCCACCAACGTCGTAAAGACCATCAGGTACAACTGGAGTTGAACATGGAACGCTTGGGCAGCAAAATCCTTGAACTCCATAACGTATCCAAAGCGTTTAAGGACAAAACCATTCTTGATAAATTCGATTACACCTTTAAAAAAGGAGAACGTATTGGCATTATTGGCAAAAACGGTACGGGTAAATCTACCTTTTTAAATATCTTAACCCAAACCACCAAACCCGATGCCGGTAAAGTGGTTAAGGGCGATACGGTCAAGTTCGGGTATTATACACAAAGTGGCATTGCCATTAAACCGGAGCAAAAGGTTATTGATGTTATTCGAGAGTATGGCGATTACATCCCTCTAAAAAAAGGCCGTCAAATTAGCGCACAACAGTTATTGGAACGCTTTCTGTTCAGCAGAAAAAAACAATACGATTTTGTCGAAAAACTAAGTGGTGGGGAACGCAAACGGTTGTACCTGTGTACCGTTTTAATACAAAACCCCAATTTTTTAATTCTGGATGAACCTACCAACGATCTGGATATTGTAACGCTAAATGTACTGGAGGAATTCTTATTGGATTTTCCAGGCTGTATTATTGTAGTATCACACGACCGCTACTTTATGGATAAATTGGTAGACCATTTATTCGTGTTTAAAGGTGACGGCGAGATTGACGATTTCCCCGGCAACTATACCGATTATCGGGTTTATGAAGACAGTCAGTCCGTTGTGTCCATTAGTCCTTCTGAAAGCAAAAAAGATAAAACCGCTTGGAAGCAAAACGAAGCATCAAAATTATCCTATAACGAAGAAAAAGAGTTAAAGAATATTGAAAGCAAACTCAATGCCCTGGCCTATGACAAAAAGGAATTGGAAAGCAAATTCAACAATCCCAATTTAACCCAAGACGAAATCAATGAATTGTCTGAAGCTTTACAACACATTATAGATACCATAGACGCAAAAGAAGCCCGTTGGTTTGAATTGTCGGCGAAGTTGGAGGGGTAACCAAATCTTACAAAATATGACTTCAAGTATCAAGAAGTTTAAAATAATAAAAAAGGTCTAGAGTGAAAAAACAAGCTCTAATTAATGGCGATTTTGAAAAGATACCTAACTTGGCTAAAAAGAAGTTTGAAAAAGAATAAGTTCTCGATACAATGCTCCTACGTCGCATCACTCGAACTGACAGTCAGCTATAAGCGTCACTTCTTCGAGTGTCCCGACGTTTACCGTCGGGATGTACCGAGAAGTTTTAAATAATGAAAATGGTCTAGAGCGAAAAAACAAGTTCTAATTAATGGCGATTTTGAAAAGACACCTAACTTGGTTAAAAAGAAGTTTGAAAAAGAATAAGTTCTCGATAAAATGCTCCTACGTCGCATCACTCGAACTGACAGTCAGCTATAAGCGTCACTTCGAGTGTCCCGACGTTTACCGTCGGGATGTACCGAGAAGTTTTAAATAATGAAAATGGTCTAGAGCGAAAAAACAAGCTCTAATTAATAGCAATTTTGAAAAGTTACCTAACTTGGCTAAAAAGAAGTTTGAAAAGAATAAGTTCTCGATACAATACTCCTACGTCGCATCACTCGAACTGACAGTTAGCTATAAGCGTCACTTCGAGTGTCCCGACGTTTACCGTCGGGATGTATCGAGAAGTATTAAATATAAATACCTAACCCACTCTTGACAATATTAATATCTTAAACCCTAAATGTTTTACCAAACCCAACAATACATCAAGTTCTTGTTAAAAAGCACCAACCAACACGGAGTGCACTCCCCTTTTGTCTTCAATCTGGTTACCAAATGCTTTTACAACAAATCCCACTACCCCGAATACCAAACCATTACAAACTATAGAAAAGCACTTTTAAAAAATAAGACCAAAATAAGGATAACCGATTTGGGTGCAGGCTCACAAGTCATGAAACACCAAGAACGCTCTATTTCACAAATCGCCAAGCACGCCGGCACCAGTGCCAAAAGAGCTAAACTATTATATAGGTTGGCCTCCTATTTTAAATTTAAAAACATACTGGAATTAGGCACCTCGTTGGGTATCGCCACACAGGCTTTACATTTAGGAAATCCCAACGGCAACATAACCACTATTGAAGGCTGTCCCAACATGTCTGAATTCACAAAGCACTATTTTAAAACACAACAATTAAAGCACATCAATAGCATTACGGGTAATTTTAATGACGAAATAACAAAGCTTACCACAAGCACTTATGACCTTATCTTTTTTGATGGCAACCATCAAAAAGAAGCAACATTACTGTATTTTGAATCGCTTCTAAAAACGGCACACAACGATTCGGTATTTATTTTCGATGACATTTATTGGTCCAAGGGCATGACCGAAGCCTGGGAGACCATAAAACAACACCCTAAAGTTACGGTTACCGTTGATACTTTTTCCTGGGGGCTCGTCTTTTTTAGAAAAGAACAAGCTAAAGAGCATTTTATAATTAGAGTTTAAAAGGTAATTTGCAGAAATCATTCAACTTCTAAATCATGCTTTGGATTCTAATAATAGGCTTTGTAATTATAACCTACTTTGTAGGTGATCCTAGAGTAAAAAAAAGGAACTTCAAAAAGAATTACGAGCAAAAGAAAGAACGCAACAGACTTAAAAAGAGATAATTGCTTTTTGTATTTTAGATAATTCCCCTTGCTCTTACTATCATTCCTGCGTGTCACGCTGAGCTTGTCGAAGCGCAGGCAGGAATCCACAACCCTACAACACTGTTTAATTAGCTGTCATTCCTGCATGTCACACTGAGCTTGTCGAAGCGAAGGCAGGAATCCATAACTCCATACTCATTAAAAAACAATAGTCTCGCTAATCTTTATTTGTATTATTTTTCTTAATTTTAATGCTGCTTGTCATTCCTGCGTGTTACGCTGAGCCTGTCGAAGCGGAGGCAGGAATCCACTTGTTAGCTATAATATTTATGTATAAAACCATACACCAATACTACCTATACATTTTAACCAATAAAAGAAATGGCACATTATACATAGGTGTTACAAACAATTTGGAACGTAGAATGTTTGAACACAAAAACAAACTCATTGAAGGCTTTACCAAAAAATATGGTTTAAACCGATTAGTCTATTTTGAAACCTACCAATATGTAAATGATGCCATTATAAGAGAAAAGAACATGAAGAAATGGAAACGGAAGTGGAAAATTAAACTGATTGAAAAGGATAACCTAAATTGGCACGACCTTTCTAGAGATTGGACTTACCTTATCGAATAATGGATTCCTGCCTACGCAGGAATGACATTCAGTATCGAAGTTAAGAAAATTACTTGGTCAGGAGATTTTGGGTGGCAATTTTAATTATTTTGTACGATTATGGATTCCTGCCTCCGCAGGAATGACAAACTAACAACTTCCCATAACAACCCCATATTTTATATTGAGGAATACATAATTCTAAAATAGCCCATACTAAATTCATTACAAAAACCTTTAACTTTCAACTTTTAACTTTTAACTTCGTAGGTATGAAGATTTACACCAAAACAGGCGACAAAGGTACTACAGCATTATTTGGCGGTACCCGAGTACCTAAACACCATATTCGCATTGAAAGCTATGGCACCATCGATGAGTTAAACTCCCACTTAGGTTTAATTCGCGATCAAGATATCCATCAAGATTATAAAAACATCATTATTAATATTCAACACAATCTGTTTACCATTGGAGCCATTTTAGCCACCGATCCCCAAAAAGCCACATTAAAAAGCGGTAAGGAGCGGTTAAATATAGAAAGAATAGCCTCCAAAGATATTGAGGCATTAGAACAGGAAATGGATACCATGAACGAGGCACTTCCTCCAATGACGCACTTTGTGCTTCCTGGCGGCCACCAAACTGTGTCATTCTGTCATATAGCCCGCTGTGTTTGCAGACGGGCAGAGCGATTAGCATCGGCCTTAAACGACGTAGAACCCTTTGAATCCAATGCTTTAATATACCTAAACCGCCTTTCTGACTACCTTTTTGTATTGGCACGAAAGTTGACTTATGACTTACAAGCAAATGAAATTAAATGGATTCCTGAGAAGCATTAAGCAACCTATCTAAAGGTAAACAAACACCAAAAGCTTAAGAACTCAATTATTTTCCAAAAAATAGGAGCTTGTAATGATTTTAATTTCATGTGTTTAGCACACATATTAAACGCTCTTTAAGGTAATGATTAATTAATTCATTTTTTTCTTGTTTGTTTAAACTAAAAAATTATTTTTGCAAGAAATTAAACGCATAAAGAAATGTATTGGACTTTAGAACTTGCATCCTACTTAAGTGATGCGCCCTGGCCAGCAACAAAGGACGAATTAATAGACTACGCTATTAGAACCGGTGCCCCTTTAGAAGTTGTTGAAAATTTACAGTCAATTGAAGATGAAGGAGACTCTTATGATTCAATTGAAGAGATTTGGTCTGATTATCCAACAGATGAAGATTATCTGTGGAACGAAGATGAATATTAAGAAAAAGCATAAAGAATAGTTAAAAAGTCTCGATTTGAGACTTTTTTTTATTCAAATAATTAAACATAATGTATCTTTGAATGCCCTTTTAGGCACAAGAATACTACTAAACAACAATGAACTAAGCACACTATATTGCTTCAGTTTCATATAATAAAAACATATATACCCATGAGTTTTTTAAATTCTGTACTGAAGGTTTTTGTTGGAGACAAATCCAAACAGGACGTTAAGGCTATCATGCCTATTGTAGAACAAATAAAAACCTTCGAATCGGCTCTTGAAGGTCTGTCGCATGACGAGTTAAGAGGAAAAACAGCCGAGTTTAAAGCCAAAATAACCGAAGCTAACAAAGCCATAGACGAACAAATTGCCAACCTCTTGGAAGAGGTCGAAAACACCGAAGACATAGACAGACGCGAAGATATTTATCAAGACATTGATAAACTTAAAGATGAAGCCTATAACATTACCGAAGATGTTTTAAACGACATCCTTCCCGAAGCCTTTGCCGTTGTTAAGGAAACTGCCAAACGTTTTGTAAACAATACAAGCATTACTGTTACGGCCAATGAATTTGACCGTAGCCTTTCTGGTGAAAAAGACTACATTACCCTAGATGGCGATCAAGCATCTTGGTCCAATTCGTGGGATGCTGCCGGTAAACCCATAACATGGGATATGGTACATTACGACGTACAGCTTATTGGTGGTATTGCAATGCACCAGGGCAAAATTGCCGAAATGCAAACAGGTGAAGGTAAAACCTTAGTTGCAACACTTCCTGTTTACCTTAACGCCTTAGCTGGCAAAGGGGTACACCTAGTTACAGTTAACGATTACCTTGCCAAACGTGATAGCGCTTGGATGGCTCCTATTTTTGAGTTCCACGGCTTGAGTGTAGATTGTATAGATTACCACCAGCCCAATTCGGCGGCACGTAAAAAAGCATATAATGCCGATATCACTTATGGTACCAACAACGAGTTTGGTTTCGATTACCTACGTGATAATATGGCGCATGTCCCAGACGATTTAGTACAGCGTCCCCACAACTACGCTATTGTAGATGAGGTCGACTCTGTATTGGTAGACGATGCCCGTACGCCTTTAATCATTTCTGGTCCTATCCCTAAAGGAGACCACCACGAATTTAATGAGTTAAAACCTAAAGTAGATGATATTGTTAGTGTACAACGCAAATATTTAACTGGGGTTTTAGCCGAAGCCAAAAAGTTAATTAAAGAAGGGGACACTAAAGAAGGAGGGTTTCAATTGCTACGTGTTTTCCGTGGTATACCTAAAAACAAAGCACTTATTAAATTCTTATCTGAAGAAGGCGTTAAGCAGCTGCTCCAAAAAACCGAAAACTTTTACATGCAGGACAACAACCGCGAAATGCCTAAGGTTGATGCCGAACTGTATTATGTTATAGATGAAAAAAACAATCAAATAGAGCTTACCGATAAAGGGGTAGATTACCTTTCTGGAAATGACGATCCCAACTTTTTCGTTATGCCCGAAATTGGTTTAGAGATTGCCAAGATTGAAAACCAAGGCTTGGCCCCAGAAGAAGAGGCCAAACTTAAGGAAGAGCTGTTTAAAGAGTTTAGTGTAAAATCGGAACGTATCCACACGCTTAACCAACTTTTAAAAGCCTACGCCCTATTTGAAAAAGATACGCAGTATGTGGTTATTGACAATAAGGTTATGATTGTTGATGAACAAACCGGGCGTATTATGGACGGCCGCCGTTATAGCGATGGTCTGCACCAAGCGATAGAAGCTAAAGAAAACGTAAAAATTGAAGATGCTACCCAAACCTTTGCTACAGTAACCCTACAGAATTACTTTAGAATGTACCGCAAGCTTTCAGGTATGACCGGTACTGCGGTGACCGAAGCTGGAGAGCTTTGGGAAATCTACAAATTGGATGTGGTTGAAATCCCTACCAATAGACCTATTGCCAGAGACGATAAGGACGATTTAGTATATAAGACCAAGCGAGAAAAATACAATGCCGTTATTGATGAAGTGACCCAACTATCGCAAGCAGGTCGACCTGTATTGATTGGTACCACTTCTGTAGAAATTTCGGAATTGCTAGGGAAAATGTTGACCATTCGTAAAATACCACATAACGTATTGAATGCGAAACTCCATAAAAAAGAAGCCGATATTGTTGCCGAAGCGGGAAGGCCAGGACAAGTAACCATTGCGACGAACATGGCCGGTCGTGGTACCGATATTAAATTAACCGAAGAAGTTAAAAAAGCTGGCGGATTGGCTATTGTAGGTACAGAACGTCACGATTCACGCCGTGTAGACCGTCAGTTAAGAGGTCGTTCTGGTCGTCAAGGAGACCCCGGTAGTTCACAATTCTATGTGTCGTTGGAAGATAATTTAATGCGCTTGTTTGGTAGCGAACGTATTGCAAAAATGATGGACCGTATGGGATTGAAGGAAGGTGAGGTAATCCAACATTCCATGATATCAAAATCTATTGAACGTGCCCAGAAAAAGGTTGAAGAGAACAACTTTGGGGTTCGTAAACGTTTGTTGGAGTACGACGATGTTATGAACGCCCAACGTGAAGTGGTTTATAAACGCCGTCGTCATGCATTGCATGGAGAACGTTTGCGAGTAGATTTAGCCAATATGATCTTTGATACTTCTGAAGGCATTTCCGAAACCAATAAAGGCGCTAACGATTACAAAAACTTTGAGTTTGAATTGATTCGTTATTTCTCTATGGCCTCACCTATTTCTGAAGATGAATTTACTAAGCTTACTGCCCAGGAAATCACTTCAAAAATATATAAGGCTGCCTTTGAGCATTACCGTGAAAAAATGGAACGCAATGCCGATATTGCTTTCCCAGTGATTAAAAATGTGTATGAAACGCAAAGTGATAAATTTAAACGTATTGTAGTACCTTTCACCGATGGTGTAAAAACCTTGAATGTGGTTACCGACCTTGAGAAGGCTTATCAAACTAATGGTAAACAATTAATTACCGATTTTGAAAAGAACATTACTTTAGCCATTATTGACGATGCCTGGAAAACCCACCTTCGTAAAATGGATGAATTAAAGCAATCGGTACAATTGGCTGTTCATGAGCAAAAAGATCCATTATTGATCTATAAATTCGAAGCTTTCGAGCTATTTAAGGCGATGATTGACCAGGTTAATAAAGATGTGATTTCATTCTTGTTTAAAGGCGAACTGCCTCAAGAGACCCAAGATACGATTCAAGAAGCCCGTCAAACACGCAAAAAGGAAAACTTAAAAACGCAAAAAGACGAGATTCCTAATTTAGATGAGCGCTCTGCCCAAGCGAGAGCTGCAGGAAATACCCAGCGCAGTCAGGAAGTGGTTGAAACCATTGTACGTGATCGACCAAAGATTGGGCGTAACGACCGGGTAACCATTAAACATGTTATTAGCGGTGAAAACAAGACTTTAAAGTACAAACAAGCCGAACCTTTAATTACGAAAGGCGATTGGGTACTGGTTGAAGATTAAACAATATCCTGCATGCTGCCCTAAGCTTGTCGAAGGGAAAACAGGAATCAAATAATAAAAAATCCCGATAGGTGTTCACTATCGGGATTTTTTATTTTGTCATTCAAAAGGAGGGAGAATACGACCTACTGAAGAATCTATTTTTTTAGAGTATATTTCTGTCTGTGACGAGACGTTTAAACTTATCGGTTTCGGTCTAAAAGAGATGCTTCGCTTTAAAACAAGTATCATCCTGAATAAAACACCTGTCTGCCAAATTTTTTTGTAATGGTGGTTCTTCAATGCTTAACTGTCTCTGTACACCTAGGGAAATACATCACTACGAGAAAACACCATTGCATTATGTTTTCTCGCAGTCTCTTGAAAACAACGATGAGATTGCCATAAAATTGATTACCATCAATTTTTCGCAACGACCATGATTCAACACTTTAATAGTAAGTCCTACATCCGCTCCGGTACCTGAATCCCAAGTACACTAAATGCATTCTTTATGGTCGATGCTACTTTTTGGGATAGTTGCACCCTAAATATTTTATCGGTTTGGTTGTCTGCTCCCAAAATGGAAACATTTTGATAGAACGAGTTAAACTCCTTAACCAAATTATAAGTATAATTTGCTATTAATGCCGGACTGTGTTGCTCTGCTGCATTTTGTATAACTTCAGGGAATAATTGTAGCTGTTTAATAAGCTCTCGTTCTTTATCATGAAGAGACCTTTCGATGGAGCTCAAAGTGACATCGAAATCAAAATTAGCTTTTCTTATAATGGATTGAATCCTTGCGTAAGTATATTGAATAAATGGCCCTGTATTACCTTGGAAATCGATAGATTCCTTAGGATCGAACAAAATACGTTTTTTAGGATCTACTTTAAGGATAAAATATTTTAAGGCACCCAACCCTATAACCTTATAAAGCTCTTGCTTTTCGGCTTCGGTATATCCATCCAGTTTTCCTAATTCTTCAGAAATCTCTCCGGCGGTTTGTGCCATTTCATCAATTAAATCGTCGGCATCTACCACGGTACCTTCCCTACTTTTCATTTTTCCACTAGGTAAATCTACCATACCATAACTTAAGTGGTATAAGTTCTTGGCCCAGTCGAATCCTAATTTCTTCAGAATTAAAAATAAGACTTTAAAATGGTAGTCCTGCTCATTACCAACGGTGTAAACCATACCGCCTACATCTGGAAAATCCTTGATACGCTGTATGGCCGTTCCAATATCCTGGGTCATGTATACAGCAGTCCCATCGGCTCGTTGTACAATTTTTTTATCCAAACCTTCATGGGTTAAATCACACCACACCGAACCATCTTCTTCTTTTTCAAAAACACCTGTTTTTAACCCTTCAGCAACAAACTCCTTACCCAATAAATAGGTATTGCTTTCGTAATACAAGGTATCGAAATCTACTCCTAGGTTGTTATAGGTTTCATTAAATCCGTCGTACACCCAGCCATTCATGGCTTTCCAAAGGTTTACAACTTCTTCATCGCCTGCTTCCCATTTACGAAGCATGTCTTGGGCTTCAATAAGTATTGGAGCTTGTTTTTTGGCTTCCTCTTCTGGCATCCCGTTTTCTACCAAACTTTTAATCTCGGTTTTATATTCTTGGTCGAATTTCACATAGTAATTTCCAACCAATTTATCACCCTTAAGCCCTGTACTTTCAGGAGTTTCACCATTGCCATACCGCTTCCAAGCCAACATGCTTTTACAAATATGGATACCTCTATCGTTAATAATCTGGGTTTTATAGACCTTTTTCCCTGAAGCCTTCAATATCTCGGCAACGCTATAGCCCAATAAATTATTCCTAATATGCCCTAAATGCAATGGTTTATTGGTATTAGGCGAGGAATACTCAACCATAATAGCCTTCGCTTCTGGATTTGCTTGTTCAAAACCAAAATGGTCTTGGGTACGGATATCATTAAAAAAGTTAAGGTAATAGGAATCGCTTATCTCCAAGTTTAAAAAGCCTTTTACAACGTTAAAAGCCTTAACATCTGTGGCGTGTTCTACCAAATAATCCCCAATGGTTTCGCCTATTTGCACAGGATTGCCTTTAACGTAGCGCAACATGGGAAAAATAACCACTGTTATATCACCAGCAAATTCCTTTCTGGTGGCTTGAAATTCTACTGCATCGATATCGACTTGAAATGCAGCTTTTACCGCTTGTTGTACCTGAACTGTTAAAGTCTCTTGAAGATTCATGCTACCTTGATTAATTAAGTGTGCAAAGATAGAACTTTTATAAAAAATGAGTACGGAGTCCTCTTATTATTATAACCCACTGTACATATTGTTTTTTACAACGAAGTGAATTTTACTATTGAAATGAGTAAAATTTGTACTTCAGGGTCCTACTCAGTAGAGCTAACACGAGGATATAAATTTTGGTCTTAATAAAACTCATTTTCATCAACCACTAGCGTAGTTAGTTCAACGGTATGCCCATCGGGGTCTTTCGTATATATGGAATGAAAATAATGGTGGTCCTGAATATTGAAATCCAAATCTAACGCTGTATAGTGTTTTTTTGCCTTTTCAAAATTGGCTTTGGTAACATGGAATGCAAAGTGGTCTATTTTTACATTCCTGGAGCTAAAATCAAATTTTGGATCTTTTAGATTCGCTGGAAACAAGGCTATTCCAGATTTCCCGGATAAAAGAAAAACAGGATATTCTCCCCATTCCGGTAATTGATACTTCTTTAGCCCTAAAACCTGTTGATACCAGTCTACAGAACGGTTTAAATCTTTTACCCTAATGGCTACATGGTCTAAAAACTCTAATTTGATGTCGGCCTCCATCCTTAAACGATTTCCATTAATGACATGAAACAAGCTACATTTAAAACCTTTTAATATTTTTACCAGCCAACATACTTAGCACAATGGCCACTAATCCAAAAGCTATGGTTATATAAGCATCTGTATTATCCTGGGCCTCCAAGCTAAAATTGCCTATACTTATAGAGGCTTCAGGTGCAATTAGGGTATATATTCCATAGACCAATAACCCAAAACCAGTAACTGAGAGTGTTATTTTTACTGTTTTGTTCATAATAGCAATTCATAAAATTAAACGTGAATATATGAATTATTGACCTAAAGCATAACATATTCCTTTTAAATACAAATTAAAAAGAATTTATGGGTTGTAATTTTAGCGTGCATTTCATCGACAAAAGTGTCGTTATTCTATAATATTTACCGTTAATCTATTCATCGATTTTTTTCTGAAATTAGGCCCTTCATTTCATCTAATATATTGGCATTAAAACTTAAATATTAGCTTTTGATAAGCTATTTTACAAATTTTGTTATGCTATTAATTATCCATTTCAAGTAAAATAAGTTATAACACTAAAATAAATACATTTAAATTTAGTAGAGAACTCTTATTTCCCTCGATGAAAGTCTCCTATAAATACCTATTTATTAAATGCTTTTGTTTAATGTAGATATTGTATGAGGAAATTAATTACGTTAGGTGCTTTTTTAACTATGTTCTTAGGTTTTTCGCAAACCCAGGATATAGATAGCCTTACGATACAATTAGCCTTTCAAGATCAAGATTCATTAAAAGCCGAAACTTCCTTAAAACTTATAAAACTTCTTTACGATAACAAGGAGTATAGCAAAGCCGTAAAATTTATTGTCAAAACAGAAAAGCTTACCACCGATTTAGGCTATAAAAAAGGGCTTGCCGAGATTACCTATTATAAGGCCCTCATCTATGTTCACAAAAAGGATTATATAAACGCCTTAAGCAGTTATGCTAAATGTAAAGCCTTATACAGTGAACTTAACGACTCTTTAGGTGTTGCCAAAGTAAACAACGGTATTGGTTTAATTGAAATTAAGCGTGGTAACTATACCAAAGGGCTACAGTACGCTTTGTCTGCGATTAAAGTCCTGGAACAGAAAGGCCTGGAAAAAGAGCTGAGTTTAGCTTATAGCAATCTAGCGGATGCTTATTACAATATTAATGATTTCGACAAAGCTTCTTCATTTTATTTAAAGGCCCTACCACTACAACAGCTCCTTAACGACACAACTAGGGTTAATATATCCTATAGTAGATTAGCAGATTTGTACTCTATGAAGAGAGAGCACAGAAAAGCTATTGAATACTATAAAAACCTTTTAAATGCTAATATTGAAAACGACTCTATTCAAGGTGTTGTTTCTGCAAAGTTGGGTGGCGAATATTTACAGTTCAATGATTATGACAATGCCTCGAAGTATTTGCTGAAAGGATTAAATTTAAACAAACGCAACAACAATCAAGTAGGCTTGTTAACCTCCTTAAACAATTTAGGTGCCCTAAACTTAAAACAAGGACGCTTAATACTAGCCGAACGCCAACTCTATGAAGCCAGTACCATTGCAAAACGCCTAGACAACAAACAAGAACTTCTTAGGTATTATGACGCGATGAAACAATTGGACTCGACCAGACGTAGGTTTGATCGTGCTTTTGTATGGCAACGCGAGTATTATAGCTTAAAAGCATCCTTAGAAAAAGACAAGTCGGTTGACCATAAAATTGCGCTAAGCACTGATTTAGGTACAAATGCAGCATCAAACTTAAACACTGATGTAGAGGACAAAACAAGTACGTTACCATCACAAGATAAAGAAAGTGACCATAATTTATTTAAGTTTTTCTTCTATATTCTATTAGCTATACTCATTATGGCCATTATATTTATTATAATGACCTATTCTAAACGGATGGACTATATTAAGTTGGTACAGGATTTAGAAGAAAAAAATCTAAAAGCTAATTTGCGACATGAAGCAAATCTAGAACAAATAAAGCAATTAGAAAGTATAAACAATGTAAAGGATAAATTATTCTCTATTATATCCCACGATTTAAAAGACTCTTTATCTTCTATTAATGGTTTTATAGACTTATTAAAAGACGATACACTTTCTAAAGAGGAATTTGACAATTTAATTCCCGAATTAAGTGAAAATGCCAACAATGCTTCATTGTTACTATTCAACCTTTTAAATTGGTCTAAATCACAAATGCAATCGCTTGAACCTAAACCTAGTTTGTTTGACATACAAGAGGTTTTTGAGGATAAGGTGAAACTCGTTGAGCAGCGCATGGCACAAAAAGGCATTAACTTAATTGACCATTCTTTACGTGACTTTGCTTATGCCGACAGAAGCATGATTGAAATTGTAATTCAAAACTTATTGGCCAATGCCTTAAAGTTTTGTAATGAAGGTGATACCATTACGGTTTCAAATCATATAAGTAATGGTACCTGTATTATTAGTATAGCCGATACGGGTGTGGGCATTTCTAAAGAAAATTTAGGCAAACTTTTTAAAAGCAGTTCTTTTACTACTACTGGCACCAATAATGAAAAGGGTACCGGTTTAGGGCTGTCCATTTGTAAGGAACTAGTAGAGCTAAACAATGGTAAAATTTGGGTGGAAAGCACCTTAAATGTAGGCAGTACTTTTTATGTCCAACTGCCAAAATCTAAATCGGCTTAAGCTTTACTAAGCTTTAGGCAAAAATACTTCTGCCATCATACAGCGCGCACTTCCGCCACCACAAGCTTCGATAGTATCTAAAGAACTGGAAAGTATATGTGTATGGCCTTGTAATTTTTGAATTTGTGATTTGGTTAATGCATTATAAGCAGCCTGGCTCATCACTAAGTAACGGGTACCAGTTTTAGCTTTTACCTGAAGCATGTTACCGGCAAAATTATTAACCTGTGCTTCGGTAATATCTATAATCTCTTTACCATCTTCCTTCAAATGTTTTATTACATTTTTACGTTCTTTTTTATCATCAATACTACTTAAGCAAATAACGGCAAAAGTCTCACCTACGCACATCATTACATTGGTATGGTAAATGGGTAACCTCTCGTTATTCACTGTTTGGTAAGCTGTAAAAATAACAGGTGTAAATTCAAAGTCCTCACAAAACTCAATAAATAATGCTTCATCGGCTCGCGCCGACAAGGCACAATAGGCCTTTCGGTTTGCCCGATCCAACACCACACTTCCGGTACCTTCCAGAAAAATATCTTCTTCTTCGGCGCTGGTATAATCTATAATATTATTAATAACAAAGCCTTCTTTCTCCAGGGTTTGTAATACATCTTCCCGTCGCTCCAATCGCCTGTTTTCGGCAAACATTGGGTAGAGCCCTACATCACCATTTTCATGAAAGGATACCCAGTTGTTGGGAAAAATAGAATCTGGGGTATCGAAGGTATCGGTATCGTTCACAACAACAACATTAACCCCAACCTGTCTTAGCTTTTCAACGTAAGTATCAAACTCTTGCTGGGCTCTAACATTAACTGTTTCCGGTAAAGTATTATCCAATACTTTTTGGTAATAATTGTTTACGGCCGTTTGTTCATTCATCCTATAGTTTAAAGGACGAATCATTAAAATGGTATTTGTGGTTTGTTGCATAATTCTTTTCGATTAAAAACTAATCCCGTATTAAAGGCATGGTTGTACAGCGTAACAAGCCTTCTTGTTTTCCTATTTCGGCATAAGGCACTTCTTCTACCGTAAATCCTTGTTGTCTAAGCCAAGTGTTTAAACGTGTAAAATTCCTTTCGGATATAACAACATCTTCAGAAATTGAAAACACATTACTATACATCTCGTACATTTCGTCTTTAGTTATTTCAAAAACGTTTTCCTTTCCAAAGAAGTTTACCAACCATTCGTATTCGTCTTCTATTAGAAATCCATTTTTATGAATAATGGCCTTTCCTTTACCCAATGGGTTAAAACAACAGTCTAAATGCAGTGCATTTTCTTTTGGATTGGTATTCGATTTGCGTAATTCGAATGCTTTAACCGTTTTATTGGGAAACAATTCCCGAAGTGCAGTTACTGCTTCTTTATTAGTTCTAGCCGTAATATAGCTGGCATAGTCTTCACCAGAGTAAGTCCCAACAAAAATATAATCGTTCCAGGGCATCACATCCCCTCCTTCTACATGGCATGCTTCTGGCAAAATAATTCTGTTTTTTCTATCAATTTGATCCCAAACATACCGTATAGCTTCAACTTCATCTTCACGATTGGGTAAAATGTTAGCCCGTATAATCTTATCTTCAATTACAAAAGCAATATCCCGTGAAAAAATTTGGTTGCAGTTTTCTATTACCTCTGGTCTAAAAACCGTAACGTCGTATTTTTTAAAAACAGCTGCAACCGCTTCCATTTCCTTAATCATATCCTCTTCTTTTGGATACGTTCCTGCCAATACATGCTGGATACTTTTGGGGTCGTAACAATCTTCTACTTTAGGGATTGGTCCATTATTTTTGGCCGTTCCTAAAATTACAGCCCTTAACCTAGACGTCTCATTTTTAACATTAAGTTTTAGCATATTTTATTCTCCAGATTAAAACTCCAAAACTAGTGATTATTGCACAATTTTTATATTATTCTGAAAAATATTGTTTAAAAAAAGAAAAGCTTCATGAAAAACCCATGAAGCTTGATAATATTATAAATTTAAGACTGTTCTATCTTTGGTCAACTGGCACAAAAGCCCTTTCTGTTTCCCCTATGTATAATTGTCTTGGTCTTCCAATTGGCTCTACATTTAAGCGCATTTCACGCCATTGGGCTATCCATCCTGGTAAACGTCCTAATGCAAACATTACGGTAAACATATCTGTAGGGATTCCCATAGCTCTATAAATGATTCCTGAATAAAAATCGACATTAGGATATAATTTTCTATCTACAAAATAAGAATCCTCTAAAGCCTCCTTTTCAAGTCCTTTAGCTATATCTAAAATAGGGTCGTCTATACCTAAATCACCTAATACTTCGTCTGCTGCTTTTTTTATGATACGAGCACGAGGATCGAAATTTTTATATACTCTGTGTCCAAAGCCCATTAAACGGAATGGATCTTCCTTGTCCTTAGCCTTGGCCATATATTTTTTGGTATCTCCACCATCGGCTTTAATAGCTTCTAACATTTCCAATACTGCTTGATTGGCTCCACCATGTAATGGTCCCCATAAAGCAGATATACCGGCCGAAAGTGATGCAAATAATCCTGCATGTGAAGAACCTGTTATTCTTACTGTAGATGTAGAACAGTTTTGCTCATGATCGGCATGTAAGATTAAAAGTTTATCGAGCGCATCAACAACAACTTGGTTTTGTACATAATCTTCATTAGGCTGCTTGAACATCATTTTTAAGACATTCTCTACATAGCCTAAATTTTTATCACCATAATCTAATGGCAAGCCTTGTTTCTTTCTTAAGGTCCACGCTACTAACACAGGGAACTTACCCAAAATTTTAACGATGGCCTTATACATGTCTTCTTCCGATTTAACATTTACAGAAGACGGGTTAAAAGCTGTAAGGGCACTTGTTAGGGAAGAAATAATTCCCATAGGATGGGCCGACTTAGGAAAAGCATCTACAATTTTCCTCACATCATCATCAACTACAGACTGTGCTTTAATATCGTTATGGAATTTTACGCTTTGTTCTTGAGTTGGAAGCTCTCCAAAAATAAGTAAGTAGGCTACTTCCAAAAAGCTTGCTTTTTCTGCTAGTTCTTCAATTGAATACCCTCTGTATCTCAATATTCCTTTTTCTCCATCAAGAAATGTAATGCTACTGGTACAAGACCCAGTGTTTTTATAACCCGAATCTAACGTAATGACTCCATTTGTAACTCCTCTTAAGCTTTTTATATCTATTGCAACTTCATTTTCTGTTCCTGTAAGTAAAGGAAACTCATATTTTTGGCCATCTATATCGATGGTAGCAGTTTTTGCCATAAGTTCACGTAAATTTTATGTTATTAAGCGGAACGCTAAAGTACGAAATATTAGCCTATTTTTAAAACGTAAAAACCAATGATTTAATCATTTAATATATTGTTAAATTTAGGGCATAAAAAAAAGTGATTGCTAATAAAAACAACCACTTTTTAACTATTTTTAAATAGGTTCTTATTTTATTTTGAACGCTTTTTCTTGTGGAAAATAAGCAACCTCTCCAAGTTCTTCCTCTATACGAAGCAATTGGTTATATTTTGCCATACGATCACTACGTGAAGCAGATCCTGTTTTTATTTGTCCACAATTTAAGGCTACTGCTAAATCGGCAATGGTATTATCTTCAGTTTCGCCAGAACGGTGTGACATTACTGATGTATAACCTGCATTTTTGGCCATATTAACTGCAGCAATAGTTTCGGTTAACGATCCTATTTGATTTACTTTAATTAAGATGGAATTGGCTATACCGTTTTCAATTCCGCGTGATAAACGCTCTACGTTGGTTACAAATAAATCGTCTCCTACTAGCTGTACTTTATCGCCTACCAATTCGGTTAAATAGCTCCATCCGTCCCAGTCGTTCTCGTCCATACCATCTTCTATAGAGATAATTGGATATTTAGATACTAACTCGGCCAAGTACTCAGCTTGTTCTTTACTTGTTCTTACAACACCTGTATCGCCTTCAAATTTGGCGTAATCATACTTACCGTCTACATAAAACTCGGCTGAAGCACAATCTAATGCAATCTTCACCTCGTCTCCAAATTTATAGCCAGCATTTTCTACAGCTTTTGCTATTGTTTCAATAGCGTCTTCGGTACCATCTAAAGTAGGCGCAAAACCACCTTCATCACCTACAGCCGTACTTAAATTTCTATCGTGCAATACCTTTTTCAAATGGTGAAAAATTTCGGTTCCCATCTGCATCGCATGAGTAAAGTCTTTAGCCTTAACCGGCATAATCATAAACTCCTGGAAGGCGATAGGTGCATCACTATGTGAACCACCATTGATAATATTCATCATTGGTACAGGAAGCGTGTTAGCAGATACACCCCCTACATATCTATATAAAGGCAATCCTAATTCTGCTGCTGCCGCTTTTGCTGCTGCCAAAGAAACACCTAAAATGGCATTGGCACCTAATTTCGATTTATTTGGGGTTCCATCTAAATCGATCATGGTTTGGTCTATGAAATTTTGCTCAAAAACAGAAATACCAAGCAAAGCATCTGCTATAGTTGTGTTTACATTTTCAACAGCCTTTAAAACACCTTTACCCATATATGTATTTCCACCGTCTCTTAACTCTACAGCTTCATGTTCTCCTGTAGAAGCTCCAGAAGGTACTGCTGCTCTACCTAAGATACCATTTTCTGTAACAACATCTACCTCTACGGTTGGGTTACCTCTTGAATCTAATATTTGTCTTGCGTGAATATTAATTATTGCACTCATAATTGATTTATTTATAAACTTTTAACTTATCAAATTTACGACTTAATCTTAGCACTGTTATGCAATTTCAAAACAAATGATGAAAAAAGCACCTATAACGTTTTAGTGAAGTTTAGCCTAAATTTATTAACTTATTCTGCTACTGAAAGCTTAGCTTTTTTAATGTTTTCAATAAACTGATCGAACAAATAGGACGAGTCGTGTGGTCCTGGACTTGCTTCTGGATGGTACTGTACCGAAAAACAATTTTTGCTTTTCATTGCCAATCCAGCCACTGTATTATCATTTAAATGTAGATGTGTTATTTGCAAATCCTCATGTGCTTCAGACTCTTCCCTATTTACGGCGAAACCATGGTTTTGAGAAGTAATTTCCCCTTTCCCCGTAATTAAGTTTTTTACTGGGTGGTTAATTCCTCGATGTCCATTGTGCATTTTATAGGTTGAAACACCATTGGCAAGCGCTATTACTTGATGCCCCAAACAAATACCGAATAAAGGTAAATTGCGTTTGATGATTTCTTTAGCCACGGCCTGAGCTTCTTTTAAAGGCTCAGGGTCCCCAGGGCCATTGGATAAGAAATAGCCATCTGGATTGAATGCTTCTAAATCTTCAAATTTTGAATTGTATGGAAACACTTTAATATAGACATCTCGTTTTGCAATGTTTCTAAGAATGTTCTTCTTTATTCCTATATCTAGAGCCGCCACCTTGTATGTTGCATTTTCATCACCAAAATAATATGGTTCTTTAGTCGACACTTTCGATGCCAGTTCCAAACCTTCCATATTTGGCACTTCTGCCAATTGCTTTTTAAGGCCTTCAATGTTATCTACTTCGGTTGAAATAACCGCATTCATGGCTCCATTATCCCTTATATAACTAACCAAAGCTCTAGTATCTACATCCGAAATAGCTAATAGGTTATTTTTATCCAAAAATTCTTCTAAAGATGCATCGGCATTGTCTCTTGAATAATCGTAGCTAAAATTTTTAACTATAAGGCCAGCAATTTTGATAGAATCTGATTCTACTTCATCTACATTGGTACCGTAATTACCAATATGGGCATTGGTAGCTACCATTAATTGTCCGTAATAAGATGGATCGGTGAAAATTTCTTGGTATCCGGTCATTCCTGTATTAAAACACACTTCACCAAATGCCGTTCCTTGTTTATTTCCTACTGCTTTACCGTGAAAAATGGTACCATCTGCTAGAAGAATGATGGCACTTTGTCTTTTTTGATATTTCATTCTGATTTTTTATAAGATTCCCGCTATCTCGGGAACAAGGTTTTACAAAATTGCACAAAAAAAGGATAAACTAAAATAGTTTATCCCTTTTATTTTGAATGCTTATTAACATTTATTCCTCTTCGTTTGAAGCTTGAGTTTCAACTGGAGCAGCAGCGGCTGGCTTAGCACCACCTCTTCTACTTCTTCTTGTTGTCTTCTTCTTAGCCTTATCTGCATTGTAAATTTCGTTATAATCTACAAGCTCGATCATAGCCATATCGGCGTTATCCCCCAAACGGTTTCCTAATTTAATTATTCTAGTGTAACCTCCTGGTCTGTCACCAACTTTAGTAGCTACTTCCCTGAACAATTCTGTCACAGCTTCTTTTTGTCTTAATCTACTAAAAGCTATACGTCTGTTATGCGTAGTATCTTCTTTAGATTTAGTAATGATTGGCTCAACAAATTGCTTTAAAGCTTTTGCTTTTGCTACTGTTGTATTGATACGCTTATGCTCAATTAATGAACATGCCATATTAGCCAACATCGATTTTCTGTGAGCAGTTTTTCTGCTTAGGTGGTTGAATTTTTTTCCGTGTCTCATGACATTTGTTTTAAACCTTTATCTTGCTACAACCCATTATAAGGAGCAAACTATAAAGGAGTGTTAGAATTAATCTTTATCTAATTTATATTTGCTTAAATCCATTCCGAAGTTTAGACCTTTAACGCTTACCAACTCTTCTAGCTCGGTTAAAGATTTCTTACCAAAGTTACGGAACTTCATTAAGTCATTTTTATTGAATGATACTAAGTCTCCTAAAGTATCTACTTCGGCTGCTTTTAAACAGTTAAGTGCACGTACCGATAAATCCATATCGATTAGCTTCGTTTTAAGCAACTGTCTCATATGAAGTGATTCTTCATCATACGTTTCAGTTTGTGCAATTTCATCAGCTTCAAGAGTGATACGCTCATCTGAGAATAACATGAAGTGGTGAATTAACGTTTTGGCTGCCTCTGTTAATGCATCTTGAGGGTTTATAGAACCATCTGTAATGATTTCGAAAACCAATTTTTCGTAATCGGTCTTTTGTTCAACACGATAGTTTTCTATACTGTACTTAACGTTCTTTATAGGTGTGTATATAGAATCGGTAAATATAGTCCCTATTGGCGCAGATGCTTTTTTGTTTTCCTCTGCAGGTACATAGCCTCTACCTTTTTCAATAGTAATTTCAAGGTTGAAATTAACTTTAGGATCTAAGTTACAGATAATTTGCTCTGTATTTAATACTTGGAATCCTGAAATAAACTTTTGAAAATCTCCAGCCAATATTTGCTCTTGACCAGAAATAGAGATTGAAACAGACTCGTTGTCTATATCGTCTATTTGTCTTTTAAAACGGACTTGTTTTAAATTCAAAATAATTTCGGTAACATCCTCTACTACACCAGCAATTGTAGAAAACTCATGATCTACACCTTCTATTCTAACCGATGTTATTGCAAAACCTTCTAAGGAAGACAACAACACGCGTCTTAGTGCGTTACCTACTGTTAATCCATATCCAGGTTCTAAAGGGCGAAATTCGAATTTGCCTTCAAAATCCGTTGAATTAATCATGATTACTTTGTCCGGCTTTTGGAAATTAAATACTGCCATATTTTTCTTCGTTTTAATTGTTATTTAGTTGCGCGGTTTATAAGTTTGAAGAAGGACGAATAAACCCTTTGGCTAAATACCAATATTATTAATTTATTATTTAGAATATAATTCGACGATGAACTGCTCGTTGATATTTTCTGGAATTTGAATTCTAGCAGGAACAGAAACATAAGTTCCTTGCTTAGTATCATTATTCCAAGTAATCCATTCGTAAACGTGACTTGAGTTTGAAAGTGATCTTTCGATAGCTTCAAGCGATTTAGATTTTTCTCTTACAGCAATAACATCTCCTGCTTTTAATTGGTAAGAAGGAATGTTAACCAAATTACCATTTACAGTAATGTGTCTGTGTGATACTAATTGTCTTGCAGCGCTTCTAGAAGGAGCAATACCCATTCTATATACTACGTTATCTAATCTAGACTCACAAAGCTGTAATAAAACCTCACCAGTAATACCTTGTGCTGCTCTAGCTTTTTTAAATAAGTTTCTAAATTGACGCTCTAAAATACCATAGGTATATTTTGCTTTTTGCTTCTCCTGTAGTTGGATAGCGTATTCAGATTTTTTTCCACGTCTTCTGTTGTTTCCATGTTGACCTGGAGGGTAGTTTCTTTTTTCAAAAGACTTGTCGTCTCCAAAAATAGCTTCTCCAAACTTACGAGCTATTTTAGTTTTAGGACCAGTATATCTTGCCATTTTAAATTGTGTTTTAAGAGTGATTATGAATTAAGGTCTTAATCTTATCCTTCGATAATCGTAAATCTCTTGTTGATACTTGATTATTATTTATTTTTCAGTTTGCAAATTTACACATAAAAAGTTAATATCAACTGTATAAACAGTCGATATTAACTTTTATATGCTATATAAATTATACTCTTCTTCGTTTTGGAGGTCTACATCCATTATGTGGTAGTGGAGTAACATCAATTATTTCTGTTACTTCTATACCTGCATTATGGATAGAACGTATAGCAGATTCTCTACCATTACCAGGTCCTTTCACATAAACCTTCACCTTTTTCAAACCAGCTTCAGAAGCTACAGCCGCAGCATCTTCGGCAGCCAACTGTGCAGCATAAGGTGTGTTCTTTTTAGATCCTCTAAATCCCATTTTACCAGCAGATGACCATGATACTACATCACCTTTTTTGTTGGTAAGAGAAATAATGATGTTATTGAATGACGCCGTAATATGTGCTTCACCAACAGCGTCTACAACAACTTTACGTTTTTTTGTACTTGTTTTTGCCATATTCTTTTAGTTTCTAGTTGTTAGCTTTTAGTTATTGGAATCCTAAACTTTTACATTTCGAACAGATTCTTCTAACGTCCAAATACTAATGACTAATGACTATTATTTAATTATTATTTAGTTGCTTTTTTCTTGTTAGCAACAGTTTTCCTTCTACCTTTTCTGGTCCTAGAGTTGTTTTTTGTACGCTGCCCTCTTAATGGTAACCCAGCTCTATGACGAATACCTCTGTAACATCCAATATCCATTAAACGCTTAATGTTCAATTGAGTTTCAGAACGTAACTCACCTTCAATAGTAAAAGCTCCAACAGCCTCACGGATTGCTCCAATCTCGTCGTCTGTCCAATCTTGTACTTTAGTGCTTTCGTCTACTTTAGCAGTTGCTAAAATTTCTTTTGCTCTACTCCTACCTATACCGTAGATATAAGTTAAAGAGATAGCTCCTCTTTTGTTTTTAGGTATGTCTACACCTGCAATTCTTGCCATACTAATTTTAGTTTTTAGTTGTTAGTTTTTAGTTGTTAGAATCCTAAACATTTCTATTTCAATCAGATTCATCTAACTACTAATAAACTAATGACTTTTATCTATTTTAACCTTGTCTTTGTTTAAATCTAGGATTCTTTTTGTTTATCACGTAAAGTCTTCCCTTTCTACGCACAATTTTACAATCGGCGCTTCTTTTTTTAACTGATGCTCTTACTTTCATAATTTTTCAATGTTTAAAAATTCAAGGTTCAAGGTTCAAGGTTCAAGGCTTAGCTTTTTAACTTTAAACGTTGAACTTCAAACTTTGAACTTTTAGTATCTATAAGTTATACGAGCCTTAGTTAAATCGTAAGGACTCATTTCTAATTTTACTTTATCGCCCGGTAACAACTTAATGTAATGCATACGCATTTTTCCAGAAATATGTGCTGTTACAATGTGGCCATTTTCCAGTTCAACACGAAACATGGCATTAGATAATGCTTCTATTATTGTTCCGTCCTGTTCTATTGCTGCTTGTTTTGCCATAGTCTATAATATATTAAGCTACTGCTTTTCTATTTTTACCTGTCTTCATCAAGCCATCGTAATGTCTATTCAACAAATAGGCATTTATTTGCTGCATGGTATCTATTGCTACCCCAACCATAATCAATAACGATGTACCTCCAAAAAACAATGCCCATCCTTGCTGTACGCTCATTAACTTAACAATAAAAGCTGGAAATACAGCAATTAATGCTAAAAATATAGAACCCGGTAAGGTTATTTGAGACATGATCTTGTCTAAGTATTCAGAAGTCTCTGAACCTGGACGTATACCAGGAATAAAACCACCACTACGCTTTAAGTCGTCGGCCATTTTATTGGTAGGCACCGTAATTGCTGTATAGAAATAGGTAAATATAATAATCAACAATCCAAATACTACATTATACCAGAAACCAAACATATCTGAAAATTGAGTTTGCATCCATGCTCCAACTGTGGTTTCCTTTAATAAGGACGATCCTCCAATTAAACTAGGTACAAACATAATGGCTTGGGCAAATATAATAGGCATTACCCCAGAAGCATTCAACTTTAACGGAATGTACTGTCTTGACCCTGCCATAACATTTCTTTCGTAACCACCAGATGCCGTTCTTCTTGCATATTGTACTGCTATTTTTCTAACAGCCATTACTAATAAAATGGACAATAAAATAATAACAAACCAAATAACAAGTTCAAAAAGAATTAACATCACATTATTACCTTCTAATCTAGTGGCTGCGTTTTGCAACCATGCTTGTGGTAAAGTTGCTATAATACCAACCATAATTAATAAGGAAATACCATTACCAATACCTTTATCGGTAATTTTTTCTCCTAACCACATGGCAAAGATACATCCAGTAATCAATATTACAATAGATGAAAAATAGAATAAACCACCTGTTCCCAAAAGGTAAGCCGATTGAGGCACACCTAATGCTGGTAAACTAGCTAAATAACCTGGTGCTTGCAATAAACATATTGCAATAGTTAACCACCGTGTAATTTGAGTAATTTTCTTTTGGCCACTGGCTCCTTCTTTTTGCAGCTTTTGTAAATATGGAATAGCAATTCCCATTAACTGCACTACAATAGAAGCAGAAATGTAAGGCATGATACCCAAGGCAAATACCGAAGCTTTTGAAAAAGCTCCTCCAGTAAAGGCACTAAGCAATCCTAATATACCACCTTCTGTACTACTTGCTAAACCACTTAATTGCTCGGCGTCTATACCTGGCAGTGTAACTTGGGCTCCAAATCGGTAAACCAACAACAGACTCAAGGTTACTATGATTCTGTTTCTTAGTTCTTCGATTTTCCAAACATTCTTTATTGATTCTATAAATTTCATGTATTGTAAAGTCTTATAGCGTTATTGCTTCTCCTCCTGCAGCTTCGATAGCAGCTTTTGCCGAAGCAGAGAACTTATGTGCAGATACTTTTAATTTTGCTTTTAATTCGCCACGGCCTAATACTTTAACTAAGTCGTTTTTACCAATTAAACGGTTTGCGAATAAAGTTTCAAAATCTACAGTATCCTTTACTTTCTTATCATCAACCAATTGCTGTAAGGTATCTAAATTAATACCTTGGTATTCCACACGGTTAATGTTGTTAAAACCAAATTTAGGCACACGTCTTTGAAGTGGCATTTGCCCACCTTCAAATCCAATTTTCTTAGAATAACCAGAACGTGACTTAGCTCCTTTGTGACCACGTGTAGCGGTACCACCTTTACCTGAACCTTGTCCGCGACCTACTCGCTTGCCTTGTGTTTTTACCGATCCTTTTGCCGGTTGTAAGTTACTTAAATCCATTTTCTTCAGTCTATATTTTTAAGCTTCTTCAACAGAAACTAAATGTGAAACTTTAGCAATCATACCCAAAATGTTTGGTGTTGCTTCATGCTCTTTTACTTGACCAATCTTTTTAAGACCAAGAGCTTCTAAAGTTCTTTTTTGTCTTTGCGTACGATTGATAGCGCTTTTAACTTTTGTTACTTTAATCTTTCCCATCTCTTGATCGTATTTAAGCGTTAAAAACTTTTTCAAGTGAAATACCTCTATCTCTAGCAATTGTATTAGCATCTCTTAACTGTAACAAAGCATCGAATGTTGCCTTTACTACGTTGTGTGGGTTTGATGACCCTTGAGATTTTGATAATACATCGTGTACACCAACGGCTTCCAATACAGTTCTTACTGCACCACCGGCAATAACTCCTGTACCAGGCGCAGCAGGTATGATATTTACTCTTGCTCCACCGTATTTTCCTTTTTGCTCGTGTGGTACAGTTCCTTTTCTAATAGGAATTCTAACCAAGTTTTTCTTAGCATCTTCTACGGCCTTTGCAATTGCACTGGCAACGTCTTTAGATTTACCTAAGCCTTGTCCTACAACACCAGCCTCATCACCAACTACTACAATCGCTGAAAAGCCAAAAGCTCTACCACCTTTAGTTACTTTTGTAACCCTTTGTACACCAACTAAACGATCTTTAAGATCTAATCCACCTGGTTTTACTAACTCTGCACTTTTATATTTTTGAAACATAATTTCTTAGAATTTAAGTCCTGCTTCTCTAGCTCCGTCGGCTAATGATTTAACTCTACCATGATATAAATAACCACCTCTATCGAAAGCTATGGTCTCTACACCTGCTTTTAAAGCCTTTTCAGCTAATACTTTACCAACTAGGGCAGCAGCTTCAACTTTGTTTGCTTTAGCAGTATCGATATCTTTATCCCTTGAAGATGCTGCAACAATTGTTTTACCAGTTACATCATCAACTATTTGGGCATAAATTTCTTTATTACTTCTGTAAACAGCTAATCTTGGTCTTGCCTCTGTACCAGAAACTACCTTTCTTATTCTGTTTTTTATTCTTAATCTTCTTTCGTTCTTTGTCAATGCCATAACTAATTTATTAAGCTGATTTACCTGCTTTTCTTCTTATTTCTTCACCAACAAACTTGATACCTTTTCCTTTGTAAGGCTCTGGCTTTCTGAAACCACGAATTTTTGCAGCGACTTGACCTACAAGTTGTTTATCATGAGAAGTTAATTTCACGATAGGATTTTTTCCTTTCTCTGAAACAGTCTCAACTTTAACTTCTGGAGCAATGTCCAAAACTATGTTGTGAGAGAATCCTAAGGCTAGATCTAATTTTTGTCCTTGGTTAGATGCTCTATAACCTACACCTACCAATTCTAATTCTTTAGTCCACCCTTTAGAAACACCTTCTATCATGTTGTTTACTAAAGATCTATATAAACCATGTTTTGCTTTTTGATCTTTTGTATCTGAAGCGCGTGCAACTAGTACATTTCCTTCTTCTACTTTAATCTCAACAGCATCGAAACTTTGCGTTAACTCTCCTAATTTTCCCTTTACAGTAATAACGTTATCTTTTACGTCTACTGTTACACCTTCTGGAATGGCTACTGGATTATTTCCTATTCTTGACATTTCTTTTCGGTTTTAAAATTAGTAAACGTAACATAAAACTTCACCACCTACATTTTCTCTTTTGGCTTGTTTACCTGTCATAACTCCATGAGAAGTTGAAACGATTGCAACACCAAGGCCATTTAAAATTCTAGGCAATTCTCCAGCTCCAGCATACTTACGTAAACCTGGTCTACTAACTCTCTGAAGTTTCTTGATTACGGGTTCTTTAGTTTCTTTGTTGTACTTAAGCGCTATTTTTATAGTGCCTTGTACTGTTGAATCATCAAACTTATAACTTAAAATATATCCTTGCTCGAATAATATTTTAGTGATGTCCTTTTTCAAATTAGAAGCAGGGATCTCAACCACTCTATGGTTGGCACGCACTGCGTTTCTAATTCTAGTAAGATAATCCGAAATTGGATCTGTATACATATTTATTAATTTGCGGATGTGGTTTTCAATTCCGTCCTTCGGCCTTGAACCTTCAACCTGTTTATAATTCTTTTTTTACCAGCTAGCCTTTTTTACGCCTGGAATAAGACCTTGGTTAGCCATTTCCCTAAATGTTACACGAGAAATACCAAATGTTCTCATGTATCCTTTAGGTCTTCCTGTTAGCTTACATCTATTATGCTGACGTATTGGGGAAGCATTTTTTGGTAACTTTTGTAACGCTTCGTAATCTCCAGCTTCTTTTAAAGCTTTACGTTTAGCTGCGTATTTAGCTACTGTTTTTGCTCTTTTTACCTCGCGGGCTTTCATTGATTCTTTAGCCATAACTTAGTTCTTTTTAAAAGGTAACCCTAATTCAGTTAATAATGATTTTGCTTCTTTATCTGTTTCGGCAGACGTTACAAAAGTAATATCCATACCAGAAATTCTATTTACCTTATCGATATTAATTTCTGGAAAGATAATTTGCTCAGTAATACCTAAGTTGTAGTTACCCCGTCCGTCAAATCCTGTAGCCTTTATACCGCTAAAATCTCTTACTCGTGGTAAGGCAGAAGTAACTAAACGATCTAAAAATTCATACATTCTTTCTCCTCGCAAAGTAACTTTTGCGCCAATTGGCATTCCTTTACGTAATTTGAAAGAAGCAACGTCCTTTTTAGACATTGTGGCTATAGCTTTTTGTCCAGATATAGTTGTTAACTCCTCTACTGCGTAGTCAATTAACTTTTTGTCTGCAACTGCTGCTCCAACACCTTTAGATATTACTATCTTTTTAAGTTTAGGAACTTGCATTACATTTTTATATCCAAATTCGTCTGTAAGAGCTGCAATTACTCTGCTTTTATACTCTTCTTTAAGTCTTGGTGAATATGCCATAACTACTAAATTACTTCATTAGATTTAGTTGAAAATCTCACTTTCTTATCACCTTCCATTTTATATCCAACTCGTGTTGTCTCTCCTTTTGAAGTTAACAACGATAAGTTAGACACATGGATTGGTGCTTCTTTCTCTACAATACCACCTTGAGGATTTTGTGCACTTGGTTTAGTGTGTTTCTTAACCATATTGACACCCTCAACGATAGCTTTGTTCTTATCGATAAATACTTTTTGTACTTTACCTTCGGATCCTTTATGGTCTCCGGTAATTACACGTACTGTATCTCCTGTTTTTATTTTAAGCTTTCCCATCTTGATTTTTTGTATTAAAGCACTTCTGGTGCTAATGATACAATTTTCATAAACTGTTTATCACGAAGTTCTCTTGCAACAGGACCAAATACACGTGTACCTCTCATTTCACCCGTTGGGTTTAAAAGTACACAGGCGTTATCATCAAATCTAATGTATGATCCATCTGGTCTTCTTACTTCTTTTACAGTACGTACTACTACTGCAGTAGAAACAGCACCTTTTTTAATGTTTCCATTAGGTGTTGCATCTTTTACAGAAACAACAATTTTGTCTCCTACAGAAGCGTATCTTCTTTTAGTACCACCTAGAACACGAATGGTTAAAACCTCTTTCGCTCCAGTGTTATCTGCTACCTTAAGTCTTGATTCTTGTTGTACCATAATTACTTCGCTCTTTCAATTATTTCAACTAATCTCCAACATTTAGATTTACTTAAAGGTCTTGTTTCCATGATCTTTACAGTATCTCCAATGTTACAATCGTTTTTCTCGTCGTGTGCAACATATTTCTTTGTCTTTAACACGAACTTACCATACATAGGGTGTTTTACTTTTTTAACTTCAGAAACTACAATAGATTTCTGCATTTTGTTACTTGTAACAACTCCTATACGTTCTTTTCTTAAATTTCTTGTTTCCATCTTTCAGCAGAATTATTGTAATTCTCTTTTAGTTAATTCGGTCGCAATTCTAGCTACAGTACGTCTAATGGCACGTAGCTGAATTGGATTTTCTAAAGGAGATATTGCATGTGCCAGTTTAAGGTCTGCATAACTCTTTTTGGTCTCACCAAGTTTCTCTTGTAACTCAGCTGTAGATAATTCTTTAATTTCTGATTGTTTCATATCATTAAATAAATTATGCTTCGTAATCTCTAGCAATAACAAACTTAGTTCTCACTGGTAGCTTTTGTGCTGCTAGACGTAATGCTTCTTTTGCAACGTCTAATGGCACACCACCAATTTCAAATAAAACACGTCCTGGTTTCACAACAGCTACCCAATATTCTACGGCACCTTTACCTTTACCCATACGTACTTCAAGAGGCTTTTTTGTAATAGGCTTGTCTGGAAATATTTTAATCCATATCGACCCTTCCCTTTTCATGTAACGCGTAGCGGCAATACGTGCAGCTTCAATTTGACGAGCTGTTATAAACTTAGAATCTAATGCTTTTATACCAAAAGTACCGTTTGAAAGTTGGTTTCCTCTTTGGGAAATACCTTTCATACGTCCTTTTTGCTGCTTACGAAATTTTGTTCTTTTAGGCTGTAACATTTTTCTTTTACTTTAAAAAATTACTTTCTACGACGAGGTCCTTTGTTTCCACGTCCAGCTCCACCTTTTCCACCTTGCTTCTTAGATAATCCTACAAGTGGAGAAAGCTCTCTTTTACCATATACTTCACCTTTCATGATCCATACTTTAACACCTAATCTACCATAAGTAGTATGTGCTTCAACCAAAGCATAGTCAATATCGGCTCTAAATGTTGATAATGGAATACGTCCTTCTTTATAGTGTTCGCTACGTGCCATTTCAGCACCATTTAAACGACCACTAATTTGGATTTTAATTCCTTCAGCATTCATACGCATTGTAGCAGCAATAGCCATTTTTATTGCACGACGGTAAGAAATACGATTTTCTATTTGACGCGCAATACTTGATGCTACTAAAAATGCATCTAGTTCAGGTCTTTTAATTTCAAAGATGTTTATCTGAACCTCTTTTCCAGTAATCTTTTTAAGTTCTTCTTTTAACTTGTCTACCTCTTGACCACCCTTACCAATAATGATACCTGGGCGAGCCGTAGTGATAGTAACGGTTACAAGCTTAAGAGTTCTTTCAATAATTACTCTACTCACACTAGCTTTTGCCAGACGTACGTGAACGTACTTTCTAATTTTATCGTCTTCGGCAAGCTTATCGCCATAATCGTTTCCTCCATACCAGTTAGATTCCCATCCTCTGATAATTCCTAAGCGATTTCCGATTGGATTTGTCTTTTGTCCCATACTTCTATCTTAGCTTTGTGTGTTATTGTTAGCACCAACCACTAATGTTACGTGGTTAGAACGTTTTCTAATTCTGTGTGCACGACCTTGCGGTGCTGGACGCAATCTTTTTAACATTGATCCACCATCTACTCTAATTTCTTTTACAAACAATTCAGCCGACTCTACATCTGCATCTTCGTTTTTAGCTTGCCAGTTTGCAATTGCAGACAGCAGTAACTTCTCTAAACGACCTGATGCTTCTTTTTGGTTGAATTTCAAGATATTAAGTGCCTTTTCTACGCGTTCACCTCTTACTAAATCGGCTACTAAACGCATTTTCCTTGGTGACGTAGGACAGTTATTAAGCTTTGCAAAAGCGATTTGCTTCTTGCTTTCCTTAATAGCGTCTGCCATTTGTTTTTTACGACTTCCCATAGCTTACTACTTTTTACCTTTGTTTTTAGCACCTGCATGCCCACGGAATGAACGTGTTGGTGAAAATTCTCCTAATTTATGACCTACCATGTTTTCAGTTACGTAAACTGGCACAAACTGGCGGCCATTGTGTACTGCTATGGTTTGTCCAACAAAATCTGGAGTAATCATACTAGCTCTAGACCAAGTTTTGATTACTGTTTTTTTATTGGCTTCTACATTTGCAGCAACTTTTCTTTCTAATTTATAATGAACGTAAGGTCCTTTTTTTAATGATCTTGCCATGTCTTATTTCTTTCTACGTTCTACAATATATTTATTACTTGCTTTTGTTCTAGAACGTGTTCTATAACCTTTAGCTGGAATACCTTTTCTAGATCTTGGGTGACCTCCAGAAGCACGTCCTTCACCACCACCCATTGGGTGATCGATTGGGTTCATTACTACTGGTCTAGTACGTGGTCTTCTACCTAACCATCTTGATCTACCTGCTTTACCAGACACTAATAACTGATGATCTGAATTAGAAACAACCCCTATAGTAGCCATACAAGTTGTAAGCACTAAACGTGTTTCACCTGAAGGTAATTTAATAGTAGCGAATTTACCATCCCTTGCCATTAACTGAGCAAAAGCTCCGGCACTACGTGCCATAACCGCACCTTGACCTGGACGTAACTCTACACAAGAAATAATGGTTCCTAATGGAATTTGGCTTAACGGCATAGCATTACCAATTTCTGGAGCTATTCCTTCATTTCCAGACACGACATTTTGCCCAACTTGTAAACCATTTTGAGCAATGATGTATCTTTTCTCGCCATCTTGATAGTTCAATAACGCGATAAAAGCGGTTCTGTTTGGATCGTATTCTATCGATTTTACTTCGGCTGGAATACCAGTCTTATTTCGTTTAAAATCGATGATACGATACTTTTTCTTATGACCACCACCTATGTAGCGCATGGTCATTTTCCCTTGACTGTTTCTACCACCAGACCTTTTATTCGGAGCTAATAAGCTTTTCTCCGGCTTATCAGTAGTAATGGCGTCAAATCCATTTACTACTCTAAAACGCTGCCCTGGTGTGATTGGTTTTAATTTTTTTACTGACATTGTTGTCTAATTACATGTTACTGTATAAATCAATCATTTCACCTTCCGCCAGTTGTACAACCGCTTTTTTAACAGCGTTTGTTTTACCATGTTGAATACCCGTTTTTGTATAACGTGTTCTTCTATCTGGACGGACATTTATTGTACGAACTTTTTCAACAGAAACCCCATAAGCAGCTTCAACTGCTTTTTTAATTTCTATCTTGTTCGCCTTCGGATTTACAGAAAACCAATAGCAATTTTTTAACTCGCTATCCGCTGTCGCCTTTTCCGTAATTATAGGTTTAATTAAGATACTCATGGTTTCTATTTACTTAAATTTGATTCAATTCCTTCTAAAGCACCTTCTAAAAGCACTACTTGATTAGCGTTTAGAATTTTATATGTGCTTAATTCTGAGTTAGTTACAACTTCAGAACCTTTTAAATTGCGCGATGACAAATATACATTATTATTTGACCCACCCAACACAAACAAAGATTTTTTGTTTTCCAAGTCTAAAGCCTTTAAAACTGCCGTGAAGTTTTTAGTTTTTGGAGCATCAAAGTTAAAGTCCTCCAAAACAACTATCGCCTTCTCACTAGCTTTAATACTTAACGCCGATTTACGAGCTAAACGCTTAAGGCTTTTGTTAAGTTTGAAGCTATAGTTTCTTGGTCTTGGACCAAACATACGTCCACCACCTTTAAACACACCAGACTTAATACTTCCTGCTCTAGCAGTACCTGTACCTTTTTGCTTTTTGATCTTACGTGTACTTCCAGCAATCTCACTTCTTTCTTTAGATTTGTGAGTACCTTGTCTTTGATTAGCTAAATATTGCTTAACATCCAAATACACTGCATGATTATTAGGCTCAATAGCAAACACCTCTTTAGAAAGCTCTGCTTTTCTACCGGTGTCTTTTCCGTTTATATCTAAAACTGCTACTTTCATTACTTTCTAATAATTACATAAGAGTTTTTGTGCCCAGGTACACAACCTTTAACAACAAGTAAGTTCTTTTCAGCAACTACTTTTAAAACTCTTAAATTTTGAACTTTCACTTTTTCACCACCCATTCTTCCGGCCATTTTCATGCCTTTGAATACTCTTGCAGGATAAGATGCAGCTCCAATAGAACCTGGCGCTCTTAAACGGTTATGCTGACCGTGGGTAGACTGACCTACACCACCAAAGCCATGACGCTTTACAACACCCTGGAAACCTTTCCCTTTTGATGTTCCTGCAATATCAACAAATTCTCCTTCGTTGAAATGTTCTACGGTGATAGCATCACCTAATTTGTACTCCTCATCAAAACCTTTAAATTCTACGACTTTGCGTTTTACAGAAGTACCCGCTTTTTTAGCATGACCTAAGTCTGCTTTAGTAGCGCTCTTTTCTGTCGCGTCATCGAAACCTAGCTGTACAGCTTCATAACCGTCAACTTCTTTGGTTCTGACTTGGGTAACGATACATGGTCCAGCTTCGATTACGGTACAAGGGATGTTTTTCCCGTTCTCGTCGAAGATGCTGGTCATACCGATTTTTTTTCCAATTAACCCAGACATACTGATTTTTGATTTACGATTGTTGGTTCACACCTTCAATCTTTGTTAATAATTAATTTATTTAAAAAAACTTCAGGGACAAAACACCTTTCGTCCCTGAAATGTATTTTTCCGTTTTTCCCGCGACCGCATCGGTGGGACATGTTAATCCTCGCAAAAACGGGGATCTCTTTATCTTTTCACCAAATAGACACTTCGACTTTGCTCAGTGTTTGTTCGGCTATGACTTTCCTTAAGAAAGCCAAGTCTCACTAAACCTTAATCTCTACTTCTACACCACTTGGTAATTCAAGCTTCATCAAAGCATCGATAGTTTTTGATGAAGAAGAGTAAATATCCAATAAACGTTTAAATGAACTTAATTGGAACTGCTCTCTTGATTTCTTGTTTACGTGTGGAGAACGTAATACAGTAAAAATTTTCTTGTGTGTTGGTAATGGAATTGGTCCAGTTACAACAGCACCTGTACTTTTAACTGTTTTTACAATCTTATCGGCAGACTTATCTACCAAGTTGTGATCGTAAGACTTTAATTTTATTCTGATTTTCTGACTCATGTTCTTAATTTATTAAGCTTCTACGCCTTTAGCTGCTTTTATTACTTCTTCAGAAATGTTAGAAGGAGTTTCAGCATAGTGTGAAAATTCCATAGTTGATGTTGCACGACCTGATGATAATGTACGTAATGATGTTACATAACCAAACATTTCAGATAAAGGCACATTCGCTTTTACAACTTTAGCACCCGCTCTATCGCTCATATCGTTTACTTGTCCGCGACGGCGGTTAAGGTCACCTACGATATCACCCATATTTTCTTCTGGAGTAATAACTTCTAGTTTCATAATAGGCTCCATGATTACCGCTTTTGCAGCTTTTGCAGCAGCTTTAAACCCTAATTTAGCAGCCAATTCGAACGATAACTGATCGGAATCTACATCGTGGTAAGATCCGTCTGTTAAGGTTACCTTCATAGCGTCTACTTCGTAACCTGCTAAAGGTCCGTTTACCATAGCCATTTTGAATCCTTTTTCCACAGATGGAATAAATTCTTTAGGAACGTTACCACCTTTAATCTCTGAAACGAATTCCAGACCTTGCTTACCTTCTTCAGCTGGTTCAAGTGTAAATACAATATCTGCAAATTTACCACGTCCACCAGATTGCTTTTTGTAAACTTCTCTGTGTTGTGCACGTTGTGTAATCGCTTCTTTGTACTCTACTTGAGGCTGTCCTTGGTTTACTTCAACCTTAAACTCACGCTTCAAACGGTCTACAATAATATCTAAGTGAAGCTCACCCATACCAGAAATAATGGTTTGTCCTGAAGCTTCATCTGTTCTCACAGTAAATGTTGGATCCTCTTCTGCCAATTTACCTAAAGCCATACCTAGTTTATCAACATCGGCTTTTGTTTTAGGCTCAACAGCAATACCAATTACAGGATCTGGGAAGTCCATAGATTCTAATACAATAGGATGTTTTTCATCAGACATGGTATCACCAGTCTTAATGTCTTTAAATCCTACTGCAGCACCTATATCACCAGCTTCTATATAGTCTATAGCATTTTGCTTGTTTGAGTGCATTTGGTAGATACGCGAGATACGCTCTTTTTTACCTGAACGGTTGTTCAAGATATAAGAACCTGCATCTAAGCGTCCTGAATAAGCACGGAAGAATGCTAAACGTCCCACAAAAGGATCGGTAGCAATTTTAAATGCTAAGGCCGAAAATGGCTCTTTAGCATCTGGCTTACGTGTTACTTGTTCATCAGTATCTGGGTTAGTCCCTACAATATTATCCCTATCTAAAGGTGATGGTAAGTAACGACAAACAGCATCTAATAAGAACTGCACGCCTTTATTTTTAAATGAAGATCCACAAATCATTGGAATGATAGCCATATCCATTACAGCAGCTCTAAGCGCAGCATGCACTTCATCTTCAGTAATAGAATCTTCATCCTCCATGAATTTTTCTAAAAGATTCTCATCATAAGTAGCAACTTCTTCAATTAAAAGGGCGCGGTACTTACGAGCTTCTTCTTTCATATCTTCAGGAATATCGATAACATCAAAAGTAGCCCCTTGAGTTTCATCGTGCCATACAATAGCACGGTTCTTCACTAAATCGATAATTCCTTTAAAGTCTACTTCATCACCAATATTCAATACAATTGGTACAGCGTTAGACTTCAACATATCCTTAACTTGCTGACAAACCGCTAAGAAGTTAGATCCTTGACGGTCCATTTTGTTAACAAAACCAATACGTGGCACTTTGTAGTTATCTGCAAGCCTCCAGTTAGTTTCAGATTGTGGCTCAACACCATCAACCGCACTAAATAAGAATACCAAACCATCTAATACACGTAACGAACGGTTTACTTCAACCGTAAAATCTACGTGGCCAGGAGTATCAATAATATTAAAATGATACCCTTTTGTATCTGGTGTTGGCTGACCGTTTTCCAATGGAAAATTCCATGTACAGGTTGTTGCAGCAGAAGTAATGGTAATACCCCTTTCTTGCTCTTGCTCCATCCAGTCCATTGTAGCCGCACCATCGTGTACCTCACCAATTTTGTGTGACACACCTGTATAATAAAGGATACGCTCTGTAGTAGTTGTTTTTCCTGCGTCAATATGCGCAGCAATACCTATATTTCTAGTAAATTTTAAATCTCTTGCCATGTCCTAATTAAAATCTAAAGTGAGAGAATGCTTTGTTAGCTTCTGCCATTTTATGAGTATCTACTCTTTTCTTAACTGCTGCACCTTCTTCTTTAGCTGCTGCTAAAATTTCAGAAGCTAAACGTTGTGCCATTGATTTTTCGTTACGCTTACGAGAGTAACCAATTAACCATTTCATGGCTGTAGAAATTTTTCTATCTGGACGAATTTGCATTGGAATTTGAAATGTAGCTCCACCCACACGACGACTACGTACTTCTACGTGAGGCATTACATTCGATAAAGCATCTTTCCAAATTTCTAAAGCAGATTTTTCTTCATCAGTTTTTTTAGCATCTACAATATCGATAGCATCGTAGAATACTTTAAACGCTACAGACTTCTTACCGTCCCACATCATGTTGTTCACAAAACGCGTTACCAACTGATCGTTAAATCTTGGATCTGGTAAAAGTGGTCTTTTTTTAGCTTGTCTTTTTCTCATGTCTTCTGTTAAGTTATTTGTTATTAGTTATTGGTTATTGGTAAACTGTTTTCAACTTTTTACTTCTAACTTCTAACCTCTAACTTTCATTTTACTTTTTAGGGCGTTTAGCACCGTACTTAGATCTACGTTGCGTTCTACCTTGCACACCTGCAGTATCCAAAGCACCACGCACAATATGATATCTAACACCTGGTAAATCTTTTACCCTTCCACCTCTAACCAATACTATCGAGTGCTCTTGCAAATTGTGCCCTTCTCCTGGGATGTATGCATTTACTTCATTACCATTTGTTAACCTTACCCTTGCAACTTTACGCATTGCTGAGTTTGGTTTCTTTGGTGTTGTAGTGTAAACACGAGTACATACGCCACGTCTTTGAGGACAAGAATTTAAAGCAGCCGATTTACTCTTCTTGGTTATTTTGGCTCTTCCTGTTCTTACTAATTGTGAAATTGTTGGCATAAATTATTATATAAATTTAAAAATCCTCTTCTTAGAGGGCTGCAAAGGTAGAAATTAAAATGAATTATTCAAACCCTAATTCATTAATTTTTAAGCGAATCTGAAAATTACTAAAGACAGTATATTATAAGTCTCAATTTTCCGTTAGATTTACATTCTATATTAGTTTGCAGTAGCCAGTAGCAGTATGCCATTTTCTATACCGATTCAAAAATTAATAAATGTAAAAAAAAGCACTTTTTTACTCCTTATTATATATATACTTTTTTCTTCGGAAATAGACGGGCAAAATTTAAACTTAAAAATAGAAGGAACAACCCAAAAAGAAACCACTCTCATAGATTCATTGGGTTACAACAAGACGCTACCGGATTACCAGTCCATAGTAAATATAATCGACACGCTACAAAACAAGATTTACAAACTAGGTTATATTGAAAACAAGCTGGAATCTATAATAAAAAATAACGACTCCACATTTATTGCTAAAATGCAATTAAATCAAAAATTCAACTCCATATATATATATTACGACAAAACCTTAATTGACCCTGAAATTATAAATGCCATTTCCAAGCACAACCACAAAGGTTATTTTCTATTACACTTTAGTGAAGTTGAAAATGCATTATTGTACATTAATTCCAAAATAGCCGAAGCAGGCTACCCCTTCACAAAAATAAAACTATCCAATATTTCAATAGATGGCGATAATTTAAAAACCAACTTAATAATTAAAACGAACAAACAAAAAAGAAGCGTTGACAACATTATCATTAAGGGCTATGAAAAATTCCCGATATCATATTTAAAGCATTACTTAAAAATTAAGACCGGACAAACATTCGATTTGGCTACCATTAAAAACAAGACCGAAAGATTAAGCGATTTAAAATTCGCCAACCAAATAAAATCGCCCGAAGTTTTATTTTCGAAAGACTCCACCACACTCTACCTTTATATTGAAAAGGCCAAGAGCAATAATTTTGATGGTTTTATTGGTTTTGGCTCTAACGAAGACACTGGCAATATAGAGTTTGATGGCTACTTAAACTTAAACCTTAGTAATAATTTAAATTATGGCGAAACGTTTAGACTACTTTACAAAAGTGATGAAAACGACCAAAAAACCTTTGAAGCTAATCTGTCCCTGCCCTATTTGCTCAAATCACCCATTGGTTTAGACCTTCAATTATACCTTTTTAAGCGTGATTCCTCTTTCACCAATGCGAACCAAACTATAAAACTTAATTATCAAATAAATTCTAAAACCAAAATTTACACAGGTATAAGCGCCTTAGAGTCGAATAACCTTTCAACAAATAGCACTTCACAAATAACAGATTTTGACGCCAATTTTATCTCCATGGGTTTCCAATATGCCACTCTTCAAAACAACGACCTGTTATTCCCCATTAACACAACACTAAATACAGAGTTCAATTTTGGAAAACGAAAAACAACAACGAGCTCGGAAAACCAAACAAAATTTGCCTTAGACGCCTTTAAGATTATAAACCTTAGTGCAAGAAACAGCCTATACTTGAGAATTAGCGGCGCCAGCATTACCTCAGACACCTATTTTGAAAACGAGCTTATCCGTTTTGGGGGGATTAACTCCATTAGAGGTTTTGAAGAAAATAGCTTGTACGCCTCCCTGTTTGGTCTCCTCAATACCGAATACAGGTACCGCCTTAACAATACCATCTATGCGCATTCAATTATTGATGCTGCTTATTTTGAAAATAAAATCACAGCTTCAAAAGAAAAACTCTTTGGCTTTGGGTTTGGATTTGGGCTTCTAACAAAATCTGGCTTGTTTAGGTTTATTTATGCCAATGGCAAGAATGAAAATCAAAAATTCAAACTATCCAACTCTAAAATTCATTTGAGCTTGACGGCTCCGTTCTAACCCATCCTTTATGGCTTACCTTTAACACAATATTTGAAACTAACATTCCTTTAATAAGCAAAATACTATGCCTGCATTTTTTTCTCATGCCTATGTTATAATATTATTAAAAAAACACAAGTATTATAAGGTTTTCTTCAAACAATACCTGTTATTAATAAGATATAAACATTTTACACAAAAAACAGAAAATAACATTTTAACCAAAAAAGGTTGTTTTATTAACTTTTTATTATGATTTTTGGTCTTGACTAATTCAAATAATTAAAAAATGAAAACAAAGTTTAGCGGAATGCTAACGCTGTTTCTAGCGTTAGCTGTGCAATTTTCTTTTGCACAAGAAAAGACAGTTTCTGGTAAGGTTTCGGATGAAAGTGGATTGCCTCTTCCAGGAACAACAGTCTTAGTAAAAGGTACTTCCACTGGTACCTCCACCGATTTCGATGGAAATTATACTATTGAGGCAAGCCAAGGACAAACTTTAGTCTTTAGCTTTGTCGGGTATACTACTCAGGAAATCCAAATCGGCTCATCAAACACTATTAATGCCACCTTATCCGAGGATACAGAGTCGTTGGAGGAAGTAGTTGTTACAGCCCAAGGTATTAAACGTGAGAAAAAAGCTCTAGGATACGCTGTTTCAACATTAAAGGGAGAAGCAGTTGCAGAAAGACCAGAAACGGATGTGGCAAGGGCCTTATCCGGTCAAGTTGCAGGTGTAAACATACTTGGCGGAAGTGGTATGGCAGGAAGTGGAACCAATATAACCATAAGAGGTTTTTCCAGTATAACTGGAGACAACCAGCCTTTAATTATTGTTGATGGTGTTCCATTTTCAAACTCAACAAACGAAACAAGTACTTTTTCTACCTCAGAATCAGGAAATAATTCAGCAAGCAGGCTTTTAGATTTGGACCCTAACAACATCTCTGAAGTGAGTGTACTAAAGGGTTTAAGTGCTACGACCTTATATGGAGAGCTAGGAAGGAACGGTGTAATATTAATTACCACTAAAAATGGTACCGGTCAAGTCCAGAAAAAACTGGAAGTAAGTGTTAACAGTTCATATTTCATTGAAGAAATATCATCTACCCCAGACTATCAAAGCAGATATGGTGGAGGATGGCAGAATAGCAAAGGAAAAGCATTCAGTAACTGGGGGTCCGAATTCACTACGCCTTATGAACAAATAACACACGTTTACTCTGGAAACTCCTACGCTGCAGCACAAAATACTGGAGGGGTTACTTTTGATGATACCTTTCCCGAATTTGCCGGGAACACAACTTATCTTTACAAACCATATAATAGCGTTGACAACTTTTTTAGCACTGGTTACACAAATATTAATAGTGTTAATGTTTCTAAATCCGCTGAAAATTTAAGCATGAATCTTGCTTACACCAATACTGATCAAAAAGGATTTACGCCAAATAACACCTTAAGAAGAAATAATTTTAACATTGGAGGGTCTGCAAAATTATCAAACAAGTTCACATTTAGAGGGTCTATGATGTATACGAATACAGATAAGAAAAACCCACCTAATGCGGCTAGTACCGGGGCAAGTAATGTTGAATCTGGAGGATCTGGTATCTTTGCAAATGTTTTATACACGCCTAGATCGGTAGATTTAATGAATCTCCCCTATAAGGACAGTCAAAATCGTAGTGTTTATTACCGTAGTGCCAATGATATTCAAAACCCAAGATGGACAGCTGAAAATGAAATTGATCAAGAGATTACTGATAGGGTTTTCATTTCTATGGCCGGCACATATGAAATGAATGATTGGTTATCCTTAACATGGAGAACCGGGCTAGACAGCTACAATGAAACTTCCTCTTTTAGAGTAAATAAAGGCGGTGTTTATTTACCTAACGGATTATATTATGAAACACGTGTTACAGAAAAAACTTGGGATCATTCATTTATTACCACGGTAAATAAAGACCTAAGCGAGAAAATTAATTTATCTGCTACAGCTGGTTTCAATAGTCGAAGAAACACTTATACATCTTCAACAGTTCAGTATGACAGGCAACTCATTTACGGGCTGTTTTTTGCAAATAATTTTGAAAACAGAAATGCTACAGACTTATACCAAGAACAACAAAATGTTTATGGTTTATATGGTTCTGCAACCTTTGGATACAATAACTTTTTATTCTTAAATGTTTCTGGTAGAAATGATTGGGCTTCGACCCATGAATCTGGAAACAATTCTTTATTTTATCCTGGCGCGAGTGTATCATTTATTCCAACATCTGCCTTCCCAAGCTTAAAAAGCAACACTTTAAACTACTTGAAACTTCGATTTGGTTATGGTAGTTCAGCTAGATTTGCTGGGCCGTATGTAACAAGAAGCGCTCTAGGAGTACAAGCTAGAGCATGGCTAGACTCCTCAGGTAATGCCGTAAACGTTAACGGCAGCAACGTTAACATAAACGACAGTGGCATAAACAGACTTGGGAATCCAGGTTTAAAACCTGAATTAGTTTCAGAAATAGAACTTGGTGTAGAATTCAAGCTTTTAAACAATCGTCTAGGATTTGAGGGAAGTATCTACAAGAAAGAAGCCGAAGATCAAATCTTGGATCAAAGATTAGATCCAGCTTCAGGATATACCGTTACAGCTATAAACGCAGGAAACTTAGAGACAGAGGGAATAGAAATAGGCATTAATGCTGTCCCCATAAAAAACGATAATTTCCGTTGGGATTTTATCTTAAATTTTGACGCCTACGAAAGTACGGTTACAGATTTACCTGTTGATGGTGCTTTATTTTTGTCTGGACCATATTCCAATCTAGGTAATTTTGCAATTGAAGGCCAACCATTTAACACTATGATGGGAGATGTAGTTCAAAGAGATGCTAACGGAAACCCTATTGTAGGTACAGACGGCTTATACTTACTTCAAGACGAGATTGGCATAATTGGCGACCCAAACCCTGATTGGAATAGCACATTAATTAATAATCTTTCTTATAAAGGATTTAAGCTTTCAATGCAATGGGATTACACTCACGGTGGTGATATGTACTCTGCAACTGCAAACACTTTGCTTATTCGTGGTCTAGCAGGAGAAACTTCTTTTGACAGATCAATCCCCGTGGTCGCACCTGGTGTTTTTGCCAATGGCAATCCAAACAACATTCAAATCTCTTCAAATGATCATTACTGGGAAAATTTAGGTAATGAAGAGTTTAAGGTTTATGATGCTACAAGTTTAAGATTAAGAGAAATATCTTTAACTTATGCTTTCCCTAAAAAAGTGCTTGATAAAACTCCTTTTGGAAATCTAACAATTTCAGCTATTGGTAATAATCTGTGGTTTAAAGCATTTAATTTTCCAGACTCAATAAATTTTGATCCATCTGTGAATAGTGAAGGTGTTGGAAACTCTAGAGGTTTCGACCTCCTAACTGGGCCTACTGCAAAAAGATATGGCTTGTCAATAAGAGCTTCATTCTAAAAAAGAAAAAAAATTATGAATACAAAAATTAAAATTTCGATACTGTTCTTTGCATTATTTCTTGTTGTAATTTCTTGTGAAACAACAAATTTAAATGTAAACGAAAACCCTAATAGTGCTACACCAGAATCTGCTGATGTTAATCTATTACTCAATGGAACTTTGCTGGACTTCTCTAAATGGGTTTCAGAAGAAGATGAAGACAATCGTTATGGCTTTGAAGCTGGAATGAGAGTTGTAAGAATGTTACACATGTATGGACCTCTTTACGAAAATGCTTTTGAACCAGGTGATTTTGATGATGTATGGAGACAAGCTTACTCTGGTGTTTTAATTGATGCTAAAAACCTCAAAATTCTAGCTTCTCAAAATGATTTATTTCATCATATAGGAGTTGCGCAAATTCTTGAATCATATACTTTAACAACTTTAGTTGATTACTTTGGAGACGTACCTTACTCTGAAGGTCTTGAAGGTGATACCGGTGTTTTCAATCCAACCGTAGATGATGATCAAGAATTATATAATACCGCACTCAGCTTATTAGATGAGGCTATCGCCAACCTAGAAAAAACGCCATCTGCATCCTTAGGTTCTACAAGTGACTTGTTTTATGGCGGAAATGTTAATAGATGGATTACTTTGGCAAAAACCTTGAAACTAAGAATCTACAACAATACTCGACTTGTAGATGAAAATGCTTCTCTTGCAGGCATAAATGCTATCTTAGCAGACGGTGATTTAATGGATAGTTCTTCTGAAGATTTTGCCGTCGTGTTCGGCACTAACAATACAGCTCCAGACGTAAGGCATCCCCAGTTCGTTAATAACTATGAAAATACTCCAAGTGGAGAGTATATGTCAATGTATTTTATGAATTTAATGGTTAATTCTGATGACCCAAGAACTCGTTATTATTTCTACCGACAGGTAAACGAATTCCCTCCAGCTACGGCGCAAGGTATTTTTGATTTGCCATGTCTTGCAGAAAGCTATCCAAGTCATTACACCCCAGGAGTGGATCCATTCTGCACATCGATTGGCGAAGGATATTGGGGACGTATTCATGGTGATGCACAAGGTTTGCCCTCAGATGAAAACAAGATCACAACTTGGGGCACTTACCCAATTGGAGGTAAATTTGACAACGACTCCTTCTCTGCTGTTGGCGCAACTTCTGGAATGCAAGGTGCAGGTATACAACCAATAATGTTATCTTCATATGTCTACTTCATGAGAGCCGAAGCGGCATTGGAATTAGGAACTAATGATAGCGATGTATCTATGTTAGAAGCTGGCATTAGAGCATCAATTAACAAGGTTGTAAACTTTGACGAAACTACGCTTCAAAGCTCTTATGCTGCATCTGAAAGTGAAATAGACGATTACGTGGATGAGGTTTTATCTGATTATGCTGCTGCTAACCCTGAAGAGAAATTAAATATTATAATGACGCAAGCATTCATAGCAGCATGGGGTAACGGTGTTGAACCATACAACAATTACAGAAGAACCGGAATGCCATTAAATATGCAACCTACCCAGTCTTCTGCTCCAGGAGCATTTATTCGTTCCTTTAAATATCCATCGGTTGCGATAGATAATAATACCAATATAGACCCAAAACCAAATCAAGCTGTTAAAGTTTTTTGGGATTTAAATGATGCTAATTTAGATTTTTAAAAAAAATAATTATGAAAAATTTAGTAAACATATTTATACTTCCATGCTTAATCCTTATAGGCTTAAGTTCTTGCGAAGAAGAAGAGAAAGACCCTTTTTATAAATTAAGAGTGGAAGAAATTGAAACTGGCGTCTATTTTAGATCGATAAATGCTGGTGGAACAGTAAACTTAAATGACTTGGATAATTCCGCCTACAGCATTCAAGGTGAATTAGTTACACCAGAAAATGGCACAGATGTAGAAAGTATAGAATTGTGGGTAGAATTTAAAGACCGGTCAACCGAATCTGGCGATGATTCTGTTGCCTCTACCTTTATAACTACTGTTTCTCCTTCATCTTTAACCACTAACTCTAATGGTTTTCTTGAGCATACTTTCAATATGACCATCCCAGAAACCCTGACTGCTCTAAATCTTGATGCTTCCCTAATTTCTGGAGGGGACCAATTCTTTTTTCAGGTAGTCATTAATATGGCTGATGGTAGAGTATTTGATAAAGATAGTACTGGGGACAGTATAAAGGGCGAATTGTTCTTTTCATCCCCTTTTGAATATACCGCAGGTGTTGTTTGTATATCTATTCCTACTCCAGGTGATTGGGTACTAGATATGACCGACTTATATGGAGACGGATGGAATGGTGGAAATATAACTGTTAGTCTTGACGGTGTACTAACTATTTATGCTGCCGAGGGAACAAGCACTACCGCAATCATTACTGTCCCAGAAGGAACATCTGAATTTACATTTACCTATACAGCAGGTAGTTGGGAAGGTGAAAATTTATACACCCTTACTGACCCTGATGGCAATGTAGTACTTGACGAAGGTGTAGGTGATTGGAGCTTCGAAAATGGACCTAGAGAAGGCGAATTATTAAATGTTTGTCCAGATTAACAATAGAAACAATCTCTTAGTTTTTTATTTTTAGATTAAGTTTATAAACTCAGAACAAATAAAAATTTGTTCTGAGTTTTTTATTTTCAGAAACGGGTTCATTTCATAACCAAAAAAAATTTCAACTAACTGTACAACCATAAACTTGAAACTTAGCCATTCAACTAATTGTCCTTATTTCTTGTTGCAAGTCCGTTAACAAAATTAATTTTTGAAGAAGATAAATTTATAGTTCATCAAACAGAAAAACTAAAAGTCGCCTTAAAAAGTAAAAATATCACAAGCTTAACCCTATTTAATAACTCAAAATTAAATATTTGTCGCTTTTTAATGTTAAATAAGTTAAATTATTCACCATAATTATTGTTTTATTAAGATTTTATTATGATTTTTGACATTGACTAATTCTAATAATTATAACATGAAAACAAAGTTTAGCGGAATGCTAACGCTACTCCTAGCGTTAGTAGTGCAATTTTCGTTTGCACAAGAAAAGACAATTACCGGTACTGTTATTGACGACAGTGGCTTACCATTACCGGGAACAACTGTCTTGGTAAAAGGTACATCTTCCGGTACCTCTACTGATTTTGACGGCAAGTATTCCATTAAAGCTAATCAAGGCGATGTTCTTGTATTTAGTTTTGTTGGATATACCAATCAAGAGGCAACAGTTGGATCATCCAATACCATTAATATTACCTTACAAGAAAGTGCAGAATCTCTAGAAGAGGTTGTAGTAACAGCTCTTGGAATTAAGAGGGAAGCGAGGGCTCTTGGTTATGGTACAGACGTAATAAAAGGTGAAGAGCTTGTCACTGCAAGAGAAAGTAATATAGTAAATGCTTTACAAGGTAAAGTCACTGGGGTTCAAATCACCAACTCGAGTGGGAACGTAGGAGGCTCTTCAAAGGTTATCATTAGAGGGGTTTCTTCTTTATCGGGAAGGAATAGTCCAATTTGGATTGTAGATGGTGTTATCATAAATAACTCGCAAGTAGCAGGTGGTGATGCAAATAGAATTTCTGGTAACAGAGACTTTGCAAATGGTGCTGCGGTAATTAATCCTGATGACGTAGAATCCATGAACATTTTAAAAGGTGCCGCAGCTACCGCACTTTATGGTTCTAGAGCCGCCGGTGGGGCCATTATTGTAACAACCAAAAAAGGAAGGGCTAATGAAAATGGCAACGCTCTTGTTACAATTAATTCTACTATTAGGTTTGATGATTTATTTATTACACCAGATTATCAACAAGAATATGCTATGGGAACAAACGGTGTTTATAATGCAGGCTTAAACGGTTTTGACTGGGGACCTAGAATTGAAGGTCAAATCGTTCCTAATTTACCCATTACTGGTCAGCCTGGTCCGTTACAAGCTGTTAAAAACAATGGCATCGATACTTTTTTTGATACCGGATACACCCATATAAACAACTTCTCTGTTTCTGATGCAAATGACAAAACCGATTATAGGATAAGCCTTACATCGCTAAATCAAACAGGCATATTACCAGGCTCTAAATTGAATAGATATACAGCAAGTTTAAATGCTGGTATTAGGCATAGTGATAAACTTGAATCAAGGTTTGGGGTTCAATACATTAAATCTAAATCTGAGGGCACAGGAGCAACAGGTGCAAACGACCCCAATATTATAGGATTAGATTTCTTTAGCAGCACCTTAGACACTAGACTTTTTTCCCCATGGAAGGATGCTAGTGGTAATCAAATTAACCATATAGTAGATGATGCTGGTGCGCTATCCAATAACCCCTTATGGCTTAGACATGAGAACTCGAACGATAGAGATGATGACCGTGTTATAGCTAATGCTTCATTAACATATAAGCCCTTTGAAGGATTTGCACTTACTGGTAGATTTGGAGTTGATTTAGATGATGATAAAAGGCTTGTTGAGAATAGTAAAGGAACCATTCAAAGACTAGTTGGAGACTTTGACTCTGATAATTTAAGAAGACAAGAAATAACAGTAGACGCATTAGCTTCCTATACGAAAGATATTACAGAAGATTTTTCATTAAATGTTATTGGTGGTTTCCAATACAATTCAAGATTAGTTGAAAGACAAAGAATTCAAGGTGTAGATTTATTAATACCAGAATTATTTAGCCCCGCTAATGCTGCCCAAACAATAGCTACAAGAGACTTTACTGAGTCTAGACTAGTAGGCTTGTATAGCTCAGCTGAATTTGGCTATAGAAATTGGGCGACACTTACTTTGACTGCAAGAAATGACTGGTCATCTACCTTACCAAAAAATAATAATTCATACTTCTACCCTTCCGCCAGTTTAGCATTTGTCTTTACCGATGCTCTTGGCATACAGAATGACTGGATATCATATGGCAAGTTAAGAGCTAGCTGGGCGCAAGTAGGTAATGATACAGCTGCTTATCAGCTAGATTTTAATTTTTTACCAGTTACTACAGCTAATGGACAATATAGCTTAGATCTAAACTTTCCGTTTAATGGAGCTTTGGCCTATAGAGCAAACCCAACTATTCCTCCTGCAAATTTAGTACCTGAAGAGCAGACTTCTTATGAATTTGGATTGGATCTTAAATTGTTTAACGGACGGTTAGGATTAGATCTTTCTTATTTTAAGAATCAAAACAAAAACCAAATTTTAGCTGTAGCCATCCCAGAAAGTACTGGTTTTGCAAGTAGTGTTTTAAATGTTGGGCAAGTAGATCAAGAAGGATTTGAAATTGCACTTGATGCCACTCCTCTAAAGATAGGTGATTTTACTTGGAATACAGCTATTAATTTTTCAACAGTTGAATCAAAGGTAGTTGAATTGACCGAAGGACTTGAGCAGTTTCAAATAGCATCAGCATTTAATAGTGTTCAAGTACTTGCTGTACCAGGAAAAGAATTTCAATTATATGGATTTGATTTTTTAAGAGAACCTACAACTGGAAGGCCTATAATTGATCCTGATACAGGTAGAAGACAACAAGCTGCTCAAGCAGAAACTCTTGGTTCTGTACTTCCTGATTGGACAGGTGGATGGATAAACACTTTTAGTTATAAAGGCTTTAGCTTAAGCGCAACAATAGACGCCAAATGGGGAGGCGTAATGAAATCGTCAACTGTTGAAAATTTACAACAGAGCGGATTGGTTAAAGAAACCTTATTTGGAAGAGAAGGTACTTTTATAGATACCGAAGGTGTTCTAGTAGATGCTAACGGTAACGTTACAGATAATAACATCCCTTTATTAAATGCAGAAGATTATTGGACTGCTTCTTTAGGTGTTGGTAGTGTTGCTACTCCGTGGGTTTACGATGCAACTTTTGTAAAATTAAGAGAAGTAAGCTTATCATACACTTTCCCTTCAAAAATGTTAGAAAATACCTTTATCCAAGGTCTATCAATTGGGGTTGAAGGAAGAAATTTAGCATTATTGTACTCCAAAGTTCCTCATATAGATCCCGAGGCTAGTTTATTTGGTTCTGGTGCGGATGGTTTTGGTATTGAAAGATCAAATGTCCCCACATCTAGGAGTGTTGGCTTTAACGTAAGACTAACATTTTAAACTTAAAAAAATTTAAGAAAACATGAAAAGATTAAAATTTATTATATTAGCATCTTTATTGTTGGCTAGTTCATTACAGTCTTGTGATGACACTTTAGACATCAATACCGATCCATTAGCTGCTTCATCGGCAGACCCTAATGCTGTTTTACCATATGTCTTTGTACAATACTCTGCAAGAAAAGTGCCTGAATTAGGAACAAGGATTTGCGATGTTTCCCAATATATTTCGAATACTTTTAATAGCCCAAATAGAGGAAGTGTGAGTAGTTTCCTCACAGGAAATACTTGGGGAATGTATTACGTTCAGGCCTTAGGAAACTTATCTCTTGTAAAGGCCGATGCCGCCGCTGCTGGAGAAACAAGCAATAATGTTAATGCGATTGCTACCGTTTTAATGGCTCACGTCTTTTATGAGGCCACCAGTCTATGGGAAGATGTACCATTTACTGAAGCTTTAAATGGTGCTGAATTTCCAAACCCAAAATTTGACAGTCAAGAAACTGTTCTAAACGGTGTGGTTGACTTATATGATGAAGCCATTGCTTTAATTGATGCCATACCCGCTAGTGGCAACTTTCAAATAACTGCAAATAGCGACATGTTCTACGGAGGAGATATGACGTCTTGGAGAAGGTTGGCAAATTCATTAAAGTTACGCACATTAATGATGTTAAAAAGTGGAGGAGCTAACGTTGATGCAAAAATTAATGAAACTTTAAATCAACCATTAATAGAAAGCAACTCACAATCGGCTATAATTAGATATTCTGGTCAACCAGGTGCTCAAAATGCAATGTTAACCATTATCACTCGTTTCTTTGGCCCTGACAATGAGAGTCAAGATGTTTTTGGCCCTGGGGATCCTATAGATGAGCTATTAAGGGATTCTGGGGATCCAAGGTACGATTTATGGGTAGCAAGAAATGATTTACCTGCTCCAGGAAACGATCTTTTTCCAGATCCTACTACATCAGTATTAAGCAACAATATTATAAGAGCAGATTTACCAGACATGTTTATAATGCCTGCTGAAATAGACCTATACAAAGCCCAATTAGCATTTGAAGGGGTTGCTGCTGCTGGAGATGCCGAAACCAACTATAAGAATGGCATAAGAAATGCTATCAAATGGTGGGGACAAGATATACCTGGTGCAATTGCTACCGTATCCAATAGTACAATTGATAGCTATGTTAACGGTTTGCCTTCTCCATCTATTAACGATATTTACAACCAGCAATATCTTGCTGCATTTTTACAACCCGTAATGGCATGGAATATTTGGAGAATTAACAAAGTACCTGTATTAAGTCCTCCTCCTAATTCATCTATAGGCACAGTCTTGAGGAGATTTGTTTACCCACCTGATGAGATAGCTGCAAATCCTAACACCCCAGCAGATAAGCCAACACAAGAACCTATGTGGTTTGAAAATTAAAAAAAGAGATAAGATGAAAAAATTAACATACATACTATTTGCATCGGTTATAATTTTAACAGGATGCTCAGAGGACTTTGAACTTAATGATAATGATCAAAATCTTAATGTTCAATTATTAGCTGGTAAATATGTAGCATTTACAGCTGATGGAGCAAATGTAACAATACCTGATATTGATGCCGAAGAAGGAGAAACAGGAATTGAATTGAATGTAGAAGTTCCAACAGGATCGACGTCTAACGTTATAGTTAACTTTACTTTTGGTGGCTCGGCTGTTTTTGGCACAGACTTTACTGTTGCTAATGCAACAAGTTCAGGAGGAAGTGTGACTATTGTACCAGATCCAGGAGATGACCCTGCCGACCTAATAGACAATGTTGATATTGTAGTAGATCTTCTAACAGACAACAATCAAGATGGAGATAAAGTTTTGGAAGTGATTCTTTCTAGTGCTTCAAATGCTGATGGCTCTGTTCTTGTAGGTAGAGGCGGCACAGATTTACTTAAAACAGCCGTTATAAATATATCTGATATTGATTAAACATCACTACACGTGATGAACTTAACGGCCTTTGTGTTTGTAAACACAAAGGCCGTTTTATATTATATTAGAAGTATTATTCATATCATATCCCTTTAGAAAATATAACTTATGACAAGATATTATACTATCAATGATAGCTCAAAAATCTAAATTTTAATGTCTTATTCTTTTAATTCTGAGAAGAATTTTAATGGAAAAGAATGTTTTATTATTGGTGAAAAGCGAACAATTGTTCTTTGAATTAATGGTAATTTTAAAAGTCTAAATTACCTTTTAAGGACTCATAAGTTCTTTAAGTAAATTCCTGATATGCATTTAGGAGGAGCACAGTAACCGGTCCAAAATAAGCCATATATGATAATTCGCTAATTCAATTTATAGGCACTTTCAGAAAATAGTCTATAAATTTTAATCAATTATGAAGAACACTAAAAACCAAGGTTGGATTTTTAGTGTTTTTTGTTTTTTTAAGTTTTTTGTTGGATTATGGCACGAACGGACGCACTTATCCCATTAAGGGCGATATTTTTCTGTCTTATGCCGCCTGTTTTTGTTCGGCTTTTTGCATACGCCTGCCAATTTCCAGAGCATTGGCGGTATGGATCCCAAAAAATATCCACAGTATCTCGTTGGCCTTGGTCTTTGCCTTTACCTTTTTGAGGTGGTAATGCTCCTTTTCCTTGCCAAAACTCCCCTCCAATCTAGTAGCTCGCTCTTTTGTTATTAGGGCTTTAAGAGTCTTTTCCTCTTTGTAACCTTTAGGTTTTGGCCCTTTGCGCTTAAAATCCGTTTTTATATTGTGCTTGGTCACATAGTTGCGGTTTTTGTTGGTCGCATAAATGGCATCTGCGCCCAGTACCCGTAGTTTTTTGTGGGTAAGGCTTTGGGTCCTGTAAATGGTGGACTGCAATCGCGTACCTTCATTAAAGGCATCAAAGCTGATGTGCTCTATAAAGTTGATGCCGTCTATTTGGAGCTTGTTTACCTTGGCCCCGAACTCCACGGGCTTGACCTCCTTGCCCCTGACTATGGGGCGTAGGTAAGGTTTGGAAATGCTTACGATACGGTTCTCTATTTTTTTGCCCGTTTTAAAATGCAGGGCCTGTTGTTTGCAGACCGTCTTTATAGTGGCCATGCGTTTGTAATAGTTTGGAGCAAAGTCAAGGTTGTGGCCTTTCTGTAATTGAGATTCAAAGGCAATGAACTTCTCGAGCAATAACAGCAAGGCCCTGCAGGTACGCCTTAGTTGGTTGTACAGCCAACTTACCGCCTCCCAAAGCAACTTTTGGTTGGTCGGGTAGCGCAGTTCGCTTTCGTAACAGGTGGCATCGGTAGTGGCCTGCTCTGGATGGGATATAAAACCGGCCCAATGGTTGTACAGGTGCTTCTCCAGATCATTTATATTTAATTGGCAGGCCAATTCGCCACGTATCTGGCTTACTATTTTGTAATTGGTAATGCGCTTGTAGCCCAAAAGGATATCGCAGAAAAATTGATAATCAAGATTACCGTTGAGTTGTTCTATGAGCTTTTGGTCGGAACAGCCCGCATAGTGCTTTAAGAACATCAGGGCGATGCGCCCCTTGGGACTGAACTGCAGGTTACAACCAAGTCTATGCTCCTTTATGTTGAACTGTTTTACCAAGGCCTCCCAAGGGATGGCAAGGTAAATCTTCCCTAAATCACTCTGTAAAAAACGGCCGTAAAATAATTCGTAATCCTCCGCTAGGGGAAAAAAGCGAAAGCCTGCCCTGTAGGTCAGAAATTCTTTGTATTTTCATGGTACTGTAAAATTTAAACCCCGCTTTTTGGCTTTTTTGCCTCTTTTCGGGGTTTTTCTTTATTACAATATACAACAAAACACTCGTATTTACAAAGGTTTTGCGTTTTGTGAATGTGCCTTTATAGCTTATTGTTTTCGACAGGCACAATTTATTCATATGTAGATCTATTTGAATATTATATTAATTAGAGTTATTTAATCTTTGCTTATTTTAACTTAATCTTTATAACCCCACCACTTCCTCTTGTACCATAAAGACTTGTATTACTTTTTTCAACCTTGATAGATTTAATATCAGATGGCGAGATCGAAGTAATATTACTAACTTGTGAACCATTAACTATAAATATAGGAGCTGGCAGTCCTTCCTTTATACTTATCCCTGAATTCCTCATTCTAACAGACTCACCAATCACCTGAAGATTAGGAAATTTAGATTTTAATAGCTGAAAAATATCAGAATAACTAGAATAGTCTGGTTCATTATTTGTATATGGTGACATTCCATAACCCAATTCATAAAACTGTCTTTTTGTAAGAGGGGCTATACTCTCTGGAAAAACAAAATTAATGATTTTTTGCCCTGAATAATCAATATCAATTATACCATGATCTGGAGAAAAAACAGTTACCAATTTATTGTTTAGTGAAACTGTAATTTTATAAAACCCATCTTTATTTGTTTTTACCTTAGTTTTTAATGAATCAATAAAAATCTTAGCACCTTTAATCGGTTTTTTATTATAATCTATAACGACCCCCGAAAGCTCAATATCTTTTATATTGCTCTCTTGAGAATTCACCGATTCACCAACAAAAAGACCAAAAATTAACAGTAAAATATAAGTCCTCATAAAAACAAATATAAAACTTTAAACAAAACTTATCAAGACTATAATTTTATTTTTCAAAAGTTGATATCAATCGATATCTTTACCCCATGCAAAACCAAACCCAAATATTCGGTATACGAGCGGTTTTAGAGGCTATACATGCTGGAGAGACCATAGATAAGGTGTTTTTACAAAAAGGGCTAAGAGGCGAGCTATTTAGCGAACTCGAAGCTGTATTACGGGCTAATGCTATTAATTCTTCTTATGTTCCTGTTGAGAAACTAAATAGATTGACCACAAAGAACCATCAAGGCGTAGTGGCCCAAATATCACCAATAGCCTTTCACGATCTGGAAGACCTGGTCTTAAATGTTATAGAATCTGGAAAAATACCACTGTTTTTACTTTTGGACCAATTAAGTGATGTAAGGAACTTTGGAGCCATTATAAGAACTGCCGAATGTACAGGTGTAGACGGTATTATAATCCAGAAAAAAGGTGGTGCCCCCGTTAATGGCGACACCATTAAAACCAGTGCCGGTGCCGTATTTAAAGTCCCTATTTGCAAAGTAGACCATATAAAGGATGCCGTGTTTTATATGCAGGCTTCAGGAATAAAGGTTATTGCGGCTACCGAAAAGACCAATAGCACCCTCTATGATGTCTCCTTTAAAGAACCTTGTGCCATAATTATGGGATCTGAAGGCAAAGGTATCAACCCTTCCATTTTAAAAGCTGCCGATGCTAAAGCGAAACTGCCTTTATTGGGTGACATTGAATCGCTAAATGTGTCTGTGGCCTGTGGTGCTTTTTTATACGAAGTGGTAAGGCAACGTTTATAGTAAGCATTACGCAGTTGCAGTTTGCTGTACGATCAATATCTCTAATCAGTTTCTGATCTTTTTTTATAAGTATACTTTATAATTGGTTCGTCAGGATTTTTATCAGGCTCGATTTCTTCTATAAAATTGCCATTTTCATCAAAATGCTTTAGGAAGGGATCGTCAGCTTCGTTATAATTATCCTGTTCCCAAACATATTTTTTAGGCTTTGCTATGGCCCTCCTAAAAAACAAAGCAAATACTAACCCTATTATAAGTCCAGACAAATGCCCTTCCCAAGAAATACCTTCTTTAATGGGAAGCGTATACCAGATCATACTACCATATAAAAAGACAATTAAAAGAGATAAGGCAATTAACCTAAAGTGTTTGGCAAAAACACCTTTAAAGAATGTAAAGCTTACTAAAACGTATATTAATCCGCTAGCCCCAATATGGTACGATGGACGCCCAATGCTCCATGTTAAAAACCCAGAAAGTAATATGCCCCAGAACAACACCTTCCAAGCAATGGCCCTATAGAAATAAAATAATGCTGCAGACAATACAAACAGTGGAATGGTATTATGGTACAAATGTTTTAAATCGCCATGTATGAAAGGGCTAAGAACAATCCCTCGCAATCCCTTTAAAGTCTGTGGGTAAATTCCATACTTACCGAAATTATACCCGAAACGCACCTCGAACCAAAACACCAGCCAAATGGCAAGTACAAAAAATAAGGGATAGGCAATTACCCCTATTGAAAACTTAAATGGTTCATTGGCATTCATAAACTAAATATAGCAAATAGTTGTCCAATGTTACTTATAATGAAAAATTGGCAGATATTGGCTTTAGATTTCAGTACTCAGTAGACAGTATTCAGTAATCAGTATTCAGTATTCAGTGGCCAGTAGGCAGCTCACAGTTAAGTGAAAAAAGATTCATTATGATTAACTAGTTTTGTTTTAACCACTGAAACTTGGGCCTCCTTAACAACCATTAACTTAATAACCAATAACTACACTTTTACCAAGGAATTGTTTTAATTTTACAGTTATGAATGCCAATGAACCATTAGCTGAACGTTTACGCCCCAAGTCCCTTGCAGATTATGTGAGCCAGGCCCATTTAGTTGGCCCGAATGGCACGTTAACCCAACAAATTAAACAAGGGCTAATTCCCTCTATGGTGTTTTGGGGGCCACCAGGAACGGGTAAAACAACACTTGCTAATATTATCGCTAATGAGTCTGGAAGACCATTTTACACCCTGAGTGCCATAAACTCTGGTGTTAAGGATATTCGCGATGTTATTGAAAAAGCAAAACAAAGTGGCGGTTTATTTACCACTAAAAATCCCATTTTGTTTATAGATGAAATTCACCGTTTTAGCAAATCGCAGCAGGACTCCTTATTACAAGCGGTTGAAAAAGGCTGGATAACACTAATTGGAGCAACTACTGAAAACCCTAGCTTCGAAGTAATCCCCGCACTATTATCGCGATGCCAGGTGTATATTTTAAACGCTTTTGAAAAACAAGATCTGGAGGTTCTTTTAAAAAGAGCCATTGCCCATGACGAATTTATGTCCCAAAAAGACATTACTCTTAAGGAAACCAATGCACTTTTAAGACTTTCTGGTGGTGATGCCAGAAAGCTGCTTAACATTTTCGAACTTATTGTTAGCTCCTTTCCTAACGACACCATCGAAATTACAGATGAAGTTGTATTGCAAAAGGTGCAAAACAATACTGTAAGATATGATAAAACGGGAGAGCAGCACTACGACATAATTTCAGCATTTATAAAATCCATTCGGGGCAGTGACCCAAACGCAGCGGTATATTGGTTGGCTAGAATGATTGAAGGCGGTGAAGACGTAAAGTTTATAGCACGTAGATTACTTATTTTAGCCAGTGAAGATATTGGCAATGCCAATCCAACGGCATTGGTTATAGCCAACAATACCTTTCAAGCCGTGTCTACTATTGGTTATCCAGAATCACGAATTATACTAAGCCAATGCGCCACCTATTTGGCCTGTTCCCCTAAAAGTAATGCCGCTTATCAAGCCATTGGAAAAGCACAGCAATTGGTTAAGGAAACTGGTGATTTAAGCGTTCCTTTGGAAATTAGGAATGCCCCCACTAAACTTATGAAAGAACTGGGCTATGGTGATAATTACAAATATGCCCATAACTATGATAATAATTTTGCCAATCAAGAGTTTCTTCCAGAATCCATACAAAACACCAAATTGTACGAGCCTGGAAATAACGCTAGGGAAAATGCCCATCGGGAATTTCTAAAAAATCGTTGGAAAGATAAATATGGGTATTAGGCTTTAGTCGGTAGTCATTGGTCAATGGTCATTAGTCAATAGGCTTTAGTTTGCGGACTATAGACCTTGTAAATTTCATTATAATAAACTGGAAAGATTGAAAAAAAGAATTTTTCGCCAAGATGCCATGACACTAAAAATAAAATTATCTAGAACCAAAAACCGTGATTATGATTATTCTTTAATCTTTAATGAACATTAATTGGACAGACAGTTTTTAACCACCTCGTCTTCATCCCATCAAACTGTGTAAAATCCATTTCGCCTTGAAAAGGAGGAGAATTATAGGCCCGTACCAATTCCTTCCCTTCTAAAGGGAAGGTGCCCGCAGGGCGGAAGGGTTAACAAAACAATAAACAACAAAATTATAATCGAAAATTAGTTTTAGAGGAACTGGGATGTAACGTCCTTCAATTTGAAAATTTAAACAAAGTACTGGAAGACTTTGGTTGTTATTTTAATGATTGAACAAACCTCCTCGTCTTCATTCCGAGCAAACGGAATGAATCCACTCCTCCTTGAGAAGGAGGAGAATCAACAGGTCAAGACACTACATCTAGCATCAAGCATCAAAACTAAAACTTAATATTTAAAGTTTCTTTCAGTATTGTACTTCCTGTATGTTGCTCCACTACCCAGCTATCACCTTGTTTATAGATAATGGCGCTTAAGCCTTCAACTAAAAAAACATTATTGACTCCTGTTTTTATCATTTTATAGATCACTTTCGGAGAACTATCAACGAGTTGGAATCCATTTTCGATGGCTTGGGCATAAAGTATACTATCGGAATTTTGGGCCGCTTCAACAGGCATATTAGTACTAACATGCACTTCTTCAACCATAACGTTTGCCTCATCCGATTTTACCTCACTAACCTCTGCTTGTTTCTCTTTTTTCAAGGATTCGATTTCGGCTTTAAGTGCCGCTATTTCGTTGGTCACAACTGTATTTTCAACTTGTTGCTGAGGCATTTTATTGGAAGCCATAACAGACTCATCTGGGCTATAGCTATAATTAATCCCTTCAAACGATTTAAAGGCTTCCCGTAATGCTTCATTATAGGCTTTCGCATATTCCTTTTCCCTACTTTCTCCTAATTGGGAAGTAAATACCACGCGATCGTTACAGTCCTTTAGCTCTACAGCAAGTTTAGTCTTGAACAAACCAGCATCTTTGGTGACGTTCGATTTTAAGGCCAAACATCGATTGGTAACCATATCTTCTGGATACCCCTCGCCTTCCATAAGAGCCACAAAACCATATTTATTGAATAAAAATTGGCTTAACGCATTTAATTGGTATTGATTATTTTCTTTTAAGAAATCGAACTTTTTGGGAACTATTACGTATTTGTAATTGTTTAAACTTGACTGGGCAAATAGGCCCGTAGCGATAAAACAAAACAGTAACGAAAATATAAATTTAGTCTTCATTTTTATTAAATATATAATTAAAACCTAGTTGTAAAGATACACTTTGCGCATTATAAATGTTTCTATAATTTAAAAAATTATCGGCCATTGCATAAAAGTTAAAACCTCCCAAGTGGGCAGATATTCCTAGACCAATATTACTTAATGAATAGGAATCTAAGGTATAGCTTGCTTTAGCACGCAATCCTTTAAATAATCTTCTATAATAGTAAGCTGTTAAAGCCAGCTGTGGTTGTCTTGGTCTGTTTATGGCATAAAGCTGAATGCCCGTAGCATTGAGGTAACCTTCGTCTTTTCTCAAGCAATTACAATCTTCGTATTTTGGCTTTCCGAAGGCATAATTTAGTGAGGTATTAAACTTTATTGGTCGCCAAGTCGTATACTTTGTTTCTGTTTCCTCTATGTCGAATAAATCCTCGAAAGCCTCTCCTACTTCATTCCAATAATCCTCAGCGGTTTGTCCTTCGCTTGTTTCTGGAAAAAGTGGATTTATCCCTTCAAACACATACCGTCCTTTAATTTCAAAATTCTTAACATCCTTACTATGCCTAACAAAACCTACATCCAACACACTGGCATCTACGGTCCATTGCTTGGTTACATTATAGGTAAACCCCACATCAAAACCCAAACCTAAATTGCCTCCCAATAAGGTTCTTTTTATAATATCCTTCCCCGAAAAATCGGAATCACCTTCTGTCATACTATTAATTCCTGAGGTTTGAAGTTCGAAATCCAGGTTAAAAAGGTGGGTGTAAAAATTATTATCTCCCGTGTTTGTTACAAAATAGCCTCTATTTTTTGTTGAGCTGAAATTAGCTAAGCTTGAATAAATTTTACCTCGAATACCATAGGTTAGTTTTCTGTTCACCTTCTTATTATAGCCTACATGAAAAACCGAAAGCACCTCGCCTCTTGAACTCACTTGATTTAACCGAAAATACCGTCCTATATTATTAGCATTTCCTTCTAAAGCCAGTATGGCCTCATCTTTAGGGAAATAAGCAATAAAGTCGGTTTCCTGATACAAGCCAAAGCTTAAATATTGGTTTTTATTATAGCTAGGGCCAAAGGCATAGCCTCCCGACAACAGCTCCAATTGTTGGGTAGCTGTAAAGAAATCGATTGACTTCATATTATTTACAGCGCTCCGAAGTTTAACATTAAAATCAATGCCATCATCTGCAAAAAGGTCATAAACTGTACTCCCCGATGTTCCTCCATTTACATGAAAATGGGATAATAAGGGTATTCCAAAATAGCCCCTGTTATTAACTTTTCCTCCTGGGTTTAGCATTAGTGATTGTGGTATTTCTGAAAACCCATATAGTATTTGTTTGTTCTGCGAAAATGATGAACAGGCCATGAAAGCCAATAGAACACTTAGCTTTTTCATGTGCAAATATATTTTTTAAAGGCCAAGCTTCGACTGAGCTCAGCACAGGCTTGTAACATCCTAATTATCATTGCCGCTGTATGTCTAAGATTTAGGGATGGATGTTTCATTACGAACCTTCAACTTTTACATAAAACACCCCTTTGGATTTAAGCTCAATTCTTCCGGGCGAATTATCATTTAATGGATCCCCGCCTGCTAGCACTTGCAGGGTCAGTACGACCTTATCCGTTACTTTTAAGGCATCAAGTGCTTGTGCTTCAAAAACCTCTGTATGTGTCGTAACGACATCTGAATTATCTGGAGATGCTGGAGCTGTAATGGAGAATTCATGGCGTTTTTGGTCATTAATATCAAAAAGTTCAACGGTTACCCTACCGCCTCTATTTATTGAATTTGTGATTTCAAAAACAAACTCGGCTTTGGCAACATGGTCTACAAAAAACTCTCGTCTAAACAGATCAATAATAACAGAATCCTTTACAGTAACCAGCTCTGTATTATTAACAAAAAACTCGGTGGCATTGGCCTTAAAAAAAATTAAATCGGATGCAACAACTGGTTCCAGGACCAAATCATTAGCCTGATCGAAGTCTACTGGTTTTGTACAAGACAATATCCCAAAACAAAGAAGAACAAATACACCAGTAAGTTTAAAAAATGTCTTTATCATAGCTTTAATAAAACGCATGTCTCAGAAGAATATTATTCCTACAATATTTTTTTTAGATGTATTAAATTATCGACTTGTTTTACAGCACCACCTATTTCTTCATTATATGTTCCAAAGAAAATAGCTGTCATCCCTGTATTAAGTGCCCCAAGGATATCTGCTTCGTAATTATCGCCTATCATTACAGATTGGTCTGCTCTTACATTGGCAACTTTCAAGGCATGCTTAAAAATTTTTGGATTGGGTTTTTTAACGCCCACCTGTTCGGAATTTGTAATGGTTTTAAAATAATGATGAATATTGGATTTTCTTAATTTACCATACTGCACTTCTTCAAAACCATTGGTTATAATATGCAAGCTGTAACTTTGGTACAAATAATCTAAAATCTCAAATGTATTTTCAAACAAGTGATTGAAAGACGTTAGATGTGTAATATAATCTATAGATAATCGATTGATAACCTCCTTTGAAATTTGATGACCCACTGCCTCAAACGTTTCATTTAGCCTGTAATAGCGCAAAGACGCCTTGTCTACTTTTTCCTCCCGGTAAAGCTTCCAGTATTTTAGGTTTATAGGCTCGTAATGTGATAGAAAGATATCTAAATCTATATCAATATTATTGATTTTAAAAATCTTATCAAAGGTCAAAGCTGAGTTTTTATCAAAATCCCAAAGCGTATGATCTAAATCGAAAAATATATCGGTTATACCATTAAGCTTCTCCATGGGCAGCATTCAATATATCATTAAACAATTCTTTAAACCCATCCCAACGTGGTAAGCTACTAAAGGTGTAATTATGGAACACTGGCACAAACTGCCCATTTACCTGCTTTATTTCTGCAATGATCTCATATAAGGCCTTTTTCTTATCTAACAAAGATTTATGCTTTAACAGGGCATAATCCATAATATGGTAAGAGTTTATTTTAAGTGGCGTTTGGGTCTCATAGTCTAAATCGTAAAATAAAAACGGCGTACAGGAACCTGCCCTAAACCCTATTTGGTTAACATAGCCCATGGTATAATCTTCTTTAATCTCTAAATCCACTAAATTCCGATAAGATTCTGGGAAGTTAAGTTTGGAATACGATTGTCGCGACACCTCCAAATTAGCATTTATTATGGACTCCATTTGTTGTTTTTCTTTCTTTAAAACAGCACTGTTCTCAATAGCAAAATAAGAGGCCTTTAATCCTACTTTACAATAATCTGCTATATGCTTGATTAAGGATTTATACTCCTTATTATTGGCATTGGTGCCTTTATCGTAAGTGGAATAACTCCCTACCAAAAAGAAGAACAAAAACTTAAACTTAGTTTGCTTTTGCTTATTGATGATATACTTATAGGTATCGAACGGATCGTGCTTAAAGCCAAAAAGGACCATAAATCTATTATATAATGTTTTTAACTTAAAGCTGAAAACATCTTTTATAACACCACCTATGGTTCGCATGATGCCTTTTAGCCTAAAATTATAGGCGCAGGGCACATCTATAATTGGTTTTATACTGAAGGTTTTCTTGGGAAAATCAAAATTTGGAAATTGCATTTGTAAATGCTCCTTAAATTTGTATGCCCAAATATCTACAACAGGCTGATGCAAAAAACCGTATTTATATCCAATGCTTTCGGTAGCCAAAAAACGTCCATATTCATCCCGTACCTGTGGCAAATATTCTTCATATCGGGACAACAAATAAAATGACGCTGCAAAAATATCGAAAGGCATGGCACTCTTGTCGCCGTTGTAGAAGAAGCATTTTGTGTTTTCCCAATCGTGAACATTAATCTCAATATCTGTGATGCCCTGTTCGAATAAGATATCGTGGCTCTTTACAAAAAATTCATTCCCCAATTGCTGTCTGGTGTACGACATCTTTAAGCTATCGTGGGCAATAAAATCTTCAACCTTTGTGGTGAATGTAACATCAACCCCTAAAATTCGCGTACAAATATGCTTAAAAACATATTTCAATCTTGGTGTTATGTTATGCGTATAGACTAGAAGCATTACAATAGGTTTTCATCTGCAAAACTAAAGTATGCTTTTTCTGTGATAATTAGGTGGTCCAACACATTAATATCTAAGCTCTGTGCTGCCAACTTTAATTTTTGGGTGATTTTTTTATCGGCCAAGCTGGGCTTTAATGTTCCCGACGGATGGTTATGTACCAATATTAACCCCGTTGCCCCTACTTCGAGTGCATTTTTAAGTACCAAGCGCACATCGACCAAAGTCCCTGTTATCCCTCCTTTACTTAATTGATTTTTATGAATGACCTTATTGGAATTGTTTAAATAGATAATCCAAAACTCTTCGTGCTGTAATTCCCCTATTATGGGTTGCATGAACTCGTAAACCGACCTGCTTGATGTAATTTTTTGCTTGTCCAAGGCTTCTACGCCACGTCTACGCCGTCCTAATTCCATTGCTGCAGCTATGGCAACAGCTTTAGCCTCACCTATACCTTTAAAAGCCATAAGTTGTTTAGTGGAAAGCTTGCCCAGCTCGCTTAAATTATAGTCTACACTGGCCAAAATTCTTTTACACAAGGCTACTGCACTTTCATCCTTATTTCCAGAGCCTATTAAAATGGCCACCAATTCGGCATCACTTAACACGACTTTCCCTTTATTAAGTAATTTTTCACGAGGCTGATCGTCTTGGGACCATTTCTTTATGGAAAATGAGGCTTTATTTCCAGACATTTGAAACTATTTATAAATCAAAAAAAATATAAGTGCTTTCCTTTAAATCCAATTTCCTTTTAGGCATTACTTAATGCTTCATAGAACAAACTGTTGAGCTCTAATAAAAAAGTGTCGCACCCTTAACTTACTAATGACATTCATATTTTTCACCATAAGTTTTCGTACGTATAATAACTTTATTCACAGAAATTTTAAATAATGTACTTCAAGAGCTATAGCATTAAAAACTAACCCACTACAAGCTCACTCCACAATTATAAAACTTTTTATAGAAATAGCCCTCATTAATTTGTGTTAATTATTTACAAATTTATGTGACTTTATCCATAAACCTGTATCAAAATAAAGAATCAAATTTTTGTAAAACCATAAAAACAACTTATGAAAAAAAATCTACTGAATCTATCATTATTATTAATTACCTCTTTTGCGTTTTCACAAACAAAAGAAAACCCTTGGACATTAGAATTAGGTATTAATGCTGTAGATGTCTACCCCGTTGGTGAAAACACCCCACAAGGCAACTATTTTGATGAATTTTTTAATTGGACAGATCACTGGAACATTGGCATCCCTACTGTTAAAGTCTCTAGGTATTTAGCCAAAAATTTATCATTAAGTGCTAGGGCTTCATACAACAAGCTCAGCAAATGGGGAGAAACCAGTACTATGCCCAGTGCCCAAGTAAACAAATTAGAATACTATAGTTTAGATGGTATGGTTAACTATAGCCTTTCCAATTTATTCAACACAACCAAATTAGAACCTTTTATTGCTGTTGGTGGTGGTTACACTTGGATACAAGAAGGCACATACAATACCTTATCTACTGCTTCTGGCACAAACAACTTAGTTGGAGCCGGTACCGTTAACGGATCGTTGGGCATTAGGTATTGGGCCACAGAAAATTTAGGTTTTGGCCTGGAGACTACTTACAAGCATTCGTTTGAAGACTATTTGGTTAAGCATTGGCAACACAGTTTTGGCGTCACTTTTAAATTTGGAAAATTTACAAAAGAGGAGCCTGTAGAAGAAGAACCTGTAAATAACGACAACGATGGTGATGGGGTACCTAACGAATTTGATCTTTGTCCAAACCAAAGTGGCTCTAAAGAATTTGGAGGATGCCCAGACTCTGATAACGATGGCATTCCTGATAATTTGGACAAATGCCCAAATGTTAAAGGCGATAATGGCGGAGGATGTCCTACGCCTGTCAAAGAGCCTGTTGTTTCGGAAACAGTTAAAGATAATAGTAAAACTATTTATTTCGATTACAACAGTACAACTCTTGACAACAATGCTAGAGTCATTTTAGATGATATTGCTAAAGCTTCAAAAGCTGGGACGTCCTATATTATAAACGTTAATGGCCATACAGATAATGTTGGCAGCGATATCTATAATCAAACACTATCTGAAAAAAGAGCCAATAAAATACAGGAGTATTTAGTTTCAAAAGGACTACATTCCAACGCCATAAAAGTTGAAGGTAAAGGAGAAAACCAACCAGTATCCGATAACAATTCAAAAGAGGGAAGAGCTCTTAACAGGCGTTCGGAGTTAACCATAACGATTACATCAAAATAATAGACCTTGTTAACTTAGCATAAGATGTCGCCTAAAAATTACTTTTTAGGCGATTTTCTTTTTTATCAATTGTAAAATTACAAGAACTCATAATCAACAATATTCTTAAGACAAAAAAGTTACAAATTAAAGAAATCAAATAAAATTAGGAATGAAACGTTCCATAAATACGTTTACAATTTTAATATATGCTCAACAAACTACCCTTCTTCATACTTTTTATTCTTTTTAGCCTTCAAACTATTGCTCAATCTAAAGCTGAATCGGTAATTGCCCAAAAAGGTGATGGTATTTATAGCTTATTAAGAAGTAATGGGTTAGATCCCACCAAATACTTTCAGCAATTTATAGATTTAAACAAGCTTCATCTAAATCCTAATTATAGTCTCGTCGCTGGTAAGGCATACATATTACCTAAGCCTGAAATTATTATTGAAGATCCTAAGACTATTAATATTAATGACAGCATACCTTCAAAACCCTTGGACAGTCTTACCTTTAATAAAATTAACTACCCGCTCTTTGGGGAGCAACACAGCACTTTTGAACAAGAAAGCTCCATACTTGATGGTGCCATTTACTATTTAATCTCAGGCCATGGCGGCCCAGATCCGGGCGCTATTACCAGTTATAATAACAAAACCATTTCGGAAGATGAATACGCTTACGATGTCACCTTGCGGCTTGCTAAATTTTTGCTTGCCAATGGCGCTAAGGTCTATATTATTATTAAAGATGAAAATGACGGCATTAGGGACCAACGTATTTTAGAAATGGATGATGATGAAGTTTGCTACTTAAAAAAACGAATTCCATTAAATCAAACCTTACGTTTACGGCAACGCACCAGAGCTGTAAACACTTTATACATGAAACACAAAGGGGCTTATCAGCGGCTTATTGTTACTCATGTTGACAGTAGAAATGTAAACAAAAATATTGATGTCTTTTTTTACCATCATAAAAACAGTAAAAGCGGCAAACGACTGGCAACAAATATTTACGAATCCTTTAAGGAAAAATATGCCGAACACCAACCTAACCGGGAATATGCTGGTTCTGTGAGTCCAAGGCATTTGTATTTAATCAGGAATACCTTCCCTCCTATGGTATATATTGAATTGGGCAATATTAAAAATGGTAAAGACCAAAAACGTATTCTGGATTATGGCAATAGACAAGCCCTTGCCCATTGGATATTTAATGGGTTGCTAAAAGATTTTACGGAAAATTAAGTTACAGAACCAACTCTTTAACCGCATCAAAATCCAAACAGCCATAATTACCGGAACTCATGAGCAACAGGGTTTTGTTATTAAAATCTTGTGCAAATAAATAATCTTTAAAGGCCTCTGGATCGGTATAAATTATCGAATGCCCCCATAAAAAAGCTTTACGAAGCTACAAACTTTAACAAGTAATGAAAAAAATAAATATCTGAACAATCAACCCATCTTGGTAAAACATTATGGCATCGGTTATGCATTTTAAAATACAAGTATATTGGTTCGGATAATCTTAAAAAAGAAAAAACAATTTTAGGTATTCTCTCAGTTATTTTTAGAGAAATAGCATCCTATAAAGATCTTATTCCGTTTAATTTAGTTCAAATCCTAACTTATAAATAGAACAACCAACAACAATACCCAATATTTAAAAAACAGACTACTAATATCCTGTTATCTTCTTTTTACAACCAAAACCTACATTAGAAATATCATTATCAGCTTGTCAATCCTAACTTTAGCTATAATGTACTGAATGCAGAAAATTAGGGAAACTCTTCGTTTTATTGGGGCTATAAAGATATTCCTCTGCTCATCCGAAAAAGAAATATTGAAAAATAAAACTTAAGAAAAAATGAATAAATTATTTTTAATTTTAGTACTCTCATTTTTGTTTACAAATGGACATGCACAACAAAAATGGTTTTCCTCCATAGACTTAGACTTTATAGTTCCGAGTAAATCAGAATATAATTATTCCTTTAATAATGTAGGAACCGAAATTAATTTAGATTCTAAATCAGGTTTCGCTTTTCAATATACTCTAAACTACTTGCTTTCTAACAAACTAAGCATAGGGGGATTAACAGGAATTCAATATCAAAATGGAGCAGATTTTTTTATGTACAAAATAGGAGGTAATGTAAAATATTATTTTGTGGATAGCAACAATGTTTATGTATTTTTACAATATGCAGGCAACCTTACTGTAAATAAAGCTAAATTTAAAAAAGGCAACAATCTAAGGATAGGTATTGGTTTCCCATTCATGAAAAGAGAAAAATTTAATTTAAACTTAAATACTTTCTATGAAATAAACCATTTTGACTTATCAGGCTCTAAGCCATTAGTGTTTGGAAACGAAACACCTGAATCAATTTTTTTCAGGTCTTATGGGATAAGCCTAGGTATAAAATTCCAATAGTAATGTTCGTATAAAAATAGCAGTTAAGGAGCATCTTCAAAAATCCATTTCTTTTCTGCTATTTTTATTATTAACCTTAAAGTTCCTTGACCAGCTCTTTAACCGCATCAAAATCCAAACCGCCATAATTACCAGAACTCATGAGCAATAGGGTTTTGTTATTAAAATCTTGTGCAAATAAATAATCTTTAAAGGCCTCTGGATCGGTATAAATCATTAAATCGTCCCGCTGAAAAGCCTTAGCAATCTGCTCATGGGTAACTGCTTCCAGTTTTTTGATCTCTACGGCATGTGGTGAATAGAATACCACAGCAACATCGGCTGCATCTAAAGTGCCTTTATATTCTTTTAGAAAGTCGGCATTTAGGCTACTGTAAGTATGTAGTTCTAAACAAGCAATCAATGTTTTATCGCTATACTGCTCTTTAACGGCATTGGTGGTTGCCTTTACTTTACTTGGCGAATGTGCAAAGTCCTTAAAGGCTACACTTGTTGTGCTTTCCGCAATTTTCTCCAATCGCTTACTGGCACCTTTAAAGGTGGCAATGGCTTCGTAAAAATCGTCTTCGTCTATACCCATATGCTGACAAATCCATTTCGCCCCGGCCATGTTATTTAGGTTATGCTTGCCAAAAATTTCGATAGGTAAATCGCCTTCTGGTGTGGCCAACAGGGTTTGTCCGTTTTCAACGGTATATTCTGGGGTATAGTACGGAATCTTTCGAATGGTATTTTCACTAGCTTCCACAACGCGCACTACTTCCGGGTCTTCAGCATTGTAATTAATGCTCCCTCCACTTACTATGGAATTTACAAAAATGCTAAACTGCTCTACATAGTTTTCATACGTTGGAAATACATTTATATGATCCCAGGCGATACCACTCAACAAAGCAATATTGGGCTTGTACAAATGGAATTTAGGCCGTCTGTCTATGGGGGAACTTAAATATTCATCGCCTTCCAACACTATAAAATCGTTATCCTCGGTAAGCTTTACCATAACGTCGAAACCTTCCAACTGAGCTCCCACCATATAATCGACGTCTCTATCATGATAATGCATAACATGTAAAATCATTGAGGTAATAGTGGTCTTACCATGACTACCACCAATCACCACACGGGTTTTGTGCTTAGACTGTTCGTATAAAAACTCTGGATAGCTGTAAATTTTAAGTCCTAGCTCTTGGGCTTTTAACAACTCTGGATTATCGGCTTTGGCGTGCATCCCCAAAACAATGGCATCAAGGTGCTTATTAATTTTCTCTGGAAACCAGCCAAAAGCATCTGGCAATAACCCTTTGGCTGTCAACCTTGACTTTGACGGCTCGAAAATAGTGTCGTCGCTTCCTGTGACCTTATACCCTTTGTTGTGAAGGGCTAATGCCAAATTGTGCATGGCTGCACCGCCTATGGCTATAAAATGTACATTCATACAGCAAATATCTACTTCTGAATTTAAAGTTCAAAGTGTAAAGTTTAAAAATCATTAAAAACAAGAAACTCAAACATATTTAAAAGCTAATCTTTAATAGTGACAAGCACTTTAAAAATCACATATTAACAATCTTATCTTTTTGGGTGATGAATTGTTTAACTTTTGGAAGTTCTGTTAAAGCTAAATCTATATACATTAACGCTTGGTCTTTGTTATTTTTATGCATATGGATTTGTGCCAAGCGATAGTGCGCCCAAGCTTTAGGCACGCCATCTTGTACCGAATAATTTTTTATATAAATCTTTAAGCATTGCTCCCCCTTTTGGAGCTGAATGTTATACTCTGCCGCAATTTTTCCTATTTGATAATGTAAGGCATTGCGACTGTGCTTTTGTTGTGCTTCTTCAATAGTTTTAATGGCTTTTTCTGGTTCCTTTGTCGTTTCGTAAAGCCCTACCAACTTATTGAAACAGGTTAATGAGCCTCCTTCGTTTATGGCCAGCTTATAATATCTTTCGGCCAGTTGGGGTTCGTCATCATATTCATAAATATAACCTTTAGCCAAATAGCCATCTACAGTTGAAAGCTTTTCCAACTCTTCGGCATACTTTAAGGATTTGCTTTTGCTTCCTCCAAAAATCCCTGGTAATTGCATATACAGTTCTACCAAGGCCCAACGGGCTTCTATGTGGTTAGGGTCTAACGCTGCAGCTTTTAAAAATGAGGCTTTAATACCTCCAATAAGCCCAATGGCTTTTAATTTATTCTCTAAAGCTTTCATCCCCAAAACCCCACCATATTTGTAATGGTAATTGGCATTATTGGTATTGGCTTCCATCAATTTTTGATATTCGCCTATAGCTTCATCCCATTTCTTTTGATGTCCATAAACATCACCCAAAAGTTCTATGGCCTGTAAGCTATTAGGATTAACTTTAAGATATTGAAGCATTAATTGCTCTGCCTTAACAAAGTCTTTATCTTGTACTAACCGATTGGCTTGATCAAATTCTGTTTGACTAAAAACAATAATGGGAAGAAGACATGGAAGCAAAAATTTCATCATAAAACTTAGGTCGAAACTATAAAATTAAACTTTCCTCTTTTGTTTAAAAATGAGCCATCACCAGCAAATAACACACCTTGATTTATTTGCTTGGTGGTCTTGTTGGACGTACCTCAATTTTACTGGGCAAGGTTCTTGGGTTCATTTTAACTAAATCGACAACCAGTTCCCCTATATCTTCTATTTGGATTTTCCAAGCATCTGTTTCGTCTGGGTTATTGCCATTAAAATGGGTCGAAACCGACCCTGGCATGATGGTACTAACTTTTACGTCGTGTTGTCGCAAATCTAACATAACGGCTTGTGTAAAACCAGTCAGCCCAAACTTACTGGCATTATAGGCCGAACCCTTAGCAAAGAAATTAGTACCTGCCAAACTGGAAATGGTAATGAAATAACCTTTGGATTGTTTTAATGCTTCTACCGAAGATTTTATAGTATAAAACACCCCTGTTAAGTTTGTGTCGATAGTTTCCTGCCACTGTTGTGGCGTTAGGTCTTCTATACTGGCAAAATGCCCTAAACCCGCATTGGCAATAACGATGTCCAACTGATTAAATTGATCCAATACTAATTTTACCGCCTCTCGTTGGCTCTCAAAACTTCTCACATCTGCCTGAATACCAATAGCACTTACATCACCTGCACTTGCATTTAATTGCTCTGCGGCCTGTTGGGCTGATGTTTCATTCCTACTGGTTACCGCCACATGCACGCCTTCGCCCATTAAGGCTTTGGCAATTCCAAAACCTATACCCTTAGACCCTCCAGTTATAAGGGCAACCTTACCTTTTAATATTTTCATCTGTTAATATTTATTTGTTTTTAATGGTCAGACCTGCCTTGCCGGCAGGCAGGTGCGATGCCCCTATTGTCAATTTCGATTGGTTTGCAAATTTTGTTAATGGGCATTTCATAATGTCTAACCTATTTTTGTAAAACTACAAAATACAATTCGCATATCCGCCATTATGCCAGTTATAGCTCAAAACTGTCACATCGAGTGCAGTCGAGATCTTTTTGCCAACCTTTCGGCTATGCTCAAGGGGACAAAACATAAATTTTGAACAAAGCTTTTACTACTGGCTCAATAGTGGCTAATCAATAAATACAATTAAAGTTTTAGGACTTGGGTGGGTATTTGTCCAACACTTTTTTTACTATAGCTTTTAAATGTGCCTCTCTCTTTTCTGGCTCAGCATTAGGGTTAAAGCTAGACTCGCTCACCGCTTGCCAAAATAAGCCTTTGTTATTTTTTTCATCTACAAAATCGAAAGTGATCTGTCTATTAACATTGGCTTGCCCAATAGGCAAACCTATTGAAATGCCCCCACCTACATTACGGCCACTTCCGCCCACGCCCACGCCTACTGTATTACGTTGTACCGATTGAAACTCACTGCTCTTTATATCTATAAAAAAGTCTGGATCATCAGACAACACAAATCCTTGGGCTTTCATCTCTTCGTCCAAAACATCCAGCAAACGTTTGGTATCCAACTCATTCAAACCGGTTTGCATATCGCTGTAGTAATTATACGTTTTGTATTGGGAGAAGTCTGTGCCCTTTTCGAAATCGTAGTTAACGTATATTGGTGCACAGGAAGTAACGCACAATACCATTATAAAAAAAAATAACGCTTTCATCTTTTTTACTATAAAGTTAATCAAAAATCACATCAAGTGACTGAAAACATTATTTTTGCTAAATAAGCCATGATTTATGCCGTTTTTTTCTGTAATTATACCACTTTACAACAAAGAAGATTATATCGCAGACACATTAAACAGTGTACTTAACCAGTCGTTTCAGGATTTTGAAGTGATTATTGTTAATGATGGGAGTACGGATGGGAGTTTGGACGTGGTTTCTGGGTTTGAGGACCATAGAATAATTGTACTAAATCAAGATAATCTAGGGTTGTCGGCAGCAAGGAATAATGGCATTAAGATATCATCTGGATTGGTAATCGCCCTATTGGATGCAGACGATATTTGGCTGACCTATTACCTATCTTCTATTAAACATCTGCACGACACTTTTCCAAAAGCTGCTATTTATGGTACGGATTATATAGAAAAATATTCAGACAAGCATAAATTTGAACCTTCAAAAAACATCTCACGAAGGCTTAAAAATAAGTCGTTCATTATCGACGACTTCTTTTTAGCAAACCTCAACCACCCCATTGTATGCCCTAGTAGCATGTGTTTCAAAAAAAGTAGCTTTAATAACCATGAGATTTTTGATGTTGCCATAACTTATGCTGAGGATGTCGCTTTTTACCTTGAGTATTGCCCAAATATGAAAGTAGCTTATTCCTATAAAGCCTTGATAGAAAAAAATTGTGATGTCCCTGGTCAAATGACCAGGACGAATATTTCAACAAAAAGACTTCCCAATTTAGATGACTATGAATTTCAAGCAAAAAGTAACTTATCTTTAAAAAAGTATTTGGACCAATACCGATATGTTTTTTCCCATTTGTATAAGCTCGAAGGAAACCGAAAACAAGCAAAGGAAGTTTTAAAGAATATTGATTATGGCAATTTAAGTATTAAGCAGCTTTTTCTTTTAAAAATCCCTAGGGTTATTACAGTATTATTAAACAAAGTAAAATTAATACTTTTAAAAATTAACATTAGGGTTTCTACTTAGTTTTTAAAGCTACAAACTTATTATAATCCCTAATATAATCATCTTCAGAGTAAACATCTGAAGCTAGAACTAAACAAACTGCACCAGAAGAAAAATTCTCAAGTTCACGCCATATTCCATTTGGTATAAGCAATCCTTTATCAGGTTTATTTAGTGTTACGATTGTTTCGTTTAACCCATCTTTTAACAAGACATTAAAGCTACCACTTACCGCAATTAAAAACTCACTCTGTTTAATGTGTGAATGCCCTCCCCTTCTGGCACTACTAGGAACATCAAACAAGTAATAAACTCTCTCTACCTTATATGGCAGTGTATTATTTTCTATTACCGAAATATTGCCCCTAATATCACAGATCTTAGGTAGATCAACTATTTGAATATCATTTATGGTCTTCATTTACAAGAGTGGTTTCCAATACAAATATTGGTTTTTTAATAAATATGGTTCAAAATATTTTAAGGTATTCTCTTCCATTTCTTTGATAACAAATTTATTATCAATTAAATAATCTATCGCCTTACAAAGCTCATTAAAATCCTGATCTTCAACCAATAAACCGTTTTCCTTATGTACAATCATTTCTGACGGCCCAGAAACACAATTAAAAGCAATAACAGGAGTTTTTAATGCCAAAGACTCCAAAATAACCATTGGTAAACCTTCATGCTTACTACATAAGACTAAAAACTTAGCATTTCTTATGTAAACATAAGGGTTTTCCTTAAACCCAAAAAGCTTTACATAAGCTTCTAAATTTAAATATTTAATCAATTTAGACAAAGCCTCTCTATCCTTACCTTCTCCTAAAATATACAATTTAATCTTTTTTGAAATTAAATTAGACTGAGCATAACTTTCTATAAGTTTATCAAATTGTTTAATTTCATTATTCAACCTACCAACCGCAATTATAAAGTCTTCTTCAAAATCTTCTAGAATAGACTTTTTTGTTATCGCAACTAAATCAATAGCATTTGGTATATAGTTAATATTTTGAAAACTGTATGTATGTTCAATGTGATGTTTTATGGCTTTTGAAACACAAACTATTTGACTATTATTATATACTGTTTTAAAAAAGTTTCCCTTTGGAATATGATAGTCTAACTTATAACTGTGTATAGTATAAATTACCTTAAATCTTTTTAATATGAATTGATATAAGACATATTCCATAAACCAACGATTTCGAGTTCTGAAATCGATTATAACCTCAGGTTTATATTTCTCTAAAGTCCTTTTTAACCTAAAAATTTTTTGTATTTGCTTTAATTGTTTTAGTTTAAACTCATCTAAACCTAAATTAATAAGTATACCAGAAAACTCATAACTAACTCCATCTCTGAAACAAACTACTAATACCTTATGATTTTGATTAGCCAAAACTTTTGATAAATTGGCTGCCATTCTTTCTGCCCCACCGTGAGATAGACTGTCAACAAGAATACAAACATTTTCACCCAAGGGTTTGTTCATTATAGATAGTTATTATATTTTTCGCTAAATTAAACATTATAAGTTTGAGAATTTTATTATTTGGGGAATATAGTGGCTTATACAACTCACTAAAGGAGGGCCTTAATGCTTTGGGACATGATGTTATTTTAATTGCAAGAAAAGATGGATTCAAGGCATATAACGTTGATATTTCATTAGAAACAACCTTCTTTAAAAAAAAGATCCCAAAACTAATTAGAGGCTTAGTTTATAGGATATCACATTTTGACATAGGAGATTTTGAAGTATATTATAGATTTTTCAAAAACAAATCGTTACTCAAAAATTACGATATCGTACAAATGATAAATGTACTGCCACTCCAAATACACCCCATTATTGAAAAATTATGTCTAAAATTCATTTTTAGGAACAATCCCAAAGTCTTTCTCTCGGCCTGTGGTGATGACTATATCTATGTAAAATATTTACTTAACAGTAACCTCGAATATCATGTTTTATCTCCTTATATTAAAAATAAAAAATTAAAGAATCATTATAAATATGTTTTAAAATATACGCTTCCAAGTAGGATAAAACTACACAAATATGTTTTTAAAAATGTTGCAGCCATTATCCCTACCGATTTTGACTATGTTATGGCTTACAGGAATTGTGCAAAAGCATTACCTTTAATTCCAAATCCAATAAACATTGAAAAACTCAATTATATAGAACCTAATTTATCTGACAAAATCATCATTTTTCATGGAATAAATAGAGTGAACTATATAAAGAAAGGGAATGACATTTTTGAAGATGCATTAAGAATACTTTTAAAAAAGCATGCTTCTAAGTTAAAAGTTATAACTACATGCAGCCTGCCTTATTCTGAATATATTAATAGTTACAATGAAGCACATATTTTATTAGACCAAATTTATGCTTACGATCAAGGTTACAATGCTTTAGAAGCTATGGCTAAAGGCAAAGTTGTATTTACCGGTGCTGGACAGGAATGGCTAAATCATTATAATTTAAATGAAGATACTGTAGCTATAAACGCTTTGCCAGACAGTAACAAAATTGCAGAAAAATTAGAATGGCTTGTACTAAACCCTGATGAAATTAAAAAAATTTCTAAAAATGCCAGACAGTTTATTGAAAAAGAGCATGATTATATTAATATTGTAAAGTTATATTTAAAAACTTGGAGCTAGACATTCATATAAAAAGAAATGAACAATACCAGTATAATATCTAAAAAAGCTAAAATTGGAAAGAACGTTAAAATTGGTTCATTCTGCATAATAGAAGATGATGTTGTGATTGGAGATAACACAATAATAAAAAACTATGTAGAGTTACGAGAAAAAACCAAAATTGGGAAAAATTGCTATATAGATTCCAGAGTTTCATCATCGGGAGATTGTACTATTGGAAACAATGTTACAATTCGCTATGATAGCATTTTAGCAAGAGGTCTAAAAATTGGAGATAATTCTTACATATGCCCTAGAGTCATGACAAATAACTTAGACACCAACAAACAACAAATAGGAGGAGCTAATATTGGAGAAAATGTTTTTATTGGAACAAACTGTGTCTTACATCATGGAATAACAATTGGAAAAAACAGCATTTTAGGGGCTTTAGCTTATATAAATAAAGACATTCCAGACAATGAAATATGGTTTGGAAACCCTGCAAAGTATCACAAAACAATTGAGAGATGATTTTTAGGATTATTATACAAATACCCTTTTAGCTTTTTTAAGCATCTCTTTTTCTATTTCCCAATCTCTAGCATAATTATTCTTAATAAGTTTTGCTGGAATACCTCCTATTAAAATATTGTTTCCCAGTCTTGTATAATCTTTATTACAAACACTATTTGATGCAACAACACAATGGTCTGGGGTTATAGTATTTGGCATGATAGAAACTCTATTAGAAATCGCATTATAATTTCCAATTTTAATAGGTGAACTTAAAGGGTAGTATTCTCCTGTTTTTGTATTTTTCATAGGATGTGAATTCGTATCTATTATTTGTGACTCATAACCTATTCCGGCCCAATTTCCAATAATGATTTTATTAGTACAAATAAGTTTAACATTAGATCCCAAACATCCCATAAACCCAAATTCACAATACGCATCTTTATCAACACATAAAAAAACATCCTTCCCAAAATGTGCATGCCCCTTAAACACAAGTTTACCATTTAAAATCAACTGTGCTATCCTTTTACTTCTGGTCATTTTTTCAAACTCCTGTCCGAATCCAATCATTCCTGTTTTTATTGGTGCATCAATAATAATTTCTCCAGAAAGCTCTTTAAAATTTACACTTCCATAAAAAAAAACAGGAAGTTTCCTTGCTATTTTAAAGGGAAACATCTTCATGTTGAAATATATAGTTTTAATCCAATTAATGGATAAAACTAATTTCAAACGCCTTTTTACGCCCTTAATCTTCACTCTTTTTATTTTTTATCTTAAATAACTTCTTTATTACAACTTCAATATTTATTACTTTTTTAAATTCAGAAAAAACAAAAACAATAGAACATAAAAAAATAAATATTATTACAAAAAAACGAATAGCATTATAAGCTATTAAAGTTCCTAAATAAGACAGCACACAAAATATAATACATATTAAGAACTTTTTATAGAAAACCATTTTCAAGGTAATTCCATAAAGATATACTGTTATAATCTTCAATAACACAAAATGAATAATGTAATACACTAGCAATCCCAGTCCTAAGCCAGTCAATCCTCCAAGAGTATATGATAAAATACAAATTGAAAACATTAGTATATTAAAAAATATTGATGTTTTAATAAAAATTTTAGAATCTCCCTTTGCAATAATAACATAACCTAAAGAAAACGAAACAGCTTTAAACAATGCTCCTAAGACACCAAACACAACCAATCCAGTAATAATGATAAATTGTTTAGTATATAATAACTTAATTATAAAAGGAGAAAATGCAATAAAAAGTACTATTAATGGGGTTATTAAAAGTATTGCTACCTCTGCCTGTTCATTGACAACATCTTTAATTAAGCTATTGTTTTTATTAATAGCCGAAAGTCTCGGAAAATAGTCAGTTCCCATAGCATTAAACACTATCCCTAAATAAGAATTAATAATAATTATCCCAGCATTATAAAAACCTACGCTTTCAACACCACTATAATTTCTTATATAAATTTGAATTAACCACAATATTAAAGTCATAAAAAGTGAGGTAAAACTCATTGTAGCACCTAAAGAGAGCATTGTTTTACTCCTATGCATCACTTTGCTAAATCTCATTTTTATTGACTTATAGGCATTACTCTTAGAATAAAAAGAGAAAACCATGTACGTTAAAACAAAACTTAATATGATGGATGGAACAATTCCTCTAATATTATAAAAATAATATAACGGTACAGACACTATTAGTCCTATAGTACTTGCCAACAAATTAGCCTTAGCTAATTTCCCTAGTTGTTGAGTTCCTTGCAATATGGCTTTTTTTCCATGACTAAGCTGATTAATCAATATAGCTATTGACAACCATAAAAATTCTATTGTGTAATCAGAATTCCCAAAAGTCCAAATACTCAATTTTTTTGAAAATAGCAAAGTAAGAACGGCTCCTATAATACCAGTAATCCAAATAACCTTATTCAAGACATTAATAAAAACAACTACTTCAGTCTTGTTTTTCTTTGAATTATACTGAGAAATCTCTCTTACTGCACTAGTATCTAAACCTAACTTTGTTAAATCAACAATAAGATTTACCGTAGAAGAAAACAAACTTAAAACACCAAATCCATTAGCTCCAATTAAAACTGTAACCACCTTAGTTTTTATAGCAGACAATAGAATGTTAAAAACTTGAACCCCTCCAAACAAGGAGGTAGATTTCAAAATTTGTCCATAAGAGTTGGTTTTCTTTTCCAATCTTGCTAAAATTCAGATAAAACTTTCACCACGCTTTTCACCTCTTCTTTTTCCATTATTGGACTTATGGGCAAGCTTAAAACCTCGTTATGAATCTGCTCTGTAATAGACAGTTTTAATCCATTCCACTCTTGGTAAGCCTTTTGCTTATGAATAGGCATAGGATAATGAATATAGCTTTCTATACCATTTCTATAAAGATGCTCTTTTAACGCATCTCTTTTTTTACTGCGAATGACGTATAGGTGATACACATGCCCATAAAAATCTTCAGGACAATTGGGAAGTAAAATGTTTTCATTTTGTATAGCTACAAAATATCTTCTAGCGATGCTTCTTCTTTTTTTATTATCATCCTCCAAGTTCTTTAACTTTACTCTCAAAAAAGCTGCTTGGATTTCATCTAATCTACAATTGCTACCTTTTATGTCATTTTTATAAGCAGAAGTTCTTCCATAATGCCTCAATCTCAAAATAATCTCTGCCAATTCTTGGTTATTTGTAGTAACTGCCCCTGCATCACCTAACGCTCCTAAATTTTTAGTAGGATAAAAACTAAATGCTGCAGCATCTGAAACATTGCCTGCTTTACGTCCATCAAAAAAAGTTGCTCCGTGCGCTTGAGCCGCATCTTCAATTAACAATAAACCAAACTCTTTTGAAATTTTTTCCAATCTTTCAACATCATACAAACGACCATATAAATGCACTCCTAAAATCGCTCTGGTTTTAGAAGTTATTACTTTTTCTATTTGAGCAGGGTCAATATTAAAAGTTTCAATATCAGGTTCCACCAAAATGGGCTTCAACCCTGAATTACTAACAGATAAAACTGTAGCAATATAAGTATTGGCAGGTACAATAACCTCATCACCCACTCTAATTTTACCCATAATTTTATAGGCTTCAAAAATAAGTTCCAAAGCATCCAACCCATTACTTGTACCAACACAATAATCTGTACCACAATAGCTTGCGAATTCCTTTTCAAAATTCGACACTTGTGTTCCCAAAATATAACTACCTGAATCTAAAAACTCATGAAACGCTGTCTTTAATTCATTTTCAAATCTTGAATTTAATTTAAGTAAGTCCAAAAACTTTATCATGGCAAGACCGCATTTAAGTTTTTATAATTTGCAATCGAAACACTATAAAAATCTTGGGTAATAGTTCTAGCCCCAAAACCTTCTTTCCAATATTGCAAACCACTATTAATATATTTACCATTATTTTCATTGGACGAACCAAAATCGAAATATGCCTTATCTGCAAAAACATTTTTAATTAAATGGCCAAAAAGAAAATCCAAGCTCCCTAGTTGATTACTATCTGAATTACCTGAAATATATTGGCAATGGGCTACATTCTTTGTCTCAAAAATTGTTGTTCCAGCTACAATTTCACCCCTATGATATACATTAAATTGCCTTATGTTATTTGGAAATCTACTCCTTAACAATATTATTTCATCAAGTGAATGAACTGGTAAAGCGTTATATTTAGCCTTCAAATTAGGGATCAAAATCATATTCCAAAAGGCATCAAAATTAGTTTCTTCAACAATCTTTAAATCATGTTTAACCCCTCTTTTGTAACCTTCTATCCTATTTCTCGACATTTTGATTGTCTCTTTTTGATTGATTACAGAAAGTGTATCTCGCTTTATTAAAATACCTTCGAGTAAAAACATGATATAATCTATTTCGTTATTGGGTACACTACTGTAAATTGAAGGTAAACACTTTATTTCTAATTTTTTATAGCTCTTTCTGCTCAAATATTCCAAAATGGCCGAAAATATATTTAAAGCATCATTAAACTTAATGTCTTTTTTTAAAACCAAACCGCCATAAGTTAATCCTTGGTGCGAATAAACAGTTAATCCCGAAACATTTGCAGGCAATACTGCTATTAACACCTCTTTCTTGAAAATCATTAAGGAAAAATCTTCAAACCTATCGCTATGATATTCCATAAAGTCTCTATGAAATAAAAAAGTAGCATTCTTAGCTTGGAAAACAAAGCTATTCCATTGATGGTAATAGACTTCACTATATTTTACTACTTTATAATCATTTGACACATTAGACTTTTCCATCAACAATTAAAGATTGGATCTACTTAAACAAAAAGGCCATCAACGCTGCTACTCCACCTTCTCATTGACCACCCCAAACAACGAACTTCCGAATATAAGCAATATCATACCAAAATACATTAAATAACTCACCAAATGACCTATAACGGCGCCTTCAACACCAAATAATTTTATAAAATAAATGCTGGTAACATATAAAATGATAACCAAAAAAGCTTCGGTTACAATGTAGTGCCAAAACATTTTCTTGGCCAAAAATTGATAGGCTATTACCGTCGATAGTACTTTTACCAAATCCCCCAACAGCTGCCAAATAAACAAATCTTCAACAGGCTCAAATTCTTCAGAAAAAACAAAAGCCACAATAAAAGACCTTAGCAGGTAAATAATGGCCAGACCCAAAACAAAAATGGGGATTATAGCCTTATAAAAACTAAATACTTCTTTTCTAAATTCCTTTACGGTATCAATCTCGGCAAATCTTGGCAATATATAAAGGGTCATAAGCGAGGTGACCAACATCAAGTAATATTTTGAAATTCGGGTCATGGCTTCCCAAAACCCTGCATCCTTATAACTGATATTCTCTATAATGTAAGATCTTATCGCTATAAAAACCAATGGTAAGATGATGGCTGAAAATAACGCCATTATGGAATACGGACTTAGTTTTTTTATAAACCCAAAACTAATTTGCTTTACCTGAATTAAATTAGACAAACTACGCCTATTAATAATCCCTACCAACGTAATTAAAAATATTAAGGCTTCTGCTATTGCCACAGAAATTAAAGCCCCATCTATTCGCTTTTGATAAATTAAAATTAATGCAATAGACAAGCCTAAAATTTGCCCTATAATGTTAATGACTATTAAGTTCTTGTACTTAGCAAACCCATTCATTATAGAGAATGAAAACATGTTTAATGCATAAAATGGGAGCACAATGGCAAAAATCCTTATCACATAGGTATAGTCATTATAGTCTGGAAAAATTAGGTCATTAATATGTCCTGCAAAAAAATAACACAGGAAAGCCATTAAGATCGTGGCAACAAAACCTAAGTAAAATACGGTTGAAATGACCTTAGCTAACTTCAGGACATCTTCCTTAAAATCGGCTATATATTTTACCGCTCCGTTATAGAGTCCCAAAATTGAAATGGACTGAATAGAACTTGTGAAATTTCTCAAGTTACCTATAAGTGCAAGGCCTTCAGCCCCTATAAACACTGCAATAGCCTTAGAAGTCAAAATCCCAGAAATAATCTTCACTAAAACCGAGACCGTTTTTAAAGATGTAATTTTAACTAAAACTTCACTGTTTATGTACGCTAATAATTTTTTCAATTATGTTGAATTAGCCTTTTTTATAAATTTAAAACTTAAAACTTTTGCAAGAATTTACCCCTCTTTAACGAACCAAATATACAAATCGTTTAAGTAACTGTAAGTTGCAAAAGAGATTTATTCCTTTAATTACCTAAGTTCTTTTGTAATAGATAATAAAGATTAACCGAAAAAATCGCTGCATTGGCTATTATTATGGGCAAACCTATCCTAAACGAAGGCATTAAAAAACCATATAGAATAAACAAAATACATCCCATCATATTGATAAGGCGTAACTTTTTAATGGTTTTCATTGTAAACGACAGCAACACCATTAAGGATGCCAAATAACCTATACACTCCAAACCTGTAATGCCAAACAACTCCATATACCAATATTAACAAAAAAAAAGAGAAATCCTGTTTAGAATTTCTCTTTTAATATCTATTTCATCAATCTATATAGCTTTTAAATCGCTTTATTTCGTTTGCGCTCAACTTCTGTTAACAATATTTTACGCAAACGTATATGGTTTGGGGTTACCTCAACATATTCATCCTTTTGAATGTATTCTAAAGCTTCTTCTAAGGAGAATTTTATAGCCGGTACAATTTTAGCTTTATCGTCTGCTCCTGCAGAGCGAACATTGCTTAACTTTTTGGTTTTGGTAACGTTCACCACCATATCGTCTCCCCTAGAGTTTTCACCAATAACCTGACCTTCATATATATCTTCTCCCGGGTCGATAAAAAACTTACCACGCTCTTGCAATTTATCTATTGAGTAAGGAATGGCCTGTCCGTTTTCCATAGACACCAAACTACCATTTTGGCGTTCTGGTATACCTCCTTTTAATGGCTGATATTCCTTGAAACGATGTGCCATTATAGCCTCTCCAGCAGTAGCAGTCAACAATTGGTTTCTCAATCCTATAATACCTCGTGAAGGCACAATAAATTCACATACCATACGGTCGCCCTTAGCTTCCATACTTATCATCTCCCCTTTTCGTAAAGTCACCATTTCAATAGCTTTGCCTGACACTTCTTCCGGCAAATCTATAGTCATTTCCTCTACAGGTTCACATTTAACACCATCTACCTCTTTTATAATAACCTGTGGCTGTCCAATTTGCAATTCGTAACCCTCACGACGCATGGTTTCGATTAAAACCGATAAATGCAGAACACCACGGCCAAACACCATAAACTTATCGGCACTATTGGTTTCCTCAACACGTAAAGCTAAGTTTTTCTCCAGCTCTTTGGTCAACCGTTCTTTAATATGGCGTGAAGTCACATATTTACCATCTTTACCAAAAAACGGCGAATCGTTAATGGTAAACAACATACTCATGGTTGGCTCGTCTATAGCAATCGTTTTTAAGCCTTCAGGAGTTTCCCAATCGGCAATAGTATCGCCAATTTCAAAACCTTCCAAACCAACGACAGCACAAATATCACCAGCTAAAACTTCTTCAACTTTTTTACGTCCTAAACCTTCAAAGGTATGTAGCTCCTTAATCTTGGATTTTACAACATTACCATTGCGTTTTACCAACGAAATATTTTGCCCTACTTTTAACTCGCCTCTGGTTAAACGCCCTATAGCAATTCGACCTGTAAAAGAAGAGTAATCCAACGACGTAATCAACATTTGCGTGGTTCCTGAAGCTATTGTGGGTGAAGGAATATGTTCAATTACCATATCCAACAACGGCTCAATATTTTCGGTTTGGTTTTTCCAATCCTCACTCATCCAATTGTTTTTTGCCGAACCATAAACGGTTGGAAAATCCAATTGCCATTCTTCTGCCCCCAATTCAAACATTAAATCGAACACTTTTTCATGTACCTCATCTGGGGTACAGTTCTCTTTATCCACCTTATTGATAACCACACAAGGCTTTAGCCCTAAATCGATCGCTTTTTGCAATACGAATCGAGTTTGTGGCATAGGGCCTTCAAAAGCATCGACCAATAATAAAACACCATCGGCCATATTAAGTACACGCTCAACCTCTCCTCCAAAATCGGCGTGACCAGGGGTGTCAATAATGTTAATTTTTGTGTCCCTATAGGTAACCGAAACGTTCTTTGAGGTAATGGTAATACCACGCTCTCGTTCTAAATCGTTGTTATCTAAAATTAAGTCACCTGTATTTTCGTTTTCACGAAACAACTGACAATGGTACATAATCTTATCAACCAAGGTTGTTTTTCCGTGGTCTACGTGTGCAATGATTGCAATGTTTTTAATATTAGCCATACTACATGCCTTATTTTAAGCGTGCAAAGGTACGCTATATTTTAACACGCTGGTTAATTATTGTCACAATTCGATAATTAATTTTAATATTTTGCAAATCAGAACCTTATTGACATTTATTGGTTTTTTAAGGCTTCTTCACTTCGAATAAACGCTATGGCCTCGATAAGCTTAGTACAGGAATGTCATGCCCAATTATCCTTCATCAATTGGCTAACTAATTATTAATAGATATTCCATAATTTATGTTATAAAAAAACAGCTTAAAAAAGAAGCTTATAATATGTATCTTTGCAGCAAAATTGTGAAACACATTACATCAATGAAGCTTCAAGACATCCCTAAACTAAAACACATCAATTCTAATAATTTTTTCTTATTGGCTGGCCCTTGTGCTATCGAAGGTGAGGACATGGCCTTGCGTATTGCCGAAAAGGTGGTAACCATAACCAACAAACTTGAGATCCCTTATGTGTTTAAAGGCAGTTTTAAAAAGGCCAACAGGAGCAGGATTGATAGTTTTACAGGTATAGGCGATGAAAAGGCCTTGAAAATCCTAAAAAAGGTTTCGGAGACTTTTGATGTTCCAACGGTAACCGATATCCACGAAGTTTCTGATGCCGATTTTGCAGCACAATATGTTGATGTGTTACAGATTCCTGCCTTTTTGGTGCGTCAAACCGATTTGGTGGTTGCAGCCGCTAAAACCGGAAAAGTGGTCAATCTAAAAAAAGGACAGTTTATGAGCCCAGAGGCCATGAAACATGCCGTACAAAAAGTAAAAGATGCTGGTAATGAGAAAGCATGGATAACCGATCGAGGCACTATGTTTGGCTACCAAGATATGATTGTCGATTTTCGTGGCATTCCTACCATGCGCCAATACGCTCCAACCGTTTTAGATGTCACCCACTCTTTACAACAACCCAACCAAACCATTGGTGTAACGGGAGGTAGACCGGATATGATTGAAACCATTGCCCGAGCTGGTGTAGTGAACCATGTGGACGGCCTCTTTATTGAAACCCATTTCGATCCCGCCAATGCGAAAAGTGACGGTGCTAACATGTTACACTTGGACAATTTGGAACAACTACTCACAAATTTAGTTGCTATTAGAAAAACGATAAACTCGCTTTAATCTATTATTACATTATAGTTTTGACCTATAGGCTTTAGGTGTTTCATTAAAAACACGTTTAAAGGCAGCACTAAAATGAGTGGCATTTTTATAGCCAACCGCTTCGGCTATTTCGTAAATAGGGATCTCAGTATTTTTTAATAAGGTCTTGGCCTTTTTCATTTTTTGGTTTAAAAAGTATTGATTGATTGTACAGTTGAAAACCCGTTTGAATTCCAGTTTCAAAATATTTTCACTTACTCCTACTTCTTCAGACAATTCCCTTATTGAATAGTTTTCACTTAAATTATCCTTTAAGTACTGTTTTAACAAAAACATTTTATTCATAAGCTTTTTATCCTTATTGTTAACCTTATGCATTAGCTTATAATTGCCCATTTGTAATGCAATGACCTCTAACACCTTTGCTTCTAAGAATAATCTTTTTACTAAGCCATCACCATGCTCACTTTCCAATATTTCCAAAGCAGCATAGAGACTTGGCGTGGTGGGCAGCATAAGCTTTTTGTCCGTAATGCTTTTAAATTCTGATTTCTCCATAAAACCATACTTTTTCAAAAAGAATTGAGGGACAATTATTTTTACTACTTTATAAGCTTTATTGTTATACATTTTTAACCCACCCCTAAACCGTTCTATATAAGCCATAAACGATTCATTTTCTACATAAGGCCTTTCTTCTGCCACATCTCCTATTTTAAGCAACATTTCCCCTTTAATTAAAAACGACAAATACAATGCATTAACATCAATTTCATTAAAAAAAACAAAGTTGTCATGAAGAACTAAATTACTTATAGAAATGGTAACACCTTCAAAATGCAGTTCGACAACATGCCCTTTTCCATATTCAGGTAAAACCGAATATGCTACTTGTAACAGTCCGCAACGCTCATTGCGACTAACTTCCCTACATAAATGATCTTTTAACCTTAAATGCTGTCCTGTTAAATCTATCGCCTTAAAATTGTGCTTTTCACGTCTTTTTTTCTTCAAATCGCGTCATTTATTAATTGGAAAACCATCATATTTTTGCGCTTTATATTTATTTAGACTAATTATAAATAGCAAACTTATGATAAAAAAATTAATCCTACTAACATCTTTTCTTTTTTCAGCATTGATTACTTACGGGCAGTATGGAAGTCTAAAAGGTAAGGTTGTTTCAAACCAACAAAAGGCCCTAGAATATGTAAATGTATCTTTATTAAATACGCAGTATGGAACATTCACAAACAGTCATGGAAATTTTATATTAAACGATATAATAGCTGGTGAATACCAACTTAATGTATCGTATGTGGGTTACAAACCCCAAAAAATAATACTTACCGTAAAAAACAATGAAACAACAAGCCTACCTACTATTGTTTTAATTGATGATGAAGAACAATTAACCGAAGTTTTAGTTAACGGGCACGCTAATAAAAATGTAGAACGCCAAACCTCACCTTCTCTTCGTCTTAAAGGAGAAATCGTTAAACTCCCCCAAAACATTCAGGTTATTAATAAAGACTTACTCATTGATCAACAGGTAACGAGTATTATGGATGGTCTTATAAAAAATGTAAGCGGGGTTTCAATGCTAGAACATTGGGGGCACTTTGCCCGTGTAAACATGAGGGGGTTTAGGTTACCTGCATTTAGAAATGGCGTTAACGTTCAAGACAGCTGGGGACCACTATCTGAAGATATGAATACCGTAGAACGCATTGAATTTGTTAAGGGCCCAGCTGGTTTTATGATGTCTGCTGGTGAACCCGGAGGTTTTTATAATGTAGTCACCAAAAAACCAACAGATGAAGCTATAGCCCAGATATCATTAACGGGTGGAAGTTTTGACTTCTACAGGGCTACTATTGACCTTGGTGGAAAATTAGCTAAAGACGGGAAGTTACTTTACCGCTTAAATGGCATGTATCAAACCGCAGACACCCATAGAGGTAATGAAGATACGGAACGTTTTGGATTTGCCCCAGCCCTCACCTATAACATATCCGATAAAACCTCAATAACTACCGAGTTGAATTTACAACAAGCCGAAAGCTTTATAGGTTCAGCCTATGTTTTTGCTCCTGTTAACGATGGCTATGGAAGTCTGGATAGAGACTTTAAATTTACGGACGATAATTACCCTGTGACAGATATTCAAGAAATAACCTTATTTGCCAATATAAACCATAGGTTTAATAAGAATTGGAGTTTAGAGTCCCAGTTAGCCTATTTAAGATACGATCAAGAAGGGAATTCTACATGGCTTTGGAGTTTTGGTAACAATGGGGACGCTACACGTTATGCAAGTATTTGGGATGCCCTTTCTATTGGAAAATATGTTCAGACCTACCTTAACGGAAACTTTGAAACGGTTGGTTTAAAGCACTCTATTTTGGCTGGTTTCGATTTTAGCGAAAAAGCATATTGGGCAGATTGGAGCCAAACATTTGTTATCGATACAGACCAACCTTTTAATATTTACAATCCAGCCTATGGCAATACCGAAACACCTGTGTTTAACCGATCGCTAAACCTACTGCACAGAGCCAATGTTTATAATACAGGGTTCACGGTAAGGGCTTTTTATGCACAAGATGAAATAGGCTTTTTGGATAACAAAATAAGATTGACATTGGCTGCCAGACACACCGAACTTGTTACCCTTGGCAAGACCGAAAGTGATAAAAAATTCACGCCTAGGTTTGGTCTAAGTGCAGATATCTTGCCTTCGTTGACAGTATATGCGCTTTACGACCAATCGTTTTTGGGCCAAACAGGTGTAAGCCAATCTGGTGATTATTTCGATCCTGTTGAGGCCAAAGACATTGAAGGTGGGATAAAAAAATCATTCTTCAACAATAAATTAAGAGCTTCTTTGGGAATGTACCAGATTACAAAAGAAAATATATTGGTAACAGACCCCGAAAATATAAATTTCTCCATTCAGCTAGGCGAAATTCAATCCAAAGGTATTGAGTTCGATATGCAGGGTAACATTACTCCAGAGTTAAACATCGTTCTCAATTATGCCAATACCAACGTTGAGATAACAAAAGACACCAATCCAGATAATATTGGACAGCGTATTGCCGGACACGCTAAACACATTACTAACGGATGGTTAAACTATAACTTCCACAACACCTCTATGTTTAAAGGCTTTGGAGCATCATTGGGGTACCAATATCAAGTAGACCGTTCTACATGGGCATGGGGAGCCGATAGTGAAAGCTTATTACCTAACTATTTTAGGTTAGACGGTGGACTGTCTTGGAAAAATGACAAAATAAGTGTACGTCTTAATGTTAATAACATTTTGGACGCGTACCTATACTCTGGGTCTAATTATAGCAATTACCTATACTGGCAATCTGAACCAGGTATTAATGGACGGTTGACCCTTACCTATAACTTTTAAAAATCAAGTACTATTCCATTTAAGTTTAATTTGTTTGATTTTGCAGTTCCCAAAGCATATTGGGAACTGCTTTCAGCTTTAAAAAAAAAAATCATATCATGAAAAAAACATTATTAACTCTTGCGATCATTACCTTAACCATTACAAAATCTTTTGCCCATTATTTGTGGATCGAAACCAACCCTCACGGAACAGTTGGCCAGGAACAAGACATAAAAGTATTCTTTGGCGAATACACCTATGGCATTACTGAAAAAGTAAACGGCGAAACTTTTCCAAACGTAAAGGACTTTACACTTTGGGTCATAGACGCCCAAGGAAACACTTTAAAATTACAAACAACAGCCTATAACGACTATTATTTGGCAAAATTTACGCCTACTACAAATGGCACATACACGATTGCACTAAATAACGATAATATTAATGTGATAGATTATACCCAGTATGATTTCGGAATTTTCAAAACCCACTATCATTCAGTAGCTAAAATTCAGGTTGGTGAACATCCTAATGAAACCACGGACTTTAACAAAAATGGGATAACCATAAAAGATGTTTCTAAAAACAAGGATGAAGTAAAACTACAGGTCCTATTTAAAAATAAACCACTTACAAATAATGAATTAAAAATTTTTGTTGCCGACTTATGGTCCAAAACATTAAAAACAGATGAACATGGGCATGTCACTTTTAAACTGCCTTGGAAAACTAAATATATAATTGAAACTACAACCAAAGAGGAGGTTCCTGGAACTTACAAAGGAGTAGATTATGAATTCATTTGGCATTGTGCAACCTATTCCATTTTATAAACACAATGGTTTCTACAACACTATTAACACTTTTCATGGGGTTTTACATGATCTATAACACCTCCAAAAAAGTACTGTTAAAAACACATTTCGGATTTGAAAACTGGGTTAACAAACACCCCATAAAAGGGACTTCTGTTGGTTTAATGACACTTTTACTGTCCTTTACCTTAAACTGTTTTTTATTTGGTATGGGTTCTGGCATTATATACTCCTTTATTGCTTTGATGACCTTTGGTAGCCTAATAGTTTTACTTAACCCAATAAATTTTTTAACACCAAAACCTATTATGGTTTTATACACCTTATCACTTTATCTTGAATGTTTCATTTTGAATTCGTAAAATGCCTGCAAACCCCAAATACTTATCATCAAACTGGCAACGATTTGCCAAATTTTCGGCTGGCTTTTTAGGTGGTTATTTAGTAACCATAACCCTTCATCTGGCTATGTCCTTTTGGATAAACCATGTAACCCTAATCATTACTGCTACATTTTCTGCTTTTATACTTTGGGCCGTATTAATGATTATAGCTTTTTTGGCAAGAAACGGTTGGAAAATTTGGGGCATTTACCTTTTGCTTAGTCTTCTTTTTTCAATAGTTATTTACTTGAGCAAAACATATAACCCCATTACATCCTAAAAATATGAAAAACAGAACTTACAACATCCTTTTCCATACCCATACCATAAGCGGTATTGTTATAAGTGTTGTACTATACATTATCTTCTTTGCAGGTTCCTTTTCTTTTTTTAGGGATGAAATCGTTAATTGGGAACGCAACCAATCTGTTACCATTACCGATGATATTCAACTGGATCTTAATACTGCATTAGATACTTTAAATGGGCGTTATAATTTAAACGGGCGCGATATTGAATTTAAAAAGTATTATATAGAGCAACGTGTTGGGGTCTCTATATCTGCTTCAAAAGATTCATTGGCTTCAGAAGAAGCAAAAAGAACGGATTTTTTTTATTTAGACACTAAAGCATATACCCAAAACACTTACCAAAACTCATATACTTTAGGTGAGTTTCTTTACCGCTTGCATTTCCTGGCACAAATACCTTACCCATTTGGATATTACTTATCTGGGTTTGTGGCTTTCTTTTTTTTGTTTGCCATCCTTACGGGCTTAATAATTCACTGGAAAAAAATAGTATCTAATTTTTTCTTATTTCGTCCATTTAAAAAATTAAAAACACTCTGGACCGATGCCCATACAGCTTTGGGCACCATAGGGTTACCTTTTCAGTTTGTATATGCCGTTACTGGTGCTTTCTTCATGATAAAATTATTATTGATAGCACCAAATGTTATGGTCCTGTACGATGGCGACCAAGCCAAATTTTATGAAGACCTGGGATATTCTCACCCCCATTTTGAGCTAAATGGAGAAACATTGGGTGGTAACTTCAACTTAAACGCCTATGTAGAAAGAACAAAACAAATGTGGAGTGGGTTTAATACTTCCGAAATTCATATTTCCAATTATAACGACACCAACATGCATGTGTCAATAAGTGGCCATTTAGATTATGGCTCGAAGTTTAATGGTCTAGGCGAAGCCATTTATAAGGTAAACAACAACGATCTGGTTTTTAAAAAAGACCCCACTTTAAAAACTTCATATGTAGATAGTGTTAAAAACATCCTGTATAGAATTCACTTCGCCGACTATGGTAGCTATGCACTTAAGATCCTTAGCTTTATTTTAGGGATCATTTCTTGTTTCGTCATCATTTCGGGAGTCATGATTTGGTTTGTAGCCCGTAATAAAAATAACGTCTCCTTAAAAAAAAGACTATTTAACCTTAGGGTCGTTAGGGTATATTTAGCCGTATGTTTAAGCATGTACCCCATTACAGCGGCTTCATTTATAATGGTTAAGGTGTTTCAACCGCAAACCCCATCTTTCATTTATAATTTTTACTTTATTGGTTGGTTAATGTTGGTTATATATTTTATAAGAAAAAAAGACATCGCTTTTATAAATAAATACACCCTACTATCTGGAAGTGTTCTTGGCCTTATGGTTCCTGTCGCAAATGGCTTAACGACCAAAAATTGGATTTGGAGCTCATTTGCCAATCAACAATATCAAATATGGTTTATTGACACGTTTTGGCTTATACTATCTTTTATAACGTTATGGATCTTTTTAAGGCTAAAAAAGAGTTCTAAATAAACCAAGCCTTCTTACTGTTTCGTATTCGTTCTGTTGCGGCGATTAAAAGTTCCTGAAAAAGTTCATGGTCCAAATCCTCTATGGACCTTAATTGAATGGAGCGCACTTGCTTACGCTTGTTATCATCCTTCAATATAGGAAAGTCCTTTTCCAATAAAATGCCTTGTACAAAAGCCACATCTACATAATCCCGTCCCTTTAAAATATTTAAATACAACATGGGCTTTTTGCCTATATTATAAAACGGAATTTTATAGCTATAACGCTCTACCACATCTGGCAAGGTATTTAAAATAACACTACGCACATATAGCATTATGGATTGGTACGGTTCTTTTTGATTGAAAAAATAGTTGTCCACGGGTTTCATTAAAACAAGCCTTCTTGATTCTTCAAACTTAACAAAAATTTATGATGGAAAATTAAAGAATATTTATTTACTTTGTAATTCAAAGTACTTTAATATGGAGCCAAAAGATTATTTAAAAGACATTAGCGAGATTAAGGATTTAATGAATAAATCGTCCCGCTTTATTTCATTAAGTGGTTTATCGGGTATCCTTGCTGGTATCTATGCGATTATTGGGGCGGCCATAGCCTATTACATTGTCGATAATTCGGTAAGGGGCTATTTAATTTTGGATGGCACTATTTTTAAAATATGTGTTTTTATACTCTTTATGGTAGCCCTACTTAGTATTATTACAGGTATTGCACTAACCACCAAAAAGGCTAAAAAACACGGTGCAAAAATTTGGGACAGTACCTCGCGTAGGTTGGTCATTAATTTTTTAATCCCATTGGTTGCTGGTGGCCTGTACCTCTTAATAATCTTAGGCCAACAAAAATATGGACAAACGGCAGCGCTTATGCTTATCTTTTATGGACTGGCGTTGATAAATGCTTCAAAATACAGCATTGGCGATATTAGGTATTTAGGAGTTATTGAAATACTTTTGGGGTTAATATGTGCCCTGTTTCCTGGCTACGGATTTTGGCTTTGGGTATTGGGATTTGGGGTAATGCATATTGTATATGGTACAGTCATGCATTTTAAATATGACAGATAGCTGGATTTGAGCATTATAGACAACATAAATAAAGTTTTTGATCACCGTGTCCGTTTGGGGATTATGTCGGTATTGATGGTTAATGAATATGCCGATTTCAATACCCTAAAAGAACTATTGAATGTAACCGACGGCAATTTAGCCAGCCATGCAAAAGCATTGGAAAATGTAGAATATATTAAAGTAGAAAAGCAATTTATAGGACGTAAACCCAACACACGGTATGCCGTGACCATATTAGGTAGGGAAGCCTTTAAAAAACATGTGGAGGCCCTTGAAAAATTAATTAATAAACAATAACATTTCGACTATGCATGGTGCAGGTCTATTTTTTTAATTCTTTACTTTGAAATACAAAGTACTTTAAATTAAACTTTATGGAAACACAACAACAAAACAAAAACAAATTCGGTCACTGGCTAAAGACCTCTATTACAGCTAGAATGCTCATGGTTGGTTTTTTAACTTTAGTATTGTTAATCCCATTATTCTACATAGAAGGATTAATTACGGAACGCTCTATCAGAAAAGAACAAGCAGTAAACGAAATAAACCAGCAATGGGGAAACGAAGTACTCATTTATGGCCCCATATTGGAAATCCCATATAAAACTTATACTGAAAAAACGGTTACCGATAAAGACACCAAAAAAACGTATACCGAAACCATTGAAAATATTGAACATGCCTATTTCTTACCCGAAAATTTACAAATAAACTCCAATATTGACCCCGAAGAAAAGAAACGTGGCATTTATAGTACTGCGGTTTATAACAGCAATATTAAAATAAATGGAACATTTGGCAATCCTGATTTTAAATCCTTAGAAATTGATGGCAAGGATATTATTTGGGACAAGGTCAAACTAATTATTCAATCCTCAAACGTTAAGGGCGTTTATGGCGCAGATATAACATTGGCTAATAAAAACTATCCAATAACTTCAAAGTACAATAATAAAAGTAATCGATCTCCCTACACGCTTACTTTGCACACTTTAGAAACCAAATATCTTGAAAAGTTAGATTTTATTGCAACAAACCAAATACCTTTCAATATTGAGTTTAATATCAAGGGTAGTGAGCAAATACGCTTTATTCCCGTTGGAAAAACAACTGAAGCAAGAATTACATCAAACTGGAAAACAGCCAATTTCTTTGGTGAGTTCTTACCATATAACAACGATAAAATTACAGAAAACGGTTTCGATGCTAAATGGAAGATATTGGAACTCAACAGACCCTTTTCCCAAGAATACAAAAATAACATACCTGATTTGACCGAATTTGCCTCCGGTGTTAATTTTATGATTCCTGTTGATGAATACCAAAAAAGTGAACGCTCGGCAAAATATGGATTCTTGGTTATTGGTCTAACCTTTTTAATTTTCTTTTTAATTCAAACCTTAAGCAAAATTAGCATCCATCCTTTTCAATATTTAATGATTGGGCTGGCGTTAACCATGTTCTACACCTTATTGGTTTCCATTTCGGAACACAGCAATTTTTTTAAAGCTTATTTAATAGCAGGAATATCAGTGGTATTACTTATTAGTTTGTATTCAAAATCCATATTGAAAAATATAAAGTTTCCCTTATTTATTGGTATTTCCTTATCTGCGCTCTACACTTTTATTTATGTCATTATACAATTAGAAAACTATGCATTGTTAACAGGAAGCATTGGTCTATTCTTAATACTTGCTACAGTAATGTATGTATCCAGAAAAATTGATTGGAACAACGATTGATTTTATTAGTTAGTGATTAGCTCCACTCTCCAAAACCGGGCGAGTGGAGTTTAATTGAAATTCTGATATTTAGATCCATGCTTTATTACTGTACTCCTATTTCAAACCTTTGTACTCATGAATATTTGATTTCTCGCGAATAACAATCCTGACAGCCTAACTGCGAGGTAGGCCGGTTCAACGCCCCTAGGCAGATCCTAAAGGAATTCTTTTTGATTAAAAATTTTTAGTTATGGTTGACGATTCTATTTTAACAGCAAAAAAGACAGCTTTCATAAGCTTTGCAATAGGAACATTTTTATTCCTTCTATTTGTTTTCATTACACAATCCTTAAAACTGATCTACTTAGGTTTTGCTTATGTTCTAGGTGCTATTATAATTAATAGTATAGTGATGCATTATTTAGTTTACTTATTGTTAAATTTTCCAAGGGCGTGGAAAAAATTGATATTAACTTGCTTAATTGTTTTGTCAAATATTCCCATTTCAATGCTTTATTTATACGTCATTCTCATTTTAATTTAAATTTATGAAACTCTATTTTAACCTAACATACTTCAGTTTCTTTATACTTCTGCTCTGTATCGAAGCCCTAATCGCCATTTTCCTAAAAACCGGTTTTATACGCCATACCATTGGGGATTTTCTGGTAGTGATTCTAATTTACTGTTTTGTGAAAAGCTTTTTTAAAATCACACCTTTAAAACTGGGCATAGCAGTATTGGCTTTTGCTTTCCTTATAGAGTTTTTACAGTTAGTCAACATACTGGCCTTGTTCAATTTACACAAAAAAAGTTTCTTGAAATTGCTATTGGGAAGTACTTTTCAGATTACAGATTTAATAGCTTACACTCTAGGAGTAGCTAGCATATTATCTATTGAACTCAACATATACAAATCATGGAACACATAAAACAACTGCTCTTTAATAGGTTTAAGACCTTCGCCTTAATTACCTCATCCATCTTTTTAAGCACCATCTTGCTTATGGTACGGCTGAAATTAACCCATTCCTTGTTCTTATTGTTCTTGGTGTGGAATTTATTTTTAGCCACCATTCCATTTGCTATTACCACCTATCTAATATGTTTACCTAAACCCTCAAAAAAACAGTTAATTATTTGGTTCGGTATATGGTTACTCTTTTTGCCCAATGCCCCATATATGGTAACCGATTTAATTCATCTAAGGTTAAGCGAAGGCCATATGTTATGGTTAGACATTATAGTAATTAACGCTTTTGCCTTTAACGGACTATTGCTGTATTACCTTTCTGTTTTAGATATGAAAAGCTTACTAACACCATATATAAGTATATCCGTGTTCAAATATTTTCCTACCGCGATATTCTTTTTATCGAGTTTTGGCATTTATTTGGGACGCTTTTTACGCTATAACTCCTGGGAACTGTTAAGCAATCCAAAATATTTATTGATGGACATTTTAGATATCTTCCTAAACCCATTATCCAATAGGTGGGCTTGGCTGTTTACCTTACTGTTTGGCCTTTTGTTAATTGTTGGGTCCAAAATTTTTAAACATCTATTCTCCCCCATTTTTTCAAATCATTCAAAAAGATGATACCCTCTTTTTAGGCTTTGCCATATTTTGATTAAAATTTTATATATTTCGACATACTAATCAACTTACTATGACAGATAATTTATATCCCGCCAGCCCTATTTCACTTCCAAAAAACCTAACCAAATTACCATCTTCGTACCAAACCAAGGCTTTTTTAGCTATTCTAGCAATAATATTGTTTTTTCTGCTCTATACAAGTCTTGTTGTAGGTCTTGCTTATTTAGTTTATTATGCATTTATATATGAGATAGGACATATCAATAAGATAACCATCTTAATGAAGATTGGAGCCATTGCAGGATCAGTCATGTTATTTGTCTTTACTTTAAAATTCATTTTTAAATTAAAAAACCATAAGCCTAAAAACAGAATTAAACTCACTAAAGGTGATTATCCAGAAATCTGGGATTTTGTATACAAAGTTTGCCAAGAAACCGGGGCTCCAAAACCAAAATCTATTTTTGCCGATCCAGACGTAAATGCATATGTTTCATATACAAACATGTGGTTAAGTTTATTTTTGCCAGTTAAAAAAGAATTAACCATTGGCTTAGGACTAGTAAGTTGTCTTAATTTATCTGAGTTTAAAGCTGTTATTAGTCATGAATTTGGTCATTTTGCCCAAAGGAGCATGAAGATTGGCAGCTATATCATTTCTGCTAACACGATAATACATGACATGATATTTTCTAGAGATAAATGGGACAACTTATTAGATCAATGGCGATCTTCAGACATTAGACTTTCTGCTGCTGCCTGGGTAATTACTCCTATTATTTGGATGATAAGGCAAGTGTTAAATCTTTTTTATCAGTTTTTAAATATTATGTATTCATCCTTATCAAGGGAAATGGAATTTAACGCAGACAAAGTAGCTATTAGCACTTCTGGAAGTGACGCCATAATCTCTGGTTTGTGGAAATTAGACCCAGGATTTAACAGTTGGAACGCCACCATTAATCATGCCTATATGGCATCACAAAAAAAGCAATTTGTAAAAAATTTATATAGACACAACACTTTGTCCTTAGATAGAGAAAATAAAGTACTTACCAACTTATTAAATAATCTACCGGAGGATAGTAGAGGGGGCAAAACCTACTTCTCTAGCTCAGAACATTCTAAAGTTGGCATGTATGCAAGCCATCCACCAAACGACAAAAGACAGAACAACGCGAAAGTACCATACGTAAGTTGTGAAATCGATGAGCGTTCACCATGGCTGTTATTCCCTAACAAAGAAACCCTACAACAAGAAATGACGCTTTTGGTTTACGAGCAATACTTAACAAAACATCCTGAAAGTTTTATTTCTGAAAATGACTTTGAAAGCTTCATCATTTCCGAAAACCAAGGCGCTGAACTACTCAAAGCATATGACAACACTTTTGAAAACAGATATCTTAACATTCCTGATGATGATATCCTAGAAAAAAATTCAAAATCTGTTAATTTAAACAAAGCAACACTAGATAATATTAAAGTTGAATTAAAAGCCTTAATGGAACCCATTAAAGCTATTGAAGATTTGATGTTGAAGGCAAGTCAAATATCAGAAGGCACCACAAAAGAAAACTCGTTTTCATTTAAGGGTCAAACGTATAAAAAGAAGAATTTACAAGAAGGGTATTCATTACTTTTTAATGAACGGGAAACATTATTCAATGAAAACTTTAAAGCTTGGGACACTTCTTTTTGCAGTTTCTATTACGCTCTAGCCAAAAAAGAAAACAAACACTCTAATTTAAAGAAACTATATACGCAACATAAAGACTTATCGAACATCTATAGATCTATTGTTGCCGTTAAGAGTAAAATCATATCTGAATTGAACCACTTACAGTCCCAAGAAGTTACACAGCGTCAAGTAAACTCTTTTGGCCACAAGGTTAACGATTATGTTATAAGCCTAAACCAAGACATAGAGAAGATTGAAGCATCCAACTTTGTTGCGCTCCCAAATCTCGATACCGTACAAGAACTTAAAGAAGCCATTGTAGAGGGTGGGGAATTTAAGCGAGAAACAGGGCAAATTTTTGAAAATGGCGGTTTTAACAGAATATTAATTGGCCTTGACTCTGCCATTCAACATTGCCAACGTATCGACCAAAAAAGTATAGGTGTCATTTTATCACATCACTACGACTTGGAAAAAAGCTTATAGCTATATTCCAAAACCTTGTAAACGTCGAGAAGCAAGCCATAAAATCTGGGCTTGCTTCTACTACACGACATGTGTCTGTTTATTTTAATTTGCTAAACCTTTTCAATCAACCATTAATCAATTTCTTTTTTTGTTGGTCTAGGCAATACTTCTTCTGGGAACGGAAATAGTATGGTTGAATTTTTCTCTGCTGCAATATTAGATAAGGTTTGATATAGCCTTAATTTAATTGCAGAGGGAGACTGATCTATCAATTTACCCGCTTCCAATAGCTTACCTGCGGCTTGCTCTTCTGCCAGGGCCAAAATTATACGTGCCCGCCTAGAGCGTTCAGCTTCTGCCTGATTGGCCATCATACGTTTCATGTTTTCTGGCAATTGTATGTCTTTTATCTTAACATCAATAATATCGATACCCCACTCTTTGGTTTCAACTTCTACAATATTTTTAATGTTTTTACCCATTTCTTCCCGTTTGGACAGTATGGTATCCAATTCTACCTTACCGCATACATCACGTAAAGCTGCTTGGGACAATTGCGTAATGGCGAATTTGTATTCTTCAACTTCCAAGACCGCCATTTCTGGATCAATAATCTTAAAAAATACCACGCCATCAATACTACACGGCACGTTATCTTCCGTCATAACTTCTTGGGAAACCACATTTATAGTAATCACCCTAATGTCTACTATTTGTATCGTCTCAACTATGGGAATAACCCATCTAAACCCAGGCTGTAAAGTCTTAATGTATTTACCAAACCTAAATTTTAAAGCGCGCTTGTATTCAAAAATAATGCGTATACCTGATAACAGAAATACAACAAGAAAAACCGTAAACATTAAAGGAGGATTCATGACACCATTCTTTTTAGTTAATACTCAAATAATTACCTTATAAGATAACGCTTTTTCATCAACTATAAAAGGATATTCATCAAATTAATTCAGAGAACACCTATTCCAATCTAATCTTTTAGGAACGCTTATTCTTTCCTGTTTTTTTCCTGAAGGTTCCTTACAATTTTTGTTGCCATGCTTCTTGAAACAAAGCGGTGGATGGTTGCAAGAAATTTATTGATTAGTCCGGGAATGGCCACTGTTTTTCCTTTTTGCATGGCTTTATAGCCATATTGGGCAACATCGGATGGACTTGCCATATTAAAACTAATCTTATTTTCCGTAGTGTTTTCTGAAACCACACCCTGAAAGGCCGTTTTGGTAGGTCCAGGACACAATACGGTTACCGTAACCCCTGTCCCTTTAAGTTCATTGGCTATAGCTTCAGAAAATGATAATAAATACGATTTTGTTGCATAATAAATAGACATGAGCGGCCCTGGTTGAAAAGCGGCAAGAGACGATATATTTAGAATTTTACCAGACCCTCGTTTTACCATCCCATCCAATACTAATTTTGTTAAATGGGTACTCGTAATAACATGTACATACAGCATGTCCAATTCTCGTTGCCATTCTGTATTGGTAAAGGTGCCGAATAATCCAAAGCCAGCGTTATTAACCAGAACATCAACAACAACATCTATAGCTTCCACAATTTCATTGGCGACATTGGGTTTACTCAAATCCTTGACCATAACATCAACGTTACAGCCATAAGATTTTGTAATCTCTGCCTTTACTTCATTTAGTTTTTCTGTATCAACATCTATTAAAATTAGATTATAGGCATCATTGGCCAACAACAATGATAATTCATAACCCAATCCTGAAGCTGCTCCAGTTATTAGTGCGGTTTTAGTCATAAAAATAAATTAGAAAGATGAAATCTGTCTATTCTTTTCCATCCACATAATCCTGTAAATAGGTAAAACGTTCGGTTAGTTTTCCGTTTTCGGTAATCTTAGCACGTTGTAAGACCCCATCTTTATCGCCATTAAAAAAAGCAGGTATAACGTGCTTTAAGAACATGTCACCAAAGCCTTCACTGGCATCTTTAGGCAATTCACACGGTAAATTGTCTACCGCCATAACGGTAATGGCCCGTTCATCCCTAAAATCGATTTCGGTTTCGGTTTGGGGCTCATACCCATAAATAGGCGCTTCTATAGTTGAAGCCCTAAGAGTCGTCGCCACAGGACCATCGACATCACAACTTATATCGGCCACCACCTTAATATTAAATTCTGGAGACTTTACATCGTTTCTGGTATACAAATACGGTGCCCCATCGCCATAAAAATGTCCCGCAATATAAAAATCGGTTATCTTGGCAAAACGCATAAAATTAGATTCGTAATCTTGTGGGTTTTTGAAAAAATCAAAATTATCCAGCGTTTGCCCATCTTTACGTTTATTATAGTCCAACACATCTATTTTGCAATATACGGACTCCTTAAAGGTACCGTTCAAATAATCTACCACAGACACTTGCTTAACTCCCATAGCATCTAACATTTCCTGTGCGCCGTTAGATACCTTTCCGCTTCCTGTAAGCAGTATTTTAATATTAGGTAGCGCTATGTTTTTTAATTCTGAAATTAAAGCTATTTGATCTGCTAAGGTTTCTGCCTTTGGCAAATGCCAGGAGCCATATTTTAATCCCCATGCCCGAAATCCGTTATAGGTTCCAACAATACCTGCGTAACGACCAAAACCTATTAATCGGAATCCTTCACTATTCACTATGGTTTCATGATCGTAAAGTTCAATGCCCTTATCTAAAATAGCTTGTAACAACTTTCTATTATAAGATTGCTTTTTTATGGTATGCGAAAAGAAAAAGTACTTTTTGTTTGGTATTAGCGCCTCTATGGGCACCTCTTTTACACCAATCATAACATCGCAGTCCGATATATCATTAACCACCTCAAGCCCCACGTCCTGATAAGTCGAGTCTGGAAATACACGAATGCTTGATGACTCAACTTTAAAGGTAGCTTGTGGAAATTGTTGTTTGGCTTCAACAAGTTTAGATGGTGAAAAAACCACACGACGATCTGGCGGGTTCTTACGCTCTTTAATAATGGCAAACTTCATATATTGGACTTGGAATAATTTTTGCACTAAAGTACTTGGATTTATATTGAATTACAAAGTTTTTGATAACTTTGCTCCCTGCGTTAAGGATTGAGGCGGCATCCTTTTTTAAATAAGAAGCCGTCATTACGAGGCGTTCATTGAACTTGTCGAAATGAGGAACGACGAAGTAATCTCCAGTAATAAAGAGATTGCTAAAGAACGCCCCTTCGACTACCTGCCCGTCCGGCAGGCGGGTGCTCAAGGCATAATTCGATTACGCAAATTAAAGATTTACTATCTCAATATGGGGTCGACTGGTTTTGACAGCGAGATTAATTGAATGGTAAGCACGTCGTGTAATGGTTTTGAAACACGTTAAAGGCTAGACCAAATTTTAAACGGCGAGAATAACTACGCTTTAGCTGCTTAATAACCGAATTATAGTAGGTTCAAGCCTTTGTCCGACAAGGTCGGAAAGCTAAATGTCCCTTGAAAGCCTTGGTTTATGGCGTTCTAATTAGGGGCATCGTAAAAGTAAACCTAGAGGTATTAGCGCATCGATAATACTTCGAAATTTAAGATGATAAGCTAAAAGTAGATGGTTTTTAGTCGGCTTTTAGTCGAAAATCAAATAAAAACTAAACGTGTAGAAAGCCTTTTGGTTACTTGTTTGGACGAGAGTTCGATTCTCTCCGGCTCCACAATAAAAACCCCCTTAAGTCATATTAACTTAAGGGGGTTTATTATATATTAAACTTGTTTTTTATTCTTCGGTCGCATCTTCATCGTTGTTATTCATATCCATTTCGGGTTCAAATAAATGTTTCCACAAACCTCCAAAATCGCCATACATTTGCTCATAAACAATTTTGCCTTCATCATTAAAATCAAAAGAATGATAGACCGATAGAGTTCCAGACTTAGCTTCAGTAGAATCGGTCGCTGAACGTATTACTTCCCAGTCGCCATAGTATCTAACGGAACCATCTGCCATTTTAGTTTCTGAGTTGACTCCTGGCAAAAAAACAGGGTCTCCTAAAAATTTAAAATCAAAAGCAGCAAAAGATTTTTTGTCATGTTCTTTCATCTCTGCAAGGGTTGTCGAGTCTTTTTTAGCCCCAAAGGCCGTTTCCTTAATTACAACATCATCGGCATAAAGCGAATAATCTACATTTTCACTTTGCCAGCTATCCATCAAGGCTTTGACTGTTTTAGAATTTTCCTCAAATTTAAGTTGAGCTGTGTTATCAACCTTTGGTTGACAGGATACAAATAGTAATGCAATACAAAAAATAGAGCAAACTGTTTTCATAGTTAATGGTTTTAGAGTTAAGTTACCAATTTACAAAAAAAACCAATATATTCTTACAAACATCTGGTTTTTAATTTCTTACATTCAACTATAAAAGCCACAATCTCTTAGTAGGCCTGGTTCTACAAGTCGAACCAAGCTTTGGTAATATCTTGCTCTACCGCTAAGTTCCCTTTATGGATAAATTCATTTTTGGCTGCATTATACTCGTAATCTTCTCCCCAAACTTTAATGTTTTGGGCCACTTGTTTAATGGCATCGCATATAAAATTGATTTCATCGTTGGTCATGGTTGGGTGAATGGACATACGTATCCATCCCGGTCTTTCTATAAGACAGCCTTCCAATATTTTTTGTTCAATGGCTTTTGATTGTGGTTGATCAACATTAAGCAAAAAATGACCATAGGTCCCTGCGCACGAGCACCCCCCTCTGGTTTGCACACCAAAACGGTCGTTCAATATTTTAACCACCAAATTATAATGGGCATCGTCTATAAAGAATGAAAACACGCCCAAACGGTCGGTATGCCTATCTGCTAGAATATGTAAATTCTTAATCTTTGAGAGCGCCTTAAAAACGCGTTTGTTTATTTCGTGCTCGCGATCTAAAATCTGCTTAACGCCCATCTGTTCCTTTAAACGAATGGCCAAAGCAACGCGGATGGCCTGTAAGAATCCAGGTGTACCACCATCTTCACGGGTTTCAATATCGTCTATATAATCATGGTCTCCCCAAGGGTTAGTGTAAGAGACTGTCCCTCCTCCGGGATTATCGGGCACCATATTTTTATATAACTTCTTGTTAAATATAAGCACTCCCGAAGTTCCTGGCCCTCCTAAAAATTTATGGGGTGAAAATGTAATGGCATCTAAATATTCATCTTCATTTTCTGGATGCATATCTATAGCCACATAAGGTGCCGAACATGCAAAATCTACAAAACACAGCCCATTGTATTTATGTACCAATGCAGCCACTTTATGGTATGCTGTTCTAATTCCCGTAACATTAGAACAGGCTGTAACCGAGGCTATTTTTATGGGGCATTCTTCGTGTTCTTGCAATAGCTTTTCAAAACTTTTTAAGCAAATGAGTCCTTCACTATCGCACGGAATAACCATTACTTTGGCTATGGTTTCCAACCATGAGGTTTGATTGGAATGGTGTTCCATATGGGAAATAAAAACGATAGGACGCAATGTGTCTGGCACTTGAGTATGGTCCTTCAAGTTTTCAGAAACCTTCAAGCCCAAAATACGCTGAAACTTATTAATAGCCCCTGTCATACCCGTTCCAACGGTTATCAACACATCATCTTTAGAGGCATTAACGTGCTTCTTTATAATGTTTCTTGCATCATGATAAGCCAAGGTCATGGCCGAGCCCGTAATAGAAGTTTCGGTATGTGTATTGGCCACATAAGGCCCTATTTCCTGTTGCAGCTTCTCTTCTATGGGTTGATACAGCCTACCACTGGCCGTCCAATCGGAATAGATTATTTTTTGCTTGCCATAAGGCGAAGTGAATTCCTGATCAATCCCTATAATATTATCCCTAAACGGTTTGAAGTAATCTTCCAGATTGGAACGATCACGTTTTCTAAAAACGTTTTTAAGAGTATTGGCTATAGCATTCATAATTTGAAAATTAACAAAGAATCACCTTAACATCAAAATATTAAAGCGATTCTTCTATCTAAAACAATCAACTAAAACTATTATCGATTATATTTTTAATTCGTAAACAAGTCAATTAACTTCTCATTTGAAGGTCTTGGCGCATCTGCAGACAAAATGCACCCTTCATCCAATTTACTTTTTAAAATTGTTAGTTCCCTTTTTCAACCAATCGTAATATTCATCTACATCTGGCGTATAGGCTACTGGATCTATTAAGTTTTCTTCATTATGATCCATAAGCACATAGAATGGCTGTGAATTAGTTTTATATTTAATGGTTTGGAGTTCGCTCCATTTTTGACCAATATACTTTAACTTTTTCCCAGGTTTCAATTGAGATTCTACCACTTCTTCATCTTTTAGTTTACGCTTATCATCAACATAAAGCGAAATAAGTACCACGTCGTTTTTTAAAATATCGAGCACTTTAGGCTTCACCCAAACATTCATTTCCATTTTTCTACAGTTTACGCAGGCGTGCCCCGTAAAATCTATCATCACTGGCTTCCCTACTTTTTTGGCATATGCAAGGCCTTTATCGTAGTCGTTAAACGCCAATATATTATGTGGCGGCATTAAATGAGCCCCCTCTGGCACACCTTCGTGCCCTTTCGCTACTGCTCCACCAACACCATAAGGCGATTCGCTATAATGCTGTGGTGGTGGAAAGGCACTGATTAAGTTTAAGGGTGCTCCCCAAAGTCCTGGAATCATATAAATGGTAAACGATAATACGAGAAGCCCCAAGCTTAATCGCCCTACCGAAATGTAGGTTACCGGTGAATCGTGGGGCAATTGTATTTTTCCGAAAAGGTAAAATGCCAAAGCTCCAAATATGGCTATCCAAATGGCTATAAATACTTCGCGTTCTAAAAAATGGGCCTGTAATACCAAGTCGGCATTGGATAAAAACTTAAAGGCTAATGCCAATTCCAAAAATCCTAACACAACTTTTACCGTATTTAACCAGCCTCCAGATTTTGGTAAAGAATTTAACCAGCCTGGGAACGCGGCAAAAAACGCAAAAGGCAAAGCAATAGCTAAAGAAAACCCTAACATACCTATAATTGGCCCCACTTGACTACCACCAGCCGCTGCCTCAACCAATAAGGTTCCTACTATTGGCCCAGTACACGAAAAGGACACAATAGCTAAGGCCAATGCCATAAAAAATATACCTATCAAACCGCCTCTATCGGCCTGTCTATCTACTTTATTGGCCCATGAATTTGGCAACATAATTTCGAAAGCACCTAAAAAGGATACTGCAAAAATTAACAGTAAGAGAAAAAAGGCTATGTTAAACCATACATTTGTTGATAAGGCATTTAAGGCATCTGGACCAAACATTAAACTAACCAACACCCCTAAAAACACATAAATAACAATAATTGAAATACCATAAATAATAGCATTTCTTATACCTGCCGCTTTATTTTTACTTTGCTTGGTAAAGAAACTTACCGTCATGGGTATCATAGGGAATACACATGGTGTTAATAAGGCTGCAAATCCAGAAAAGAAAGCTATAAAGAAAATAGCCCACAACCCTCTTTTAGATGCTTTGGATTTTTTTGCTCCCGAAGATTTATCTACTGTTGCTGAAACTGAAGCTGTACTCGCTTTATCTTTTTCCGAAAGCTTAAATACCAAATCAACCTCCGTTGGAGGTGAACATTGTGTATCGTTACAGATCATAAACTCTACAAAAGCGTTCACTTGGGCTAAACCTTCTGAAACTTCAACTTTTTGTTTAAATACTGTACTATTCTCAAAATACTTAATTTTCATTTCAAAAACAGCGTCATCGACAGTATGCCCTTCTTCTTCGCTTGTATTTCCTATTAATTTAATAGTTCCGCCTTCATCGTCATAAGTAAAAGTAGTTGGTATTGGCCCGCCTTCTGGTACGGTTTGGGAATACAAATGAAAACCTGATGGAATGGTTGCCTTTGAGACTAGGTTATATTCTGTATCTGAAAGCTTTTCTACAGACGTGGTCCATTTTACATCTGGGATCATCTGGGAGAACCCTGAAAAGCTTACTAAAGCGATTAAAAGTAAGATATACTTTCTCATAATGTTTTATTCTTTGTTTTGGTTGGCTTATTTAATAACCCATTACTTTATATTGAATACTAAATCTACTTCGGTAGGTGGTAAACACTGTGTGTCGTTGCATACCATATACTCCACAACGCCTTTAACCTTAAAAGCGTCTTTGGTCTTTAACTTGATACGTTGCTTAAAATCGGCTTTTTTACCAAAATATTTAATTCGCATATCAAAAACCTTATCATCTACTGTATGTCCTTCGCCTTCTTTAGTATTTCCTTTTTTTAGATAATTTTTACTGCTCTCGTAAGTAAAGGTTGTTGGTATTGGCCCATCTTCTGGCACGGTTTGGGAGTATAAATGCCATTGGCCATCAATAGTTGCCGTGGCTATTAGTTCGTATTCTGTATCCGATATTTTCTCTACAGCGGTAGACCACTTAACGGGGTTATGAATTTGTGCTATGGCATTAACGCTTAAACTTAAAAACAGTATTATAATTATTTTTTTCACACGTTTAAATTTTTATGATTCATTTGTATTCGTTTCATAAACTACAAATGTATTGGTTTAATATTTATAAAGGAAGGGTTACTTGGGTAGTGTAACCCTTCCAAAACTTCTTCTCTTAATTTTGAGTGACTAATTCAAATATATTGCTTATGAGGAAAAGTTTAGTGTAAGAAGTACGCTTTTATTTTTTTGGTTTAACAATAATTTCATAAGTCTTTGCTCCATTCAATACTTTAGCGGTAAACGCTTTTAGCTGTTCTGCCGTAATATTATTAACAATGTTTTCAAAGTTTTCGGGGGCATCTATATTATAGCCCTCACGATAAAAGGTGGTTAACAAATTCATGTCGTAACTATTGAAACCAACCTCTTGCTGTCTTTCTTTTAAATAATTGGTAGTCGTTTTATCGAGGTCTACCTGACTAATATCACCTTCTGCAATTTTTTTCAGTTCGTTATGAACGATTGAAGCTAACTTTTCTACCTTATCGGGGTTACAATCAAAACCTACATTAATAAAGGCTTCTTGTTTGGGACGCTTTGAAATACGAGCATATGCCCCTGCTCCGTAAGTACCGCCTTCTTCTTCCCTTAAGGTTTCTGTATATCTTAATGTTAAGATATCTCCCAAAGTTCTGGCCAATAACTTATTTTTTAAATTATACTCGATGGTATTCTTGTAAGCTATTTTTACTGTACTCTTTGGATCTTCCATGGTTAAGTACACATCTTTATCGATGTTATCCTTAACCCAATTCACCGAATTATCCAGCCACTCCTCAGTAGTTTCATTTGTTGGAATACTGGCAATATACTTTTCCAATAAAGGCTTTAACTGTGCTTCTGTAACATCACCTACAATAAAAAATTCAAAATCGGCCGCATTGTTAAAGCGCTGTTTATAGATTGTTTGAATCTTATCGAAATTAATTTCGCTAGCATATGCTTTAGTAAACAAACGATGCTTTGGATTGTTTTTGCCATATAACGCTACGGTTACACTATCTGCTATTTTTGAATTGATGTTTTTTGATTTTCTAATAATATAACTATCTATCTGCCCTTGAAACACCTTAAATGCATCTTCATCGAATCGTGGTTTTACAAATCGTAAGTAAACCATTTGCAACATGGTTTCCACATCTTTTGTGACCGATGACCCACTAACGATTTCACTAAGTCCCGAAATTTTCACACTAGTAGAGGCTGTTTTTCCCGCTAACACTTTACTTAAATCGACAGCAGAATAATCTCCAAGTCCAGATTCTTGTGCAATAGCACTGGCATATTCTGCCGATGGCAAATCTTCATCTTTAACCAAGGACAGCCCACCATAACTCAATGCGCTTAACTTAACATCGTTTTTATTTTTATCGGCAAACTTATAGTGTACCGTTATACCATTACTTAATTTATAGGTCGTAGCGCCTATGGCTTCATTTTTATCTTCGGAAACTATACTACCTGCGGTTATATCGATATTTGAAATTAATGTTTTTCCTGCGAAACCATCGGTATAAGGTTCAAGGCTTGCATCGTTTTCCACCGTTTTTATAATACGAACAGCGTCTTCTTCTGATAGATTATTATTTCCTTCAACACCTACAACACTTACATATCTGTTTTTTGAAGTATACAAAGCCTTCATTCTGTCATGTAATGCTTCTTCGCTTAATGTTTCAAACAAAGATTTAACGATGTTGTATTCGTCTTCAATAGCTGTCATTGCCTCGTTATCCAAATAGTTTTGTTGCATGGTCTGTACCAAGGCACCATGACTACGATCGTCCTGCTTGGCTATTTGGTTCTCATAATAGTTCTTAAACTGCACAACGGTGCGATCGATCTCTTCTTTAGTAAAGCCAAATTTTACGGCACGATTTACTTCTTCTAAAGTCACTTTAAAAGCCTCGTGTTGTTTATTGGGCTTAGGGGAAATGTTTACACTAAAGGCATTGGCTGTCCTTGTGTTTTTGCGGTAACTAATCCATACGCCTAAAAATGGCGCGTCTGGTTTTTGGGTAAGCTCTTTTATTCTTGACGACAACATGCTTGTTATCATGTTATTTAACAATGATTCTTTTAGGTCGGCTACGGTTTGATCTTTCAAGGATTTGGGGTGTCTAATATTAAAGCCTATGCTAGATGTGGTCACTTCCTCATCCATGGCCATAGTATACAGCATCTCGTTATTATCTGGTATATATACAATGGTGCGCTCCTTCGGGTTTTCTACAGCAGAAATGTCTGAAAACAAATCTTTTATCTTTTGTTCAATAAGGTTCACATCTACATCGCCTACAATAGCTATAGCCTGTAAATCGGTTCTGTACCAATCGTGATAAAAATCGCGTAAGGCCTTATATTCAAAGTTTTCGACTACATCCATTAAACCTATGGGCATACGCTCGGCATATTTGGTATTGTTAAACAAAACCGGCAACTGCTTCTTAAATATTCTCATGCGGCCAGACTGTCTTGTACGCCATTCTTCTTTAATGACACCACGCTCTGCATCGATTTCCTCATCTGTAAGCAACAGATAATTGGACCAATCGTGAAGCACCAATAAACAGGTATCGATTAACTCTGGGGTTGTTGGTATATGGTTCATATTATAAACCGTTTCGTCGAAAGAGGTATAGGCATTAATATCTTTTCCAAAAACGGCACCATGCTTTTGAAGGGTATTTAAAATGCCTTTGCCTTCAAAATTTTCAGTTCCATTAAACGCCATATGCTCCAGAAAGTGAGCCAACCCTTGTTGATCTTCATTTTCCAATACCGAACCTGCATTTTGAATGATATAGTAACTGGCTGCATCTTTTACCACATCGGTGCTTTGAATATAGTAGGTCATGCCATTAGACAGTACACCTTTCTTAATTTTAGCATCAGCAGGCAACTTATCATTTAGATTAAGGGGTTGTGCAAAGCCAGCATGTAAGCCTAAGAATAAAACTGTTAATACTACAAGTGCTTTTTTCATACGTTTATTTTTATTGTTTTTTAATATGCCGATATAACTTTTAATAATTAAACCAAACCTATTGGTTTCATGTATTCATTTCAATTAAGCTCGTTTTTTTATAGTAAAACGCAAAAACAACAAATAAGGGTAATTAAATTCTGTTAGTATTTCGTTAGTCACTTTTACAGTTGCCAATAACTTCCCTTTTTTGTATTCTTTATGTATAGACTACAAAACTGGCTAAAACCCCTAGCCTAAATTAAATTTTATGATAATTTTATGATTCTAAAACAATCACCAATTTAAAATCAAACCTTTACTGTACCAATACATCTATATTTTAGTGGTGCAAAGTATTTAATGCCGAAAAGGTGTCTATAGGGAATATTCCTTATTTTTTTGGTGTTCTAAATTCTAAGGTTCTTATTGTTTCCCTAAGATTAATGTATTACAGATTTAGCGACTCCAATAAAGCTTTTAGTTGGTCTTCTGAAGGTCTAGGCGCATTGGCCGTAACAATGTTCCCTTCTGGATCCAGCAAAATAAATCGGGGAATACCTTTGATATAATAATCTTGAATAAACTGGGATTTGAATGCATTATCTGCCAACAATTGAATGCCTCCCAATTCTTTATCGGCTACCATTTTTTTCCATTTATCGCGATGTTTGGTTACATCTAGAGAAATGCTAACAAATTCAATATTCTTGTCATGGTATAGGGATTCAACCTTTTTCAGATGTGGTATTTCTGCTTTGCATGGCCCACACCACGTTGCCCAAACATCTATATAAATATATTTGCCCTTAAGATCGTCGAGCGATGTTGTGCCTCCGTTATAATTTTCATAGTCCATAAATTTTGGAGAAGGACTTCCTGCAGCCACTTTTTTCAAAGCCATGTAGCTTTCATTTACTCCATTTAAGAATTCTTTGTCTGTACAGCCTTTAACAACTTCTGCATAGTAAGCATCTAAACTTGATGTATAGGTTATTCCATATTCGGCCTTTTTCCGAAATAAAATATTTTTAATGCTTTGATCTGTTAATGTATTATACACCTTTAAAAGTGCTACATCTTTTTCTATACCTTCTGTCTCCGCTATTTTTTTGGCCTCTTTTTCACAATGGCTACTTACCAGGGAATTAAATGAGGGTGAAAACATAAAATCTTCTCTATTATTATAATCTAGACCGTCAAGCTCCTTCAAAAAACCTTCTGTTGCTTTAAAATCTGGGGTTTTGGTATAATAGGCATGATTGCTTTCATAATTACTAAGTTTCCTCAGGTAAGTATATTTAATATTTCTTTTCTCTTTTTCTTTATAGCTACTTGGTAGATTTTTTGTGTTTTCAAGTAATTCCAACGATGCCAATTGTATTTCGTTTTGTTTCAATTTAAAATCGGATTCATTTAACTTATAAACATTATCAGTATCTTCCAGCATTTCTCGTTCTTTCTTTCGTTTTGAAAACATATAGTTGTTGATTTCGGCACCTTTACCTGTAAAATTCACCGTTTCATATATATTCTTATGATCAAAAGTTAACGTAACATCATGCCCTGGCTCTAAATACATATATAATAGATGCCCTCCATCATAAATCATAAAATTATCCAGCTCTTCTATTTTTATGGTATCCATGAATACCCCTTCACTATCTACACCTATTTTCTTTCTAAAAAAAGGCCTAATAAGACTGGATAACTGCAAGCTATCCATTTTCTTATTGGTTATGGTTCCTTTAATTATGGCATAATCTTTTTGGGGCTCGGTAGTACAAGATGCCACAATAAAGACTATAACGAATGTATAAAGTAGTATTTTCATGCGCTTAAATTTTAAGAAATAGTTGATATTGAAATATTGAATAGCTATGATTGGGTGAAGATCCCATCTAACATTTTATACATATCAACCTTATCTGGATTCTTAGAACTATATATAATTTTACCTTCTGGGTCTAATAATATTTTTGTTGGAAACGAATTAACATTAAACGGAACCAACAGGTTATTCTCTTTTGTGGTTTGGATATGAGTCCAATTATACTGGTTTTCTTCAATAACTTTTTTCCATCTAGCCATTGTATCGCCCTGATTAACACCTACAACTACAAAGTTTTTATCTGAATACTTATTATAATATTCCTTTATTTTAGGCATCTCTCCCATACATGGTCCACACCAGGTTCCCCAATAATCCAGTAACACATAATTCCCTCTTAAATCTGACAATTTAAATTCTGAACCGTCAACTGTATTTTTTGTAATAAGTTCGGGAGCATGCATACCAATACCAGTCTTATCAACTGCTTCCAACCTATTTTTAACCTCTTCATAAAATGGCGTACCAGATAAGGTGGCAATATCAAAACCATCAAACAATTGCTTGGCTTGATCATGGGTAAAAGATTTACGATAATAAGCATCACTAAAAACATATGATGCCGCAATAGATTTTGGATGTGCCTTAATAAATTCAAGCTTCAATTCCTTAACCTTACTATAAAGTTCGCTTCGCTCTTTTTTTAGTTGTTCAGATTCTTCTTCGCCTAAATCATTATTTGTACTTAAAGCAACCGTTATTGAATCTGTTTTATTAATTAAAGGAAATATCTGCTTATTAATTTTAGCTAAATCGTCATTAATTCCATTTTGATCTGATGGATATGCATTTACCATAAAATCGTCAACTCTTCCTGAATATGTTATTTCTGCACCTGGGTAACCTATAAACCACATTCTACACATCTGTGCTTTAACGGAAACTTTGTACTCCTTACCGCCTGCATTAATTGTATAGCTTCTTAGCGCTTCTGGCACAGTAATAAAGTACAACTTATAATCGCTAACCGAGTCCTTGAATGTAAACTTTTGATCTTTTACCCAAAGTGTATCCCTTCGGTACCCATCGGTATAACTTTCATCTTTTTCATAATACACAAGATAATCGGCTTCTAAGTTTTCTAGATGTGCATTTAGGGTAAACGTTTTTGGTGTTTCTTCTGCCTTTACACTATTTTTATCTTGCTTACAATTAAGCATTAGAATGGCTGACAGCAATAATAAGGTGCCTTTATAATTCATAATCTGGATGTTTTTTAATGGAATACCAAAATGGAGCTAAAGGTTGCCCCATCTTGGTATAGAGCTATTAATCTAGTTATTTACTTCTTGAGCACTTGGCCAAGATTTTTTAATTAGCTTAGAAAAGCTATTAATTGGTATGAATGTTAGCTGGCCAATCCTGCCCATCTGTTCTGGTAAGCGTAAATGTCCCATATTCATCATAGCCAGCAGAATAATAGTAACTAAAATCGATGGTTAACGTAGGCCCATTAACCTCAACAATATCCCATTTTTGATCATACCTTCCATCAATTTCAACTAAACCAGAGTCGTAATCATAATAAAGCGTTCCTGCACTCCCATAATAATAATCTGCGGTTAAGTGACTCACATCATACACCGTAAAGAAACCAGGTTTTAAAGTCATGGTCATGGTTCCAGTTTGTCCAACACTTATTCTTCCATATCTTTCCGCATTAGCTGTGGCGGCAATCCACTCATAATTAAAAGTACCTTCCCAAATGGCAGGAGCTACGTCAACAACGTTTGTTCCCATACCATAAGTACAGTTAAAATCAAAACAATCTGTTCTTGAGTCTACAACATTTCCATCTTTTCCAGTAATTACCCATTTAAATTCAAAGAAATCATCTGTAGTTACTTGTCCATTATGGTTTGCTGAAAAGTCACTTTTAAAAAGGTCTTCCAATTTATCTTTGGATATGGAAAGTACAAAGGAGTCTGAAGGATTAGCTATGCTTTCATATAGTTTACCTTGTTCGCCACCTAAGTATTTATAGGTCTCTCCATTTTTTTCCTCGGCAAAGGCATAGATATCAATTTTACTGATTTCCGATGCTGAAGCACCTCCCAGTTCAACAGATATATCAAAATCCACATTTGTTGTATGCCAATATTCTTGTCCGGTTGGTCCAGCTTCAACATAATACTCAAAAGTATTAAGATCATCTACAGCAGGCGTAAATTTAAGTGTCGCATAATCTGCCCATGTAGCGTCGTAAGCATCGGGCATTCTAACAGCTTCTTCTTCCTCACAAGATTGGAATACGGGAAGCAACAACAAGCCTATATAAAACAAAATTATTTTTTTCATCTCTATATGTTTTTTTAAGTTCATACTCTATAAATCGTATAAAGCCTTTGAACCTTGGTTAATTAATTTAAGTTTGGATTTTGATCCCTAACCGACTGTGCAATCTTTACCACGTAGCCATCGTCTCCCGGATTTAACTCAATAGTATTTCCAGTTTCTGGGTCAATACGCGTAAAGGTTGGAACGATATCGCCATATACATAGTATCGTTTTTGGTCATATAGGTTTAGGGACGTTCCTGCCAGTTCCTTTCGCCTTTCATTCTTTACTATTTGTAAGGTCGTTGCATCGTCTGTATGGGTTAATGGAGCAAAGGTTGACATCCTGTTTTCCAATAATGTATTCAACACCGTAATGGCTCCTGGCCCATCTCCTGTACGTGCTTTAGCCTCGGCATTGGTCAATATTAACCTGGGCACACTCAAGCCATTGCAACGCTCTGAGTTTGCGTACATGTATATATAGTTTGGCGATACATCCACTCCCGTGCTTGAGGTTTGTGTTGCAAACAAATACCACCTTCTGTCGTTGTCCTTATCATACAGTGCTTCCAATTCTGGAGCGTACAGATGAAATGGATTGTTAAAAGACCAATAATTGTATCGGTTCCATATATTCTCTTTATTAAGTGTACCAGAATACCATAGGCTCCCGTTGTTGTAACCAGACCAAGGGTTAGATGGATTACTAAAGTCTATAGTATTGTAATCGTACAGAAAATTATACATGCTTAAAGCTATATTGGAATTATCCACCGCTTGGTCGAAGTCGCCCATATACAGGTTAATTTCGGCAATCAAGGCGTATATAGAAGCCCTACCGGGTCTAAAATTAGCATAGGAATTGATGGCCTGATAATTATCGTCCAACAAGCTAAGCGCTTCATATAGGTCTGCCAGCATTTGTTGGTATACCTCCCCAAGGCTAGAGCGCCCTAACTGGGCCTGTAAATCGACCGTCAATGGCATGGCCACTCCTGGCATGTCCGGATTTGCAGGGTCATAATGGTGTGCGTATTCATTAACCACCATAAAGTATTCGAAGGCTCTTTGCGCCAGGGCCTCGGCCTTAAGAATGTTTCGCTTTGATGGGTCAAAATTCCCTGGCTCTACACCATCCACGGCTTCCAAAATATAGTTCATGGTGTGGATATAAAAGTAAAAGTCGTTATAGTCATTATCGGATACTCCAGCTGGAAATATGTCATGCTTCCAGGTGTATGCATTGACATCTTTGGAACTACTGGTTATCGTGGTAAAACTGGCATCGTTATGGTACACATCTGGATCCATATAGCGCACATTGGTTCCTACTGAGCGTAGTATGGCATAATTTTGTAACAACTTGTCATAATCTTCCAAGGTTGACGGAATGATATAACCTGTTGGCTCAACATCTAAAAACTCATCGGGGTTTTGGCATGCCGATAGTGTCAAAAATGTTAGCAATAAATATATATATCTTGTTTTCATCGTATTTCGCTTTGTTTTCATAGTCTTACTTTTTAAAATGATGCTCTTAAGCCTAAAGTATAACGTGTTAAATTAGTATAAGCCTCACTGTTTGGAGCAAGTGGATCTACTCCTAAATCGTTGGCCACCCAAAGGAAAGGATTGGTAACCTGCATGCTTAAACGCAAGCTTTTGAAAAACGTTTTATCCAAAAACTTTTTTGGCATGGTATAACCCAAAATAACATCCTGCACCCTTATGTAGTCCCCTTTATGGATATTTCGCTTAGACTGGCTCCATATACGGTGCATACGGGAAGTTAATGATCTGCTAATTAGCGCCGGCACATCTGTATTTGCTTCGTCCCCTGGCTGCATCCAGCGCTTGGCCCATTCTTTATGTACCCTAATATTACCAAAATCATAGTTATAGTTATTATAGGTACCGAATCCGGTTGATGCATAATTATATGACATTCTAAATACGTAGTCTGCTTGGTAGTTCATGTTTACCGTAAGGTCTAGCCCTTTGTATTTTAAGGTAGTAGATAAACCTCCATAATGCTTAGGTGTCCTAATGCCCGCATATTTCATTTCTTCGGGCATTATAGTTCCATCGTTCCATAGTTTTTTGTTACCGTCCAAATCGTAAAGTAACACCTCACCATTGCTATCCAAACCAGCAAAATTATAAGCGTAGAAAGATCCTATTCCATCGCCTTCAACATAAGTATTTCCAGATGACAGACCATCGGCTGTTGGATTACTTTCAATCAATGATTTGGTTAACGTGTTCTTATTATAATTGAAATTGGTCCTTATCGACCAGTTAAAATCTTTGGTACGGATAAGGTCTGCATTTAATAGCAGTTCAACTCCTTTATTTTCTATGTTCGCATAATTAACAGAAGATCGAGTAAAACCCACTGTAGGATCTAAAGGTCTTGAGGTATAAACATCACTACTCTTTTTAATATAATAATCAACACTACCAGACAATCTATTATTAAAAAAGGCAAAATCAAGAGCCAAATTGGTGGTGGCTGCCTCCTCCCATTTTAAATCATGATTAGCCGGTTGGCTTAAGTACAAACTATTATATCTATTTCCCGATGTAATATTTCTAATGCGTGCAGTGGCTTCTGGATATACCCCAGTTAGACTATTGCCCCCCAATCCGTAAGTTGCTCTAAGTTTTAGACGATTTATCCAGCCTGCATCCGCCAAAAAGGATTCTTTATCTACATCCCATGCCGCTCCAACAGACCATAACGGTTTATATCTAAAATTTCGGTTACTACCAAAAACATTGGCTTGGTCAATTCTAAAACTACCATTAAGGGTATACTTTGCTTTAAAGGTATATCCTAAATTAGAAAAGACGCTTACAAATCGATTGTCTTGGTTTCTTACATTAAAAACTAGTCTATCGTAATAATCAGCAAATCTTCCTCCGGTCCAGTTAGTTAACCTATAGCCCACCAAAGCTGCCTCATCTATAGGCAAATAAGATGTAGCCCCCTTATCATAACCAAATTGTCTATTCCTTAAAGATTCATTAAACCTTCTGGAATATTCGCCCCCAGCAAATACGGTTAATTGATGGTCTCCCCACATTTTGTCCCAATTGACGGTGTTCTTAAACACCCATCCTTTTGAATAGGAACGTTCCTGTAAATACTCCGAACCTGGAGGTATCCCGTATTGAAAGTTTCCGGTATCTGAATCAAATACATAATAATCATTTACGGTATTGCGCCATGATGGCATGCTCATGGACTTAAAGGCATCCAAATCGTTGGTATTACGTTCGTATCTAAAAGAACTACTTACCACTAAACCTTTAAGTACCTCTATATCCAATTTAAAATCGGCTCTTATGTCAACAAGTGTACTACTATTATCAATATTCCGTTGCTCTTCCAACGCATTGTATGTATAGGGTACTCCTAATTGCGCTTCCCGGTCTTGGGACATCCATGGATTCCAATGGTAATATTTTTGAATGTATTGCCCATTTTCATCAACCAATTGGTCATAGGGCTGGGCCAGTTTAACCATTTCTATAGGATTTGCAAAACCAAACCGTGCCGTTAAATAATTATCTTTTTCCTTTCTTAAGGCGGCGGTCATTCCTGTGGTAAAAGATATTTTGTCATTAAAGTCGTAGGTGTTGCGAATATTCATGGTGATACGGTCATTGTCATCCCCATTCACCTGTCCCGATTGATCTACATAAGATAATGAAGCAAAGAAAGCATTTTGCTCACCACCACCTGAAAGGGACAAGTTATATGTTTTTTGCAAGGCACTTCTTAAAAAGTATTTATCCCAGTCTTTATCAATGTCTCTTTGTTTAAGTTCATTAATGTAGTTATCAAATGTATTTTGCGACCATACGATACCATCTGGTGAGAGTCCGCTCCTGTAAATATGGGCCATATGGAAATCATTGATACTTCTAGTTCCATTCTCTAATCCATTGATACTAACCCAACCCCTATCAATATATTCTTGATCTAATGCAATTTCTTGTGCAGTAGTCATGAAATTAAGATCTTTTAGGTCTACTCTTTCTTCCATTGTCACAAAGGTTGAAAGGTCCACCGTTAAAGGTTTATTTTTTCCACCTCGTTTAGTAACAATAACGACAACACCATTGGCTGCTCTTGATCCCCAAATGGATGACGCTGATGCATCTTTTAAAACCGTAACCGTTTCAACATCTTCCGGGTTAATAGATTCAAGATTATACTGATCTGCCAAAGGAAATCCATCTACCACAATAAGCGGGTTAGCATTTGCGCTTAAAATAGAGCCTCTTCCCCTAATCTCAAAGGTACCACCAAATGCCGGGCTAGAGTTTAAACCAGCGGTTTGTCCAAAAATACGATCTATTATATTGATGCTACTTGGACGTTGTTGTATCTGGGCTGCTCCAACTTGTACAAAGGACCCAGCTGTTCTTTCTTTAGAAAGTGTTTGGTAACCTGTAACCACAACTTCTTGCAAAGTATTAACTTCTTCATTTAAGGTTACATTCACATTAGAAAAATAAGACAAATCGGCAACGGTTATTGATTTTGATTGAAAGCCGACAAAAGAAAACACTAGTGTGGCATTCTTGGCTACCGATATAGTATACTCCCCTGTAAAGTTTGAGGACACACCATTTCTGGTACCTTTCTCCAAAATAGTTACTCCTGGAAGCTCAAGACCATTAGCGTCAAACACTTTACCGGTTATGGTTACCTTATCTTGAACCACTCCTTCGGTAAGTTCATTTTTCTTTATTAAAATGGTATTATCCTCATAGAGTTCAAACTCAAGATTGCTATTCTGCAAACTTTTCTCCAAAAGGCTCATGATTAAGATTTCTCCTTTTTTTAAATGTATACTAGGCGCGTTCTTAAACAATCTCTTAGGAAAAATAAAATGGTAATTGGTTTGCTGCTGAATAATTCTAAACACTTCATCGACAGGAGCAAACTGTTCTTGATCGATAAATACTTTTTCTTGTGAAAACGACATTTCAGTTGTGAAACTAAACGCAGTTGCGCACATTAGGAAAACAATCATTCTCAAAATCAATAGCTGTAGCCATTTTCGAATGAGACAACGGAGGTTAGTAAATTTAATTTTCATAAATTTCATTGAGTTAGTTAGACAATTATTTAATTAATACATACAAGGGGGAGGAAGTCGTTACACGGCCAAGAGTTACACTTCACTCCCCTTTTTTATTTTATCGTTATTATTTTATCATTAAATTCATAACTATTTATAATATCTAAGTCCTTTAAATTTTCAAGGATACTTTCAATCTTTTCATTTTTCCCCAAAACCCCTACAAAAGACTCTTTTTCAACATCTTTATTTTTAAAAACAACTTCAAAATCGTACCACCTTGATAACACTTCCATAATTTCTTTTAAAGACTTGTTATTAAAACTAAACACGCCATTTTTCCATGATACCTCATAAAAAACATCGGCTTCTTTAAATGAAATTATATTGGTTGTTCTATCCAGAACAGATTGCTGGTTGGGCAATAAAACATGGTCTCGCCCTTGATACTTAATGTTCACCTTGCCCTCTACTAAAGTGGTGGTAACATGAGACTCATTATTATAAGCCTTAACATTGAACTGCGTTCCAAGCACCTCTATTCCATAATTGTTATTGGTCACCATAAATCTATCGCCCTTATGTTGGGTACTAGGCGACACCTCGAAATAGGCTTCACCATATAACAATTCTACATGGCGTGTTTTTCCAGAGATAAAATCAACAGGATATTTTAGTTTAGATTCTGAATTTAACCAAACCTGTGTTCCATCTGAAAGTTTTACAAAAAACTGACCTCCACTGGGAATGGTTAAATAATTATAAGCTATTTCTGCTTTTTCTGAACCTGCACTAGCATAAACTAATTCTTCACCATTACTTACTAGATTATCTAACATAAATTGCTCTCCTTTTTGCAGGATGATATTGGAGCCATCTTCTGTTGTTAAAATGGCCTTATTGGTACCATTATCTATACTCGTATTTACAATAGACTTATTAGTAAAAATATGTTGTGCATTATCATTCTTTAATAAGATGTAAAATCCAATAAAAAGCAAAATTGAAGCTGCCGCACTATACTTAACAAGTTTGCGTAAGGAAATTACTTTAGGTTTTATGCTCTTCTCATCATCTTTAATGACCTCCAGAATATTAACCAACATACGCTTCTTAATAATATTTTCTGGCCCTAGCGCCTCAACCCATTCGTTTTCCTTTTGAAAACTCTCGTAGTAGTTAATTAGCAACCTTAACTCATCTGCCGTGGTTTCGCCTGCTAAATACCTTTCTATTAGCTTTTTAAAAAATTTCTTATTTGTTTCTGAATTATTCATTAAACTTTTTATAATGCTGCTATACCCCTTAAGTGTGCAAAAAAGAGGGTACCCCCTAAAAAAAAATTAAAAAATTTAAAATTTATTATTTACCACATAAGCAAACACCCATATTTACTAGGGAAAGCACATATATTATTTTGAAAAAATTAATCGAATTAAAATAAATAGGAGCACTTATGAAGCACCATAATTTATACATGTTGATTAGCTGTTTAAAGCCAACCTAGTTGACGTATAATCCCTTGGTTCAAGTCTCTTGCTATTTTCTTTACATAAATTTAGAAAAAGAAGTATTTATGTGGATATCTAGATTTAAAGTTTTGACTTATTGAATATCCGTAATCTGTTAAAAAAGTAAATTCCATGTCTGGTCGAGCATTGGTTGAAAAAAATATATTCTCTTTGAAAGTACATTGCAAAGCAAGTAGAAACCTTTTTTTAAATGTATTAAGTCCAACAACCTCTCCGCTGCGCTCGAGGTTGTGACAGCTCTTTTATGACAGATTACAGGCAATCAGTTTTAGATTTGTTCCTTTTAATACTATGCGGTTAACTGGCTTGGAACCCCATTCCTTATTAAGCAAACCAATAGGATAAAAAAACATCAATAATTTAAATTTGGGTTTTGGTCCCTAACCGCCTGTGCAATCTTTACCACATAGCCATCGTCTCCCGGGTTTAACGTGATGGTATTTCCAGTTTCTGGATCTATACGCGTAAAGGCTGGAACAATATCGCCGTATACATGGTATCTCTTTTGGTCATATAGGTTTAGGGACGATCCAGCCAATTCCTTTCGCCTTTCATCCTTTATCATTTGTAAAGTCGTCGCATCGTCTGCATGGATGAGCGGCGTGTAGTTTAATAGCCTGTTTTCCAATAACCTATTCAACACCATAATAGCTCCTGAACCGTTTCCCGTACGCGCTTTAGCTTCGGCATTGGTCAGCATTAACCTAGGCACACTCAAACCATTGCAACGCTCTGAGTTGGCATACATGTATATATAATTTGGCGACACATCCACTCCCGCACTCGAGGTTTGCGTTGCGAACAAATACCACCTTCTATCGTTGTCTTTATCATACAGTGCTTCCAACCCTGGAGCATACAAATGGAAAGGACGGTTAAAAGACCAGTAATTGAATCTGTTCCATATATTTTCTTTATTAAGTGTACTAGAAAACCACAGGCTCCCATTGTTGTATCCTGCCCAAGGGTTTGACGGGTCACTAAAATCCACAGTATTGTAATCGTATAAAAAATTGTACATTCCCAAGGCTGTATTGGAATTATCCACCGCTAGATCAAAGTCGCCCATGTACAGGTTAATCTCTGCTATCAAGGCGTATATAGAAGCTCTACCTGGTCTAAAATTAGCATAGGAATTAATGGCCTGATAATTATCGTCCAATAAGCTAAGTGCCTCATAGAGGTCTGCCAGAATTTGTTGGTATACCACGCCAAGGCTTGAACGCCCTAACTGAGCCTGTAAATCGACCGACAATGGCATGGCCACTCCTGGCTTGTCCGGATTTGTCGAATCATAATGGTGTGCATATTCATTAACCACCAAAAAGTATTCGAATGCCCTTTGCGCCAAGGCCTCGGCCTTAAGGACATTTCGCTTTGAAGGATCGAAATTTCCAGGTTCTGCACCATCCACGGCTTCCAAAATATAGTTCATGGTATGGATATAAAAGTAAAAGTCGTTATAGTCATTATCGGATACGCCAGGTGGAAATATATCGTGTTTCCAAGCGTATGCATTTACACTTGGTGCACTGCTGGAAATGGAGGCAAAACTTACATCGTTATGGTACACATCTGGATCCATATAGCGCACATTGGTCCCTACTGAACGCAGTATGGCATAATTTTGTAACAACTTGTCATATTCCTCCAAGGTCGATGGAATAATATAACCTGTTGGCTCAACATCCAAAAACTCATCGGGGTTTTGGCAAGCCGATAGTATCAAAAATGTTAGCAATGAATATATATATCTTGTTTTCATTGTTTGTCTTTACATTAAAATAACGCCCTTAAACCTAAAGTATAACGTGTTAAGTTAGTATAAGCTTCACTGTTTGGAGCAAGAGGATCCACTCCCAAATCGTTGGCCACCCAAAGGAAAGGATTGGTAACCTGCATGGTTAAACGCAAACTTTTAAAAAACGTTTGGCCCAAAACCTTTTTTGGCATGGTATAACCCAAAATAATATCCTGCACCCTTATGTAATCGCCTTTATGCACATTATGTGTTGATTGGTTCCAAATACGGTGCATGGTAAATGTGTCAAACCTACTTTCAACTTCTCCTGTATTGGGATTCAATCCGTTATAGAATATTTTAGGAACACTTGTAAAGGCTTCATCTCCTGGTTGCATCCAACGCTTGGCCCATTCTTTATGTACTCTAATATTGCTAAAATCAAAGTCATTATTATTATCTGTACCAAATCCGGTTGAGGCATAATTATATGACATTCTAAATACAAAATCTGCCTGATAGTTCATGTTTACTGTAAGGTCTAGCCCTTTGTAATTTAAGGTAGTAGATAGACCTCCATAATGTTTAGGTGTTCTATGTCCTGTATATTTTAACTCTTCAATAGTTATATTATCCCGCCATGATCTTGTATTCCCCTCTAAATCATACAACAGCACCTCTCCATTACTGTCCAACCCTGCAAAATTATAGGCATAAGTTGCACTTATTGGTTTGCCTTCTACAAATGCAATATCAATTGTGTATGCATCTGCTGATGACGTATTATTAAGATTAGCTTTAGTTAAGGTATTCTTATTGTAATTAAAATTAGCTCTTACCGACCATTCAAAGGCTTTGGCACGAATAAGATCTGCATTTAATTGCAGCTCTACCCCCTTGTTTTCTATATCTGCATAGTTAACACGTGCGGCTGTCCAGCCCACAGTAGGATCTAAGGCCCTTGAGGTATAAACATCACTGCTTTTTTTAATATAATAATCTATACCACCAGACACCCTATTATTAAAAAAGGCAAAATCTAATCCCACATTGGTGGTAGCCGTCTCCTCCCATTTTAAATCGGGGTTAGCTGGCTGTCTTAATACTAAACCATTATATTGATTTCCCCAATATATGTTTCGAACAAATGCCGCTGCATGTGGATAGACTCCTTCAAGACTATTGCCTCCCAGTCCATAAGTTAGCCTGAGCTTTAAACGATCCAACCAATTAACATTCTCCAAGAATGGCTCTTTAGCCATATCCCATGCCATACCGCTAGACCACAACGGTTTATATCTAAAATCTGGGTTACTACCAAAAATATTGGCCTGGTCTATCCTAAAACTGCCATTAAGGGTATATTTTCTTTTAAATGTATACCCTAAATTAGAAAAGACACTTACAAATCTATTGTCTTGGTTGTTTACATCAAAAACAAGGGTATTACTAAAATACCTATCGAAACTCTCCCCTGCCCAATTCGTTATTCTACGGCCAATTAAATCGACCTCATTAATTGGCAGGTATGATGTTGACTCCTTATCATAACCAAATTTTCTGTTTCGTGAAAATTCATTAAAGCTTCTAGAGTATTCACCACCAGCAAATACGGTTAATAGATGATCATTCCAAATTTTATCCCAAATGACAGTGTTTTTAAAGACCCATCCCTTGGCATAGGTACGTTCCTGTAAATACTCCGCTCCTAGCGGTATCCCGTACTGATAGTTTCCTGTATCTGGATCGAATACATAATGATCGTTCACCGTATTGCGCCATGATGGCATATTCATGGACTTAAAGGCATCCAAGTCATTGGTATTTCGTTCGTATCTAAATGAGCTACTCACCACCAAATCTTTAAGCACTTCTATATCCAATTTAAAATCGGCCCTTATATCGACAAGTGTACTGCTATTATCTATATTCCGTTGCTCCTCTAATACATTGTATGTATAGGGCACCCCTAGTTGTGCCTCTCGGTCTTGGGACAACCAAGGATTCCAACTGTAATATTTTTGAACATACTGCCCATTTTCATCAACCAGCTGATCATAGGGCTGGGCCAATTGCACCAACCTAATAGGTTCCAGACCATACTGAGCGGTTAAATAATTATCTTTTTCGTTCCTTAAAACGGCAGCCATTCCTGCTGTAAACGATACTTTATCATTAAATTCATAAGTGTTGCGAAGATTCATGGTAATGCGGTCATTGGCATCACCAATTAACTGCCCCAATTTATCCACATAAGATAATGAACCAAAAAAAGCATTTTTCTCTCCTCCTCCTGAAATAGATAGGTTATATGTTGTTTGCAAGGCACTCCTTAAAAGATATTTTTCCCAGTCTTTATCTATGTTTCTTTGTTTAAGTGCGTTAATATAGTTATCAAATGTGTTTTGTGACCATACGATACCGTCTGGTGCCAATCCATTTCTATACAGATAGGCTAAGTGTAGATCGTTGATACTATTTGGGCTACTAGCTAATCCATTTAAGTTAGTCCACCTTTTTTCTATAAATTCTTGATCCAATGCAATCTCTTGAGTTGTTGTCATTAGATTCAAGTTACTTAAATCCACTTTTTCTTCCATTTCAGTAAAAGCTGAAAAATCAACTCGCATAGGACTGTTTTTCCCGCCTCGCTTGGTAACGATGACCACAACACCGTTAGCTGCCCTTGAACCCCAAATGGAAGAAGCCGAGGCATCTTTTAAAACCGTAACCGTTTCTACATCTTCTGGGTTAATAGATTCTATGTTATCCTGATCTGCCATTGGAAAACCATCTATAACAATTAGTGGCCTGGCATATATTCCCACAATACTATTCCTACCTCTAATCTCAAAGGAACCCACAAATCTCGGATCTGAATTTAAACCTGCTGTTTGACCAAAAATACGATCAATGATATTGGTCTTACTTGGACGTTGTTGTAATTGAGCTACACCAACCTGCTCGTAAGCCCCTGCCGTTCTCGCCTTTAAAAGTTTTTGGTACCCAGTAACAACAACTTCTTGTAAAACATTTACATTTTCTGTTAATATGACATCTACATTAGAAAAATAAGATAGATCGGCAACTGCCAATGTCTTAGTATGAAACCCTATAAAAGAAAATTCTAGTATTGCATTTTTTGAAACAGATATGCTATAACTCCCGGAAAAGTCTGATGCAACACCATTACTTGTTTCCTTCTCCAGAACAGTTACTCCTATAAGCTCAAGACCATTAGTATCAAGCACTTTACCGGTTATGGTTACCTTATCTTGTGTTGCACTTTCTGTAAGCTCATTTTTCTTTATTAAAATGGTATTGTTCTCATTGAGTTCAAACCTTAGGTTACTATTCTGTAAACTTTTCTTTAGAAGATCGATGATTAAAATTTCTCCTTTTTCCAGTTGCACATTAGGGGCATTCTCAAACAGTTTCTTCGGAAAAATAAAATGGTAATTACTCTGTTGTTGAATAATCTTGAACACTTCATCGACAGGAATTGATTGGTCTTGGTCTATAATTATTTTCTCCTGCGCATGCGACACTTTGGTCCCCAAACCAAAGAACAAAATACATAATAGGCACATAATTACTCTCATAACACGTCAAGAACAACCACTTTCTGACAACAGCAGCGATTGGTTAATTAAATTTTCATAAATTTGTCCTGTGTTAATTAGATAATTATTTAATTAGTACATACAAGAGGGAGAAAGTTGTTACACGGCCAAATGTTAAACTTCACTCCCTTTTTTCATTTGCTAATTTTTATTGTTTTAACGGACTCATGTAACCTTTGATGATTAAAATAATGATTCATGGCATGTTTAAAGATTATATTAATCATGTTGGTTTCATTCAATAATTATTTTTTTCTCACGGAATTCGTAGTTTTTAATTACTTCCAATTCTTTTAAGTTTTTCAATATATCTTCAATCTTCTCATGCTTACCCAAGGTCCCGAAAAACAACTCACTCTCAACAGATTTATTCTTAAACTCCACATCAAAATCATACCATCTGGATAGTACCACCATAATTTCTTTTAACGATTTATTATCGAAACGAAAGAGACCTTCTTTCCAAGATATTTCATGAATAACATCGACTTCATTAAACGTGATTGTATTGGTATTTCTATTTAAAACAGACTGTTGATTGGGCAGTAAAACATGGTCTTTTCCCTGATACTTAATATTTACCTTGCCTTCTACTAAAGTGGTGGTCACCTTAGACTCGTTATTATAAGCCTTAACATTGAACTCGGTTCCCAACACTTCTATTTCATGATTATTATTGGCCACCAAGAATGTAGACCCTTTATGCGCCGTGCTGGGTGACACCTTAAAATAAGCTTCACCATACAACAACTCGACCATGCGCTTTTGACCATCCACAAAGGTTTCTGGATATTTTAGTTTGGTTTCAGAGTTTAACCAAACTTGGGTCCCATCTGAAAGTTTTACAAAAAATTGACCTCCACGGGGAATAGTTAGGTAATTATATGCTGTTTCCGTTTTTTCAGTGTCTCTATTGGTGTAAATTAATTCTTCTCCATTACTCTCCACATTATCCAAAGCAAATTGTTCTCCTTTTTGAAGGATGATATTAGAACCATCCCCTCTGGTTAATATGGCTTTATTGGTTCCTATTCCAATACTGGTATTAACGATGGTATCGCCCTGGGAGTTCTTTAGGCCATCTCTATTCATCAATGTATAAACAGCAACAAAGGCAATCACTGATGCCGCTACGGCATATTTTAAAAACCTTGATTTGAATAAAGAAATCACTTTTGGCCCTTTGGCGACCTCATCGTCTTTAATCGCCCCTAGAATATTAACCAGCATACGGTCTTTTATAACATGCTCCGGTCCTAAAGCCTCAACCCATTCGTTTTCCTTTTGAAAACTCTCATAATAGTTTATGAGCAATTTCAACTCGTCTGCGGTTGTTTCTCCATCTAGATATCTTTCAATCAATCTCTGAAAAAACTTTATGTTCAATTCGTTATTATCCATTCAAATATTTTAAAAGAGGCCGATATATCCTTTTAGTCTAAAATAAACAGACAATCCCCTATAAAAAAATAAAAAATCGTCTTTTTATTTAAACACAAAGAAAAACATGAATATTTGAAATAAAAAATGTGTAATTTGAAGAAAATCAATATATCATACACAACATTTCTACACAAAACGAATACCCTAAAGAAGACTTTAAAATTTTAAGCGCTAAAGTAATATGGTTCTCAACGGTCTTTGTAGAAATACCTAGTCTTTCAGCTATTTCTTTATGACTAAGCTGTTCATTTCTGCTCAAAACATATACTTCTTGACATCGCTTAGGCAAAGTGTTTACTATAGTGTCTATTTGCATCACCAATTCGTCGTGCATTATTTTTGTCTCCGGCGTGGCATACTGAAATCTATCGTTTAAGCCTTCGAACAATTCTACACGCTGTACTTTATTTTTTTTGAATTCATTGAACACTTTGTACCTCACACAGGCATAGAGGTAGGATTTTAGAGAAATCTTTATTTCCAATTTCTCCCTCCCTCTCCACAAGTCAATGAATATGTCTTGTATAATCTCTTCACATAGCTCCTTATCTTTTAAAAGGTTATAGGAAGATATAAATAGTGGCTTCCAATAACGATCATATAGAAGTGTTAAAGACACTTTATCGTCTTTTTTAAGGCGCTTTAATATTTCATTATCTGTAATATCCATATAACAGCACAGAGCTTCATGCTTTCAATTTACTTCAAAAATAAACAAATAGCATAGTTTTTCACCGTTTAAGGATAAATTTGTAATTATTAATTTATTCATAGGTTTATACCAATTAAACATTTGCACACCAACAAAAAAAATAACCCATCACCAATCTTTAAAAGAAAGGTAACGGGTTATTACTGACTAACTCAAAAATCTGATAACTAAATCAAAGCCTTTATTCTTTGTGCTGCTGTTTCGGCAGTAATATCGCGTTGTGGTGATCCAAACATTTCATAGCCTACCATAAATTTCTTAACGGTGGCACTTCGCAACAATGGTGGGTAAAAACTCATGTGCCAATGCCAATGGGCATTATCCCCGGCATTAGTAGGAGCTTGGTGTATACCACTGGAATATGGGAATGAAGTATTGAACAACTTATCGTATGCTTTAGTTAATACTGAAATAGCTTCGGCATAAAGTAAAGTCTCCTTGTCATCCATTTCCAAAATACTGGACTGATGTTTTTTAGGAACTACCATAGCTTCAAATGGCCATACGGCCCAAAACGGAATTAAAACCACAAATGCATCGTTCTGGAAAATAATGCGTTCTTCCTTTTCCAGTTCTTGCTTTAGGTAATCGCCCAACAAACTACTGTTGTTGGTTTTATAGTAGTTTAGTTGCTGTGTATTTTTTTTATCAACTTCGTTAGGAAGTGTAGACTGGCTCCAAATTTGCCCATGGGGGTGTGGATTGCTACAGCCCATTACGGCACCTTTATTTTCAAATATCTGTACGTAGTTGATTAATTCGTTTTCACCAAGTGCCTTATATTCCTTTTGCCAGGCCAAAACCACTTTTTCAATTTCGTTGGGTGACATATCGGCCAAACTTTTAGAGTGATCCGGACTAAAACAAACCACTTTACAAATACCGATTTCACTTTGTGCTTTTAATAAGCCTTCTTCCAGTTGAAATGAAGGTGAATCACTTTGTAAGGCTGCAAAATCGTTAGTAAAAATAAAAACGTCTTCGTATTTAGGGTTGATCTCTCCATTAATCCTAGTATTTCCTGCACATAAATAACACGTTTCATCATAGGCGGGTCTTTTTTCATTAGACACCGCTTCATTTTGTCCTTGCCAAGGTCGTTTGGCACGATGGGGTGATACCAAAACCCACTCTCCTGTTAAAATATTGAATCGTTTATGTGAATAATCCTGTAAATCTGTATTGTTCATCTCTTAATCCCCTTTTAATATTATTTAACAATGTGAGTTCCTTCAGAAAGTGCTATAAAATAAACCGAACAGGATTTACCAAAAGCCTTTTCATAAGCCTTGGAAACCGTTTCGGCAAAAGTATTGGCCGCTGTTTTTTCTATCAAATTGATGGTACAGCCACCAAAACCACCGCCCATCATTCTCGCTCCTAAAACCTGCTTATTTAACTTAGCCTGCTCTACAAGAAAGTCCAGCTCTTCACAACTTACTTTATATTGTTTTGACAAACCATTATGTGACCCATAAATTAAATTTCCGAGGGTTTCCAAATCACCATCTTCTATAGCCTTGGATGCCATAATGGCCCTATTGTTTTCTTCAATAACAAATAGTGCCTTTTGGTAATTCTCTGGTGTTACTTTATCCTTTATAGTTTCCAAATCTATAATCGTAGCGTCCCTTAACGCCTTAATACCCAATAATTCTGCAATGCTTTCGCAAGCCGAACGCCTATCATTATAGGCACTATCGGACAGACTGTGCTTTACATTGGTATTGATGAGCATCAACTGGTGGTCTTTAAAATCTATTTTATAAGGTTTGGATTCCACAGTTCTGCAATCCAAAAGCAAAGCATGGTCTTTTTTACCAAACATACTGGCATATTGATCCATAATGCCACATTTCACACCAACGTAATTGTGTTCTGCCTTTTGTGAAATAAGTATCATCTCATGTTTGGTCAACCCTAAATTGAAAAGTTCATTTAAACCAAACACCACACTATTTTCTAATGCCGCAGACGATGACATGCCTGCTCCACTTGGTATATCGCCCTTAAAAACAATATTAAAGTTACCAATAACCTTATTTCTATTTTGAATTTCGGCCACTACACCCAAAACATAATTCTCCCAACTTCCTTGTGCTTGTGGCTTTAGTTGATCTAATTGAAACTCAATATGCCCGTCCATATCCAAAGCATGAGCCGATGAATATTGCGCATCGCTTTTCTGTATTGCGGCAGCTATACCTTTGTCTACGGCTGCCGGAAAGACAAAGCCATCATTATAATCGGTATGCTCGCCTATTATATTAATTCGTCCAGGTGAAAAAATAAGCAATGGCTCTACTCCATAGTTTTCTATGAATACATTTTTAACCTCACTAAGCATCTGTTCTTTCATCTATTAATATTTAATGGTTTTATGTTGTGATGTAATCTAGTGGTCTTCTTTTATTTTCAAGCGCCATTCCATATTATGGGCTTCATTGGGTTGCAAAATTTGTAACCCAATCTTATTATTCAAACTATCAGATACTCCTGTAGTAGGTTCTATAGCAATGGTATTCGTTTTTGGCGGTGTATATAACTGTAAATAATTATTGTCTCCCGTTGCATTGAACTGCAAATGGTATTTTGGCGTCTTGAAAACCACCTCATCTGAATTTAAAATCCAACAATCATCAAGCTGCTGATCTTTAATTTTTAGGGGCGACTCTGTATTCGTTTTTTCAACACCTTTAGTGATATTGCCTTCTCCCAGAACTATTTTTTGGGAGCTGTCCATTTGTATTTCGCTTTCATACAGGTTATCACTACAAAAGTAAGGGTGCCAACCTAGCGTAAATGGAAACGCTTTGGAACTTGTATTTTTAACAATTACACCTAAACTTAAGCCCTCTTGACTAAAAACATATTTTAATTGAATATGATAAGTATACGGAAATCCTACAGACGCATTGGTTTCATTATACTCCAATATTAGTGTAGCAGAATTCACATCAACTTGACCATCAACCACACTAAAGGTTTTATTGTAAACCAAACCGTGCAACGCATTATGTTCTTCTCTTTGATTGGCTTCTAGTTGATACGTGTCTCCTTCAAAAGTATAAACTCCCCCTTTAACCCTATTGGCAAAGGGAAACAAAATGGAAGACGCATAAGTATTGGCATAAGTTAACGGGGACAGATCCTGAATGATGGCTTGTCCGCTTAGCGTTAATTCCTGAAGACTTGCTCCTTCATCTAAATAGATCTTAGCATATAACTTTTTATTAGGGCTTTCTACCTCTAATACATTTGATACTTTATTATGATTTACACTATACATTCAAAAAATTTATAAAGAATTTCTAATAATTAAATTATTGGGGTTCACTACTTGCTCATGTTCTTTGTTGCATATCATTTCTGCCAATCGCCTGCCCATAGCATTAAAATCTGTTGATATAGTTGTTATACCGCCTTCTACAATTTCTTTAAGCAAGGTATCGTTATAAGAGATAACCCCCACATCTTTTGCTAACGATAAATTATACTTTTTAAGCGCCTTGATAGTATACAACAGGTCTTTGTCGTCTGGAATAATATATACCTCGCCCTGCTTTGGCATAAGGTGCTTAGCTGTATCTATTACTGAACTAGCAAATCCATTTACATCGCAAAAACGTTTAAATCCCCTTAACATACCCATTGGTTGTTTATCTTGGGAAAAAACCAATATCAACCTATTATACTTATTGATAAGATTTGATAAGTTAGTAAGGTTTTTAAACATATCATCTTCGAAATTTTGATATATGGCTGCATATGCATTTAAATCGGCATGCATTTGGTCTAAAATATATACTCTATCCGCAGGCAAATTCTTTATCACAGTATTGGTATCTGGCAAATTAGCAGGCATTATCACATAATTATTATATGCTCCAATATTGTCATTAATCAATTTAGCAAAGAGTTCCTTGTTGAAGTGATGAAAGAAAATATCAACATGAACGTTGTCTCCCAGGTGATCCAAAAATGAATTGTATAAGTCTTCCTTAAACGAATTCAACTCATCAAAAAGCAAAAATATATTTTGATCAACATGAATAGCCTCACTAGAAACAAAGTACCCCTTCCCCACAACCGATTGTATGATACCCCGGTTTTTTAATTCATTAAATGCCATTAAAACCGTATCCCGTGATAAAGAGTGCAAAGCCTTAACCTCATTAATAGAAGGTATTCTATCCCCCTTTTTAAGCACACCTGTAGCTATAGCATCTTCAATTGAACTAACAATTTGCTTGTACTTTGCTTTACCTACATTACTCTTTATGGATATCATAACGGTTACAAAGATATAATATTTTTTTTAAAACCCTACCACTCCCTACTAGTTTGTTTTTTTTAACACTAAGTTTAAATTTTAATTTATATATTTGGCTTTTTTATATCCATATTTTTATGGATTTCAACTAACTAAATACTTATTAAACTATGACATCTGGATTTCACGAATGGGATTATGTTGTATTCATTGCTTACGCCATTTTAATATTGGGCGTAGGACTTTGGGTTTCAAGAGACAAAAAAGGGCATCAAAAAAATGCCGAAGATTATTTTTTAGCGAGTAAGTCATTGCCCTGGTGGGCCATTGGTGCTTCATTAATAGCCGCCAATATCTCTGCCGAACAATTTATAGGCATGTCCGGCTCGGGCTTCGCCTCTGGTTTGGCCATAGCCTCTTACGAGTGGATGGCAGCCATAACCTTAATTATAGTAGGTAAATACTTTTTGCCCATTTTTATTGAAAAAGGGCTTTATACCATTCCCGAATTTGTTGAAAAAAGATATTCTACCAACCTAAAAACCATATTGGCTGTATTCTGGATCGCTCTTTATGTGTTTGTTAACCTTACTACGGTTTTATATTTGGGGGCACTAGCCTTAGAAACCATTATGGGAATCCCTCTAATATATGGTGTTATGGGATTGGCACTATTCGCAGCGGCTTACTCCCTTTATGGGGGACTATCGGCTGTAGCATGGACCGATGTTATCCAAGTGGTCTTTTTGGTTATGGGTGGTTTGGTAACTACTTATTTAGCCTTGAATACTGTATCTGGAGGACACGGTTTTGTTGCTGGTCTCAATACGGTTTTCGAAGCTGTTCCAGAACGCTTTGAAATGATCCTGGACAAATCTAACCCAGAATACAAAAACCTACCTGGTCTAGGTGTATTAGTTGGGGGTATGTGGGTCGCCAATCTATACTATTGGGGCTTCAACCAATATATTATCCAAAGGACACTGGCTGCCAAATCTTTAAGAGAGGCCCAAAAGGGTATTTTATTGGCTGCATTTTTAAAGCTGGTCATTCCTTTAATTGTTGTTATTCCTGGAATTGCTGCTTATGTAATCATTAACGATCCTGAATTAATGGCAAGCTTGGGCGAAGTAGCTACTAGAAACATACCATCTTTAGAACAGGCCGACAAAGCCTATCCTTGGTTATTACAATTCTTACCAACAGGCCTAAAAGGTGTTGCCTTTGCAGCCCTGGCTGCTGCAATTGTATCATCTTTGGCATCGATGTTAAATTCAACATCCACCATTTTCACCATGGATATATACAAACAGTATATCAACAAAACTGCAGGTGATAAAGCTACAGTAAATATGGGGCGTATTTCTGCATTCGTTGCATTGGTCATTGCATGTATTATGGCGCCTCTTTTAGGAAATTTAGATCAGGCATTCCTGTTCATACAAGAATATACAGGCGTGGTAAGTCCAGGTATATTGGCCGTATTCTTACTTGGTTTGTTCTGGAAGAAAACAACAAACAAAGCCGCCATTGTTGGTGCTTTGTCTTCAATTCCAATTGCCATGTACTTTAAGGTAGCTCCTAAAGGATGGTCTACCTCTCCATTTTTTGTTGATGTTCCTTTTATGGACCAAATGGGATACACCTTGTTATTAACCATGATTGTAATTGCTATTTATAGTTATATGCAACATAAAGGAGCCGATGACGATAAAGGGATCCCTATCACTAAGGCACTGTTCAAAACATCGCCAATATTCAATATTGGTTCGTTTGCAGTATTACTTATACTAACCGTATTGTATGCCATGTTTTGGTAAATCAATAACAACACATATTAGACAAGAGCCTTATAAGACTATTTATAAGGCTCTTTTTTTATATTTACACATAAAAAGCAGGCAATATATCTTTTTCTTTTAAGTTATTAAAACCATGTATTGAACCACCATTAGTCTGGACACCAATATCAATAGAAGTAAATCATGGCCTCTGAAAAATAATATTATAGACAGATGAAACTAATTACACCTACCTTATCACTAATACTATTCTTTTTATTGTCTTTTTCTTGTTCAGATGATAGTGGCGATTCCAATTCCGAAAAACTAGAATCTCTAAAACTAACTGATGTCTCTTATGGTTCAGATAGCAATCAAATCTATGACATTTACCTTCCCGAAGACAGAACAAAACAAACCAAAGTTATGATTTTAGTCCACGGAGGAGGCTGGAGTTCTGGAGACAAAAGTAGCATGGATGCTCTAATTGGACTATATAGAGCCGATTTTCCAGATATTGCTTTAGTGAACATCAATTATAGGCTATCCGATGAAAACAATCCGCCTTACCCTATGCAAATTGATGATATTACTTCAGTAATAAACCAACTAAAAGCCAAAAAAGATGATTATGTGATTTCTGAAAACTATGGTTTCTTAGGCACTAGTGCGGGTGGCCATTTATCCCTTTTATGGAGTTATGCTTTCGACACCCAAAACAATGTCAATATGGTTTGCAGTATTGTGGGACCAACCAACTTTTTAGACCCCGCCTACACAAATAACACCGACCCTTTATTACAAGAATTACTTAATGTGTACGGTGTGAACCCGTCCGAAGATTATCTCAAGGAAGTTAGCCCTCTACACCGAGCCACAACAACTTCGCCACCAACTATTTTATTCTATGGCGGACAAGACCCTTTAGTTCCAACAAGCCAGGGAACCGATTTAAGAGATAAATTGAACACGCTAAATGTCGCAAACGAGTTTACGCTCTATCCAGATGCTGGCCACGGTTGGGGTGCCAATCCTAATGAAATCGCTTTGCTATTGGACACTTGGAGCAAGATTAAAAGCTTCACACTAGCCTATTTGTAAAAGGCCTTTAAAATCGGCTAATCCACAAAGCCTTTCTTCGAATGACTACCATCACAAAATGGCTTATTGTTTGAACTTCCACATCTACAAAAAGCAGTGGTCTTTTGTTTTAACTCCTTCCTACCATCTTTATGGGTAACCTCTAATGTCCCGTGCACTAATAGCGGACCATTATTCATAACCTCTACCTTGGTATTTTCTGGATTAGTAGCTTGCTTTGTCTCACCATTTAAATAATAATGCAATGCCCCCGATGGACAATGCTTCACCTGATTTATAATAGCATTAGTATCTGCAGCCTGTATTCGCACCCAAGGCCTCTCTTTAGGCCTAAACACTTTAGGAAGCCCTCTAACACAAACACCAGAGTGTACACACTTATTAGCTTCCCAAACTACGGTCACTTCACCATTGGTATATTCTTTTTTAGTACTCATAACAAAAAACTATTAATAAAAATACCATATATCCCTTTGCTATTTTTATATTATAATAAAACCAACAAAGAAGCTCTAAGACCACAACGTATAATCAATCTTAGCAGTATATAGTAAATATACAAAAATGTCATCTCGAAAATCCCTGTTCATGTTCTTATTTCAAAAATTATAATTCTTATTTTTGTTAGGAACAGAAAAACAATTCATCTTGTCCGAACATAAATTAGGTCTTGATTATGCCATAGAGCAAGATCAAAACGACATATTAAAGTCCTACAGAAACCTATTTCACATCCCCAAGGATGCCCAAGAAAATGAGTTAATTTATATGACAGGCAATTCACTGGGGTTACAACCAAAACAAACCAAGAACTACATAAACCAAGAACTTGAAGACTGGGCCAATTTAGGCGTTGAGGGGCATACCGAAGCCAAAAATCCTTGGCTCCCATACCACGAGTTCTTAACCAAAAACATGGCTGAAATTGTTGGTGCCAAGCCTATTGAAGTAGTTGTAATGAATACACTTACAGCCAATCTGCATTTTATGATGGTATCGTTTTACCAACCCACAAAAACTCGTTATAAAATCCTTATTGAAAGTGATGCATTCCCTTCCGATAAGTATGCCGTAGAGTCGCAATTACGCCATCATGGGTTTGACGACAAAGAAGGCTTAATCCTTTGGAAACCTCGAGAACATGAAGAATTGTTACGCTATGAAGATTTAGAACAAATCCTTAAAACCCAAGGTGATGAAATCGCTCTTATTATGATAGGTGGGGTTAACTATTATACTGGACAATATTTCGATTTAAAGCGCATCACTCAATTAGGACACCAATACGGTTGCAAAGTAGGGTTTGATTGCGCCCATGGCGCAGGCAATGTAAAACTAAATTTGCATGACTCGGGAGCCGATTTTGCTGTTTGGTGTACTTATAAATACTTAAATTCCGGTCCTGGAAGTTTAGCAGGCTGCTTTGTTCACGAACGCCATGCCCACCGTAAAGACCTCAACCGTTTTACAGGCTGGTGGAGCCATAATAAACAAACCCGTTTTAATATGAGGCACGAGTTTGACCAATTGCCCGGAGCCGAAGGCTGGCAACTAAGCAATCCGCCCATTTTATCTATGGCTGCCATAAAAGCCTCGCTAGATATTTTTAATCAAGCCGGTATTGAAAACCTAATTGAAAAATCTAAAAAGCTAACGAGTTACTTCGAATTTTTACTGAAACAATTAGGCGAGGATGTGATTAGAATCATTACGCCCAGTAACCCTCAAGAACGCGGTTGCCAACTATCCATTCAAGTTAAGAATGCCGATAAAAATTTGCATGATAAACTAACTAAAGCAGGTGTTATTAGTGATTGGCGAGAACCCGATGTTATTCGTTGTGCACCCGTACCACTATACAATTCGTTTGAAGATGTCTATCGATTGGTTGAAAAAATACGCCTCTCCCTAGCCCTCTCCAAAGGAGAGGGAACTAACCGAAATGAAAACAAACCTGAACATTAACTATTAAAAGTTGAAAAATAAAAACAATACGAAAAAGCAAGTCTTCCCCTTAGGGGAAGATTTAGATGGGGCCCAAAACATACTCATTATTGGCGCTGGCCTATGTGGCAGCCTTTTAGCTTTACGTTTAGGACAGCGTGGCTACAATGTTACCGTTTATGAAATGCGACCCGACTTGCGGAAAGTAAATATAAGTGCTGGCCGCTCCATCAATCTAGCCTTTTCAGATCGGGGCATTAAAGCCATGAAATTAGTGGGCATAGAAGATAAAGTAAAGTCTCTATGCATCCCCATGTACGGCCGAATGATTCACGACAAGCAGGGCAATACATTCCAATCCAATTATAGCGGTCGTGACCATGAATATATCAATTCCATTTCCCGTGGCGGACTTAATGCCTTACTATTGGATGAAGCCGAAAAGCATGATAATGTTTCCATTTATTTTAATAAAAAATGTAAATCGGTAAACTTCGAAAAAACTACAGCCCTATTTAAAGATTACGATACCAATACCGACTTTGTAGAAGATGCCGATGTTATTATTGCAACAGACGGTGCAGGTTCGGCCATGAGAAAAAGCTATTTTTTAGGTAAAAAGTTCTTGTTTAGCTTCTCTCAAAACTATTTAACACATGGCTATAAAGAGTTAAGCATCCAGCCCGATGCTAACGGCACATACAAAACGTTTAAAAACGCCCTTCATATCTGGCCCAGAGGTGATTTTATGCTCATCGCCTTACCTAACTTGGATGGCAGCTTTACAGTAACCTTGTTTTTAAGTTATAATGAAGGCGAATACAACTTTAACAACTTAACCAACAACACTATTGTTAAGAAGTTCTTTCAAAAAGAATTTCCAGACGCCTTAGCATTAATGCCAAATGTCTTGGACGATTTCTTTAACAACCCAACATCACCATTGGGAACGGTAAAATGCTCACCTTGGCATTACAAAGGCAACACCTTATTGATGGGCGATGCAGCCCACGCCATTGTCCCCTTTTACGGGCAAGGCATGAATGCCTCGTTTGAAGATGTGGTTGTTTTTGACACTATTTTAGATAAACATGAGGGTCATTGGGAAACCGTTTTTGCCGAATATGAAAAAGTCCGAAAAAAAGACACCGATGCCATAGCCGATTTGGCTAACGATAATTTTTATGAAATGCGAGACCATGTAGCCAATCCTATGTTCCAAGAAAAGCGTAAATTAGAGATGGCTTTAGAAAAAGAATTTCCAAACGACTATGCATCAAAATATGCTTTGGTTACATTTAATGAAGATATTGGTTATAGAGAAGCCATGTTGAGGGGGCGCGCACAAGATAAGGCCATTTTAAACTTAATGGCTGATGGTAAATTAAATATAAATGATGATTTAAAATCGATATTACAGCAAATAAAACAAGAAACCGAGGCCATTCTTGAAGATGATAGAATTGCAGGATTAAAGCAATAATTGTTAGCTAGATAGAATACTGAAAGCATCTCAAAAACCATAAATATTAGCTTAACTAAGATATATAAAGATGAGCAATAAAAAAGAGGAGATTCCTGCTTCCGCAGGAATGAACGTAACCCCTAGAGGAGCCTACCCACATACTAAACGTATTGGTGATTTTATATTTGTTTCCGGAACCAGTTCCAGACGAGCAGACAACTCCATTGCTGGTGTGGAAATAATTGATGATATAGGAACAAAACACCTCAACATTGAAGTTCAAACTCGAGAAGTTTTAAAAAATATAGATAAAAATTTAGCTAAAGAAGGGGCTTCGTTAAAAGATGTAGTAGATGTTACAACATTCTTGGTAAACATGAACGATTTTGCGGGCTATAATAAAGCCTACGCCGAATTTTTTGATGTAGAAACAGGCCCCACCAGAACAACGGTTGCAGCGCACCAATTACCTCATCCAGATTTAGTGGTTGAGATAAAAGTAGTTGCTTATACAGGATACAACAGATAATTTGTTTAACAGAACATGAAAATCCAAAACTTCATTAACGGCCAATTTTACGATCCCATTTCCAATGAATGGATAGACAATTATTGTCCTGCCAGTGGTGAAGTATACGGCAAAATTCCAAACGCATCAAAAGCCGATGTAGAAAATGCTTATATCGCCGCACAATCTGCCTTCCCAAGTTGGTCACAAACCACGTTAGAGGAACGCAGTAGAATACTGATTAAGATTTCAGAATTGTTAGAAGCCAACCTTCAACAATTTGCCGAAGCTGAAAGTAAGGATAATGGCAAACCCATAAGCCTTGCTAAAAGCGTTGACATTCCCAGAGCATCCAGTAATTTTAGGTTTTTTGGCAATGCCATTACCCAGTTTGCAAGTGAAAGCCATGACAGCATAGGACAACAAGCTATCAATTATACGCTAAGGCGACCTATAGGTGTCGTTGGATGTATTTCCCCTTGGAACCTCCCACTCTATCTCTTTACCTGGAAGATTGCCCCTGCACTAGCAGCTGGTAATTGTGTGGTGGCAAAACCCAGCGAGGTAACACCAATGACCGCTTGTCTATTGGGCAATATCTGCAATGAAGCTGGATTACCGGCAGGTGTTTTAAATATAGTACATGGCCTAGGTTCCACAACAGGGCAAGCCATTATAGAACATCCAGACATTAAAGCCATTTCATTTACAGGTGGCACTAAAACAGGAGCACATATCGCAAAAATAGCTGCTCCTATGTTTAAAAAGTTATCTTTGGAACTAGGCGGAAAAAACCCTAACCTTATTTTTGCCGATTGTGATTACAAAGATATGCTGAAAACCACCGTAAGATCATCATTTGCCAACCAAGGCCAAATTTGTTTGTGTGGTAGCCGCATTTTTGTAGAGTCTTCAATTTATGATACATTTAAAGCCGATTTTATCGCGCAAGTAAAACAACTAAAAGTAGGACACCCCTCTGAAACGAGTACGGATATTGGTGCTTTAGTTTCAGAACCACATTTAGATAAGGTATTGCAATATATAAACACGGCAAAACAAGAGCACGGTAAAATCCTATGTGGAGGCCATAGAACAATCGTTAAAGGCTATGAAAATGGTTATTACCTTGAGCCAACAGTTATTGAAGTAGACACTAATGATTGTACCATAAACCAAGAAGAAATTTTTGGCCCCGTGGTCTCCATCATGCCATTTAATACTGAAGACGAAGTGCTACAAATGGCAAATATGGTAAAGTATGGGCTTTCTGCCAGTATTTGGACAAACGATTTAAAGCGAACCATAAGACTGAGCAACCAACTCCAAACGGGCATTGTTTGGGTAAACACATGGATGATGCGGGATTTACGCACCCCTTTTGGAGGCATTAAGGCTAGTGGCATAGGGCGTGAAGGCGGGTTTGAAGCCTTGCGTTTTTTTACAGAACCTAAAAATGTATGTATAAAATATTAGCCCTCCCCAACCCTCCCAAAGGGAGGGAGTGCAAAAACAATAAAGTGTAACAAACTCTAAACCCCTAGAAGAGTTCCTCCCGAGCCTGCATTGAGCGCAGTCGAAATGGGGAGGTTAGGAGGGGCATCTTATGAATTTAAACCTTAACAACAAAAACGCCTTGGTTTGTGGAAGCACACAAGGCATAGGAAAAGCAACAGCGATAGCATTAGCACAAGAAGGTGCAAATGTTATACTAGTAGCCAGAAATAGAGAACGATTAAAAGAAGTCTTGGCCGAGTTACCAAAAATTGGCAACCATAGTTATATTGTAGCCGATTTTTCTAACCCAAGGGATGTTCAGGAACAAGTTATCAAATACATTGAAAAACACCATGGGTTTCACATTCTAGTTAATAATACCGGTGGTCCAAGAAGTGGTGATATCTTAAACGCAAGTTTAGAAGAATTTGAAAAAGCCTTCACCCTACATCTTAAATGCAACCATGTACTAGCACAATCTACTATTCCTTTTATGAAAGAGACTGGTTTTGGTAGAATTATTAATATCATTTCCACATCGGTCAAAGAGCCTATTCCCGGGCTTGGAGTAAGCAACACCATTAGGGGAGCCGTGGGCAATTGGAGCAAAACACTGGCCACCGAAGTTGGTGCCTTTGGTATAACCGTTAATAACGTACTACCTGGGTTCACCGAAACGGAACGCCTTACGGAAATTATAAAAATAAAAGCGGCGAACGAAGATAAGAGTGTTGAAGATATGGCCGAAATCATGAAAAACTATACACCGGCAAAACGTTTTGCAAAACCTGAGGAAACAGCCAATGTTATTACCTTTTTAGCTAGTGAAGCCGCAAGCTACGTTAACGGAATTAACATTCCTGTTGATGGCGGACGCACAAAAAGTTTGTAACTTTATAACTGTAACACAAAGGGGCAATAGGTTTTACACTTAAGTTTTATCCCCTTATAACAAATAAAATGGAATCGATTTTAATGACAGATCACAAAAGATGGTTTAAGGTTGCTTTCGGACTTGCTGTATTTACCATAATATACAACATTGCAGAAGGATTAATTTCAACATATCTTGGATTTGAAGATGAAAGTCTGGCTCTTTTTGGTTTTGGGTCCGATAGTTTTATTGAAGTTATCTCCGGATTTGGAATTGCCCATATGGTGCTTAGAATTCAGAATAACCCTAACAGCAAACGCGATAATTTTGAACGAACCGCATTACGAATTACCGGGACCGCCTTTTATATATTGGTTTTTGGGCTTGTAATAACGAGCCTTTATAACATTTATACAGGCCATAAACCATTAACCACTTTTTGGGGCGTTGTAATTTCTATAATTTCAATTCTAATCATGTGGATTTTGGTGGTTTGGAAAAGAAAAGTAGGAACCCAATTAGACTCTGCACCAATTTTAGCCGATGCAAATTGCACTCTGGTTTGTGTATATATGTCCATTATTTTGCTTGTAAGTAGTGGCATTTATGAACTCTTTGGAATTCCATACATAGATAGCATTGGTACGCTTGGACTTTCATACTTTGCTTTTAAAGAAGGAAAGGAATGTTTTGAAAAAGCCAAAAGCGACAAAAATTGCTGTTGCGACTAAAAATTAATAACACAAAAAACAATCATATGGGTAATTTAGTTTCACCATTAAATTTTAAAGCTTGGATTGAAGAAAACAGACACCTTTTAAAACCTCCTGTAGGCAATAAAGTGGTTTGGAAAGATGGCGATTTTATTGTTATGGTGGTTGGTGGGCCCAACAGCAGAAAAGACTACCATTACAATGAAACACCTGAGTTTTTCTATCAAGTTGAAGGCGACATTGTTCTAAAGATTATTGATAAAGGCACACCAAAAGAGGTTCACATTAAAGAAGGGGACATTTACTTATTACCGCCTAAAGTGCCACATTCACCACAACGTGGAGCCCATACGGTTGGATTGGTTATAGAATACAAACGTCCCGAGGGCATGAAGGATGCGCTTTTATGGTTTTGCGAACATTGCACCACTAAATTATACGAGGAAGATTTTACGTTGGAAAACATTGAAACCGATATGCCCAAGATTTTCGATAACTATTACAGCGATGAAGATAAAAGAACTTGTCCCAACTGTGGCGAGGTGATGCAACCGCCCAAAAAGGTTAAAATCGATTAATTTAAAAAAACGTCATATAAACCCGACCATCAATATACGGGGAAGTGACGAAATGACTCATAATAAAAAATATTGCCATGGCTAAAGCCTAGCAACAACAATAGATGAAAAAACGGAAACTTCGTATAAATGGCCATTCCCACCTCTTGCCCTATCCAGAGGAAATCCCAGATTACATGCGTGAAAAAGGGATTTTTTGGGTGGATAAGGATCGGAAATTTATGTTACAAAAAGACTGGAACCGCCCTATAACCGATTCCAGTTTCTTTTTACATGAGAAATTGGAGTGGATGGATCGATTTCATATAGACCATGCCGTTGTTTTAAACTTATCGCAACTTTATGGCAATGGTCTGCGAGTTGAAGAAATGAAAACCGCACTACGGTTTCAAAACGATTTTAACGCCCGCATACAACACGACCACCCTAGCAAATTTACCTGTGGTTTTGTGGTGCATCCCGGGTTTTTAAGAAGTGCCTGTTGGGAAATAGAACGCTGTGTGGAATCTCTAGGTTTGCAGCTTCTTTGTTTACCTACCCATTATATGGACACTATTGGTACCTGGCGTTGCATTTTCGATGAAGAAAACGAGCCCTTATTTGAACTGGCCAACAAATACAATCTAGCCATTGAAATACACCCTTACGATGGCGAGAAATTCATTAAACTGGAAAATACATCCTGGCGTTTTCATCTCATTTGGATGCTTGCCCAATGTGCCGACGCCTATCATTTTTTAACACTTAACGGCTATCAGGAAAAATACCCTAACATGCGTACCTGCTTTGCCCATGGTGGACAGCTGGCACAGATTAATCTGGGGCGCCGTATTCAAGGGTTTGATGGACGCCCCGACCTTTTTGAAGGCAAACACCACCCCAGAAAAGCCGTAGGGCATAAAAACATCTTTTTTGACACCTTGGTACATGATACAGGCTCCTTAGAACTGTTAATAAAAAACCAAGGCTCTAAACAAGTATTAATGGGATTGGACGACCCTTATCCGTTAGGTGAAATGGAAAGCGCCAAACAATCGTCCTATCCAGGAAAAATTTTAGATTTAGCCATAGAAAGAAACATTATCAACGAAGAAGAACGCGATGCCATATGGGAAGACAATGTCATTCAATGGCTTTGTGGCGACGATGAAGGGGCTAAAGAAAAATTATATAATAGAATATTGAGCAGATAATTCAATAAAAAATAAAAGGTTGATGTTATTTGTCAACCTTTTATTTACGAATATCTACCACCCTTTTAACCTATTTTGATATTCATCTTATTTTTTTTGTTATTCTAAATTTAAACCTTTTCAAACCTTAATCCGTTTATTTTCAATGTTATTTGATCATTTTCTTGTTCTATAGTGAAAAGAAATGTTTGGAGATTATCTTCATCCATATTATACGTGACTGCCAACTCTGCTTTAAACGCTACATTTGACCCCATCTTAACATTAGGGTTTATTTCCCAATTGCCCTTAACCGTTTTATATCCTATTGAATCCAGTAATTCAACTTCTGCTTTGAAAGCTTTTTTCAAATTTATTTTTTGAATTGCACTACTCTTGAAATCCATAGTTTCAGTACTTGTATCGTCTTTGACCCAATGTCCAATTAAGTCTTCTGAAGTAAACTGATTAACATTAACCGTCCTTTTGATTTTATATTCAAACCTACAAGCTGTAAGCGTAAGCATGATAAAAGAAGTAATTATTAAGCTTTGTTTATTCATTTGAAATTTACTTATAGTTAATAATGCGCCCATCATTTTTCATTCTGAATGATGTTTTACAAATAGGTTTCAAACAAATGCTTAACACTTTCTGGTGTTCTTAAATCGCCTGTATTATCTTTTACAATATTCCCTTCTTTGTCTACCAATAAATAATGAGGTATTCCAGTTATATTAAATCGAGATGATAAATGGTTCCATTCATCTTTAGATACCCGATAATGTTCTCCTTTAATATCTGGGATCATATTATTATAAGTTTGTTCCGGAGATGAAGGATTGGTTATGTATACAAAAACAATGTCTTTATCTTTTAGTTCTTCTTTTAAAGGTTTCATACGCTTCATTCCAGAACGGCATGGGCCACACCAAGTTGCCCAAAAATCTACAAATACCACTTTGCCTTTGTATTTTGACATGATCGCCTCGAAGACCTTATCGGCTTCTGTTTCAGGTATCGCGTTATTAGCAAAGCCCGTTTTAGATTTATTGGCTTCTATTTTAGCCTTTAACCTGTCGTTTTCTATTTTAAAAGCAGACGCCACAAATGGTGATTCGACCAGGCCTTCAAAGGCTGTAAGTTCTTCATCTTTAAATGGAACAAAATACCGGGATAGGCTACCTAGCACCTCCTGAGCCACTATAATATCTGCACTAAAATTGTCGCCTAAATTTTCATGGATTTTTTCTAGACTTTGTTTTCTTATTTCATTAGTCACATACTTATCCACAAAGGTTTTGTACTTTGTTTTAAAAGCGTTATCCCTTTTATTCAAAGCTTCAGAACGAAAAGACTTTAAACGTTCACGTTCTTCTTCTGACAATAAGTTTTTAGACACTTTATGATACTCCAATTCGTCATTAGTAAAAGCAATATTGATATTTTTAACCTTAGCTATGTTTTCAATTTTTTCCAAATCTATTGATCCGTTATCGAGTATTTGTTTTCTGTCTTCTTCTGTTAGTTTTTGATAAATCGCTCCTACTTTGTTTCCTATCCCCAGTTGAACCTCTCGATACTTATTATTAAAATCGTTTTGTTTTCTTAAAATTGCAGCATTTTCCTTTTTAAAGGTTTTGTGGAGAGCTATTAATTCTTCTTCCTCTGCTGTTACATTTACTTTTTGTTGTTCTAATAGTTCACTTAATTCTAGAACATCTGGGTGCCTAACACTAATCCCTTCTCTTAAAAAGCTTAAGAATCTTAAACGGTTAATAAATGAAGTATAACTACTTGTGAGTATTGCTGTTTTATTATTTAAAACTTCTGGGGTAATAAAATCTATATAGTCTTTATCAACATTAGCCTTTTCTTTATAGGGTGTTCTTTTATACATATCATAGCTTAAGGCATATTCGTAACCCCTGTATTCTAAATTAAGTGCCATTAAACGATAAGCTTCTTCACTTAAATACCTTGTTTTGCTTACACTGTCTAATTGGGCTAATTGTTTTTGCTGTAATTTAAAGCATTCTGCCTTGTAATCTTGGGGTTCCAAAGAGGCAATTCTTTTTGTTAGGTTATAATATTCTCTATCAAACACTAAAAAATCCAAACTAGAACAATCGGTATTTAGTTGGGCAAGGTCACCCGCAAAAAAACCTTCACCTCTTTTATCACTATTTATTAGTTGCCAGGTTTGCTTTCCCGGTTCTACATAAACCGTATTGTAACTTTCAGGTAATTTAACATATACCTGCTGCAAATGATAACAAGGAAAACATACCGTAAAACTACCATCCTCTTTAATCTCAATGAGGTACGAATTTTGCTCACCGGTAAACACATTATTCACATAAGCGGTACCCGTATGGCCTTGTGCTTTATTATAATTTCTAATAATACCCGAATAGGTGGCTATTCCATTTTTTAAGAAGCCTTCAAAAATGTTTGTTTCTGTAGTTATTGTTTTAAAATTAGGATGGTTAGTTTGGTTTAGGCCATAAGCGATCAATTGCTTCTTATTTGCACCAAAGCTTACCGTATTGTCTTTATTTGGCTTAGCGAAAATGGTTTTTTCTTGACCATTATTTTCCAAAGTAATAACCGTCCACTTACCTTTTTGTTTTACCGATGTATAGTTCCAAATGGCTTTATCGACTACAGCGTAATTGTAATAAAAACCAAGCCCCCATAAATTACTACCATCTGTTTTTAGCCAATTACCCCGTAAAGCTTTGGGCATAATAGATGTTATATAAGCTGGAACATCTGCTATTCTATAATCTGGATAGTCCTTATTCGATTTATACAAATCGCCCATTTTACCATTAAAACCAACCTGCAAATAATGTTCGGACCAGTTTTTAAAATAAAACATCCAATATGTTTCATTGCTTTTTACTATAAATCGATATTCATTATTCCCATTGGACTTAAAATTGACAATTTCTTCTATATTATAGTTTTCTCCTCTAAAAACAAACTGCCCATTGGTTACATCAAACTCTAAACTATTGTTACCATCTGTGGTATACCATTTCTTTTTTATAACCTCCAAAACTTCTGTAAATAGAGTACGCTTACTATCCTCTGGGGCTTCTCGAGAAGCATAAATAAGTTTTGGCATATTCCCTCGCTTTAATTGAATGGAATCTTTATTAATAACTTGTAATTCGCCATTAATACTATTCCCAAAAGCATCTTTCGACACAAAGCCGTAAGTCACGTCATCTATTTTCTTTATGTCTTGATACATAAAAGCACGATAACCATATTCTATAAAATCTTGATGTATTAATACGCCATTATATTCTCCTGTTCCAGAATTACTATACCACTCACCTATAGCTTGTTTTGGCAAATGGATGCCCCCCGATTTTAAGGACTGTGAAAAACCGAGAGTAACAAAAAGCATAAAAGCTATAAGTGTAATTCTTTTTTGTAACTGTTTCATTTTTTGATTGTTTTTATTGATGATTTAAAAATTGTATAATGGGTTTAGTGTGTTTCTACATATATAATACAGTTGAAATTGATTGTAGTACTATTCGGATACTATGTTTTTTTATTAAATCTTTTTCAAAATCACACGTTACACTGTTAATCAGCCTATTAACTCATTTCACAATCTAATACTTATCTGTATAAAACATTAAAATATTACTCATTTATACTCTTTTATTTTATACCCGATAAATACAACTTTAATCCCATATCAAACAATCTTTTGCTAACTGTATATATCCCCTGCAAACCAGGCATTAAAACCTATCACATCAATTATTCTCTCTATCTTTGCCCTAATTATATAATATAGTTATGCATTTCATACCAGAAGCTTTAGACAATTATGTAGTTAACCATTCTGAGAACGAACCGGAATTGTTACAACAACTCAATAGAGAAACCTACCAAAAAGTATTGCAACCCCGAATGCTAAGCGGTCATTATCAGGGAAGGGTATTGAGTATGATTTCCAAATTGGTAAATCCGAAAAACATCTTAGAGATTGGCACTTACACAGGCTATTCTGCCCTGTGTTTGGCCGAGGGCATGCAAAATAATGGCGAACTACATACCATAGATATTGATGAGGAACTTTATGATTTCCAACGTAAGTATTTTGATAAGTCTGATTATGGCCACCAAATTTTTCAGCACCTGGGTAATGCCTTGGATATTGTACCTCAACTAAACAAAACCTTCGATTTGGTATTTATTGACGCCGACAAAGAAAACTATACCAATTACTTTAACATTATTATCGACAAACTAAATACGGGTGGTATCATTTTAAGTGATAATGTACTGTGGAGTGGCAAAGTGCTAGAAACAACATTTAAAAAAGACGACACTTCAACCCCTGCACTTATTGAATACAATGCGCTCTTAAAACATGACAAAAGAGTAGAAACCGTTGTTTTACCTATTAGGGATGGCTTAACTATTAGCCGAAAAAAGTAAACTTAAAATTACTACAATTTACGCTTTACAGAACCTGTGAAGTCTTCAAGGTCTTCTTTTACTTGATCCAGTTCTTTTTTGATATCGGAAGTCATACTGGTATCGATACCGTGGTTTTCTGCACTTTTGGTAATCTCGTGCTTTATATCGTTGGTAGCATCTTTTAGTGTTCGCATACCTTTGCCTAAGCCACGAGCTATTTCGGGCAACTTATCGGCACCAAAAACCATAATGGCGATAAATAGTATAAATGCTATTTCGCCACCACTAATAAACAAAAATGTTGCATGTTGTATCACGATACAAATATAATAAGATGTTTGCTTAGAATAAAAAAAAAGCCGATTATAAAAAATCGGCTTTTCTACACAAAAATTATCCCTCTATTTTACTCTTAAACTTATCGAATTGGCTTTCTTTCTCTTGCTTAGGCCATGAATTATTGGAAGTATCTACATCAGCTGTTTCCAAATCCGGATCTACAACTATGCTTGTAATGGCTTTTGTTGTTTTATAAACCTTGGTCACCTCGTGCTCATTATAGCGCCATATTTGGGCTGGATAGGTTATCCTTTCCTTTGTTCCATCTTCATAAGTTAACTCAACAATAATTGGCATAACCAATCCGCCTGGTTTATCAAAAGTAACTTGATAAAAATGCTTTGGCGCTTCTTTTAATTTAGCTTTTTCATCATTGGACAAACTTGCTATATAATTATTTAAAACACTAAAATCTGATGGCGTTTTTGCATCGGCTGGCACCACTCCATTTTCTGCTTCAGCATAATAAATCAGTTTACCTTCATAATCTTTTAGGTTCATATTATAACGCTCGGCCAGTTTTTTGGCTTCTTCAGTTGGCTTATCGGTCAAATAATATTGTTTTACCTCTTTTACTCCTATATCGGTATAGTCTGTTGTGTAGAACCATCCTCTCCAAAACCAGTCTAAATCCATTGCTGAGGCATCTTCCATAGTTCTGAAAAAGTCTGCCGGCGTTGGGTGTTTAAACATCCAACGTTGTGAATAGGTCCTAAAGGCATAATCGAACAATTCTGGCCCCATAATGGTATGTCTTAGCATATACAAACCAGCAGCTGGCTTGGTATAGGCATTAGGACCAAATTGAAACACATAGTCTCCTTGTGACATTATTGGCGATAAATGCGACTGATCTCCGCCCATGTAAGGCACAATGTCCTTTGGTAGGTTCCCAGTAATAAAATTGGGGTCGTAATCCAACTCTGCCAGGGTTTCAACAAAAGAGTTAAGCCCTTCGTCCATCCATGTCCACTGACGTTCATCACTATTCACAATCATGGGGAAAAAGTTATGTCCTACCTCATGGGTAATCACGCCAATCATCCCTCTTTTTGTTCTTTCTGAATAGGTACCATCTGGATTTGGACGACCGTAGTTGAAACAGATCATAGGGTATTCCATGCCTTGTCTTTCGGAATGTACAGAAACGGCTTTACTATAAGGATAATCGAAGGTAAGTTTGGAATATTCTTCTAAAGTATTCGCTACAACGCGAGTGGAATGCTCTTCCCATAACGGATTCCCTTCTTTTGGGTAAAGCGATATGGCCATTACCGAACGTCCATTAATATCAACAGCCATAGCATCCCAAATATATTTCCTTGATGATGCAAAGGCAAAGTCCCTAACTTGGTCTGCTTTAAAATGCCAAGTTTTGGTTTTTGCGCTTCTACCTTTTTCAGCTAGCTCGGCTTCTTCTTGGGTTACAATAAAAACGGGATCCTTAAAGGATTTTTTAGCAGCTTCATAGCGTTTTTGCTGTTCTTTGCTCAATACATCCTTTGGGTTTTGCAAATCTCCTGTAGCTTCTAATACATGATCGGCTGGAACGGTTATTTTTACTTCAAAATCTCCAAACTCTAAAGCAAATTCACTTCGTCCCCAAAACTGCATATTTTGCCATCCTTCAACATTATCGTATACACAAAGTCTTGGGTAAAACTGTGCTATGGTGTAATTGTTGTTCCCATCAGGAAAAGTTTCCAAACCAGAACGCCCGCCATCTACATTAATATCGTTGATATTATACCACCATTTTATTTGAAATTTAAAAACTTCACCTGGAGCTAACGGTTTGGGCAAGTTAATACGCATCATGGTTTGATTGATGATATGCGACAAACTCGAGCCATCTTCATTTTTGACGTATTCTATATTGAACCCTCCATCAAAACGATCTTTTAAATTGGCATTGGTAAATGATTGCGGCCCATAGAAAGGAGACTCAAGATTTTCTGTATTTATATCTGGAGTTTTAGAGTCTTTCGCTCTCATATTTTGGTCCAATTGAACCCACAAATATTCTAAATGATCCTTTGAATTGTTATGGTAAGTTATTTTTTCGTCACCAAAAATTTGATTTTTATTTTCATCCAATCGAATATTCATGACATAGTCTACCTTTTGCTGTGTATAAGCATATCCTGGTGCTCCCGATGCCGTTCTGGTTTCATTTGGCGTTGCCAACAGGTCTTTCATCTGCCTGAACTTATTTTGATCGGTATGCCCTTGAGGCTTAACCTTTTCTTGCTCTTGGGCAAATACACTGGAAGAGATAATAGCAATTGATAAAACGAGGTACTTCAATTTTTGCATTACTGAATATTGATTTTTTTAATGAATTATTATTTTTAAGTCAAAAACATTAAGTTTCCAACAAATAAAAGCGCCCGAAAATAGTGATTTTTAGGTTTTTGATAAGCTTTTTAATTAAACTTTAACATTAGCGAATGGTTTTTCTTGGAAAGGACGGCGCTCTTCTGTTTTGAATAAATATTGGTTTTGATAATATTTTGTTGATCTTCGTAAAAATCTAACAATACCTGGTTACTAACTTCAAAGGCTTTAATACTTTTTACACTTTCAACTTCAAGATAACAGCGCATAATATCTGCGTCGTATTCCTTTCCCAAAAAGTGAGCTTGCACGTTTTCACCATTAATCTTTATTAAAAATTTTTCCTTTAAGTATTTTTCAATAAAATCATCAACTGTTTTTGGTTCATCTTTGCCTGCTAGTGTTAATGATTCATCATAACGATCCCTCAATACATTTTCCATATCATCTATAAAAATTCTTGACGTTATTTGTACTGATTGCTTGTCTTCTATGTAATTAATTTGTGTAACACTTACATAAAATTTATGCACAACTGTGAATGCAAAAAATGGTAACAATACTAAACCTATAATTAACTGCTTCATCTATTTAAAATTTTATCATATAAAATAAATCAAAAAACTTCCACATAAATCAACCACTGCGCTTTTGCTAAAAAAATTAAACTTGTTTACGCTCATTTCTCAATTTATTCTCAATAATGCTGCTAAAGTATATATTTGAATTAGAATATGCAGTAGGTGCTTTCAAAAAGCATTCCAACATTAATCCTCAGATATATTACGATTTGCTTGGTACTGTCTGTATTTCATCCTTAAAAAGGCCAAAACTTTAAAATCGGTTTGATTTTTACATCTTTTAATAAAGTTTTCATCGTCGGCACAGAAATAGAAAAAATCCATTTTCAGATTATCGTCCAACGGATTAGAAGCAAAAAAATCTTTCGCTAAGCGAGACTTGATACTTTGCATCAAATCCTCCCGATGCTCTATATCTACACGCCTTTTCAGCATTTTGGTTCTCCCCGATATCCCATTCAAAATAGGATTGAGCGGCAGCCCTCCTCCTAACAATCCCATAAGCATTTTAGGTTTAAAATCTCCCGCTTCCGCCAACCGACGTTCACTCTGTGTTGCCTGTTTACCTGTATACCCAGGAATACCTACATCGTAAAAGTTAATTGGGGGTTTGCCATCTATATTTTTGATATCGGAGGCCAAATTCCCTGTTAACACCTTGCCTACCAAAACCTCGTCGAGTTCGTTTACCTGCTCTTCCAGTTTCACAATACAGGTTTTTGTTAATATAATGGCATTGGTAATGTTTAAATTATGGACTTTATACTGTACCGACGAAAACACTAAGGTATCGTTTAAACTTGCTGTTATTTTAAACACGCCATCTTTGTTTGTTACAGCAAATAATTGGGCCGTTTTATTGATAACATGTATATTCTCTACATCTTTATCTCCAATAACCTTCCCAAGTATTTCAACCGATTGAGCATAAATCTTAGGCACACCAAACATAACAACGATTAAAAAGAACGCTCTATTTTTTAACATGCAACTCATTTAAAAACAGTTTACTTTGTTCCATTAAATATTCAAGAAGCTGCATTTCTTTTTCTGGTTTTAAAAGTTCTGGTTGCACTCCTTTTTCTTCAACAAACACAATAAAGGCTTCAACTTTATCGACTGACATATTACAAGCTTCACTTAGGTGTTCTTTGGTGAAAACATCTAAAATCGTTTTTGGCTTTTCCTTAACCAACTTGGGCTTTTCTTTCCATTTGAACCACACCCTACTAATCCCTAATAGGGCTGCAAAATTAATACCATTGTTCAACTCGCCCTTACTGGTTATCCCCTTTAATTCTTTCATCACTACAGAATTATCCGAGGCCCTATCGACTTGATACTCGTAAGCAACACTTAGATCGCCCATATCAATGGTTATTGGCTTAACTGTTTTAGCATTGGTAATATCTGTTGCTAAATTTCCTGTTAGCCCTGCAGAAAGCGTAACGGCATCCAATTGATTGACCTGTTCTACCAATTGTATTTTTAATTGCTCAAATTTAATTACTTCCTCACCTATAGTAATGGTCGCTGGTTTAAATTGTAATGCGGAAATTTCTATAATATCATTTAAAGCTACCTCTAGCTCAAACTCACCTTCATTGTTTGTAATGGTTCCTTTATTGGAAGATGTATTGAAAATGGTCACGGCTTCAATATCATTTTCTTCAGAAAACACAAGACCTTTTACTTTGATACGCTTTGTGTTTTGCCCCACAACAGTCGACATACAAAACAAAAACAATAAGGCTGGTAATAGTCTATTCAAGTTGCTTATTTTAAACACTAAAGAACGTGCTTAAAATCTTAAATAAAACACAAGGAGTTGATAATAGTTTGTTAAAAATCAAGAAGAAACAAATAAGAATATGTTGTTTAGTCCCCAAGAAACTCAACACTCTTTTTATGAAGTTGCTCTAAAAATTCCATTTCTTTTCCATAGTTAAGCAAGGAATAATCAAAATCTTCAGTCTGAACGAATTGAATGAATTCTTCAACCCTATGTTCCGGAATACTGAAGTTATGGGTTATAAAGTCGGCTCCAAAATAATGCTTAATGGCTTCAATAGGCACCTCTGGAACACCATGAGCTTTTTTGTTGGTAACTTTAGAACGAAATAGAGGTAATAATAATTGGTCGACCACATTAACAATGTTAAGACCATAAATCATGTTTTGGCGTTCGGGGTTCAATACATTGCCCTTGATTTTAGATTTGTAATCGGGCTCAAACTGATTGTCATCCATCGGCCTAAGACCAAAATACAAAGCATCCTGTTTAGGCATAAATGCATTTGCTCTTTCTATATCTGTATTTAAATTCCCCGAAAACTTGTTGCTGGACACGACCACTTCTTCCAATTTACTAATCTCTTCTATTAAAAAAATCTTCATTGTTCGGGATTCTATAATAGCTTTATTAACTTGAAATGTTATATTTTGAAACTGAAGAGCGCTCACTTCAATAATATCATTTAGTTTTACTTTAATGACAAACACGCCATCATCGTCGGTAACCATTCCTGAATTTGAAGATTTGTTAAAAATGGCTATTCCTGAAACGTCATTGCTCTCAGCAATAATTTCACCCTTGACTTCCGTACGCAGGTAGTTCTGGGAAAATATTGACCAAGAGCTAATGAATAACAAAAATAAGATAAAGGTCCTCATGTTGCTTTTTACTGTAAATTACTATTTTAAAATATTATTTATAACAAAATCATAATATTTTTTTTGAAGCCTTTAATGTTTAGTTACTTTTACGATTAAAAGAGAAGCATGAAAAACATTTTAATAGCAAGCACATCTACACTACATGGAAGTGGCTATTTGGAATACATTTTAGATGACCTAAAAGCTCATTTTGAAAACGCTAAAACCATTTTATTTATACCATATGCCAGACCGGGAGGTATCTCGCATGACGATTATACCGCAAAAGCAAATGAGGCTTTTAAAAAAATAGGCAAGTCTGCCATTGGCCTCCACACCTTTGAAAATTCTGTTAAAGCTATAGAAGAAGCCAAAGCTATTTTTACAGGAGGCGGCAACACTTTTGTTTTATTAACCCAATTATACAAACAGCATTTAATTGAACCGCTAAAAGCTTCAATCAACCAAGGCACGCCTTATCTTGGCACTAGTGCTGGAAGTAATATTTGTGGTTTAAATATAAAAACCACAAACGACATGCCTATTGTGTATCCTCCAAATTTTAGTGCCTTAGGTTTGGTGCCTTTCAATATTAATCCCCATTATCTAGATCCAGACCCAAACAGCAAACATATGGGAGAGACACGAGAAACCAGAATAAACGAATTTCACCATTATAACACCACCCCTGTTGTTGGGTTGCGTGAAGGTAGCTGGTTATTGGTAGAAGGAAACAATATTATTCTAAAAGGACAATTAAATGCTCGGGTTTTTGAACACAACAAGCCCCCTTATGAAGTTGACCCCAATACAGATTTAACGCACTTGAAATAACTATTTAAGATTTTGATGATGGAGACTGGAGACTGGAGGCTAAAAATATATTATTAACCTTTTGGACATAAAAAAGGTCCCATCAATTGACAGAACTCTTTGGAGCGGGAGACCGGGTTCACCTCGACTGCTCGGCACAGGCTTCTCACCCTAGCTCCGCCAATTCCACAAAACTTTCGGGCAAAAAAAAAGCTCCATCTTTAAATGAAGCTTCTGGAGCGGGAGACCGGGTTCACCTCGTCTGAACTCGGCACAGGCTTCTCACCCTAGCTCCGCCAATTCCACAAAACTTTCGGGTAAAAAAAAAGCTCCATCTTTAAATGAAGCTTCTGGAGCGGGAGACCGGGTTCACCTCTTCTGAACTCGGCACAGGCTTCTCACCCTAGCTCCGCCAATTCCACAAAACTTTCGGGTAAAAAAAAAGCTCCATCTTTAAATGAAGCTTCTGGAGCGGGAGACCGGGTTCACCTCGTCTGAACTCGGCACAGGCTTCTCACCCTAGCTCCGCCAATTCCACAAAACTTTCGGGCATAAAAAAAGTTCCATCAATTGACAGAACTCTTTGGAGCGGGAGACCGGGTTCACCTCGACTGCTCGGCACAGGCTTCTCACCCTAGCTCCGCCAATTCCACAAAACTTTCGGGCAAAAAAAAAAGCTCCATCTTTAAATGAAGCTTCTGGAGCGGGAGACCGGGTTCGAACCGGCGACATTCAGCTTGGAAGGCTGACGCTCTACCAACTGAGCTACTCCCGCATTGTGCCTGCAAATATATAATCAATTTTATTTTCCACAAGAAAAAATTAAAGCTTTTTTAAAAAGTGGTATCCTAATATTATAAAACCTTCATTGTAGTAAAATTTATGGGAGTCGTAATTAGACACATAGGTATTCAATTCAACGGCCTCGTACCCTTTATTGGAAACATAATCATATATCCAATTAAAAAACTGCTTCCCTAAACCCTTGCCCCTATATGCTTCTTCAATATACACATGATCGGGTTCCACACTCCTACCCGAGTAATGCCGGGTACAAAACCACAAGCCGCAAACACCTATTAATTTGTCACCATCATATATTACAGCACACTCGTAATTTTGGTCTTTCATTTCTAAAAAGCGCTGTTCTAACAACTCATAAGACACTTTTTCATTGTTTAGCTTATAAACCAAGGGAACAACAAGGCTAATATCTTCTTTTTCTATAATTTTAAATTGAAACATTATTTTTATCTATTTAGCAATGATCTATTAAGATAAACCGTGTTTGTAATACAAGAGGAGCATAAACAAAGTAACATTATTTTTTCATAATTTTAATTACAATCTTAAAAAATCATGAGAAGGCGAAATCTATAGGTTAGTTGATAATTGGGGAACCATGCCTCTATTTTTGTCTTTAAAAAATCTAGTCAACAAAAAACAAATCCCAATGCTGGCAAGTATAAGTCATTACCATAATACTAGACAAGAAATTAAAAAGTCAAAAAAAAAGCCCTAATAAAAGGGCTTTTAAAGAGTGACTAGCTCTAAAATAATTATAACTTAGTTGTTAATTATTTTTCCTTCTTAGACATAGCTTCTTTTAAAATAGCATGAGCTTCTTTAGCTTTATGAATCTCGGCATATTTTATAGCAGTCATACCTTTATCTGATTTCGCTTTTAACTTAGCGCCATTTTCTATTAAAAGTTTTAATATTTCAGTTCTATTGAACTTAGCTGCATACATTACAGGGGTCATTCCATTAGATTTAGCATTGACATCCGCACCTAAATTAATGAGTTTTCTTACGGTTTCAATATCGCCTTTGGCTATTGAAACACAAAAAGGGCTTACTTTAAAAACAGTTGTTTTTGTGTAGTTATCAAAATTAGCGTTAACAGATTTGGCATTTGCAGTGACTACCGCAAAACATAATGCCATAGCGGAAATGATGAATGTTTTTTTCATGATGAAAGAATTTAATTTGATTAATGATTCGTTTTTTGATATACTAAAGAGACGACATGTTTTTTAATTTGTTACACAAAAAAATATTAAATAACATTTTTTTAACGTTTCTTTTAACACGCACCGCCATTTGTTGAAGATTTCTAAAAAAATCCTAAAACCACCTTATTTACAAGGGTTTTCAAAGCATATCTCTGTATACTTTGCTATCTTTGTGAGGTCAAAAAACTACATCTAAAATGAACAAAAAAGTTATCCTTATGATACTTGATGGATGGGGACATTCTCCAGACCCTAAGGTATCTGCAATAGACCATGCCAATACACCTTTTATAGATTCTTTGTACAAAAACTATCCTTCCGCACAGTTAAGGACCGATGGTTTAAACGTAGGACTTCCCGATGGCCAAATGGGCAATAGTGAAGTAGGACATATGAATCTTGGTGCCGGACGTATAGTATATCAAGATTTAGTTAAGGTTAATCTAGCGGTTGAAAACAAAAGCCTGAACAAAGAACAAACTCTGGTTAATGCTTTTAAATATGCTAAGGACAACAATAAAAATGTTCACTTTTTAGGTCTTTTAAGTGATGGTGGTGTACATTCGCACATTAACCATTTATTAGGGCTAATAGATGCTGCTAACAACTATGGTTTAGAAAACACCTTTGTGCACGCCTTTACCGATGGGCGAGATGTTAGCCCAACATCTGGTAGCGGATTTGTGGCCCAATTACAGGACCACATAAAAAACAACAATACTAAACTAGCCAGTATAACTGGGCGCTATTATGCCATGGATAGGGACAAACGCTGGGAGCGTGTAAAGCTAGCCTATGATGCTGTTGTTAATGGTTTAGGCGATAAATCTACTGACGCCATTACTTCTATTGAAGATAGCTATAAAAATGATGTAACCGATGAGTTCATCAAACCTATCATTATGGTTGATGAAAACAACGAACCCATAGCTAAAGTGAAAGATGGTGATGTTATTATATTTTTCAATTTTAGAACAGACAGAGGGCGCGAGCTAACCGAAGCTTTATCACAAAAGGATTTCCACGAATACAATATGCACAAACTCAATTTGCATTATGTAACCTTGACCAATTACGATGACAGTTACGAAAACGTAAATGTTATTTTTAACAAGGATAATTTAACCGAAACTTTGGGAGAAGTTTTAGAGAAGCACGACAAAAAGCAAATCAGGATAGCCGAAACCGAAAAATACCCCCACGTTACCTTTTTCTTTTCTGGTGGAAGGGAAATACCTTTTAATGGCGAAACCCGTATTTTAAGAAATTCGCCTAAAGTAGCAACTTACGATTTACAACCAGAAATGAGTGCTTACGAATTGCGGGATGCCTTAGTACCAGAACTACAAAAAGGAGATGTTGATTTTGTTTGTCTGAATTTCGCTAATGGCGATATGGTTGGACATACCGGAGTTATGGAAGCTGCCATTAAGGCTTGTGAAGCTGTAGACGCCTGTGTGAAAGATGTAGTTACAGCTGCATTGGATAATGGTTACACCACATTATTAATTGCCGATCATGGCAATTGTGAAACTATGGTAAATCCCGATGGTTCACCACATACGGCACATACCACCAATCCCGTTCCGGTTATTTTAATAGATAGCGAGTTAAAATCTATTGAAGACGGCATTTTAGGCGATATGGCTCCAACCATACTTAAACTTATGGGTATAGCACAGCCAGAAGCCATGACCAGACACGCATTAGTTTAAAAAATTGTAGCTTTACATACCCAGTAAAAAGCTTCAGTTTTATGAATTTTAATCAGTCACTGATTATAGCAGTAGATTTTGACGGTACCATAGTAGAAGATGCCTACCCCAAAATAGGCAAGCCCATACTGTTTGCTTTTGAAACTTTAAAAAAACTTCAAGAAAAAGGGCACCGGTTAATACTATGGAGCTACCGTTCTGGAAAACGATTGGACGAAGCAGTGTCGTTTTGTAATAAGCATGGCATTAGTTTTTATGCAGTTAACAAGAGTTTTCCAGAGGAACAGTCTATTGAGGGCCAAAGCAGAAAAATTCATGCCGATATCTTTATAGACGACCGTAATATTGGAGGGTTTATCGGTTGGGGGAAAGTGTACCAATTGCTCATTGATTCTGAAAATCCGCTAACTCACAAACCAAATAAAAAACGCTTTTTAGACTTTTTTAGGTAATCTATATTTACTTCAAAGGTTAAAAATTTAAAAACCTTTATTTTAAGTATCTTTGCCATTATTTTTTAACAGATGATTGTAGTAAAAACAAAGGAAGAAATAGAATTGATGCGCGAAAGTGCATTGATCGTATCAAAAACTTTAGGGGTATTGGCCAAAGCAATACAACCTGGTGTAACCACACTCGAACTTGATAAAATAGCGGAAGAGCATATACGTGACCATGGTGCCGTACCCGGATTTTTGGGACTTTACGATTTCCCAAATACACTTTGCATGAGCCCAAACTCTCAAGTAGTACATGGTATCCCTAACAATGAACCTTTAAAAGAAGGCGACATTATTTCCATAGACTGTGGCGCCTTAAAAAATGGCTTTTATGGTGACCATGCTTATACCTTTGCTGTTGGTGAGATTGACGCTGAGACCGAAAAATTATTACAGGTCACTAAAGAGTCTCTTTATGTAGGCATTAGGGAGTTTAAAAAGAACAATCGTGTTGGCGATGTTGGCTTTGCCATTCAAAAATACTGTGAAGACCATGGCTATGGTGTAGTACGCGAATTGGTAGGCCATGGATTGGGCAAAGAAATGCACGAAGATCCAGAAATGCCCAATTATGGTAAACGCGGTAAGGGCAAAAAGTTTATTGAAGGTATGGTTGTTGCCATCGAGCCCATGATAAATATGGGTACACAACGTATTAAGCAACATAGGGATGGTTGGACCATTACCACATTAGACAATAAGCCAAGTGCTCATTTTGAACACGATGTAGCCTTAGTAGATGGTAAGCCCGAATTACTTTCTACCTTTGCCTATATTTATGAAGCTTTGGGTATTGAAAGCAATGAAGAGGAAGAATTTAGACAAAAAGCATTAGTTCTGTAGAATGAACCATATTCAGCGTATTGAAGAAGCACTGGAGCCTTTAAGGGTTCGGTTAAACCATCATAAATTATACAGCACTCTAGATTCCATAAACGATGTTAAAATCTTTATGGAGCAACACGTCTTTGCGGTTTGGGATTTTATGTCGCTATTAAAATCGCTTCAAAACCAATTAACAACTACAACTCTACCATGGGTACCAGTTGTTAATCCTGCAACTTCAAGGTTTATCAACGAGATTGTGTTAGGCGAAGAAAGCGATGTTAACGAACTTGGTGAGCCTAAAAGCCATTACGAAATGTATTTAGACGCCATGCTTCAGGTAGGTGCCAACACCAAACAAATTAACACTTTTATTAATCACATAAAAGAAGGGCTTTCTATTACCGATGCTGGTTTAAAAGCGGAACTTGAAGCTGAAACATTAAACTTTATTCAGTTTTCTTTTGATGTGATTGCCACAAAGAAACCTCACGTTATTGCATCTGCTTTTACATTTGGTCGTGAAGACGTTATTCCAGATATGTTCTTTCAAATCATTAATCAGTCTAAAACAGAAAGCAATACTTTTAGTAAATTAATATACTATTTAAAGCGACATATTGAATTGGATGGAGACGAGCATGGTCCGTTATCTTTAAAAATGATTGAAGAATTATGTAAAGATGATGTTAACAAATGGGAAGAAGCCCTAACAACAGCAAAACAAGCATTACAACATCGCATTTCCCTTTGGGACAGTATTGCCAGACGCATTCAAAAGAACACCTTGGTTGAAGCATAACGCATTTGAAAACAGTTTTTAAAATAATCCTGAACATTATTCCCCGCCCCCTATTAATTAGGTTAAGCTATATTATTCGTCCAATATTAGCTTTCTTTTTAAAGGGCAAAACCTTTACCGACCCCATCGATGGTAAAAGCTTTAGTACCTTTTTGCCCTATGGTTATGGCACACAGCGTAACAATGTATTATCTCCTTCAACATTGTCTTTAGAGCGCCACAGGCTATTATGGCTGTATTTAAAAAATGAAACCAATTTTTTCACCGAAAACTTAAAGGTTTTGCACTTTGCACCAGAGCAATGCTTTTTAAAACAATTTAAATCCTTAAAAAAATTAAACTATACCACAACCGATTTACTATCCCCCATAGCCGATGTTAAAGCCGACATTTGCAACCTCCCCTTTAAGGACAATAGCTTTGATGTTATTTTGTGTAATCACGTATTAGAACATATCCCAGATGACACTAAAGCCATGGAAGAGTTATACCGTGTTATGAAACCTGGAGGTTGGGGTGTTTTTCAAATTCCACAGGATTTAAACCGAAAAACAACTTTTGAAGACGATACCATCACCGATAAAAAAGAACGGGCCCTCATTTTTGGACAGTATGACCATGTGCGCGTTTATGGTCGTGATTATTTTGATAAACTTCGCTCCATTGGTTTTAAAGTAGATGAAGTAGATTATACTGCAACAATGACGGATGAAACCATTTCAACATTCTGTTTGGCTAAGGGTGAGATAATTCCCGTGGTATTTAAATAACCCTAACAATTTCGAGTGAATTTTACGATTGAAATGAGTAAAAATTGTACTTCGACTCAGCTCAGTAGAACTATCGAGAAAAAGAATTTTAGCCTTTGAAATAGTTCTCGATACGTCCCGCCTTTGGCGGACACTCGAACTGACATCTTTGGAATTAGTTTTACCCAAAATACACAACGGGTTAAATTAACCTTACATTTTATAGCAGACTTCAGAACAAGCCAAGTTTAACAAGCATTAATTATCTGGAAAACCATTCAAGGAAAGCTTTTCCAATGCTTTGTTGTTATTCTGAAAAATTAAAAACACCTGAAGCTCCGGGTGGGATTTTAAAAACGTTGTAACCTTTTCAATCCCCATGGTTTTGAAAGCTGTCGCATAGGCATCGGCAGTCATACAATCATCTGCAATAACCGAAATACTCAACAAACTGGTTTTACTGGGATAACCTGTTTTAGTATCTATAATGTGCGCATAACGGTTTCCATGTTCATCAACTTTAAATTTCCTGTACGTTCCAGAGGTTGCCATAGCCTTATCACTAAGAGCAATCACTTTATTAATAGATTGTGTCCCATCAAAATTTGGATTCTCCACGCCCACTTTCCATGCCTGTCCTTTTTCAATATTGATACCGTTTGCTTTTAGCTCCCCTCCAATATCTACTAAATGATTATCGACGCCTTTACTGCTTAAAAAACCAGAAATAACATCAACAGCATAACCTTTTGCTATGGCATTGAAATCTATAAAAGTCTGTTGGGGTTTTATAATACGATTACCTTCTAATTTTACCCTGTCCAATCCTACCGAAAGCATCAAACTATCAATTTTAAGGCTATCTAAGTTTACTATTTTTCCCTCTGGCCCAAAATCCCAAGCATTGACCACAGCACCAATAGTAGGATCGAAAGCGCCATGGGTTGCCTTATATATTGCTTTTGAAGTATTGAATACATTTACAAAATGCTCATCAACGGTATTCGCTTCATTCCGGTTTAATTTAGTAATATCGGAATTCACTTGATAGGTAGACATCGATTTATTGATAGCGTAGAACAAGCTGTCAAACTGTTTTTGATAATCCTCTTCAGCATTATAAATTACGCGATAATAGGTTCCAAAAACCGACCCCTGCAACAGGGTATTTTTAACAGGTTGATTACACGAAAAACAACATATTACTATGCATAAAGCAATAATAAATCGATACATATTAATTCAAATTAGTCTCTACCACTTGTATACCATTATATTCCAACAGATAATCTTCATTTAAGTATATAGGTAGTTTCTTTCCATTTATATTTCCTAAGCCAACGCCAGCATACAATACTTTGGCATTTTTCTCCCTAGCATGTTTTTTAAAGGTCTCCATCCAAACCAAATCATAATTATTAGGGTCATCAGGTAAAATAACCGCCCTAACTATCACAAAATAATATTGATTGTTCTTATCGATGCAGACAAATTGGGGATGCTTTTTTAGCTGACTGTTCACCGCAATAAATTCAAAACCACGTTCTTCTAAATCTTTTCCCACGTGGTTCATGGCTAAGTTATGCAACTCTTGTTCGGTAAGTGGTTTGCTCATAAAGCAAAATTACCACATAAATTTTTTGAATTAAAATTTAGGCACCATATATTTTAAAATGCTACGAACGGCTATTTATGCTAGTCTTAACTTCTATTATTCCCCAATACAAATAATCTCTTTTAGGGGCTTCACCTTAACAACATTAGTGCCTTCTTATTTTCAAAAAATCAATCCCACACAAAGGAGTAGCAGAAAAGCTAAGCTTTTATATGTTTCAATACTTTAAACAAAACATTATGCTTCTATTTTAATATCGGTTGTCTTTATAGTACTGTAACCATAATACCCTACAAAAGCCAAGCAAAGGGCAGGCAAAATAAAGGAAAAATTAACTTCAGGAATATACCCTAACAAATTTAAATCGGCTAAACCATCACCACCCCAATCCAAAACTGCTGCCTGGACTATTGGCATTAATGCACCTCCAACAATGGCCATAACCAAGCCTGCCGATGCTATTTTAGCTTCTTCACCCATATTTTTTAGAGCGATGCCGTAAATTGTTGGAAACATTATGGACATGAATACTGAAATGGCAACTAAAGAAATTAAGCCCATCATACCTGGTAGTACAATAGCTCCAATGCTTGCAATAGCCCCACCAGAGCCAAAGATCATTAAAATTCTTGAAGGATTTATTCTTTTCATCAAACCAGTACCTATCCAACGTCCGCTTAAGAATAATATCATTGCAGCAATATTATAATTTGTTGCTGTTAAATTCCAACCAGTGCTTTCGTTTAAATTATCGACATAATGAAAAATGTATGTCCAGCACATAATTTGGGACCCTACGCAAGCTGCCTGTGCCAAAATACCTTTTAAATATATTTTGTTAGCGAGTACCTTTTTAAAAGAAAGCGACAGCGACATTTTATCTTCAACGGGTGTTTTTGGTATTTTGGTAAATAAAATGATAGTCATTATTATTAAAACCAATACTCCCAAACTTAAATAAGGCACACTAATAACGCTCAAATCGTTTTCACGAATAGCCGCCAATTCACCAGAAGATAACGCATTGTACGCTGTTGTGGTATAATCGTCTGAACGCAAGGCGGCCAAAACAAACACCTGTGCAATGATCATCCCAGTTAGCGATCCTACCGGATTAAAAGCCTGAGATAAATTTAAACGCTGTGTTGCAGTTCTTTTATCGCCTAGCACAAGAATTAAAGGGTTAGCTGTTGTCTCCAAAAAAGCCAAGCCACATGTAATGACCCATAAAGAAATTAAAAAGTAATTATATTCTTCATATAATGCTGCAGGGTAGAACAAAAAGGCTCCAGTAGCGTAAAGTATCAAACCTAAAAGAATTCCAGATTTATAACTAAACCGCCTTATAAATAAGGCCGCAGGCAAAGCCATAAAAAAATACCCAAAATAAAAAGCAAACTGCACTAAAGATGCCTGGATATTGGATAGTTCTGGCATTACTTTTTTAAATGCCGATACCATTGGATTGGTTAAGTCGTTAGCAATTCCCCATAAAGCAAAAAGGGATGTTATTATTATGAAAGGAAACATTAGTTCCTTACTCACAATAGAAGGCTTAGTTTGGTTACTCATGAAAGTTGGTTATATTAAAACTATGATTATTAAAGAATTGAGGGTAATGGCCCTGTACTGTCTGAAAACTGCTCGGTAGGGACATCTACTTTATTAAGCATGCTCACAAAAAGATTGGACATGGGGGTATGCTTTTCATCAAACTTGGTATAGCTACCATGTTTAACACCCAAATTATTACCTCCGGCCAAAATAAGCGGGCAATTCCTGGCATTATGTGTAGAACTACAGGCGCTTCCATATAGGATGAGTGTATTGTCCAACAGGGAACCGTGTTCATCTGTTGTGCTTTTCATCTTATCTATAAAATAGGCCAGTTGTTTTGTAAGCCATTGATCGTAACGCCCCCATTCTGCCCAGTGACCTCTGGTTTTATCGTGTGAGATTCCGTGATGCCCCTTTAGTCCCAGTGCGATCTTTGGAAAATTATCCCCAAAGCCCATGCCGTCCTCTCTGGCTAACATATAACTAATTACCCTGGTTGCATCTGTTTGGAAACCAAGAACTATTAAATCCATCATGGATCTTATATAGTCTTGCGGTGCAGATACGGGATCAACATCCAAATTGATTAGACTGGCATCAAAGTCTTTCATGGGCACATCCAGCCAGCGTTCATTTCTCTTTAGTTGTTCTTCAACCTGGTTTAACGATGTTAAATATTCGTCGAGCTTTGCTTTGTCGTTAGCCCCCAATCGATGCTGGAGCTTTTTACTGTCTTCTAAAACAAGATCAACAATTTTTTTCCCTTGGTGCAAACTTTTTCGGCGTTCGTTAGTAGAACTTGCTCCATTAGGTGAAAAGTAGCGTTCAAAGATTTCGCGTTGTCTATGCTCTGATGGAATAGGCCTTCCAGAGGAATTAAAAGATAAGGTCGATACTCTCGATTTATAGCCTACACCACCATCTGTTGATAGAGACAAGGATGGGAAACGCGTGTAACGCCCTAACTTTTTAGCGGCCACCTGATCCACCGAAATATTATTTTTGTACTCTCCTCGTAAATCCCCTCCTGTTAACCAGGTATCTCCTGCGATATGCCCCAATAACTGACGGCTATTAGGATGGCTTAAACCTCCCATAATAGATATATCATTCCTGAATGCTGTTAAAGGCGATAGGGTTTTGGTGAATTTGTAATTAGTTCCCTCTCCCTGTGGAAACCAACTCCAATCGTTGTGATAGGCACTTTCAACTGGCGGTAGAGCCACACCATTTGGAAAATATAGAAAACACAAGCGCTTTGGTGGTTGAGGAGTTACAAATTTTGAAAAACTGCTCATTGCCATACCTTCAAAATAGGGAAGCATACAAGCCACCCCTAAGCCTTTTAAAAAGGTTCTTCGATCTAAATGCCAAGGTTTTTTACTCATAATCCAACTATTTTTTGAAACCAATTGGGTTCTGTTTTATAAAATGACGGACTCAAAACAATTTGAGTTATCACACTTTGAAAACGATAATCGTCATCAATGACTTCCTCCACTATATTATCGATTGCTTCTTGATCGGCAAAACTAACATCACGGCCTATGGCATAGGCATAAAGGTGTTCTACCAGAGCTTTGGTAAAATCGTCCTTTTTCAGTTTTAAAATATAGTCCTTTATGCCACGAACACCTTCAACTTCCGTTCCGTCTGGCAACTTGGACTTAGAGTCTATTGGTTTTCCATTAGAAGATTCCAAACGATACCTTCCAACGGCATCATAGTTTTCAAAAACGACACCATAAGGATCTATTTTGCTATGACAATCTAAACAGGATGTTTTATTTCTATGCAAGAACAATTGTTCCTTCAAAGTCAAATCTTCAAAACCTGGTGTTTCGGGATCTAGCTCAGGCACATTTGGTGGTGGCGGTGGTGGTGTGTCTCCCAATATTTTTTCTTTAAGCCATACGGCCCTTTTTATTGGATGTGCCTGTAAGCCATCTGAATGGCCATTTAAAAACGCCCCTTGCGAAAGCAATCCGCCCCTATGCATTTCCTCGGTTAAATGCACTGGACGAAATGCATTTCCTTGCACGCCTTCTATACCATAAAATTCTGCAAGGTTTTGGTTAAGCATGGCAAAATCTGAATCTATAAAATTCAGAATACTCAAATTATTCTTTAATACATGGCTAATAAACTCATAGGTTTCGTTGGCCATATCTTCCTTTACAAACCTAGTGTAATCTACATATTCATTTACATCGGTATCCATACTCTTATGCCTGTCCAGTCGCAACCATTCAGAGGCAAACGAACGTACCATTCTGGATATTTTGGAATCTTGCACCATACGCTCCACCTGTTCAGGTAATTCATCATGCAAATCACCTTCTGAAGCTAAAGCCATTAGAGTCTCATCTGGAGGGGAGTTCCAAAGGAAGTATGACAAACGGGAAGCTAGAATGAACTGATCGTCCGACTTTTCTTTTTCTGTTTTTTCGGGTTCATAGATATAAATAAAGTTAGGAGAGCACAAAACTGCAACAAGCACTTCCTTCACACCGTCTTCATAACGATCAAAATCATGTTCAACACTCCTCCAAAAATCCATATAGCGATCTAACTCACCTGGTTTAAGTTTACGTCTAAAAGCGCGCTCAATAAATCGGGTTAATACGGCTTCGGTATACAACTCTTTATTTTCCTTAAGCGGGGAGTTAAAGAAAATATTTGTATGACTCTCTGGCGGCCAAACAGAATAATAAGGTGCTTCAAATTCGACCGACTTAATTAATAACGGCGGTCCGTTAAAACGACTATCCTTAACCAAATGGTTATTCCAAAGTCCCAAAGTCAAAATATTTGCCAAGTCCCCGCTTACTTGGGAACTTTCTAGAGGAATTGGCAGGTTTTCCAGTCTACCTTTAAACTCAAACATTTGAGATTCTCCAAAAGGGGCCGTTACTTCTTTGCTTTCCCCAAAGATTTTGTAATCCATCCCATCATCTGTTCTGGAACCAGCAAAAACTTGTATGGATGGATTTACAGATTTATACCGTTGCTCATTCTTTTTTGCTTCATCCTCAAAAGCGGCTTCGGCCAACTCCGCTTCAGATAATGGTGTTAGCACAATACGGCTGAATCCAACAAAGAATTTCCCTCCAATATACCCTTTATGGTCTCCTTCGGACAAATAGATTAGTGTAACGGGAGTAACAATTTGACTGGCATCTTTTTGCTCTTGGTTTATATAAAGACGCTTACTAACCATCCCATTTTTTTTACCCCCCAAAAGATTTATATTATAGGAAGGCATAGCATCGTCTGATGCATAAGGATGCACTAAATCTACTTGATACACCCCGCCCTTTGGTACGTTGTATTCAAAATTAGCCTTAGAAATTGCGGCAACATCTTCGGGCATTAATAAACGATTATCTTTTAATATTAAATTTTCGGTAGGTGTTACATCTTTAGCCGTTATAAAAATGGCTTCGGAAGACTGGGATGCGGGCGTATCTTTTCTTAAATCGATTAATCGTTCGTCTTTGGTTAACCATGAGCTATACCCTCTTGAGGCTTCTACCCTAAACACAAAATCTCCAGACCTTGGAAAATCTTCTTTAACCAACATTTTTAAATTTGGTGAAGGCCCTTGCCATGATTTTGGAGCTACTTCTTTTGCTGGTAATGCAGCGCTTAAAATGATACCTTCGTCTACAACCGCATAACGATTACTTGCAGAGCCCCTCATACCAATTCCTATCTTGTTTTTAAGTACGGTAATAGCATCTTCTGGTTTTGTTGTATCGGCTACAAAGGGAATTCCACGATCATTTAATATTTCTATCTGTAAATCTTTCTTTTTAATCGCCGCGGTTTGGTAGCCCCAGAACTCTGTTCCTGTTTTACCATCTCCAACCTCTTTCCCTATGGTTACCTTATACTTTTTGGTTTCTGGTTTATCTCCAAAAACAATGGCTTTATTTAAAGCTTCACGTGCAATTTTTTGGTAATAGTCTATGTGTAATGACGATGTCTGTAAAATGTTTCCGTTATTACTAAATCCCATTTTAGATTTTCCGTCATCGGGCAATACATCTCCAAAATTAACGGACACCCCTAATAACTCATTTAATGTATGCGTGTATTGCTTTTTTGTCAACCTCCGCATTACACCTTTATCTGCCGTTTGTTTAACAATAGCGGCCTGTTTTAAATTATTGGTCATCCATTCCACCAAAGCTCGACGTTCATCATCTTGCAATTGTGGTTCCTCTTCTGGTGGCATCTCTCCAGAATTTATCATATCTAAAGCTGAATGCCATCCCTCGGCATCTGGCCCATTAATCATATCCCAATGTAAAACATCCAAACGGATGCCTCCTTTTTGTTTATCCTCCCCATGACATTCAAAACAGTATTTTTCCATGACAGGCCTAACCTTAGTCTGATAATGCATGGCCTCCACCGAAGTAGAATCTCCCGAACTATTTAATGCCAAATAGGCTCCGTGATCTGAATCTGAAACTCCTAGAGCAGCTTTCATTCCTGAAGGCATGTGCTTGGTTAAATAGTTTGAACCGTGTGTTAATGAACCCCCATAATGACCGGCCATAGACAATAAAACCACATTGATAAACAGGGAAATTTTATATAGCTTGGTTACACTACTCCCTTGAGTAGATGATTTTTTTCGGCGCAAGGCGAGCAACCAAACACACACTAAAGCCGTAAACCAACCCAACCATTGGTGTTTTTGAAGCATGGCATCGTTGTAATTTCCGCTGTAGGCTAACAAAAACCCAATAATAACCGTTGGAACAATACTTAAAACCGTAAACCAAAGCAAAATATCGCAAGCGGCATCTAAATTTAATTTCGGACGCAGCATCCCTATCACCTCCATTAAGAATAACACCATTAAGGCTCCTATAGGTAAATGTAGAATCAATGGATGAAAACGTCCCAGAAAAAGAAAAAAAGTATTTTCAATTTCTCCAAACAATGGAATAAAAAGCAATCCAATGAGTATAAAAGTAAAAATAATTACGACGGTTAATTTGTGCTTCATAAAACGTCTTATTACTATCTAAATTTTTATCAATAATTAATACACAAAAGATTCTTTTAAAGTACTTTACTGAATCTTAATTAAAAGTTTTCAATTTATAACTTAACGCAACTAAAATCCTCTCAAAATCTTACCAAAACCAATACTATTTTTGCTTTCATAGTGTATCACTTAATATTTCAGCTAAATCAATCAAACCTAACCATAAGTTTATTTCGTAAAAAACAGATTCCCACTAGTAGACTAGCTCCCAAAGCAAACTGATTTTTAAATAGATAAATATTTTTAGTATCTTTAGGTAAAGCTTGAGTCCTTATGAACACCTCTATCCGTTTAGAACAAGCCATAAAAAAGCTATATACAGCTTTTCTCAACGACACTTTAAACCCTGAGTGTTGTAAGCAGTGTGCTGTGGGGAATATATTAGATAATATGGATAGTTGGAAACATTTATCTGATGCCCATGGGGCTTTGCAATTAAATTATATAGGCAAGGTAAATGAAGCTTTCGGAAAACGTTTTAATGGTTACCTACCGTCTGAGTTATTACAAATTGAAGTCACTTTTTTAAAAGCTTGTGGTTATCAATTGCCCCTTCACCATAAAAATAAAAGGCCTAAGAACCCTACTGATAAAGACACGCTATTCAGGGGGCTTTCTGCTGTTATTAGCTACTTATGCCATCTAGATAACATAGACAATGCTATGGATTATATAGAACATCTTATCCCCAAAACTACTCCCACTGAATTAACCTTCTAGTTGTAAAAGTGTAATTTATTGTTTAACGTTAATTAACCAACCAACTATGAAAACAAGTGTTTTTGCATTGCTCCTTTGCATGTTATTACTTGGATGTAATTCCAACAAAAAGGAAACCCCAAAAGAAGACGAATACCAACCCGCAAAAGAAGTTACCATTGACCCCATAGAACGCGGGGGATATTTGGTAAATGCCATTGGTTGTCATGATTGCCATTCTCCAAAAATATTTAGCGAAAAAGGTATGGAACTGGATCACAACAGGCTTTTATCTGGACACCCTGCAGATGATGCCTTACCTGATTACGACAAGGAAACAGCCAGTAAATATATACTTTTTTCAATGGGGCTTACTTCTGCTACAGGTCCATGGGGAACATCGTTTGCCGCTAATTTAACACCAGACGAAACAGGTATTGGTACTTGGACAGAAACCCAATTTTTAACAGTCTTTAAAAAAGGACTATATAAAGGCCTTGAAGGAAGCAGACCTATATTACCGCCTATGCCATGGGATCAATATAGAAATTTAAATGACGATGATCTAAAGGCTATTTTCGCTTACTTAAAAAGCATAAAACCAGTTAAAAATTTGGTACCTGCTCCCATACCTCCTCAAATGAATTAATGAACAATGAATAGTTAATAATGAATAATTAATAATTAATCATGAGTTATAGAGAATGAAAAACCCCAATGCTTAGGCATTGGGGTTTAATTTATATAAATTCCTCGACTCTGCTCAGAATACTATTTTATCAAGACAACGGTCTATCCACCAAAGTCGTCAAATCGGATATGCTCATCTGGGATACCAAAATCTTCTCCCATTTTCTGTACAGCCTTGTTCATTAATGGAGGTCCACAGAAATACAATTCGATATCTTCAGGCGCATCGTGTTTACTTAAATAATTGTCGATTACACAATTATGGATGAAGCCCACAAAACCATCTCCTGGCGAATCGATATCTTCTTTTACTTTCCAGTTATCTTCCGGTAAGGGTTCAGATAAGGCCAAGAAGAATCTAAAGTTCGGGAACTCTTTTTCCAATTGATAGAAATGGTCTAAATAGAATAGCTCGCGCTTAGAACGACCTCCATACCAATAGGTCACTTTACGCCCTGTCCTTAAGGTTTTAAACAAATGATATAAGTGCGAACGCATTGGTGCCATACCTGCACCACCACCAACATAAAGCATTTCACTTTCAGACTCGTTGATAAAGAACTCACCGTAAGGTCCAGAAATGGTTACTTTATCTCCTGGCTTTTGCGCAAATATAAACGATGACGCTACTCCCGGATTAACGTCCATCCAACCATTTTTAGCTCGATCCCATGGTGGGGTAGCAATACGCACGTTTAGCATGATCTCACGTCCTTCTGCTGGGAAAGAGGCCATCGAGTAGGCTCTTTCTACAGTCTCATCATTCTTCATTACTAAAGGCCATAGACCAAACTTATCCCATTCAGCTTGAAATTTATCTGGCGTTTCATGCTCTTCTGGATGTGCTGTGATATCTATATCGGAATATTTAATTTCACATGGTGGTATTTCAATTTGGATATACCCCCCTGCCTTATAGTTCATATCCTCGGGGATTTCAACCACAAACTCTTTAATAAATGAGGCTACGTTATAGTTTCTAACAACAGTAGCTTCCCATTTTTTAATACCAAACACTTCTTCTGGAATGGTAATGTCCATATCCTGCTTTACTTTAACCTGACAGGCTAAACGGGCTCCGTGTTGTAATTCTTTACGGGTGAAATGCGGCGTCTCGGTAGGAAGTGCTTCTCCTCCTCCTGCTAAGACATGGCACTCACATTGGATACAAGTACCACCACCTCCACAAGCCGATGGTAAAAATATTTTTTGCCCCCCTAAGGTAGAGAGCAAGCTGTCTCCAGATGCCACCTCAATTTCCTTCTCACCATTTATGGTAATCTTTACTGGGCCAGATGGCGATAACTTTTCTTTTACTACTAGTAATAACGCAACCAATAACAAGGTAATAATTAAAAATGCTACTACCGTTACGGCTATGGTTCCTGCTGTACCTGCGGCTAAAATCATGTTACTCATTTACTTTAATAGTGTTTGATAACTCTTTTTCTTCTTCAGATTTAGTAGTAACCGAAGCTACTTCCACTGACTCTTCTTTTTGTTCTTCAACAACAACTGTTTTGTCTTCTTTCTTTCCTGCATCGTCTCCCCCTGTAAGCATGCCTCCAAAACTCATAAAACCTATAGCCATTAAACCTGTAGTAATGAAAGTAATTCCTAAACCTCTTAAGGCGGGAGGTACATTAGAATATCTTATTTTTTCACGAATGGCAGCAATAGCCAAAATAGCTAAAAACCATCCTATACCAGACCCAATACCATATACTGTAGCTAGACCTAATGTTGGTATTTCACGCGATTGCATGAATAACGATCCCCCAAGAATAGCACAGTTAACCGCAATAAGCGGCAAGAAAATACCAAGAGAATTATATAATGATGGTGAAAATTTTTCAACTACAATCTCTACCAATTGTACCATAGTAGCGATCGTGGCAATAAACATAATGAATGACAAGAAACTTAAATCGTAAGACGCATAGTCTTCACCTAACCAAACCAAAGCTCCTGGTTGCAGTAAATATTGATCTAGTAACCAGTTTAAAGGCACTGTAATAGCCAATACAAATATTACAGCTGCACCAAGACCAACTGCTGTACTTACTTTTTTAGATACAGCTAAGTAAGAGCACATTCCCAAGAACGTGGCAAATACCATGTTATCTATAAATATTGATTTGAAAAATAATTCTATATGTTCCATATTCTTTTAGTTTTCAGTCTCAGTTTTAATATACAGTGATACTGCATACTGCAACTGCAAACTGCTTACTTATTAATGATCTTCAATTAATGCTTTATTTTTAGAACGTTGCACCCAAATAATAATTCCAACTACAATTAGAGCCATTGGAGATAACAACATAAACCCATTGTTTTCATACCCTATGGCATATATTCCAGTTTTTTCAATTGGATCTCCTAACACTTTAAAGCCCAATAAGGTTCCAGAACCTAACAATTCCCTAAAGAAACCAACAATTATAAGTATAACACCATATCCAGCTGCATTACCAACACCATCTAAAAATGAGCGCCAAGGGCCATTACCCAAAGCAAAAGCTTCAAAACGTCCCATAATAATACAGTTGGTAATAATTAAGCCCACAAAAACCGATAAGGTTTTACTTAACTCGTAAGCAAAAGCTTTTAACACTTGGTCTACTATAATTACTAAAGCAGCAACAACAACAAGTTGCACTATAATTCTAATTTTTGAAGGTATAATGTTGCGCATTAATGAAATAACCACATTACCTACTCCCAAAACAAATAATACAGAAATAGCCATTACTATCGAAGCCTTTAGCTCTGCTGTAATTGCTAAAGCTGAACATATCCCCAGTACTTGAATGGTAATTGGGTTATTGTCTGCTAAAGGGTCTAATATTAACTTAGTGTCTTTCTTTGATAAAAGTCCCATAGATTAATTGTTTTTTAAGTTTTCGAAATAAGGTACATAAAGCTTTAAGTCGCTTTTTATCATTGCCGAAACACCATTTCCTGTAATAGTAGCTCCAGCTATAGCATCTACCTCATTATCTGTTTTATCTTCATTTTTAGGATCGGCATTACCTTTAGCCACATCAATACCTTTAAACGCTCCATTGGATTTTAAATGTTCTCCAATAAAATCGTCCATAAAGAATCGCTGTTTAATGTTGGCTCCCAATCCAGGTGTTTCTCCTTTATGGTCAAAATACGCCCCTTGTACTACCATGTTTTCATCCATAGCAACGTAGGCCCATATAGCATCCCAAAGCCCTTTTCCTCTAATGGGAGCGATATAATAGGTTTTACCATCTTTCTCTCCAATAAACAAAGGCAACCTTCTTTCTAACCCCGCTTTAGCATTAGCTTGCTCCTTCTTAACATCTATTAAATAAGCCTGGTCGTCTTCGGTTACTTTATCGCCTTGAATAACCAATTGTTTGGTGATGTATTTTTCAAATAATTGTGGAGCATCTTCTGTAGACACAAAATTGGCACTACTTTCATCATTTTCGTTAACTCCCATAGCATACAAAATATTTTGCTGCTTTTCTAAACGCTTATTTTCATCAATATTGGGCTTTAATGCCGAAGCTGCAAAGGCCAATAGCGATCCAACAACTACTACCATTCCAATAGCGAATAGTATAGTATATCCATTACTTTCTGTTCTATTGCTCATAATTTAAGCCGTTTTAACTTTAAGACGTTTCTTTCTTCTTTTAACATTACCCTGAACCACATAATGATCGATTGTGGGTGCGAAAACGTTCATTAATAATATGGCTAACATTACTCCTTCTGGGTATGCTGGGTTGAATACACGAATGAGAATTGAAATAAATCCTACTAAAAATCCGTAAACCCATTTTCCTTTATTGGTTTGTGCTGCCGTTACAGGGTCTGTAGCCATAAATACGGTACCAAATGCAAAACCACCTATTAATAAATGATGCCACCAAGTGGTACTCATCAAGCCATAAAACTTACTACCTTCTGAAATAATACCAGAATCTACAACGCCGTTGAAGATCAAGCCCATTACTATGGCTCCCAATGCTGAAGATAACATAATTCTCCAGCTTCCTATTTTAGTAAAGATTAAAAATAGGCCTCCTAATAAAATTAACAAGGTGGAGGTTTCTCCAACCGAGCCTGGTATAAACCCTAAAAACATATCTGCTATTTCATAACCAGCTGCTTTACCTTGTGCCAAACTACCTAAAATGGTTTCTCCAGAGATCGCATCTAAATTCTGACCTGAAGCAATCAATTGATCGCGCTCTACAGCACCATGAACCCATACTTTATCTCCAGACATCCAAGTTGGATAAGCAAAAAACAAAAAGGCTCTTATGGTTAAAGCAGGGTTAAGAATGTTCATCCCTGTGCCACCAAAAACCTCTTTCCCTATTACAACTCCAAAAATAACAGCTACTGCTAGCATCCACAATGGTATATCTACTGGTACAATTAATGGTACCAACATACCGGTTACCAAATACCCCTCTTCTACTTCATGACCTTTTATAATGGCAAATATGAATTCTATACCTAGACCAACACCATACGATACAATAACCAATGGCAATATTTTCCAGAAACCAACCATAAAGTTATCCAGTGTCCAAAATTCTGCACTGAAAAAACCTTGTGTTACGGCCTCTATTTCCCCTAAAGCTAAATGATGTTGATACCCGGCATTGAACATACCAAAAATCAAACATGGTATCATAGCCATGATAACGGTATTCATCGTACGTTTTAAATCATCGGCTACTTTAATATGTGTACCGCTGTGAGTAGTCTCATCTGGTAAAAACAAAAACGTATGAATAGCATTGAAAGCAGGTGCCATTTTAGTACCTCTATACCTACGTTTTAAAATATGTAATCTCCTTTTTAAACCCATTATCCTATCTCTTTAAGCATTAAGTCTAAACCTTCTCTTATTATTTTTTGATGTGGTTGTTTGGACACACAAATAAATTCTGTTAATGCAAAATCTTCAGGTGCTACTTCATACATTCCTAAAGCTTCCATTTCATCTAAATCCTTATACATACAGGCTTTTAATACTTGCATTGGGTATATATCTAAAGGAAACACCTCTTCGTAACCACCTGTCACTACAAAAGCGCGGTGTTCACCATTAGTATTAGTATTTAAATCGTATTCCTTTTTTGGATTTAACCACGAAAATGTAAGTGCTCTTGACGTTGATATTTTATTGAAAACTGGCTTGTTCCAACCAAAAAACTCATAATCGTCACCTTCAGGAATCACAGAAATCACATTACTGTAATAATCCAATGCTCCATCTGGCTTTATATGTTTGCCTGATAAAACATTACCAGAAATAATGCGTGCATTAGCATCCTTAGCAATACCTTTATCGTAAACCATAGTAGACACCTCACTACCTATAAGGGTTTTAAAATATCTTGGTTTTTCAATAGAAGACCCAGCCAAGGCTACAACACGTTCTGCATTAAATTTACCTGTTAAAAGCAACTCACCTATAATCACCAAATCTTGCGGATTAACCGTCCAAACGGTTTCTCCTTTATTAATTGGATCAATTTTATTGATTTGCGTACCTACATTACCCGACGGATGTGGGCCAGACACTTTATGCAACATGATACCCGACAAACCTGCCAATGGTGAATTGGATGTTTTTCCAACCGACACATGTACTTTGCCCTCAGTAAGCTTACCTAAAGCAGTTATGGCCTCTTGTAACTCGGTTTCTTTCCCTTGAAGCGTAAAATCTAAATCGGCAGCTAAAGGTGCACTGGCATAACCAGAAATAAAAATCGCTTTTGGTAACTTATTAGGATTGGCTATTACATCGTAAGGACGTTGTTTTACAAAAGGCCAACAGCCTGATGCCAACAAATGTGCCTTTATCGCTTCTGGCGATGCCGTATCTAAATCGAACTTACCATAATCTTGATAGTCCTGTGTTTTATCGGCTTCGATCTTAATTGCATCAATGCGTCTTTTGGGTCCACGGACCACTTCGATCACCTTACCCGAAACTGGAGATACAAACTTAATTGCTTCGTTAGACTTATCATGAAACAAAATTCCCCCAGCTTTTACCTGGGTACCTTCTTTTGCGATAAGTTTAGGAATAGTGCCATGAAAATCTTCTGGTCTAACGGTGCAGTAGTTGCTGATAATTGCCTGTTCTACAGTTTTTTCAGCCTTACCTTTAAGTTTAATATCCAGACCTTTTTTAATTCGAATGTCGTTTGACATATTTACTTTATTGAATATTAGTTGTCTAAAAATCGCTGCAAAAATACAAATTTATAACACAGTTTTTATAAAAAAGACTTATAATTTTATTTCAAAAAACAGCCTTTCTATTTTAGGAATGAATTTTGTTTATATTTACCAAAAATCAACATATAGTAATGCCATTTAACACTTGTATTTTATTTGTATTTATAGGAATTCAAACACTTGTATTTTCCCAAGTTCAAGAAGTTAATCCTCCCGATTATATTAAAACCATAAATTTTAAAGGCAACACCCCAGAAAGCCAATTACCCGTATTACGATTAGGAGAATATCTCATCTTGGAGTTTGATGCCCTTAACGGTAACGAAGACGACTATTACTATAAAATTACTCACCATAATTTTGATTGGACGCCTTCAAATTTGGTGAGGTCAGAATACATGGAGGGTTTCGACAACCAACGCATTAGAAATTACGAGAACTCACTAAACACTTACCAAATATATTCTCATTATAAACTTACCATACCCAACAATCAAACCCGAAAGCTTAAAGTATCGGGCAACTACCTTATAAGTATTTTTGATAGTTATGGCGATTTGGTGTTTTCTAGAAAGTTTATGATTTATGAAGACAAGGCCAATGTGGGCGTCACTTTAAAACGCTCAAGGGATATAGAGTATATTGAAGAAAAGCAACGCGTAGAAATTGTTATTTCCCCAAAAAACCTACTGCTCAATAACCCCAAGCAAACTGTGAAAACCCTTATTGTTCAAAACAACAACCTCAACACGGCCATTAATAATTTGGAGCCTCAATTTACTATAGGCAACCAATTGATTTATAAATATGACATTGAATCCAGCTTTTGGGGTGGCAACGAATACTTATTCTTTGAAAATAAGAATATAAGAGCTGCCAATACAGGAGTGCAAAGTATTGCCTTAGAAGATATTTATCATAATTATTTGTTCACCAATTTTGAAAGAGCCTCAAGACCTTACACCTATAATCCAGATATTAACGGTAATTATTTAATAACGAATATTGACGCCGATAACTCAAACATTGAAGCCGATTATGTTTGGGTTCACTTTTCACTATTACCTAACGAATCCTTTAAAGATAAAAGCATCCACATTTATGGTAATTTCAATAACTATGTGATTGACGAAAGTACCAAACTCTCCTACGACAACCACACCAATCGATACCACGGTGCCCTTTTACTTAAACAAGGATTTTACAATTATAAATATGTAGCGGTTAATGCTAATGGTATTATAGATGAAGGTTTGATAAGTGGCAACTTTTATCAAACAGAGAACAACTACAAAGTTTTAGTATACTATCGCGATTTAGGTACACGTTACGATAAAATTATCGGTTTGGGGGAAGGAAGTTCGGTTAACATCTCCAATTAAATACATTTTAACGGTTTTTATAATTTACGCATCTTAAAATTTCTTATTTTAGCCAACCTAAACATACTGTTTATCAGCAACAAACATGGTTCAACAAGTTACAAAAGGCATAAAAATTTCTGTAGAAACAAACTACGAAGGCTCTTTTTATAAAAACTATAAAATACAATATGCTTTTGGCTACACCATAACCATTGAAAACCAAAGTAAGGATTCGGTACAATTATTAGCGCGCCAATGGCATATCATGGATGCCCTAAATAATGTAGAGATTGTAACCGGTGAAGGCGTTATAGGCAGAAAACCTGTTTTAAAACCAGGCGAATCCCATACTTATACTTCGGGCTGTTTGTTAAGCTCTCCCTTTGGCGCTATGTATGGCCATTACAATATGGTTAACTTTACCACAACCAAAAAATTTAAGGTATCTATTCCAACATTTAAGCTCAGCGTACCTTTTGCTATTAATTAGCTATTGATTAATGGTTAGTTGGGTGCATCAAATCCCTTCTAAAAACTCAGCAACAAATTCAATGTACGGATTATTTCACTATATTTATACGTACAGCACAAAATATCATGGATACTAAGTTAACATTAAAACTCAATCAAGAGATTATTGAGAAAGCTAAAGCGTATGCTTCCAATAAAAAAATGAGTTTATCCCGCATTGTAGAAGCGTATTTAAAATCCCTGACTTCTCAGCAAGACCCTTCTGAATTTGAGATTTCACCTTTTGTAAAAAGCATAGCTACAGGAACTGAAATCCCAACTAATTTAGACTATAAAAAAGAATATTCCGATCATTTAATGGAGAAATATAAATGACCAGGAGAATTTTTATAGACACCAATATAATGTTGGACCTCTTAGGAGAACGGAAACCTTTTTACGATCCAATTGCAAAAATCGCTACTTTAGCCGAAAAAGGGAAGCTAACAATGATTGTTTCCCCAATCTCCTTTGCAACAGTAAACTATTTCCTTGCCAAATTTGAAACTCCAGAAATTGCCAAAGAAAAATTACGCAAGTTCAAGATAATTAGCAAAATATGCCCTTTGGACGAACACACAATTGAAAAAGGCCTTAATTCAGCAATAAATGATTTTGAAGACGCTTTACTATATTTTAGTGCAACGGAATCGGACTGCGAAATTATAATTACAAGAAACGGAAAGGATTTTAAAAAATCTCTGCTCCCAGTAATGACAGCAGATGAATTCCTAAAATCTTTGAACAAAACATAAAACCTCTCAATACTGTAGTAGGCATGCTCCCTTTCTCTTCTACACTTAACATTATTGAATTCCTGTTTTTTCACCCCAACTTCTACTTCCAGCTTCTTCCACCTTCCTCTCAAATCGAAACACCTTTCCATTTTGCCGTACATGAAAAAATTTACAGTTGGAGTAATGTACAAATTCAAACTCTAGATCGTAATTAAACGCAGGGTCGTTAACCACATACCTATCATGAACATCAATATTGCCATGAGGTGAAATCCGTTTAAAATAATATTCTATCTCATGCCCTATATGGTGCAATTCAAACCAAGCCCCTGCAGCAATCCCCGACAGCCATTGTGCTTTGTCGTGTAATGCATCGACAGGCTTAGGTTCTAAAGTGCCCACAAACTGAGGCTCATGACCTTTTAACCTATCTAGGAAACAGCGTAGGTTTTCACTCTTTTGTGAACCTTTGAATTTTGAAATGACACCTGTTTCAGACACTTCATAAACACAATTCTCAGTGTCGGCCAAAACCACATTACCAACGGTACTGGGCGTAAACCATTTGGATTGTTCCAACTTCTTTTTAATACTTAAATCGGTTACAGAAGCAATTAAACTATCGGTTACAAAACGTGCGCAGTTGCATGCCTCTTTTATAAAGGCTGCATACCTAATAAAGTGCTTGCTTTGCATATCGCTAATATGGGTGCGCGCCTTTTTATAATCTACAGCACAACACACCGAAGCTATTAATTTACCTTCACCATGGGTTAACCTGGGGTGGGTTGCCAAAAATTCCAAAATTGCATCCAAGTTTCTAATCACACCATTTTCAATGTCAGCTTTTATAGGGAAATCCAGTTCATTATCGGTATCCTTACCACGTACCCGTCCTGTAGGTTCAGGCGTTATATAGCGCCCAAAATCATGGTATTCCAATTCACCCGTCACCTTATTGATTAACACCAATGCGGCATGCCCAGCTCTCAAGTAATTCTTTTTACCAACACCAAAAAATCGCAAAAACGGCGAAAACCACTCTTTAGACACCATAACAACGGTATCTGGATAAGCCAATGTTAAAATAATGCCTGTATTATTCATTAACTACTGAAGAAAGATTGAAAGTTTCTCTTGAAACCGAATTATTTTGAAGACTTTCATAACGCATATTAACAGCATCATTTTGCTTAACAACCTGGGTAATGCTCGTCGTTTTCACAACCCCCCTATCCATAATAACACCATAGTCCAAATTACCCTTTTCGGTATTTTTATGAAAATCCAGTAAGCTATCGTCGTTTAACGACTTTGTATCCTTAAACGTTTCAAACCAATATCGACGCTCCTCTCTCACCGTTTGATTATACAATGTAGAAGAAGACCAAATTTTAGGTTCTAAGGGCAATTCAGTAAAATGTTTTTCATTACCATCCCAAACCAATTCGCAAAACTTTAAACCAGCATTCCAATCGGCCAATACCATGGTAAAAGGCTCAATATTTTTAAAGTTATAAGCATCAATACCAACGACCAAATTATCAAAAACGAGACACTCTTTAGCAACCTGTCCTCTACTTTTTCTATAGTTTGGTTGTCTTTTATGCCGCTCAAATCCACCGTTCAAAACACAAACTACTCTATGCTTTTCACTTATACCAATCCAAGTGCCCCCAGATAGCTCATCTTTTGGAAACAACATCTTAGTACCATTAACTTCGTGAAAATCTGGAGCCAACGACATCCTGTTAGGTGCTTCATCTCTATTTGATGTTAAAATAAAATCCTGTTCCCCTTTAGGAACTATAGTTACTGTACACATAAAAAATATAGTCTTACCAAAACTAAACAACTTACAAGATTAAGCCAAATATCTCACCCTTATTTGAAAAATCTATTACCCATAATTGATTTTAAAATTCGTAATTTTGCATCCTATTTACTGAAAATTCAATAATAAAACTTACAAATTATGGGAAAAGGTTTCTTTAATGTACCTATAGCGGTTAACGAACCTGTTAAAAGTTATGCTCCGGGCTCACCTGAACGTGATGCCGTACTAAAAGCATACAAAGACATGTTTAACAGCTCAATTGATGTTCCACTATATATAAACGGTAAAGACATTGAAACTGGCAACACCAGAACCATGTCTCCGCCTCATGACCACCAGCATGTTGTAGGCACTTACCACCTCGCTAAAAAAAAACATGTTGAGGAAGCTATTGCTACGGCTTTGGAAGCCAGAAAAACATGGAGCCAAATGCCATGGGAGCAACGTGCAGGCATCTTCTTAAAAGCAGCCGAGCTAATTGCAGGGCCATACCGCGCCAAAATAAATGCGGCTACCATGATAGCCCAATCGAAAACAATTCACCAGGCCGAAATTGATTCTGCTTGCGAATTGATAGACTTCTTACGTTTTAACGTACAGTATATGACCGATATTTATGCGGAACAACCTGAAAGCACCAGTGATTCCTGGAACCGTGTGGAATACAGACCATTAGAAGGATTCACCTATGCGGTTACCCCTTTTAACTTTACGGCTATTGCCGGGAACTTACCTTCGTGCATGGCCTTAATGGGCAATGTAGTGGTTTGGAAACCTAGCGACAGCCAAATCTATTCTGCTAAAGTCATTATGGATGTCTTTAAAGAAGCTGGTGTTCCCGACGGTGTAATTAACGTAGTTTTTGGCGACCCAGTTATGATCACCGAAACCGTTTTAGCAAGTCCAGACTTTTCAGGATTACACTTTACAGGATCAACATTTGTATTTAAGGAACTTTGGAAACAAATAGGCAACAACATCCATAACTACAAAACATACCCAAGAATTGTTGGTGAAACTGGCGGTAAGGATTTTATAGTGGCTCACAAAACGGCTGTACCAAAACAGGTAGCTACAGCTATTGTTCGTGGAGCGTTTGAATTCCAAGGCCAAAAATGTAGCGCGGCGTCTAGAGCCTATGTTCCAAAAAGTTTATGGGGCGATGTAAAAAATTATGTTATAGAAGACGTCAACTCATTTAAAATGGGGTCTCCCGAGGATATGAGTAATTTTATTACTGCAGTAATCCACGAAGGGTCTTTCGATAAGTTAGCGAAATATATAGACCAAGCCAAAGCAGATGCTGATGCCGAAATTATTGCTGGCGGCAACTACGACAAGAGCAAAGGCTATTTTATAGCACCTACGGTAATTGTAACCACCAATCCCAAGTATACCACCATGTGTACCGAGTTGTTTGGACCAGTAATTACCATTTATGTGTATGAAGACAATGCCTATACTGAAACATTAAAGCTAGTTGATGAAACTAGTGAATATGCTTTAACAGGTGCTATTTTAGCGACTGACAGATATGCCGTTACCGAGGCAACTACTGCTTTACAGAACAGTGCCGGTAATTTCTACATTAACGACAAGCCTACGGGAGCTGTAGTTGGACAACAACCGTTTGGTGGTGCAAGAGCATCAGGAACCAACGATAAAGCAGGAAGTGCACAAAACTTATTGCGTTGGGTTTCACCACGATTAATCAAGGAAACTTTTGTAACTCCAACCGATTATCGTTATCCGTTTTTGGGAGAGTAGAATTCCTCTGAAAAAGGAACCTCTTAATCGATAAACCATAAATTTATAAAAGAGACTATCTTAACTTAGGTAGTCTCTTTGTTTTATTAAGTTTTGCAACTTCTGTAAAAGTTAAGTTAAATTTTTCAAACACCTTCGTTTAACGTTAAACATAAGTCATTAAAATGATGACTTATCATATTGTTAAACGAACACCCTCCAAAACCATATTAAATAGATCTTCATTAAATAGATCTTCGCCTTCAAAAAGACTTAAAATCATTTAAATCTTGTCCATTTTTATTTTTAAACGCCTTAAGCCATTAAAACCTAAAACTTTCTATTAATTCATTTTCATTTCCTTTATAACAAAAAATAATCCTAACTTTAGTTCTCAAAAATACGGCATGTTTTTTGTTCAAAAGTTGCTAATGAAAAAATTACTCTTCACATTACTAGCCATAATACCCTTATTGTCTTTTGGGCAAGCCAATAAATTTTACAGACAGGCTTTAAGGGCTACCGATTTAAAAGAAAAAATCCAATTACTGGATCAAGTCATTGCTTTAGAACCCGACAATTTAGACGCCTATTTTTACCGCGGTCTTGCTAAAAACGATTCTGGCGATTATCAAGGGGCCATTGTAGACTACTCGAAAATAATACTTGTTGAACCTGATGCCGACACCTATTTTAACAGGGGCAATTCCAGATTCAACTTAAAAGATTTACAAGGGGCTAAAGCCGATTACGAAAAAGCCATAGCCTTGGATAAAAGTTTTATTGATGCCCGTTACAGTTTGGCATGCACCAAGTACGATTTGGGCGAATATAAAAATGCGATTGCCGATTTTAGTACCCTAATCAAAATTATACCAGACCTTCAAATTGCTTATACACTTAGGGCAGCGGCCTATACAGCATTGGAAGATTATAAAAACGCCATAAAGGACTACTCTACAGCCATATTAATAAATCCCGATTCTGATGCTTTTTTTGATCGTGGCACCTTATTTTTAGATATAAGATATTACCAAAAAGCACGGGCCGATTTAAATACCGCTATCAGATTGAATAAGGACAACCCCTTTCTTTTCTTTTATAGAGGAGCTTCCAATTTATTCCTAGGAAAATACGAAGATGCCATTAAAGATTTTTCAATAGCTTTAAAATTCGATTCCCAAGATTACGATGCTTTATTAGGTCTTTCTATGGCTTACCTTAAAAACAAAGATGCACAACAAGCTAAAATCTATTTCAACAAAGCAAAATCTGCCATTGGATTGGATACCAATAAAGATACTCTTGAGCTATTTTCTAAATCGTACTGGTACACCAAACAATACTACTATTTCAAGAATAGTCTAGAAGAACTTAATACCCTTTAACTACCTTAGTGCTAATTTTCTTCTAATGAAACCTCTATCTGTTTTTATATCAAGAATATAAATCCCTTTTTGAACATGGATAGCATTTTGTTTTAATGGCTTATTTACTTTCAAATAGGCCACCTTACTTCCATTTAAATTATACAGGCTTATCGTTTTAATATTATAATTAGACGATGTTTTAATTATATTCAGTTTAGTGTCATGGGCATTATAGCTCATCGACAAGCCCAAAGTTTTTTGGTTTGCAGCCTTTAAATTCTGAATACTGGGTTGAAAAACCAGTTTAAACCTGTCGTTATAGGTACCAGGGTCTAAATAAACATCCAAAGGTTTATCATTAATTAAAAAGGTTTCGTTAGATTCGTTATCCAATATATAGACATCAAAATCAGCTTCTATGTTCTCTGTATTTGCTAATTTAACCGAAACCTTTCCTGCTTCATCCACTTTAATGCCAATAGGAAATGCTTTAGAAGCTCCAAGACTAGAAACCCCTTGAATAACAAACTCACTATCTCCTAATAGCCAATACATATCATTTTTATTAACATCTATCATTGGCGCATCATACCCAAAATCGAAATCATCGGTTGCATTCCCATCTACACCAATAAGTAATTTTCGAACATAACCAGAAGGCGAGTTAAACTCTAACCTAATTTTAGATCGACTATCCTGACTATTCTGTGCTTGTTCTTTTTTAGTTTTGGTACTTGTCTTAAAGAACAGGGAGCCATCATTAATTCCAGTATAGCCTTCACGTACAAAAACACGTTGGCTATTTTTAAAGGTTATGGTTCCCCCTTCAACCGTGGTTGTTGAACCGCTTACCCCTGACGGCAAAAGTGTACTCACAAAAAAACCTTGACCGGCTGGAATATATTTTTCAGGCACTTTACCGCCCCCTTCACCTAACGACGAATTATCGGCAGTAGAATAAGCTTCTGCCCCCCCCATTAAAGTATAGGTCGCAAAGCCCCCAACATAGTCGGATGATCTATGGGAATTCGCTTGCCCAAATTGATGCCAAAAATACAATACCCCATTTATAACATTATTAGTATTCCTTCCTATCTCACCGTTTATTGTTTCTGTAGATTTGATATTATCCAAGATAAACTCGTTAGCATCAATGGCGCACGGATATGGATTTCCTACCAACCGATCTACATCTCCAGCCGATTTATCCAATGCCAAAGTTATATCGCCGTTATTGGGCAAACCTTTAAAAACGTAGTTCTGACTGGTGCTAACATCAACAGATCCAGAAGTGCCCTTCATCGTAAACCCTTCACCAGGAAGCAATGGAGTATTTTCTGAAATCCTTGCCCATGAACCAGTATCCCTAGCTAACCCATAAAATTTATAAAGCCAACGTGTACTTATGGTTACAGGAGACGATGGCGTGTCTAAATCTGCAGCATCGAATGCACTATTAAACGTTATCGCTTGATATAATGCAGAATCTGTCCCATCGTTTAGAACACCTGATAGTGTATAGTTGGCATTTGTTTTAGCAACTCCGGTTCCTCTTGTACTTATATTTCCTGCAATAGGCCCTACTGGAGAAGACCAATCATTGTAATTAAAACTGTTTGCTGTTCCCTGTTGATCACGCTCAATGTAACCTCCACTATCTGCATCTAAAATGCTTCCCTCGTCTTGAATGAGCTGCGACTCACCCACCAAGTCTATGACACCATCTATTTCTAAATAATGGGTAATACGCAAACCTTGTCCATCGTTTTCCTCAATAGGGGAAGTCACTATTGGATCTGCAATGGTAAGCGTCCCCGAATTTTGCTTTAAACCCAAAACGGTTATATCTTTATCTCCTGAACTTATATCATGATTAAGCTCAACAATATTCCAATCAATATAAGTTGTACCATCCAAACTCAACGCATTGGGCATCATTTGATATGCACCACCGCTCCAAGTACTTGAGCTCCCCCATTCACCATTTGCAACAGATTGATATGGCACGGGGATACTTTGCGTATCGACCATAGCTTTATCTTTGGCTAAATATTTAAGTCTTAAAAAATTTTGGGCATCGCTCAATCCTTCAACAGTAGATCCATAAAATGAATTAAAATCGTAATAAGCCTTTAACTTACTATAAGAAACTGCAGACACCTCATTACTTGATGAAGCCTGTGGCAATGCTTTACCACTAACAAAATCTCCTACACCTTTTTCAACTTCCTGATTTAAAAGATACCTTACCTGATCTTCGTTTAATCCTTGATCCCAAATATATACTTCATCAATATCGCCCAAAAACGGATTTATTATATTGCTCTTATCGATATAAAGTGCCCCAACTGAAAACCAATTATAGTTTAGGGATGGCGCTACAACATTTTGTTCTGACTTATCCAAAACACCATCAACATATAAAAAAATGGTACCGCTATTATAGACAAAGGTTATTTGATGCCATTTATTATCATTTAGTGCCATTGCAGTGGTAAATCTGGGTGTTACATCATCATCCATCATGACTTCTACCTGATGGGAACTATTTAGCCTTAATTGAAATTTATCGCCTTTGGCCATAATGGTTCTCGTACTAGTTTGAGAAGCGTCTGCCTTTACCCAAGCCGAAATGGTAAACTCATTAATATTCAAATTCAAACTATAATCCCCTACTAAATAATCGCCAGAGTCAATATGCACACTATGGTTTTCAGATAATTTCGAAACTTTCGCAAAGGTGAAATACTTAGTGCCATCAAAATCGTACCAAGTTTGAAGATTGGATGCTCCATCAGACTTTAAGGGAACAACATCTATAATATGGCTATTAGCAAAATTGGCATTATCGGCCACTACCAATGCATATGCTTCATCAGCACCTAAAGGAAAACTACTAAATACTGATGATGGAATGGAAACAAATACATTTTCTACGTCTCCTGACGCATCTTCAACCGACTCGACAATCTTCCACTGTCTATCTATCCTAGTTAAACTAGTAGTGATACCGGTTGCCAAGGTTACCGTATTGGCACTAGAACCACTATAGGCATCGTCATTACTCCCCCAAACCAAAAAATCGCCATCTTTTTTAAACTCGTTAACATTGGCACTATTGGTAGAAAATATACCATTTAGGCCAATGGTTACTTCATCTGAAGTATTTAATGTTTTTGATTGTTTTTGGTTTAAATCTGAAATGGAATCCCTGCCAATTCCAGCTACATGATAATTAAATCCTAAGTTAGCAGATGTATCCCAAACGGAAGTCCCAAAGGAGTTAATATAATCTTTTTCTGCTTCGGTAGAGGCTCCTAAGGTAACGCCATACTTTATGGCTAAATAAGACTCTATTTTTTGGCGATCGGCATCTGTAACACGTTCGGCAAACGTAAATATTTCAGCTATGCGACCATTTAAACTTCCTGTTATATCAAGGTTTTTACCAATCCAATATTCTGTCCCAAGAATAATATCGGGTTCGGGATCCGTATCAATCGAACCAACATTCTCAAAAGACACATCATTAACTGTAGACGTGGTTAACAAATTAGAATTATACAAAATATCCTGACCTGTTGGAGATGTCGCATCGTTATTTCTAATATTGATTATTCCTGCATTAGCATAGGAACTGTTTATTTCTGCCACACCATTATAACTACCCCCACCTGGAATGTCTTGATTATACGACAACGTTTCATTAGTAAACTCTGAGGAGTAATCTCCAAAACCAATGCCTGTCATATCACCTGTATTCCCAGAATCAACCCCAGCAAAAATAGCATTTCTGGAAGAGGTACTACTCATGGTTGCATCTGGAACCATAACTACAAAAATGTCTTGACTATAAAAGCCATTGGAATTGTTATACATGTATTGTTCTGTACTGCCTCCATCGTTCTCAAACTTTACAACTGGATTAAAATTGATATTATCGGTAGCAGTATCTAAATAGGTTGGCTCCTTACCCGAAACTGTTGTCGCATCTTTCCCATTGGAACCCAGATCCAACCAATCGGTCACACTGTTCCCAGAGGTTGTAACACCTCGTGTTGACTTTAACCATAACCTAAACTCTGCAGTTACTCCACCAGGACCAGGAATGTTAAAATCGAACATTTCAGCGCTTACATCAAAAGTAAATGTTGTATTATCTGAATTTGAAATGCTAATCGTAGAGGTTAAAGTCCCTGAACCTCCTATAGGGCCAGTAAAATTAATGGTAAAAACAATATACGATCCCGGGTTAATACTCTCTGGCAAAGTAGCTGATGAATCATCAGGCAATAACACACTGGACACCACAGAAAAGTCGCTAAGCGAGCTTGATATTGAAGTAACATCTAAAGCACAGCTCCCAGTACTAGCTACAATAAAGTTTCGTGTTACAGTAGCGCCTTCATCAACAACCCCAAAATAAGTTCCGTTGGTAGCAGTTGTTACTGTAGAACCATGAGCAATATCAGAATAAGGCGAACCTCCCAACACATTTATTTCTGGCGATCCTGATAATGTAAACTCGAAAGTAAAATCACCATTATTACCATTTAAAGCAATGGTTACCAAAGTACTATTATCGCACCCACCACTAATATTGGTTATCGTAAAATCTGTATACTTATCTCCATTTCTACACGCTTCGGGTTTAATGTTTTTTGGAAGGGTTTCATGACTTAACTCAAATCCTGTAGATGGATCTAATGTAATGTCTTCAACTTTTAAGTTTGCACATTTCCCCCCTCCAGTGGCTATATTCCTTATTCTAAAGGACAAGGCATTTCCGGCAGTTATACTAATAATATCATATTCATATACAACCTGACCGCCAACAATTTCAACTTGAATATCACTTTGCGAATAGCCATTTAATGGAAAAAGAAAACAACAAAAAACAATGCCTAACAGGCTGAAATTTGAGAGAGATAGAAATTTCATAAGGTTCGTTTATAACAATTTACGGAGCAAACATAGAACTATTTTAAAAAAAACATCGATAAAAAGTACAAAATATTCGACAAAATACACTTTTTAGACCGTTCATCGATTCGAATAAGAAAACACCTACCTAAAAACTTGTGCTAATAAAAAAAGTAAGAGACTAATTAACAAACAAGTACTACACCGCTCTTAATTATTGTTATATATTGAAAGTAATAAGAATTATTATTTGAAGATTTCAAAAAACGGCATGAGCTTCACAAAGGCAAGTGTACCACTTTCTTGGTTTCAAAGAAATCTTCAGAAAAGTAATCACTTAAATTATATATAGAAGTTGTTTTATAGCCTTTAAGCTCTTCGGTAAGATCACCACCTTTTAAATATAAAATACCATTTTTCAATTCATGGTTTTGATGTTTTGCAATTTTGCCCTCAATCCAATGCACAAAAGTGGGCATGGCTGCAACAGCACGACTTACAATAAAATCGTATTTTCCTGCTATATCCTCAACACGACTGTGCGTTGTTTTAACATTGGTTAGCCCTAGGCCATCAACGACCTCATTAACAACCTTAAGCTTTTTTCCAATACTATCAACCAGATGAAATTCACTTTCTGGAAACATTATAGCTAGTGGAATGCCTGGAAAGCCACCTCCGGTACCTACATCTAAAATACGGCTACCCCTTTTAAATTGGGCGACTTTAGCAATTCCGAGTGAATGTAGCACATGACGTAAATACAGTTCGTCTATATCCTTACGCGATACCACATTAATTTTTAAGTTCCAGTCTTGATATAGCGTTTCAAGTGCTCTAAACTTATCCATTTGCTCATTGGTAAGGTGTGGGAAATATTTTAGAATAAGGTCCATGTCTGTTAAATTTTCAACAAAAATATACTTTTTATGTGCATTTTTTTGCCTAAAAACATTATTAGTTAAGTTCGTTTATACCTATCTTTGCGCAGAGTTTAACATATAACATTTTGTTAAATTCGAAAAAAATTAATAGCATGACTAATAGATCACTTTCATTTTCCAGAAAAGATTCTGCAAAATTTTTTAGAACACTTAACAAACGTGTTAACGATTACTTTAAGGAAAACGATATTAAACGTACAGGAAACTGGAAATTATGGGTTAAAACCATCATTATGTTTTCTTTGTTTTTAACCCCTTATTTTTTAATTCTCACATTAGATATACCAGGCTGGGCACAATTATTATTAACCATTGTTATGGGTATAGGTATGGCTGGTGTTGGCATGAATGTGATGCACGATGGTAACCATGGTTCTTATTCTACTAAAGAATGGGTTAACCGACTCATGGGAAGCAGCATCTATATCTTAGCCGGTAACGTATACAATTGGAAAGTACAACACAATGTTTTACACCACACATATACTAATATACACGGTCATGATGAAGATTTAGACGCGGGTCGTATATTACGTTTCACCGAACATTCTGAATGGAAATGGTACCACAAATTTCAACACTACTATTCGGTGTTACTATATGGCCTCCTTACCATTAATTGGGCTATTACTACCGATTGGCAACAAATGAAACGCTATATGAAGCGCAAGTTGTCTTATGGTAAATTTCCAAACCCAGTGTGGAACTGGAGCAAATTGGTTATTTCAAAACTTATTTATGTTGGCATTTGGATTGTAATACCTATGGTCTTTTTAGATATCGCTTGGTGGAAAATATTACTAGGCTTTTTTATAATGCACTACACGGCAGGTCTAATTTTAAGTGTTGTATTTCAATTGGCCCATGTTATGGAAGATGCAGAAATGCCCCAACCAGAACAAGATGGCACCATGAAAAACACTTGGGCAGTTCACCAACTTAAAACCACAGTTAATTTTAGCACAAAAAATAGAATCGTGAATTGGTTTACGGGCGGCTTAAACCACCAAGTGGAGCATCATATTTTCCCGCATATTAGCCACATTCACTATACTAATATTTCTAAAATAGTTAGAGAAACCGCTAAAGAATTTAACTTACCCTATAACGAATATAAAACCACACGTAAGGCCATAATTGCCCACTTTAAGCATTTAAGGGAAATGGGTATGAAACCTGCCTTACAAGTCTAATTTAACAGTTTAATCATTAATGAAGGATTTACTTTCTAACAGAATCAACAGCATACCTGCTTCTGCAACATTGGCTATGGCCGCAAAAGCTAGGGAATTAAGAGCTGAAGGCAAAGATATAATCGGTTTAAGCTTGGGAGAACCAGATTTTAACACCCCAGACTTTATAAAAGATGCCGCCATAAATGCCATAAACGAAAATTACAATTCTTATACTCCGGTAGATGGCTATGGTGAGCTTAAGGAGGCCATTTGTTTAAAGTTTAAGCGCGACAACAACTTAACGTATGCACCAAACCAAATTGTTGTTTCTACGGGAGCCAAACAATCTATTGCCAATGTAGCGCAAGTACTTTTAAACCCTGGAGATGAAGTACTGTTACCTGCACCGTATTGGGTAAGTTATTCAGCTATTACCATATTATGTGAGGCTTCTTTTAAGGAGATTCCTTCCAATATTGAAAACGATTTCAAGATCACTCCAGAACAATTGGAAGCAGCCATAACCCCAAAAACAAAAATGGTGTTTTTTAACTCACCTAACAATCCGAGTGGCACCATTTACACCGAAGCCGAATACCGTGCTTTAGCTCAAGTATTAGAAAAACACCCAAATATTTATATCCTTTCGGATGAAATATATGAGCATATCAACTACGGAACGCCAAACTTTAGCTTTGCCGCCATACCTAGTATGTACGATCGTACCATTACAGTAAATGGTGTTGCCAAAGCATTTGCTATGACGGGATGGCGTATAGGCTATATAGGAGCTCCTGAATGGATAGCCAAAGCCTGTACTAAAATGCAAGGGCAAATTACATCAGGCACAAACTGTATTGCACAACGTGCTACCATAACAGCACTTAACGAATCACCAGATCGCATTAAATATATGGTAGATGAGTTTAAAGTGCGTCGCGACCTAATCCTGGATTTATTGAACAACATAGATGGTTTTAAAACCAATGTACCAGATGGCGCATTTTATGTTTTCCCAGATGTATCTGCATTCTTTGGAAAAACTCTAGGAGGCAAGGTAATTAATAATGCATCAGACTTTGCTTTATATCTTTTGGAAGCTGCCAACGTAGCCACGGTAACTGGAGAAGCATTTGGTAACCCAGATTGCATTCGTATATCGTATGCCGCTTCGCAAGAACAAATTATTGAAGCCATAAAACGTATTAAAGAGGCCGTTAGCTAATTTAATTGTTTTTAAAACATATTATTTATAGACCTAACAGGTTTTTGGAACCTGTTAGGTCTTTTCATTTAAAAACAAATAAGAAATACAGTGCAACAAGAAGTATTGCAAATACCAACAATCTTCTTTTCCTTATTTGCCTTCGTTGTTTTTTTATTCTTTCTTTAATCAATAGCAGTTCTTTGGGCGTCGCCTTGGGAAAATTGAATTGTTGCTTTTTAGGTTCATTGTTGTATCCTAACGTTTTTCTAAATCTTTTGCTTTTGTCTAGCATTATAGATTTATTGCTTCTTAGGACACTTAACATGGATTCTACAAAAGGCATCTTATGACATTTAAAATAACAATACAACAAAAATGACAAACAGAACGATAACACCAATAAACACATAAGCTTGTCTCATTCTCATTTGCCTTCGTTCTTGTTTTAATTTTTCACGCAGTACTGCTAACTCCTTTTCAGTTGCTTTTGGAAATGTTGCTATTTCAACACCTTCATAACTTCCAGAGAGCGCCTTATTTTCTTTCCTTTTAGCCAAAAGGCTCCTATTCGCTATTAACGAATTATTAGCAGCCATCATAGAACCTTCACCTCCCATAATAATAAATTTAAAATTGAAATACATTTAAAACACCTTCAAGAAAAAGTGCTTTATATATGTGTAATAATTTTTACAGAAATGTTACAGAAGAGAACTAATTCAGAAACGAATATTATCTATTTCTCCAGAAGAAAGGTGTAAACAAAACAAGTACCGTAAATAACTCCAAACGCCCTATAAGCATTAAAAAGCTACACCACCATTTTCCTATGCCTGGTAAGGCCGCATAATTATTTACCGGTCCAAAATCGCCCAGAGCTGGCCCTACATTACCCAAGCTTGAAGCCGATAGCCCTATAGCCGATTGAAAATCGATACCCAGCATAGAAAATACCAAGGCACCAATTATAAAAGAGAGCATATATAAAATAAAGAATGCCTGAATATTAAATACAATATCGCCCGAAATGGATTTGGTATTATATCTAACGGGTAAAATGGCATTAGGATGAAGAGATCGTTTAAACTCTAAAAACCCATTTTTAATAAGTATTAAATGACGAACAACTTTCACCCCTCCAGATGTACTTCCAGCGGACCCGCCCAAAAACATAAGTCCAAAAAAGAAAACCACTAAAAAGGGCGTCCACATGGTATAATCGGCCGAGATAAAACCGGTAGTAGTAATAACCGTTAGCACTTGAAATAAGGCATGCCTGAAAGCGCTCTCGCCTTCACCCCATACCATTGGATGTGCTATAGTTGAAGCCGACACATCAGCCTTAAAATAAACTATAACTGCTGCTATGATGGTAAAAACGGCTATAAATTTAAAGTATAATTTAAACTCTTCGTCCCTAATTACTTTTTGAACCTTTCCTTTAAATGCAAAATAACTCAAAACGAAGTTGGATCCAGCCAAAAACATAAACAGAATAATAATATACTGAATTATAGGCTGTCCATTCCAATGGGCCACACTGGCATTTTTTGTCGAAAACCCTCCTGTAGAGAGCGTTGCCATAGCATGGTTTATGGCATCGAAAAAGGACATTCCTGCAAGTTTAAGTAATAGTGTCTCTGCAGCAGTATAGCTAAAATAAATTAACCACAGCCGCTTTGCTGTATCTGTAATTCTAGGATGCAACTTATCGGCACTAGGGCCAGGTGCTTCGGCAGCAAACATCTGCATTCCCCCAATACCCAAAAGTGGTAGAATGGCAATAGCTAATACTATTATACCCATCCCCCCAATCCAATGGGTTAAACTACGCCAAAACAAAACCCCTTCTGGTATAATTTCAATATCATTTAGTATAGAAGCCCCAGTTGTAGTATAACCGGACATGGTTTCGAAAAACGCATTGGTAAAACTGGGAATGCTTTGAGTAAAAATATAAGGTAAGGTTCCCGATAATGCCATAATAGCCCAACCAAAAGCCACTACAATATAACCTTCCCTCTTATTCATTTCCTTGTTATGCTTTCTTGTAAAAAGCATAGCCACCCCTCCAAACAATAAGGTAACAAGAGCCGCTAAAGATAAAGACAATGTAACACCGTCTTCATAAATAAGGCTTACCAATGCAGACAGCAACATAAAGCCCCCGTTAAACAAAATAAGTAAGCCTAGAAAATGAAAAATTATTTTATAATTCAGTTTCATCTAAAGAAATAACTTTTCAACACCTTTTATAGAACGCAACAAACTACATACTACTACTCTATCTCCTTCTTGAATTTTAAAATCACCCAATGCAGTTAGTCCAACACCATTTCTAATCACCCCTCCAATAATAGCAGACCTAGGGAAGTCTATTTGCTTAATAACCTTATTGCAGATAGCCGAAGTTGCCTTTACCTCAAACTCTAATAATTCGGCATTCATATTACTTAATTTGGTCATGGCGACTACTTCACCTTTTCTTATATACCTAAATATGTTGTTAGCTGCAAGAAGTTTTTTATTAATGAGTGTATCGATACCAATAGAATGGGACAATTCAAAATAATCCATATTCTCTACAAGGGCAATAGATTTACCTACCCCTTTGGATTTTGCGACCAAGCAAGACATGATATTCGTCTCAGAATTATCGCCAACAGCTATAAAGGCATCCATATTGGAAAGGCCTTCTTCATCTAAAATATCAACTTTTCTACCATCACTATTAATAACCAGTACATTTGGCAATTCATCGGCAAGATCGAAAGCACGTTCCTTATTTCGTTCCAACAACTTAACATTAAACCCCTTAGCACTTAAATCCCTAGCCGTTTTAAATCCTATTTGGCTTCCGCCTAGAATCATAACATTCTTAATCTCCTTATTAACCTTACCTGTTAATTTGCATAATTCTTCACCGCCACCTTCCGAAGTAATAAAAACAACATTATCGCCTTTCTTAAATTTCGTATTTCCACGAGGTATTAAAGTATACTGCGTTCCAGCTCGCTGAATGGCAATAGGCACAAAATGGATTTCAGGAAAAATTTGTGCTGCCTCTTTTACCGTTTTACCAACAAACAATGCCTCTTTAGACAAGGTTAATCCAGCCATAGTAAGGGCACCATCTTCAAACTCGTAGTTATCATCAAATGACGATTGCTTTAAAGACAATTCAATTTCTGAAGCAGCAAGAGCTTCTGGTGAAATCAACTCATCAATACCAAATTTGGTAAATCCTAATTCATCTTTATTGGTAATAAACTCGGTATTTGAAATTCTAGCGATAGTCCTTTTGGCCCCTAATTGCTTAGATAGAACACAAACCGTAATATTGGTCGTTTCGGAAGCAGTAACTCCAATAACCAAATCGCTCGATTCCACTCGTGCATCCTTTAATATAGCTATTGAAGTAGCATCACCCTTTATAACTTTAATATCTAAATGGGTATCGGCATGCGCTAGGCTCTCCTTACTGGTATCTATGAGTGTAATTTCTTGTGACTCGTAGGATAGTAGTTTTGCTAAATGGAACCCTACTTCTCCAGCTCCAGCAATAATAATTTTCATCGGTTATCTTGACTAATAGAAAGAGCAAAGATATGCATTTTAACCTAATACAATTATTTGTTTTCAAGTTTCTTAATGCCCTCCAATAGTTTATATTTGTCAAAAACTTTTCTTTTGACAAAAATTAAACCATATAAAGATAGTGTTCTTGGGAAAAAAGAGCAGGTAACCAAAATGTTTGATACCATTTCTGGGGATTATGACGGACTTAACCGTGTTATCTCTTTTGGCATTGATGTAAAATGGCGCAAAAAAGTGGTAAACCTTGTTAAACAAGCCAACCCTAAAACCGTATTGGACATTGCCACTGGCACAGGAGATTTAGCCATTAATTTAGCAAAAACCGGTGCCGAAAAAATTGTAGGCCTCGACATTAGTAGTGGCATGTTAGAGATTGGAAAAGAAAAAGTAAAAGAAAAAGGTTTGGAATCCAAAATAGAAATGATTCTTGGGGACTCTGAAAACATGCCTTTTGAAGACAACACCTTCGACGCCATAACCGTTGCCTTTGGTATAAGGAATTTTGAAACTTTAGAAAAAGGCCTTAGCGAAATATTGCGCGTATTAAAACCTGGTGGGGCTTTTGTGATTTTAGAAACTTCAAAACCTGAAAAAGCACCCTATAAGCAAGGCTATAATTTTTATACAAAAAATATATTACCGCTTATAGGACGTATGTTTTCAAAAGACAAAAGTGCCTATAAATATTTATGCGAATCGGCATCTGTTTTTCCTTACGGAGAAGCTTTAAACAATATTTTACGTAAAATTGGGTTTATTAATGTTACAGATTTACCACAAACCTTAGGTGTGGCGACAATCTATACATCATCTAAACAGTAATATGAAGTATTTTTTTATTTCAATAGCATTCTTTTTTACCATACACCAATCTCAGGCCCAACTATTTACCAAGAAGAAAGTACAGTACGACGCCAATCAAGGGAGGCGTTCTACCGATAACGACTTATTAAGGTGGGGTTATTTTTTAGGCATTAATGTTTACGACTTTAATTTTGACTATAACCAAGATCTCCGTGACATTTATGTAAAAAGAAGCCCTGGGTTTAGTGTAGGACTTATTGGTAATTTGCGCATAAACAACTTTTTAGATTTGCGGTTAGAACCTGGGCTAATCATTACTACTCGTGAACTTCATTACAGTAAAACTTATTTTAGCGGAGTATCGTATAACAACTCCGATTTAATGCGGGAGGTTAAATCGACATACATCCATATACCGTTATTAGTGAAATTTTCAGCCAAACGCATTAACAACTTTAAACCTTTTATTGTTGGAGGCGTTTCTACAGCGTTAAATTTATCAAGTAACCAAGACAACCCTAACGACAATAGTAACGGACAGTTTAGATCCAAAAAGAATACCTTGTTTTACGAAATGGGCTTTGGTATTGATTTTTATTTGTACAATTTTAAATTTACACCCTCCATCCGTGGCGTTTTTGGTATTAATGATGAATTGGTAAGGGACAAAGACCCCAACAGCCCTTGGACGAATAACATTACCAATATGAAAACAAGAGGTGTGTTTCTTAATTTCACTTTTCAATAGCTAGTTCAAGGTTTAAAGCATTTCCTTATGCAAAGAACAGCTATTTCAATGGTTCCTGAATATTGTTTATTGAAAACCTATTACTTACACTATAATAGCTAACTACTACCATCCTCCAATCATCCCCGCTTAAATTCACTCAATAAAATGGCCGTAGCCATAGCTACATTTAAACTCTCAGTTTCTTGCAGTTTTCCAAACCTTGGGATTGCAATTTTTTCGGTTATCAATGCTTCAACATGCTTAGATACCCCATTGGCTTCATTACCCATAACTAAGATTCCAGATTCAGGCAGTTTACTTTTATAGACATTTGCGCCATCCATAAAGGCCCCAAAAACTGGTAAATCACTTGCTTTTAAATAGGCCTCTAAATCCATATAACTAGTGTTAATCCGTGTAATGGAGCCCATTGTTGCCTGTATCACTTTAGGGTTATAACAATCTACCGTCCCTTTGCTACAAACCAAATGGGCTACCCCAAACCAATCACAAAGCCTTATTATGGTTCCCAAATTACCAGGGTCCCTAACATCATCTAAAGCTACTATCAATCCACTTTCTTCTATTGGTTTAGTTTCTGGAATTTTAAAAACAGCCAATGCCGTATTGGGCGTGGTTAAAAAACTAATGCGTTTTAAATCGGTTTGGGAAATTAAAACTTCATGTTTGGCATCAATATTGAAAGGTTCAGTCGTATATAAGGCATAAAGCTCAAAATGTGACCGTAACAATTCTGAAATGGCTTTAACACCTTCAACAACAAAAAGTTCGTGTTGTAATCGGTATTTTTTTTGTTTTAAGCTGTTAATTAATTTTATTTGGTTTTTTGAAAGCATTCGACTCTAATTATAAAGGTATAAAGAAAATGAATTTTAATGGATTTGATAATTGCAAGCATGAGATTATTTAAATATTTTCGATTGAAATAGTGTATTTTTGAATCCATAATAGTTTACAAATAATGTATCCCATAACTTAAATCAATTATTTTTTATTTGAAACCCAAACGCTCAAAAATATTAGCACCTCTAATTATATCTCTACTGCTCACCTCGTGTGATGCCGTAAAAAGGGTCCCTCAAAATGAGCATTTGCTTACTAAAAATAAGGTTATTATAAATGGTAAAAAGGATAATTCGGAAACCATAGACAACTTATTGTACCAAAAGCCCAATAGAACTATTTTAGGATTTCCGCTACGTCTGCACATTTATAATGCAGCACGTCCAAATATAGATTCCATATTACAAGCTAAAATATACGACGATGACGAAAAAATGGCTTGGAAAACAAAAATGCTATCCAGAAAACAATTAGAAAAAGATCTGTCCACAAGAAAAGGGCTTAACTCGTGGTTAAAACGTACAGGAGAAGCTCCCGTTATATTAGATGAAGAAAAAGCCAAAAAATCGGCAAACCGAATAGAAAACTACCATATTAACAATGGTTGGTTTGATGTAAAGGCTACTTACGATATAGCAAAAGCAAACAACAAAAGAGCCAAAGTAAAATACCATGTAGAAACCGGTGCCCCTTTTATTATTGATTCCTTAACCAAAAAAATTGAATCGCCTTTGGTTGAATTGCTTTATGAAGCTACCGAAAAAGATGCTTTAGTTAAAACTGGCGAACAATACGTAACCTCTAATTTTGCCCAAGAACGTGACAGAATTACTAGCGAGTTGCGCAATAAGGGGCTTTATTATTTTGGCCAAGAAAATGTAGCCTTTGAAATAGACACCGTAGGCACCAACAAAAAGGTAAATGTGGGTGTACTCATTAGCAATAGAAAAATCACCACTCCAGACACAACATTTACCAAACCCTTTAAAATTTTTAAAGTTAATACGGTTAATATTTTTACAGACGATACTTTTGCAACAAGGAATTTACCATATAAAGACTCTATAATATATGATAGCTATACCGTTAAAAGCCATGAAAAATTACGCTACCGCCCCAAAGCCATTACCGATGCCGTTTTTGTCACACCAAAAACCATTTTTAGGGACATAGACCGCACACGGTCTTATCGTTACTTAAATGAATTACGGACCTTTAAATACCCAGAAATTAAATATGAACAGGAGACGGATTCTACCCTTACTGCCAATGTATATTTAACGCCTCTTAAAAAATTCCAATTGGGATTTAGCACCGAAGTATCCCAGAGCAACATTCAAAGTGTAGGGTTAGCATTAAATTCCAGTTTACAAATTAGAAATATTTTTAAAGGTGCAGAAACGTTTGAAATTTCTGCCATAACATCTATAGGCGCTTCTAAAGACAAAAATAATTTAGACGATCCTTTTTTTGATATTAACGAATACGGCGTCGATTTAAAACTACGTATACCAAGGTTATTTTCTCCCTTTAACACCGATAGGATAATCCCTAAATACATGTCGCCAAGCACTAGAATTAGCTTGTCTACCACGAGCCAAACCAACATTGGATTGGACAAACAAACCTTTAATGGGAATTTTAGTTACAGTTGGTCTCCTTCAAGTAAAATAACCAATAACCTTGACTTGTTTAATGTACAGTATGTTAGAAACTTAAATGTAGAAAATTATTTTCGTGTTTATGAAAGCTCCTATAATTCACTAAACCAAATTGCTAAAACCGTTAATTATATTCCTACTGAATCCGACTTGACCATTCCGGACAATACCAATGCATTTTTAAATTATGCATTAGCCGATCCAACACCTAATGAAATAGACGATAACCAACTCGCTACCATTAATAGCATTAATGAACGTAAAGACAGATTAACAGAGAACAACCTTATTTTTTCAACCAGTTTTGGTTTAACCAGAGACGTAAGGACCAACTTATTTGATGAAGATTTCTCTATTTTTAGGTTCCGTTTGGAATTTGCAGGAAACATGCTATCCAATATGTCTAAACTTATTGGTTTGAAAAAAGATGAAGACAACAGGTACAAAGTTTTTAATGTTGCATTTTCGCAATATGCAAAAACAGAACTAGACTATATTAAACATTGGGATCTAGGCAAAAAAAACATACTCGCCATGCGAAGTTATTTTGGCATTGCCATTCCTTATGGCAACTCCAATAGTATACCCTTTTCAAAAAGTTTTTTTGCTGGTGGCGCCAACGACAATAGGGCGTGGACCGCCTACAGTTTAGGCCCAGGTAGTTCGCAGACGAATAATGAATTTAACGAGGCCAACCTAAAGCTGGCTTTAGGTATAGAACAACGCTTCAATCTTTTTCAGGATTTAAATGGAGCCATTTTTGTCGATGCGGGTAATATATGGAACGTCCTTGACAACGTAGAAGACGAACGCGCCACATTCACCAGTCTAAACTCCTTAAAAGACATTGCCGTAGGGTCTGGGTTTGGCCTACGCTACGACTTTGGCTTCTTTGTGTTTAGGTTCGATATTGGCTTTAAAACCTACGACCCATCTTATCAAGATGAAAAACGATGGTTTAAAGATTATAATTTTAGCAACGCGGTTTATAATATTGGTATAAACTATCCTTTTTAGCCTAATATTATATTTTTATTGCAATACAAAATTCCTTGTCCTAAAAAGGAAAATAATAGAAGGATTATAAGGCGAATCCCCATACTACACTATAACGTTTTAGTTTAAATTTATGTGTTTCAACACTTAAAACAACAAGCGGTTACACAAAAATTAATTACTTTTGAAGGCTCACAGTGGGCATTTAACATAAAGAGTATTACCTACCAATATAAACAAACAACTATTAATGGTTTGTAATTCTCAAGCATATATAGACTATTATTAATCAAATTAAATTATAAAATGGGACACAATATAAAACCGGGTGTTGCAACAGGAAAAGAAGTGCAGGCAATTTTTGAGCATGCCAAAGCTAACAATTATGCGCTTCCAGCGGTAAATGTTATAGGATCTGACACTATAAACGGTGTTTTAGAAACAGCAAAAGATTTAAATGCCCCTGTAATTATCCAGTTTTCAAATGGTGGTGCACAGTTTAATGCTGGTAAAGGATTGAGTAACGAAGGGCAACAAGCTGCTATTGCAGGAGCTATTGCAGGAGCTAAGCATGTACACACTTTAGCCGAAGCCTATGGTGTTCCCGTAATTTTACATACAGACCACTGTGCTAAAAAATTATTGCCTTGGATAGATGGATTATTGGATGCCAGTGAAAAGCACTTTGCAGAAACCGGTAAATCGCTTTTTAGCTCACATATGATAGACCTTTCGGAAGAGCCTATCGAAGAAAATATAGAAATCTGCAAACAATACCTTGAGCGCATGAGCAAAATGGGTATGACCTTAGAGATTGAATTAGGTATAACAGGTGGTGAAGAAGACGGCGTTGACAACACCGATGTAGACGATTCTAAACTTTATACGCAACCAGAAGAAGTAGCTTATGCCTACGAAGAACTAAGCAAAGTAAGTGACCAATTTACTATTGCTGCCGCTTTTGGTAATGTACATGGGGTTTACAAACCAGGTAACGTAAAATTAACGCCTAAAATCTTAAAGAATTCCCAAGAATATATTTCGGAGAAATATGGAGTTGAACAAAACCATATCGATTTTGTATTTCATGGAGGTTCTGGTTCTACCGTTGAAGAAATTAGAGAAGCTATTGGCTACGGTGTAATTAAAATGAATATTGATACCGATTTACAATATGCTTTTATGAGTGGTATTCGTGATTATATGGCCAACAAAACAGATTTCCTACAATCACAAATTGGAAACCCAGAAGGTGACGACGTTCCTAACAAAAAGTATTACGATCCACGTGTTTGGTTACGCGAAGGTGAAAAAACATTTGTTGAACGTTTAAAGAAAGCTTTCGAAGACTTAAACAATGTTAACACACTATAATATATAGTTAGTTAATTATGAACTACTGTAAAAATCCTGCTTCACGGCAGGATTTTTCATTCACAATAATTGGTAATTAATAATTTTCAATGGGCACTACCCCAATTTAAAATAAAGGTTTAATTTTGTGCTCTAGGTTTAATACGAATTATCGTTATTAAACAATAATACAAAACCATCCTGAGCATTGCAATAAGGATTTAAAAAAGTAAATCAATATGGCTTGGTTTAAAAGAAAACATAAAGGAATACAAACTTCTACAGAAGAAAAGAAAGATACCCCAAAAGGGCTCTGGTATAAATCTCCGACTGGAAAAATAGTTGACACTAAAGAATTAGAACAAAATTTTTATGTAAGCCCAGAAGATGGATACCACGTAAGAATTGGCAGTAAGGAGTATTTTGAAATTCTTTTTGACGACAATACATTTAAAGAACTGGATGTCAATTTAGAATCCAAGGACCCACTTAAATTTGAGGACACAAAAAAATACCCTGAACGTTTAAAAGCAGCACAAGCTAAAACACACCTAAAAGATGCCGTACGCTGTGCCGTTGGGAAATCTAAAGGTAAGGATTTGGTTATCGCCTGTATGGATTTTGCTTTTATAGGCGGTTCTATGGGTAGTGTTGTAGGTGAGAAAATAGCGCGTGCCGCAGACTACTCTCTTGAGCATAACATCCCTTTTATGATCATCTCTAAATCTGGTGGTGCCCGTATGATGGAAGCTGCATTATCCTTAATGCAATTGGCCAAAACCTCTGCCAAACTAGCGCAGTTGGCAGATGCCGGAATTCCATATATATCATTATGTACAGATCCAACAACAGGAGGTACCACAGCTTCATTTGCTATGTTGGGCGACATTAATATTGCAGAACCAGGAGCATTAATAGGTTTTGCTGGCCCTCGCGTTGTAAAGGATACTACAGGAAAAGAATTACCTGAAGGATTCCAAACCTCAGAATTTTTATTAGAGCACGGATTCTTGGACTTTATAACCCATAGAAAAGAACTAAAAAATAAGGTAAACCAATACATCGATTTGATTACCAACCAACCATTGAGAGCATAAAACAAAAAACATTTAAACCTGTTAGGTTTTAGAACTCTAACAGGCTTTTATTTTCTATTTGAAAATCAATAAAAAAGCGTATCTTTGCCGCTCGAAAGAAAGGCTTTCGTATACATAACGATCATTTACAATAATATTAGCATGTATTTAACTAAAGAAGTAAAAGAAGAGATTTTTGCAAAGTACGGTAAGGGTAAAGCCGATACTGGTACTGCAGAAGCTCAAATCGCGTTATTTACGCACAGAATTAATCACCTAACAGAGCACTTAAAAAAGAATCGTAAAGATTTTAATACCGAGCGTTCGTTAGTAAAATTAGTAGGTAAGCGTCGTTCTCTACTAGATTACTTAACTAAGAAAGATATCTTAAGATATCGTGCCATAGTAAAAGAATTAGGATTAAGAAAATAAGAAAAAGAGGCTTTATGGCCTCTTTTTTGTTTTTGCGTTAGGGATTGCAGCGGCATCCTTTTTTGAGGTTACGAAAAAAAGATATAGCGAAAAGCCCGGCCCAATAGGGAAACGCCAACATAATAAAAACGTTACGACGTTATTGCGAGGTAACGACATGGTAATCTTTCCAAAAGGTTAAGATTACTTCATCATGCAAAAAGTATGATTCGCAATGACAAATAATTAAAGAAGCTAGATCCCAAATTAAGTTTGGGACTTAAGGTTTTTCATTGGTCTAAAACACAACAACTACACACAACAACACAACGACCATTGTTTAACATTGTTCTGGTATGCATAAATGAACCAGAATTAGAATTAAAAATTATGATTCCACAAACATTTAAAGAGGTCATAGACCTTGGTGACGGTAGGGAAATTTCTATCGAAACCGGAAAATTAGCAAAACAAGCACATGGTAGTGTTGTCGTGCAATCTGGAAACTGTATGTTATTATGTACGGTTGTTTCCAATTACAAACAAGCAGACGTCGACTTTTTACCGTTAACCGTAGATTACAGAGAAAAGTTTGCTGCTGCGGGACGATATCCAGGAGGGTTCTTTAAAAGAGAAGCAAGACCTAGTGATGGCGAAGTATTAACCATGCGTTTAGTAGACCGTGTGTTACGTCCGTTATTCCCAAAAGACTATCATGCCGAAACCCAAGTGATGATCCAATTAATGTCACACGACGAAAACGTTATGCCAGATGCCATGGCAGGTTTAGCAGCTTCGGCGGCTATTCAGTTAAGTGACATCCCTTTTGAAACACCTATATCTGAAGTTCGCGTTGGACGCATAAACGGGGAATTCATTATTAATCCGTCAATGGCTCAATTAGCAGAATCTGACATCGATATGGTTATTGGTGCAAGTGCAGATTCTGTTATGATGGTTGAAGGCGAAATGGATGAAGTTTCTGAAGAAGAGATGACCGAAGCCATCAAATTCGCGCACGAAGCCATTAAAGTACAATGTGATGCTCAAGTTAAATTGGCAGAAGCTTTTGGCAAAAAGGAAACTCGCGAATACGACTCAGAGCAAGAAGATGAAGCATTGGCTCAGAAAATCCATGATATGGCATACGACAAAGTATATGCTGTAGCCAAAGCAGGATCTTCTAAGCAAGAACGTAGTGCTGCATTTGCAGAAATAAAAGAAGAAATTATTGCTAGCTTCTCTGAAGAAGAGCAAGAGGAATTGGGCGGTTTAATTTCTAAATACTATAGCAAAGCTGAAAAGTCTGCAGTAAGGGATTTAACCTTAAACGAAGGCTTACGTTTAGACGGACGTAAAACTACAGATATTAGACCTATATGGTGTGAAATAGATTATTTACCATCTACTCATGGTTCGGCTATTTTTACACGTGGGGAAACCCAAGCCTTAGCTACCGTTACATTAGGTACGTCTAGAGAGGCCAACATGATTGACATGCCTTCTTTTGAAGGTGAAGAACGCTTCTACTTACACTACAACTTCCCACCGTTTTCAACAGGGGAAGCTAGACCAATTAGAGGGACATCGCGTCGTGAGGTAGGACATGGTAATTTGGCACAACGTGCTTTAAAAGGTATGGTTCCCGAAGATTGCCCATATACGGTTCGTGTTGTTTCCGAAGTATTGGAAAGTAATGGATCGTCTTCAATGGCTACTGTATGTTCTGGCACCATGGCTCTTATGGATGCTGGTGTACAACTAAAAAAACCTGTTTCTGGTATTGCCATGGGATTAATCACCGATACAGAAAGTGGTAAATATGCCGTACTTTCGGATATTTTAGGAGATGAAGACCACCTAGGTGACATGGACTTTAAAGTAACCGGTACTGCCGATGGTATTACCGCTTGCCAAATGGATATTAAAGTAAAAGGGTTGAGCTACGAGATTTTAGTAAAAGCACTAAAACAAGCTCGCGATGGCCGTTTACATATTTTAGAAAAATTAACCGACACTATTGCTGCGCCTAACGCCGACGTTAAGGCACACGCTCCTAAAATGGTTACTAAAGTTATTCCTGGCGAATATATTGGTGCTGTTATTGGTTCTGGTGGTAAGGTGATTCAAGAATTACAAAAAGAGACCAAGACCACTATCGTAATTAATGAAGACCCAGTAACCGAAGAAGGTATTGTTGAAATTTTAGGTACAGACCAAGAAGGAATTGATAAAGTTATTGCAACTATAGACGCCTTAATGTTTAAACCTGAAGTGGGTAGCATTTATGAAGTTAAAGTTATAAAAATGCTTGACTTTGGTGCTGTTGTTGAGTATACCGAGGCTCCTGGAAATGAAGTGTTATTACACGTAAGCGAATTGGCTTGGGAACGCACTGAAAATGTAAGCGACGTTGTTAATCTAGGTGATGTTTTTGATGTGAAATACTTTGGTGTTGATCCAAGAACCCGCAAAGAGAAAGTGTCTCGCAAGGCTATTTTACCAAAACCAGAAGGTTATGTGGAAAGACCACCAAGAGATAATAATCGAGGTGGACGTGACAACAGAGGTAGAGATAACCGTGGACGCGATAACCGTGGACGCGACAACCGCCGTGATGATAGAAAACCAAGAGAAAACTAGAAAGTAGAGGAGTTAAATCCTTTCTATTCTACTGATAAAACTAAAACCTCGCAATTAAAATTGCGAGGTTTTTTTATTGAAATAACATTTATAAAGCATCAAAAATTCCATTCTACTTTGGACGCTCCATGTTTCCATTTAAAGGCATCTTGAAATATTAACCCCACTGCCGCGATTATAGCTACAGGAAGTGCAATTGTTAGAACAGTTGACATTGTTTTATCTTTTTGTTTAACACTCTTAATATAATCTTCAGACAATTTCATTTTTTCCATTTTTCCCTTAACCTTTCTTACGCCATAGTAATTGCCATTTTCAACAACTATATACTTAAATTTAATACTGACTCCATTATGAGTTTCAACTTTAGATTTAATAGCTGTATTGGATACTTGTTCCAATGTAGAGGATTTCGATCTGTAAACTGTACAACTTTGAAAGAGTATCAAAATTGATAATAATATAACGGATAGACAGGTTTGTTGTTTAATTGTTTTCATAATTAAAGTTGTTAAAGTTTCATATCCGATATAAATATTTTCCATTTACCAACATCTCCATTAATGGTATAGATTACTGAATTTTTGGCCACAGTAGAAATGCCCCCTATTGCAGCTCCCCCAGCAGCCCCTAATAGCCCCCCTACCATTGCTCCATCTGTTTTTGTCCAAGGAAAAAATGAATCAGGCCCACTTGAATCTGTAACCGAGGCCCCAATAACTGCACCAGATACCAAACCAATGCCCGCTCCTATTAATACATGGTGTCCTCCTGAACGCTTTGTTTTAATAAACCCAATGTTATTTACCTTGAATTGTTGTGGTTTGTCATTTTTTATGACTTGAATGACACTATCATTAACAAAACCCACATCACCCTTTCCTATCTTTTCCCCTCCTAAATCGTACACTCTTACGAACATACTTTTAGTATTGGCATCGTCTTGAGAGTATATACTTTGGCTCCATAAAACCCCAAAAAATAGCACTAAGACCAACATACATAACCGTATTGTTTTCATAATTAATATATTTAAATTGTACCCTTATAAGTTATAGGTTAAACCTAATTTCGTTGACCGAATATCATTTTGACCTGTTTCATGGATGAAGTGAAGCGTATACTTTTTTAGCCTCAAACCAACTGTAAAGCCATTAAACTCTGTGTCATATCCATATTCATAATCATCATTGTTCATTTTGTTAAATAGTCCTCCAATGTAAAAACCAAGTGAGAGTGCCTCCTCTGTAGAAAATTTAAAAACATATTCAGAATAAAAATTATAGGTAAATATGGATTTTTGGTTTACAATAATTAAATCCTCATCCATCAACTTTGAAAGCGCTTCTAATTTATCTTGGTAAGCTCCAAACTCATTAGTATACAATAATTCTAGACCAATAAATCTATAATCTATTTTAGTTGTGGTTAAGGCATAATTAATACCTGCTTTTAAATTTATGTTGTAAAAATTCAACTTTTCATTTTGATCAACAATATCATTATAACCTTCTTTAAAATGGTAACTTCCAATACCGCCCCCTAATCCATAATAGTAATTATAAGAACGTCCTGTTATATTACGATGTACATTTAATGAGGCTATGGTTTTTGTATCATCAAATGATCCTCCATCCTGCATATGCCGTCCAAAACTAACATCGCCAGACACATATGTCTTAGAAGTTTTCTTATCCACATAGTGTTGCTTTTCGGTGTAGGATTTTAAAGAACCGTAGCTCCCAGATGTATATACCCGATGTGAGCCACAAGACTGTACTATTATTGCAACATAAGCAGTTATAACAATTTTAAATAATGTTCTCATAATTATTTAGTTTAAAAATTATACGTTAAACCTGCTCTCATGTAAGCACCAGGTATTTTATTTGAACTATCATGTTCCAACTTTAATAAACCCACATTATACACCACATGAAACACTAGCCTTTTTATTAGACTATATTGGGTCCCTAGCGTCAAGGCCAAATCAAAATCACTATACTGCTTTCTTAAATTTAAAATACCTTCAACATATTTAAATTGAGCATCGAACAGCCCGCCAAATTGGGGCGCTACCAAAAATCTTAATTGCGAAGTAACATGCGTTTTAAAATTAAGATCAACCATCCTTTGATGCTCTGAAAACATTGATGCATCCAACCTGCTAGTTTGAGCACTTAAAAACCCCACAGATAACATGAACCAAAGCATAGCAAAAATCCATTGCGGGCATCTTTTATTCTTATTTGATATAATCCTTAAAGATTTCATGAGCTTTATTTTTCATTTGTTTACACCTCAAATATCAGCACTAAACCGCACTCCAATATCCAATAATATGGTTGGTGGATGATTTAGGACTAGTTAATTACCTCAGAATAACATTTATGTAATAATTTGCCGTAATACTAGCTTGACAGCTTTTGTAATTTGCCAGCAGGAAATTTGTTGATCTCTTGGCTTGTTAAGCTATCTTTTATAAATCTGGGCAATAACTTATCCAAAACCAATAAGCATTTATTAATAAATCCGGGAACAATCAATTCCCTTCTTTTCATCATGGCATTAATGGCAATTCCAGCAGCGTCTTCTGGATTCAAGACGGACTTACGTGGAATCCAACTTAAAATACGATTTTGATAGCACAGCCTTGTTGTTGTATTTAACCCTCCAGGACAGATAATCGTTATAGCAATATTGTCCTTCTTTAATTCTTTGGCCAAACTTTTTGAAAAGGATGTTAAATAAGCCTTTGTTGCACCATAGACTTGTTTTTTGGGCAATGCAAAAAAACTGGCCATACTGCTTATGTTTAAAATAGCTGCATTATTAGTAGATTTCATATAGGGCAACAACAGCTTAATAAGCATAGTTGGAGCAGTAATATTTACCGCTATTTGCTTTAAAACGAAACGATCGTCCAGAGCATCAAAAAAGCCTCTACTTAATACCCCCGCATTGTTGATTAGATATTGAATTTTAAGATTATTGTTTCGCACATAATCTGCTATGAGGTAATAATTCTCAACAACACTTAGGTCCAATTCAAGATGATGTACATCAACACCCATATGTTGCTTTATGAAATGTGATAATTGTGGCAAACCCGAGTTCGGCAAGGCCAATAACAATAGATTCATTTCCCTATTGGCACATTCTAACGCCAAGGCCTTACCTAAACCTTGACTGGCTCCTGTTATTAAAGCATATGTTTTCATAATGAAGGTTTTAAATGATTGATCGTTTTCCATATACCTAATTCAAAAGGCGTAATCTTATAATCTAATGCCATAACAGCACGTTTTGAAGTAGCCATTCTGTTTTGAAATAAAGCATCTAATACCTTTGGCGTAATTCCAGATTGGAAGCCAAAAATTGAGTTCACAACATTTAGAAAGGATAAGCTACCCCTGATAAATCTATAATTAAGCGTTACAATTTTTATGTGGCTCTTAGCCAACTTCCTAATGGTATGAAAAAGTGTTTTGTAGCTTATATTTTCTCCGCCAATGATAAAATTACCTTCTAATTCTTTTTTTGACATAGCCAAAAGATGAGCATTCACAACATCATCTATAAAGACATAATTAGCAGAAATACTTAATTTTGAAGGCACCAACAACAATTGGTTTTTTACGATTTTTGCAATCAACTTATTAACTCCATTAGAAAATGTTGCCAATCCAGGCCCATAAACCCGAGATAAATTAAGTACAACACAAGACAGTCCCTTTCTAACATATTCTGAAACGATTTCTTGGGACATGCTCTTAGTGAGCTCATAATCGTTGGCATAAGCAACCAATCTGGGCTGGTCTTCTGTTATTGGAATGTCTTTGTATGAAGGCCCAAAAACCGAAAGCGTACTTGTGTAGACGACCCTTTTTATCTTATGTTGTAAAGATGCCTCTAAGACATTTTTAGTGCCTAAAACATTCGTATTATAAAAACCATCTATTCTCTTACTCTTTAAATTTGTATATGCTGCGGTATGAAATACATAACCACAACCTTCCATGGCTTTTAAAACCGAATTTAAATTACGCACATCACCCTTTACCGGGATTATATTTTTGTGATAGGGAATCCTTTTGGAATACAAGTCCCTTACTAATGCCACTACTTGGTAATTGCTTTCGGCAAGTTTTATGGCTAATTGATGCCCCACATACCCTGTGGCTCCTGTTACTAAAACTTTCATGATACAATTTTGTTTTTTAAGGTTAGATGATAGAAAATTGAAATTTCATATACAGCCGATAAGGCTAAATGAATTAAAAAGGCATACCATACACTATTGGTATAATAGGCAAACAGGCATAAAACAATTCCAAATGGTATAGCCCCTAAAATTTCCTTTTTAGAATCGAAGCTGTGAATAACCACATACAACATGGTATTATATACAATGGCTAGTGGTAATGTTGTATATTCTAAAAGTTTAAACAGCAATATGCCCCTAAAGAAAAACTCATACCCCAACAAAAAGAAAAATCTAATTGAAAAATAGAACCATGCATGTGCAAAACTGTAATCTACATTTACGGTCTCCTGCTCCCCACATTGCTTTTTAACACTTAAATACGATATATTAGCAGACAGCAAAATGATAAAAACAAACAATAAGAGCACATGTATTTTGGGAACTTCAATAACGGTTACCAAGTATTGTAATTCTGGGATCATCATGTATGAAAGCACCCCAAATAGAACAATCCCCAATACATGTTTTAGGTTTAAAAGCCTAAGACCATTTGTTGTTAACAAAGCGCTATGCAAATTATAAACACCTAGTTTTTTGTATACCATACTCACAACAAAATAAGTCATGAAACAAACTGCAATTAAAACCCAATTTGTAATTATAGCATTCATGACTCTGCGGGTATTAAGATTACACTAAAAAGCTTACTTACAGCTTCAATTTTAATGCATTTGCCATTTTTATAATGGAACACATTATACTTGTCGTTCGAAATTTCAACTTTATATTTACCCTCCGATAAAGCCTTTACAGGCACCATTTCCTTCTGGTTATCACAAAAAATAGAGGTAACACCTATAGGCTCTTGAAAATAAAGCATCACAAGGTTATGGGTAATTGTTTTATAGTCTAAATATTTGATGTCATTGGAAGATTGAACCTGATATTGGTTGTTATTTAGCACTATATTATGGTTTACTTTAACCTTATTGTTAAGTGTCCTATATACCGAAGAAAAAGTCAATACGCCATTTTTATAAATCGCTTTTTCTTTACCAACGATGTCAAACTTCAATAAAAGTTTCACTTTAATAGTGCTTGAAAGAGTATAAACAATGGAGCTTTCAGAAGTATGTTTATTAATCTTAATAACACCAATAACCTTTTCATTTTTAACAACATTATAGATCTTTGAATTATTAAAATCGATTACAATAAAGGAAGACACTAAAAGAACAACTACCACTAAAACCAATATTTTGATTACTAATGTTTTTAAGGCATTCGTTTTCAAAAATGCAATAGGCCTTCCTTTAAATTTTTTGATGAGAAATAATATTAATGCCGGAATCATGACGAACAGTTTTTGAGTTACTGTTGTAAAATTATAGGCACTAAACCGTACTAATATCCAAGATATTCCAAGAAGTAAAAATTAGGATGTCCAACGATAATCTCGGACGGTATCAATTAAAACTGATCCCTATAACTAGTTGGTGTTTCTGAAGTAAACTTTTTAAATGCAGAATAAAACGTTGATTTAGAATTGAACCCACATTCCAAACCTATAGCCACGATGGTATACTCACTAAACTCATTGTTCGATAAAAACTTTTTAGCTTGAGCTACCCGTAACGAGTTAATATAATCCGAAAAATTATATTCGCTATAGGAGTTTATAAGTTTGGAAAAATAGCTCTTGCTCATACCTAAATCTGAAGCCAGGGATTCCATACTCAATAAAGGATCTAAATACAATTTGTTTTTTATAATGTAATCTTTAATTTTATTAAAATCTTCCTGATGTTTTTGGTTATAAAAATCTTCTTTATGCACAGAAGTTTTAGTATAATCTCTGGGTGATATTTCAACACGATTGGACTTTATGGAGCCTCTTAACGAAATTCGATCACGTACTACATTATACTTATAAAACCCTTGATAACCTAACCAATAAAGAAGTATAGATGAACTAAGATTTAAATATTTATAGGCTCCATCATTATCGGTTAACAATTGAATTGCTACTGCTATAGCCCAAAACCCAATTGTGATTACCCCTAAACGAATAATCCACTTAATCCAATTTAAATCATCATAAGGCAAAATATTATCTAACAAATAATGCCGTCTAAAAATAAGCAAACATGCATTTCCAAAAAAGAATAAGCTATATAAGAGATTAAATGTGTTTTCTATCAGCGTAAAGTTATGGATTATGGTTGTGTCTCTATCTGGAACTTCATAATACACATAAGAAATTAAACATAGCCTGATAACCATCTCTAAAATAAAAAGCACTAATGTAGGCTTAATAAAATTGTTTACTTTGTCTTGAACTCTAACAAAATAGATTGTAAATGCATAAAACATTGGTAGTATAAATAAATACCAGGGTACAAGTAAATTTTTAAGAAGAAACAAATCAGAGGTGTAACCATTATCAATAAGCCATCTTTGTAAATTATTCAAAGTGATGGCTAAAACCGTTAGATTTAGGAATATGATAGTTTTATCTAATTTCTTCTTTACAAACAAGGTTACAAGGTTAAAACCAAAACCTTGAATAACACCAGCAATAAGTAAAAAATTAACAATAGAGACAAAATCCATATCAATAGTTATCTATGTTATGAACGCTATGTTTATAGACATTTAAATTTAATTAAAAATCTACTTCATAAAGCCAAGATAACCAAAATAAGGAAAGAAATTTATTAATAAAGGAAAGTAATGGACAAAAAGCAAAAACTTAAATTACAAATAGTTAAACCAAACAAAAACACTATTTAATCTAAGTCCAAGAGACAACACTTAAGTTCAGGCAGCATTTAAATGATTTTCTTGAGCTAGCTTATAGGCTTCATTCTCACTAAGGCTTTTTTTATAGTTGCTATTAATTACAACACAGTACACATAGTAATCCAATACATTTTTAATCAAACCATTAAGTGAGTTTGGGAAAGAATTGGTCTTGGTTTTCATGATCTTTAAAATTTTAACTGTTGATTAAACCTTGGCTCTTACTAAAAGCAACATTATAAAATTACCCCATAATAATCACAAACCATTTACAGAATTTGCGTAAAAAGTTGGTTTTTTTTCTTAAATTTCACAAAACCATCTACTTTCCTACCTTTAATTTTTGATAAAATGCAAGAACAATTTATTAAATACCTAAAAGAGAAAGCACAGGATAACACTTCTTTTGTTGATGAAATCGCAAGTATATTGGATATTGGTTATGATGCCGCTTACAGACGCATTAACCTAAAAACCAGCTTAACACTTGAAGAAGCCGTAAAATTGGCTAGACATTATAAGGTTTCATTAAATAAACTCTTTGAAATTGGTAGCCAAAATTCTGTTTTAACAGAATTATCACCTAGGCCATCTGATGAAAAAGGTCTGGAATTATGGCTAAAACAATCTTACAACAATGTTGCCGCACTTACCAAAGTAAAAGGTGCCGAGGTAATATGGTCTGGCAAAGATATTTCGCTCTTTAGAACACTTACCGATTCTTTTTTAACCAGGTACAAAATGTATGTTTGGTTAAAGGATTTGAATGTTGAAATGGCCAAAAGTAAAATCACCTTTGACGAATGGATGAAAACCGTACCCCAATCGCTGATAGAAAGCGCAATAAAAGTAGGTGAAATATACAAACATATAAATATTACTGAACTTTGGAATGACAATACCGTAATTGGAACCTTGCAACAAGTGCTTTATTATTATGAAGCAGGGCTGGTCTCGAAAGACATTGCTTTAAGCATTTGTAGTGACATACACGATATTATAGACAACATAGAAAGCGAAACCATACAGCAAAGCATTAACAACAAAGACCACACAACATTCTTTAGGCTTTATAAATGTGAACTACATACTTTAACCAATACTGCCATGTTCGTTACACCGCATTACAAAGTGTTTTTTTCTCCTTTTACAGTTTTGGATTATTTAAAGGTCGAACATAAAGACACTTGCCAAATGATGTATGAGTTTTTACAAAAACAAATGTCCAATTCAAAACTTTTGGCCACCTCAGGAGAACGGGACAGAACCTTATTTTTTAAGACCATCCATCAAAAAATATCTATTATACAAGAGCGCATCAATCTAGACGAAAAAATGGCCTTTCTATAAACATACAACAACTGTTAAACCTTGTTAAAAATTTGATTTTCTGTGATTTTTGTTTATATTATAGGTTATGGTTTATACAGATAAAGAAAAATATTCAGACATTCTAGAGCATTCTATTGCTTATCTAGAGAATTGTGGCTTTGAAAATATTAAAGCAGATATGGAGGGATACGAAACCCCTAAATCCTATTTAAAAAAAGGAAGCAACATAGCCATAACGCCAGACATAGTGGCCACTAAAGAAGGCAGAAAACACTTGTTTGATGTAAGCCTAAAATCGGAAAGGCCTAAGCTTCTTAAATCTAAATGGTTATTTTTAAATACCCTAAGCAATCTAAAATCCTATAGGTTTAAATTAATTACTACCCGTGGGCATTATAAGTTCACTCACGAAATGCTTGATGCAATCAATTTAAATGACAAAAACTTAATTAAGATCTAAAATTATTTTAAACCTTTTGTAACATTTTTAGTCCTTTTAACGTATAACCATAGAATAAGAATTGCAATCCCTCTAAAAAATAACGAAAGTATTACATGAGACAACTTAAAATTACGAAGCAGGTTACCAATAGAGAAACTGCTTCGTTAGACAAGTATCTACAAGAAATTGGCAAAGTAGATTTAATTACTGCTGATGAAGAAGTAGAATTGGCGCAACGCATAAAGGCTGGAGACCAGGTGGCTTTAGAAAAGTTAACTAAGGCTAACCTTCGCTTTGTGGTATCGGTTGCTAAGCAATATCAAAACCAAGGCTTAACCCTCCCCGATTTAATTAATGAAGGTAATTTGGGCCTTATTAAAGCCGCACAACGTTTTGATGAAACCCGTGGGTTTAAATTTATTTCCTACGCCGTTTGGTGGATTCGTCAGTCCATACTTCAAGCTTTAGCAGAACAATCGCGTATTGTTCGTTTACCGCTTAACAAAATTGGTTCTATTAATAAAATCAATAAAACCTTCGCCTTTTTAGAGCAAAGTCATGAGCGCCCACCAAGTGCTGAGGAAATTGCCAAAGAGTTGGACATGACCATTAACGATGTTAAGGAATCCATGAAAAACTCTGGACGCCATGTAAGTATGGATGCCCCTTTAGTTGAGGGAGAAGATTCTAACCTATATGACGTATTAAACAGTGGAGAATCTCCAAACCCAGATAAAGAATTATTACACGAGTCGTTACGTACAGAAATTGAACGTGCATTAGAAACCTTAACACCTCGTGAAGCAGATGTTATTCGTTTATACTTTGGTTTAGGAAACCAACACCCTATGACCTTGGAAGAAATTGGAGAAACATTCGATTTAACTCGCGAACGTGTAAGACAAATTAAGGAAAAAGCTATTCGCCGTCTAAAACACACGTCTCGCAGCAAAATTTTGAAAACTTATTTAGGATAATTATATAATTACGACTAAATTACCGCAACAAACAGTTTCACATAACTGTTCGTTTTTTGATTGATGAAAGAACCCCCGGCTGATTACCGGGGGTTTATTTTTATCATAAAGCATTCTACATACCTCTCCAGTAAAATTAAACGCTAAAGCAACTTTTCGTCTTGCTGATATTTAATGATTTAAAATAAAATTAGTTTATAAGTAAGATTTTTAATATATTTAAAAGAATATATTCCCGCTAAAATCAATTTATGATATACATTCCCACTGCTTAAATGATAAAAACAATCTGTTACATAAGTGATTCCACAAAACCAGAAACTTTAGCTGATCTAGAGGCGCTATACCTACAAGCCAAAGCAAATAACCATAAATATAATATCACAGGCATTCTTATTTATAAAAACCAAAACTTTTTACAGGTGCTTGAGGGGGAAGAAAATGCCGTAAACCAAACCTATATTAGAATTTCTAAAGACATTAGACATAAAAACATCTTTGAAATTATTAATACTAATATTGAAGAGCGCATTTTTCAAGATTATAATTTTGGTTTTACAATTGTGGATAATAAAAAAGGCTTACAAAATCTAAACGATTATTTAGAATGGCTAAAAGAAGCCGAAAACAGATCGGCAAATAAAGTTATTTCAATAGTCGAAAATTTTATTACCAAAAAATAGGCGAGCCGTTAACAAACTATTATTTTTGCCGTAAATAATATTAATATTTCCTAATGAGTTCTAAATTAATAGCACCTTCTATTCTAGCGGCCGATTTTGCTAACCTGCAACGCGATATTGAAATGGTAAACCAAAGTGATGCCGATTGGTTTCATATCGACATTATGGATGGTGTTTTTGTTCCTAATATTTCTTTCGGAATGCCCGTTCTACAGGCTATTGCCAAGCACGCAAAAAAGACTATTGATGTCCATTTAATGATTGTTGACCCAGATCGATACATTAAAACGTTCGCTGACTTAGGCAGCAATGTATTAACCGTTCATTACGAAGCCTGCACGCATTTACATAGAACTTTACAGGCCATAAAAGCTGAAGGCATGCAAGCTGGTGTTGCTCTTAATCCACATACCAACATTAACGTTTTAGAAGACACTATTAACGATATAGACCTCGTTTGCATAATGAGTGTAAACCCAGGTTTTGGTGGCCAAAGTTTTATTGAAAACACATACAATAAGGTCGCTCAACTAAAAGAACTTATCATACGTAAAAACGCCAAAACACGTATTGAAATTGATGGCGGTGTAACCAACAAAAATGCTAAAAAATTGGTCGATATGGGTGCCGATGTTTTAGTTGCTGGCAGTTATGTTTTTAAAAGTACCAATCAGTTAGAAACTATAAGCGATTTAAAGAAAATCGCTAATTCTTAAAATTGTTTTAGCATATATTTAATTAAATCTGTTGTAGTCACCATCCCCACCAAGATAGAATCGTCTACTACTGGTAAAGCGTGAAATTCCTCTTTTGATAAAATTTCGGCCACTTCCTTAATGGTGGTACTGCTGTTTACGGTAACGACATTTTTCGTCATCGCCTGTTCTATTGTAAACATATTATACACAACGGCGCCCACATCCCTATCATCTTCTGTTGCATCGGCGAAACTAATTTTTAGCAAATCGGTAAAACTTAGCATCCCAATAATAGATTCTTCTTGCACAACGGGAATATGCCTAATATGGTGCTTTTTAAACAATGCCTCTGCTCTGGTTAAATCATCCGTTCTATCCAAAGCAATAATGTTCTTCGTCATTATTTCAGAAACTGGGGTCAACGCTCTCATGATCTTCTATTTTAATTTATGTTTAAAATTATAGCTTTAACAAGAAACCAGATATGATAATTGTCAGTATTCAAAACAAACTTAAAACTGACTTAAAAGATATTTAATTACATCTGTAGTGGTAACGATACCCACTAATTTATTATTATCAACCACTGGCAATGCATGAAATTCTTTGGTTGCAAATATTTCGGCTACCTCTTTTATGGAGTTTGAAGAAGACACAGAGACAATATTTTGATGCATAACCTGCTCTATGGTGAAGACATTATAGATATATGTATCGGAATCCATATCTTCATTTTCATCATAATCTGCAAACTTAAGTCGGAGTAAATCCGTTTTGCTTAACATGCCAATAACTACATTATTAACAACCACAGGGATGTGCCTAATATGGTGCTTTTTAAATATTTGTTCAGCCTTTTCTAAGCTATCTTCTTTATGTAACGTAATAACGTGCTCGGTCATTATCGTTGAAACTGGTGCCTTACGTATCATAATCTTAAGTATTGGTTAACTTAACTCTAAAATTATTAAACTAAGCTTTAATATATTATGACATAAATCATAGATTACAACATTAGGTAAATGACGTTAATCGGAATTAAGAGCAACTGAAACCTATTTCTATTGTTTTAACAAAATTATTCGTATATTTAGTCTTAACCTTCTACAAGCCATCCACTTACCTTCTTACGCTTGGTACGAGCTATTTATTAATCTTAAAAAAGTACTATGAAAACACAAATTAAAAATTTGATGTACATCTTTGCATTGGTAGTATTCTGCCTTGCTTTCACTAGATGTACAACCGAACAGGTTAACCTAGAAGGTAACTTACAGGATAATGATTTAATGTCCAAGACCGCTAATTCAAAACAATCTACAAAGGTAAAATTTAACTTTACCACTCACTTATCTGGAGACAATGAAGTACCCGCAGTGGAAACAAATGCTACTGGACAAGCCATAGTAAAAATTAGTCCAGACGAAAGCTGGATTTATTACAAACTTATTGTAGCCAATATTGACAATGTGATGATGTCTCACTTTCATATGAAAGAGGCGGGAGCAAACGGAGGCGTTGTTACTTGGCTTTACAACAACCTAGATGGACAACCATCAGGTCCCTCTAATGGTGTATTGGCAGAAGGGGTGATTATGGCAGAAAATATTGTTGGCGCTTTAGAAGGTGATATGGCAGGACTTATTGACGCCATTAGAAATGGAAATATCTATGTAAATGTGCATACACAACAAGTTCCCTCTGGAGAATTAAGAGGTCAGCTATAAAATCATTTTTAAGAGGTTAAACATATTATAAGTGTCATTCAGAGCGAGCAGAGTGAAGCACCTGCCTCTCGGTAGGCAGGAAGAACCCCTATAAAAGAAGGATAGATAGTTTCTTCTGTCTGTCATTTCCTCCCTCCTTCTGAATGACATTCCTCTTTGTCGCCCCTAACTAGTTTCGGGATTACTGGGTAAGCTTTTAAGTTTTTATAAAGGTTAATCGAGGTTCTAGAAACAACACTTCGACTGCACTTCGAGTACCTCAGCAACCACGCTCAGTGTGACACAGTCCAGAATGACACATACATACTTTTTGACTTCTTTTATTAATACCCGGCGTAGTTAAAATTAAGCATCTGTTTGATTTTGTCGTATACCTGTGGAAATTCACTTTTAAAATCGTGTGGTGTTTCAATAAAGTTTTCTATGGCCACCGCCAAAAACTCAAACTGATTGGTATAAGCGTACTTTCTAAAGTATTTAGAAGACGTGATATGGTTTCTTAATATCTCATTTTTTGAAAGCAATTCTGAAAGCTCTTTAAAGGTATCACTAAAAATCGTAGAACTTATATCACGCTCTTTAATGCTGTTTATATGAATGGCATGAGTGAATTCATGGATACCTAAGTTCAAATTATCATCATCTACATCAAACCCCTTTAAAAAATCCTCCCAAGACAGTACCAAGGCCTTAAGCTTTGGGTTAAACTCCCCTTTATGATAAGCATTATTGGTTTTTGAATAAAACTTGGTTGGATAAATAACAATTTTAGATATTAATCCTATATAAAAATCCCTAAATCCAAAAGTTAACATAACGGCTGTTGCAGCAATGAGCACCTTCATTTCTTCGGTTATGGCCAAACCTCCCCTACTAATAAAATCTTTATCTACTATGAAGGAGGCTACCCGATGCTCAAAATAACGTTTATTCTTATCTGATAATTTATTATAAAACCTAAACTTTGTCTTTAATACTTGTTTTTGACTGTCATTTAGCTTCTTCTTAAACAAATAAAAATGCACATAGTATGGCCTTCTGTGCTTTAACACATAGCCCATTTCAATCATTTTAATGGCAAAATGAAAGATCATATAGGCCAATATCACAAAGAAAATACCGAGTATAATTTTGCTTCCCAGGCTATATTTTAGTAAAAGTAAAACTAGTAACATTCTATTATTAACGTCTTATTAGTCTCGAAATTACGTTAATCCTTTTTAAAAAAGTAATTTATTAGTTGAAATGCATTTAGGTTTTATCAATAACATAGGTTGAAAATAAAAAATGTAGCTAGGTGAAGTTTTACTTCGAAGAGCGGGAGATTAACACACTACACTCGTTTTTCCTTCAAAGCTCCGCTTTGAAAATTGTTCAAATAAAAAAACGATACATTCTAATTCAAACAAGACTCTTTTTATTCGCTCTTTATGGGATTAACTCGCTTCGCTCATTTTTCCCTCAATGCTCCGCTTTGAAAATTGTTCAAATAAAAAAACGATACATTCTAATTCAAACAAGACTCTTTTTATTCGCTCTTTATGGGATTAACTCGCTACGCTCCTTTTTCCCTCAAAGCTCCGCTTTGAAAATTGTTCAAATAAAAAAACGATACATTCTAATTCAAACAAGTCTCTTTTTATTCGCTCTTTATGGGATTAACTCGCTACGCTCCTTTTTCCCTCAAAGCTCCGCTTTGAAAATAAAAAAACTTTGCTTACAAATTCAAGCAAGCTTGATTTGACACAAAGTTTTTTTATTTATTCGTGACCGCGGAGGGATTCGAACCCCCAACCCTCAGAGCCGAAATCTGATATTCTATCCAGTTGAACTACGCAGCCTTTATTTTTAACCTAATTTTTCTTTTACGATAGTCGATATGGTTTTACCATCTGCTTTACCAGCTAATTCCTTGCTTACTATTCCCATCACCTTACCCATATCCTTCATACCTTCTGCTCCTACACTTTCAATGGTTGCCAGCACCACTTTCTCTATTTCTGCTTCGCTCAATGCTTCGGGTAAAAACTGGGCAATAACTTCGGCCTCTGCCAATTCTGGCGCTGCCAAATCTTCACGTCCTTGCTCTATATATACCACCGCACTATCCTTACGCTGTTTTACTTGCTTTTGAAGTAATTTAAGCTCTTGCTCTTCTGTTAATTCGGCTTTGGCTCCACTTTCGGTTTGTGCCAATAAAATAGCAGACTTAACCGCTCTTAAAGCCGCTAAAGCTGTTTGATCCTTAGATTTCATCGCCTCTTTTAATGCCGTCATTACATCTTGTTGCAAACTCATTGTTATAAGGTTTTTTATCTTTTTTAATTTAAAAACAGGGCATTTATGCTACCGCTATCTTATTGGTATCTCTTTAAGGGGTAGCAAAAATAATGAAATTACTTAATCTTTATCATAAAAAAACCCGAAAAGCTGAGGAAATCTTCTCGGGTTCATAACTAAGTAAGTCTAGTGACTTTTTATGGCTTAATCCACATTATCGTGTAAAAACGAGTTATTACTTCTTAATTGTATATCCTCATTATCGTCCAATCCAATACTGGTTCTGGACATATCGGTCTCTGAAGAATGTTTAACATCACTTAAATCGACCCCTTGTCTTTTGTAAGCTGGCACTTTTTCTATATCGTCTATTTTTGCATTATTAAACTTATAGTTAAAGTCCTTCATTTTGCGCTTACGTTCTTCTGCTCGCTCTTTAAGCATTTGTGATATTGGGGTGTTCATTGGATCAATTTCATCTGACACCACTTCTTCTTCCACAACATCTTCAACAATAACTTTCTTTTCAAAAACAATATCATCATCTACCTCTTCAACAGCTTCTTGTTTCTTTTCCTTCTTAACATTCATAGCAGACTCCAACTCTATATAATCATCCAACGCATAACGCACCTCACCATCTTCATTAGCCTCGGTAACCGTTATTAGTTCGATATAGTCTTTAACTGGAATCTTTTTTACCTTTTCGTCAATAACAGGCTCAAGAGGCTCCTCTTCTTTTTCATTGCTATTTGATGATAATGGCAAATCGAATGTTAAGGTTATTTGTTGATCTTCTTCTACTACATCCTCTTTTTCCTCTGAAACTACGGTTATTGGTTTGATAATAAAATCGTCTTCTTCCTGGACCTTAGCATTGACCTCTTCGTACTCAACATTAATATTCTTAATAAGCTCTGAGGTTGGTATTAGGTTTATATCACCATCGTTTGAAATGGTAACCTTCTTAGGCTGTTGCTTTTCAACTGGCTTTTCTTGAGTTTGCTTAACTTCTGTCTCTTCCTCATCCAACTCTAAGGTATGGCGAACGATAGGTGGCTCTTTCTTTTCTTTCTTCTCCTCCATTTCTATTACCGGCGTAATAATCACAGGCTCACGATCGGCTGCCAACACCTCCTGTTCTTCTTCCAGAGAATGCACTACCTTCTTTGTTTCGGTATTAGAAATTTCATCTTGTTGCTCTACGTTAAACCCTGTAGCTATAATGGTTACTGCAATAGATTCTTCCAACGAGTCGTCTTCTCCAACTCCCATAATGATATTGGCGCCATGACCTGCTTCATCTTGAATATGGTCATTTATTTCACCTATTTCATCAATGGTAATCTCGTGGGATCCTGAAACAATAAGCAGCAATACGTTTTTGGCACCAGTAATTTTATTATCGTTAAGTAATGGCGAATCCAATGCCTTTCTAATAGCATCGTGAGCACGATTTTGTCCCGATGCCATTGCAGACCCCATAATGGCAGTACCACTATTACTTAAAACAGTTTTCGCATCACGTAAATCGATGTTTTGAGTGTAGTGATGTGTAATAACTTCGGCTATTCCCCGAGCAGCTGTAGATAGCACTTCGTCTGCTTTTGAAAAACCTGCTTTAAAACCAAGGTTTCCATATACCTCACGAAGCTTGTTGTTGTTGATCACTATTAACGAATCGACAACATCCCTTAATTTCTCAATACCTTTTTGCGATTGCTCCAAACGCATTTTCCCTTCAAACTGAAAAGGCATCGTTACTATACCAACCGTTAAAATGTCTAAATCCTTAGCCATTTTAGCAATAATAGGTGCAGCACCCGTTCCGGTACCTCCGCCCATTCCTGCGGTAATAAAAACCATTTTGGTATTGGTATCCAACATACGCGAGATTTCCTCAAAGCTTTCTACTGCAGACTGCTCTCCTATTTCTGGATTTGCACCTGCACCCAACCCTTCGGTTAAGTGAACGCCTAATTGGATTTTGTTGGGCACGCCACTGTTTTGAAGTGCCTGTGCATCGGTATTACAGATGTAAAAATCGACACCTTTAATACCTTGTTGGAACATGTGGTTAATGGCATTACTGCCACCACCGCCAACACCAATAACTTTAATGACATTTGACTGGTTTTTTGGCAAATCAAATGCAATGCTTTCGAATTCTTTTTTGCTGCTCATAAATTCTAGTTTACTGGTATTTTTACTTAATATTTTACTTTAATTTTATTCAATGGATTGCTTTATGCTACTCTGCGTTATCTAAAAAATCTTTAACCCGCTCGGTTAATTTATCTAAAAACGAACGTCTCTGTTTAACAGGAGGTTCTTTGTGTTCCGTTTCTTCTGCAATAGCGTTTTCCTCTTCTTCAATTTGCTTGGCTTCTGTCTTTTTTCGCTCCTGGCGCTTTAACCCGTCTAAAACCAATCCTACTGCTGTTGCATACAACGGACTTGTTATATCCTCATCGCTATCGCCGGCAAGGTGTTCGTTTGGGTAGCCTATTCTGGTATCCATACCTGTGATATATTCAACTAACTGTTTTAAATGCTTTAGTTGGCTACCGCCCCCTGTTAAAACAATACCGGCTATTAATTTTTTCTTTTGCTCTTCGTGACCGTAGTTTTTAATTTCAACATATACTTGCTCAACAATCTCTATCACACGGGCATGTATAATTTTTGAGAGGTTCTTTAGTGTAATTTCTTTTGGTTCCCGACCTCTTAGCCCAGGTATCGAAACAATTTCATTGTCTTTGTTTTCTCCCGGCCACGCCGATCCAAACTTTATTTTTAACAATTCAGCTTGCTTTTCTATTATGGAACAGCCCTCCTTAATATCCTCGGTAATCACATTACCTCCAAAAGGGATTACAGCCGTATGCCTAATAATACCATCCCTAAAAATGGCCAAATCGGTAGTTCCACCACCTATATCAATCAATGCCACACCAGCTTCTTTTTCTTCTTGGCTCAATACCGCATTGGCTGAAGCTAACGGCTCTAAGGTGATACCTTCTAAGCTTAATCCAGAACTTTGTACACAACGACCAATATTGCGTATTGAGGATACTTGCCCCACAACCACATGAAAATTAGCTTCCAATCGTCCCCCATACATTCCTATGGGTTCTTTTATTTCGCCTTGGCCATCTACTTTATACTCTTGTGGCAGCACATGAATGATCTCTTCGCCAGGCAACATCACCAATTTATGCACTTGGTTTATGAGCCTATCGATATCATCGTCGTCTATTACATTTTCTGAATTTGGTCTTGTGATATAATCGCTATGTTGTAAACTACGGATATGCTGCCCTGCAATACCAACCGTTACGCCATCAATCTTCATATCTGCCGAAACTTCTGCTTCTTGTACTGCCTGCTGGATAGATTGGATAGTTTGCGTAATATTGTTTACAACACCACGATGAACCCCCAGACTTTTAGATCGTCCAATACCTAAAATTTCTACTTTGCCGTATTCGTTCTTACGACCAATCATGGCCACTATTTTTGTGGTTCCTATGTCTAAACCTACTGCTAAATTATGTTCCATGTTCTAAATTTTGGTACAGACCACTTGATTATCAAATTGTAAATTAACCTTACTATACCTATCAAGTGTCTTTTCTTTTAGGTTCTTTTTATAAAACACTTTTAGGTTATTAATCTTTTTATCCAAAAACTCTGTTGTCCCCAGTTTCACAACAAAATTGCAACGTCTTAACCTTAAAAAAATCTCCCTTTTGTCACTTTGATGAATTTCAATAACATTCTTTTTTAAAAATTCATCTTCCCCAACTTTTTTAGCTACTTGGTATATATTTTTTAGGTTATTTTTTTCAATATTTCCTGTAACCAATGGCACTCTTGCCGAGTAATTACCAGACAAAGGCATAAACGCACCTTGATCATCTACATAATACGATGCATTAGTGCTCACCCGCGCTATTGGTGTTTTCTGCTCTATTTCGGCATTAAGTGTACCGTTTACAGACACATACACTTCTGCCGATTTAATCATGGGGTTAGATTTTAGGGACACTTCTAATTCATTCAAATCTAAAGTTTCTTTAAGCACATTTTTAACACCCTGCTGTTTTTGTATTAACAATTTACTAACAGTTTGGTTGGTGATAAACAGGTTGTTCTCCCCTATAAATTTTATGTTTGGCTGCGAAACTTGCCTAGTTGTATTTCTTACCGAAGCAAATGCAAAAAGAAATACCACTATACTAAATAGCAACACCATTTTTATAAAATTCCAATTAACTCGCAATGCTAAATTCCTTTTTAATTCGTTTTACTTCTTCTCCTATATCTCCTGCACCAAGCGTCAAAACCACTTGAGCATTAGTTTCTCGAATTTTGGAAATCAACTCGTTCTTACCAACCAATTGCTTATCCTTTAATGCTATTTTATCCAGCAACCATGCCGAAGTAATACCTTCTATTGGCAGCTCCCTTGCGGGATAAACATCCAATAGCATCACCGCATCGAATTGCGATAAGCTTTTGGCGAAATCGTCTGCAAAGTCACGTGTTCTACTATATAAATGTGGCTGAAAAATAGCCAACACTTTTTTATCGGGGTACATCTCCTTTACCGCTTGGTAAACGGCATTAATTTCTTCTGGATGATGGGCATAATCATCAACATAAACCAAACGCTCCGTTTTTATATGATAGGTAAAACGACGTTTAACCCCCTTATAAGATGCCAAAGCCTTGGCGAGCTGCTGGTGAGGGCAACCATACTCCACAGCCATCGCCAAGGCTATCAATGCATTCGACAAATTATGTCTACCTGGTAGGTTAAATTTTAAATTTTTCAGAATGGTTTTTGGTGTTAAAACATCAAAAACATAAGTTCCGTTATCTATTTTAATATTTTGAATACTGTAATCAGACGCATCTTCTATACCATAGGTTATCCCCTGTATTGGCAATCCGTTTTTAACAAATAATGTTCCTTTTGGTTTTAAACATTCAGCGAAAGCCCTAAAGGAATCCTTGAGTGATTCGGCTTCACCATAGATATCCAAATGATCGGCATCCATTGAAGTAATGCAAGCCATATTAGGCCTTAAGGTTAAAAACGAACGATCGAACTCATCTGCCTCCACAACAGTAACCTCTGTTCCTTTACTGATAAAATTCGAGTTGTAATTTTCACTTATCCCACCAAGAAAAGCGGTTAACGGTACATTGCATTCATATAACAAATGCCCCAAGATGCTAGTAGTTGTTGTTTTTCCATGAGTACCAGCCACTGCTAAACAAAAGGTGTTTTCGGTGATTAACCCCAAGACCTTCGAGCGCTTATAAACACGATAGCCATTGGCTATGAAATAACTTAACTCGCTATGTGCAGATGGCACAGCCGGTGTATAAACCACCAACGTTTTGTCTTTGTCTAAAAATGAAGTATCGACACTTTCAATAGTATCATCAAAATGGATATCAATACCTAACTCCAATAATCCATTGGTTATGTTAGTTGGTGTTTTATCATACCCAGCAACACGCTTATTATTGGCCATAAAATAGCGCGCCAGGGCACTCATACCAATACCTCCTATACCGATAAAATAAACGTTATGTACTTGGTTTAAATCCATTATACTTTTAACAATTTTTCCACTTCGTCTGCAATTTGCTTGGTAGCATTCACAAGTGCCATCTTCTTAATATTTTGACTTAGTTGTTTTTGCTTTTCGGGCGATGCCAACAACTGACTGAATTTATTCTCAAAATCCACATCCAAATCCTCTTCCTTTATTAGCATGGCTGCATCTTCATTAACAATAGCCATAGCGTTTTTGGTTTGATGGTCTTCAGCCACATTAGGCGATGGAATAAACAAGACCGGTTTTCCAACAATACATAATTCGGATACCGAACTTGCCCCCGCGCGGGATATAATAACATCGGCAGCCGCATAGGCCAAATCCATATCATTCAAAAACTCATGTACCTGCACACCGGTGGTGTTGTTATATATTTTATACTGCTGATAGTACAATTTTCCACATTGCCAAATGATTTGAACATTCTGGGCATCCAAAAAATCGAGTTTCTGCTCTATCAGCACATTAACTCGCCTAGCACCTAAACTACCTCCTAAAACAAGCAAGGTGTTCTTACCATGCTTTAAATTAAAATTGTTTTTAGCCTCTACTGTTTTAGACTCTATATCCAAAAGGCCCTGCCTCACCGGATTACCGGTTTTAATAATTTTATCCTTCGGAAAAAACCGTTCCAAACCATCATAGGCTACACATATTTTCTGAACTTTTTTAGCCAATAGCTTATTGGTAATCCCCGGATAGGAATTCTGCTCCTGAATTAAACTCGGAATCCTTTTAGATGATGCCACATACAACAAAGGACCACTTGCAAAACCACCAGTTCCTATAACAACATCAGGCTTAAACCTGTTTACAATCTGCCTCGATTTCCATAAACTACTTATTAATTTAAATGGAAACATGAGGTTCTTTAAAGTGAGTTTACGCTGAATACCAGATATCCAAAGCCCCTTTATCCCATAACCGGCCTGCGGCACTTTTTCCATCTCCATTCTATCCTTAGCACCTACAAATAAAAATTCCGCATCAGGAAAACGCCGTTTTAATTCATTAGCAATAGCAATGGCAGGATAGATATGTCCTCCTGTACCACCTCCCGAGAGAATAATTTTATATGTTTTTTCCTTTGCCACTAATTCAATTTTTACCTTCCTTAACTTTAAGTACTTATAACTTTAGACACTTATAACTTTAAAAACTATTAACTTATATGGTTTCCGATAAAATTTCCAACGGATTATCCTCACTGCTTTCCTGTTCTATAACATCCTGTCTTTGCGCACTTACACTTAAAATAATACCTATAGCCAAACAAGTCATCCAAATGGAAGTACCACCACTACTAATTAGTGGCAATGTTTGCCCGGTAACAGGAAATAATTCTACGGCTACCGCCATATTTATAAGCGCTTGAAATATGATAGGCAACCCAACCCCCAATACCAAAAGCTTCCCAAAAACGGTATCGCTCTTTTGGGAAACAATTACAATCCTAAACAACAACCAGAGGTATAGGATCATGATAAAAAAGCCACCCAACAAACCATATTCTTCAATAATGATGGCAAAAATAAAATCGGACGACGACTGTGGCAAAAAGTTCTTTTGAATACTCTTACCCGGCCCCACACCCTTTATTCCTCCAGAAGCAATAGCTATTTTTGCTTTTTGTATTTGATAGTCGGCCTCGGTGTCTTCGCCATTGGAATAATTCTTAATTCTATTCTCCCATGTAGACACCTTAACATGCAATGGCCCTGAAGTCAGTTTTGCAAACATGATGAACAACGCCAAAGCAACAACACCTAAACCTAGAATAGTTCCCAGATAACGAATGGGATAACCACCTATGAACACCAAAATAGACACCATTAGAAATATAATGGCCGCCGTTGAAAAGTTAGAAGGCAAAATAAGAGCCAATACCAAAAAAACAGGCATCCAAAGTGGCAAAATCGACTCTTTAAACGTGATGTGCTTGTCCTTGATTTTAGACATATAACGGGCCACATAAACCATTAAAACCACCGATGCCAACGTAGAGGTTTGAAACGACACCCCCACAAATGGTATTTGTATCCATCTACTGGCACTAGCCCCACCAATAGTTGTCCCCTGCACCATAGTAAGTCCCAAAAGCACTAACACGACAGGAATCATGATTAGCGATAACCCCCTAAAATAGCGATAGGGTATTTTATGCACCCCATACATGATAACAAAACCTAAAAACAAGTGCATAAAATGCTTTACAAAAAAGGCGAATGTATTGCCATCTCCCCCTTTATAAGCCAAATTACTTGCAGAACTATAAACAGGCAAAAAGGACACAATAGCCAACAACGCCACAATTGCCCAAATTAACCGATCACCTTTTATATTTTTAAAAAGTTGCTGCACTTAGTTTAATATTAATTTAAAATGTTTTCGATACAATCCCGATAGTTATCGAGATCACCAGAATAAACATTTGGATATTTTTTATACTTAAACTCAACGAATGGTTCTATAAATTCCTAACCGCGTCCTTAAACTGCCTACCCCTGTCTTCGTAATTTTCAAACAGGTCGAAACTAGCACATGCTGGCGACAACAACACATTATCTCCCGCCTCAGCTATTTTATAAGCAATCTTAACCGCTTCGCTCATATATTGTGTTTCCACCATAACATCGACCATACCATTAAAGGCTTCAATAATTTTACTGTTGTCTACACCCAAACAAATAATAGCCTTTACCTTTTCATTTATAAACGAATAAAGCTCTGTATAATTATTGCCTTTATCCTGTCCACCTACAATCCACACCGTTGGCGCATCCATACTTTCTAAAGCATAATATGTTGCATTAACGTTTGTTGCCTTAGAATCGTTTATATATTGCACCTTGTTAATCTTAAGCACATGCTCTAAACGGTGCTCTACCGCTTGAAAGTTTTCCAAACTTTCACGAATGGTCTGCTTTCTAATTTTCAATAAATGAGCAACTGTTGAAGCTGCCATCGCATTTTTCACGTTGTGCTTCCCTTCTAAGGTTAAGTTTGTTGTTGGCATAGTAATTTTATCGTTATCTATTGTTATTATTATGTTGTTATTTTCGTAATACGCACCATTTTCAATAGTCTTCGTTAATGAAAATGGCAATAATGTAGATTGAACTGGATTGTTTTTTAAATGATTGACGATAACATCATCATCGGCGTCGTAAATCAAATAATCATCAGCTGTTTGATTCATGGCAATCCTAAATTTTGAAGCAACATAATTTTCGAACTGATAATCATATCGATCCAAATGATCGGGTGTAATATTGGTGATCACCGCTATTTTTGGTTTAAAATCGGCGATATCATCCAACTGAAAGCTACTAATCTCAAGCACATAATGCCCGTAATCATGTTCCAAAATCTGTTTAGCAAAACTATCCCCAATATTTCCCGCCAAGCCAACACTTAAATCTCGCATTAGCAAATGATGCGTGAGCGTAGCCGTAGTGGTTTTGCCATTACTTCCCGTGATTCCCACAATAGTTGCTTCAGTAAATTTTGAAGCAAACTCTATTTCGGAAATCACGGGAATATTGGCTGCTATTAACCGACTTACTATCGGTACCTTATTGGGAATACCAGGACTTTTCATCACCAAATCGGCATTTAAAATCTTCGCCTCAGAATGTTTTTCGTCCTCCCATTCAATCTCATTATGTATAAGAACTTGTTTATATTCTTCTTTCATTTTACCCCTATCGGAAACAAAAACGTCGTAACCTTTTGCCCTTGCCAAAAGTGCCGTTCCCACACCACTTTCTCCTCCTCCTAATATGACTAAGCGCTTTGTCATCTTCGACATTATCTAATTTTCAATGTCACCAAACTTATTATGGCCAGTAAAATGCCTATAATCCAAAAGCGCGTAACAATCTTACTTTCATGATACCCAGACTTTTGATAATGGTGATGCAATGGCGACATTTTAAAAATGCGCCTGCCTTCCCCATATTTCTTTTTGGTATATTTAAACCAGCCCACCTGCATGATCACCGATAAATTTTCGGCCAAAAAGATGCCACACAATACCGGAATTAGCCATTCCTTACGTACCGCAATAGCTATTACCGCGATGATTCCGCCAATGGTCAAACTTCCCGTATCCCCCATAAACACTTGTGCCGGATAGGTATTATACCACAAGAACCCTATTAAAGCCCCAACAAAAGCGGCGATATAAATGGTTATTTCTTGAACTCCTGGGATGTACATAATGTTGAGATAATCTGAAAAAATGATATTACTCGACACCCATGCAAATATGCCCAGCGTAAGTACTATTATAGCCGAAGTCCCTGCCGCCAGACCGTCTATTCCATCGGTAAGATTAGCTCCATTGGATACTGCTGTTATAATGATAATAGATACCAGTATAAAAATGACCCAAGCGTATTTCTTCAAATCTGGGCTAATCCAAGTGATTAAAGACGCATAATCAAATTCATTGCCTTTCACAAAAGGGATGGTGGTTTTAGTTGACTTAGCTTCGTCTTGAAATAATTTTGAAGGTGAAATGTTTGGGTTCTCCGCTAGTAATTCCTGCAGTTGTTCCTCAGGCAATTTTTCTTTTATGGTAACATCTGAATTAAAAAACAAGGTCAGCCCCACAATCAAACCCAGTCCTACCTGCCCCATCACCTTAAACCTACCCTTAAGCCCTTCTTTATCATTCTTGAACTTCTTTAAATAATCGTCCACAAAACCAATGGTTCCCATCCACAGCGTGGTAACCACCAAAAGAATGATGTATATATTATCAAGTTTTGCCAATAAAAAGACCGGTATAAGTGTCGCCAAAATGATAATAATACCACCCATGGTTGGTGTTCCGGCCTTTTCCTGCTGACCTTCCAAACCTAGATCCCTAATGGTTTCGCCCATTTGCTTTTTCAATAAAAACCTAATAATGCGCTTACCATAAATAGTAGAGATTAACAGTGATAAAATTATGGCAAAAGCTGCCCTGAAGGTTATAAAACCAAAAAGGGAAGCTCCTGGAAACTGGAACTGTTTTTCTAAGTATTCGAATAGATAATATAACATCGACTCTTATTTAAATTTTAAAACCTCTCGGCTACGCTCGAGGTAACATTTTGTTTTTAATATTTTAGAATATTTTCTTCTTAACACCTATTTCTGTAAAAGCTTTAAATATTCTTGCACAATTTTAAAATCATCAAAATCAAAGCGCTCTCCTTTAATCTCCTGATAGGTTTCGTGCCCCTTTCCAGCTATTAAAATGATATCGTTTGCTTTTGCCATTTGACAGGCCGTTTTTATAGCTTGTCGCCTATCGGTTATCGAAACCACTTTCTTAAAATGCTGCGGCTCCACACCTTTTTCTATATCTTCAATGATGGCTTCGGGAATTTCACTTCGGGGATTGTCACTAGTAAAAATTACTTTTGTACTTAGTGCCGAAGCAATATGTCCCATTTTAGGACGTTTGGTTTTATCCCGATCGCCCCCACAGCCCACTACGGTAATCAATTCTTCATTTTTGGTTCTGATGCTATTGATGGTTTCCAACACATTTTTCAAAGCATCTGGAGTATGGGCATAATCGACAATAGCCGTAATGTTTTCATCTGAAATTAAATACTGAAAACGCCCACTAACACTTTCCAACTCACTTATTAAGCGCAGCACCTCCACTTTTTCGAGCCCTAATAATTCTGCTGTAGCATAAATTGCCAATACGTTATAGGCATTAAAACTACCTATAAGTCTAGTCCACAATTCACTATCATTTAGTTTAAGCAACAGCCCCCCAAACTGATTTTCCAATATTTGGGCTTTGTAATCGGCATAACCTTTTAGGGCATAGGTAGATTTTCTCGCTTTGGTATTTTGCAACATGAACAGCCCATTTTTATCATCTACATTTACCAATGCAAAAGCTTGGGATGACAAAGCATCAAAGAATTGTTTTTTTACATCCCTATATTCCGCAAAGGTGTTATGATAATCCAAATGATCATGGCTAAGGTTAGTGAAAATACCCCCTTCAAAACGCAAGCCTTCCGTCCGCTTTTGGTGAATGCCATGTGAGCTTACTTCCATAAAACAGAATTCCACCCCAACATCGTTCATTGCTTTCAAATACTTATTAATGGCAATGGAATCTGGCGTAGTATGCGTGGCTTTATATTCTTTATTATCTACCATAATTTTTACAGTAGACAATAAGCCCACCTTATAGCCCGCCTTTTTAAACAGCTGATATAACAAACTGGCAACGGTAGTCTTTCCATTGGTTCCCGTTACACCTACCAACTTCAGATTCTCTGAAGGCACCCCATAAAAATTGGATGCCATAATCGCCAAGGCTTCATTGGAATTGCCCACCTCTACATAAGTCACCTCTTTTATCAGGTTTTGGGGCAATGCTTCACAAATAATTGCCACAGCGCCTTGCTCTAAGGCCTTATTAATATACTCATGCCCATCGGCAACATGTCCCCGAACCGCAATAAACACATCGCCTTGCTGGATCTTACGGGAATCGAATTCCAGGGCATTAACAACAACACCCGTATCTCCCACCACGGCATTTATGGAAACCCTATACAATATGTCTTTAAGCGCCATCATGAAGCCGTTAATACTATGGTTTGATTATCACTCAACTTATTATGTTCTTTTACCGATTGCTTTTTCACAACACCATTACCCTGCAACTTCACCTTAACTTTAACCTGCATATTCTCTAATAGTGCTAGTGCATCCATTGCTGGTAAACCCACCACATTAGGCATTACGGTTTTATACTTTTTAGCCAACTCGTAATAGTTTTCAAATTCCTTTTCGGCTAATTGGCTTTGCACCTCTAAGGTTTTAACCTCATCGATAATTGGTGTATCTGTAAATATTTTCTGGGCTATTTTTTTAAATACCGGACCAGACACATCCGCTCCGTAAAAACCAACCTTCGTACTAGGCTTATGAATAACCACGATACAGGAATACTTTGGGTTTTCAGCTGGAAAATACCCCACAAAAGACGAGATGTACCTTGGATTTTCTTTCCAATCAGGCATTGCATAATCTACCCTAGCAGTCCCAGTTTTTCCAGCCATGGAAAAATTTTCAGAATACAACCTTCTTCCAGTTCCACGCACCACAACATTTTTCAACATTTCTTGAGCCTTAGAAATAGTCTCCTTAGAACATATTTGCTTATTGATAACCTCTTTTTTAAAAGGCACAATAACCTTATCGAATTCCTTTACCTCTTTTAAAAATTGAGGCTTCACCATTTCGCCATTATTAGCTACAGCGTTATAAAATGTTAAGGTTTGCAATGGAGTCATTTGTAGATTATACCCATAAGCCATTGAAGGTAGTGCATTCCTACTCCAGATTTTATCCCCTGGACTAGGAATGATCGGCTTCCCTTCTCCTAAAATTGGTAAACCCAAAGTATTGTGCAAACCCCATTCTTTCAATCTTTCTATAAATCTCTTTGGACTCTTAGAATAATTATCATCTACAATGGTAGCCAAACCTATATTCGATGACAACTCAAAAGTTCTTGCTACAGATATTTCACCATGCCCCCTAGTATCCGTTATCGCCCTACCATAAAATCTCTTATATCCATTTTTTGTATCCACCATAGTAGATGTATCAATCACTCTATCCTCCAAAGCCACCATTAAAGCCATTAATTTAAACGTAGACCCAGGCTCATGGCTTTCACCAACAGCATAATTCAAACGCTCATAATACGTCCCTTTTGAACTTCTTCCTAAGTTGGAGATTGCTTTAACCTCACCTGTTTTGGTTTCCATAACCACCACACAGCCATGACCAGCTTTATATTTTTCCAACTGCTCCAAAAGGGCGTGATGTGCAATATCTTGTATGTTAACATCAATTGTTGTGTAAACATCATACCCATCTTTAGGTTCAATTTGATTAGCATCGGTTAAAGGTTTCCATTTACCTTTGCCTATTTTTTGTTTTAAGCGTTTGCCATCGGTACCTCTTAAATATTTCACACCAAAAGCACCATCAATTCCGGGGCGTGTTACATTACCATAGTCGTCGATATGCTCATAACCAATAGTTCTGCGGGCAATGCTCCCCATAGGGAACTCCCGCTTGGTATTCTGTTCTACAATCAGCCCACCAGGAATAGCACCTTTATTCAACAATGGAAAATTCCTAAAACGGATATAATCGGAATACCCAATATCTTTAATCAACAACAGATATTGATCTTTATTGGCACGCGCCTTTCTTATTAACTTTTCGTAATAGGCTGAAGATTTTCCGGAATAGCCCGATAGTGAATCACACAATCCTTTTATGTGAGCTTCAAAAAGCTTTGCTGAAGACACTACAGCATCTATTGCAATGTTGTACTTAGGAATGGATGTTGCCAACAAACTCCCATCATCGGCATACACATTCCCACGATTGGCCGGAATGGTTACATTTTTGACAGCTTGTTTTTCTGCCAGATTTTTATATTTATCGCCTTGAAGAAACTGTACACTTGCCAATTTAAACACCACAGCAAGCCCGAAGACGAACATACATCCTGCTACAAAATACAATCGGTTCAATATGTTTTTCTCGTTTACTGCCAATTTAACTAGCTACTTTTGAGATTTAACTTTTATCTTTTGGGGCGGGATCAAGGACGGCGCCAACCCTTTTTCTTTCATTTTTAATGCTACTGCCGATTCCATTTTAAGCTGCATAAGCCTGGAGCGCCCATCCAAAAATTTAGAGCGCAGCTCCTTTACTTCATTATTCAACCTTGCGATTTCATACACTTTTTTATCGGCACTATGCGAGCTCGCAATCATTACTATAGCCAAAACAGAAATGAAAATAATAGACCTCCAATTTTTAAAGGAGTCATCACTCACCAAAAATGTTCCTTTTAATATGCTATAGATCTTTTTCTTCATTTATATCTTTTCAGCGATACGCAACTTGGCACTCCTCGCTCTATTATTTAATGCTATTTCCTCTTTGGTTGGCACAATAAGGCCGTTAACTTTTTTAAGAGGTACTTCAAAATTTCCAAAAACATCACGTTCTGGCTCTCCTTCAAACAAACCATTTCTTATAAAACGCTTTACAAGCCTATCCTCTAAGGAGTGATAAGAGATTAAACTTAAACGCCCTCCCACATTTAACAGTTCTGGAGTTTGCATCAAAAACTCTTTAAGCGCTTCAATTTCCTGGTTCACCTCTATCCTAATAGCCTGATATATTTGCGCCAACACTTTATTTTCATGTCTTGGTGGCAAAAACTTTTTCAACACCTGCTTTAACTGACTGCTCGTCACAATAGGCTCCTGCTCTCTATACGCCACAATCAATCTTGCCATTGCCGGTGCCGCCCGTAATTCGCCATATTGCCAGAACACTTGTTTTAACCGCTCTTCTTCATAGGTATTAACCACATGATAAGCCGAGAGCTCATCTTTCTGGTTCATCCGCATATCCAAGTCGGCCTCAAAACGTGTTGAAAAGCCTCGTTCGGCAACATCAAACTGATGGGATGACACCCCAAAATCGGCCAAAATCCCATCTACTTTTTTAACCCCATGAAACCGCAAAAAGCGTTTTATATATCTAAAATTTTCGCTAATGAACGTAAACCTGGGGTCCTCAATTATATTCTTAAGAGCGTCTTGATCTTGATCGAAAGCAAACAACCTCCCTTTATCACCTAGCCTATTTAATATTTCCTTACTATGACCTCCACCTCCAAAAGTCACATCAACATAAACACCATCTGGTTTTATATTTAATCCATCAACCGTTTCCTGTAACAGTACAGGGTTATGATATTCCATAGTCGTCATCGTCTTGTCCCATTACCTCTTCTGCCAAATCGGCAAAATCTAAAGCCGCATCGCTTATAGCCTGCTCGTATAGGTCTTTATCCCATATCTCCACAATGTTAATAGCCGAAGCCACAACAATATGTTTCGAAATATTTGCAAAAACCGTTAAATCCTTTGGAATCAATAAACGCCCATTAACATCAACCTCAACCATTTTAACACCTGCAGTAAACCGACGAATAAAATCGTTGTTCTTTTTTTTGAAGCGATTAAGCTTATTCACCTTCTGCATAAGGTTTTGCCACTCTTGCATAGGATACAGCTCGAGACACTTTTGAAATACCGAACGTCGCAACACAAAACCCTCCTGCAAGACAGGAGTAAGTTGCTTTTTCAACGCAACAGGCATCATTAATCGTCCTTTCGCATCGACTTTACATTCGTATGTCCCTATTAATGAATCCAATGAGGTTGGCTAATGTTTTGGTGTTTAAGTTTCAAATATATTGAAAATTTTACCACATTTTACCACATTATACCACTTTGTTGATAAATTTTCGCTTAAATGCACATTAAAACTGATTTTCCACAACCTAATAGACCACTCCCACTCATTATCAAAGCATTAAGAATTTCATAGAAAAAACCAAACCGTTGTTAACATCTTGATTGCCTTATTTATTTTTTGATAATAAATTAAAATGATTGAAATATGAATGATTTAACTATATTTGTTTTTAACGTAATGACCAACTGATTAATGACGCACCGTTTAAAAAAGGAAAAAAATTACAGTTATATAGAAGCAGGCGAAGGCACTCCCATTATAGTGCTACATGGGCTTATGGGGGGATTAAGCAATTTTAGTTCTGTCTTAGATTTTTTTAGTACCAAGAACTATAAAGTTATCATTCCCGAGCTCCCCATTTACACCATGTCTTTACTCAAGACCAATGTAAAAAGCTTTGCTAAATACCTACAGGAATTTATTGAGTTTAAAGGTTATAAAGAAGTTATTTTACTGGGTAATTCGCTAGGTGGCCATATTGGGCTTTACCACACCAAGCACTATCCCGAAAAAGTAAAGGCACTTGTGATTACTGGAAGCTCTGGACTATACGAAAGTGCCATGGGCGGTGGTTACACCAAACGCAGTGATTATGAAGTAATTAAAAAGAAAGCCCAGGAGGTGTTTTACGATCCTGAGGTAGCTACAAAAGAAATTGTAGACGAAGTATTCGAAACTGTAAACGACCGAAACAAGCTTATAAAAACCTTGGCCATTGCCAAAAGTGCCATACGCCATAATATGGCTAAAGATTTGCCTAATATGCAAACGCCTACCTGTATTATTTGGGGAAAAAACGATAATGTAACCCCTCCTGAAGTTGCCGAAGAGTTTAATGACTTGTTACCGGACTCTGATTTGTATTGGATAGACAAGTGTGGCCACGCTGCCATGATGGAACATCCAGACGAATTCAACAATATACTAGATGGCTGGTTACAGGAGCGAGGGTTTTAACTTGAAGTTAACCGTCGTGGTATCTAGTCTCAGTATTCAGTCGCAGTGTTTTGTGACCCTTTTTATTAGATTGATTGGAGATTGACTAGGGATTAATTGTAGATTGACCAGATATTTACTAGAAGATTGTTTGAAACAGCTTTACTTTGTAACCTTGAATCCCAAACCTTGAACTTTAAACCAGCAAACCAAGAACTCACAACACCATGCAAATAAAATCTGCCGAATTTGTAATGAGCAATTCCGATGTTGCTAAATGCCCCAAAAGCATGCTCCCCGAATATGCTTTTATTGGCAGAAGCAATGTAGGCAAGTCGTCGCTAATTAATATGCTAACCGGCAGAAAAAGTTTGGCCAAGACTTCGGGAAGACCTGGAAAAACACAGCTTATTAACCATTTTTTAATCAATAAGAATTGGCATTTGGTTGACTTGCCAGGCTATGGTTATGCTCGCGTATCTAAAACAGCAAAAAAGACCTTCCAAAAATTCATTACCCAATATTTTGCCTTGCGTGAACAATTGGTAACCGCTTTTGTATTGGTAGACATACGGCACCAACCACAAACAATAGATTTAGAATTTATGCAATGGCTAGGCGAAAACGGCATTCCCTTCTCCATAATATTTACCAAAGCCGATAAGCTAAAACCCAATGCCAGTATAAGACATGTAGAAGATTATAAAAATGTGCTTTTGGAAACCTGGGAAGCCATGCCCAACTACTTTATTACCTCGTCTTCAAAAGACATTGGAAAAGAAGAAGTCTTAAATTATATTGATGAATTGAACAGGAATATGGATTTAATTTCTAATTAATTTACACAGTAAAATTCCTTAAATTTACGGTAAAGCCTGTTCCCCAAAAGCAGAACAATTTAACGATTCCGTATTTAAAATGAATAGAACAGAAGTCGCCAACAGCTATTTAAAGTACCTTGAAAATGGAAACATCGAACAAATTATTGCGCTGTTTGATGAAGATGGTATTGTTGAGTCACCCCTCTATGGCACAAAAAGTACAAGCGTGTTTTATAATACTTTAAACAACGACACCTCGGCTTCCAAACTTAATCTTAAGGGTATATTTGAACAAATAAACTCCAATACTATAGCGCTTTATTTCACCTACATATGGACTTTAAAAAACAATGAGACCGTTACATTTGATGTTGTTGACATTATTGAGTTCAGCGCAAAAAACAAAATCAAAACCCTAAAGATAATATACGACACGGCCATCACCCGAAAATTAGTAGAACGCTTGAATGAGCAGTAACATGAAGAGTATTCAATACCTCTTTTGCTTATTACATCTTAATTGTAATAAAAAACCTCGCCTCTTTATTGTTATAAGAAATTTTGCTGTATTAGTGAAACTATAGTGGGTGTTTGTGCAAAGTTGCTTTTATATTATAGTTGGCATTAATTTTAATACTAATTATTATGGGGCTATTTTTAATTTTAAAATAATAAAAACTGTTTACAACCCTACTTGCTATTTTACAAGTCCTTTTTTTCAAAAAAAGACATATTTAATACCCTTAAAATAGGCACTAAATACGTTCATCCTTCAAATCGAGCAGTTTGTACCTTCAATAAAGCTGTTCCTACACATACTTTAACAACTAAAATCAAAACAGATATATTTGTGCAGTAATAATACCCCAAGTACTCAATGAAGTTTAATCTTTCCATAAAATTTATAATACATTTTCTTTTTTGGGCGTTCTATATTTTTGTTGTGTTCTATCTAGGCCCAACCCATGGCAAGCATATGGGCTGGCACCATACCATAGATTTCCGCTTATTATCTTTGGTTTTGGGAGTTACCTATTTTAACGATTTATTTTTGCTGCCCAAACTGTTTAACAGCAAAAAGTATTTATACTATGCATTGGCTATAACTGCGTTGCTTTTTATAGCAACTATATTTTATTGTTATAAAATTGTAGAATGTTCTTGTAGCTATACCATCTGTTTATCGGATAACTTTTGGAAAATATTACTGCCAATTGTCTTTTTATCCTTTATATGGGTGTTGTTACGTCTTTTTGATCACCAAAAAGAACTTGAAAAAACAAATAAAGAACGGTTGGAAATGGAACTTAAATACCTTAAATCGCAGATAAACCCACACGTTTTATTCAACAATCTAAACACGATATACGCCGAAGCCCTTAAAAACGAAGATGATGTTGCTGAAATGATTTTAAAGCTTTCCGAAAATTTAAAATATGTTCTATACCAAAGCGATAGTAATTTAGTTGGACTGGAAAAAGAAGTCGATTTTATAGATAATTATTTGGAATTCGAACAACTGCGCACACAAGGAATAAATAGAATTACTTATACAAAAAACATCGATTCCTTCAATTACAACATTGCTCCTCTATTGCTTATTGGTCTCGTTGAAAATGCCTTTAAGCACGGTAAGTTCAAAGAAGATGATTTATGTGATATAACTATAACTTTATCTGTAAAAGACGGACTCCTCCACTTTATTTGCAAGAATGAATGTAATCCATTAAAAAGTAGCATAAAAACCGATAAGAACTCACAAATAGGATTAGTTAATTTAAGAAAACGATTAGACCTGATTTACAAAGACAAGTATGAGTTTACAACATCTCAAGAAGATGATGTCTTTATTGCAAACTTAAAAATAGAATTACTATGAACTGTATTATTATAGAGGATGAAGTTCCTGCACAAGACATCTTAACAAGCTACATTAAAAAAATTGACAGCTTAGAGTTAATAGGTGTATTTAATTCTCCGTTAAAATCCCAAGACATCTTAAGCACAAAAAAAGTAGACCTTATTTTTTTAGATATTAATTTACCCAATATCTCTGGGCTAAGCTTTTTAAAATCACTTTCAAATCCGCCAAGCGTTATAATGACAACAGCGTATTCAAACTATGCAGTAGAAAGTTTTGAACAAGATGCTATTATCGACTATTTAGTGAAACCCATTAGTTTTGAAAGGTTTCTAAAAGCTATTAATAAAGCTGAATCGATTAATAAACCTTTTAACAATATTCAAGTACAACAATCTGAAGTCACACAGGATTCTGAATCAATATTTATAAACGTAGACAAAACATTACATAAAATAAAATTAGAAGATATACGCTATGTACAATCCGATAGAAACTATGTTACCATATCTACAAAACAAATCAATTTTTCATTTATAGATACACTAAAAAAATGGGGAGATATTTTGTGCGATAGCAAATTTATTCAAGTACATAAATCATACATCATAAATATAGAATATATTGAAAAAGTAACAGGAAATATAGCCTATATAGACCGAAAGGAAAAAATCCCAATAGGAAGAACATTTAAAGAACCTTTATTTTCGAAAATAAAGCCAATTAATTAAAACAATAAGGATTGAAATCTTACAGATATATTACCGATGAGTTAAATATAAGTTAGTGAAACCTACTTATTTGTGGACTAACTACCCACAGCGTATTCCCTCATTATTAAATTCTGGATGCCCAAACAGATTAAAATTATCAAAGCATAACATTTAATATTGATCTAATTAAGAGCAGCCGAACAAGATTTACCCTTTCACATCCATGGCATCCCTTAAGGCATTCCCCATAAGCATAAAGGCCATGACCAAACTCATAATACACAAGCCTGGGATGATAGCCAGATAAGGCTTCCCCAAAATAATGTAATTGTAATGGTCTTTAATCATGGCACCCCAACTGGCCATGGGCGGTTGCGCTCCAATACCCAAAAAGCTAAGACCACTTTCTATTAAAATAGCAGCAGCAAAATTTGCTGCCGAAATTACAATAACCGGCGCCATAATGTTAGGTAGAATATGCTTTGTTATAATTCTAAAGTCGTTAAATCCCAAGGCTCTTGCTGCGGTAACATATTGCATCTCCTTAACACTAATAATTTGCCCCCGTACTACCCTAGCAACCTCAACCCACATAGTTAATCCCACAGCGATAAACACTTGCCAAAAGCCTTTCCCTAAAGCCAAGGTTATAGCAATGACCAATAACAACGTAGGAATGGACCATGTCACGTTAATTACCCACATAATAAGTGCATCTACCTTACCGCCAAAATAGCCTGCTACACTGCCCATAAACACGCCTATAACCAAAGAAATGAACACCGCTACAAAACCTATAAAAAATGAGATTCTAGCGCCCACTAGCACCCTGCTCAACAAATCCCTTCCATACTTATCGGTACCAAACAAAAAGGTTCTTTCTTTAATAAATCCATCGACTGATTGATTTGGAAATGCATTTAAATCGATAGCCTTTTCTACCCCTTTTAATCCATCTGAAGCATATTCGGTGTAGGTTAAAACACCTTCCTTAACACTATAATTGGAAATGGGCACTTCGGTATTGACATGCTTTGCACCTAAAAACAGTTTACTTAATATGTTTTGTTCTGCTTTAGACTGGGAAGGTATGCTTAGCATCAACACATTAAACCCTGGCTGTTTGGAATGGATAGATAAATGCATCTGGTTAGCGTGTTGAGAATTATCTGGCGCCAACACATAAGCCAAAATAGAGACAATCCCAACAGCAACAATAAAGTAAAAACTAAAAACGCCCCAAAAGTTTGCTTTAAACTTCTGGAGCGCCAATTGTTTTAATGAGTGCGACTTATGACTCATACATATTTTAATTCTTTATTTTATTATCTGATGCAGCAGATACCACGCGCTTTACACCTAAAGAACGGTTTAAGTCTTCAAGCACGTTTAGTGCTTCTTCAATATATACATCTTGACTTAAGCTTTGGTGCCAACGCTCACGTTTTTCCTTTAAATTAGTTGTATCTGATGCAAACAAAGCCTTTTCGTAAGGCAACGACTCAAAACTTAAGTTGGTCTTATAATCTCCAATAGCATCAAACTTTTTCGCTTCTTGTTCGTTTTGCTCCAACTGCTCTTTGTATGTTTTATAGTTTAAAGAAAAAACCGTTTCATCAATCTTACTTTTTACCCATTTGGCATTTTCTTCAATAAGCCTTAATTGCTCATTATCCTTCATACGCTCATTGCTCTTGCTAATGGCTTCATCGTAATCGAAATAATGGTCCCAAACCTTATAATCGGCCGGATCTATTTCATCATATGGCAATGGGTTGTCTTTATCCTTTTCACCCACTTCTATAAAACTAAAGCGGCCTGGCACCTTGACATCGCTCTTAACACCTTCCAACTGTACAGAACCCCCATTAATCCTATAGTACTTTTGGGTGGTTAAAGCTAATGCCCCTAAATCGCCTTGAGTATTATTACTCACTATATTGTTAAGGTTAATTACATTTTGCACGGTTCCTTTGCCATAGGTTTGTTTACTACCAATAATAATTGCCCTTTTATAATCCTGCATCGCTGCTGCCATAATTTCTGAAGCAGAAGCCGATATTTCATTTACCAAAATCACTAAAGGCCCGTCCCATACTATAGACTTATCCCTATCGCTTAACACCTCTTTTGATTTCCCTGAAGAACGCACTTGCACAACTGGACCATCCTTAATAAACAATCCAGCCATATCTACCACAGCAGGTAAAGATCCGCCACCATTATCCCTTAAATCCAAAACAAGGCCTTTCATGCCTTCGGCTTTTAAGCGTTCTATTTCAAGTTTTACGTCTTTGGCAGCATTAAGGGTCTTATAATTTTGAAAATCCACATAAAAAGAGGGTAAGTTAATCACTCCAAACTTTTGGCTATCCTTCTCTACCACAGAGGCTTTAGCATAAGTTTCTCCTATCTCAATAATATCCCTTACTAAGGTCACTTCTTTTATGGTACCGTCTATCTTTTTTATGGTTAAAGTTACCTTGGTTCCCTTTGGCCCTTTAATATACTTAATAGCATCGTTTATACGCATGCCAACAATATTAACTGGCACATCTTCGTCTTCCTGCTTTACTTTTATGATAACATCCTCAACTTCCAGTTCATTACTTCGCCAAGCTGGGCCACCAGAAATTAATTCAACTATTTTAATATAGTCCATACGCTTTTGCAATCGCGCTCCAATCCCTTCGAGCTTTCCAGACATGCGCTCATCGAAATTCTCTTTGTTCTTGGGCGCCAAATAATAGGTATGTGGATCGAATTCCCCAACAATAGCATCTACATATATAGAAAACCATTCTTCTCGGGTTCTATCGTCGATATAATCATTAAATAAAACTTCAATGGAATTTAACGTTGATTCTCTAGCCTTTTGTTCAATTTCAGTATCTGTTTTTACAACATAAGCTGGGTCTTTTTTCTTTTTTGCTTTCTCTTCCAATAGCAAATCATCGTAATTATTAAGCGCAGAGAATTTGAGTTGCTTTCTCCAACGATCCTTCATTTGCTTTTTGTTTTTTACGAATCCTACATTATCAGAATTGGTTTCGAAGGTCTCGTCTATGGTATAATCGAATGGTGTGGAAAGCACTTCCTTGTAAATTTCCTTTGCTTCAGCAATACGCTGTATCAAACGTTCGTGTACCACATTAAAAAAGGTGATATCTACCGATTTTAACTGATCGTCCAAACTCCACTTATACCGTTCAAAATCCTTAATATCCGATTCGTAGAAGTAGCGTTTAAAGGGATCGACAGTTTCAATATAGTCTTCAAATAATTCTACTGAAAAATCATCATCCATCTCAATAGGATCGAAATGGCCCTGCTGTAATACATAGCTTATAATGCGAACCAATAATTTATCTTTATTGGGATCGTCGAACGTTTTTGCTGTAAAACTGCAGGATGCAAACGCCAATAATAATACTAACAATAAAACCTTATAGTTCCTTTTCATCATTTTTTTCATCATTTAATCTTCCGTTCTTTTATGTAAATAGCAACATATTTTCCACTAAAATAAAGAAAAAACTATGCCAATGGTTTTTATTGACACTAATTTTTTGTTAAACCAAAGAAATAAAGTGTTTACATAGGAAATTATGTATTTTAGCGATATAAAAATTAACAATAATGAGCAAGAGGCCTCTAATTTTAGTCACCAACGACGATGGCATAAATGCTACTGGCATTCGCACTTTAATTACTATAATGAAAACCATTGGCGACGTTATTGTTGTGGCTCCAGACAGTCCACAAAGTGGCATGGGTCATGCCATTACTTTAGACTCTACACTTTATGCCGAAGAACTTCATTATAAGGAAGGCGACCATAAAGAATATAGTTGCTCTGGCACACCTGCCGATTGTGTTAAATTGGCCATAAGGGAACTTTTGCACAGAAAACCAGATTTGTGTGTATCTGGGATTAACCACGGTTCAAATTCCTCGATTAATGTTATTTATTCTGGTACGATGAGTGCGGCCATTGAAGCTGGGATAGAAGGTATTCCTGCTATTGGTTTTTCGCTTCTTAACTATAAGTGGAATGCGCAATTCGACGCCTGTATTCCTTTCGTAAAAACCATCACAGAAAATGTTTTAGCTAATGGTTTACCTAGTGGCGTTGTTCTAAATGTTAATATTCCCGATATCGAAGAAAAAGATATTAAGGGCATTAAAATATGCAGACAAGCACGTGCCAATTGGGTTGAAGAATTCGACAAACGCATCAATCCACAAGGAAAGGACTATTATTGGCTAACTGGTAAATTTGTGAATTTAGATGGCGGTGAAGACACCGATGAATGGGCGTTGGAAAACAATTATGTTTCGTTGGTTCCCGTGCAATTCGATTTAACCGCGCATCAGCATATTGAAAACATTAAAAACTGGAATTTCAAACTATAAAAACACTGGATTGTACATGAAGAAAGATCTATTTATTGGCATATTTGTTGGCTTGGTTTCAAATGCCATTGGCCTATTTTTAGCGGCTACACTGCTAGGTCAAGGCGACGATTTCACTAAGGTTATTAAAGCCGCAGCTAACGAGGGCTTTTTAGGAAAACTTATTAGCCTTGGCGCCATATTGAACTTAATTGCGTTTTTTATTTTCATTAAGAAAAAACAAGATTACCGAGCCCGTGGTGTACTGTTAATAACAGTTTTTATAGCGGTATTTACATTTGTCTTTAAATTATTTTAAATTGATCTAAAAACCTGAGCGCTTTCTGTTCCTTACAAAGGTCTCGACTGCGCTCGACCTGACAACTAACATATGAAATACTATATTATAGCAGGTGAAGCTTCGGGAGATTTGCATGGCTCCAATCTTATGAAGGCATTGTTAAAAAAAGATGTCAATGCCGATTTTAGGTTTTGGGGCGGTGATTTGATGCAAGCCGTTGGAGGCACTTTGGTAAAACACTATAAGGAACGTTCCTTTATGGGATTTGTTGAAGTACTTAAAAACTTACCGAAAATCTTCAAGGACATCTCGCTGTGCAAAAACGATATTATCAGTTATCATCCTGATGCCCTCATTTTTATTGACAATTCTGGGTTTAATTTACGTATTGCCAAATGGGCCAAACAACAAGGTTTTAGAACCAATTATTATATCTCGCCACAAGTTTGGGCCTCCCGCGCCAAACGAGTACATGCCATAAAAAGGGATATCGATGCCATGTACGTGATTTTGCCTTTTGAAAAAGCGTTTTATAAAACTTTTGATTACGACGTTACTTTTGTTGGGCACCCCTTAATTGATGCTATTTCAGATCGGAAACAGGTTGATGAGTATGAATTCAGAAAACAACACCTTCTAAACGATAAGCCCATAATAGCTTTGTTACCGGGAAGCAGAAAGCAAGAGATAACAAAAACACTGTCGGTTATGCTTAGCTTGGTTGACGAGTACCCTAAATATCAATTTGTTATTGCAGGTGCCCCCAGTCAGGATTTCGAATTTTATAGTCCCTTCATCAACAACCCTAATGTGGGGTTTGTAAATAATAAAACTTACGACCTCTTAAGTGTGTCTACAGCTGCTTTGGTTACCTCGGGCACAGCGACTTTGGAAACTGCCCTATTTAAAGTTCCCCAAGTAGTATGTTACAGAGGCAGTAACATTTCCTATCAAATTGCTAAGCGCATTATTACCCTAAAGTATATTTCTTTGGTAAATTTGATTATGGACAAAAAAGTGGTTACCGAATTGATCCAAAACGATTTTAACAGTAAACAGCTTAAAAAAGAATTGGATATTATTTTAGATGATTACGAACGTACTAAATTCTTTTTAGACTATTATGACTTGGAATTAAAATTGGGTGGTAAAGGCGCCAGCGACAAAACAGCCGATTTAATTTTTAAATCATTAAAAGCTTAAGAATTAATATGCGAGAAATTTTAGTTATTCTTCTCATAACAGCCTGTTTTAGTAGTTGTAAATCTACAAAACGTGCAAAAACTTCCAGAACAGAAACTTCAAAATCAGCAGTTAAAATACCTCAACCCAATATAAGCAAAAACACACTAGAACCACTTAAAGTAATCACCTTACAGGACAGCATTACCAACTATGCCAAAACCTTCAAGGGGGTTAAGTACAAATGGGGCGGCACCACCTCGTCTGGAATGGATTGTTCTGGTTTGGTATTCGAATCGTTTAGGACCCATCATATTTTTTTGCCAAGAATCTCAAGAGACATGGCTAAAAAGGGTTCTAGAATTAAACTAAAAGATATTGCAAAAGGGGACCTTCTTTTTTTTAAAACTGGCAGGAGTAAACGAAACGCCATAAATCATGTAGGTCTAGTTATTGAAGTAACAAATAAAGACATTGCATTTATTCATGCTACCACCAGAAAAGGTGTCATTTCTTCTCTTCTTTCCGAAACCTATTGGAAAAATGCTTTTTTTGAAGCACGGCGTTATATAGATTAGGTTCATGGTTTAACATTTAAAGTTCAAGGTTTAAGGCTTAAAATTGAAAACAGTCAACTTAATACCAACCCAATATCAATCTCCAATCAATCACATTTCAATCTCTCTTTAATCTCCCTTCTACCCCAATCGCACACCAATGCCAACAAACAAATAATTACCGTAACCATCAAAATTTCATAAGGTTAAGAACTAAAACATAAGCTTTTTCCTATATTTATACAATATGCGCCCCATTAACTTTATCATAATAAAACTTATGTTTTGCTTGATTATAGGCATAAGTATTGGCTATTTCCACCCTACTGATTTCAAAGTTAGCACTACCAGTGCAATTGTACTTACACTTTGGTTATCTGTACTTCTGTTAGCAACCAATAAACCATTAAGAAACACTATGGGGTTTGGCCTTATTGGCTACTTATCTTTTATAGCTATAGGTATTTTTACTGTTTCATGCCATAACCAAAAACAATTTCCAACACACTATTCCCATTATATCAATGAGCATATCGAATCACTTACACCTATAACCTTTAGCATTCGGGAAGTTTTAAAACCTAGCCAGTATCACAATAAATACATTGTAAATATTATAGATGTAAACAACAAGAGCGTTAAGGGGAAATTACTTTTAAACCTCGAAAAAGATTCATTACCTGCCTTAACAGTTGATGGCATTTATAAAAGCAATGTCCTTTTTAAAGAGGTACCCAAACCACTTAATCCCAATCAGTTTGATTACAAATCCTATTTAAAGAAGCAATACATTTACCACCAAATTACCTGTAGCAGACCACTACTTTTTAAAACCCAACAGCGTCGCCTTACTCTTTTTGGTCTAGCTGAAAAGATTAGAAACCACATTATACTTAAGCTAAAAAGCTACAATTTCACCCCAAATGAACTTAGCATCATTAAAGCGCTTTTATTAGGACAACGCCAAGACATCAATAAAGAAACCTATTCGAACTATGCCAATGCAGGAGCCATCCATATTCTGGCTGTTTCTGGTTTACATGTGGGCATTATACTATTACTTTTTAGTGCTCTATTGAAACCTATTGAACATTTTAAACACGGTAAACCCATTAAAATGGTATTGCTCATTGGCTTACTATGGGGGTTCGCTATTATTGCAGGTCTTTCGGCTTCTGTAACTCGAGCCGTTACCATGTTTAGTGTTGTTGCCATTGCCGTTAACCTAAAGCGCCCAACAAACATCTACAATACATTGGCCGTAAGCGTATTTATTTTACTCCTTTTTAAACCGTTGTTTTTGTTCGATGTAGGTTTTCAATTAAGTTATTTGGCGGTTCTTGGAATTGTAGCTATAGACCCTTTGCTATATAAACTATACCAACCCAAATATTGGCTATTGGACAAACTATGGCACACCCTAACCGTTACAATTGCTGCCCAGTTTGGAATTTTACCAATAAGCCTATTTTATTTTCATCAATTTCCTGGTCTATTTTTTATTTCCAATTTAGTAATCATTCCTGTATTGGGATTAATTCTTGGTTTAGGTATACTTGTTATGATTCTGTCCCTTCTAAACATTTTACCATCTGTATTTGTTAATTTTTATGGAGGCATTATTACCCAGATGAATCGTTTTGTGGATTGGATAGCAAAGCATGAAGAATTTTTATTTACAGACCTCCCTTTTAACTTGCTATACGTTATGGCAGCTTACATTTTCATCATTACCCTTGTGCGCTTTTATATAAAACGGAATTACAACACGCTTAGGCTGGTCTTGATCGCCTTACTCTTCATCCAATTATCAGTTATTGTTACAGACTACTTAAAACCCACTAACAGACTAGTTATATTCCACAAAAGCAGACACACGCTTATTGGTCATGTTGCAAAGAACACCATAGTGGTAGCACACGATTTGAAAGAAAAGCAGCCAACTGAAAATAACATTATAACAAACTATGTGATAGGCAACCACATAAACGCCATTAAAGGAGACACGCTGCGGTCTGTTTACCTACTAAATAAAAAGATACTTTTGGTGGTTGATAGTATTGGCGTATATCATATAAAATCTTTTAAACCTGATTATGTGCTGCTGCGACAATCGCCCAAACTCAACCTCAACCGTTTAATCGATTCCCTTCAACCCCAACAAATTATTGCAGACGGCAGCAACTATAAATCGTATGTTGCCCATTGGAAAACCATTTGCGAAAAAAGAAAGCTCCCATTTCATTATACTAATACTATGGGAGCTTTTATAATCGATTACTAGAAACTATTAACCTTCAAACTCTGGTTTAAATGCTTTATAATAGTTATTAAACTTTTCTTGGGTATCCAAAGCTTTATAGTCGTCTGTTTTAAACATCTTTAAATACAATTCCAATTGCGTTGGTGTTTTGTAGCCCCTTAACGGAAAAATAAGCTGTCCTTTCTCATCCAAAAACACAATTGTGGGATAGGCACTAACTTGCAAATAGCTTGTTAACTGATGTGCCGCATTGCGTCTATTGGCATTTGCGGGATTGTAATTAGGGTTTTCAAAAGTTTTATTATCGAAGGTCACGACTTCGTTGCCTTCACCATTAAATTTTACCGCATAATAATGTTTGTTCACATAGTCCGCAACATCTTTATTATGAAATGTATTCTTATCCAACAGCTTACAAGGCCCACACCAATTGGTATAGACATCCATCATTATCTTTTTAGGTGTTTTCTTTTGAAGTGCCAAAGCCTCGTCCAACGTCAACCAATTAATTTCCTGGGCCACTGAACTTAAGGTCAAACACCCAAAAACAACTATTGAAAGTATAATATTTTTAACCATGTTTTTTACTTAATAAAATTTTTAGCTACGGTCAACCATTCCTGGGCACCGCCCCTAACATATCCTGTTTTTCCCAAGCTATTTAAGTTCATTTTGCCATCGGGCTTTTTTTCAGGGTTCACAAAAAACACCGTTGGATAGCCCCTAACATTGAATATTTGCTGCAACTGATAATTTTGTGCTTGGGTTGTTTGATCTAATGGTGTTCTTCTTGGAAAATCCAATTCCATTAATACCACATTATCTTTAGCCCATGTTTTGAAATCCTGGGTTTGAAATACTTCCTTTTGAAGCCGTTTGCACCATCCACACCAATCGGATCCCGTAAAAAACATCATCACTGGTTTATTCTCTTTTATGGCTAATTCTGAAGCTTTGGTCATATCGGTATGCCAGACCAGTTCCTGGGCAACACTTATGGTTGATATAAAAACGGTTAACAATGCGGTAAATAAAATTCGTTTCATGTATTTATCTTTTTCATTACAAATGTAATGCTTAGTTTCAAAATCCATTCCTAACTTACAAAAAAAGCCCCTAAACAGGGGCTTTTTGAGTTGATTTTAACGTTTTATTCGATTATCGCACACCGTGCATGAGTTTTTTGATTACTGGATATAAGATTGCAGACAACACCGCAAGAGCTAACGATACCCCCGTTAGTATCCAGAAGAAATAACTTATTCCATGTTCTTGGGCAATAGACTCCGAAGACTCTGCAAACATCCCTGCCAGTTTCATTCCTATAGCTATAGCTAAGTACCATATACCAAACATAGTTGCTATCATACGTGCAGGAACTAACTTACTCACATAAGACAATCCTACTGGGGAAATACAAAGCTCTCCCATAGTATGGAACAAATAAACTAATATTAACCATACCATGCTCACTTGGGCTGTTTTCGCCCCTGGTTCAATACCTCCAGCTCCAAACGCAACACAAGCCATTCCCAATCCTAAAAGGCCCATGCCAATGGCCCACTTCATATTGGCATTTGGATTATACTTGCTTTCCCACCATTTAGAAAATAGCGGAGCCAAGGTAATTATAAACAATGAGTTTAATACCGAGAACCATGATGCAGGCACTTCTGTTTGATCTTTCTGAAATTCAGTAGACAACATCCATATCGCTATTCCCCAAACAATAAGAAAACTCAAGGTCAAGAAAATATTAGATAACGAATACTTCGCAAAAGTCTTTTTAAATAGCATTGCCAACACCCATGAAATCACTCCTAATGGAATAATGGTCATTAGAGAATTTACTATTTTAAATGTTAATCCTGCATTACCTTCCAATGTTCGTTGTGTATAGTCTCTTGCAAATACTGTTAACGAACTTGGTGATTGTTCAAAGATTGCCCAAAAGAACATTGTTACAAACGCAAAGAAAATAATTGCTATCATTTTCTCCCGGGTTGTTTTCACATATCTAGGAATTCTAATAACCAATAAAAGGACAAATAGAGCTAGCGCAAATAAAATGGTTACTGTAGATCCTGACAGGCCAAACATTTCAAAATTAAACAGATTATATTCTCCCTCCGATATTTTAGATATAGGATCATTTAAAATCCAAGCTAAGCCCAGAGTTGCTGCAATTACAATCATTATTCTTTGCACTTGCGTAAAAGGGTTTCTTCTTTCTTCTGAAGTCTCATAGTCTGGAGAAGTATCCATTACTATATCAACCACATCTTCATTTTCTTTTTTAGGCTTGAGTGCAATACTTCCAAAAATCCCTTGGGCAAACCAAAACTGCAATAGACCAAACAGCATAAAAATCCCTGCTATTCCAAATCCCCAAGACCATCCTACTTTTTCACCTAAATAACCGCATAATAAAATACCAAGAAACGCTCCTGCATTTACTCCCATGTAGAAAATAGTATAAGCACCATCTTTTTTTTCTGGTTTCTCTTTGTACATTTCAGAAATAATAGAGGTCATATTAGGCTTGAAAAACCCACTACCAAATACCAACAGCGTTAAGCCTAAATAGATAAAGAATGTTGTTTCAAGAGCCATACACGCATGCCCCAGTGTCATTAATAAAGCTCCAACAACAACAGCCTTTCTAATCCCTATTATATTATCTGCAAAGTATCCGCCTAACATGGTAGATAGATAAACCAATGACGTATAGGTTCCAAAAATGGCATAAGCCCATTCCTTAGGCCAACCCCACCCTCCTTCTTCCATTATGGAAGCTGTAAAGAATAGGATAAGTAAGGCACGCATGCCATAGTAAGAAAAACGCTCCCACATTTCGGTAAAAAACAAAACAAACAGCCCTGCTGGATGTCCTAAAACTTTATCTTTAAATAAACTTTCAATGTCTGTATTCATATAATTGTCGATTTAATTATGTCTTCTCAACTTCTATTTTAAAATGATTAATCTATGCCTTAGAAACATTCTTCTTAGTGTATTCCTTTCATTTGCCTCTTTAATAGTGGCACCAAACATAGAAGTACGAGCGCACATCCTAATACAACATAAACTCCCCATTGCAGGTAAACATCAACATATGGACTAATTTGTTCGGCCATAGTGGCATCTTCCTTTAAATCGCCAACACTTATCAACTTCCCTATTTCGGTTGCTACTTTATTTCCTACGGAATAAGACAAAAACCAAACGCCCATAGTAAATCCTACAATATGTTGTGGTGATAATTTAGTGATCATGGATAGACCTACTGGAGACAAGCATAACTCACCCAGCGTATGGAATAAATACATAAATATAATGACCCAAACTATTATTTTTTGTCCTGACTCCATCGCGAATTTGGCACCCAAAACAATAATCAAAAAGCCAACAGCCAAAAGCAGCAAAGAATAAACAAACTTTAAAGGCGTACTTGGTTCCTTTTTAAGTTTATTAAGCTTAATCCAAAGCCAGGAATAGGCTGGTGCAAAAATAATAATGAAAAATGCATTTAGGGCTTGAAATTGGGATGCTGGTATCTCGGAATTCCCCATAGATCGGTCCACAAAACGATCGGTAATTAAAGTAAGTGATCCTCCTGCCTGTTCAAACAGGGCCCAGAACATGGCATGGAATATAAAAAGTATTAAAACTACTAAAAGTCGAGACCCATTTTCATATTGTGTGCTTAGGTATATAAGATAGGCCAATGCGGCTATGGTAATTCCTGTTAACCCGTATTTAAATACCATATCATAATTAAACAATAAGGCCCATAAAGGCACAGCAATAAAACTTAACAGTATGATTATGTTATTAAGGCTAATCCCTGCAAAAACAGATTCTTGATCATGCTTTTTATCAGGGACATGACCTTCGTCTCCAAAGTGTTTTAAGTTAAACCAAAAAACAATGAGCCCTACAATCATCCCTATACCTGCTAGACCAAATCCCCAGTGCCATCCAACTTCTTCACCTAAATAACCACAGGTTAGTGCCGAAAGAAAAGCACCTACATTAATACCCATATAAAAAATGTTAAAGGCAGAATCCTTTCGTGGGTCGTCTTGTTCATAAAACTTTCCTAAAAAACTTGATATATTGGGTTTAAAATACCCTGTTCCTACTACAATAAAGGATAAGGCTATAAAAAAGAAGGTCTCATTAGTTTCGGCAATCAAGCCTTGGGCTGCCAGAACAATATGCCCAATACTAATAAGAATACCTCCCAACAGGATCGCTTTTCTAAACCCTAAAAATTTATCGGCCATCATGCCACCAATAATAGGGCCTAAATAGATAGATGCTGTATAAGAACCATAAATAGCAAGGGATTTAACATCGGCTTCACCACTGGAAATTTGTTGAAAAACAACCTTTACCATGTATAGAGTAAGCAAGGCCCGCATACCATAATAAGAAAAACGCTCCCACATTTCGGCAAAGAAGCAAACAAAAAGGGCTCTGGGGTGTGTTTTCCAATTTGCCTTTATAACTAGTGGTATCCAAATGAGGCAAAAAACCCATCCTACAATAAGTAATCCTAATACAAAATCCATATGTGTCCTATTAAAGTGTTTTTATTTATTGCTATTGTCTTTATTCTTTATGATAAAAATGATTAACTCTTTTCCTTCAATTAAAGCTGTATTGAGCTACCTCATTTCCAAACCATTATCCTTGTATCTTTAATTTTTCCTTTTTCTCTTTTTCTTCCTCTTTCTGTTGCTCCCTTTTATCTCCTAAAGTTTCATGGATAAAACGGGTCATTTTTTTATACAAATGCAATCTGGTATTGCCACCATAAATACCGTGGTTATCGTCTGGGTATACGGCCCAATCGAATGGTTTATCGGCTTGTATTAAGGCTTCTGCCAAACGCATGGTATTTTGTAAATGCACATTATCGTCTGCCGATCCATGAACCAACAAAAAATCACCTTTTAGCTTATCAATATGGCTTAATGGCGAATTATCGTCATAACCGCTTGGGTTCTCTTGAGGCGTAGTCATATAACGTTCGGTATAGATCGTGTCGTAAAATCGCCAACTGGTAACCGGGGCCACCGCAATGGCCATTTTAAACACATCATTGCCTTTAAATAAACAATTACTGCTCATAAAACCACCAAAGCTCCACCCCCAAATACCTATCCTAGAGGCATCAATATATGGTAGTTCACCTAACTTTTTGGCCGCTGCTATTTGATCTTCAACTTCGTATTTACCCAATTCGTTTTGGGTTATCTTTTTAAACGCCGCTCCTTTAAACCCTGTGCCACGCCCATCTACACAAGCAATAACATAGCCTTCTTGTGCTAAATGCTGAAACCAATAATCGTTAGCTCCATTCCACTGGTTTGCCACTTCTTGTGACCCTGGACCAGAGTATTGATACATTAACAACGGATATTCCTTGGTGTCATCAAAATTGGCCGGTTTAATCATCCACATGTTTAAATCGTTACCGTTAACATGAATGGTACTAAATTCTTTTTTCGATGTTTTATAATCTGAAAGTTTTAACGACAGCAAATCGTTATCTACAATGCTCTTTATTAAATTTCCCGATGCTGCGCTGTTAAGTGAATATTCTGGGGGTGTAGTAGCACTGGAAAAGGAATTGATAAAATAGGAGAAATCTGCACTAAAGGATGCGCTATTGGTACCTTCACTTTTAGTCAATCGTTTTTTATCCCGACCATTTAATTGTATGGCATAGACATCCCTATTAATTGAACCATTTTCTACAGACTGATAAAAAATGATATTGTTTGCCTCATCATAACCATAATAATCGGTGACTTCCCAGTTTCCTTTGGTTACCTGATTAATAAGTTTTCCATTTTGGTCGTAATGATAAATATGGTTGTAACCATCCTTTTCACTAGTCCAAATAAAACTATTATCCTTTAAAAAAGTAAGGTTATCGGTTATATCCACATAAGCCTTATCAGTTTCACTTAAAATAAGTTTAGCGTTATTCTTTTTTGCATCAATAAACCATAAATCCAATTCGCTTTGGTGCCTGTTCATGTACTGCGCACTTAAAATATCTGGGCGGCTTGTCCATTTTATACGCGGAATGTAAAAATCGGCATAAGGTTTATCTAACTTTACTTCTTCAGTATGCTTAGTTTCCACATCATAAATATGAAGTGACACCATAGAATTTGCTTCTCCTGCTTTAGGGTATTTAAAAGTATCTTCTGTGGGGTACAAGCCTGTTCCATAAATATCCATTGAAAACTCGGGAACATTGGTCTCATCAAACCTAATAAAGGCAATCTTATCGCCACTGGCATTCCATTCAAAGGCACGTACAAAGGCAAACTCTTCTTCATAGACCCAATCGGTCATACCATTAATAATTTTATTCTTTTCCCCATCGAATGTTATTTGAATGGTTTCTTCCGATAGCAAATCTTTAACGTACAGGTTATTATTTAAACCATAAGCCACTTTAGTACCGTCTGGTGAAAAGGTGGGTTCCTGAATCCTTTCTTCTGAAACCTTTGTAACCGATTTGGTGGCTATGTTATAAACAAAATAATCCCCAAGTGTTGAACGCCTGTAAATCGCTTCTTGGTTTGTGGCCAATAATACTTTCGATTCGTCTTCGCTAAATGTATAATCCGTAAAATACTGTAGCTGCTCAATAGCTCTTGAACTAACCAAGGTTTTTTCCTTACTTAAAGTTTTATAATCATAAATATCAACCGATGTGCTGCGTGTCGCCCTATCAAAATTCAATACCGAATATTGTTGTCCATTTTTCATGGAATGCAGGACATCCATACCTTCTGTTCTAAACGTTCCATTCCATATATCCTTAATATCTATGGTTTTATTTTGAGCCGATAAAATTGTAGTTAGGAAAAAGCAGATGATTAGGGAAAATCTAAAATATTTCATGCGTTTATATACTTTTCTTCAAAGGTCGCGCTTCGACTGGCTCAGCGCAGGCATGTAACATCCAAATTATCATTTTGTTGTATTATTAAAAAATTAATAATGGATGTTTCATCCGTAAGTTACTGGTCTTTATCATCTTTAAATATCATAGCTGCAATATCTTTTTGCACAGAGCAAATTACAAATCATGGATAATTTAAAGAAAAAAATATCTATTTCTTAAAACGAGGTCAAGTTTACTAAAAATTATGCAAAAACCGTAATTATTAACACATAAATAATGGGCTGGACAGTGAGATATCCAAAATTCGTATCAAGAGTAGTATCTTTGTGCTGAAATCGACTAACACATGAGCAAATCTATTTCTGGTTTTTCAAAATTATCCAAGGCAAAAAAAATTGATTGGATTGTTGATACCTATTTCTCAAATTCTGAAGAAGCTAAAACCATTATTAAGCAATATTGGAATACCGATGAAAAAATCCAACAATTGCATGATGAATTTATTGAAAACACCATTACCAACTATTATTTACCCTTAGGCGTCGCTCCAAACTTCCTTATTAACGGCAAGTTACACACCATCCCTATGGCTATTGAAGAAAGTTCGGTAGTAGCCGCCGCAAGTAAAGCAGCTAAATTTTGGTTGGACCGAGGTGGTTTTAAAACCGAAGTTATTTCCACTACTAAAATAGGTCAGGTACACTTTATGTACCGTGGCGATTTCAATAAACTTAAAACCTTTTTTGAACAGGTAAAACCAAAGCTTTTTAGTGACACTGCCTCCATAACCAAAAACATGGAAAGTCGTGGTGGCGGTATTACAGCTATTGAGTTACGCGATAAGACCAATGACATTTCAGGATACTACCAATTGCATGTTTCTTTTGAGACTTTGGATGCTATGGGTGCAAATTTCATCAATTCCTGTTTAGAACAATTTGCCAAAACTTTTAAGAATGAGGCCCAGACATTCAACTTATTTTCAGAAGAAGAAAAACAAATTGAAATTGTGATGAGCATTTTATCCAACTATGTTCCAGATTGTTTGGTTCGGGCAGAAGTGAGCTGTAATGTTGAAGATTTAAGCGAAAGCCAAACGATTTCGGGAGAAGCCTTTGCACATAAATTTGTACAGGCCGTTAACATTGCCGAGATAGAACCGTATCGTGCCGTAACCCACAACAAGGGCATTATGAATGGCATAGACGCAGTGGTCTTAGCCACTGGAAATGACTTTAGGGCCATTGAAGCCGGTGTACATGCCTATGCCTCACGAAAAGGGCGCTACAGTAGTTTAACTCATGCTTCTGTTGAAGATGGCAAATTTAAATTTTGGATTGAAATTCCATTAGCGCTAGGGACTGTTGGGGGACTTACCAAACTTCATCCTTTGGTAAAATTAGCCTTAGAACTACTACACCATCCATCAGCTAAAGAGTTAATGCAAATTGTTGCCGTCGCAGGATTGGCACAGAATTTTGCTGCCTTACGTTCACTTACCACTACTGGCATACAACAAGGGCACATGAAAATGCACTTAATGAATATCTTAAATCAATTTGGTGCCAATGATGATGAAAAACAAGTGCTAACAGAACATTTCAAGTCACATACCGTATCGCATAATGCGGTTTCGGAAGCTTTGAATAAATTAAGATCAACTGGTGCCTGAGGCTCTCGAAGGCACCACGAAAGAATAAGAACATAACTCAAAATTAAGGCTTTTAGGACACTTCGAGTTACACTGTGGCCATATCGCCTTTAAAAAAACAAATACAAAATGCCTAAAGGCTATGTTTACATATTAGAATGTTCAGATGGCAGTTTTTATACTGGAAGCACCACCCATTTAGACAAACGATTAGAAGAGCATCAGAGCGGTCAAGGAGCTAATCACACTAAGAAAAGATTACCTATACGATTAGTTTATGCCGAAGAGTTCCAAAGAATAGATGATGCTTTTTACAGGGAAAAGCAAATACAAGGCTGGAACAGGGAGAAAAAAAAGGCTTTGATTAAAGGCAACTTTAATAAACTTCCTGAGCTATCAATGGCCTTTCGTGACAAGGAGGCTTCGAACATTTCTAAAATATCAATCCCTAACAACATGGTGCCTTCGAGGGCCTCAGGCACCGAAACAACCTACTATTCCAACGGCAAACTACTACTTACCGGAGAATATGTTGTTTTAGATGGTGCCAAGGCTCTCGCGCTTGCAACCACACTAGGACAATCGTTAACTGTTGAAGAGACAGGAAGTGGTAAAATTATTTGGAAGAGCTTAGATGAAAATGGCAATATTTGGTTTGAAGACACCTTTGAAATTGTTGATAATGGGATTTCTAGCGCCACCCTCATTGACAATAGTATTTCTAACAGGTTAATTGAAATATTACAAGCCACCAAAACCATTAATCCAAATTTTATTAATGACAACCATGGTTTTAATGTGACCACCAAATTATCATTCCCAAGAAATTGGGGTTTAGGCACATCATCTACCTTAATCAATAATGTAGCGCAATGGGCCAATATTGATGCTTACAAACTCTTAAAACTTACCTTTGGAGGCAGTGGTTACGACATTGCCTGTGCACAATACAACACACCAATAACTTACCAACTAAAAAACGCCCAACCCGAAGTTTTAGAAGTCGGTTTTAACCCGTTATTTAAAGATCATTTATACTTTGTATATCTCAATAAGAAACAAAATAGCCGAGAGGGTATTGCGCTTTACAAAAGCAATGCATCTGTTTCGAAACAGGATATCGAAAGCATTACAAGAATTACACATGAGATGGTTAGTTGTGATTCATTAAAAACATTTGAAGTCTTAATGCAAGAACATGAAAGAATCATTTCTAAAGCGACCAAACAAACCCCTATTAAAGAACGCTTGTTTCATGATTTTAAGGGCAGCATTAAAAGTTTAGGGGCTTGGGGAGGCGATTTTATTTTAGTAGCTTCCCAAGAGAACCCTAGAGGCTATTTTGAACGTAAAGGCTATACAACAATTATTAATTATTCTGAATTAATTAAAATCTGAAATTCCATTTAACTACATCCTAAATAATCTTAGTTATAATTAAAACCACCTCGTCTTCGGTTTCATATCAGAAACCGGAGCCACTCTTCCTTATAAAGGAGGAGAATTAAAATAATTCAGTAAACACAATTCCTTCCCTTTAAAAGGGAAGGTGGCTTTAAACTCAAATAGGAGTTTAAAGCCGAAAGGGTAATATTAATTCCTGATTTAGTTTATTAAGTAAACCGTTGTTTATTTACAGGTTGCCTAGTCGTTTTACTCCTCGCAACGACCGCCATCCAACCAATGGATTCCGCTAACACATTGAAAACCTTAGCACTTATGTGAAATGGTAAACATTATAGCATTTAACCTTATCAAACACATATTGTTATAGACTAATATTATTAAATAAAAAATGCTCCAACAATATGGAGCATTTTTCAAACTTATTATTATATAACTATTCTTATTGTACTTGCGTCTCTGCTCTATCATCTTCAATTTCGGCAGCAGCTTTTAATGCATTGTATACTTTTGAAGCCACAGCTCCAGTTTTACGTTGTTCCACTCTATTGGCAGCAGCTTGGTAATTATCTAATTCTACCGCCGGAGTAACTTTTGTTACCTGTACCATATACACACCTCTTTCACCTTCAATCAAGTCTGAAGTTTCTCCTTCTTCCAATCCAAAAGCAGCACCTACAACCATTGGCTCTCTACCAGCTCCTGAAATGGTTGGTGACTTCATGGTAATGGCTGAAGCCGATCTTACGGAAGTATTCTCGGCAGCCGCTAGATCTTCTAAAGTGGTAGCTGTTATGCGCTCTTTAATTAGTTGTGCTTTTTTCGCCTTACGTATTTTAGGCAATACAGTTGCCGAAGCATCCTCAACAGACATAAGCCCCTTATCATGCTTCGCCACCAATTGAACTATTGCATAGCCAGAAGGAATGGTAAATCGACTAATTGCTCCTACTTCTGTTTCTTCATTAAAAGCCCAACGTACAATTTGCCTTTGGCTTCCAATTCCTGTAATATTTTCGTCCAATACTTTAATTCCATTAATAGGACGAACGTTATATTTACTTTCGGTCGCTACTTCCTGAAAATCTTTTTTATCTACATCGACTTCAAACTTAGAAGCATCCCTAAACACTTTATTTATTGTTGCTTCTGAAGGCTCAATCTTTCTAGAAATTGTACCTACTTTTACAGCACGCTTTTTATCTTTTTGACCTTCAATTTCAATAATATGGAATCCAAAAATTGTTTTTACCACACCTAGGTCACCTACTTCACCTTCAAACTCAAAGTCGTTAAACTCTGGAACCATGGTGTTGTATGGATGCCAATCGTAACGTCCCTCGTTTGCTGCGCTCCCTTGATCTGAAGAGAACTCTTTTACAAATTCCGGAAATTTAGAACGGTCTCTCTTAAGAATGGCCAATAAGCTATCGGCAGTCGTTTTAGCTTCTGCTTCTGTTTGTGTTACTTCTGGAGTCGCACTTCTAGCTCCTAAAAACGGAATTAATATGTGTCTTACTTTAGCTGAGTCTGGTATATTCTTTTCTGCAATAACCTTAGTTAACTTAAAGTTTCCATCGTGCTTATACGGTCCAAAGACCTCACCTACATTTAAATTGTAAATACTATCGGCAAATTCGGTAGGCAAACTGTTTTTAAACACAAATCGGTCATCAAACTTCACATTAGAGTTTGCAATCAAATTAATATAATCGGCATTATTCTTAACTTTTGAAAATGCTATTATAGTGTCTTTTCTTCCTGTTTCGTCAACCAAACGTCCATTCAAATAAACTCTAAGTTCTGCTTTAATAGCTTCCTCGTCTTCCAAAGTAGCTTCTTCCTTGAATTCCACATAACGAATATCTCTAGTCTCTTCTACCTCAAACTGATTTTTATGATCCTTGATGTATGCTGAAATGTCAGATTTTGAAACACTAATCGTACTATCTGGAATAGACGTATAAGGCACTTGTACGTATTTAATATCTACTTTGTTGCCTTCTAATTTATGGTCTAATTCACCTTCGGCCAAAGTTCCTGTTAAACCAGCCTTTACTAAATTATAATAGTTTTGTTGCAAGGCTCCAGAAGCAACATTTTTCTCGTAGTTTGTCCAATCGGCATATGTAATAGGCTGTCCGTTAAAAAACCCTGGTTGTGGTGCTAATTCCTTAAGGTTAGCGACAAACTCATTCAACTTATTTTCATCAAACAGACCAGCTTCATTTAAGAACTGTGGGTTGGTTGCCAACGACGTTTTTATTAGGTCGCGCATCTTATCTTGCTCTACAGAGATTCCCAATTCTTCAAACTGGGATTCCATTACCGCTTTTCTAACCTCTTGTTCCCAAACACGATTAGCCACTTGGGTATTTGTTGCACTAGGACCAGCTTGCCTTTGGGCAACCTCTACCTTTTGCAAAAAATCTTCACGACTAATATCTATCCCATTAACACTGCCCACATAACTTTGTTTAGCGCCACTACTATCGGTCATGTTTAAAATATCCGGAACCGATATTACAAAAGCTAATAGACCTAAAGCTATTAACGCAATTAGTATAAACTTTTGTTGTCTAATCTTATTTAAAACTGCCATCTTGAAATTTTATTTTTTAAACCAGTAACACTGGAATTTTCTTGTTAACTATTGGTATATGCCCATTTGGCAAAAAATATCGTGCGCGAAAATACCATTTTCTATTTAATAATAAAAGAAGATAGCTGCAATTATTGACCAAACTTTAAGCCTAGCTAATCTTCTTCCAATAGCTTGAGTTCTACCAAATCGATTTTGGTATTTGAAACCTCTAAAATAGTAAACTGAAATGTATTGATGGTAACTACCTCGTTCTGCTCTGGAATTTCTTCGGTATGGTTTACAATTAACCCTCCTAAAGTTTCATAATTTTCATTTTCTGGAAGATTTAACTTATAGGTCTCATTAATTTGATCGACCTCCATTCGCGCAGAAAATTTGAATGTATCGTCATCAATACGTTCTTCTATTAAAACGGCCGTATCGTGCTCGTCCTCTATCTCTCCAAACAACTCTTCTACGATATCTTCTACCGTCATAATACCCGATGTCCCACCGTATTCGTCAAGTACCACAGCTATACTCTTACGCTTTTTGGTAAGTACGCCCAACACATCTTTGATAAGCACCGTTTCTGGCACAAACTCCACAGGTAACATCACCGATTTTATGGTTTTAGGCTTTTTAAACAGTTCGAAAGAATGTACATAGCCTAAAATTTCATCTATGGTATCTTTATAAACCAATATTTTAGTGCAGCCCGTTTCGGTGAAAAGCGCATTTAACGACTTTATCGTTTCATTAATTTCTACAGCAATAATTTCGGTACGGGGCACCATAACTTCTCGCGCCTTTACCTCTGAAAATTCCAATGCATTTTGAAAAATTTGAATTTCGGAATCTACTTCATCATGTTCTTCAACCGATTCCATTTGTTCGCTTATATAATTACCCAACTCCACTTTTGTAAATGCCAGTTGAATTTGATCGCCTTCGGTTTTAAAAAAGGTTCTTAAAACGGTATCGGAAATCCATATCACAAAATCTGAAATATAAGTAAACATCACATAGAATATATAAGCTGGAACTGCCAATGCCTTAATTAAAGTATTAGCATAAACTTGAAAGAATACCTTAGGTAAAAATTCGGCCGTAATTAATATTACTATGGTAGAAATAATGGTTTGGGACAGCAAACTTAATTCGGTAAACATATAGTTTAAAAAACCTGATTGCGTTGGCAACATTGTTTGAAACCAAGCCACCAACATATCGCCCATAAAAAGCCCATAAACCACCAATGCAATATTATTACCTATTAGCATAGTTGCAATAAACTTAGATGGTTTGGTTGTGAGTTTACCCAATATGGTTGCCAATAGTCCTTCTTGCTTTTTTTCAATCTCGATATGTATCTTGTTCGAAGACACATAGGCTATCTCCATCCCTGAGAAAAAAGCCGATAACAATAAGGAAATAATTATGACAACAAGTTCTGCACCCATTTAACTATTGATCTTTATTATGCATTTTTCTAGCAAATCTGCGCCTAAAGAAAAACATAAAAATAGCTAAAGCCCCCAATAGAATTGACGGATAATACAATTCGCTTGTATTCACATATCTTGAAATGGCATCATATATAAATAGTGCTGCGAAAACCAGATAGGCATATTGAAAAATCTTTGAATATTTCATAGACAAATGAATCTAAAACAGTTAAAAAAAATAATACGTTGTAAAGATACTTAAAATAAGAAAGTAGAAATCTGTAATGCACTAAAATTAGTCTTCAACAGTAATATTCCCTGTTGGCTCAAGGACATTGGCCTTTTTAAAATCTGTATCAGAATCGAAAATATTGCCATGTATAATGTCGGTTTCCGTTTTAAAAGTCACTGGTTTATTGGTAAATATCCAATCTTTATCGGAATCGAAATACAGTTGTTCAGCAAATAAAGTATCCTTTTTATGGGTTGTTATACGCACATTACCACGCAAATCGATTAGGTTCGTTTTTCCATAGTTAATGGCATAGTCTGCAACAACAACACTTTTATTGTTGTTTTCATCAAATATATCAAGTGTTATGCCCTCTGGAAATTCATAATAATCGAATTCTCTATTGGAATAATCCAGCATTTTCGGACTTATAAGAACAGCTTTTATTCTACCCGAATCGGTATGTTTTAAATTGATATTTTCTGCAACCCCTATAGGCTCATTCTCCGACACTCCAATATTCTGCACATCATTAAAGTTATCTTTACATGACATAAGCATTGATAGAAGCACACCTAATACAAGAAATCGTTTATATGAATTACACCTCCTTACTACAGATAGACAGGTAGGTCTCTTAAAAAGCAGAATAAAATTATAACATGAAAAAAACATAGCCACCACATTTATGGTGACTATGTTTAGTAATTGATATGTTTTTTTTTGATGCATTACACTTTAGGTACTGTTACCGAAGCTCCAATCCAACAGCTTATTTTAATCACTTTGCCGGAGCAAGCACATTCAAATATCTCAGATTTATTTGGTGCTTTAGCCTTATAGTTAGCTACAGATTGTGCTGCTGCCTTTTTTAAGGTTGGATCTACCCTAGCTGCTTTGGCCGCTTCGTCTGCTGCCAACCAATATACGGCTCTTTTATTAAAATTGGTATCTCCACAATCTTTAGCACTAGCTGCATACATTGCTGCAATTGACAAATGTGGACGTCCATTAGCTGGGTTAAGCTTAAGCGCATCTCTAAAGTAACCTCTAGCCTGTCCATACCTTCCTTTTTTCTTAAGGATTAAACCAATTCTATTAGCCAGTTTAGATTTCTTAAAAGTATCTGTTTCCAAATCGTAAGACTCTTTAAGGTATTTTTCCGCTTCAGATGTCTTTCCATTCTTCAACAATATAGTAGCAACAAAGTATTTTGTATCTGCAGAAGGAGCTGTTTCATCATATGCCTTTACCAATTTTTCATACAACGGATCCTCTGTACATTCCTTATGGAACATTCTGCTAACAGCACGTTTTAACCATACCGCATCAGCTTTATTTTCCTCAAAGTCTTTTTGGTATAGCGGGATTAAGTTTTCACAGTTTGCTCTTTCACCTAGCTTTTGGTCTATACCTGAAGATATCTTATCATAAGCTCCTAATACTTGCTCATAATATTTCTTATATTTTTTCTCCTTACTGGTTAAGGCGGTTCCAGCATCTTCTTTTTCAATAAGTTTATTTAACTTCCCTGAATAGTTTTTAACCTCATCTTCTACCTTTTCAACAACATCATCATATTTATTGAATAAATCGGCCGCTGGTTTTTTCTTAGCATCATACAAATCAACCATTAAAGAAAAATAGGTATATAAACTTTGTGGATGTGTAAATGTTGCCTTATCTAATTTATAAGCTGCATCAAAACATTCATACAGTTCCAGATCGGTTTTATTTAATTCTTTCCGATTGTCATACATCAATTGGCATGCTTGTGCTGCATATTTTCCTTTAGGTGTTTTGCTTGCAAAGTGTGTACCTCGCTCTTCCCATAGCTTCAACAAATCATTAATGTAAGCTACCTTATCTGCTCCAGATGATTTCTCGATTTTATCCTCCAGTATTTTTTCCCCATCTATATATATGGCCGTATTAAACTTTGGACATTTATTTCGTACTGCCATCCATGGTTCATAAGCCGCATCAAAATTTTTAGCTTTTACATATTCATGGAATATGGAAAGCTTGGTCATACATTCTTCGTCTTGCTGTGCAAAACTTATGTTCAATGCAAAAAGCAATAGTGCTAGTAAAGTAATTTTCGTCTTCATGATATTCAACTGTTAGTTATATTTTCGTTTCATAAACCATCTATCGTTCAAAGATAAGCTTAATCTGAAATTAATAAAATTCTCTTGTACAAGATTGTTATTAGTTGTGCCACGTTTACCTATTTCGAACCCTAAATTAGCGTTAGACAAGCCTCCCAATTCTCCTACAGGTAAACCTACCCCAAAAGATATGCCAAACTCTTTTATTGACTCATCATTTAAAAGTAATCCTGTTTTTTCAAATCGCATCCCCGCTCTATAAACCACTCTTTTTAAATAGTTATTAAACGCATTATATTGTGGAATATAGAACCCTCCTACAGATAATGTTGATGCATTTTCGTAGGCCGTCCCATTAGTGTATAATGGATTGGAAAAACTGCTGGTGTTTTGCGACGTATACTCGGTTCCTATAAACCATTTTCTAGGTTGCCCTATCCCCGCTCCAAAGGACACCTTGGTTGGCAAGGTTAATTCTGTTTCCAATAAGCCTAAGGCCTCCAAATCTGTATCTATCTGGTTTACCACCAACTCATCTCCATTCGAATTTGTCCTAATTGTAGCAATAGAACGTTCATTCTGCGAGGTTAAATTACTTTTTGGTGTAATGGTAAGACTGGAAATAAGCTCTAACTTTTTAGTGAACATAGTCTTATAAGTAAGCCCAAAGTTAAAGTTTATACCACTTAGGTCCGACCTATTATTTTCACGAGTTTGATATTGCAACGGTACATTTTGCCCATCGTATTGAAATTCAACAATACTATTTTGGGTATTTCCAAAATTATAATGTGCATCAACACCTATGCTTAAGCCTTTACTTACTTGATAAGCAAATCCCAGAAAAGCTTTATTTAGTCCGCCTTCTCCCCTAAATCTATTTTCTAAATCACCATTTGCATTAAGCGCTTCCAATTTATAGCCTACTGCTGTATAAGGCATCAATCCAAATCCTAATCCAAATTTACCAACAGGAACAGATAATGCCAAATAATCGAATGTTGTAGACGAGGTTTTACCTTTACTGGTATCACTTTTTAAATTTATACTGGAATAACTCCCTCCTACCGTAAATTTAACGGGCCTACTTTCGTTTCCCCAAATTTCTAAATTATTACCTGCATAAGAAGCTGGATTCCTAAGGTTAACATGAATACTATCTGTATATACACTTAAACCACCCATACTCCTATTCTCTACGGTACCTTTAAATTTTAAGCTACCAATACCATAAAAAGAATAAGGTGACGCTGTACCTTCTTGGGAATAACTTTGAATTGCGAAAACGGCAATAAAAACTACTACAAGTTTTTTTATCATCAATTTGAATTATATTGTAAAATATAGTTTAGTCCCTCTAAAAGAAAATTAGAGTTGGCAAATATGCTACTTTTTAATTGTTTAGACAAGAATTTAGCATCTCCTCCTGTTAAAATTACTGTTAAATCTAAATATTTTTGCTTATAGGTGTTAATCACACCATCAATTTCGTTTATAAGCCCGTTAACAACTCCCGAGTGAATTGAAGAACTGGTAGAGTGCCCAATAAGGTTTTCTGGTAATTCTGTGTCTAACAGCGGTAAACTGGCCGTAAAATGATTAAGAGCAAGATAGCGCATTCTAATACCAGGTGAAATGGCTCCTCCCAAATACTCCTTTTTTGTTGTAACAAAATCGAAAGTAACACAGGTCCCCGCATCTATAACAAGCACATTAGTTTGAGGAAAATTATAAACAGAGGCACTTATTAATGCCACCCTATCCACTCCCAAAGTTTTGGGCGTTTTATAGCAATTTTTAAACGGCAGCTTAGTTTTGTGGTTAACTTCAAGGAGCACAAACCTCTGTTTTAATATTTCTTTATATCCCTCATCCAATTTAGACACCGAAGAGACAATGGCGTTTTCAATAGCAGGATATTTTTTTGTTATGGCATTGATTATATCCATAAAAAGACGTTGCTCAACAACTTCCTTCAACAGTAATTCATCTTGGCTGAAAACAGCAAGCTTTACAAAAGAATTCCCTACATCTATTATTAAGTTCATGCCAAAAGGTTAAATTTAACGACCGCATAAAACTACAAAACGAGCAGAATTTAAATCTTAAATATCTCATAATTATTATTAAAGGAATTAAAATATTCTTTTTTTAAATTTTTCTTTTGGCAAATCACAAAAATGAATATATTTGCATCCGCTTTGGCGAGGTACCTTAGCTCAGTTGGTAGAGCAAAGGACTGAAAATCCTTGTGTCCCTGGTTCGATTCCTGGAGGTACCACAAAAAAATCCCGAAACATTTTGTTTACGGGATTTTTTGTTTTTTGGGGTGCTAATTCGTATATTTTGCGCCGCCAGTTGCACAGATTTTTGCCTTATTCATCTTCCCGTATTAAAATAACTTCTTCGGGTATAGACAAAAACAACACACAACCCGTGCTAGTAGCGACACTATGCTTGCCTGTTGGCGGGGTATATAAATAGTCTCCTTCGTTAAGGGTTTCACCAAACACCTCACAACTACCATCCAAAACTAGAATTTCTTCTCCCGCTGGATGGATGTGATAAGGATAGGATGCTCCTTTTTGGAATTTTAATAAAATGGATTTTGAACGATTTGTAGCCTTGTCAAAATACAAGGATTTAACAGAGATTCCTTCATAATGAATTCCATTTTCAATTAATGGTTCCCAGCTTTTGTTTTTGCTTTTCGTAATAAAATCTTTAATGTTCATTTTAATGTAATTTATTTATTAATAATTCGTTATCAACGTCTTGCCTTTGTTCTTTTCCTACCATTTTCTCCAATAATTCCAACGATGCCAAATAGCTCACCAAATTTCCGTTAGAAGAAATAATCTTTCCATCAGCCACAACAGTATTTATGCTATCATCCTGAACCTGTAATAATTATTTTGAAGTTCATCACTTCCACCACAATAGGTCACAATTTGTTTTCCATCGGCCACTCCAGTTTCCCCAAGCAAGAAAAGACAAGTGTAATAGCCCTATTATTATTGATTTCATAATTAAAAAATTAATGAAACAAAGTTGAGAATTAGTAACTCCCTAAAAAATGGAAAATCTTGAGTATTTGATGTACAATTTAGTTTTTCAAGCTATTTTGAAATTCAGTGGGTGACATTTTTGTATGATTCTTAAAAAACTTGGAAAAGTAGTAAGGGTCCCTGAAACCCAAATCAAAAGCCACTACTTTGATGCTTTTCTCCTCATACTGTAATTTGCGTTGGGCTTCAGAAACAACCAATCCATAAATAACATTTTGTGCTGTCTTTCCTGCATGTTGTTTTGCCAACTCATTCAATCTCAATTCTGTGGTTTGCAATCGAAGCGCTATATCTTTAAGAGTGTAGTTATTTTCAAAATTGTTGCGTACAAACTCGAGAAACCGTAAAAAAAGCGCTTCCGGTTTCCAAATCTCTCCACCATTTTCAATCTTTGAACGATTCACTTCAAACAGCAGTAATTCAATACGGGAGTGTATGGATTCCAGATATTGAAATGGTTTGTTGCTAAGCTCTTCCTCAATTTTTTGGAGATGTCGTTCTATTTCTAAAGGATTGTTAATAGAAATGATTTCGTTGTAATCAAAATGACAAAAAAGACTGTTTTGAAAGATGAGCTCAATATCTTTTTCGGTTTTGCAGATATAATCAAGCGTAAAACTGAGCAAATAGCCTTTCCCGTCGTGAACATTTTTAAAGCCATGATATTGCCCTGAAGTGATGGTAAGTACTTGATGTTGTGATAGTGTTAGGTGTTTATTATCTACCATAATAGAAACATGCCCTTCACTACACCACAAAAAGAGGTATTTTTTAATCCTCTTGGGAGTAAAGTCAGAAATGTTTTCTATTTCTTTAATCTCTACCATATTATAAAATTCGCTTTTATTTATATGAATCTACAAGAAAATGCTAACATCTGCACTTATAAAAAGTTTCACTTTTATGCCACATCAATTGTTGCCACCACAGCTGTCGCAGACACCAAAGTTTGGTAAACCACACAATACCTCTCGGTTAATTTTAGCAGCGTTTCTATCCTTTCTTTACTTTCGGAAGTGTTCAGTTGAAAATTTAAACGTACATTTTTAAAACCAACTTTCGTGTCTTTATCAACACCAAGGGTTCCTCGAAAATCCAAATCGCCTTCTGCCTTTACAATACCTCCTTCAAAGTCGAACTCTATAGCTGTAGCAACAGCACTAAGGGTAACGCCAGCACAGGCTACCAACGCTTCAAGCAGTAAATCCCCCGAACATGCCTGCAGTCCTGTTCCTCCCGTAGCAGGATGAAGCCCTGCCTCCACTATAGCTTTCCCGGTATCTACTTTACATGAAATCCCCTCCCCAATTTGACCACTGGCTTCCAAAGTTATTAATGCTGAACCAGAATCGTTACGGTATTTTTCTTTTAAAGGGGCCTGTATCTTTTTTAGTTCGTTGGCTTTCATTAGTGTTCACGGTTTAAATTATTGCAAATCTAAGATAGGAAAAGAGCGCGAATTTTTCATTATTCATACCGCTTTCCTGTAAACGTTATTTATTTCACAATTTCTACCATAATTTTGATTCCCTTAGACCTTTCAAAGGTTATTTTAATAAAATTTTAGTAAAATTGTACTTTTCTTAATCTAAACTAAATAAGTCAAAAACAATAACTAATGAGTAATTATCACATAAAACATTTAGAGGAGTACTATCAAGTTTACAGAAAATCGGTAAGAGAACCAGAAAATTTTTGGGAAGAAGTAGCCGAAGAACATTTTATGTGGCATAAAAAATGGGACAAGGTCTTAAATTGGGATTTCTCAAAGCCAGAAATTAAATGGTTTGAAGGTGCCCAATTAAACATTACGGAAAACTGTATAGACAGGCACCTCCCTACTCGAGGCAATAAAACCGCCATTTTATTTGAACCAAACGCCCCTAATGAACCGGCCGAACATATTACATACAACCAATTGCACGAACGGGTTAACAAGTTTGCCAATGTGTTAAAAAGCCAAGGCGTACAGAAAGGCGATAGGATATGCATTTATTTACCTATGATTCCTGAGCTGGCCGTAGCTGTTTTAGCCTGTGCACGTATAGGCGCCATACATTCTGTTGTCTTTGCCGGGTTCTCATCAACCGCATTATCGACAAGAATTAATGATTGTGACTGCAAGATGGTCATTACCAGTGACGGTTCTTACAGAGGTGCAAAAACCATAAACCTAAAAGGGATTGTTGATGAAGCTTTAGAAAGCTGCCCTAATGTAAAAACGGTATTGGTAGCCAAACGCATCCATTCAGATATCGACATGAAAGCAGGTAGGGACCAATGGCTACAGCCTCTATTAGATGAAGCGTCTGCCGATTGCAAGGCTGAAATCATGAATGCCGAAGACCCCTTATTCATTTTATATACTTCTGGATCTACAGGAAAGCCTAAAGGGATGGTCCATACCACAGCAGGTTACATGGTATATACCGCATATACGTTCAAAAACATTTTTCAGTATAGAGAAGACGATGTGTACTGGTGCACAGCGGATATAGGTTGGATTACCGGACACAGTTACATCGTCTATGGCCCATTGGCCAACGGCGCTACTTCCGTTATGTTTGAAGGTGTTCCTAGCTATCCCGATTTTGGACGGTTCTGGGAAATTGTAGAAAAACATAAAGTCAATCAGTTTTACACAGCACCAACAGCTATACGTGCTTTAGCAAAACAGGGCACTGAATTGGTTGACAAGTACGACCTATCATCAATAAAAGTATTAGGCTCTGTAGGCGAACCTATTAATGAAGAAGCTTGGCACTGGTACAACGATAATGTTGGCAAAAAGCAAAGCCCAATAGTAGACACCTGGTGGCAAACCGAAACTGGAGGTATCATGGTTAGTCCAATACCATTTGTAACACCAACAAAACCAACTTATGCCACTTTGCCTTTTATTGGCATACAACCCGCATTAATGGATGAAAATGGCGATGAGCTTAAAGGCAACCAAGTAAACGGTAGATTATGCATTAAGTTCCCATGGCCGAGTATAGCCAGAACCATTTGGGGCGATCACCAACGTTATAAAGACACTTATTTTTCGGCATTTGAAAATAAATATTTCACTGGAGACGGTGCCCTAAGGGACGAAGTAGGCTACTATAGAATTACCGGTCGTGTCGATGATGTTATTATAGTTTCTGGTCACAATTTAGGTACAGCTCCTATCGAAGATGCCATTAACGAGCACCCAGCAGTAGCCGAATCGGCCATCGTTGGCTTCCCTCACGATGTAAAAGGCAATGCACTCTATGGTTATGTTATTTTAAAGGATGTTGGAGAAACCAGGGACCAAAACAACCTAAGAAAAGAGATCAACCAAATTATCACCGAACATATAGGCCCTATTGCCAAACTGGACAAAATTCAATTTACCGAAGGCTTGCCAAAAACACGTTCAGGAAAAATCATGAGACGTATTTTACGTAAAATTGCCCATAACGACACCAGCAATTTAGGCGATACAAGCACTTTGCTTAATCCAGAAATTGTAGAAAGCATTATTGAAGGTGCTAAAGAGCTATAAAATTTAATCTTACTTTTAAATGAAAGTTTACCCTATTCAGATTTTGGATAGGGTATTTTTTTGCATGCCAAACAGTTACGACATGTTCCTTTTCTAAAGAAATTTTATGTTAAGAACTGGCTTTTTTTTCGACTACAAGCATTAGATTCATATCTTTATTGAAAAACAAAATCTAATGCAAAAGACATACTACGACCCTGCTGATTTAAGGAAATTTGGAAACATTACGGAATGGGATGAAGAACTTGGCAACAAGTTTTTTGAATATTACAACAAAGTATTTGAAGAAGGCGCCCTCACCGCTCGCGAAAAAGCTTTAATCGCACTAGCTGTATCCCATACCGAACAATGCCCTTACTGCATCGATGCTTATACTAAAGACACCCTGCAGCGTGGTGTTACCAAAGAAGAAATGATGGAAGCCATTCACGTTGGTGCGGCCATTAAAAGTGGCGCCACCTTAGTACATGGGGTACAAATGATGAATAAGGTTAATAAGCTGGACATGTAAGTTTCAAAATTTTAAACGTCTTATTAATGATTACTTACATCTCAAATTAATATTCAAAAATTGATTACAACTTCTTTACATAAACGACACAGCGAATTGGCCAATAGCAAAAGGCAGTTGGAAATTTTATCCAACAGTATATTCCAAAATGGTGAATTACCCACCTTTAAATCTAAAATTTCTGAAACAGGGCAGTTTCCACTTAAAGCCAAAAAGCTTGAAATCCTCCAAATTAATGTGGGGTATATGTGCAACCAGGTTTGCGAACATTGCCATGTAGATGCAGGCCCAGACCGAAAGGAAATCATGACAAGGGACACCATGCAACAATGCCTAGAGGTGATAAAAAATACTGGAGCACATACTTTGGATTTAACTGGTGGTGCCCCAGAAATGAATCCCGATTTCCGTTGGTTTGTAGAAGAAGCAGCCAAAGCAGGCATCAAAGATTTTATCGTGCGTTCCAACCTAACCATAATGTTAGCCAATAAAAAGTATCATGACCTACCTGAATTTTTCAAAAGACACAACATTCACGTGATAAGCTCCATGCCACATTGGACCAAAGGCAAAACCGATAAACAACGAGGCAATGGTGTTTTTGACACCTCTATTGAAGCGTTAAAAATGCTAAACAACATAGGCTATGGCAAACCAGAAAGCATTTTAAGATTAGATTTGGTCTATAATCCGTCTGGTGCTTTTTTACCAGCAGACCAAAGTGCAATGGAAAAAGATTTTAAAAAAGCTCTCTTAGACGATTTTGGCATTCATTTTCATAACTTGTTTGCCATCACCAACCTACCCATAAGTAGGTTTTTAGATTATTTGATTGCCTCAGAAAATTACGAAGATTATATGTACCAATTGGTAGACGCCTTTAATCCTGTTGCTGTACAAAATGTAATGTGCACCAATACGCTATCGGTAAGCTGGGATGGTTACCTATTCGATTGTGATTTTAATCAAATGCTTGGATTACCTATAAACAGTAAAGCAAAACATATTTCAGAATACAACGAAACACTTCTTGAAGGCAGAACCATTGCGATTTCCCAACATTGTTATGGCTGTACAGCAGGTGCAGGAAGTAGTTGTCAAGGCTCTGTAGCTTAATTAGTATTTTTATGCAAATGAACCTTAATCGTTTTCATATTATATTGCTTTTCAACACAACAAGATATCTCATTATACTTGGGGTACTATTAACACCTTTTAAATTCTACCCCCAAGAGACACTTTCAGAATTATTACAGACGTTTAACGATAGGAGCATACCATATATTACCGTTCAAGAATTAGCCATGCCTAAAACAAAAGCAGTAATACTTGATGCTAGGGAAGCTAAAGAATTTCAAGTGAGCCATATAAAGGATGCCATTCATGTAGGTTATGATTTATTTAACCTTGATTCCTTACAACTAAAACTACCCGATAAAAAATCAAACATTGTGGTATATTGCTCATTGGGAATTCGGTCTGAAGATATTGCAGAACAACTTAAAAAAGTGGGCTACACAAACGTTGAAAACCTATATGGTGGTATTTTTGAATGGAAAAACAATAATTTCCCAGTTTATAATACAAAAGAAAAAGAAACCGATAGCATACACATCTTTTCACAAGAATGGAGTAAATGGCTAACCAAAGGTACAAAAGTTTATGACTAAAGATTTACTTATCGTCTTTGTAAAAAACCTAAAATTAGGCAAGGTAAAGACCCGACTTGCAAAAACCATTGGCGACCAAGCTGCCTTTGAAGTTTATGCCGAGTTGGTTAAACTAACTGAACGAGCAACCCAAACCCTAGCAATAGACAAGCGTATTTATTTTTCTGACGCCATTATTAAAACCCAATGGAAAAATGAGTTTAAAGCCATTCAACAAGGAAAAGATTTAGGCGAGCGTATGCTAAATGCCTTTAAAAAAGGGTTTGAAGAGGGTTATGAGCGCATTGTATTAATTGGCTCCGATTTGCCCGATATAAGTGAAACCCACATAAAGAACGCCTTTGCTGCATTACAGGAAGTCAATGTTACTTTTGGCCCAGCAGAAGATGGTGGTTATTATTTGGTTGGACTTTCAGAATTACACCCCAACGTTTTTATTGACAAACCTTGGAGCACATCCCATTTATTAGACGACACCCTTTTGGAGTTAAAGCGAAATAACATAGCTTACAAACTACTTGAACCCCTAAATGACATAGACACTTTTGAAGATTTAAAGGCTTCAAAATTTTATAAATCAAACTTAAAATTACAAGAAAAAATAAAACAACTACATGATTAAGCACATCGAAGAAACTGCAGATTACCTCAAAGAAAAAGGCTTTGAAAATCCAGAGGTCGGCATTATTTTAGGTACAGGTTTAGGCCAGCTTATTAATGAAATAAGCATTATTAAAGAAATAAGTTATAATCATATCCCCAACTTTCCCACTGCAACGGTAGAGTTCCATAAAGGCAAGCTCATTTTTGGTGAATTAGTAGGCAAAAAAGTGGTGGTCATGCAGGGACGCTTTCATCTGTATGAAGGCTATACACTGCAAGACATTACCTTTCCGGTTCGCATTATGGAAAATTTAGGCATCAAAACCTTATTGGTATCCAATGCTGCTGGGGCCATAAACCTAAATTACAAAAAAGGGGAGCTCATGCTTATTGAAGACCATATCAACCTTCAGGGCAGTTCTCCCTTAGCGTTTAAAAGCGTAGACCTACTGGGCGAACGCTTTGCTGACATGAGCGCTCCTTACGACACACAGATTAATAAAACATTCAAAACTATCGCCAAAACCCATAACATAATATTACACGAAGGGGTTTATGCAAGTGTGGTTGGTCCGCAATTGGAAACCAGAGCCGAGTATCGTATGCTAAAATTAATTGGTGCCGATGCAGTTGGCATGAGTACCGTTCCAGAAATTATTGTGGCCAATCACTTAAATTTAAAAGCAGCAGCGGTATCAGTTTTAACAGATGAGTGTGATCCAGACAACCTTGCACCCATAGATATAGCTGAAATTATTGCCATGGCCGCTAAAGCCGAGCCCAATATGGTAATTTTGTTTAAAGAACTAATTAAGACATTATAACCAGGTTTTTATCAATTTTGGAACAAAGAAAAACAGCTTTTAAAAGTTAGTAACACACACATTTTTCTAGTTTAAAAATAACTCCCAAGCTATGTTGCCAATGTCTCGTAAGATACGATTCAAAAGTATGCTTATATGCTGTTTCAATATTAACACCTATATTTTTTGAAATCCAATATTTAACACCTAAAACACCATTTAATGTACCTGCGCCCACCAAATCATCAATCCCATTGGCATTTGAATTATAAGGACCTTCTTCAATCCAAGTGTAACCTAAACCTATACCAATAAAAGGTTCGAATTTCTCTGAATGAAAAATATTTTTAAGATTTTTATTTAGCATGGCATCAAGCCCAAGGTAATTAAGGCGATCTACTTCTGCCCTAGATTGTCCCGGCAATTCGCCCCATTTCGATATCTTATTAAAAGTAGCCCTCACACTTAAAAAAACAGCTTCATTGATATATCTTGCAACTTTAACCGTTGGAATACCAAAATTCCAATGGTCTGTTGCATTAAAAAACTCTTCAAAATATGCGCCTTGTGGCGAATCCTTCCCAACTGGATAAACATCTACAGCATTGATACCTGCTTCAAATACCCAAGAACTATCATTTTTGATATTTTGAGCAAATACAGAACTTCCTATTAAAATTGAACATAAACTCACAAAAACCTTTCTCATACTTTTTCGGTTAAATATTAATAAATTTGGGGGTAATCAAAATTTTAAATTGTTGGTTTTCTTAACGAACCGCAATAAATCTTATTGTTTTTTATTTAATCTATCCGATGAATGGCATTAAAAAACCAACTTTACCTTTTATCTACGGATCTTCTTCCTAAAAAGATTTTTTCAAATATAAGTTTGATAACTTTCTAGAAAATATAACTTTTAAACATGTTATTTTTATTATTTTAAAACGACCTAGTGAGAACAAAAAAATAATGGAAACTATATGAACTACCTAGAAACGACGCATAACCTATACAAAGAAGCCGCTTTAACCCCAGATATAGGCTTATGCTGCACCACCAACCCCATTTGGGAATTGCCCGGATTAAAAATCCCTAAAATCATGCAAGAGATGAACTATGGTTGTGGCTCTACAGTCCATCCCCGCGATTTATCCAACAATCCTAAAATTCTTTACGTAGGTGTAGGTGGCGGTATGGAACTGCTACAGTTTTCCTATTTCTCACGCCAAAAAAACGGTGTTATTGGTGTTGATATTGTTGATGAAATGCTAGAGGCCTCCCGAAAAAACTTTAAAGAATCCGAAATTTTAAATCCTTGGTTTAAAAGTGAATTTGTTGACCTTAGAAAAGGAGATGCCCTTAGCCTTCCTGTTGAAGACAATAGCATTGATGTTGCTGCTCAAAACTGCCTGTTTAACATTTTTAAGGCCGACGATTTAAAACAGGCCATTGCCGAAATGTATCGCGTCTTAAAACCTTATGGCCGATTGGTAATGAGCGACCCTACCTGCGAACAACCTATGAACGACGCCTTACGCAACGACGACCGTTTGCGCGCTCTGTGCCTAAGTGGTAGCTTACCCATAAAAGACTATGTAAAGATGCTAACCGATGCCGGTTTTGGCACCATTGAAATTAGAGCAAGAAAGCCATATCGCATCTTAGATCCTAAAAACTATCCTACCAACGAATTGATTTATATAGAATCCATTGAAGTGGCGGCCATTAAAGATCCTATGCCTGAAGATGGCCCCTGTGTATTTACAGGTAAAGCCGCCATCTATTTTGGCGAAAACGACTATTTTGATGATAAAAAAGGACATGTCCTTTTAAAAAATCAGCCATTGGCGATATGTGATAAAACAGCTAATGTGCTGGCCTCTTTAAACAGAGACGATATTTTTATTAGCGAATCTACGTTTCATTACGATGGCGGCGGGTGTTGCTAGCTTAAAATAAACAACACAACAAATGAAAATTTCAAACATACTTATCATTATTTTACCTTTAATGGGCAACCCTATTTTTCAGGGTTCACTGGATAAAGAGATAGTGCTTCCAAGAAACGCAACTATTAATCAATACAACCAAACCAAACCTAGCCATGAGCTTTGGGACAAACTTCTAAAAGAGCATGTTTCAAATAGTGGTCATGTTGACTATAAAGGTTTCCTTTCGAATAAAAAAGCACTTAAAGGCTACATCAGCTATCTAAACGACAACCTCCCCAAAACCTCTTGGACAAAGCAAGAAAAACTCGCTTTTTGGATTAATGCCTATAATGCCATGACCATTGATTTAATCCTTCGGCATTACCCCGTAAAAAGTATTAAGGACATTAAAGACCCTTGGAAACAAAAACTTTGGAAACTGGGAGATAAACGATACAATTTAGATGAGATAGAACATCAAATACTAAGAAAAATGGAAGAGCCACGCATTCATTTTGCCATTGTTTGCGCGTCGTATTCCTGTCCTAAATTACAGAACGAAGCCTTTACCGCTTCAACATTAGACGCACAATTAACCAATGCCACCAAAGAATTTTTAAGTGATCCCGAAAGAAATTCTATTTCAGAAAACCATTTGGAACTTTCAAAAATCTTTCAATGGTTTGCCAACGATTTTAAACAAACTGGAAGTTTAATTGATTTTTTAAACCAATATTCAGAAATTAGCATTTCAGAAAAAGCCAAAATAAAATATAAAGATTATAATTGGGCGTTAAATGAATAAATATCATGCAGCATCACATTTCAATTATAATTCCTGTTTTAAATGAAAAAACACATATTGGCAAATTACTAGAGTATTTACAGGAGGTTTCTTCAAAAAAAAACATCGCAGAAATAATTGTTGTTGATGGCGGCAGTACCGATGGTTCCATTCATATTATTTCAAAATTTAAGAACATCACACTTATCCATTCGGACCAAGGAAGAGCCAAACAAATGAATGTAGGTGCAAAAAAGGCCACAGGTTCGATTCTTTATTTTTTACATGCCGATTCCTTTCCTCCCAAACAATTTGACGCACTAATTATTAATGAAACACAACAGGGTAACGAAGCAGGATGCTTTAGAATGCAATTCGATAGCGACCACTGGTGGCTAAAACTAGCCGGCTGGTTTACCAAATTTAATTGGAAAGCCTGCAGAGGGGGCGACCAAAGCCTGTTTATAACAAAAACGCTTTTCGATACCATTGGCGGATACGACGAACGCTATACCATTTATGAAGACAATATTTTAATCAACGAACTATACGCAAGAAAACAGTTTGTGGTAATCAACAAAAAACTGAAATCTTCGGCCAGAATGTACAGAAAACACGGTGTTTGGAAATTACAGTACTACTACTGGAGCATTTACATTAAACGCTGGCTAGGCGCAGATGCCGACACCCTTTACTATTACTACAAAAAAAAGGTTTGCTAGGTTATACCATTTCTCATTTAAAATAACCGTAATAAAACGCACTTTTTTCCTTTCTATTTCAGAATAAAATAAAACCGTAGCTAAGGCTATGCTAAAATTTTCTTCTTCATATAAAGAAAAAAATCATCATTTTCTTTAACGGTATTTTTAAACAAGAACTGGTATTATCCTTTGTTCCTGCCCTTTTCATTGGGGTATAAACTGGGCAAATCATCACTCTGGACAAAAGCTTTGGTATTCACATCCATAGCCGTTAATTTTCCGGTAAAAGCAGCCCCCGTATCAATATTCCAAACATTTGCCGCATGCATGGGTTCCGTCACATCATAATTAATGGTAGGCGTATGGCCAATATAAATTTCGGCATAGTGCTTTAATCGGTTTGGGTATAATTCTGAATCTTTTTCCATACGCTTATCCATTGTTAAGACCATTTCCCAAAGGGTTCTATCAAAATAGAAAACCGCTTGGAACACCTCCTTTTCCACGCCATGCATCGAAGTGAATCCAGCATGCAAAAATAAACGGTTAGCGTTATCGATATGATACAATTTCATGCTTTCAAAAAACGCTAAATGTACCTTCTTTTGATCTTCAGAAAACGGCTCATAACTCTCCATAGTCTCTTTGCCACCATGCATATACCAGACAGGTGATACAGTTCCATCTCGCAGCCAGTCTTCACACCAAACATCATGGTTGCCCTTTATAAAAACGCAAGTTATCTTTTGTGATAGTTCCATTAAGAACTGAACTACTTGGGCCGATTCACTCCAACCATCCACATAATCACCCATAAAAATTAAGGCATCCCCATCTTTAATTTCTAACTTATTCAACAATTGAATTAAAGCTTTCAATCCCCCATGAATATCACCAATGGCAAAAGTTCGCATATGTCTTTTCTTTTTTGCAAATCTAAAAAAGCCCCATCAAATTTCAATAATCTAACAGATATAAAAACCCTTCCGTCCTTCGGACACCTTCCCTTTTTAAGGGAAGGAGTTGCGTTTACGAATTTATTTTAATTCTCCTCCTTTACAAGGAGGAGTGGCTTCGGTTTCATACCAGAAACCGAAGACGAGGTGGTATTAATTGTTTAGTGATGCTCCTATAAAAACTTGCTAAAAATACTGACCAATACCAAAAACCAATCCTTGGGTTGCTCCTTTAGTGACCCCATAACCATAATCGATTCTAAAAATAGCATTATATATCTTTTTATGGATTAACCGAAACCCTATACCAGGATACACTTTTATGTTATCCGATTTACTAAAATCACCAAAATCACCACCCGGATTTCGCCAGGTCCCTGCATCCACAAATGCATTGCTCTGTAAAACAAACCAATGCTTTTCAATTAAAGTATAACGAAACTCGGTATTTAACACAATAACACCCGTTCCCCTATCTATGGTATTGCCCACCCCTCTTATGTTTACGTTATTATCCACCGAAAAAGGCGCAAAAGGTGTTTCGGCATTAGACGATAGTCCCAATCGTACCCTATTGGCCCAATTCCCCCTTTGCCCTAAACGTTTGAAAAGAAAAAAATCGTTCCACCCAATAAAGAAGTCAGGCAACATATCGCTTGTAGAAGTGACATACTGAAAATTAAACTGACTTTTAAATCCGGATACATACTGGTAGTAATAGTCTAAATTATTGTATTCGTAAATCAATTTGGCCAACCATTTGTGTACATTCAATTCCTGGGGCACATTAGGATTTGTTGCTCCAAATTGGTATTGGTAGTCCTCAACAAAATAATTGACGCCCAGCTCAACTCTATTGCTAAAATTAAATTCGTACAGCCCTAGAAGTTCAGCCGATTTATTGTTGTACTTATAATCTGCCGTGGTATCATCAAAAAACACAGGCTCTAAAGTGGTTAGGCTCTGCAAATTAACCGCAAGCCCTAATGTATTGGTAAACAAGTAAGGCGCTCTTAGGTTTAACGCATAGCTACTATAATTATCTTTTTGGTAAAAGCCTCCAAAAATAATACTCCTTCCCAAAGTATTAAATTCATAAAGCCCTAAACGAAAAGCAAATTCATCATTATTCGTTGTATATATATTTAATGAAGGGATAAGCGTAAAGTTCTCTTCAATATGATAAAACACATTATAAGTATTATCTTCTGAATGGAATACTTGGTAATACGCATGTGAAACCGATGGTAAACGTTTCAGCCTAATAATATCCTGTTCAATAACCGAAGAGTCCAAAACCGCTCCCGCTTTTATTGAAGAAATCTTTTTTACAAAAGCCGTTTTTAATTTTTCATTACCTTGAATTTTTAAATCGGCAACGGTATTGCTCTGTGAAAACGAATGCCATGAAAGTCCTATAAACAACAGTAAAATACACCTCATTTTTTATAATACTGTTTTATAATCTGTTCGACAGGTTTATTTTGGGGGGTAAACATCGTATTGTTTTCGCCTCCTACATGGTTATGGTTAACAAACCATTTCCAAACAAAGCCTCCGACAAACCACTCTTCTTCCCAAAACATTTCAAATAATGCCTTGGTGGTATTGTTCTGCGCCTCGAGATTTACCAATCCTTTTTGCCTATCGCTTTCCCAAGGTACTTTCCCCGAATAATCTACACTCCTATAACCAAACTCAGTAAACAATACAGATTTATTATATTCCCTCGAAAGGTTTTGGATACTTGGTTTATGTTTCTCCCACCCTACCAAGCACTCCTCTACCGTTGGGGTTTTACTATGGCTTACTGGAAAATAAGCATCAATACCAATAAAATCCAGTTTATCCCAAAATGGCGTATGCTCAAACTCATTCCAATTGGCCGCATAAGTCAACTTACCTTTATAAATCTTTCTGACCTCAAGAATTAAATCATTCCAATAATCAGGTCTATTTTCAACAAAAGATTCTAGCTCTGTCCCTATACAAAACAATTCAACTTGCAGCTCTTGAGCCAATGCCGCATATTCCAAAATGAATTTAGCATACGATGTTTCAAGGGTTTTCCAATCGGCTTCAGTTTGCATTTTAATATGCCCGGTAAATTCACCATGCCACACCCAAATTTGGGGCTTTATCATCAATTGAATGTTTGCTTCCCTAAAAGTTTCAACATACTGCCTAACACCTTCCTTTCGCTCGCCAAACCATTGGCGTTCGCTATTAAAAGACAGTTCAGGATGTTCAAGATTCCTTATAAAACCAAAAGGCATTATGGCTGCATAATTAGCATGAACATTAATTACGGGATGGATATGCGATACATCTATAGCGTCATTCGATGCCACAAAACTCACACCATTAATTTTTTGGGAGGGTTGACCAGTGCAAGATTGGTTTAGAACGCATATAAAAACAATTAGGCCTTTAAGTATTTTCATTAAAACAACATTGAAACACCTAATTTACTATTTATCATTAAAATAAAGCACGTAACCCTATATTAAATGATTGTCCTAAGCCAGTATCATTCCCTCTAATAAAATTACTATACAATATTTCCAGGTTTAACACGCGTGTTAATTGGTACTTTGTTCCAGCTCCAATAGCCGTATAATCTTGTTTAAAATCGCCATAACGCTGTTGGTGTTGTAAAAACCCTAAGACCGTAAACTCTTGGTTAGGAAAATAACTCAAAAACACTCCTGGCACCAAAACAAAAGTCTTATTAGCGAAACTGTTTTCATCTCCAAAGTTATATTCGGTATTTAACTCGGTAAACAATTGCCAACCGCCATCTGGAAATGTATAATCGTAAAAAAATCGGTTTTGGAACGTATAAGCGGTCTGATCTAAATACACGCCATTCTCGGTCTCATTATCAATTAAAGGAATATGAAATGCGGTTTGTATCGTAAAATTACCTACATCTTTTACGGGGTTAAACTTTATGGCTGGAGCAAACGATGTCAAGCCACTTCTTGCTGTTTGCGGATTGCCGTCAAATTGAAACACATCCAAAGAACCACGCCCTGCAATGGTATTGGATCTTACTTCTACCAATAGGCCTACATTTAACCTATTGCTATTGGAAACGCCCGTAAAAATATCAATGCTCGAGGTGAAAAATGTTTTTCTTGGTATATCAGTTTTGCTATCACCATTAGTCGCCATGGTTTCGGTATAAAGATTATTAAACCATTTAACATCCCATTGCCCTTTACTTAATAACTTAGATGGTGTATAGGTTTGTATATTGCTCTTTGGTTCATCTTGATCGTCCTGGGAAAAGCCATTAAATGTTATTAAAGCAAAAGCTAAAATGAATATGTTTTTTTTCATTCGTTTAAATATTAGTTAATTATTTGATTCTATTTTTTAATTATAATGTTTAATAATTGCCTTTTCAATAGTCTTACACCACTTCAATCGGACACAGTAACCAACTATATAAGCCTTGCATTTAAACATTACATTCATAAAACCTTCCTCTTGTTTATGTTTCATATTGGCCTTAACCATTACAAAGTAACCTAACCTAGGTCGTACTAAATGTTAGCTAACTTACATTTCAAGATTAAAACAATTAAAATTTACCCATCAAGTTAAGTTTTTATCTCTAACTTCGACATAATACAACATAATCAAAAAAATTATGGAAGACATTGTTATTATTGGAAATGGTATATCTGGTGTTACAGCAGCCCGACACATAAGAAAACTTTCCGACCTGTCTGCCGGCAATACAGGTAAAAAAATCACCCTCATTTCTGCTGAAACCGATTATTTTTTCTCCCGTACAGCAATTATGTATGTATACATGGGACACATGACATTTGAACACACACAACCCTATGAAAACTGGTTTTGGCAAAAAAACAATATCAACCTAAAAAATGGTTATGTAACAACAGTTGACACAAAAAACAAAATGCTTTATTTGGCTGATGGAGACACCATGAAATACGATAAACTAATTATCGCTACAGGCAGTAAACCTAATAAATTTGGATGGCCAGGGCAGGATTTAAAAGGCGTTATGGGCATGTACCATAAACAGGATTTAGAAAACCTGGAAACACATGCTCCCAATAATAAGGCTTGTAAAAGAGCTGTAATTGTTGGAGGGGGATTAATTGGTATTGAGCTAGCTGAAATGTTAAACAGCAGAAACATTCCCGTTACATTTTTAGTTAGGGAAGATAGTTTCTGGAACAATATACTCCCCGAAGGCGAAAGCGCCATGATTAATAGACACATTATAAACCATCATATTGATTTACGTTTAGGCGTTAACTTAAAGGAGATAAAAGCCGATGTTAATGGACAGGTAAAGTCTGTAGTAATCCAAGAAACAGGAGAAGAGATACCCTGTGATGTTGTTGGCTTAACGGCTGGGGTGTCCCCGAATATCGATTTTCTTAAAGACACAGGAATTAATTTAGGTCGTGGTGTAAAAGTGAATCGGTTTTTAGAAACCAACATCCCAGATATCTATGCGATTGGCGATTGTGCCGAACAAGAAGAACCCAATGAAAACCGTCGCCCCATAGAAGCCGTTTGGTACACTGGTAGAATGATGGGCGAAACCATTGCCCAAACCATTTGTGGTAACCGTATTGCCTACAACCCGGGACATTGGTTTAATAGCGCTAAATTTTTCGACATAGAATACCAAACGTATGGCTGGGTATTCCCAACCCCCAAAGCGGATCACGCCCACTTTCATTGGAAACATCCCGATGACACCAAATGCATCACCATAGAATACGACACCATTACCAACATTTTCAAAGGTATTAACACCTTTGGCATTCGTTTACGACATGAAGTTTTTGATAGATGGCTAACCGAAGAAAGAAGTGTTGACTATGTCATACAAAACCTGGCCGAAGCTAATTTCGAACCAGAGTTTTACAAAACCTATGAAACTGAAATTTTAGAAGTATTTACAACTTATACCCCAGACCTCACAGGTTTTTAAAACCTGTGAGGTCTCTTAAGACTCATAAAACAACATCACAATATGGAATCCATTCAACAGAATATGTCACTAACCGGAGACACTTCCAATCACCTAAACCCTTTACAAAAAATAGGCACGGCCATTGGTTTGTTTGGGCTAGCTATACTTACTTTTTCATTGATTAATACATTTAATAATAAAATGCTGTGGCTCACCATAGCTTTAGCTTCTATCACTACAGGTGTTTTCATCTTCTCCAAAGGGCTGTATGCAAATCAAATAGAAGGCATAAAAAATAACGGTGTCTGGTTTAAAAGTATATCCAAACGTGGGTTTTGGGCATGGGTAACGGGAATAGTACTAACAGGTTTTTATATCGTCCTCTATTTCTATCCGCAGTATTTAGGATTAGGGTTAAATGGTACTAAAAGCACAGGGCTAATTGCATTATTCGATCCGTTAAGCCATTTGTTAAGTGGCAGGCCAGCTAGCCAATGGTTTGTTTATGGCACGCTTTATACCGTAGCCATTTTAATTTTTGGTTATAAGTTTTTATTAAAATACCGTCATAATCGCTACCAGCAATTACGAACGGTTTCTGTTATGTTTTTTCAATTGGGATTTGCTTTTTTAATCCCAGAGTTTATGGCACGATTAAACGAAAGCCCTAATTACAACCTGCCTTATTATGACCTTAAAAGCATATGGCCTCTAAATTATTACCTCTTTGATAGCTGGTCCATAAATGGGTTTTTGTCTTCAGGAACACTTGGACTGTCCCTTTTAATATTTGGGGTATTATCCATATTTGTTATATCACCCATATTAACCTATAAATATGGAAAACGATGGTACTGCTCTTGGGTTTGTGGCTGTGGGGCTTTAGCCGAAACTGCAGGAGATGCCTTTAGACAGTTATCTTCCAAAAAGCTATCGGCATGGAAAATTGAACGTTGGTTAATTCATACTGTTTTGGTTTTTTCGGTAATCATGACTACGGCTTTGGTGTACACCTACTTAGGTAGTGACCACTCAAAGTTTTGGTTAACACGTAGTGTATTTCTTTTAAGCGTTGGTCTCTTTTTAACTGTATTGTTCACAAGCGTTATGATTTTTAAACGTAACGAATTAGGTAAAGATGCCCGCTATGGTGCCATAGGCTATTTTGTTATTATTGCAGCGTTATTTATAATGCACTACACAGGAACAACAGACCATGTATTTTTAATAAAGTCCAGCAGTTTACGTGCTGCTTACGGCCTGTATATTGGCTCTATTTTTTCTGGTGTGGTTGGCACTGGATTTTATCCCATTTTAGGAAATCGTGTTTGGTGCCGATTTGGTTGCCCTATGGCAGCCATTTTAGGCTTTCAACAACGTATGTTCTCTAAATTTAGAATTACAACCAACGGTGGCCAATGTATTTCTTGTGGTAACTGCTCTACCTATTGCGAAATGGGCATAGACGTACGTGCTTACGCCCAAAAGGGTGAAAATATTGTACGTTCCAGTTGCGTTGGTTGCGGGATATGTGCTGCCGTTTGCCCCAGAGGGGTTTTAAAATTAGAAAACGACAGTATGGAAGGACGCATCAATACTAATGAAATCCTACTTGGCAACGATGTGGATTTAATGAATTTGGTGAACAGGAAATGATAAAAACCTTCTTAATTCATATAGTCTTCCTAGCAAGTTTTCCCATTGCTGCCCAAAAATTTTATCAAAAAAATTATTACCCCAATGGTAATATGAAAACTGAAGGCTGGATAGAAAACAATCAAAAACAAGATTATTGGAAATTTTATTACAGCAATGGAACGCTCAAAAAAGAAGGCCATTTTTTAAATAATGAGCCTGTAAAATATTGGCATTTCTACCGTAATGATGGCACCAAAAAATCTGAAGGCCATTTTATCAACGGTAAAAAAAATGCATGGTGGCTCTTTTATGATAATAGAGGAATACTAAACTACAAGTGCCAATTAAAAAATAATATAAAGCATGGCTATTGTTTAATATATAAAAACGAAAAATTAGTTTTGGCCCAAAAATATGTTACAGGCAAAAAAACAAAAGAATGGAACAGCTTAAAAGCCTTCAAAAAAGAAAATAACTTATTAGACCTTCAATAATGCGCATCAATGTTATTATACCTGCTTACAACGAGGCCGATTCGATAGCTCATGTCATTAACGATATCCCTAATGAAGTGGATGACATTATTGTGGTAAGCAACAATTCAACCGACAACACCGAAATGAACGCCGAAAAAGCAGGCGCTACCGTATTGACCGAAGACAGAAAAGGCTATGGCTATGCTTGCTTAAAGGGCATGGAATATATTTCAACCAAAACTAATAAACCCGATATTATTGTATTCCTTGATGGTGATTACAGTGATTACCCTGAAGGATTGTCCAAAATAGTAGCCCCTATTATTGAAAAAGACATCGATTTTGTAATAGGCGCCAGAGTTAAACGACTACGTGAACAAGGTTCTATGACTGTTCCTCAAATATTCGGTAATTGGCTTGCTACCACCCTAATGAAACTATTCTTTGGAGCAAAATTCACCGACCTTGGGCCATTTAGGGCCATTAAATACCAAAAACTACTTACATTAAACATGGAAGACAAGACTTATGGTTGGACTGTTGAGATGCAATTAAAGGCACTTAAACAAAACCTTTCATATGTTGAAATACCAGTAAATTACAGGAACAGAATTGGTCTCTCTAAAGTTTCGGGCACAGTAAAAGGTGCTATATTTGCAGGCCTAAAAATATTAGGTTGGATTTTTAAATACAGCTTTAAAACATGATACTAGAAACAACGGTAATTATTATATATTCCATTGCGCTTTTGCTTATATTCCTTTATGCCTTGGCGCAACTCAACTTGTTGTTTAATTACCTCTCTTCTAAAAAAACAGAAGACACCTGCGAAAAGTACAATCTTTCCAATCTGGATGAAACACCATACGTTACCATTCAATTACCGGTTTATAATGAAATGTACGTTATGGAGCGGCTTTTGGATAACATTTCTAAAATTGATTATCCAAAAGACAAACTTGAGATTCAGGTTCTCGACGATTCTACTGATGAAACGATTGAAAGTACCAAAGCCCATATAGAAAAGTTGCAGGCCACAGGTTTAGACATTCAACATATTACCCGAACCAATAGGGAAGGCTTTAAGGCAGGTGCTTTAAAGGAAGGCCTAGAAATTGCAAAAGGTGAGTTTATTGCGATTTTTGATTCTGATTTTTTACCTAAAAAAGACTGGTTAAAACGAACCATTCCTTATTTTAAGGATGATAAAATTGGCGTAGTACAAACCCGTTGGGGACACATTAACAGAAACTACTCCTTACTTACCAGAATCCAAGCCTTTGCCTTGGACGCCCATTTCACTTTGGAACAAGTAGGGCGAAACAGTAAAGGCCATTTTATAAATTTTAACGGTACGGCTGGCGTATGGAGAAAGTCCTGTATTATTGATGCAGGCAACTGGGAAGGCGACACCCTAACCGAAGATTTGGACTTAAGCTATCGGGCCCAACTTAAAAACTGGAAATTTAAATACCTCGAAGATGTACAAACTCCGGCAGAATTACCGATAGTTATTAGTGCTGCCCGTTCCCAACAGTTTAGATGGAATAAAGGTGGGGCAGAAAACTTCAGAAAAATGCTTTGGCGGGTGATAAAAAACCAAAACATTCCAGTAAAAACAAAAGTACATGGCTTACTTCACTTACTTAATAGTACCATGTTCTTAAATATACTCATTGTAGGTGTTTTAAGTATCCCAATGTTATATATAAAGAACGAATACGAACACCTAAAGTCTTATTTTTATGTAATGAGCTTTTTTGTATTAAGTACCATCATATTTTTTATTTGTTACTGGTTTATGTACAAAAATATTTATGGCAGTGGCATAAAAAACTTTATACGATATATAGGTCTGTTCTTTTTGTTTTTCTCTATAGCTATGGGCTTTTCACTTCATAATTCCATAGCGGTATTAGAAGGGCATTTAGGTAAGAAAAGTGAATTTGTGCGCACCCCAAAATTCAATATCAACAAGTTTAAAGACAACTGGAAAAGCAACAAATACATAAAAAAAAGCATATCGGCACACGTGGTTTTTGAAGGACTACTTATGCTTTACTTTGGTTTTGGCATGTATAGTGCCTTTATTGTAGGCAACCAAGGTGGTGATTTTGGTCTTTTCCCATTTCACCTGATGTTATTTTTAGGCTTTGGCTATGTGTTTTTTAAATCGATAACTTCAAAAGTTTAATTGCACTTAATACCCAGCGACCTGACCGTCTTTTCTGCTTTCTGAAGCGCCTCTATACACCTTGTTTTCGGCATCCCATAGAATGGCCTGATAACCACCATAGCCTCCTAATCCGAATCCAACCTTATGCCTTTTTAACATAAGCCCCCTAACCGTCTTGTATGGAATACCGGACTCTACATGAATCTCTCCCCTTCCATCTACACCCTCTCCCGTTGGAGAAGAGGAGCCACTATGGTCCCAACGTGGTGCGTCGCCCGCCTCTTGGAGGTTCATCCCAAAATCGACTAGGTTCATAACAATTTGTGTATGCCCTTGTGGCTGAAAATCGCCACCCATAACCCCAAAGCTCATAAAAGGTTCACCATCTTTAGTTATGAAAGCTGGTATAATGGTATGGAATGGCCTTTTACCCGGTTGATACGTGTTATTATATCCTGGTTTTAAATTGAACAATTCACCACGATTTTGAAGCATAAAACCCAGTTTTGGTGGTGCCATTCCCGATCCCATACCTCGATAATTACTTTGGATGAAAGAAACCATATTACCGTATTTATCGGCCGTAGTTAAATAAATGGTTTCACCAGCACTTATCTCGCCTGCTTTATAAACTGAAGCCCGTTCTGTTATAAGTTGTCTTCGCTCTGCAGCATAGTCATCGGAAATCAATTTTTCAACAGGCACATTGGCAAAATCCATATCGGCATAATACTTGGCACGGTCTTCAAAAGCCAATTTTTTAGCTTCGGTAAACAAATGTAAATGCTCTGCACTGCCAAATTCAATTTTTGAAAAATCGTAACCTTCCAGTATTTGTAACATCTGTAAGGCGACAATCCCCTGTCCATTAGGTGGTAATTCCCAAACATCGTAACCGCGATAATTCACCGATACGGGCTCAACCCATTCAGAATGATGCTCTACTAAATCTTCCATAGATAAAAAACCGCCTTGACTCTGGATAAAGTCTGTTATGGTTTTAGCGATATCCCCCTTATAAAACACATCTCGCCCTTCGGTGGCTATTCTTCTATAGGTATTGGCCAAATATTTATTTTGAAACAGTTGCCCTTCCTGGGGTATTTTGCCATCCCTTAAATAATTATCTTCAATATTAGGGAATCCTTTTTCCAAAAACCTTGGAATGCTTAAGTTAAAATAAAAGGCGATGAGCTGGGTAACTGGAAAACCCTGTTCTGCATAGTTAATCGCTGGCTCCAAAATAGTTGTCATAGGTAAGGTGCCAAATTTTTCGTGTAACTCAAACCAACCATCTACAACACCGGGCACACTAACAGGTAATGGTCCATAGGGCGGGATTTCACTAAGACCTTTTTCAGTAAAATAATCTAAAGTTAAACGCTTTGGAGAACGACCACTGGCATTAAGGCCGTATAACTTTTTGGTTTTGGCATCCCAAAGGATTACAAATAAATCGCCCCCAATACCACAGCCCGTCGGCTCCATTAAACCTAAAGCAGCGTTTGCTGCAATAGCAGCGTCTATAGCGTTACCGCCTTGTTTTAAAATATCCAAGCCTACTTGGCTGGCCAGGGGATGACTTGTAGCCACCATACCATTTTGGGCTATAACTTCAGAACGGGTCGCGAAAAGCGCTCCTGTTATACGATCCTGAGCAGGGCCAAAAACAACAGTTAAGAAACTTAAACAAGCTAATACATATTTTTGCATAAACGAAAATTTAATTGATTACAAGTCACTTAACGAATTTAACGGTTTTATTTAAGACTGTCAAGTAAGTATTTGTTTGATCTTACAACAAACGAATAGCCCTAACAAAGATTACTTGTACTTTTTCTTTGTTATGTATTATTTTATAATACCCTTCCGACTTTAAACTCTTAATTGAGTTTAAAGCCACCTTCCCTTTTAAAGGGAAGGAATTGTGCTTACCTACTTTATTTAACTCTCCTTCTTTGTAAGGAAGAGTGGCTTCGGTTTCTGAAGGCCGAAACTAAGTTGAAGTCTGGAAACCGAAGACGAGCAGGTATTAAAGTTGTCTAAGCTGTTTTTATCATGAACTTAGAATTTTTTCATTTGTTTTAGATGAATACTAAAATAAAATTTCATGTACTTTTGATATATATGTGTGCATACCTTACTTTTAGTAGAATGAACAAAATAGCCATACTGCTATCTCTTGCCAGTATACTGATATACTATGCTTTTGCATACCATATAACCAGAACAGATTATGCCGTGTTAGTTTTGTTATATACTGTACTGTTCATTTTATTTTATAAACTGGTAGACATCCTAAAAAACAATACCAAGGCTTTAACCTATTTTGCTTTTGGGTTTCGGGCCATTTTTATATTGGCCATCCCTAACCTATCTCAGGATTTTTACCGTTTTATTTGGGATGGCAGAATGGTTCTTGAAGGATACAACCCGTATTTATATACTGTGGAATCTTTTATAAACAAAGGGGTATTTCCTGTAGCGCAGGCCCAAGAATTGTTTAATGGCATGGGCATTTTAAATGCCAGTCATTTTTCCAATTACCCGCCCTTAAACCAATTATGCTTTACTATTGCTGCTTTTTTTTTCGGTAAAAGTATTTTGGGATCGGTAGTGGTGATGCGCCTACTTATTATTGCTGCTGATTTTGGAACCCTTCATTTTGGAAAAAAGTTGCTAGAAAGATTAAGCCTACCCAGTTACCACATTTTTTGGTTTATTTTGAATCCGTTTATCATTATAGAGTTAACGGGGAATTTACATTTTGAAGGGGTGATGATTTTCTTTTTAGTATGGAGCCTTTACTTGTTGTACTCGAGCAAATGGCAATGGGCCGCCGTGGTATTGGCTTTGTCCATTTCGGTTAAATTGATTCCCTTGATCTTTTTGCCTCTATTCTTTCAATGGTTTACAAAACGTAGCAAACCAAATGACAAAATGTGGGCTTCGACTGCGCTAAACCTGACAAGTTTAATTTTATTTTATGCAATTGTGGGCATTGTTACCCTTTTGCTTTTTGCGCCTTTTTACTCCCCAAAATTTATTACCAACTATACCGAAACGGTGGCGCTATGGTTTACTAATTTTGAATTCAATGCCAGCTTATATTATATTGCCAGGGCTATTGGCTATACGTTTAGGGGGTACAATGAAATTGCAATTATAGGACAGTATATCCCCTTTGTTGTTCTGTCTTTTGTTTTTATCCTCACTTTTTTCAGAAGGATCAAAACCCTTATCCAATTGATTACAGCGATGTTATTAGCCTTGTCGTTTTATTATTTTACGGCCACAACAGTACACCCTTGGTACATTGCCACGCTTTTAATCTTATCGGTATTTACTAAATACAAATTTCCGTTGGTTTGGAGTTTTGTCATTATACTAAGTTACCTGGCTTATCTCAATATCAATAAGGCCGATAAACAGGAGAACTTATGGATTATCGCTTTGGAATACCTTATAGTCTATGGTGTTTTTATTTGGGACGTTTTTATAAAAAAGGCTCCCAGAATGGAAGCCTAGATTTTCATAAAATTGAGTTATAGTTTTTCCAACTTAACTATTGTGTTTACCTCCTCTTCGTCCTCATTTCCATCATCATCAATAGTTACAATCATTTCTACCGTATAAGTAATCTTGAACTTTTTGTTTAAAAGTGTATCAGAATCTAAATCGAATGCCTCTAATACCTCTTTTTTAACTTCTTGAAACGTTATGGTATACTCTTCGTCGTTTCGAGTGGCAATAAAATTATAGCCATAATCTTCGTGTCCATCATAAATAGCATGGATAACCATTGTATCTTCTTGGGCATTTACAACTGTTACCCCTGTAAAACTTGTTACTATTAAAAACATAATAACAAGAGCTTTTAACATAACTATACGCTGTGCTTTCATTTAAAAAAAATTTAAATTGTATTGGAATTATACATCGGAAATCATTACTACCACAAGTCCGATTGGCTTTCAACAGCTTAATCCCTTAAGTCGTTAGTAGCATTAGTTTTAAACAGAATCCTTTCTTGCCTATCAAATTAAATTAATAAGTTTTGCTATAAATAAATCAATCACTTCAATAACGATAAGGATTATAATAATCCATTCGAGCTTACTACTCTCCTTATGATCCATAATATCCTTAAAAAGCTCTAAATTCTCTTTTATAATCTCTATACGATCATGGATTAACCGATATCGGTCTTTTAAATCGAATGCTTTTTTTAAGTCTAGGTTAAGCTTGTTAAGTTGTTCATTTTCCCAGGTAATTTCGGGCGAATCGAAAATATATAGGTTCTCTGAAATCCTATTTTTTATATTCAATACTTTACCTATAAACCGTTTTAACTTGTTCCCGGAAATGTCCAGTTTTCCCTTTTGCTCTAGATATAGCGTATGCTTATTGGTTTCAACAAGCAGTTCTTCAGTAATTTCAGAGTACCTGTTCAAGGCTACCGACTGTGACGCATTAAGCATCACCAATCGAATCATTTCTTCATCAAAACTAGGGAGTACTACACTGTTAAATTCTACTTTTAAGGTATTGGGCTCTACAACAACAGCTACCGAATCTGATAACTTTTGTTTGAAATAATTAACACAGAATGGCTGTATGTGCTGCAAGGCCATTTCAATTTCAAGTTTAGGCATGTTAAAAAAGCTCACCATGCCATACTGAAAGATGTAAATAAATTTTTGTGGTGAACTTGTATAGTAAAGTTCATCGCTATCATGAAACAACAACTGCCACGGCAATCCTTGCTTGCTAGATTTTATGTTGATAGCACTAGCTACTTGGTAAGCAACTACAGAATACATTTAAGTATTAAATACGTCGTTTGAATCTTTAAAACTCTTAAATTCCAACATATACCCATTAGGGTCCTTCACAAAAAAAGAATGGTGCTCTCCTGCTTTATGCTTTAAAAAAGTAGATTGGGTTACCAAGTCTAATTGTAGCTCCTTTAGTTTGGCATAACTATTCTGCCAAGTGGTATGGTCTAAAATAATTCCAAAATGGAAGGATGGCAATATCTTACCTTCAAACACATAATTAGGGCTATTAAAGTTAAACTTACCTGCCTTTATGAATGTTATTTGATGGCCATAAAAATTTACATCGACCCAATTTAATGTGCTTCTTCCAAATGAAGCTCCAATGTTATTATAAAAACTTTTTGTCTCCTTGACACTCTGGCAAGGTAAAGACATGTGAAACGATGTTTGCATAGACCATAAATTAAAGTAAACTATATGGGTTTTAAACTTTGTACCCTATAAATAACATCATCGCCATCTTCGTCCTCTACAAAGGTTATTCTAAACTCTTTGTCAATTAAACTATTATCGCTTTTTAAATTGAACTGCTTTAAAACACGCGGGTGAACTTCCTCAAAAGCTAGCTCTTCACCATTTTCAAACCAAAATATATAATAACCGTTTTTGTACGACTTAAAAACAGCTGTTCTCATAGCATTTGTAATATATTAATCGTTTTCATTATCTGAATCCCCGTTAGCAATTTCCGGTTCTTGAACAGCTTCTGGATCGTCATTATTAAAATCTTCATAATCATCCTCATCATAATTCTCCATGGTTATGGCCAGTTTTTTACTAACCTTTACCAGATATTTTGTATCTGTGGTCGTCACTTCAACAGCTTCAATAATTTCGTTATGCTGATTTCTAAATGATATAATTTGATCATCATCGTAACCATCGGGATACTTTTCAACCAATAAGGCCAATATTTCTGGTGTTAATTTTTTAAAATCTACAATGACACGCTTTAAATTATCATTCCTGTTTTTCATTTTTTTAATAAAAGTTTGGTTAGTTTGGTTTACTGGTTCAAAAGATAGGCAAAAATTAAAGGCGCAACAATAGTAGCATCACTTTCTATAATAAATTTTGGTGTATCGATATCGAGTTTCCCCCAAGTTATCTTTTCATTAGGCACTGCACCCGAGTAAGAGCCATAGCTTGTTGTAGAATCACTTATCTGGCAAAAGTAGCTCCAAAACGGGGTGTCTGTACGCTCCATATCCTGGTAAAGCATAGGCACCACACAAATTGGGAAATCACCTGCAATACCACCTCCTATTTGGAAAAACCCAATACCATTCTTAGAATTCTCTGTATACCAATCGGCTAAAAAAGTCATGTATTCTATACCCGACTTTATGGTGCTGGCTTTCAATTCGCCTTTTAACACATAACTGGCAAAAATATTCCCCATGGTACTGTCTTCCCAACCTGGGCATACAATAGGCAAATTCTTTTCGGCTGCAGCGTACATCCACGAATCTTTCAAATCAATTTCGTAGTACTGTTCTAAAACGCCAGATAGCAACATCTTATACATGAATTCATGTGGTAAATAGCGCTCGCCCTTAGCATCGGCTTCTTTCCAAATTTTAAAAATATGTTCTTGCAAACGCCTAAAAGCTTCTTCTTCTGGAATACAGGTATCTGTAACTCTATTTAACCCTTTTTCCAACAAATCCCATTCTTCTTTTGGCGTTAAATCGCGATAGTTGGGCACTCTTTTGTAATGCGAATGTGCCACAAGATTCATAATATCTTCTTCAAGGTTAGCCCCGGTACAGGATATAATTTGCACTTTATCCTGTCGTATTATTTCTGCCAAGCTTTTCCCCAACTCTGCCGTACTCATAGCTCCTGCTAAGGAAATAAGCATTTTGGCTCCATTATCTAATTGTGCCTCGTAACCTTTGGCTGCATCTACCAAAGCGGCGGCATTAAAATGCAAATAATGTTTTTCTATAAATTGTGATATTGGACCTTTAGTACGCATCGTCGTCATTAAATTTAGTTACATTTCCTTTTTGTTTAGACACATCGTAAGTGTTATCATAATCATCATCGATAGCTTCGTCCATAAATTTATAACTTAACATCTTATAATACAATTTCGCAGCTAAAAAGTCTGATGATTTTTCTTTTGAATTAGGACAAAGTTCAACGATATCGAAACCTACTACATTTTTCTCAGCAAAAACCTGCTTTAAAAAATCTAAGGTCTCATACCAAAACAAACCACCTGGTTCTGGCGTTCCTGTACTTGGCATAATGGAAGGGTCTAAAGCATCTAAATCTAAAGTAATAAACACATTATTGGTCATTTGATCGATAGCCGAATCCATCCAGGTATCGTCTACAGCCATCTCATGGGCAAAATAGGTTTTATCGGTATCCATAACCGTTTTTTCAATACTATCCATAGAACGGATCCCCACTTGAATTAAGTTCGTGGTTTGACTTGCTTCGTATACTGCGCAAGCGTGATTACAGGTAGAGCCTTCGTAACTTTTACGTAAATCGGCATGAGCGTCGATATGCAACACGGTCAAACTTGGAAACATTTCGTTAAAGGCTCTTATGGTTCCTATAGATATGGAATGTTCGCCACCAAAAATGGTTACAAACTTATTTTTCTTTATATACTGTTTTGTCACTTTATGTACGGCATCTACCATTGCTTCTGGCGAACCGTTTTCGGTAACGGCATCGGCTAAATATACGCCTTGTTGGTACACTTCGGTATCGGTTTCTATATCATACAGCTCCATATTTTCTGAAGCTTCCAAAAAAGCCTGAGGCCCTTTATCGGCACCTTTTTGCCAGGTACTCGTACCATCGTAAGGTACAGGGATCAATACAATTTTTGCTTGTTCCAATTTTGCGAATTCCTCAGGAATTCCTGCATAGGTATTATTAATATTGGTTGTCATTCTTCAAAAATTTTACAACGCCCTATTGGGTCTATATTTTAACTATTTGGCTGATATTGGCCATTGCTTGCCAAATGCCCTTTATAGGCTGTCATAACCTAAGATTTTAAGTAAGTCTTCACTTTTTTGTTGTTCACTAAATAATTCTGTTGTGATGTTTCCGTTTGCATCACGATCTATTAAAACATGTTTTGGTGACGGAATTAAGCAGTGCTGTAATCCACCAAAGCCACCTATAGTTTCTTGATAGGCTCCTGTATTAAAAAACCCAATATACAAAGGTTTTTCCTTGTTGTATTTTGGCAAGTAAATCGCATTCATGTGCTGTTCACTATTGTAATAATCGTCACTATCGCAGGTTAAACCTCCCAATAAGACGCGCTCGTAGGTATCATTCCAACGGTTAATGGGCAACATAATAAACCGTTTGTTTATCGCCCAGGTATCGGGTAATGTGGTAATGAAAGATGAATTGATCATATTCCATTTTTCACGGTCGTTTTGTTGCTTTTGGTAAAGCACCTCGTAAATAGCACCACCACTTTCTCCTACGGTAAAGCTACCAAATTCCGTAAATACATGGGGAACTTCAACCCCTTCTTCATCGCAAGCCAATTTTATTTGATTGATAATTTCATCAACCATATATTCATAATCAAAATCGAAAGCCAACGAGCTTTTTGTAGGAAAACCGCCCCCAATGTTTAAGCTGTCCAGCGACGGACAAATCTTTTTTAAACTGGTATACACTTTCAAACATTTTGAAAGTTCGTTCCAATAGTAAGCATTGTCCCTAATACCAGTATTAATAAAAAAGTGCAACATTTTAAGCCTTACCTTTTTATTGCCCTTAATTTGGTTTTTATAGAAAGGGACAATGTTTTTATAGCCAATCCCCAAACGTGAGGTGTAAAACTCAAATTTTGGTTCTTCTTCTGATGCGATACGGATACCAATATTAAATTTCCCTTCAATTTCTGCTGAAAGCAAATCTATTTCTTCGTAATTATCGATAATGGGAATACAGTTTTTATGCCCATTATTTATCAACCTAGCAATGTTGGTCACATATTGCGAACGCTTAAACCCATTACTTAGCACATAGGTTTCGTCGGTTATCTTACCTTCTTTTTTTAGGTTTTCCACGATATCTATATCGAAGGCCGAAGAGGTTTCAATATGGATGTCATTCTTTAAGGCCTCATGCAACACATGCTTAAAGTGAGAGCTCTTGGTACAGTAGCAATAACTATACTTCCCACGGTACTTATTGTTCTTTAAGGCTTTGGCAAACCACCCTTTGGCTCTTTGTATATTGGCCGATATTTGTGGTAAATAGGTAAACTTAAGCGGCGCTCCATAGGTTTCTACCAATGTCATTAAATCGATACCATGAAACTGTAGCGTTTTATCTTCAAGTTCAAATTCCTCTTGAGGGAAATCAAAAGTTTGATTGATTAAATCAATATATTTCGTATTCATTTATTTTATAAAAAAGTTAACTGAAAAAATAAGCGTATTAACGATTCGCTGATTGAATGAAAAATAAATGGTATCAAATACGGATTTGATTTTGTGTAGTAGGCACAAAATCGTAATGATGCTGGCTAGCACCTATTGCAGTCACGGAAGTTAGCTTTAAAATTCGGTCACTTAATCTGTAAGCTGCTTTTGAATATGACTTCCTAATTTTCAAAAGCCCGAACATAAAAACAGGTTTCAATTTGTTCAGCTAAATACAGTACAAATGAAATACAAAAAATTTAATTAAATCTGTTTTTCTTTAATTTTTTTTAAAATTATTTTAATACTGATTTACAGCATCTTAAGATTATTCAGTTCCTGTTGGGTCAAATGTTTCCAATGCCCTCTTGGAATATCCTTTTTGGTAAGATGTGCTATAGCCACACAGTCAATACTTAAAATATCGTAGTTAAAATGTTCGAAAATGGTACGTATGATGGTATTGCCCGTGTTTTTTATTTTTAGACCTATCTCTTTTTTACTAGCACCATCGATATAACTAATCTCTTCTACAGCAATTAATTTCCCATCTATCTTAAAACCATTTTGGATTTTTTTGAAGTCTTCCAGCTTTAGGTTTTTATCCAATTCGATGTGAAACAATCGTGGTACACCGTACTTTGAATTGGTAAATTTGTTAGCAATCACTTCATCATTGGTGAACAATAACAGGCCTTTGGAATTTCTACCTAAGCGGCCAATAGGCTTGATCCGGGATGATGTGGCATTGGCCACCAAGTCCATAACAGTTCTTCCCTTACCTTCACTTGTAGTCGTAGCAAAACCTTTAGGTTTATTAAGTAACACATATGCTTTTTGCTCTGGGTTAACCCTCGCACCATCGTAGCGCACCTCATCGGTGGGTTTTACTTTATAACCCATTTCGGTAACTACTGTACCGTTTACAGTAACAAGTCCCGTTGCGATATGTACATCGGCTTCCCTTCGTGAGCAAATACCAGAATTGGCAATGTACTTATTTAAGCGAATTTCATTGGGATTCGATGGCTGCTCTCCACTAGACTGTACTGCTTTCTTTATAGGCGCATTGCCTCTAGCATAACTTGTTTTACGCGTGGTATTATGCCCTCTTCCCGATGGTTTCCCTTTTCCCTTTCTGCCTTGATGCCTATTCATGTTGATTAATTTTTATGCAAAGATAGATTTAAATTTACTATTGGTGATTTTTGATTGATGATTTTTAAAACTGAATAGTTCCTTCATTCTGCAGATACAGTAAAAGATCTAAAATTATTATTTGATATATCAAATAATTATGACATTCGATACACCAACATCTACTATTCTTTATACTATTGAAGAAACCATAAAGGCCTATCGCAAATTATGTGCTAAAAATATAGCGGAAGTCATACCAGACATCACTGTCGACCAGGGCCTAATTCTCATCATTTTACATAAAAACAATAGCCTTACCCAGATGGAATTGGCCAATTTGGTTTTTAAAGATTATGCTTCTATCACACGGATATTGAAATTAATGGAAGATAAAGGTTATATCTCCAAAAAAATTGATACTAAAGACAAAAGACGTTCGTCGGTAACCATAACAGCAAAAGGGGAAAAGGCTATTGCCCAATTAACCCCTATTATAGTACTTAACCGAAAAACTGCTTTACAGGGGATTACCGAACCAGAACTCATCCAATTATTCGATACCTTAAAAAAAATAACACAAAACTGCACCAATTAAAATGAACAAGATTACCTACTTATTAGCTATTGTACTTATCTGCTCTTGTACAAGTAAAGAAACCATACACATACATTCTGATAGCAAGGTCATAAAAATTGCAAATTACCTAGATTCCTTAGAGGGTTTTAGTGGCACTGTCTTAATAGCCAAAAACGATAGTGTTCTATTTAAAAAAGCATACGGGTTTGCCCATTTGGGCCATAAGGTCAAAAATAATACAGACACTAAATTTTCTTATGCCTCTATTGGCAAATCATTTACGGCTGTTGCCATATTCCAATTAATTCAAGCAGGTAAATTAGCATTAGACGACCCTATCGGGAAATTTCTTCCAAATTATCCTAACAAGGTAGCTAGAGATTCCATAACCATTAAATTGCTTCTATCCCATAGGAGTGGATTGCCTAATTACTTTCAGTCAGAAAAATTTATAAACACCCCAAAAAACCAATTTCGAACCCTCGAAAACTTAGCTCCACTTTATGAAAATAGACCATTGGAATTCCAGCCTAATGAACAATTTGCCTACCGAAATACAAACTATGTTATTCTAGGCAGAATTATAGAAGCCATTTCACGACTACCTTATGAACAGCTTATTAACGAAAATGTATTTTCTATAGCCAAAATGAAAAACACTGGGAATTTTGATATGGACCATCCTATTGAAAATGCTGCTGAGAATTATACCCTATCGGATATATACCCAAACAAACTTCAAAAGACCATGTTTATGAGTGCCGTTAAAGGCAATCCCGCTGGTGGTGGCTACTCCACACTAGATGATCTGTACAAGTTTGCCACTGCTTTCAAACACAACCTATTATTAAATACAGAGTACACAACCCTTTTGAAAACAGAGCCAGAAAATAGCTGGTATGGCTACGGTATGCAGTTTGCAGGTGCGAAAGGGTCTGGTATCTACGGCCATAGTGGCGGGCATTTTGGTGTTGGTGCCGAATGGCGGATTTTTGAAAAACAAAACTATACCGTTATTCTACTAACCAATAAGGACCTCGACCAAGGTTTTTTGGACGCTCGTTTTTTTATAGAACAAACCCTTGCCGGATCTACCCCAAAATTAGACCGTTATTTCTTTACCAAAAAAGTGACCACGGCATGCTTAGACAAAGGTATAGACTATGCTAAAAGCATGATCTCAACATCTAAAACAGATTTATCTGAAATGGATCTTAACGCCAAAGGTTACGACATGTTAAAACGAGGATTTTACCAAAAAGCCATTGCCCTCTTTCAACTTGAAACCTTTGCTTTTCCCGAATCTTATGATGCTTACGACTCCCTTGGTGAAGCGTATATGAATAATGGTGACACCCTTAAAGCCATTGAAATGTACAGAAAAAGCCTGGAACTAAATCCTGAAAACGATAATGCAAGCGACAGAATAAAAGTATTGTTGGAGCATTAAACAACATTGAAATTAGTATTCAACATAACCAATTTTCCTGTACACATTTAATCACATTACATTTTGAATTTATAAAAACATTCATGTACATTCGTTTGGACTATTCATGTATACCAGAAATATAGACATGTCAAACGCCATGAACCTAACAGAAAGCCACAGCTTATTTATAAAACGTGTTTTTAATAGTTACTATCCTATTAAAGAAAATACCATTTCCCAATTAATAGCCATCGCTAAAATCAAAAAGATAGACAAAGGGGATTTATTGCTTGACATAGGACAAACATCAAAAAACATCTATATTTTATACCAAGGTATTATTATTTCCTACTTTTTGTCCCAAAATGGCAGTCAGTATCACAAAAACATCTTTTTGGAAGGTCACTTTGTGGGATCAACCGTTTCGGCTTTAAAAAACGAACCTTCCCATTTTGCCCTTGAAGCTATTGAAAACACTATATTAATTAGCTTTAAGTACGCCAGCTTCAGGGAGCTGTTAAACAGTAATCCTGATTTAAAAAATTTCTATATCGCGTATCTGGAAAAGAATTGGGTAATCGACAAAGAAAAGCGTGAAATTGAAATTGTGATGAAAGAAGCCGTGGAAAGATATCTGGATTTCATCCATTCCCACCCCAATATAGAGCGTAGAGTTCCCCTTCACTATATTGCCTCCCATTTAGGCATTACACCTACCCAGTTGAGTAGAATTCGAAAAAAAATTAAGGAAAAACGCCCGTAATCAACATATGTAAAGAAAAAGCTCTTTTATTCTGTTCAATTTTGCCATATGAAGTTATTCTCACTGTACACATTGGCATTCACTGGAGGGATCTTCCTAGCCATTCAAGCGGGGTTTAACACGCAATTGGGGTTCTTTACTAAGCAACCCATTCTAGCTGTGGTATCTTCCTCTATGACCAGTGCTATTTTGGGCAGTATTTTCATTCTGTTTTTAGGCAAAGGAACCATTTCCATGGACGCCATACAACAAGTCCCGCTCCACTTATGGTTTCTGGGCGGGGCCTTTAGCATGGTTGGTATCTCCTTTTATTTTTATACCATCCCTAAACTGGGCATTTCTAAAATGATTACCCTTGGTTTATGCGGTCAGCTCATATTTGCCGTAATAGCAGGAAAATATGGATGGCTTAACCTTCCTGTTGAGCCCATTACCATCAAACGACTTATTGGCATCTGCTGTATGATTGCCAGCATTATATTAATCAATTCAAAATGAACAACGAAAAATTAAACACCTACAATCTCACCACCTTATGGTTAAACGCAGTTTCCTATTCTGAAAAGACCTGGGATAATGATTATTTTGAGTGTGCCCATATCGAAAACACACAATGGCCCAACAGACTTTGGGCAAAAAACACGTTATCGGCTCAAGACCTTGAAAACGCTATAACACGCTTAGATTTAAGTCATAAAGGATTAACCCTTTCACATTTTTGCACACCAGACCAAAAAAACACGCTACAACACAACGCCAAGCTTAAGCTAAAATCTGTGCAATACGGGATGAGCTTAGCACTTAAAAACAAGTTTAAGACACAAAAAAATCTTGTATTTAGAAGCATAGATCACGAAGACAGGGCCAATCTGTGGAGCGATGCTTTTTCCAAAGCCTTTGGTTACAATATTAGTGTAGAAACAATCATGAAAACCAAAGAGAAGATTCCTTACTATTTAGTGTACTCTAAGCTGGACGTTGTGGGAACCGTTATCTTATACCCAACCCAGCACGTTGCCGGAATTCATAGCTTAGGAGTTATCCCTACCAAAAGAAAGCAGGGATTCGCTTCAGAAATAATGCATCACGTTTTAAACAAGGCCATTGACCAAAATTTGTCTTTGGCCACACTTCAAGCCTCAGTAATGGCAAAACCCATGTATTTAAAAATGGGCTTTTCAATAGACTTTATCATGGAAAATTATCAAATACAATAACACCTATGGAATTCATAAAACATCAAAACTGGCGATACGCCACCAAACAATTCAATCCAAATAGAAAAGTATCAAACGACAATATAAAGCTTTTAAAGCAAGCCATTCAATTATCGGTCTCTTCATACGGATTACAACCTTACAAAGTCCTTATCATAGAAGATGATACCACAAAGCAACAATTACGGGCGGCATCGTGGGACCAAAGCCAAATAACCAATGCCTCCCATTTATTTGTATTTTGTAATTACACCCAAGTTCAACCCAATCTTGTAGATGAGTATGTCGCGCTTTCTGCAAAAGCAAGAGCTGTAAACGTTGAAGATTTAATGGGCTATGGCAATTTTATGAAAACCAAACTTGCAGAAAAATCTGTTGCAGAACAATTCCAGTGGACCAAACACCAAACCTATATTGCGCTTGCCAATTTATTGGCCGCTTGTGCAGAGCTTAAAATAGACGCTTGCCCTATGGAAGGTTTCGAGGCGGATAAATACAACGCCATTCTAGGGCTAAGCGATAGAGGACTAAACGCTTCCATTGTAGCACCTATAGGCTATAGAAGTGATACAGACCATGCCCAGCATTTTAAAAAGATTAGGAAACCACTAAAAACCTTATTTGAAACCATGTAAATACTTTCATATTTTTTGAGTTTACAAATGTTTTCGGTTATTTTCATTTGACTTCTGATATAAACCATTAAGACAAAAATATCATATAATTGATAGTTAGCAAATGAAGGAACTCATTACCCAAAAAGCATGGACGGCATCTGAAATGACTGGAAAGTCAATGTTTAGTCTGTAAAATGGAAGTTTTATTAAAAGCAATTTATCCAAACCTTAAATCCTATTCAGCACCACATCCACATTAATAAGCACAATGCTAAACACTCCAACCACAATAATAAATTTGAGCATGTTATGGAGGATGAGATAATGGGTTTTGGTTTGGGATTTCCACAGTAAGACCAAAAACAAAAAGAGTATAAACAAACTCAAATAAAAAAACAGGTACATATACCCTACCTCGAATTTGTACAACAGCAAATAAGTCGGCACTAATGCCAACATAATTAATATGCTAAGCATGAGCTTAGATACCTTTTCACCATAAACGACCGGTATGGTTTTGTAGCCCAATGCCAGATCGCCTTTAATGTTTTCCAAGTCTTTGGTAAGTTCCCGCATGGAAATCATTAAAAACAAAAAGATGGCATGTACAAAAATGACGGTTTCGAAGTTTTTGTAATACATAAAGATAGCAAAGAAGGGGGCTATGGTCAATACCGCTGAGGTTAAGTTCCCAATAAAAGGCAACTTTTTCAGTTTATGCGAATAAAACCAAATGCAAAATATATAGACCGAAAAGAATACCACGGCACGAAACGACACATAACTGGCCATAATGGCCGCTAGAAAATTCAACACAAAATAAAACGACAGTTTTGTGTTTTGGCCAACCAATCGATCCAATTTAGACTTTATCGGTTTATTGATCAAGTCTTTTTCCGAATCGTAAAAACTGTTAATGATGTAACCGCCTGCAATGGTTGCTGCCGAAGCGAGCACCAGCATCAACAGATTAAGATCGAAAACCACTGTTTTTAAGGGTTTATCGGGTGCTAAAATGTAAATAGACGTTAAATATTGGGCTATGACTACGATTAGGATATTATAGCCTCTAACCACAGAAAACATACTGAAAAACTTAAGTAGGATATGTTTTTGTTTTCTGGATAACATTTGAAAAATGATGGAAATTCTTTTTATTAAGATTCCCGCCTCCGCGGGAATGACAATTTCAACGGAAACTCGATTCGATTACTCGAATTCGAGAGTTTTACCTAAAAATTGTAAACAACCTCCAGCTTATAGCCAGCAAGGGCCTGTTTTGCTTTTTCAATATCTTGGGCAAAGCCTAAAATATAGCCACCACCACCAGAACCACAAAGCTTCAAGTAATAATCGTTGGTCTCAAGGCCTTTTTTCCAAAGGTCATGAAACTGTCCTGGGATCATGGGCTTAAAATGGTTTAAGACCACTTTAGACAACTTCTTCGTGTTATGGAACAACGATTTGATATCACCTTTTAGGAAATCCTCCACACAGGCATCGGTATGCTTTATAAATTGGTCCTTAAGCATATTACGGAACCCTTCCTGCTTCATGTTTTCCATAAAGATACTTACCATAGGTGCTGTTTCCCCAACACTTCCGGAATCCAATAAAAATACGGCGCCTTTCCCTTCACTTTGTTGTGCAGGAATACCCGTGGCTTCTATATGGTCTTTGGAATTGATAAGAATGGGGATGCTCAAATAACTGTTTAAAGGATCCAATCCTGAAGACTTACCATGAAAAAACGATTCCATAGCCGAAAAAATGGCCTTTAATTTCAACAGTTTTTCGCGGGTCAAGTTTTCCAAGACCGTAATCTTATCAAAAGCATATTTATCATAGATCGCCGCTACTAAAGCCCCGCTACTACCCACACCATAACCTTGCGGAATGGACGAGTCGAAATACATGCCCGCTTCAACATCGGCTTTTAAGGCAGAAATATCAAACCTTACTAAATTGGCATCGATAGTTTCCAAATATGCTGCAAACCGTTTTAAACTGGCATTCGATTGTTTGGCAGCATCAGAAAGGTCTTTTTCAGATTTTAATGCGCCGTTATAAAAGTTGTAAGGTATGGATAGACCCTTAGAATCTTTTATGATACCATACTCACCAAAAAGTAATATTTTAGAATAAAAAAGCGGTCCTTTCATTTTAGATAATTAACAATTTATAATGAAAAATGAACAATTATTGTTTTGATGATTTTACTATACTAACCAATAATTTCAGCATTTCGGTTGATTTTGGCTTAAACACCTCAAACTCCTCATCATCAATAAATTCTGTTGCATGCAATAAATCAATCCAATAGTCAGTTTCGTTTGCTTCTTTTAAACTTATTGACATTTTATTTGTAAAGTCCAATTTGCTTTGGGCAAACTCTGCTTCACGTACATTCGCCCCTATTGATGTACCAGACTTTAACAATTGTCTTGACATCACAAACTCTTTTTAACTGTAGGCTAATTTTTTATAAAAGTTTACGATTTCAACAGCAAAATCAAAACTTTTATCCTTGACAAGATTTGGTCTCATAATGAATAAATTAAAATTGATTTTTAAATGTAATCATTTTTAATTTTACATTATTCATTATTAATTAATTGGGCTCCAAAGCCTATCTGATCGCAAAGATAGTTTCCATTTTCACAATATGCAACTAATTCAGTGTTAATGAATTCAAGTACTTGACTAGATTCATTTTCAGGAAACAACACATGTACATTGGCTCCTGCATCGAGGGTAAAGCATATTTTAGAATTAGTCTCTGCTCTGTAGCTCCATATTTTATTGATGATTTCCAGTGTATTGGGTTTCATTAAAATAAAATAGGGCATACTGGTCATCATCATGGCATGCAAAGACAAGGCTTCACTTTCCACAATTTTTATAAATGCCTCTAAATCGCCCTGCTTTAAAACCGTTTTTAAAGCAGACATATTCCGATGCGCCTGCTTAAACCGTTCTTGAGCAAACGGATGGTCATGCATTAAATTATGCCCCACGGTACTGCTCACTTGCTTTTGGCCTTTATCGACCAACAAAATAACATCTTGATAATTGCTAAAATTGTCATGAACCTCGAACGGGTACTTTACACCAAATAAATCGGAACTCCCATCAATCTCTTGATGCGCTCCCCAAACCACCAAGGGCCCTTCTAAACTACGGCAGGCACTACCAGAACCCAATCGTGCTAAAAAGGAGGCTTTTTCATTGAAAAAAGCATCAGTCATTTTGTTTTCGTTCAATGAGCGCTCTAGACTCATTAAACATAAAGCCAAGGCACTCATCCCCGAAGCCGACGACGCAATACCGGAACTGTGAGGAAAGGTATTTTGGGTCTCTATTTTAAAATGATAGTCTTTTAAAAAAGGCACATACGTTTCTGTACGCTTGAAAAATGTTTCAATCTTAGGCTTGAACGCGTCCTTTTGTTCGCCATCCAGAAACACATCAAAAGAAAAACCGCCATCATTATCCTTCTTGGAATAACTTAACGTAGTAATGGTTTTACAATTGTTAAGCGTAAAGCTAATGGATGGATTTTCTGGAAGTTGTGGCTCCCTTTTACCCCAATATTTCACCAAAGCGATATTACTGGGAGACGACCAGGTAACACTACCTTTATTTATAGTTTTGGAATATGGTTTGGGAATAAAATCTTGTGCTGTCATAAATTAATGTACTGCAAACAAAGACTGTCTAAAGGCAGGTTTTGTTCAAGTGCTAATATTTTTTTGCAAAAGTAAACAAAATCTAATGCGCTTTTTCTGTTTCAAAAGACATTGCAATTAATTTTAGCATTGTTTTATAATTTCTGGCCGTAGCTGTTACTTTTAATTTTTGCTCAAAAAAATTGTTGCTGAACTTTGTTCTGCCATAGCCTAATGCACTGAAAAAATAAACACAATGGTTAGTAATAACAAACGATTCATTGTCATTGGACAATTCCATAACAGTCTCTACCAAACTTGCATTGGGCTGGGCATACAACAGCATAAAGTAACTGTTTTCCTTTTTTTGCCCTTCAAACGGACAGACATCAAAAATGTGCTGCAGTTCTTTTGGTGTCTTAATAAGGATAGGGACTTCAAATCCAAAATGATTTTTAATGGCTTGATGTATTTTTAATTCCAAAGTTGGAATATCTGTTTCAGACGCTTGAAATATAACGTTCCCACTTTGAATATAGGTCTGCACCTTTTGAAAGCCTAAACCAGAAAGCAACTCCCGTAATTCTGCCATGGGAACTTTTTTCTGTCCGCTAACGTTTATACCCCTTAGCAAGGCGATGTATGTTTGCATTAAAAGTCTTGTTTTTGGTTCAGAAATCTGTACACCAGAATACCATAAGGCTTAGCTATATAGTGTATTGAATAATTGAAATTGTCTAAATTAACGATTCTAACATTTTTGTAACGCACTTGGAATGCTATAGGATAAACCAGTATAAAATCAAGCTGTTTTTCAATATCAACCCAAAACTCTTCAGATTTACCATTAAACTCCATAAAACATTTTGCTTTATGGAATTCTATTTTTGCTTCTTCAGTAAATTGAATACTTTTAGCGACCATATTGGGCTTTTATGGATTCCCAAGAATAAAGCTTTAATTCTCCCTTTTCATCACGTTCAATCATATCGTCCATCATGGCTTTATATTCCTCGGAAGGCTCACTAAATCGCTTGGCTGTATCTTCCAACGTAAACTCTATATAGTTTTTTAAGGATCGCTTTTGAAGTTTGGCTTGTTTCGCTAGAATTTCAATAGCTTTATCGTCCAGTTCTATTATTTTTTTTGTTTTACCCATAATATATATACTTTATATATATCAAATATATTAAAATAATATATCACAACAGTCTTTTAAAGCAACTTATTCTCACTATTTCATTATCCTACATATTTATAGACCTGCCAGGTTTTCAAAACCTAGCAGGTCTCAACAGGTTATTTAGAAATATGCTTGGCTGCAACATAAGCCCCCGTCCATGCATTCTGAAAGTTAAACCCTCCCGTAACGGCATCGATATTTAGTACTTCTCCTGCAAAATACAGGTTCTTATGCAACTTGCTTTCAAAGGTTTTAAAATTCACTTCTTTTAAGTCTACACCACCGGCAGTTACAAATTCTTCTTTAAAGGTACTTTTCCCATCTACATTAAAAGCCGCCTTGGTAAGCTGCTGTGCTAAACTTTCTAATTGTGCTTTATTCACATCTGCCCAAATTTCATGCCCCCCTATTTGGGATGCTTTTACCAATTGTTGCCACAAGCGCTTAGGCAATTTAAACTGGGTAAACTTAATTACTTTTTTCTTAGCCAAGTCTTTTTTTAAACCTTTCAATTCGGCTAAACAATCAGCAAAGGCCATGCTAATAAAATTAATTTCTATCTGAAATTTATAATCCAACTTAGCCAATTCCAATGCACCAAATGCGGATAACTTTAAAATAGCTGGGGCACTAAATCCCACATGAGTGATGAGCAAAGGACCTTGTGATTCTAAATTTGTACCCAACACGCTTACCTCAACATTTTGGGCAACTACGCCCGGTATATCTTTTATACGTTCGTCTTTTACATTAAAGGTAAACAATGATGGTACAGGTTTAACAATAGTATGCCCCATCCCTTCTAAAAGTTTCCACAGTTTTAAACTGCTTCCCGTGGCTACAAGAATTTTATTGGCAAAAAAATCGCCTTTGGAAGTATTTACACACCATGCACCATCTTGCTTTGTAACCCCTTTAACTACATGCTCATATTTAACCTCAACCTGATGTTTCTTGGCTTCGTTTAAAAAACAGTCGATAATGGTTTGCGACGAATTACTTTCTGGAAACATTCGGCCGTCTTCTTCTATTTTTAAGGACACGCCCCGTTGTTCAAACCAAGCAATGGTATCGCCCGTCATAAATTGATGGAAGGGTCCCAGTAACTCTTTTTCTCCCCTTGGATAATTCAACACTAAATCCTGCGGAATAAATTCGGCATGAGTTACATTGCAGCGTCCGCCACCAGAAATTTTCACTTTTTGTAATCCCGCTTTGTTTCGTTCTAAAACAACCACCCTTAATTTGGGATTGAAGGTCGCTATATTTATAGCCGCAAAAAAGCCTGCCGCTCCACCTCCCACAATAACAACATCGGCTTTATTCATAACTTATCGGGGTTATCTGAAATAATACCATCCACTCCATAAGCTTTCATGCGATCGATGGTTTCTTCGTCATTTACCGTCCACGTATTTACCTTATAGCCCTTTGCTTTGGCCTGTTGTACATTTTCAGGCGTTAGGAGTGCATAGTTAGGATGTATGGCCACAGCATTAATAGTTTCGGCAAATTCTATGGCTTCGGCCACATTCGCCTTGGTCAATACTCCTAAGGGTATATTTTTATCTCTTTTAAAAACATCTTCCAACTCATGATGCTGAAAGCTGGACACAATAAAATTGCTATACTCCCATCCTTTGGTTTTTATATAATACTGGATAAGATCACAGGTTTTTGATGCCGTATGTTTTCCTTTTAATTCAATATTAACCAAATGGTTTTTACCAACCAAATCCAAAACTTCTTCTAAGGTTGGTATTTGAAACTGTCCATCAACCTTTAATTGTTTTAATTCGTTAAGCGACAGCTTACTCACCTCCCCGGTACCATTGGTCATTCTATCCAAGGTAAAGTCGTGAAACACTACCAACTCTCCCGAAGCACAAACATGCACGTCTACTTCTACACCATCCACTCCTAAATCCAAAGCCTTTTGTATGGATTCTAATGTATTTTCGGCCACATATGCCTTAGCCCCCCGATGTCCCATTTTTAAAACTGTTATATTCATTTTATGCTCTTGGTCGCATTAAACCTTCTTGCGCTACCGACGCCACCAATTGGCCTTCTCGTGTAAAAATATGGCCTCTAGCAAAACCTCTTGCGTCATGTGTACTGGGCGATTCCATTGAGAACAGCAACCAGTCATTAAAATCAAAATCCCTAAAAAACCACATGGAATGATCCAAGCTAGCCGTTTGGGTATTGCCCCAATGCGCCTTACTAGCATGGGGGTTAAACGCCGACACTAGTATATTATAATCTGAAATATAGGTTAAAATTTGCTGCTTTGTTGATAAATCCAAACGATTGACATCTCCTTTTAATTTAAACCAAACGTCATTACATGGTGGCAAATCTTTTCGCTCTACTGGATTTGCTATAACTGTTGGCTTAAAATCTACAGGACGTTCAATTTCAAAAAATGCCTTAATATGCTTAGGCAAAAAATCGTTATATTGGTGTAGAATATCTGTCCAACTTAATAAGTCTTCAGGTTGCTTTAATCCTGTCTTTATTTCTATTTGATGACTATGCCCTTGTTCTTTTTTATGAAACGATGCCGCCAATATAAAAATAACCTTATTGCCTTGATTGGCCGTAACACGTCGCACCGAAAAGCTGCCGCCATCCCTTAAAACCATCACACTGTATTGTATTGGAACTTCTAAATTTCCAGGTTCTAAAAAATAAGCATGCAAAGAATGTAAGATCCTTTTGTTGGTAATGGTTCTGTAAGCTGCATTAATGGCTTGAGCTAATACCTGACCCCCAAATACATTAGGGCTCCCAATTGGTTTGCTCAAACCAATAAATTCATTTTCATTAGCTTTATCTAAAATTAAAAGATCTAATAGATCGTTAACCGAAGTCATAATACCGTTTTTTTATTTTAAACCATAAAGCTATAAAATTCAAAAATGGGTTAGGGCTATTTTAGATAAATAGTTTTTAAATTTATATTACTTTAACCCGGTATGCATTTTGAATCAAAGCAGTAATGATTTGTCAGTTCAAGTAACCGCCAAAGGCGGGACGTATCGAAAACTAGTTTAAAAACAAAATACCAGTTCTCGATACAAATTTCAATCGTGAAATTCACTCGAATTGACAGGATTTTGTCAAAATGCACACTGGGTTACTCTTAACTAATCACAATTTTTCAACACGCTATATGCCATTACAAATCACATATTTACCCTTTTTTCTCCTTCTCTTTTTATCCTGTGACACTGGAAAACTGACCTTTGTTGCCAACCTAAGCAATGATTTAGATGAAGCATCTGCCATACAAGCCGTTAAAGGCTCCAAACTACTTTGGACTATTGAAGACGCTGGAAACAAAAATAATATTTACGGGATCGATTTAAAAGGCAACATTATTAAAGACATTGCCATTGATAATGCCAAGAATGAAGACTGGGAAGATTTAACTGCCGATCATTTAGGCAACTTGTATATTGGCGACTTTGGAAACAACAATAAAAAAAGGAAGCACTTTACCATTTATAAAATAAATGATGTAGCAAACCTTGAAAATAAAGCCCATGCTGAAATCATTCGCTTTAAACTCCCTAAAAACTTAAAGCCAAAAGATTTTGAAGCTTTCTTTTTGTTAAATAATGAATTCTATATTTTTAGCAAGGAAAATAAAAGCAGCCTCCTTTTAAAAGTACCAAACACAATTGGTGAGCACACCGCCAAGTTGGTAGATGATTTTGATTTAGAAGGAAAACACCATAAAATTACATCGGCCGCAGTGAGTCCAAATGGCAAAACCATAGTATTACTAAACCATGACAAATTATGGAAACTCACTAAATTTAAGTCTACTAATTTTTTTAAAGGCACTGTTGAACCGATAACTTTCGAGCACAACTCCCAAAAGGAAGGCATTTGTTTTAAAGACGACCAAACGGTTTACATTACAGACGAACGTAGTCATAGTGAAGGAGGCAACCTGTACGCTTTTGAAATTAACTAAGAAGCTGTTTAAATTTTGTTGTTAAGATTGATTAAGATTAATAGAATTGAAAGAACTAATAATCAAAATCCACCCTCTATCAGCTATCTTCTAATTTCTAGCCTCCAATTTCTAAGTTCTAACGTCCCGCAAAAGTGATAGGAGCGGCAGCTTTTTTAAAATCCCAAAATTTTAAAAAACTATAGCGGATAGCACGGTGGCTTGCCATTTGCCCTAAAAACCACCTACTAAATTGCTGTCTTCTAAAAACTCATTCCGAACCCAAAGGAAAGGCGCAGGCCATCCTCGCTATGAAAGGCTGAAATATTTGCCGTGATCATATTGGCTGCATTCGTAAAAAACCCTCCTCCTACGGAAGTATTCCATGTATTGGAATGCTGGTTAGCATCTTGTAAAAACAACTCTCCTACCCATACGCGACCATAGTCTACACCGCCATAAATCCCTATCTGCATTGGTAGTAGTCCCGTTTTTAGTTTTCTAAGATTTAAACGTAAATCGGTACTTTGCACAAAAGCCCGCTTCCCTGAAAATCGCTCATTTCTATAGCCTCTCAACCCATTTTTGGCTCCAATATTTGCAGCCTGATAAAACTCAAAATCATCTCCAAAATTAACATGCCCCCGCATTTTGGTCGCCAATACCAATTGTCCATTAGCCATTAATTTATATGTGAATCCTAATTCGGGTATGACATAGGTATAATTATTCGCATTATCCAAATTGGACTTATATCCTGCCGTAAGTCCTATTTGCATTCCCATAGTTGTAAATGCTCTGTTATCTGTATTTTCATAGTGGTAAGCTACCTCAGCTCCAACAAAGCTATTGTTAATATCGACATTATCTCCTATAAACTGGTTTATAAATCGGCCTTCGGTTTCTTCAACCTCAACAACTTCATAGCTCACCCCAACCTTAAGATTAGCGCCTAACCGCCCACGCCACATCAAATAAGGCGCCACACTAAAGGTCTGTAATTTTACCCGGTTGTAATTAAAGCCCACATCCAACCCATCCTCCTCATCGGCTTGGGGATTTGGTGTATTATTTCCAAAACCAAAAAAATTAATGGCGTAATTGGGACTGGTAAAAGCCGATGTAACCCCTAAATTTACATTTCGAAATATATTAGCAAACTCACTGGAATAGCCTAACTCAAAACCATTGGTTGCAAAATAATAGGCCCCTGAAAGGGTGTGCTTATAGGTAAACGGATTTCGCTCAAATCCATAACTGGTATATGTATTGGAAACACCTATTTTCAAGCCATCATCTGGATTGGCTCCTATAGTTGGAACGAATTGATTGGAGCTGTTTTTTAGCTTTTTATAATCGTAGACATTGGTTTCATAGTCATCGGTTAATTTTATGGCCCCTTTCTTAGTGGTAAATGTATTGGCTTTCGATTTATAATCGTATACCTTCACCGCCTTACCATTCTCTATTCTATAGGTATCGTTATTTTGCCCACCTATGATACGCACTTTAATAGACTTACTGCCATTTCCGGTTACACTAAACACATCCTTATCATCCAATCCATAAATCCATATTTCCTTGGTGTCGCCATTAGTATAGGTGCGCTCATGAAATACATCTGCTTTCTCCCCTTTCTTAATGCGATATGCCGTCACTTTTGTGCGTCCATTATCTAAACGTTCAATATCGAACCAATCGTCTTTGTCGGTTCCTTTTATTACAGCAAACCTATTAATATGTACATAATAACTATCTGATATCTGTTGCAAATTAGCACGTCTTCCCCTTAATTTTTGTTTAATCTGGCGAATCGTTTCAGCATTTGCTTCTTTCGGAAAATATCTAAAGGCTTCATCGATAACCGCATCTGTTAAATGTGTAGTAATATGTTTTACCTGATCGTTCCACACTTGGCGGTCCGACCGGTTAATTAAAGCCATATCCAAAGGATAAGGTTCCAGATTGAACCATTTCACACTCCTTATCTCTTCATCGTAACTTTGCATTAAACGTAGTGCAGGCACAATTCTGGTTAGAAACCCCAACAAGGCACCATCGGCCATAACAGAAAAAGCCTGGTCCCTATCACGTGGAACAGGACGGTATATGGTTTTTCCATTTTCTTTAAAAGCCGCCCAACGCCACTGATCTTCATGCCTGTCCCAATCACCAATAAGCATATCGAATAACCTAGCACGAATATAGGCCGCTTCATCCAGGACAAAATCTTCGTCTTTGTGCAGTTTTTTCAAAAGATCGTCTGTACTTATTATAGTATTGGAAAATCCAAAACTTGACTTATCGCCATGCCCTGAACTTGCCCGCTCTTCAATCATATACAAACCATCTCCAAACTCGTTGTTAAATACACCCAACCCTTTTTGTTTTGGCACATAGTACAACACTGGGTTGGTATGGTACACACCAACGGCATCGGCCAAAGTGCCAACTGTAAAAGGTGCATAGGGATGGGCACCTGCAAAAATATCCAACAACAGACTTTCGGTATAGGTATCGCTAAACTGCCCCTCGATGTATTGATCTGTGAAAGCCACGGCCTGCAAATATTGCAAGGCATCCTTCCGTAAGGCTCGCATCACATATTCCCTACCCTGCTTGTCTTGTAACCGCAACGATTTGGACTGATGTCCTCCTCCTTTTCTAACAGGGGTCAAACCTCCAAACAAGGTATCTATATCTACTGTTGGCGCCAAAACCTGCCTACTGTACTCTTCCCGATAGCGCTCTCCCCAAAACATGGTAAAGAGTTTCCCTTTCGTGGTTTCTTCTTTGTTATAAACCGACGCGGATTGCTCTGTTGGAAATGTACTTTTATAGGCTACTGGTTTTTCTGTTTTATCTGCTGGAATAACCTCTATTTCAAAAACGGACACATTAGATTCTGTGGTAAAAAAGCGCACATAGGACGAGCCGTCCAACAATAGGTCCAATCGGGCATAGCCTGGTGCTCCATATGAAAAATAGCCACCGTGGGCCAAACGGGTTCCCATGGTTTTAGAACCGGATCCACTTATAATTTGCGGTAGGTTATCCTGAACGAGATATTGTAAATTGTGGTCGTGACCGGAAACAAAAATAGTCTTGTCGTTTTCCTGAGATAATGTAATAATGCGTTTTCTGAATTCATTATACAATTTATTTTGAATGTCCACCGTGGTTACTCCACCTGTTTTCCTGATCACATTTTTTAGGGTTCCCAATACGGGTAGTGGCGACATATGGCTACCAAAGGTAAACTGTCCGCCATGGGACCCATTGGTAAACATGGGGTGGTGAATGGCCACAATGACGGTCTTGCCCCTTGCTTTTTTTATTTCGCTTTCAAACTCATCAAAAAACTTGGTTCGGGTCTTAATCTCACAATCATCGTTCATGGTAGGGTGCTTGTCCCAATCTGTTAAGTACCATTCAGAATCTACTATTAATAAGACACAGGTTTCTGAAATATTCACCTTTTCCATCGGGCAACCATCCTCAGGTAAAAAGGTATTCTTACCAAGTTTATCCTCTACATAACGCTCCTGTCTTTTTAAGCCTTTAAGACCATTGCTATACCAATCGTGATTCCCCGGAATAAAAATGGTTTCTCCCTTAAAATCTTTAACGGCGTTGGTTTGCGCATCAAGCTGATGTTCTGCAAACGCTCGTGATTCGTCATCCTTTTTAGGCACTCCTTTAGGATAGACATTATCTCCCAAAAAAATAGCGGTACTGTGCTTTGGCGCTTGCTTTAAAGCTTCCTTAAAAACTTTAAGTGCCTCCGACTCGGTTCCTAATGGAGAATTTCCAGCATCGCCTATCAAATAAAAAGAATGCACAATCTCTTTTTCCGAAATACTTCCAGAGACCTCAGCATTGGTTTTATATTGCGGCTTATAGGTAGCGCATGCCTGCAAAAGCATAACTACTAGCAATACCACTTTATACCGAAAAGCCTTCATACGTTTGTTTTTTTGCATTCCAATGGACATACTTCGACTCGGCTCAGCACAGGTACGTAACATGCTAAATAATAATTCTGCTGTAAGATTAAAGATTAATCTTGGATGTTTCATTTAGTTGGTTAATTAGCTAACATAAAGATAATGTTTATTTGCATTAACAGGAATAATGGCTAAATAAAATACAATATAGAAGCATATCTATTATTCACACGCTACTTTATTCGGCTTCATCTTGAAATCATTATTTAGAAACCACTTCTTTTGCGATGTATTTGGAAAACTGATCCTGTAATAGCTTTAATTTTGGATGGATATACATTTTACAAAACGGTTTGGAAGGATTCTTATAATAATAATCCAAAAGGGATTCACGCGAAGACTGAAAGTTTTTAAATCCATATACTTTTGTAACCAAAGGCTTTTCAAAATGAGATTGCAACCTATTTATAATCGCTTTTGATGCGTCTGCCTGATCTTTAGAGAATGCATACACAGCCGATCGGTATTTAGTTCGCATGGTATGGTTACTTGCACTTTTATGGGTGTATAAATGAATTTCAATAAGGATATCCAAAGTAATCTTACCAGGATCGAAATACACGATAACAGCTTCGGAATAAGCATCGTCTTCTACAGATGACACATAACCTTGCTTTACGTTTACAACGCCTTTTAAAGATTTAAAAACGGCTTCGGTACACCAGTGACAACCGCCACCTAATGCCACTTTCTCCCTCATTGTCGATCCCTTTTGTTAGTATCCTTTTAATTTATCGGCATGCTTTTGCCTGAACTTGGCAAGCTTGGGCGTAATTACAAAACTACAATAGCTTTGCGTTTGGTTGTTTTCATAATAGTCCTGATGATAATCTTCGGCTTCGTAAAACACATCTAAAGGAGCAACCTCTGTCACGATAGGGTCATCATAATAGGTTGCCATATCTTTCACAACGCTTTCGGCAACCTGCTTCTGTTCTTCATCGTGATAAAAAATCACCGACCGGTATTGCGTACCTCGATCGGCTCCCTGACGATTTAGTGTAGTAGGATCGTGTGTTGTCATGAAAATGGATAATATGGCTTTATAAGAGATTACCTTAGGGTTAAAGGTTATCTGTACCACTTCGGCATGTCCGGTCAACCCCGAGCAGACCTCTCTATAAGTTGGATGTCCTGGCACGCTACCTCCAGAATACCCCGAAACCACTTTTTCAACGCCCTTAACTTCCCGAAATACGGCTTCGGTACACCAAAAGCACCCACCGCCTACTGTAGCTAATTCTAAATTTTTATTTACCATTGATTATTTCTTATTGTTTTAAGCAACTGTTTCCAACTTAAATCTTTAAACTCCCAACACTCATTATCATTCAAAGCGTATACGGCAAGCAATAGATCTTCTTAAGGAAACAGATTCTTCAGTCGGCTACCACCTCCTTCTGAATGAACACAGCACATGATTATGCCTTTTAACTTTTCATCCCAAACCTCTAACCTCTAACTTCGAGCTTCCAGCTTCTAACTTCCAGCTTCAAGCTTCAAGCTTCCAACTTCCGTCTTCAAGCTTCCAACATCAAGTCACCAACTTCCAGCTTCCAACTTCCAAAGCATATCAAAAACACGTCATTCCAAACCTTAATTATTTCTCCTCTCTTTCTAATTGTATAGATTCAGAATTAACACAATATCGCAACCCACTTGGTTCGGGCCCGTCGGGGAATACATGTCCCAAATGGGCATCGCAAACATTACATAGCACCTCAACCCGCACCATTCCATAAGAGGTGTCTTTCTCGTACTTTATGGCGTTTTCTTTAATGGGCTGTGTGAAACTGGGCCAACCGGTTCCTGAACTAAATTTGATGGTAGAGTCGAACAACTGACTGTTGCAGCACACACAATTGTATTTCCCCTCATCATAGGTGGCACAAAGCGCCCCACTATGTGCGCGTTCGGTGCCTTTTAGTCTTGTAATCCTATATTGTTCGGGCGTAAGCTGCGCTTCCCACTCGGCTTCACTTTTTACGATGCGCCTGTCTGGTTTGGGGTTTCCGTTTACAGAAAAATTGATAACATCTTTCCAGGTTAACATACTTTTAATTCCTTTCTTTTTGTTAGTAACACCACTTTTTTAAGACAAAGATAGTCGAAATGGCACAGACTGCCTTACATGGTGTTATTTGTCATAAAACCAAAGAAACAATTTAAAGTACTGTCTTACTAATGAACTTACATTAATTAAAGTTTAGTATTTTTACTTGATAATCGAGATTTAAATACTTCAAGGTTTATTACGAAATCAAAATATGTCTTTTGTAAATGCCTTGTTTTTAATCCTAAAATAGTTTACCAAAAAATAGCTGTGTTGTTATGGATCATCTTATTCCTGAAGCCGAAAAATTCACCACCCGACTCTTAAACGAAGAACTCGATAATACATATGTATACCATAACCTTGCCCACACACAGCGTGTTGTTGAAAAGGCTAAGATGCTTGCCGATTTATCTAACCTTAATGATCGTGACAAAGCCCTACTTTTAATTGCAACTTGGTTTCACGATACGGGATATATTAAGGGCTTTGAAAAGCATGAAGAAGAAAGTGCCAAAATAGCGGTTTCTTTTTTAAAAGAGCACGATTGCACAGAAGACGATATAGAGATCATTAAGCGCTTAATTTTAGCCACCCGTAAAGATTATGAGCCAAAGCATCTTCTTGAAAAAATTATTCGCGATGCCGATTGCGCCCATATAGGAAGTAAAAACTACGCCATGGTTTCGGAATTACTACGCAAGGAATGGGAGCTAACTTGTGACAAAACCTTAACTGAGGAAGCATGGCTTAAAGAAAATATTGATTTCCTATCCATACACCATCGGTTTTATTCTGATGCAGCTTCGGCCAATTGGGACAAAGGTAAAGGCAGAAACCTATCGCAATTGCTAAAAGCACAAAAAAAGCTAAAGGATAACCGTGTAAAACTTAAGCATAAAAAAGAAACATTAGCCTTAAAAAAAGATAAGAAGGAGCTACCAGAACGCGGTATAGAAACCATGTTTAGAGTCACCTTAAAAAACCACATTACGTTAAGTAACATTGCAGACACCAAAGCCAACATCTTACTATCGGTTAATGCCATTATCGTGTCTTTAGTGCTTGCCAATTTAATACCTAAGTTGGATAACCCTTCCAATATTCACCTAATCTATCCAACAGCTATTTTTGTTCTGTTTACCGTAACCTCCATGATCTTATCGGTATTGGCTACACGTCCCAATGTAACCAGTGGAAAATTCACCAAAGAGGACGTTGCCAATAAAAAGGTTAACTTGTTATTCTTTGGAAATTTTCACAAAATGCAACTTAACGATTTTGAATGGGCCATGGGAGAAATGATGCAAGATCGCGATTACCTTTACTCCTCCATGAAAAAAGACCTATACTTTCTTGGATTGGTTTTAAACCGAAAATATCGTATTCTGCGTATTACCTATACCGTGTTCATGATTGGCATTATTGTAAGTGTCTTGGCGTTTACCATTGCCTTTCAATTTTCGGGGCGTTAATACAACTTAAGACTTAAGTTCCTTCATCAGGTCGTTGTAGGTGTAAAACGCTTTGTCTTCTTCATTCTTATGATACAGAACACTTACCCGTATGGCTTTAAGGCCAGTTACAGCCTGTAGGTCTTCTAATTCCACTATCTCAACATCTGTATCTACATAATGTTTCGATTGCAAGAATTTTATATACCTCAAATACTCCCGTTCGTCTTGCTTTTGGGAATACACAATGGTTATTTTTCCTTTTTCGGTAATACGTTTTTTGGTCCCTTTTATATAGGCCTTATCTACTCTCTTTTTCACGATCTCATACCGTGCATTGTAAGTCCCATCTACATCAAATTGCTTTTCGTCCATTCTAAAACTAATGGATAAGGGCTGATTAAAGACCAGGATCATGGACGCCACATCTAGTGGTACGGGAAAATTATCCTGCATTTGATAGTAAGCATTTTCCATTTCACACATAACCTGTAATTGCCATAGCCTTAAGTTATAGAGATAAACAGGATTAAAACTATCCTCCTGCGTTATGGATTCCCCAATATACATATTGTGTTCTACCCCATCGGTTTTAAAACGCTCAAAATAATGCGGATACATAGCTTGGGCCTTTATCTGCTTTTTATCTAAAAGGGACGCCATTTCCTTATTGATTAGCGCGATGCTATCGTCGTAATCTTTTCGGTGTTTATATACTAAATTAATCTTGGTGTCAATACTTTCAAAATACGCATCTATGGCCAATTTTAATTCCGCTTTTACATACAGGTGCTTGAGCACCGATTCTATATCCTGCCTAAAAAACTCAGATATTTGCTGTTCACTATCTACTTGAAAATGTTTATCAAGACCTTCCAGATAAGTGTTTATCTGAAAAATAAATTGCTCGTAAATGGGTAAATCTTCCAGACGCATGGCCTGTTCCAAAATGGACTTAACCGCATTTAACTGTAGTGTTAAATCTTTTTTTGTAGCGAGATTTCTGGCTTCTGAAGACCCCTTAATATCAATCTGACCATACAACGGATACACATCTTCAAAAGCTATCTTACTAAATGAAGCAGGTTCTCCTTTATATTCGGAATTAATAAAATTCTTTGCTTCCTTTTCGAATCGCCAGTACACACTTGGGTGAATGGATGTACATTCCTGCTGGATAACGGCTTCAATTAAATTTTCTTCCTCTTTTTTGGAGCGCTCTACCGCCGATACAATAAAGGGCATAACATCGACCAACTTATTGGCATTAACACTATTAAGCACTTCAGGTGTATCAGAAACAATTTCCATAACACCCATTAGACCATTCTCATTAGCTATGGGTGCAAAAATAACACTTTGAATGCCCTGGTCGTGCAAAATTTTAAGATGGGGCGCCTGTTGACCCGCAATGGCCAACATCTTATCTACATTAGAAATGGAAAAATACTTATTCTCCTTCATTAACCTATTATAGGACCAATCACATAAGGTATCACAACACCTAGCATCCTCAAGGCCATGCAACAAAAAACTGGTTATTCCAGCACCATATACATGCTCAAAAGTTTCTTTCTCTGCATTGTAAGCCGAAAATCCGACCCTTAGGTTATTGACGCCAAACAAGGAATTAAAGATTTGTTGAAACCCTTCATCATAATCATCATCCCGATGCTTTCCTTTCTCAATGAGATTTGACTTAATATTGGAAATGGACTGATCGTCTGTAACATCGAACATATTCGAAATCACGAAGCCTTTAAACACATAACTGTTAGGCGGGAATTTTGATCTCCACAGGTCGATATCTTCAAAATTATCGAGTAACTCCTCAAAATCTTTGCGCGTAATCTCCGGAGCGGTTTCTGTGGGCACGATCTCACAGAAATCGGCATTATACATTATTTTATAGAACCGTGTTACGCCTTTAGCATCTGGTATTTCATAATAAAACGGTCTTTTAAAATTTAAGTCATAACCATAACAAAATTTTAGAATGATTGTACAAGCGATAATATAAATATCGTCTTGAGGCATATTTTTTATATGCAATTTAAAATCATCACCCGCAGTTTTAATGATATCCTTAAATCGCTCAGACGCATTAAAAACCAAATCATGAAATGGTACTGAAGCCGTTTTAATTTCATTTTTTGTTAAAATAGGACTAAATGTGTCCCTAAGTATAGTTTGAATTTCCTTTTCCCTGGTTTTAAGCAAAGTAACATCGCTAAACCCTTCGCGTAATTCTGGAAAAGCATTAGCTATTTTTAAAATCTCCTGAGCTTTGGTCGCAACCAATCCATCTTCATCTTGAGACAAAGCTTCATATTGCTTTAGAAGCTTATTAAAGCTTATTTTTAATCTTAATGGGGATTCGATATTATCGTTAATATCCATTATGTTGATGCTTTTATATAACAAAGGTACTGATTTTGGTTTTGTCGTTTATAGATAGACTAACTAACACCTGAAAAGTTACAAGAACAGAAAGAAAAATTCCATTAATTGGGCAGGCGTTTTTTAGGGGCCGTTGGTTTTCAATACATTGTTCACATACATACCTATTATTTAAGCAATAGAGAGCAAAAATAGTACCTGCATGGGTTTTAATTTTATTAGTAAGTTTAAGGATATAAAAATAAGTTTACCAGTTGGCTCAAATACGTAGCATTGCTATACATAGGCAATTATAAAACACCAAAAACACCTATGGGTTAATAATCTCGTTGTTTGCCTTTGATATGCCGTTATTAGTCTAAAATAGTTACCTGTAAAAGTTAAAATAAAGATATTAGTATCATGATTAAAAAGTACTTTATAACAGCATTAGCTTTTTTAGCATTGATTTCATGCAAAAAAGCACAAGAATCTTCGGAAGAAGCAATAACAAAAAAGAGCAACATTACTTATGTCGACCCATTTATAGGCACAGGTGGGCATGGACATACTTACCCTGGAGCGACGGTTCCTTTTGGCATGCTACAAGTTACTCCTATTAACGGCATTAGTGAATGGGATTGGTGTTCTGGCTATCATTATTCAGACTCCATTGCTGTTGGCTTTAGCCATTTAGCTTTGAGTGGCACAGGCATAGGTGATTTAGCCGACATACTATTCATGCCCATAAACAAAGAAGTCAATTTATCCACAACAACTACTTCTAGAGATTCGTTACCTTATAAATCAAAGTACAGTCATGACAACGAAACAGCTTCTCCTGGATATTATCAAGTCTTTTTACAAGACCATAATGTCAATGCGGAACTAACGACCAACAAACGCACGGCTTACCACAAATATACGTTCAAGCCCAACGACACGCAATCTGTAGTCATCGATTTAGGCTTTGCCATTAATTGGGATAAGGCGCTTCAAACGGGGATTACCATTGAAGATGAATACACTATAAGTGGTTACCGCTTTAGTAAAGGCTGGGCTAGAAATCAAAAAGTATTTTTTGTGGCTAAGTTCTCAAAACCCATAAGTAAGCATCATATTTTTAGTGCAAATGAAACAACTGAACATAATACTTCAGAAGGAGAAAAAACATCGGCCCAGTTATTCTTTAACAGCCAGGACAATAACGAATTACTGGCTAAAGTGTCTTTGTCTTCGGTGAGCATTGCCAATGCCAAAGATAATATGGACGACGATGGCTTTGAGTTTAACACAGTTAAAGACCAGGCTGAGGCCGATTGGGAAGCTGCCTTATCAAAAATCACGGTTGAAACGCCTGTAGATTCACTAAAGACCATATTTTACACTGCCTTGTACCATGCCCAAGTCGCTCCAGTAACCTTTAGTGACAAAAACGGACAGTTTAGAAAAGAAAACGATAGTATTGTTACAGCCAATGGCTATACCGCTTACTCAACATTATCCTTATGGGACACCTTTAGAGCAGAGCACCCATTACTAACCTTAACCGCTCCAAATAAGGTTTCAGATATTATCAACTCCATGTTGGCTTATTATGAAACCAGAAATATCCTTCCCGTTTGGACACTCTATGCCAATGAGACCAATACCATGACAGGCTACCACTCCATTCCAGTAATAGCTGAAGCTTATCTTAAAGGCATCACCGGTTTCGATGCTGAAAAAGCCTACGAAGCCATGAAAACCACTATGATGCAAGACGAACGTGGTTTGAAACACTACAAAAAATACGGATACATTCCTTATACACTATTAGATGAGTCGGTTACCATTACCTTAGAATTTGCTTACGACGATTGGTGTGTTGCCCAAATGGCAAAGGCCTTAGGTAAAAATGAGGATTATGAATTCTTTTTGAATCGCTCCAAAGCCTACCAACACTTATTGGACAGCGAGACTGGTTTTATGAGAGGCAAATCTGTTGATGGTAAATCATGGCATGAACCTTTCGATCCTAAACATTCTAACCATCGTGAACATACCGATTACACTGAAGGCAACGCTTGGCAACACAGTTGGTTTGCACCTCATGCCGTTAAAGATCTAGCCCAATTGCACGGTGGCAACGAGATATTTACAAACCGATTGGAACAACTCTTTACCGAAAGTTCAGAAATAACTGGCGACAACATTTCTGCAGATATTTCCGGGCTTATTGGGCAATACGCTCACGGCAACGAACCTAGCCATCATATTGCCTATATGTTCAATAAGGCCAACAAACCTTGGCGTACACAATATTGGACCAGACATATTATGGATACCCAATACAATACAACACCTAATGGATTAAGTGGTAATGAGGATTGCGGACAAATGAGTGCGTGGTATGTTTTAAGTTCCATTGGACTTTACCCTATGAATCCAGCTTCGACTACTTACGAAATTGGAAGCCCTATTTTTGAAAAAGCCAGTATTAATATCACTAATGGTAAAACCTTTACTGTTGAAGCCGAAAATGTTTCAAATAAAAATAAATACATCCAATCGGCAACTTTAAACGGAGCCCCTTTTAACCAAACTTTCATTTCACACAAACAAATTATTGAAGGCGGAACATTGCATTTTGTTATGGGAGAACAGCCTAATGAAAATTGGGGGTTATAGATTGAAGGGAGATTGAAAAAAGATTGATAAAGATTAAACGAACCTACCAAGCATGAACATTATAGACGTTACCATAATAGCCATTTATATTATCCTTACTTTGGGTGTAGGGATTTGGATTTCAAAAAAAGCTTCTAAGGGCTTAGACTCCTACTTTCTAGGAGGAAACAGCATAAAATGGTATTATTTGGGCTTAAGTAATGGTTCTGGCATGTTTGATGTTTCGGGAACAGCATGGATGGTAGGCATCCTTTTTCTTTATGGTGCCAAAAGTTTTATGTTTATGTGGATTTGGCCCATTTGGAACCAAATCTTCATTATGGTTTTCTTAGCCGCCTGGATTCGCCGATCTAATATCATGACGGGTTCCGAATGGATCCTAACTCGCTTTGGCGACGACAAATCTGGCAGGGCTTCACATCTTATTGTAGCTATTTTTGCCATCATGGCATCCATAGGATTTATTGCTTACTTTTTTGAAGGTGTTGGTAAATTCATGACCATTATCTTACCGTGGGACCTCACACTGGCAATGGGAGATAGTATCTGGCTAACCTCAGAACAAAGCTATGCTCTCATTATTATATTCCTAACCACCATCTACACTATAAAGGGAGGGATGTTTTCGGTAGTTGCCACCGAAGTGCTACAATACGGCATCATGGTTTTAGCTGGTATATTGGTTACCATTTATGCTTTTGTAACCATTAGCGATGCGCAAATTGAAGCCATTATCCCAGCAGAATGGAATTCTATTTTATTTGGCAGCGAACTGGAAGGCTTTTGGAGTGGCAAATTACAAGCCTTTAACGACCTAATAGACTCCCAAGGCTATAAAATGTTTGGGGCATTTATCGGCATGTCGTTATTTAAAGGTTTTTTTGCCAGTATAGCAGGGCCTACACCTAGCTACGATATGCAGCGTATATTATCAACACGCTCGGTAAAGGAAGCGGCATATATGAGTGGTTTTACCAACCTTATTCTGTTCATTCCGCGTTATTTGTTAATAGGTGGTATTGTAGTGATAGGCTTGGTGTTTTTAACACCAGAAATGAGTGCTTTGGAAAGTATAAGTTCGAACGATTTGGAAATCATTCTTCCTAAAGTCATTAATTTCCATGTTCCGGTAGGTATTAAAGGGTTATTGTTAGCAGGGTTGCTAGCTGCATTCATGAGTACTTTTTCAGCTTTTGTTAATTCAGGACCGGCCTATATTGTTAATGACATTTATAAAAAATATTTTAAGCCAGAAGCATCACCAAAACACTATGTAAAGGCAAGTCATTTAGCTTCCTTTGCCATTGTAATTGTTGGTGTTATCATGGGATTTTTTGCAGAATCCATCAATTCCTTGACCTTATGGATTACCAGTGCGTTATACGGCGGTTATGTGGCAGCCAACTTTTTAAAATGGATTTGGTGGCGTTTTAATGGCTGGGGCTATTTTTGGGGTATGCTTGGCGGCTTGATCATTGCCACGCTTCAATTTTTATTAGATCAAAACAAGGCTCATTTCGAGGTAGGTTCTTGGCTATACGATTTAGCACAAATCCCTGCCATTTACATATTCCCTATCATCTTTTTCGTGTCTCTTTTAGGCTCATTTTTGGGAACCTGGTTAACCCCTGCGACCAACATGGATACTTTAAAAAGCTTTTATGCCAATGTAAGGCCTTGGGGATGGTGGAACCCAGTATATAAAGCACTTAAAAACGAAGATAGCTCAATAAGCAAGAATAACGACTTTATAAGCGATATGCTTAATTGTATAATTGGTATAGTATGGCAGTCCAGTATGATACTATTGCCAATATATTTTATGGTAAGGGACTACCCAAAAGCCTTATGGGCACTTTTGGTATTTGCCATAACTTCCTTAATTTTAAAGTTCACCTGGTTAGACAAAGTAAAACAGTATAAAAATTAACACATGCAAAATAGGCCTTTTCCTTGGCAGGACCGACCTTCTGGTTGTCAAGATGTAATGTGGCGATACGACGCCAACCCAATAATAGACAGGTATGCCATACCTACCTCAAACAGTATATTTAACAGTGCTGTTGTTCCATTTAAAGATGGCTATGCCGGTGTGTTTCGATGCGATAACAAAGCCGTGCAGATGAATATTTTTGCGGGCTTTAGTAAAGACGGTATCAACTGGGACATTAACCATGAGCCTATTGTAATGCAAGCAGGAAACACCACTATGATTGATTCCGATTACAAATATGACCCTCGTGTGGTATTTATAGAAGACCGCTATTGGATTACTTGGTGTAATGGGTACCATGGCCCTACAATAGGCATTGCTTACACCTTCGATTTTAAAGAATTTTTCCAGTGTGAAAATGCCTTTTTACCGTTTAACAGGAACGGGGTATTGTTCCCAAAGAAAATCAACGGAAAGTATGCCATGTTAAGTCGCCCTAGCGATAATGGCCATACTCCATTTGGTGATATTTACATTAGCTACAGTCCCGACATGAAATATTGGGGCGAACACCGTTGTGTTATGAAAGCTACACCATTTGAGGATAGTGCCTGGCAATGCACAAAAATTGGCGCTGGGCCTATTCCCATCCTAACCAACGAGGGTTGGCTTATGATATACCATGGAGTAATCACCACCTGTAACGGGTTCCGTTATGCTATGGGAGCAGCATTGCTGGATGAAAACGAACCTGATAAAGTTAAATACCGTACACAACCCTATATATTAGGGCCTGCAGTTGATTATGAGATGCAAGGCGATGTCCCCAATGTGGTATTTCCTTGTGCTGCATTACACGATACTGAAGAAGATAAGTTGGCCGTATACTATGGTGCTGCTGATACTGTAGTAGCTCTAGCGTTTGGTAAATTGAGTGAGGTAGTACAGTTCACAAAAGAGAATAGTTTATAATGAATTATGGCTTGTTACATCAAGCCAAGTTGAAATGCAGTCGAGATGATTTACAATATTATGAATAAATATACCATCATATTATTTTTATCCATGCTTTGCCACATAAGTTATGCTCAAAGCAGCGAAGGCATTGTTCCTCAAACCTATGTAGCACATAAAACATCTGAAACCATAACCATTGATGGGAAAGCTGATGAAAATGATTGGCAAAAAGCCAAATGGACAAACGATTTTATAGATATAGAAGGCGATAAAATACCCAAATACCGAACTCGTATAAAGATGCTTTGGGACGACAATTATTATTACATTTTGGCTAAAATTGAAGAACCTCATGTATGGGCAGATATAAAGGAACGCGATGCGGTTATTTTCTACAATAACGATTTTGAAGTATTTATAGACCCCGATGGTGACACCCATAATTATTATGAGTTAGAGATTAATGCTTTAAATACGGCTTGGGACTTATTTATTAATAAACCGTACAGAGAACGTAACAATGTAGTCTTAAATGATTGGAATTATACAGGGCTAAAATCGGCTATTCATATTGATGGTACTTTAAACAATCCCAACGATACCGACAATAGCTGGACCTTAGAAATCGCCATACCGTTTAAGGATTTGCGGACAGCTTACAGACAGGACAATGTACCCAGAGACCGATTTTATAGAGTTAACTTTTCACGGGTAAATTGGGAACACGATATTACAAACGGCAAGTATTCTCGAAAAAAAGATAAAAACGGTAAACATTTACCAGAATACAACTGGGTTTGGTCTCCAACGGGTGTTATTAATATGCACCTACCAGAAAATTGGGGCTATGTGTATTTTACTTCTGAAGCGGTAGGCAGCGATGTGACGTTTAACATCCCTCAAGATGAAAAGATAAAATGGAAACTCTATGAACTCTTTCGTGCCAATAAAGCTTATTATAGCAAAAACCAACATAGTGCCTCATCGGTTAGCGATTTGAATTTTAAAATGGTTGTTGATGGCGTCGCATTACAACCGGTTTTAGAAAACCACAGTCTAGGTTGGACGATTTCCGTAGAAAGCCCATTCACAAAGAACATATTATCTATAAAAGAAGATGGTCAGTTTTTTTATAAAAAGAAGTAACCTATAAATATATTTAAATGAAGTTTGCTGCTACATCAATACATTTAATCTTATTAAGTAGTGTTTTACTATTGGCCTGCGTTGGATGTTCACAACAAAAAGAAACCCAAAGTCTCGACAACCAAGTAAAAGATTTAAAAATAATAGGCTATGTAGCAGGATACGAAGATTTTGACCCAGCTCTAGTTGACGCTTCCAAACTAACCCATATCAATTACGCTTTTGCCAATATTGTTGATGGAAAGCCAAAGTTTGAATTAGACACCGATTCTCTTAAAATTTCAAAATTAGTAGCACACAAAAAGAACAATCCTAATCTTAAAGTTTTGTACTCCATAGGCGGATGGGTCTGGTCCAACAATTTTTCGCATGTTGCTGCCTATCCAAAAGCCAGGGAGCAATTTGCTGTAAGTTGTGTTCAGCTTATGAAAAAACATGGTTTTGATGGTGTGGACCTAGATTGGGAATATCCTGGGCAACGTGGCGAGGACAATGCATTTAGGCCTTCAGATAAAGAAAACTTCACCTTATTGCTTGCCGAAATACGTAAGGCTTTGGATAAAGCCGGGGATAGCGATAACAAACATTACCTATTAACCATTGCCACTGGCGCAGACCAAGCTTATATTGACCACACCGATTTAGGCAAAGCCCAAATCTACTTAAATTTCATCAATGTTATGTGCTACGATTTTTACCATGGCTGGCACTACCAAACAGGACATCATGCCAACCTATTCCCTTCAGATAAAGAAAAATTTACAGGAAACAGTGGACAGGAAGCTATAAATAGGCACATTAAAGCAGGTGTTCCAGCTAAAAAATTGGTTATGGGCATTCCCTTCTATGGCAGATTATGGGAAAAGGTCACTTTAGGAAACGACGGATTGTACCAAACGGCCATGTCTACAGGAGTTATTGTCCCCTATTGGGATATTCTAAAAAGGATGGCATCTGGAAATTATAAAAAGGGATACGATAGTTCGGCTAAAGCATCCTACCTATGGAATGCCACCGACAGTATTTTTGTTTCTTGGGAAACCCCTAAAGACATTCAATTAAAAGCAGACTATATCAAACAAAATGGTTTGGGAGGTGCTATGTTTTGGGAATATAGTCTGGATAAAGATCAAGAATTACTAAACACACTTTATAACAGTATAAAAATACAACCATCACCTTAAAACACTAAGACATGAGAGCCATACGTTTATTTCTATCGTTTGTATTGCTATTTAATCTTATAGCATGTCATCAAAATGAAAAAAAGCATGACCATATTGCTAACAATGATCATACTACTGAAAACAATACCAACCCTTCATTTAAATTTGGCACTTGGATAACATCCAATAAAAACAAATCCAATGAAGATTACGCCAAAGAGTTTAAACGCTATAAAGCAGGAGGCCTCGATGAAGTTTTAATCAATACAGGCACAGACCCCAAAGAGTTAGAACGTTTAGTTCCCATAGCAAAAGCAGAAGGACTAAAAGTACACGCATGGATTATGGCCGTTAACCGCCCTGGTGATACGGTAGCTTTAAAACACCCAGAATGGTATCAAGTGAGCCGTGATGGCAAATCTTGCCACGATACCCGTCCTTATGTTGGTTATTACCAATGGCTGTGTCCTACAAGGGAAGAGTCTCGCAATCATATTCTAGGCCTAGTGGAAGGTTTGGCCAAAGTAAATGGTATTGAAAGTGTACACTTAGATTATATTCGTTTCCCAGATATCTTTTTACCCATAGGCTTATTACCAAAATACAATCTGGTTCAAGACGAAGAACTGCCAGAATACGACTTTTGCTATTGTGATGTTTGTGTGAGCGAATTTGAAAAAATCCATCATAAAAACCCAAGAGAAAGCAAAAACACAGCTATAGATATGGAGTGGAAAAACTTCCGTTTGAACGCTATTAAAGCCTTGGTAGATGACGCCTATAAGATTGTTCACAAAAACAATAAAAAGTTAACGGCCGCGGTTTTCCCTTATCCCGAAATGGCAGACCATATGGTGCGCCAACGTTGGGACAAATGGGATATAGATGAAGTTTACCCCATGATTTATCATAGTTTTTATAATGAAGAAATAGATTGGATTGGCTATGCCACTAAACAAGGCGTAAGCGATGTGGAATCTGAAAATATTGGAATAAACACAGGTATTTATTTACCGCCATTTCAATCGGGCGATGAATTAAAACAAGCCATTTTGCAAGCTAAAGATAATGGTGCCAAAGGTGCCACTTTCTTTGATGGCAATGGACTAACAGATGACTATTTAAATGCCATAAAGGAGGTAAAGGAAACATTGCTTAGGTGAGAAACGTAGTGCGTGTGGCAGCCTGTTGGATTATAGCGCTAAATATTAAACGGATTACCACGTCGTTCGTGCCTCACTTCCTCGTAATGACAACATATATGTTATTGAGGGCCAATAATACTGATTAAAAACATCTAATAATGCACAAACACAGTTTCATTATAATACTTTGCCTAGTACAACTTTTTGGCTGTACCCAACAAGCAAATGAAACTAACGAAAAACTTACGGCATTTGTAAACCCTTTTATAGGCACCGATGGCCCTGGAAACACCTACCCAGGGGCAACCGTTCCGTTTGGCATGGTACAGTTAAGCCCAGATATAGGTATTCCCGGTTGGGATAGGATTGCTGGCTATTTTTACCAAGATTCCATTATTTCCGGGTTTTCGCATACCCACTTAACAGGAACGGGTGCAGGCGATTTGTACGACATCTTAGTAATGCCTACCAACAGCCGTTTCTCTAAACGCATTAAGGACAATAACTTTAAACCTTTTTCATCCTTTTCACATGATAAAGAAGAAGCATCACCAGGGTATTATGGTGTAACGCTTTTGGATTATAATATTAAAGCTGAACTTACGGCCACAGCCAGAACAGGCATCCATAAATACACCTTCCCTAAAGATTCCTTATCACAAATCCATATCGATTTAGGATACGCCCTTAATTGGGATGCCCCTACCGACACCTACTTGAAAGTGGTTAATAATACCACCATTGAAGGGTATAGAAAATCTACAGGCTGGGCAAAAGACCAACGGGCTTATTTTCAAATACAAGTATCAAAACCATTCGATACCTATCAGATTTTTAAAAATGACACCTTGGTTTCAAGTAATTCCGTTAAAGGAAAAAACACTAAAATCATCTTAAGTTATCATACTTTGGAAGGGGAAACTATCATCTTAAAAACTGGATTATCGACTGCCAATATAGAAGGCGCAAGAAAATCATTGAGCATTGAAGCTCCACATTTCAATTTTGAAACCTATAAACAGCAAGCCGATAGCATTTGGGAACAACAACTCCAAAAAATCAAGATTGAAACGGCTGACACTAATAAGAAGTCTATTTTCTATACCATGCTCTACCAAGCCATGTTAGCTCCTACGCTGTTAAGTGACCATAACGGCAACTACAAAGGCGCTAACGATACCATTATGAATGCTAATGGTTTCAACAGATACGATACCTTTTCTCTTTGGGACACCTATCGCGCTGCCCATCCGCTGTACACCATCGTGCACCCTAATAAAGTATCAGACATGATAAAATCCATGTTGGCGCATTATAACGAAACTGGACTCTTACCGGTATGGTCCATGCAAGGCAACGAAACCAATATGATGATTGGCTACCATGCCGTTCCTGTTATTGTAGATGCATATTTTAAAGGCATTGACTTTAATTACGAATTAGCTTTTAAAGCCTGTAATGCGAGCGCCATGGACGACTCTAGGCAAATAGACCAATACAAGCAACTTGGCTATGTTCCCATTGACGAACAGCATGAAAATTGGTCCGTATCCAAAACATTGGAATATGCTTACGACGATTGGTGTATTGCACAATTCGCTAAGGCTTTAGGAAAAGAGGACGATTACGACTATTTTTTAACACGCTCGGAAAACTGGAGAAATGTATTCGACCAACAAAGCTCCTTTATGCGTCCCAAGCATTTAGATGGAACCTTTGTGGAACAATTTATCCCAAAAGAGTATACGCCTTATTTCTGTGAAAGCAATGCCTGGCATTATGTATGGAATGTCCCCCAAAATGTAGAAGGGTTAATAAAAGCAGTTGGCGGCAAAGAACGCTTTGAACAAAAATTGGATTCCATGTTTACCTATGCCCCTACACCCGAAGATAAACTTCCGCTTTTTAGTACAGGTATGATAGGGCAATATGCCCACGGAAATGAGCCTAGCCATCATGTTGGATATCTATACAATTATATCGACAAGCCATACAAAACACAAAAAGTTATTAGGGAAATTTTAGAAACCCAGTACAAAAATGAACCTAACGGGCACTGTGGCAATGAAGATTGTGGCCAGATGTCGTCTTGGTACATCTTTAGCGCCTTAGGGTTTTACCCTGTCAATCCGGCGCAAGGTGTCTATAGTTTTGGGTCGCCTCTATTTGATAAGGCCACCATTAATTTAGAACATGGCAAACACTTTACCATTGAAACCATTAATAATTCAGCAGACAACAAATACATTCAATCTATTCGTTTAAACGGCGAACCAATAAACAGGAATTACATTACCCATCAAGAGATTATGGAGGGCGGCACATTAACCTTTACTATGGGCAATGCCCCAAAAACAGATATAAATCAAAATAAAAGTATTTCATCAAAAATATATCAATAAGATTATGGCAAACAGAAGGGATTTTATAAAGAAAACAGCTTTAGGAACCATTGGCGTTAGTACGGTTTTTAGCTGTAAAGAAGTAACCAAAGAAGAGCAAAATGCAGTCGCATCAACTACAAATAGCACACCCAACAAACCATTAATCATTTCAACATGGAAACACGGTTTCCCGGCAAATGAAGCCGCCTGGAAAACCCTAAATGAAGGAGGCACAGGTATTGATGCAGTAGAAGCGGGCGTTAGGATTCCCGAAGGCGACCCCAAAGAACGTAGTGTAGGTTATGGCGGTTTACCGGATAGAGAAGGCAAGGTCACTTTAGATGCCTGCATTATGGACCATAATAGCAATTGTGGTTCGGTAGCCTTCCTACAAGGTATAAAACACCCTATTTCGGTAGCCAGAAAAGTAATGGAAGACACCCCCCATGTGATGCTAACTGGAGAAGGCGCCCTTCAATTTGCCTTATCGAAAGGGTTTAAGGAAGAAAACCTATTAACTCCAGAGTCTGAAAAAGACTGGAAAAAATGGCTGGAAAAATCAAAATACAAACCTGTTATTAATATAGAAAACCACGACACCATAAGCATGTTGGCCATAGATAATAATGGAAATATTTCCGGTGCTTGTACCACCAGTGGTGCTGCTTGGAAAATGCATGGTCGTGTAGGGGATTCTCCCATTATAGGTGCTGGGTTATTTTTAGACAACGAAGTAGGTGCAGCAGCTGCAACCGGTTTGGGAGAGGCCGTAATACGTACTGCCGGTAGTGCTATGGTTGTTGAACAAATGCGTATGGGAAAATCGCCAGCCGAGGCCTGTAAAATTATTGTAGAACGTATTTACGAAAAGCACAAAAACCATAGAGACATGGAATACCTGCAAGTAGGCTTTATCGCTATCAATAAACAGGGCGAATACGGCGGATACAGTTTACGCTCTGGATTTGACTTTGCAGTTTGCGATACCGAAAAAGGAAATAGAATGGAAGATGCACAATTTAAAATGACTTGGGATGCACAATAAAAAATACATAACTCCAAAATTAATAGCCACAGCGCTAATAACCCTACTGTTTATAGGGTGTGCTAACCAACCTTCAAAAACTTTTGCTGAAGAAGATATCCAAATTATACCCAAACCTTCAGAACTAAAGCTGGGGCAAGGTAGTTTTCAATTCAATAAGGATACCAAATGCTTTGTTTCCAACGATGAACAGTTACAAGCTTTAGAAGTTTTATTGAATCCCTTTAAGACTGTATCCAATTGGGATTTGGAAGTGGTAAAAACCAAACCCTCCTCTAATTTTATTGCTTTTGAAAACAATGAAAATTTAGAGAATGAAGCATACACATTAATAGTAAGCCCAGAAGAAATTACTATTGAAGCCAACAGCTTTTCGGGGTTTTTATACGGCGTTGAAACCATTCGTCAATTATTGCCTTTAGAGATTGAAAGCAACAAACCTGTTGAAGATATTGTCTGGAACCTCCCGTGTGTAACAATTAACGACACACCACGTTTTAAATGGCGCGGATTAATGTTGGATGTATCCCGTCATTTTTTCAAAAAAGAATACATCAAAAAAACTATTGACCGCTTAGCATACCATAAAATGAATACCCTGCATTTGCACTTAGTAGACGATCAAGGGTGGCGTATCGAAATAAAAAAGTATCCTAAACTTACCGAGGTAGGTGCTTATAGAGTAGACCAAGAAGACAAACCATGGGATGCCAGACCAACAATACCAAGTGAAGGACAAAATAGGTATGGCGGTTATTACACCCAAGAGGATATTAAGGACATTGTAGCCTATGCCGAAAGCAGGGGTGTGAATGTCGTTCCCGAAATTGAAATGCCCGCTCACGTTACCAGTTCAGTGGCATCCTATCCCGAATTTTCTTGTTTAGAAAAACCCGTTCAAGTCCCTTCTGGTGGCTTATGGCCCATCACAGATATTTACTGTGCAGGAAAAGAATCTACCTTCGAATTCTTAGAAAATGTTCTTACCGAAGTTATGGCTCTGTTTCCTTCAAAATATATCCATATTGGAGGTGACGAAGCAACCAAAACCAATTGGAAAAAATGTCCACATTGCCAAAAACGCATGAAAACTGAAGGCCTTGAAAATGTAGAAGAACTACAAAGCTATTTCATTAAACGTATGGAACGTTTTATCAGTTCCAAAGGACGCATTTTAATTGGCTGGGACGAAATTTTGGAAGGCGGTTTAGCTCCAGGGGCTACAGTAATGAGCTGGCGTGGGGTAAAAGGTGGTTTGGAAGCTTCAGCAGAAGGTCATGATGTGGTTATGACTCCTGGCACACACTGTTATTTCGACCACTACCAAGGTCCAATGGATACAGAGCCGAAAGCTTGGGGAGGCTATACTCCCGTAAGCAAAGTTTATGAATTCGACCCTGTAGTTGACACCATGACTCTAGAACAAGCCAAGCACGTGTTGGGCGGACAAGCTAATTTATGGGCAGAATACGTTCCTACCGAATCCCATTCAGAATATATGATCTTCCCAAGACTAGCCGCCTTGTCTGAAACCCTTTGGAGCCCAAAAACCAACAGAGATTGGGATGAGTTTTCATCACGGTTAATCAACCTATTTCAGCGTTACGACAGTCAAGGCATTAATTACGCTAAGAGTGTGTATACCATTACCGAAGAAACTCATGTAAACGATACAACCAATGCCATTACGGTCACTCTTAAAACCGAATTCCCAGAAACGGACATACGCTATGTTTTAAATGATGCTTCCCTTGAAACTTCAGCAATCCCTTATACTAAACCTATTGATATCAATAGCACAACAACAATAAGAGCATCGCTATTTGAAAATGATAAACCTATTGGCAATGTTTTCGAAAAGACACTTAACTATCACAAAGCTGTAGGTAAAAAAGTGATTTATAACACCATGTATAGCAAAAGCTACAAAGGGAAAGAAGCAAACAACATGGTTAATATAGTTCGAGGTTCAAAAAATTTCCATGACGGACAATGGCAGGCGTGGATAGGTAATGATATGGAATTGGTTATTGATTTAGAAACCCCTACCGAAATATCGGAAGTAAAAGTAGGCACTATGGAAAACCAAGGACCTGCTATATATTTCCCAACACAAATAGAAGTTCTGCTATCTAACGACGGTAAATCCTATACCAGTGTGGGAGTAATAGATAGACCAGTAAAAGTAAACCCTAACATTGAACTGAAAGATTTTGTTATTAATTTCAAAAAACAAAAAGCAACACATGTTAAGGTTAAGGCTCAAAGCTTAAAAAAGTCACCTAGTGGTGGAGGCGCTTGGCTATTTGTAGACGAAATTACAGTCGAGTAGTTTTTTAGTTTCCAGCGAACTACAACTGTTATTCGTCGAATTTTTTTTGTTAATTTTTAACATAAAACCATCTTGAAAGGATAATTGTTAAAGTTCTAATTATATTTTAACAAAACTAGGATTTGTATTAAATTAACCCATTAATTTATATTATGTTGTAATGTTTAAACTTAAGGACATAAAATCGTTAAAATTAGCGTTGTATTTTATAATACCATTTATTTTGATATTACTGATTAAATATAAAATCAGTAAAAATGATAGTGAGTATTTAGCATTAAAAAAAGACAACCCTAACGCAAATCTTAGTTCAAATTCATCAAACCCTAATGTCAAGTTACCAGATAGCATTGATTATATTTTTCATGTTAAGCCCATACTTTCAGACCGCTGCTATTTATGTCATGGACCAGACGGAGGCACGCGCGAAGCAGGATTGAGGTTAGACACCAAAGAAGGGGCCTATGCTGCCATTGGTGAACATTTAGACAAGCATGCTATTGTTCCAGGAGATATAGAATCCAGTAGAATGGTAGCTAGAATAAACAGTACAGACCCCGAGCAGATAATGCCCCCACCAAGCTCTAACCTTAGCCTGTCCGAATACGAAAAGAAGATTTTAACAAAATGGATCGAACAAGGTGCTGTTTGGAAAGACCATTGGTCATTTATTCCGCCTGTTAAAAAACAGACACCAAAAGTTACTAACGCCAACTGGCCAAATAACGATATAGACTATTTCATATTAAAACGACTGGAAGAAAAAGGCTTGAAACCTTCCGAGAAAGCTACAAAAGAAAAATTAATACGCAAGGTTTATTTCGACCTTACCGGCCTACCTCCTACGCTTGATGCTATAGATGCTTTTGTCTCAGATACAGATGAAAGCGCCTATGAAAAAGTAGTTGATAAACTCTTAGCTTCAGAAGCCTATGGCGAACGTATGGCTTCCAACTGGCTGGACGTTGCACGCTATGCAGACACCCATGGTTATCAGGACGATTTAGAGCGCACAATGTGGCCTTGGCGCGATTGGGTTATTCATGCATTTAATAGTAATTTGCCTTACAACGAATTTATAAAATGGCAAATAGCAGGCGATTTATTACCCAATGCAACATTGGAACAAATCGTAGCTACAGGATTTAACAGAAACCATAAAATCACTCAAGAAGGCGGCGTAATAGATGAGGAGTATCGGGTGGAGTATGTTATGGATCGCACCAACACCACTTCAACGGCATTACTGGGGCTAACTATGGAATGCGCAAGATGCCATGATCATAAATACGACCCAATTTCCCAAAAAGAGTTTTATAGCATGTATGGCTTTTTCAATAAGGTAAAGGAAAAAGGAAGGATTGATTATGATGAAATTCCAGAACCCAATATCAAAATAACCGATAAAGAAATTGAAGAAAGCCTGGCTTTTATACACAAACCCGATTCCATTCCAGACATAAAGTTAATGGTTATGGCAGACGACGCCTCAGACAGACAGACTTTCATTTTAAAAAGAGGCCAATATGATGCTCCTACCGACAAAGTATCTTTAGGAACACCAAAGGCCGTTTTATCCTTCCCAGAAACCCTTCCTAAAAATAGATTAGGCTTAGTGGACTGGCTTTTCGATGATAAAAACCCCTTAACCGCAAGGGTTGCCATAAATAGAATTTGGCAACAAATTTTTGGTGCTGGCATTGTCTCGACTGTCGACGATTTTGGTAACCAGGGAGCTTTACCCTCACACCCAGAATTATTGGATTGGTTAGCCGTTACCTTTAGGGAAAAAGGGTGGGACATGAAGCAAATGATAAAACTGATGGTTATGTCCAGTACCTACCTACAAACCTCAAAAGCAACACCAGAACTTATAGAAGCAGATCCGGATAATGTACTCCTCGCACGAAGTTCAAGAAGTAAATTAACGGCAGAGATGGTTAGGGATAATGCCTTAGCTGTTAGTGGCCTATTAGTAAATAAGCTTGGTGGGCCTAGCGTAAAACCATACCAACCAGAAGGATTATGGGCAGAAACCACATCGGGGCGAGGGCTTACCAAATACATCATGGATTCTGGCGAAAACCAATACAGACGTAGTTTGTATACCTTTTGGAAACGAACCGTTCCCCCTCCTGCCATGATTACTTTCGATGCGGCAAGTAGGGACCTTTGTTCGGTTAAACGTCAAAAAACAAGCACCCCGCTTCAGGCCTTGGTAATGTTAAACGATCCCCAATTAATTGAAGCATCAGAACACTTAGCTAAAAGTATGCTTAATGCTGAAACATTGAACGATGAAGAACGCATAAAACAAATCTTTAGAAAGATAACATCACGCTTCCCAGAAGCAGATGAAACCAATAAATTATTAGACTATTTAGAATCTTCAAAAGAAAATTTTGAAGCCAATTCTGAAACATCAGAACCCCATACGGATAAGCATGACAAAGAACTATATGCCTATACCGTATTAACAAGTTTAATATTCAATCTAGATGAAGCAATCGTAAAAGGATAGTACCATGGAAGAGTTGAACAAGCATTTTATAAATAACAACAGAAGGCATTTTCTAAAAAAACTTGGGTTTGGCATTGGCGGTTTAGCCGCGGCTTCGCTATTGGACCCCTTTTCCAGCATATCCGGACAGGCACAGTTAAGTAGTGCCACAGGATTGCATTTACCCCACTTTGCTCCTAAAGCAAAACGTATCGTTTACCTATTCCAAAGTGGAGGCCCATCACAATTGGATCTATTCGATTACAAACCCTTATTGGATAAAATGAGAGGGCAAGACCTTCCCGATTCGGTAAGAAATGGCCAACGTTTAACGGGTATGACCTCTGGACAAGAGCGCTTTCCGTTGGTTGGCAGCAATTTCAAATTCAAACAATATGGCGAATCTCGAGCTTGGGTAAGCGATTTAATGCCTTATACCGCTAAAATAGTTGACGAACTATGCTTCATTAAGTCCATGCATACCGAAGCCATTAACCACGACCCTGCCATTACCTTTTTTCAAACAGGATCACAACAAACGGGCAGACCTAGTATGGGCTCTTGGTTTAGCTATGGCTTAGGAAGCCTTAATGAAAACCTTCCGGCATTTACCGTGTTACTGTCCCGCGGAACAGGACGACCATTTTCACAACCCTTATATTCACGCCTTTGGGGCAATGGTTTTTTAAGCTCCTTACACCAAGGCGTACAATTTCGCTCTGGTAAAGACCCTGTACTGTACCTTAAAGACCCTGAGGGAATGACCCGTGGCGAACGCCGAAAAATGTTGGACTACATAAGCGAATTAAATTATAAACAAGAACAAGAATTTGGTGATCCGGAAATTAATAGCCGCATTGCACAATATGAAATGGCCTACCGTATGCAAACCTCGGTACCGGAGACAATGAATATAGAGGATGAACCGGAACATATCATTAAAATGTACGGTGCCAATGCCACTACACCAGGCACTTATGCCGCTAACTGCTTATTGGCAAGACGATTGATTGAAAAGGATGTTAGGTTTGTTCAGCTGTACCACATGGGCTGGGACCAACATTTCGACTTGCCGTCTCAAATAGAACGCCAAGCCAAAGATATAGACCAAGCTACAGCGGCCTTAATATTAGATTTAAAACAAAGAGGTTTGCTGGAAGATACGCTTGTGGTTTGGGGAGGTGAATTTGGAAGGACCAATTACAGTCAAGGCACCTTAACAGACACCAATTACGGTAGGGACCACCACCCAAAATGCTTTACCATGTTTATGGCCGGAGGCGGAGTAAAACCAGGATTCACCTATGGCGAAACCGACGATTTTGGGTATAACATTGTTAAAGACCCTATGCATGTACATGATTTACAAGCAACCATAATGAACCAAATGGGTATAGACCATACCAAGTTCACGTATAAACACCAAGGTAGACGCTTTAGGCTTACCGATGTTTCTGGACATGTTGTTAACGACATTTTAGTATAATCTATGAGCCGAAGAACCTTCCTAAAACAATCGTCTTGTGCTTCGTTGGGGATTTTATTATCCCCATTGTATAGCAATGCTTTTTCATTTAGCAACAATAAAGATGTTATTATAGGGCATAATTCCCATCAATATAAAGTTAATATGAATTGGGGCAATTTAGACCCCTTAACAACTCCGGTAAAAGATTGCCATGAAATGGTTCAAGACTCCAAAGGGCGTATTGTTTTATTGACCAATCACACTAAAAATAACATTATCATTTACGATAAGTCTGGTAAGTTATTGGAAACTTGGGGCACCGATTTTCCTGGCGGACATGGTTTGACCCTGTGCAAAGAAAATGGAGAAGACTTTTTGCTGATTACAGATTATGAAAGACATCAAATTATAAAAACAACCATAGACGGTAAAATTGTTTTTGAAATAGACTACCCCAAGGACACTGGGAAATATAACAGTAAAGAAGAGTTCAAACCTACCGAAACAACCATATTGGAAAATGGCGATTTTTATGTAGCCGACGGTTATGGCAACCAGTACATTACCCATTACAACCATAAAGGCGAACTATTGAATATTTTTGGTGGTAGAGGCACAAATGATTCCGAATTTTTAAATGCCCATGGTATTTGTTATGATAACCGAGATAAGAACAACCCTAGCCTTTTAATATCGGCAAGGGAAATGAACATTCTTAAGCGCTTTAGTTTAGATGGCAAGTACCTATCTTCGATAGAAGTCCCTGGCGCATTGATTTGCAGACCAGTAATCCATAAAAAAGATATTTATTTTGCGGTATTGAAATCAAAAAAAGCACCCAATAGCGATTCGGGATTTTTGTTGATTATGGATGAAAACAACCAAGTCGTTTCCTGTCCAGGCGCAACAGCTCCAACTTATAACAATAGCAACCTAGAAGAGTTATACCAAACCATTAGGCTGTTCCAATATCCTCATGATGTCTGTATAGACGAAGATGAAAATGTATATGTAGCACAATGGAATTCTGGGCAAACCTACCCTATTAAACTAACTAGAATATGAAGCTAAAAGTAATACCCTGCCTTTTAGCAATTATAGTTTTTGGTTGTAAAAAGGGCTCTGAAAATTTGTTTTTACAACAAGATCAAATTCAGATAGTACAACCTAGATTAGAGGCTACTAATCAATTAATAGATTCTGTAGCCTATTTAACCGCAAGTTTAAAGATTGACGGCTCAAAAATATACTACACTACAAACGGCGATGATCCAACCGAGCAATCTAAAGCATATACAGCTCCCATTAAAATATTAAAACCTGGAGTCTATAAGTTTCGCGCCTATCATCCAGATTGGAAAAAAAGCGATGTCGTAGAAACAACATTTTATAAAAGTGGGCTCCCTATAGATACCATTACCTGGCATACCACTGCCAGTGACCGCTATAAAGGTGTTGGAGCAATGACACTAAACAACAACAAAAAGGGCACAGTAGACTTTAAGGACAACCAATGGTTAGGGTTTGATACCATTGCCAATGCGACCTTGTATTTAAAAAATAAAGCCTACGTTAAATCCCTAACCATAGGCTATTTAAGCGATCCTGGCTCTTGGATATTTCCTCCTAAGTCTGTTAAAATACGAACTTCGGTTAATGGTGGTCCTTTTAAGGATAAGACCATAGAATTACAGCCTTTAGAGAGTATAACAGCTCCAACCTTAAAACATATTGACATCCCCGTAAACGATACTATAAACCAGATTTTAGTTGAAGTAAAAAATGTAACATCCATTCCACAATGGCATGAAGGAAAAGGCAATAAGGCCTGGCTTTTTATGGATGAATGGGTTTTAAACTATTAACATAGCCAATGAAGCGTTTAAACACAAAGTATATATTAACCCTCTCGGTAATACTCATTACAGTAATAATTGTATTTGCAGAACCCTCAAGATTGGTTCTTTTTTTAGGGAGGTTTCATCCGGTAATACTCCATCTTCCCATTGGAGCCTTAATCCTAACCCTATTTATAGATATTGTTGGACGCATTAAAAACAATTATCCAAGCTTGGCAATTCAATATGCGCTTGGTTTTTCTTCATTTTTTGCAGTTTTGGCCTGTTTGTTGGGCTATTTTTTATCATTTGAAGGAGGATACGATAGCCCTACATTAAATAGTCATTTATGGTTAGGTGCAATATCTACCATATTGATAGTCTGCCTATTTGTATTGAGCAAGTCTAAAGCTGATTGGGCTTCAAAATTATTTTTGCCCTGTTTTGGAATAACATTCATCGGTATAACCATTACTGGACATTACGGAAGCATCCTTACCCATGGGAGTGATTTTTTAACCCAATATGCCTCAGCCCCTAAAGAAGTTAAACCCATAACTCATATAGATAGCCTTAAAATTTACGATGATGTTGTTTTTAAAATTTTGGATGCTAAATGCATACAATGCCATAACAACACAAAAAAGAAAGGCGATTTGGCTTTAAATTCGCCCGAAAACATATTAAAAGGAGGCGAACATGGTAAAGTCATAGTTAAGGGTCATGCCGAAGAGAGCCAAATGTTCAAAAGCATAATGCTGCCCTTATCCGATGAAAAACACATGCCTCCTGAAGGAAAACCACAGCTAACAAAAGACGAGCAGTGGCTTATTGCTTACTGGATAAACCATAATGCCGATTTTAAGAACAAAGTGGTTCATCTCCCTAAAAATGATACGCTTAATAAACTTCTTAAAAAATACCTGGTTTTTGAAGAACTTAAAATTGAAGAAGCTTCCATAGGTGATATTAACGATGCTAAAGAAGCTGGTTTTACCATTTTCAAATTAGTCCCCAACAAACCCGAATTAAGTGTTAAATTCCCCAAAAAGGAACTTAACAAAAAAGCTTTAAAGGCTTTAAAAAAGCTACATGAGCAAGTTGTAGAGTTGGACTTAAGCAATACAGCCTTAACAGATGAGATGGCCTCCAGTTTAAAATCGTTTAAAAATCTAAAAAAACTTTATATAAGCAATACCAAAATCTCTAATGAAGGTCTTAAAAGTTTTTACAATGCCAAAAGGCTTCAGGTGTTGAATGCATACAACACCAACATTACCAATGAAGGCCTCAACGCCTTTTTGCAACAGGTGGTTCCACAACATATTTATGTATGGCAAACAGACATAGACAAAAACGATATCGCTATGCTCGAATCTAAGTTCGACACAAAAGTATATGCCGGCACCGCTGAAGACTTTGTTGAGATAACCCAAATTGAAACCCCAACATTTCTTTCCGATAAAAATTTATTTGTAGACACCATTTCTGTTAGGTTACAATCCAAAATAAAAAATGTAAAAACCTTTTACACCCTAGATGGCACAGACCCCGATTCAACATCGTTGCCCTACAAAGACAGTATATTTTTAGATCGCCCCGTACAACTAAAAGTAAAAACATATAAAGCGGGTTGGCTACCAAGCGATGTTTTAGAAAAAAACTTTTTTAAAATCAAACACCAAGTATTAAAATACAATTTGGTAAAACAACCAGACGACCGCTATCCAGGTAGTGACAAACTTTTCGACTTAAAGGAAGGCAGTGAACTGTTTAGAGATGGTAATTGGATAGGTTTTTCAGGAGATAACGTAGATGCCACAATAGATCTCGAATCGGTTAAACAAGTAGATAAAATTTCGGTAAATTGCCTCGAAAATGTTTCCAATTGGATTCTTTTTCCCAAAAAAATAACGGTCTATTCATCAACAGAAATGAACACGGGATACCAAAAGATAGGAGAATTAAATATTACCCGAACAGGACGCTATGGTAGTGGTACAGAAATAAAAAAATATACGGTAGATATTCCCAATACAACAACCCAATATTTAAGGGTTGTTGTAGAAAATTTTAAAACGCTTCCCAGTTGGCATGAAGGTGCAGGAACAGATGCATGGCTTTTTGTAGATGAAATTTTAATTCGATAAACAAAAAATGAAACTTACATGATTAAATAACCTTTAACATATAGCAAGATGATTTTTTTAGCCACTAAATACATGAATGTTTTTTTACTTAAAAGTGTTTAGTATATGATAAAAATTGAAAATGTAGCATTAACCCAAATTATTTGTTATACAAAGATTTCATATATGTCAATGGCATTGTCCATAAATAATTGAAATGATATATTATATGGACTTAACACCTTTGCGCCTACTTGGTGTCCTTTGTGTTTAAATATAACCTCAAAGCCAGCAAAGAAGCACAAAGATCACAATGCAAAACTAATTTTGTCATGTACTTACTTAGATAAAAGTATTAAAAGCATATTTGTGAATTCGTGGCGTAAAATTTTATAATTAATTTAATACTAAATGATCGACGAAATTTAAACGAATGAAACACTTTTTAAAAATAGCAATTGGTTCCTTTTTAATTCTTTTTAGCTTAATCGCTAGAAGTCAAAACGCAGAATTACCAAAAGAAGAACGTCTCGAATGGTTTAAAGACGCCAAATTCGGAGTATTTATCCATTGGGGTATATACTCGGTTAATGGCATTGATGAATCTTGGTCTTTTTTCAATAAATACATTCCATATTCAGACTATATGAAGCAACTTGATGGCTTTACAGCAAAAAAATACGATCCAGAATATTGGGCTGAACTTATTAAGGAAAGTGGCGCCAAATACACTGTAATTACGACAAAACACCACGATGGCGTTGCCCTTTGGAATTCCAAATACGGCAACCTCAATACCGTCAAGAAAGCTAAAGCGAAAAAAGATTTACTAACGCCATTTGTTAATGCCGCTCGTAAGGAAAACTTAAAAGTAGGCTTGTATTATTCGCTATTGGATTGGTCTTATCCAGATTATCCTAATTTTTTAAGAGACCAAAAACGATATACCGAAGACCCCAAAAGATGGGAAAAATTCACTAAGTATAATTTCGGGCAAATAGAGGAATTAACAGAATACAATCCAGATTTATATTGGTTTGATGGTGATTGGGAGCAATCTGCCGAAAAATGGAAAGCCAAAGAAATTCGTCAATTATTATTAGATAAAACGCCAACAACTATTATCAATTCGAGGCTACAAGGCTATGGCGACTATGCCACTCCAGAACAAGGAGTACCAGTAGCCAAGCCCGAAAACAAGTATTGGGAATTATGTCTAACCATGAATAATTCTTGGGGCTACCAACCAAACGACAAACAATACAAATCGGTAAATCAGCTTATTCGGGTTTTAGTCGATTGTATTAGTATGGGAGGCAATTTACTGCTTGACATAGGGCCTAAACCAGATGGCACCATTCCACAGGAACAAATAGATATTTTAAAGGGTATTGGTAAATGGACCAACAAACATAAAGAAGCTATTTATGGCACTAGGGCAGGTATACCACACGGTCACTTTAATGGGTACACCGCACTATCGAAAGATAAAAATATTTTGTATTTGTATGTAGACAATAAACCAAACGGTCCATTATTGATAAAGGGACTTAAAAACAAGATCAATAGAATTTGGGTGGTTGGCAATGGCACCAAGTTATCACATAACGTTGTAGGCAAACAATATTGGAGCTCCGTTCCTGGTTTGTTGTATATAGACTTACCCGAACATGTACAAGACGAAAATGTTACCGTAATTGCCGTATTATTGGATGGTGAAGTAGATTTATACAGAGAAGAAGGTCAAAAAATTGAAAGTAATTAAATATGAAGTATCTATTAACGATTTTTAAAGGGATTATAGTTGTTGTTTTATTTTGTTTTACCTCATGTAAACAAGATGTAAATAACAATCATGCAGCCAATACCAATATAGAAAAGAGTCTAGTTAACTATGTTAACCCACTTATGGGTACCGATTCCGATTTCAGTCTATCTAACGGAAATACCTATCCGGCTATCGCTACCCCTTGGGCCATGAATTTCTGGACACCTCAAACAGCTAAAATGGGTGATGGATGGGCCTACAAATATGACGATAAGACCATAAGGGGCATCAAACAAACCCATCAACCGAGTCCTTGGATTAACGATTATGCGGCCTTCTCGTTAATGGCAGTTGCTGGTGAGCTAAAATACAAAGAAGATGAGCGCGCCTCCTATTTCTCACATAAGGCTGAAATTGTTAAACCCAACCACTACAGTGTTTACCTAGCCGATTACGATATTACTGCTGAAGTAGCGCCTACCGAACGAGCGGCCCATTTTAAGTTTACCTTTCCTAAAGCAGATGCATCGTATATCCTGCTTGATGCTTTCTTTAAAGGCTCTATGGTGAAAATCATACCAGAGGAAAGAAAAATTATTGGCTATTGCAGAAACAATAGTGGTGGCGTTCCCGAAAATTTCCACAATTATTTTGTGGCACAATTCGATAAAGATTTTGAACTGAACCACACTTGGGGTGAGGATTGGACACTTGTAGAAAACACAGTAGAAAATAGTGGTGACCATGTAGGTGCTATTATTGGTTTTAAAACCAAAAAAGGAGAACAAGTACACGTTAAAGTGGCATCCTCTTTTATTAGTCCAGAACAAGCCGAATTAAATTTAAACAAGGAAATTGGGAACGACACTTTCGAACAAACCAAAGAAAAAGCCCGCTTGGCTTGGGAAAAAGAGTTAAACCGTATAACCATAGAAGATGATAATATTGATAATATTAGAACCTTCTACTCATGCCTGTATCGCGTACTATTGTTCCCCAGAAAATTTTATGAGTTCGACAAAGACAATAAAGTCGTGCATTACAGTCCCTACAACGGTGAAGTATTACCAGGCTATATGTTTACCGACAATGGTTTTTGGGACACCTTTAGGGCCGTTTTTCCATTTTTTAATTTAATGTACCCCGAGTTGAACAGTCAGATTATGGAAGGCTTGGCCAACACCTATAGAGAATCGGGGTGGTTACCCGAATGGGCTAGTCCTGGGCATCGCGATTGTATGATAGGTTCCAATTCTGCTCCTATAATTGCCGATGCCTTTTTAAAAGGCAATGTCCAGGAAAAAGATGTTGAAACCTTACTGGAAGCCGTATTAAAGAATGCCCAAGTATCTGAAGGACGCCCGGTAAATTCTGTTGGTCGTGCCGGATTAGATTACTATAACTCCCTGGGGTATGTGCCATACAATGTAGGTATAAATGAAAATGCCGCCCGAACTTTAGAATATGCTTATGCCGATTTCACCATAGCTAAAATGGCAGAAAAATTAGGCAGAACTGATTTAGCCAACACCTTTTACAAACAATCCCACAATTATAAAAACCTATTCGATAGCTCAACCAATTTAATGCGTGGCAAAAATGAAGATGGCCATTTTCAAACCCCATTCAACCCATTAAAATGGGGCGATGCCTTTACCGAAGGCAATAGCCTACATTATACATGGTCTGTGTTCCACGACGTACAAGGACTTATTAATTTAATGGGCGGTAAAACCAATTTCATTTCAAAATTAGACGAAGTTTTCACTATGCCCCCAGATTTCGACGATTCCTATTATGGCTTTACCATTCATGAAATTCGCGAAATGCAAATTGTTAACATGGGAAATTATGCCCATGGCAACCAGCCCATACAACATATGATCTATCTGTATAATTATGCCAATGCCCCATACAAAACACAAGAAAAAATAAGAGCGGTATTAACCAAATTGTACAGTGCCACACCAGACGGTTATTGTGGTGATGAAGACAACGGGCAGACCTCGGCTTGGTATGTGTTTAGCGCATTAGGGTTCTACCCTGTAACACCAGGGGTTAATCAATACGCTATTGGTAGTCCATTGTTTAAAAAAGCGACTATCGCATTACAAAATGGAAAAACGTTTTCTATTTCAGCGCCAAACAATAATGCTAACAATGTTTACTTAACTTCTGTTAAGCTAAACGGAAACCCTTGGAACAATAGCTTTATTGAATTTGAAACCATTCAAAATGGAGGAGCATTAGATTTTAGCATGAATGATACGCCTAACAAATCTTGGGCAAACCAACCAGAAAACACACCTTTCTCTATGAGCAAAGGTTTAAATTAAACTAAGTTCGATTATTAAATGTTGCTATATTTTAGATAGTTAAATAAATTAAATGTAAAGGAATGTCATTCCGAACGAGGTACGAGGAGGAATCTCATAATTATGGGATTTAACTATGTTGAACCTTTTGGTTTCTCGTCGTTCGTTCCTCTCTCTGTCGAAATGACAATTCGTTAAAAAGACAATTGTTAATACATATTTTTAACTATAAATAATAATAATCGAACTTAGTTTAAATTAAAGTATTTGAAACAAACGCCCCTTATTCATCATGTTTCATTGGACAATCATAAGTAAAATACTTGTCCATTGAAACGCAATACCTATAATTTTTGCTTTAAAAGAAAAAAAAGTATCAGTTAGAGCTATTTAAGATGTGGCTAGTCATGAGCAAATAAAATATTTTTGGGAACAATAAAACTAAACACATGAAACGAATTTTATTATTAGCATTTTTAATGTCGACCTATTCTTTTTCACAAGCCATTTATGAAGAAGAACGTTACGTTCCTGAAACAGATCCTCTAGTTCTTGAAAAATTGGACGAATGGCAAGACTTAAAATTTGGCCTCTTAATGCATTGGGGCACATACAGTCAGTGGGGCATTGTAGAGTCGTGGTCTCTATGCCCAGAAGAATATGGATGGTGCGAACGCAAAAAAGGCAGTAATCCAGATAATTATTTTGCCTATAAAAAAGAATACGAAGCCCTTCAAACGACCTTTAACCCAGTAAAATTCGACCCTTCTAAATGGGCCAATGCCGCTAAAAATGCAGGTATGAAATATGTGGTCTTCACAACCAAACACCATGATGGGTTCTGCATGTTCGATTCTAAATACACCGATTATAAAATTACCTCTCCAAAAACCCCATTTTCATCCAATCCTAAAGCCAACATAGCCAAAGAAATATTTAATGCTTTTAGAAGTGAAGGCTTATGGGCCGGTGCTTATTTCTCTAAACCCGATTGGAATGTTAAAAGCTATTGGGACCCTTATTTCCCTCCAAAAGATAGAAATGTAAACTATTCTCCAGTTGATTATCCCGAAAAATGGAACGACTATATTGAGTTTACCCATAACCAAATTTTGGAACTAATGACCGATTATGGTAAGATGGACATCCTGTGGTTAGATGGCGGTTGGGTTGCCAAAACACCTAAATCAGAAATTACCGAATGGTACAAACATACTGTAGACAATGCCGAAGAGGGCTATTTAAAACACCGCATTGTTAACCAAGACATCAAAATGGACGAATTAGTTGTCAAAGCCCGTAAAAAGCAACCCGGTCTCATTGTTGTTGATCGTGCAGTCCATGGTAAGAATCAAAACTACCTAACACCAGAAAACAGGGTGCCAGAAAAAACCTTGCCCTACCCATGGGAATCTTGCATCATCTCTGGAGGCGGTTGGTCTTATACTCCTAATGCCAAATACATGAGCGGTAGAGAAGGCATACATATGCTGGTAGACATTGTGGCCAAAGGCGGTAATTTACTTTTAAACATAGCGCCTAGCCCAGAAGGCGAATGGCAACAAGGCGCATACAATCTATTGAAAGAATACGGCGATTGGATGAATGTTAACAATAGTGCCATCTATGCAACAAAACCCATTGCGCCCTTTAAAGAAAACAATATCTGTATGACCCAAAACAAACAGGGCAATGTATATTTATTGTATTTAGCCAAAGAAGGCGAAAACACCATGCCTTCGGAAATTGTGGTTAAATCCATAAACCCCAAAAAAGGAACCCGTATTCGCATGTTGGGCTCCAATAAAAACTTAAAATGGATAAAGCTAAAAGAAGGTTTCAAAATAATAATTCCTGAATCCTTACAAAACAACCCAACTTGCAAATATGCTTGGACGTTTAAAATTAATGAAGTTGTAAACTAAATCGGTTACCCCATTAAACTAGTATCGATTATGTCAGTTCGAGTGTCCGCTAAAGGCGGGATGTATCGAGAACACTTTAAAAAGCTAAATGCTACCTATCGTGTTTGTTAAACTTTTATAACTCTATAAATAGATATGAAACTAATCAGATTTATCAACATAACACTTCTAAGTATTGCTACCGTTTTATGTTCCTGTGACAACCAAAACCTAACGTTAACCTCTAAAAACAATGCGCTTAAATTTGAGTTTAACAAAAATGGAAGCTTTAAAAGCATTTTAGATAACGCAAAAAGCATAAACTATTTAGATACAGCTGAACCAGCTTACCTTATGTCCATTCGGGTAGATAGTGTATTTCAATACCCTAATGCCATGGAAATTAATGAAGGCATCATTACCTTACATTACCCTTCCAATACCGAGGCAAAAATTAAATACGAAACAAAAGATGATTATCTCACTTTCGAACTCATGGACATTAATAGTTCCCAACCCATAGATTTAATAACTTGGGGCCCTTACCCAACAACTATAGGCGAAACCATTGGGGAAACCGTTGGCGTTGTTCGTAATGATGCATTTGCATTAGGTATTCAGGCATTAAATCTTAAAACTTTGGGAGGTTACCCCTATAATGAAAATGATTGCATGCCCGAGTTTGATGTTTTTTCACAAGACGATATTACCAATGTTAACTCAAAAGACAAACCCCATGTTTTGTATAGAATTGAAGCTGCAAAACCAACCAAAAATGGTTCTAGCTTACAAACTTATTGCAGAAATAGAGACCAAGACCGAATAATTGAAAACCTTGGCCACGATAAGTTTCTCGCTCCCAAATACGATGACGGCGGCGTTATTGGCTCTAAAATCGCATTTTTTGGAGTGACTTCCAACAAAGCTTTGGAAACCATAGGTACTATAGAAGTCGCTGAAGGATTGCCACACCCAACCAAAGATGGCAAATGGATGAAGACCCTACCAGAAGCTGCCGCCGCATACATCATTATGAATTTTAATGAAGAAACCATCGATAATGCTATAGAGGTCACCAAAAAAGCAGGCTTAAAGCATTTATACCACTACGGAAAATCCTTTGAAAGCTGGGGGCATTTTCAACTGTACAAAGAAGCCTTTCCCAATGGTTACGAAAGCATGAAAGCCTGTGTTGAAAAAGCAAAAAAAGAAGGCATCAGTATAGGCTTGCATACACTTTCCAATTTTATTACAACTAACGACCCTTACGTTACACCAGTACCAGATAAAAGGTTGGCAGAAGTGGGGAGTTCAGAAATAACAAGTGCTATAGATGAAAAGCAAACCGAAATATCAATAGCCTCACCAGAGTTTTTCAATCAGTTTAAAAACAACAACTTACGAACCGTTAGAATTGCAGACGAGTTAATTAGGTATGGGAGTGTGTCTGAAAAAGCACCCTGGAAACTGCTCGATTGCCAACGTGGCGCATTTAATACACAAGCAAGTTCCCATAAGTCGGGAACACGCATTGCGAAACTAATAGACCATGGTTACAAAGTATTTTTGTCCAATGCAGACCTTACCAAAGAGCTATCTAAAAACATTGCAAACCTGTACAATAAAACAGGAATGAAGCAAATATCTTTTGATGGGTTGGAAGGTAACAAATCAACCGGTTTAGGAAATTATGGAGAAGGGCTCATGCCATATACATGGTATAACAATTTAGAAGATCATTTAAAAGACGGGTTAATAATCGACGCTAGTAGAACTACGCATTTCTTCTGGCACATTTACTCTCGTATGAACTGGGGTGAACCTTGGTATGCCAACTTCAGGGAAAGTCAAACAGAGTACCGCATGAAGAACCAACCCTATTTTAGACGAAACTTTATGCCCGGTATGTTAGGATGGTTTAGAATGACACCCGAAATTAGCCTCGAGGACATGGAATGGATGCTTGCAAGATCGGCTGCATTCGATGCTGGCTATGCGTTTATTACCTCTGATGAGACATTAAAAACACACGGACAATCCAATGAGGTTCTTGAATTGGTAAAGCACTGGGAACGTGCCAGATTAACTGGAGCCTTCCCATCGGCTTTGAAAAAAGAAATGGAAGATTTAAACAATGAATATCATTTAGAACCCGTTTCAGAAAATTCATGGAAATTATCCCCAATAGGGATAAACATATTTAACCATGAAAAGAAAGTGAGACAACCAGGAGAACCACTATATTCTTCATTTAATTTTGAAAACAAATATAAAAAGCAACCACTGGCTTTTACGGTTAAATTATCAGAAGAGACTTCCTGTCGTAATCTAGTTATTGAATTGGATAATTATAAAAAAGTAACCTTCCCCATAACCCTATCCAACAGTCAAATACTTCGTTATTCAGGAGATGACAAAGCAACCTTATACGACAAAAACTGGAATATTATTAAAACCATCGATTTAGATATTGAAAGTATTGAAATCGCTAAAGGTGACCATTCATTAACTGTTGACTGTGAATTTATAAGCGGTAAAAAATCTAACATTAAATTAGAGGTAAAGACCATAGGAGACCCCATGGCCTTGACCAGTAAACAATAATAAACACATGAACGCAAAACTTTTCAGAAGCAGTAATTTCCATATTGCTTTTTTGGTTTTATTAGTCACATTAAGTTCTTGTAAACAAGAAGATACATTAGATTACAAAAACCCAGACTTGCCTATTGAAAAAAGAATTGATGACTTATTGCCCAGAATGACTATCGAGGAAAAATTTGGGCAAGTATTCATGGTTCCAGGAGATTTGTCCGATGGCAAAGAAAAATATAAGGATGGTCTTTTTGGCTTTCAAATGAACACACAGTCAAAATCCGATTCACAGACCGAACAGCTATTGAATTACGCTAGTGGAGGAAAAGCAGTAGAAACTGCAAAGTCTGCTAACGACATGCAAAAGTATTTCACCGAAGAAACCCGATTGGGCATTCCCATAATCCCTTTTGATGAGGCGCTTCACGGATTGGTTCGCAAAGGCGCTACGGCTTTCCCCCAATCAATAGCTTTGGCTTCAACTTGGGACACCGCTCTTATGGGTGAGGTTGCACATGCCATTGCGATGGAAACAAAATCCAGAGGGATTCGGCAAATCTTGTCGCCAGTATTGAATATAGCACGCGATGTGCGCTGGGGAAGAACAGAAGAGACCTATGGTGAAGACCCGTTTCTTACCACTCAAATGGCCCTTTCATTCATTTCAGAATTTGAAAAGCAAGGCGTTATAACAACCCCAAAGCATTTTGTTGCCAATCTGGGTGATGGCGGTCGGGACAGTTACCCTGTCCAGTTTAACGAAAGGTTATTGGAAGAAGTTTATTTTCCAGCATTCAAAGCCGTTTTTCAAAAAGCCAATGCTTGGTCCGTTATGACCTCTTACAATTCTTTGGACGGAAGGCCCTGTTCGGCCAATGATTGGTTATTGAATAAAAAGCTTAAAGAAGAATGGGGCTTTGAAGGATTTACAATTTCTGATGCCAATGCTGTGGGAGGCGCCAACGTATTGCACTTTACATCAAAAGATTATGCCGAATCTGGAGAACAATCCATTGAAAATGGCTTGGATGTGATTTTTCAAACATCATATGACCATAAAAAACTGTTTTATCCTGCATTTGAAAACGGTGATGTTGATGAAAAAGCATTAAATGAAGCCGTTAGAAGAGTCCTTAGGGCCAAGTTTAAGCTTGGACTGTTTGAAAACCCCTATGTAGATCCTAAGGAAGCTTTAACTTGGAATGGTGGCATCAAAGCACACAGACAAATAGCTAAAAAAGCGGCCCAGGAATCCATCGTCCTATTAAAGAACCAAGCCAATACCCTACCATTAAATAAAAACCTAAAATCACTTGCAGTAATAGGCGTAGATGCCGTTGAAGCAAGGCTAGGGGGCTATTCTGGCCCAGGGAACAATCCGGTAAGCATTTTAGAAGGCATTAAAAATAAAGTAGGGCAATCATGTAACATAAACTATAGTCCGGGATGTGGAAGAACATCAACAGATTTCGTTACGGTTCCTTCCGAAAACTTTTTCCATATGGAAAATGCCGTTAAGAAATCCGGTTTAAAAGGAGAATATTTCAACAATATTACATTTGAAGGTACACCTGCACTTACCAGAACAGATCCTAAAATAGATTTTAATTGGACATTGTATTCACCCAATCAAGAACTAATTAATTACGACTACTATTCTGTAAGATGGAACGGAACGCTTGTTGCCCCAAAAACAGGACACTTTAAAATAGGTCTAAAATCAAATGATGGCTATCGTTTGTATATCAATGGCGAACTGCTTATTGACAACTGGAAAAAGCAAACATTTCAACAAATCACCACAGACTATGAGTTTGTAAAAGACAGGGAATACAATATTAAACTTGAATTTTTTGAAACTACAGGAGATGTTCGTATGAAACTGATATGGAATTTAGGAGTTGAAAATAATTGGCAAAAAGACATTCAAGAGGCAGTAGATGTAGCAAAAAACAATGATTTTTCTATTATCGTTGTTGGTATAGAAGAAGGAGAAGCCAATGATAGGGCAAGCTTATCACTTCCTGGCCATCAAGAAGAGTTGATAAAAAAAGTAGTAGCAACAGGGAAACCATGTGCCGTTGTATTGGTTGGAGGGAGTGCTATTACCATGAACCGCTGGATACATGAAGTCCCTGCCATTTTAGACGTATGGTATCCCGGTGATGAAGGCGGAAATGCCGTGGCCGATGTTTTATTTGGCGATTATAACCCTGCTGGCAGATTGCCTATAACTTTTCCTGTTTCCGAAGGGCAACTACCCTTATTCTACAACCATAAACCAACAGGAAGACTGGATGATTATACAGATCTTACAGGAAAACCATTATTTCCTTTTGGATATGGGCTAAGTTATACTACTTTTGAATACAGTAACCTCACAATCGATAAGCCTCAAATTTCTAAAAATGAGAATACTACTGTACATTTTGAAGTTACCAATACAGGAAACTTCGATGGTGACGAGGTCGTTCAATTATATATTAAAGACTTGTATGCTTCGGTAGTTCGTCCTATAATTGAATTGAAAGGATTTCAAAGAGTTCATATTAAAAAAGGGGAAACAAAAAAATTGGCCTTTGAAATCACACCTGAATTGTTAACCATGCTTGACGAGAACTTGAATGAAATTGTAGAGCCAGGGGACTTTAGAATTATGATTGGATCGGCTTCCAACAACATCAAGTTAAGAGGGATATTGCAGGTGGAGTGAGAAGGCCCTCTTTAGCAATAAATAGGATAATTAAGTATCATGAAAGCGCTATTCACGATACCAATCCTTATTTCTATTTAATTCTAAGTTAAGCCTATTAAATATAAAAACACGCAACCAAATGAAACATCCTAAAACACTTCAATTTTTAAGGTTTGTTATTGCCTTGGTAATTTTACCTTATAGTGTACATGCACAAGAGCCAGCAAATTATGTAAACCCGTTTATAGGCACCTCTAACTTTGGAGCTACCAATCCAGGGGCCATTGCTCCAAGGGGCATGGTAAGCGTATCACCGTTTAATGTTGCGGGACACCAAAATTTACCTATGGAAAAAGACAGCCGTTGGTTATCAAACCCCTATGTACACGACAACCCTTTTTTAACGGGGTTCAGCCATGTTAATTTAAGTGGTGTTGGTTGCCCAGACCTGGGCGTTATTTTAACCATGCCAACAACAGGTGAACTGGAAACAGATTACCAAAAATATGGCTCTACCTATTCCTTTGAAATTGCTAAACCGGGCTACTATGGCGCTATGCTTAACAAGTATAATGTAAAAGTAGAAACCACAGCTTCAACAAGAGCAGGCATTTCTAAATACCATTTCCCAAAAGGGCAAGCCAACATCTTAATCAATTTAGGTTTAGGATTAACCAATGAAGAAGGCGCATCGATAAAAGTGGTATCACCAACAGAAATTGAAGGTATGCGCAACGTTGGGTCGTTTTGCTATTACAAACCCGAAGAATCATACCCCGTATATTTTGTTGCTAAATTCAGTAAACCTGCCGATGATTATGGCGTTTGGAAAAAACCAAGACAGTACGATGGTTTAGAAGGACAATGGATGGGGTACAATGGCAAAACACGCTTGTACAAGCAATACAGGAAAGAGGTTATTGGCGATAGTATAGGAAGCTACTTTACCTATAATTTTAAAGAGCCAACCCAAGTTGATGTGAAAATTGGTGTGTCCTACATAAGCATAGAAAATGCCAGAAAAAACCTTGAGAAAGAAACAGAAGGAATGACGTTTCTCGATATCTACAAAAAAACGTCGACAGATTGGAACGGCCTGTTATCTAAAATTGAAGTTGAAGGAGGTACCGAAGACGACAAAACCATTTTTTATACGGCCTTGTACCACACTTTAATCCATCCCAATACTCTTAACGATGTTAATGGCGACTACCCAACCATGGCCAAGCGGGAAACAGCCAAAACCAATGGCACACGATTTACCGTGTTCTCCTTTTGGGACACCTACCGTAACTTACATGCCCTCATGTCTTTGGTTTACCCAAAACAACAGTCAGATATGGTAAAAAGCATGCTAAACATTTACGATGAAAGTGGCTGGTTGCCCAAATGGGAACTTAATGCCACCGAAACGACTACTATGGTTGGCGACCCGGCAGGTATCGTACTGGCAGACACTTATTTAAGAGGTATTCAGGATTTTGATGTTCAAAAAGCCTATGAAGCTATGAAAAAAAGTGCTGTACAATTAGAAAACAACCCACTTCGCCCCGGCATTAAGGACTATATTAAAAAAGGTTACCTAACAACAAAAACGACCAAAAGTGGATCTGTTTCGACCACACAAGAATACAATATCTCCGATTTTGCCATTGCTCAATTGGCCAATACCTTGGGTAAAAAAGAAGATTACAAATTATTCTCTAAGCGCTCGGTGTCTTATAGAAATTTATTTGATAAAGAATTCAATTTGTTGCGTCCAAAAAACGACAATGGAACATGGCACAGCCCCTTTAACCCAGATAAAGGTGCGAATTTCGAGAAAAACCTTGGGTTTATAGAGGGTAACTCCTGGCAATATACCTTTATGGTATCCCACGATATTATATGGCTAATGAAAAGTATGGGTGGACAAAAGCAATTTGTCAAAAAATTAGATGAAGTCTTTGAAAAAAAACAGTTTGATATGGCTAATGAGCCGGATATCGCCTATCCTTATTTATATAATTTCACCAATGGTTACGAGTGGAAAACCCAGGATCGTGTTTCTGCACTAATTAAAGAATACTTTACCAATAAACCTGCTGGTCTTCCTGGCAATGACGATACAGGCACCATGAGTGCCTGGTTAATCTATAGCATGATGGGGATTTACCCGGTCATGCCCGCAAAACCTTTATATACCATTACAACGCCTGTTTTTGATAAAATCACCATTCATTTAGATTCCAAATATTATAAAAACAAAACTTTGGAGATTGAAAAAGTAGGTCAAGGACGTATAGAGGCCATTAATTTAGGTGGTAAAACGCAAAAGACATTTTTTGTAAACCATAATGAGTTGGTCAATAGCGGTAAGCTTCAAATTAATTTAAAGTAAATAAAATGATTCGGTTTTGTTTCAAATTCATTTTAGTATCATTACTACTTGCATCCTGTAATAATAACACCCTTACTTTAGCAAAGGATGGGGCTTCTAATTACGAGATTGTAGTTTTAGGTTCTGCAACTAAAAGCAGTTATCAATCGGCAGAAATTCTTCAATCCTATCTAGAAAAAATTAGTGGTGTAAGCCTAAATCTTGTTGATGAAAGCTCCCAAAGTAGTAAGCATAAAATTTATGTTGGAAACAGCAATGAAGATCATTTGGCCGAACATCAAATTAAAATAATTTCAAAAGACAAAAACCTTATCATTACAGGAGGGTCGGACACCGCCATTAAACAAGCTGTTTACGAATTTTTAGAACGGTATTTAAACTGCAAATGGTACGCGCCACAAGCTGAAGACATTCCCCAGTTAAATACGGTAACACTTAATTTACCTATAAATTACAGTTATAATCCAGAAATTAAAACCCGAACTGTTCATTCCAAATTGTTTTACCAAGACACCTTGTTTGCCGAAAAACAAAAGGTCACTACAGAATCCTTTCCTTACTATGTGCCTAAGGCCAGGGTACACACCTTTAATAAATTTTTACCCGAAGAACAATTTTACAAGTCCAATCCAGAGTATTATGCCTTACGGAATGGCAAAAGATTGCCCACACAATTATGTCTCACAAACGCTAAAGTGCTGGAGATCGTAAAAGACTCCGTTCGCTCATTATTCCAACAATATCCTAAGGCTTCAGTAATATCGGTTAGCAGTAACGATAACACCCAATATTGTACCTGTGCCAATTGTAGTAAAATAGACGACGAGGAAGGCAGCCATTCTGCTACCATGATTCGGTTTGTTAATGAAGTGGCTAAGGCATTCCCCAACAAGACCATTTCTACACTAGCTTACCAGTATACTCGTAAACCTTGCAAAACAAAACCTTTAAACAATGTACTGATTACATTATGTTCCATAGAATGTGATAGAAGTGCCCCCATTACCGAAAAATGTACCGATTTTGCCAACGATATTAAAGGCTGGAGCCAGCTTACCAACAACATTCGTATTTGGGACTATACCACACAGTTCACTAACTTTTTGGCGCCATTCCCCAACCTGCATACCCTTCAGCCCAACATTCAATTTTTTAGGGACAACAACACCAAATGGGTTTTCGAGCAGCATAGTCACAACCCTAGCGAACTGTTTGAATTACGTTCATACCTTATGGCAAAACTCTTGTGGAATCCCGATTTGGATGTTGATGCTTTAATTACCGAATTCACCAATGGCTACTATCGAGAAGCAGGCGCATTTATTAAAACATTTATAGATACCATTCATGCCGAAATACAAAAACACCCCGATTTCTTTTTGTTTTTATACGGCGACCCGTCTCAAGCCTTTAACAGTTATTTGAGCCCAACGCTATTAAAACAATATATAGCCCTTTTCGAAAAAGCCGAAAATGCCGTAGCCAATAAACCTCAAATCCTAAAACGTGTAAAACAAGCTCGATTGGGTATAGACTATGCGACTTTAGAAGCCTGCAGAAAACACATTTCAGAAGATTTTGTTTTAAGTGAATCCTCTACATCCTTAGTTGAAAACTTTGTAAACACCTGCAAAGAAGCCAACATCACTTTAATGAACGAGATGGGCTATACCGTGCAGGAATATGGCGAAGCTTACTTAAAATCAATTACAGTGGCCCTACAGCCTAATAAAGCATCAGGGAAACCCGTAACCTTATTAACCAAACCTAAGAAATACGCTAATGAAGATCCACAAACATTAACCGATGGTGCTTTGGGTGGCAGTAGCTTTTATGCCAATTGGCTCGGGTTTGAAGGCAATGATATGGAAGCCATAATAGATTTAGAAAAGCTTAATCAGATTTCAAGTATTTCAACCGCTTTTTTACAGGTAACCAACCATGTAGTGTTCTTTCCTAAGGAAGTAAAATATTATGGTTCAGTAGATGGCTCATCATATATAGAACTGGGCACAGTGCACAATAAAAGGCCATTAAGTAAAACGAGTAAAGTAAACGATATTCAATATTTTAATGTCACTATTAAACCAACATCAATTCGCTATTTAAAAGTAAAGGCTATCAATTTAAAACAGGCACCCTATTGGCATCATGCAGCGGGATTACCATCTTGGATATTTGCAGACGAAGTGATTGTGAATTAGATGTTAGAAACTCTAAAGACAACAAAAACAATGACCAAAAAAACACTAACAATTGTACTTTTATGTTTTACTGTCCTAGGCTTAAATGCACAAACCTATAAAATAATGACTTACAACATTAGGTACGACAACCCTAATGATGGCGAGAACCAATGGTCTAAAAGAAAAGCAGTTTTAAGCAACCAGATCCTTTTTTACGAACCGGATATTATAGGTATCCAAGAAGGCTTGCACCATCAAGTCACCTATTTGGATAGCATGCTTGTGAACTACAAATATATTGGTGTAGGACGCGACGATGGAAAAACAAAAGGCGAATACAGTGCTATTTTTTACAATGCCAATAAACTAAAGGTGATCCAAAACCAAACCTTTTGGCTATCGGACACCCCTAAAAACATATCGGTGGGTTGGGATGCCTCAATGGAACGTATTTGTACCTATGCCCTATTTAAAGACCTAAAAACCAAACAGCATTTTTGGGTATTCAATACCCATTTCGACCATATTGGTAAAATGGCCAGGGCACAAAGCGCTAAACTTATTGTAAAAACAATTACAGACTTAAACGATAACAATCCTGTGATCCTCACCGGTGATTTCAATCTAAAACCCGAAAGTGAGCCTATTCAGTTTTTATCAAAAGCAATGAATGATGCCAAAACAGTATCCATAGCAACACCTTTTGGCCCAGAAGGAACTTACAATGGTTTTAAGTTTGAAGAACCAGTAAAAAACCGAATAGACTATATCTTTACCAGTAAAAATACTATTGAAGTGAAGAAATTTGCCATTTTAAGCAACCCAAAAAATGGTAAATATCCATCAGACCATTTACCCGTGTATATTGAAATGCTAATACAAAACAACTAAAATATTCACTTACATTAAGCCTAACAGATAAAAAAGGCAAATATAATATTGACCAAGGCATTATTAGTAGTAGAAAAGCGCCTGTTTTTCATGTTTATTTGTTTAGTACATGACAAAAAATGATTAACACATTTAAAATACTGGCTAACAAAGAATTGTTTTTCAGACCTGTCAGGTTTTTGAATTCAAGTGATTGCAATATGAAAAGTGATTTTTGTCATGCTCTCTAGTTTATTTGTCAAAATACGATTAAATGACACCTATGGTTAAGAAAATAACACTATGCCTCATATTTTTTGGGGTAACACTAACTTCAGTTGCACAGGATAACAACCCAATTGATTATTCCAAAGCCATTACAGAACGCCCTTATCCCAAATGGTTTAAAGATGCCAAGTTGGGTATTTTTATACACTGGGGCTTATATTCCGTACCAGCATATGGCGGCAAGGAATCTTATGGCGAATGGTACTTAAGAGGCTTACAGGTTAAAGATTCCTTACGTACTAATTTTATGAAGAATACCTATGGACAAAATTTTACCTATAAAGACTTTGCCCCATTGTTTAAAGCCGAATTATTCAATCCAGATGAATGGGCTAACCTATTTAAAAGAGCTGGTGCCAAATATGTTATGTTGGTCTCCAAACACCACGATGGTTATGCGCTTTGGCCAAGTAAGTATAATAGAAACTGGAACAGTGTAGATATAGGTCCCAAACGGGATATTGTTGGTGAACTGACCAAAGCCGTGAGAAAAACAGACCTTAAAATGGGATTATACTATTCCCTGGCCGAATGGAACCACCCCCTACACCGATGGTATACAGACCCGCATGATAGTATTGGAAATTATGTGGACAATTATATGATCCCACAATTCAAGGAATTAGTAAGCACCTATAAACCCACATTAATTTTTGCCGATGGCGAATGGTTCAATACTGCAAAACAATGGCACGCTGCAGAACTTATCCATTGGTATTACAATTTGGTTGGAGACGATGCTATTGTAAACAATAGATGGGGAAGCGGATTGGACGTTGGCTTTTTAACCCCCGAATATAGCGCAGGCATTAAAGTAACCAATAGACCTTGGACCGAAGTAAGGGGTCTAGGTAGGTCCTTTGGGCTAAACCGTAACGAAAACCTAGAAGCCTATGGCACCTCGAAAGATTTAATCCATCGCTTTGTTCAAGCTGTTGCCAATGGAGGCGGTATGATTTTAAATGTTGGCCCTAAGGCTGATGGACAAATACCACTTATTCAACAAGAACGATTGATTCAATTAGGAGATTGGCTTAGTATAAATGGTGATGCCATTTACGGCTCTGAACCCTATTCGATTAAAGAAGTTGAAAAAGAAGTCCATATAGAACGTACAGACAAAACCATCGATTTTAACTGGGTTAGAAATTCACCCATGAAAGGTATTAAAGAAGACCATTTTGCTGTGGAATGGAACGGGTTTATCGTTGCACCGAAAACGGGCAATTATACTTTTGAAGTAAAAGCAGATGATGAAGCAGCTGTATATATTGACGGCAAGCAAATCATCAATCTAAATTACACAGGAAAGGGCACACAATCTGAAGTCATGGGGGCTAACAACAGTTCCACTTCCAAAGGCGCTATTAAATTAAAATCTGGTGTCGCCTATCCCATCAAAATAAAATATCGGGAAAAAGATTTGAATGCCTCTATGACATTGTATTGGAGCAGCAAAGCTTTAGAAAAGCAAACTGTTCCTGCATCGGCATTCTACGTCGATAAAGCCCAGACAACACAAGGCCTGAGAGGCAACTACAGTTCGCTTAAAACCTATTTGTGCTATACCCAAAACCATGGTAAACTCTATGCCATTAGTTTTGAATGGCCCGAAGATAAATTGGTGTTGGATATCCCTAACCCTGGTAAAGATGCAAAAGTAACCCTATTAGGTATAGACAGAGCTTTAGATTGGACTTACGAGAACAACGCCATGACTATACATACAAAAGATATAAAGTATGCCGAATTACCTTCACATGATGCCTGGACATTTCAAATAAACAAACAATAGACCTATAGAATTATTATTTTATAGCCTTAATTGTTATACAGAGAGAACATAATAAGTTGTTCAGCGAAAAAAATTAACATTAACCTCGGGGTTTAGTACTTTAAACCCTTAAATATTTATGACTCATTTATGGATACATTTAGCAAAATTCCAGTAGTATCAAAAAAGGTTTTAATACCGTTTATCTTAGTAACCTCTCTTTTTGCATTATGGGGTTTTGCCAATGCCGTAACCGACCCAATGGTTCAAGCATTTAAAAAAGTTTTAGAACTATCCAATTCCCAAGCAGCATGGGTACAAATGGCTTTTTATGGAGGCTATTTTTGTATGGCCCTCCCAGCCGCTATGTTTATGCGGAAATATTCCTATAAAGTAGGGATTCTTATTGGATTGGCATTGTATGCTACAGGAGCCTTATTGTTTTATCCCGCTGCCCAATCTGAGAGCTTTATGTTTTTCTGTATTGGCCTGTATATTTTAACGTTCGGATTGGCTTTTTTAGAAACAGCCGCAAACCCATATATTTTAGCTATGGGCGCCAAAGAAACAGCAACACAGCGTTTAAATTTGGCTCAAGCTTTTAACCCAGTTGGCCTTATTGCCGGACTGGTAGTCGCACAACAATTTGTGTTAAAGAATTTGCAATCTGATGACATAACAGATTTTAGTGTTTTAGATGAAGCCTCAAAAGTAGCCATCAAAACAGCCGATTTAATGGTCATCCGTAACCCCTATGTCTTTTTAGGCCTAGTCCTTATTGGGATTTTTGTGCTGTTTGTAGTTAGCAAAATGCCCCAATCGAAAGAAGAAGGAAGTATGCCAAGTATTGGTGAAACGTTTGTTACATTAGCCAAAAATGTTAAGTATATTCTGGGCGTATTGGCCCAAATTTTATATGTAGGCGCCCAAATTATGTGCTGGACCTACATATACCAATATGCAGAAGGTATTGGCATAGACAGTGTAACTGCAGGGAGTTATCAACTTGCAGCCTTTATCTTATTTATTATTGGTAGAGCCGTGGGGACGTATATGTTGCGCTTTATAAGTTCTGGTAAACTACTCATGTACTTTGGTTTATTGGCATTGGCTTTTACGGCGGGAACTATATTCATTCAAGGAACGGTCGGGCTCTACTGCCTGGTTGCCATTTCATTCTTTATGTCACTAATGTTCCCTACCATTTATGGTATTGCCTTAGGCGATTTAACCGAAGAGCAATCTAAAATAGGTTCTGCTGGACTGGTCATGGCTATTGTTGGAGGTGCATTAATGCCCAAACTACAAGGTATCATTATAGACGCTGGTGGTAATGGCGTGGCGGACACTAAAATTATGGGCGTTTCAGAAGTTAACTTCTCTTTTATTTTACCATTACTATGTTTTGTATATATAGCCTGGTATGGCCTTAGGGTTTTTAAAAGACACGAAGCCACAGACGACATTTTACACGTATCCAATTAAATTAAAAACCATTAATAAAAATGAGATTAGTAGTTATCGTATTAATAAGTCTATTAACCGTTTCTTGTAATAAATACAAGGACATTGCAAACACAGAACAAGACTATCAAATTATACCGAAACCCACTTCTTTAGAGATTTCTAATGGTAGGTTTTTAGTAGATTCAAACACTACAATATCGGCCAGTGAAGATTTACAAAATGAAGCCAGTTACCTTGCTGAAATGTTAAGCCACGCTTCTGGTTCAACTATAAATACTGGGGACTCAGGAAATATTCAATTAAAACTTGATGACACTATTGATAATGAGGAAGGCTACACCCTATCCATCACCTACAATCAAATTGTAATTTCAGGCAAAACAGCTAAAGGCGTATTTTATGGAATTCAAACCCTAAGACAATTAATGCCTGCTTCAATTGAATCTGAAACCAACAAAATAGCAGAATTAACCATTCCGGCAGTTACTGTTAAAGACAGCCCTAGATATCAATACAGGGGTATGCATTTAGATGTAGCCCGTCATTTCTTCCCTGTAGATTTTGTTAAAAAATACATCGATTTAATTGCGCTACATAAAATGAATACTTTCCATTGGCATTTAACCGAAGACCAAGGGTGGCGTATCGAAATTAAGAAATACCCAAAATTAACCGAAATAGGTGCATGGCGAAGTGGTACCATTGTAGGACACCATCCTGGTACCGAAAACGACCAAAAACGTTATGGCGGTTTCTACACGCAAGAAGATGTTAAGGATATTGTAGCTTATGCGGCCAAGCAGCATATTACTGTTATTCCAGAAATTGAGCTACCAGGTCACAGTAGCGCTGCCATTGCTGCTTACCCTAGCTTAAGCTGCTTCCCAGAAGAACAAACCGTTGTAACCAACAACATGATATCTGAAGGCGGCAAAGCCATTCAAGCAGCTGGCACTCCAAAAATCGTTCAAGAAACCTGGGGCGTTTTTAAAGATGTGTATTGTGCCGGAAAAGATGAAACCTTTGCTTTCCTACAAGATGTGTTAGACGAAGTTATTCCTTTATTCCCTTCAGCATATATCCACATAGGAGGTGACGAATGCCCTAAAGAAAATTGGAAAGAATGTCCTAACTGTCAAAAAAGAATTAAAGACGAAGGGCTGCACGACGAGCATGAATTACAGAGTTATTTCATTACACGTATTGAAAAATACCTAAATTCTAAGGGTAAAAATATTATAGGCTGGGATGAGATTCTCGAGGGCGGTTTAGCACCAAATGCAACCGTAATGTCATGGCGTGGCACAAAAGGTGGTATTGAAGCTGCCAAGCATAAACATAATGTTATTATGACGCCTAACCATTCTTGTTATTTCGATCATTACCAAACAGAAGATAAAGCCAACGAACCTTTAGCTATAGGGGGCAAAACCACAGTAGCCGACGTTTACGCCTACGAACCTACACCAGAAGAACTAACCGAAGAAGAAAGCAAATACATCTTAGGTGCTCAAGCTAACGTTTGGACGGAGTATATGGCTACTACAGATTACGTTGAATATATGATTTTACCAAGAATGGCAGCACTTTCCGAAGTCGTTTGGTCTCCTAAATCCTCTAAAGACTGGGATGATTTCAATGCTAGGTTACAGCACTTTGCAGACAGATACAATGCTATGGGCTTAAATTACGCCAAGCACAGCATACAAGATAAATAGTTTGATTTAGTTGTTAGTTTAAGCAATAAGAGTATTTATAAACAATACTTTTATTGCTTTTTTTTGTTATTTTTACAAAAAAAACACAAATTTATACCTATATTAACGGGGTTATTTAAAATCATACTTCCATATGAAACTTCATTTATTAGACAGAAGTAGTTTAAGCAACGATTCCCTGTTGATAGGTGAAAAAAGCTATCCATACTTCCTAAAAGTATGGCACTATCATCCAGAGTTGGAATTGGTCGTTATTTTAGAAAGTAATGGTACCCGCTTTATAGGCGACAACATTGAACAGTTTAGTAAAGGCGATATCATTTTAATAGGCAAAAACCTGCCCCATATGTGGCTTAATGATAAAGAATATTTTGAAAAAGATTCAAAATTAAAAGCCAAAGCCATTTCCATTCATTTTAAGGAACACTTTGCAGGCGAAGCATTCTTAAACATGCCTGAAATGAAATCGATTAAAGAATTAATTGATCGGGCCAAACATGGCATTAAGTTTTCGGGCGATTTAAAACTGGTCACCAAATGGATAAAGGGCATTAATAAACTAGATAGTTTTGGCAAGACCATTAGGTTTTTTAAAATCCTACACCACTTATCCCAACACAAAGATTACAGGTTATTATCCAGTAGTGGTTTTATAAATTCTTTTGAAATTACTGGAAAAAAGAATTTAGAAAAAGTGTATGAGTACATCATTAAAAACTTTAAGGAAGACATCACCCTTAATGATGTAGCTGGGGTTGCCTGCATGAATCCTTCTGCATTTAGTAGGTTTTTTAAACGTGTTAACAGAAAGACATTTAGTGAATATTTAAATGAAGTACGTATTGGCTACTCTTGCAAACTGTTAATAGAAAACAAAAGTAACGTTTCAGAAATATGCTTCGAATCTGGGTTTAATAATATTTCCAATTTCAACAGGCAATTTAAAAAAACCATGAAATACTCTCCAACAGAGTACGTTAAATTACATGTCAAAAACAGTATATAGATAAAACTTAGCACAAAACCCTTTCCTCTCTTTATTTGTATATTCTAACTTCAAAACACTACACAATGGCCCAACAAGCAAAAAAAATACAAATAAAGGTAGAAATTTAGCAAGCTATTATGAAGGGTTGATTGTACTATTGTATTGAAGATATTTTCAACCAAAATTAAATGAATAACCACCAAAAAGTACTTAAAATACACGACAAAGACAATGTGCTAGTTGCTTTAACCAATTTGGAAAAAGGGACACAGATCACATTTGAAAATCAAACCTATACCATTCAAAACTACATAGCAGCGAAACACAAATTTGTTACCGAGACCTTAGAAGAAGGTGATAAAGTATATATGTATGGGGTATTGGTAGGGAAAGCCAAAAAGAAAATTGCTAAAGGTGATTTAATTAGCACCTCTAATCTAGAGCACGATACCGAACCCTACAAAACAAAAGACCTAAAAGCTTCAAAATCATGGAGCGCACCAAACGTCTCAAAATTTGTAAATAAAACATTTAATGGTTACCATAGAGCAGACGGCAAAGTAGGCACCGAAAATAATTGGCTAATTATCCCTTTGGTATTTTGTCAAAACAGAAATGTAACTGTTTTAAAAGAGGCCTTAGTAGAAAAGTTAGGGTTTGGCAAAAAACAGCATCTTAGATTGGATGTAGATACTTTAATTGCCGACTACAAATCTGGTGCATCAAACCAAGCGCTTTTGGATAAGGACATTTTAAAGGAAACCGAAGAAAGCTACAAAAGCCTTTTGTTCCCTAATGTCGACGGCATTAAGTTTTTAACCCACGAAGGGGGTTGTGGTGGAGCCACATCAGATGCTATTGCACTATGCCATTTATTAGCGGGCTATATCAATAATCCTAATGTTGCAGGTGCCACCGTTTTAAGTTTAGGTTGTCAACATGCACAAGTGAGCATTCTACAAGAAGCTTTGGAAAAAATGGCGCCTAACCTTCAAAAACCTGTATATATTTTAGAACAACAAAATTCGCCATCCGAAAAAGCCTTGTTGGCCGAAGCTGTTAAAAAAACATTTGTAGGCTTAATAGAAGCGAACAAAATAGAAAGAAAGCCAGCAAATTTAAGTAAATTGGTTATTGGTTTAGAATGTGGCGGATCTGATGGCTTTTCAGGAATTTCTGCAAATCCAACATTGGGTTATGTTTCCGATTTGATAGTGGCCCTGGGAGGCACTACTGTTTTATCTGAATTTCCAGAGCTAAATGGGGTTGAGCAAGAATTGATTAATAGATGTACAAGCGCTGAAAAGGCAGAAAAATTTTCTCAAATCATGGCTGTCTATAATGCAAAAGCGGGGGTTTTAGGAGCAGCTTTTTCAATGAATCCCTCACCGGGAAACATTAAAGACGGGTTGATTACAGATGCTATTAAATCGGCCGGAGCTGCTAAAAAAGGAGGCACCTCACCTATTGAAGACGTATTGGATTATACCGAACAAATTATAAAACCAGGACTAAACCTTTTGTGCACCCCTGGTAATGATGTTGAGTCTACCACCGCATTAGCTGGGTCTGGATGTAACGTTATTTTATTTACAACTGGATTGGGAACCCCAACTGGCAACCCAATCACTCCAGTAGTAAAGGTATCCTCAAACACGACATTGTTTAATAAAATGGAGGATATTATCGATTTTGATTCGGGAGGTATCATTGAAGGATCAACAACAATTGAAGAAACTGGTGAAGCTTTACTGGACTATGTTATTGAAGTCGCCAGTGGTAAACAAACCAAGGCAAGACAATTAAACCAAGACGATTTCATTCCCTGGAAACGAGGAATGTCACTATAAAACAAAAACAAAATGTCGAAATTTAGTTTAGAAGGAAAATCTGCAATTATTACTGGAGGAGCCAGTGGTATTGGCGAAGCCATGTCAATCACATTTGCACAACAAGGCGCACATGTGCACATTCTGGAATTTAATGCCGAAAGTGGCGAGCGAATGGCAAACAACATCATAGAAGAAGGCGGTAAAGTCAACTTTTATCAATGCGATGTATCCAATCACCAACAAGTTATGGATACCATTACTAGCATATCTAAAAACCATAACATAGATATTCTTATAAACAATGCAGGTATCGCCCACGTGGGGAATATAGAAAACACCAAAGAAGAAGATCTTGACCGCATTTATAATGTAAATGTTAAAGGCGTTTACAACTGTGCTCATGCTGTAGTTCCAATAATGAAGCAGCAAGGTGGCGGCGTTATTATTAATATGGCCTCAATAGCCTCTTCGGTAGGTATTTCAGACCGCTTTGCATATTCCATGTCTAAAGGCGCTGCACTAACCATGACCTATTCTATTGCCAAAGATTATGTAAATGATGGTATTCGATGCAACTGCATTTCACCTGCTAGGGTACACACGCCTTTTGTTGATGGATTCATTAAAAAAAATTACCCCGGCAAAGAAGACGAAATGTTTGCAAACTTATCAAAAACACAACCTATAGGACGCATGGGCAAACCAGAAGAAATTGCCAATTTAGCCTTATACCTCTGTTCGGATGAAGCATCTTTTATTACCGGAACAGACTTTCCTATCGATGGTGGATTTATTAAATTAAACGGATAAACGAAAATAATAACAAATGAAATTAATAAGATTTGGAGCCGAAGGGCAAGAAAAACCAGGAGTACAATTAGAGGAAGGAACACGCATTGACGTTTCTGGTTTTGGTCAAGATTATAATGAAGATTTTTTTGGTGGAGATGGCTTGGAACGCCTTCAGGATTGGTTAAGCAAACATCAAGACAGCTGTCCTAAAGTGGACGATTCCGTTCGCTTGGGAGTTCCGTTAACACGGCCTTCAAAAATAGTTTGTGTAGGCTTAAACTATGCAAAACATGCCGAAGAAGCAGGCATGGCAATACCAAAAGAACCCGTACTGTTCTTTAAGGCCACTTCAGCATTAGTAGGACCTAACGACGATGTTATCATCCCTAAAGGCAGTGAAAAAACAGATTGGGAAGTAGAGCTGGCTATCGTTATTGGTAAAAAAGCATCGTATGTAGAAAAAGAAGATGCCTATAACCACATAGCAGGTTATGTGCTGCACAACGATATTTCTGAACGCGCTTACCAAATAGAAAAAGAAGGCCAATGGTGTAAAGGAAAAGGTTGTGACACCTTCGCTCCTGTAGGGCCATTTATTGCTACAAAAGATGAAATCCCAAACCCAAACAACCTTAACCTATGGCTGAAAGTAAACGGTAAAGAGCTACAGAACTCTTCAACTTCCGATTTCATTTTCAATGTGGAAGAAGTTGTTTCATATATCTCGCAGTTTATGACCTTACTTCCTGGAGATATTATATCTACCGGAACACCCTTTGGCGTTGGCTTAGGGTTCAATCCACCTATCTACCTAAAACCAGGGGATGTTATGGAACTGGGCATTGAAGGATTAGGTACTTCTAAACAAGTAGCGCAAGCATATAAAGGCTAGAACAAATATGGGCAGTAAAATAAATAGAAGAACGTTTATAAAATCGACTTCACTCGCTGGGGTCGCCTTTACCCTGCCCATTGATGTTTTTTCTTTAGATTCGAAAAGAAAACCTATCGAATTTGGATTGATTGCCGATGTACATAAAGACATCATGCATGACGCCGATTACAGGTTACAGGATTTTATTACTGCTGCTTCTAAAAAAGACCTGGATTTTATTTTACAATTAGGTGACTTCTGTAGACCCTACGATTACAACAAACCCTTTTTAAATATTTGGAACAGTTATAAAGGGGACAAATACCATGTCTTGGGCAATCATGATACCGATGGGGGCTTTACCCGGGCCCAAACCAAAGCCTATTGGGGCATGCCCAAAAACTATTATGCTTTCGATAAAAAAGGAGTCCATTTTATAGTTTTAGATGGTAACGACCCAAACCCCAAACCGTGGTCTGGCTATAATCGCTATATTGGAGAGGCCCAAAAACAATGGCTTATTGATGATTTAAAACAAACGGATAAACCAACCATAATTTTTAGCCATCAAACCTTAGAATTGGAATCGGATGGTGTGGCCAATATGAAGGAAATCCGCCAAATCATTGAAAATGCAAACAAAGAAGCGGGATTTAAAAAAGTAATGTGCTGCATAAGCGGACATACCCATACCGATTATATGACCCAAATAAATGGGGTTTACTATGTTCAAATCAATAGTGCTTCCTATAGATGGGTGGGCAATAAGTATAAAACCGTAAGGTACAGTAAAGACATTGACAAAGCTTACGGGTGGATTAAGTATACCATTCCATATAAAGAGCCATTGTATACTTTTATAAAAATTAAAAAAGGCAGTATCGTTATTGCTCCCAAAAAAACAACTTTTGTTGGTCCAGGACCCAAAGAAATGGGGCTCCCACAATCTTTACCCAACGATCCCATTGTACCTACCATTTCAAACTTTAAAATGAAACTATAATGAGACGTTCATTCATTTTTAAAATAGCAATCATTATAACACTTTTAGGCTGCAAACAACAACCTAAAAATCCGTCTACACAAAATGAAAAAAACAAAAAACCCAATATTGTTTTTTTATTTACAGACGACCAAAGTTTTAAGGCCTTGAATGCCCTGGGCAATAAAGAGATTATTACACCAGCTATGGATAAATTGGTGAATGAAGGCGTTACTTTCACACATGCCTATAATATGGGTGGTTGGAACGGAGCCATATGCCAAGCCTCTAGAGCAATGATTATAAGCGGGCGTTCCATATGGCGAGCACAAAAGATTTCTGGTGAATACGCTAAAAATGAATCCTTAGACAAAACATGGCCCAGATTAATGCAAACACAGGGCTACGACACCTACATGACAGGAAAATGGCATGTCGAAGCTAAGCCTGAAAAAATATTTAATCACGTAGGACACGTCCTTAGGGGGATGCCTTTCGATACCTCCGAAGGCTATAACCGTCCGCTAAGTAAAAACGACACCCTTTGGAAACCTTGGAAAAAGGAATTTGGCGGCTATTGGAAAGGTGGCAAGCATTGGAGTGAGTTGGTAAAAGAAGATGCTGTGTCGTTTATAGATAGTGCGTCCCAAAAAGACCAACCTTTTTTCATGTACGTCGCTTTTAACGCCCCTCATGATCCTAGACAGTCCCCAAAGGAATATGTTGACATGTACCCGCTGGAAGATGTATCTGTTCCCAAAAGTTTTTTACCCGAATATCCTTATGCTGAAATTATGGGAGCGGGCAAAACCCTAAGGGATGAAAAATTAGCACCATTTCCCAGAACAGAATATGCCGTTAAAGTTAACCGTCAAGAATATTACGCTTTAACAACGCATCTTGATGACCAAATAAAGGATATTATAAATACTCTTGAAGCCAAAGGCCTAAAAAAAAATACCTATATCTTTTTCACTGCAGACCACGGATTGTCTGTAGGCGAACATGGGCTTATGGGAAAACAAAACATGTACGACCATAGCATGAGGGTTCCCTTAATGATTGTTGGCCCCAACCTCCCCAAAAACAAGAAAGTTAATGCAGACGTATATTTGCAAGACGTTATGGCTACTGCTCTAGACATTGCTGGCGTACAAAAACCCGAATATATAGAATTTAACAGCTTATTAAACTTAGCAAAAGGCGAAGAAACAACAAGTAATTACAAAAGCATCTATGGTGTATATGAAAAGGGTTCACAACGTATGATTAGAAAAGACAACTTCAAATTAATACTCTACCCCAAATCCAAGGAAATTCTATTGTACAACCTAGAAAACGACCCCTTAGAATTAAACGATATTTCATCAAACAAAGACAATGCCTCCTTAATACAATCCCTTTTCAATGAGCTTGTTGAATTACAAAAGGAAAAAGGAGATTTATTAGATTTAACATCCATTTATAAAGACCTCATCTAATGCAAATAGATAGCCATCAACATTTTTGGAAATTCGACCCCGTTCGGGATGCTTGGATAGACGATGCTATGGAAGTGATTCGAAAAGACTTTCTTCCCCAAGACCTTCAACCCATTCTTGAAAAAAATGCCATAGATGGATGTGTTGCCGTTCAGGCCGACCAATCGGAAGAAGAAACCCAATTTTTATTAAATCTGGCTAACAAAAACCCTTTTATTAAAGGCGTGGTAGGATGGATTGACTTAAGAGCCAGTAATGTAGAGGAAAGGCTTGCTTCCTATTCAAATAACAAATTACTTAAAGGAATACGCCATATCGTTCAAGCAGAACCCAACGACTTTATGTTAGGTAAAGATTTCCAGAATGGCATAAGCAAGTTAGCCCAGTTCAACCTCACTTACGACATCTTGGTTTTTCCTCCGCAGCTAAAGGCAGCTATTGCTTTGGTGAATTCATTCCCCAATCAAAAATTTGTAGTGGACCATATTGCAAAGCCTTATATAAAAGATGAAAAAATAAGCAACTGGAAGGACGATATTATGGAACTCTCAAAAGCTCCGAACGTCTATTGCAAAGTATCAGGCATGGTTACTGAAGCCGATTTTAATAACTGGACACCTTCAGACTTCAAACCTTATTTAGATGTTGTTTTTGAAGCCTTTGGAACAGATAGATTACTCTACGGTTCAGACTGGCCCGTTTGCCTGCTTGCCGCATCATATGAAGCTCAATTAGACATTATACAAGATTACTTAACGCATTTTTCTTCAGAAGACCAAAAGAAAATAATGGGAGGCAATGCCCTAGATTTCTATAACCTCTAAACACATAATTTCAAGGCATGAAAAAACTAATAAACATACCTCTAATAGCTCTTACGCTCTTAGCCATAACTGTTTCCTGTAAAAATCAGGATAAAACAGCACAAGAAGTTAAAGAAGAAAAGGTTAAAGTAGATTACTTAAACGAACCCAAAACAGATTTCGATGAAAGAATGGCTTGGTGGCGCAATGCACGCTTTGGCATGTTTATACACTGGGGCCCCTATGCCGTTCCTGCAGGCATACATCATGGCGAAAACATAAAAGGCATTGGTGAATGGATTATGTTCAACGCCAAAATACCTATAGCGGAATATGAAACGTATGCCAAACAATTTAACCCTGCAAACTTCAATGCCGATGAATGGGCTAAACTTATGAAAGATGCAGGCATGAAATACGTGGTAATCACCTCAAAACACCACGATGGCTTTGGACTATGGGACAGTAAAGTATCGCAATACGATATCGTTGATTTTTCACCTTACAAAAAAGATATCTTAAAACAACTTTCTGAAGCCTGCAAAAAATATGGTATTAAATTCGGAACCTACCATTCCATTATGGATTGGCACCACCCTAATGCACAAGGTGATACTTATACGGGAAGTAGAGACATCACCGATGAAGACAAAGCAGAATTCAAAATCTATCTTGAAGCATACCTTAAACCCCAATTAAAGGAACTCATTACCCAATACGATACCGACATCATGTGGTTTGATGGTGAATGGGTTGAGGAATTCACCCACGATCAAGGCAAAGCGCTTTACCAATATGTTCGCGAATTAAAACCAAGTATTATCATTAACAACAGGGTCGACAAGGGTCGACAAGGCATGCAAGGCATGAATAAAGCCGATGCCGATTATGCCGGTGACTTCGGAACGCCAGAACAGGAAATTCTGGAAAGTGCTGCAGCATCCGATTGGGAATCGTGCATGACCATGAACGACACTTGGGGCTTTAAATCCCAAGACCATAACTGGAAGTCTACAACCGTATTAGTTCACAACCTAATCGACATTGTAGCGAAGGGAGGCAATTACTTATTAAATGTAGGGCCAACGGCCGAAGGGCTTATCCCAGAACCTAGTGTTGAACGGCTTAAAGAAATGGGAACATGGTTATCAACCAATGGTGAAGCTATTTATAATACCGAACGGCTTAAAAACCATTTCAAACAAGGGGAAGACATTCGTTTTACCAAGAAAAAAGGAGCCAATACTATTTATGCCATAACACTAAAAAAACCAGAAACGGTATTAACTTTAAATGGCATTGAACCAGAACAAGGGTCATCAATAAAACTATTGGGTTCCCATGAAAACCTAACATGGGAATACCATAAAGAGTTAGGTTTAAAGATTTATATTCCAGAAAGTGTTTTGTCTACATGGAACGATAAAACATTGGCTTGGTCGTTTAAAATAATAGGTAAAGAAGTATAAAACACATGGATTTAAAATTAAAAGATAAAGTCATTATAGTAACAGGTGGTTCCAAAGGCATCGGTTTGGGCATTGTACAGACCTTGGTTAAGGAAAAAGCCATTCCCTTTATAGTAAGCAGAAATGAGGAAAGTGTCATAGACCTTGTGAATGCATACCAAAAAGAAGGAATCGAGCTCCATTATGCCATTGCCGAATTAACCGATAACAAACAATGTGAGGCTGCTGTAGCTTCAGCCATTAAAACCTACGGAAGGATTGATGGTTTGGTAAACAATGCTGGTGTTAATGACGGTGTGGGTTTAGAACATGGCAATTATGAAGACTTTATGAGGTCTTTAAAACGCAACTTGGTTCACTATTATTTAATGGCCCATTATGCTTTACCCGAATTGAAAAAAAGCAAAGGAGCTATTGTAAATATAGGCTCTAAAACTTCGGTTACGGGACAAGGAGGTACTTCGGCCTATGCCGCTTCTAATGGTGGTAGAAATGCACTAACGCGTGAGTGGGCCGTAGAATTATTACCTTATAACATTAGGGTAAATGCGGTTATCGTTGCCGAATGTTACACACCGCTATACGACAAGTGGATTCAAACTTTTGATAATCCCGAAGAAAAGTTAAAAGAAATAACAAAGAATATACCCTTAGAAAACAGGATGACTACTGCTGAAGAAATAGCAGATACCGTAGCCTTTTTGCTTTCAGAAAAATCAAGCCATACAACAGGTCAACTTCTTTTTGTTGACGGTGGCTATACTCATTTAGACCGATCTCTATAAAAGATGAAAAAATATTGTTTAGCACTAGATCTTAAAGACGACCCCAAGCTTATCGCCGAATACAAAGCATACCATGAAAGCGTTTGGCCAGAAATTACAGAGAGCATTAAAGCCTCTGGCATCGAAAATGCAGAAATTTATTGTGTAGGCAATCGCCTGTTTATGATATTGGAAGTTAACGAATCGTTTTCTTTTGAAAGGAAAGCAGAAATGGATGCCAACAATCCCATAGTACAAGAATGGGAAACCTTAATGTGGCATTACCAACAGGCCTTACCCATAGCCAAGAAAGGCGAAAAATGGCTGCTCATGGACAAAATATATCAACTTTAATAAAACATCGTGACTGTAGGCTTATTTATTCCCTGTTATATCAATCAATTATATCCTCAAGTGGGGATCGCAACACTCGAACTTTTAGAAAAATTGAATGTTGATGTTGTCTACCCTTCAGGACAAACCTGCTGTGGACAGCCTATGGCGAATTCCGGTTACGAGAATGAATCTGTAGGTACCTGCCAAAACTTTGTAGAAAATTTTAAAGACTTCGACTATATCGTAACACCATCTGGGAGTTGTGCCTACCATGTAAAAAAACACTATAACATTTTAGAACAAACTCCCAATGTCACAAAGGTTAGAAACAATGTGCATGAACTTTGTGAATTTATTGTAAACGTTTTAAAAGTAACAAATATAGGTGCTTATTTTCCTTATAAAGTAGGCATTCATAAAAGCTGCCATGGTTTACGAGGTTTACGCTTAGGGTCTTGTTCCGAACTTGTTGGAGACCACTATTCATATATTGAAGATTTACTTAAAGAAGTAAGCGACATTGAATTGATGCCTTTACAACGTGCCGATGAATGCTGTGGTTTTGGAGGTACCTTTGCGGTGGCCGAAGAAGCCGTTTCGGTAAAAATGGGAAAGGACAAAATTAAGGATCACCTTGAAAGTGGCGTTGAAGTAATAACCGCTACCGATACCTCTTGTTTAATGCACCTAGAGGGATTGATTAACCGAAACAAACAACCCCTAAAAGTCATGCATGTTGCCGAAATATTAAACACCAACCTAACCAAGTTAAAAAGCGATTAGAAATGAGCCATCCAAAACTAGCCAGCCTTTTTAACCAAAACGAAGCTCGGGTCGACTGGCACGACAAAGCCCTGTGGTTCGTACGTCACAAAAGGGACCTTGCTACACATCAAGTAAAAGGATGGGAAGCCTTACGCGACTTGGGACATCATATTAAGGCACATACACTTTCTAACCTAGACAACTATTTAATTGAATTTGAAAAAAACGCCCTAGAGAACGGTATTCAAGTGCACTGGGCTGCAAATGGCGACGAACACAATAAGATTGTCCATCAAATTCTGGAAGAAAACCAAGCCAAGAAAATTGTAAAAAGCAAATCAATGCTTACCGAAGAATGTCATTTGAATCCGTTTTTGGAAGCTAAAGCCATTGAAGTTATTGATACCGATTTAGGGGAACGCATTGTACAATTGGCCAAAGAACCTCCCAGTCATATTGTACTGCCAGCCATCCATAAAAACAGGCATGAAGTTGATGCACTGTTCCAAGAACACCTAAATACCCAACCCTGTGATGGTGATCCGCAGTACTTAACCCATGAAGCCAGAAAACACCTTCGTGAAAAATTCATTAAGGCCGATGCTGCGATAACGGGGGTCAATTTTGCCATTGCAGAAACTGGCGGATTTGTGGTATGCACCAACGAAGGCAATGCCGATATGGGAGCTCACATAGCCCCCGTCCACATCGCCTGTATGGGCATAGAAAAGCTCATTCCTAAACAGGAACATTTGGGCGTGTTTTTACGTCTATTGGCTCGTTCTGCAACAGGACAACCCATAACCACCTACTCTTCGCATTTTAAACGCCCTGCTAAAGGCCATAAAATGCATATTGTAATAGTAGATAACGGCCGTTCCGAGCAGTTGGGCCGACCCGATTTTAGAGCATCGCTGCACTGCATTCGCTGTGGTGCCTGTATGAACACTTGCCCTATTTATAGACGTAGTGGCGGACACAGTTACGATGCTACCATACCAGGCCCCATTGGCTCCATTCTATCTCCTGGAAAAGATTTGACCAAGCACAGCTCCCTGCCCTTTGCATCTACGCTATGTGGGTCTTGTTCTGATGTATGCCCGGTTAAAATAGATATCCATTCCCAACTCTATAAATGGCGACAAATTATCACACAAAACACTAAACAACCATTTATAAAAAAGAAATCCATGGTGTTTATGGGCAAATTATTTACCAAACCAACACAATTTGCCCGAATTGGTAAAATAGCACGATGGTCTTTAAGATATTTACCTAAAAGTATAATTAATGCCAGACCCAATATTTGGGGTAAATCGCGGGATCTGCCCAATGGCCCAAAGCAAAGTTTTGATGAGTGGTATAAAGAACGTACAAAAAAGTAAAAATCATGGGAAGTAGAACCGAGATATTAGCTAAAATAAAAACCAACAAACCTAACCTAATTGAGACACCCATCATTGAGCCTCAAGTTTTCGATGAAGGCCTGAACCTTATTGAAGAATTCACCAAAAAGGTTGAAGCCGTTGGTGGACAGGTGGTTCCCATTACTTATGAAATGGACATTCATACAGAAATAAAAACGTTGTTTCCTGATACTGCATTGAATTTTTCAACCCTAGAAAAGGCCATATCATTTAACACCTTATCGCTAGACAACATTGAAAAACCCCAAGAACTGGAAGATTTAGATGTGTTGGTGTTAGAAAGTCCGCTTGGCGTTGCCGAAAATGGCGCAGTATGGGTTAACGACACTTCTTTTCCAATACGTGTTCTGCCTTTTATAACAAAGCACTTGGTATTGGTATTGGGGAAAAACGATATTGTTCCCTATATGCACCAAGCCTATGACACACTAAATGACTTTAATTTTGGCGTTTTTATTTCTGGCCCATCCAAAACCGCCGATATTGAACAATCCTTGGTTATAGGTGCCCACGGGGCTTTAAGTTTGACGATACTTTTAAAAAACGATTAGCATGTATAGAAATGCCTTGAAAAAACTAAGGCAAATCCCTAACCAATTAAAAATGAAACCTTATACTTTTACTTCGCTATTAATTATTTTACAATTTAAAGCGAAATAATTATTTCTAAAGCTAAAGCTCTAGGTATTGAGAGGCCTAGGGCTTTTCTTTTTAAACACATTAGTAATCTAAATAAAGCCGGCTTCCTCGGCAGCTGTAAGCAACTCCCTATCCCCTTTGCCGTCAACATTAAATTCTTCTTTTAGGATACGCTTTCTACGTTCTATTGCTGCTATCGACAGATTTAAAATCTCTGGCATCTCCCCCATTTTTGTACCGCGGGAAAGCTCGTAAAGCATTCTTCTATCAATTCTATCGATTACAAAATCCTTTGAAGATTTTTTTCTTAAAAATTTTAAGACAGCCTTCCCATAATAAGGCGGATCTACAATGACAGTCTCTATGGCCTCCGTTAAAATTTCTGGTGTCAAGTCGTTTTTTATGAGAAAACCATCTGGATTTACACTTCTTAAAATACTGTTTAGCCTAACATTTTTGGTATAGGTTGTCGATACCATAATTTTGGTCTCCGGTAAAAGCTCCCGCATTACGACACCCAAATCTTCTCCAGAAACTATTTCACCATCGTTTGTTGGTGGCAAACTAATATCTAAAAAAACCAAATCTATACCTTCACCTTTAGAAGCCTGTTGAATTTTTGCATAAGCCTGTTCACAATCATTTGCCGTACTAATATTGAAACTGTATTCAGGTTTAATCTTGTTAAAATGGTTAAGAGCCCCTTGGTAGGCTTTTACAATTAACGGATGGTCATCAACAATTAAAACATTAAGCGTTTGTGTCATATCTTAGTATTATATTAAAACCGTAACGGTCAATGTGGTCCCAGAACCTATTTTAGAGTTAACCTGAAGCTTCCCGTTATGCTTTAAAATCCTGGATTCCATATTTTTAATCCCAATGCCTTTTTTACTTTTCTTATTATCGAATCCCTCTCCATCATCTTCAATCTTTAGCTGTAATGTGTCTTGCGACAAGCTAAAAGCAATGGCTATGTTATTGGCCTTGGCATGTTTAACGACATTCTGAACCGCTTCCTGGATAATTCTATATAAGGTTACTTTGAGCTTATAATCAATCGCATCCCAAGAAATCTGTTCATCGTTATCTATCCTGTAGCCAAATTTATGAATCTTAGCCAAATTACCAACATAGTCTTCGATTACGGTTATAAAACCACTTTCTGCACTCAACACATGGTCCTTAAGGGCATGCGAAATATCCCTGATCTCTTTTTCTATGGTTTGCAGTTCTCCAATGTACGATTTATAATCTTTTACATCGTTATCTTCTCCACTTAAGGCTAAATACCCGAGCCCCACTCTAGTGCCAAATAATTTCCCCAGCACTCCATCGTGCAGTTCTTCCGAGATACGATGGCGCTCTTCGGTACGTCCTTCATCCAGTTTGGCCTGTTGCTTTAACATTAAGGCAAAAATTTCCTCATTGGCTTTTTGCTGTTCCTGTTCAAACAAAAGCTCTTTGTTTTTGGCACGTTGTTGACGTATAAAGTAGAGCAGGATTAAAACCAAAAACGCTATACCTCCAATAACCGAAATTAGTATGTTTTGGGTGGTTAATCGCTTGGTTTCTTCTATATACTCGTCGGTTTCGTATTCTATTCTGGTGAATTTATTTCTAATGGCCCGGTCTTGGGCTTGCAGGCTATCGCTTAAACTAACATAAGCCTCTAAATACCCTGTAGTATGTGATCTATCTAATTGGGAAAGCAGTTTTAAAGCAGCCAAACGATCTCTATGGTTGTTTACCGTTTTGGCTAACCTCCCAGCTTCTTTGGCATATGAAATTGCTTTTGTGGTATCCCCTTTAACTCCATAATATTCGGCCAAACGCAAATCACTAATCACGACACCTGAAACATAATGTATGCTGTCCCTTATTTTTAATGCCTCATTAAACTTTTCTTCAATATTGAGTGTCTCACCATTTAAAAACCGACTATAGGTTAAATTATCCAATACAGCTGTATAAAAACGAGTATCTGTTTTCCTTAAATCATGGTTCTCAAGTGCTTCTTTAAATGAATTAATAGCCAAATTATAGTTCTTCATTTGCAAATAAACCAATCCAATACTATTTAAACTTAACTCCTTGTAATTTGACTTATATTTTAAACTTTTTAGATATTCTATAGCTTTTTCATGATAAAAAAGCGCTTTTTCATATTCCTTTAAATCATAGAAATTGGCACCTAAAAGATGATAACATAAATAAAGTGTTGTATTCTTTTTTAGAGACTTTAATTTCTTTATGGCTTGAAATGCCAATATCTCACTCCCGGTATAATCCCTTAAATCCTGTTTTATAATAGCCATTCCATAAAGCATCGAACCAGAACCATAATCATACTCTATATCTTCAAAAATTTTATTAGCCTCATGGTAAGCGTAATAAGTGCTATCTAAATCTTCTGTAGCTAAATAGAAATTTCCATACCTCCAATAACATTCCCCTATACCCATAGAATCTTTTAACTGTAGCACAATTTGAAACCGGTCTTTATTGGCGATCTTAAATAAATCAAAACTCCTAATCCGCAAAGCTTCAATTGTTATTTTAGATAAAGCTTTACTTTTTAAACTATCGTCTTCCAGTATTCTACTATTGTGATATGCTTTTAATAAATACTCGTTTTGTTTATTTACATCTTGCAGTGTTTTGGACTGATCAATTAAATAATAAATACTGTCCATCTCTTTTATAGACTGTACCCCTTCAATAGGTTTTACTTTGGATGTACAGCTAGATACGAGAAGAATAATTAATAAAACAACAATACTATTAATTCGATTTGCCAATGGGTTTCAGATTCGTTTATACTCTTTTGTTACAAATATATAAAAGGCCTTAAACATTGTTTAAGGCCTTTTATATATTTAATTCCCATCTGGATCTGACTCCGGCGGTGGTGGTGGCAATGGTTTTTCTCCAGTTGCATACACGGTAGTATTATCATTTAATTGTTCATCTTCGTTCAAATCCTGTTTTGTACAAGACTGTGTAATTATAGAGCAAAGCATAAGCCCCAAAAAAAAGCGTGTTAATCGCATGGCATTTCGTTTAAATTAGACATTGGTTTGAGAGCCAGATGCTAGCTGAAACTCGAAATGCGCGCATGTAACTGAGTCAAAATGCCCGTTTTAACACCTTGATAATCAGTAAAGAAATTTCTGTTAAGTCAAATTTATGGTGAGATGTTCTGTTACAAAAACATTCTAACAGACCTTTAGTGAACGTATGGGTTCTATGAGTGAAATGATGGTTTTTACGAGGCAAAGGAAATTGCCCTAAACAGCAAAAGCAGGTGCCAAGGAGTTAACCATATGCTCTACATTATCTTTGTAGAATTTGGTAAAGGGTACATTTTTATTGTGCTTCTTTAAGGAACATTTAGAATTACCATAATTAACCCGCGACACGTAATGTGAGTTAATGATGTAGCTTTTATGGACCCTTAAAAAGTTTTTGGGTAAAATAGATTCGTAGGTTTTCAGGGTTTTAAACGAATTTATAACACTACCATCTATCATATGGAAATCGGTAGTATTGTTATCGGCCCTTAAAAAAAGGATTTCATCGGTATCTAAATACCTGTAATCTTTATAGGATTTTAGACAAATGGTCTTATTCGCTTTCGCTGGTCGTTTTTTTTTAAACCTCAATACGGTTTTTCTAATGTCTAAATCGGTCATTGGCATGAGCAGATAATCAAAAAAGCCGGCCTTAATCGATTCATAGGTTTTTTCCTTGGTAAAAGAGAGGGCAATAAATTCTGGTTTGTCCTTTAAATATTCATTAACCTCTTTGGTAAAATCGAACGGATTTTCATCGTTGTTATCTATATTTATAAAAATCAAATCGGGAGCCTCTTTAAGAACAGTATTCATCGCTTGCTGAAAATCGCAAGAGACACCAATAGAGTTAAGCTCCGGAATTTCTTCCAGCACCTTAACTAAAACATTGTTTAGCAGAGAATCCTTATTATCTATTATAAAATAATTATACACTTGCTTGGTATGAAAACGTAAAATTATATACAACCACTTAGTTTTAGTTAGGGATTTCCATTATAAAAACTAGGGTGTTTCTCTAACCCTTCAAAAACCAATACCCAAAACTTAACCTAAAAAGACATTCCATAAACTCCATTGAAAGTATACCTTTCCTTTTCTAAGAGGGCTTAAAATAGTACTGCACTAAGCTTCAAAATGATATCTATTGGAAACAAAAATAATTGTAAGAATAAACTATCAATAACTATACCGATATGTAGAAACAAAAAAAGCTCCCCACAATTGAGAAGCTATACCTTTTTTAGTGCGAACGTAGAGATCCCCTTCGGCTTCGCTCCTTTAGATTAGCATTTTCATTAAAGGACTAAATTTTGAAAGATAAAAATCTGTAAAACAAAACTATTACAATCACTCTAGAGTTTAAAACCCAATAACAAAAAGGCTGTTCAATTAAATTTCATTTACACTGCTCACTTTCATCCGGCACGGGTGGTTCACTTTAACCGAATTTTCCAATATAGTATGTGAACTTACTGTAAATAGCTGGCTTAATTTCTTTGAAGAAAATTATTTCATTTCAGATATCAGAAACCCATTGTTTATTGCTTTTTTTCTTAGTTTCAATAGTGCTGATTTGGATACCGCGACACCTTGGGATAGTCCTATCATATAGTTAAGATTAAATAGTTATTATTGTACATTTTCACTAATCTAAGAGTAAAATCTAATGAATCAAGTTACCACAAAGTTTTACTTTTAGTTTAACAGCACCTGGTAAATAGGCGAGAGGAATTGATTCTTTAATTAATGTATTTATACTCTCTTGTTTTGCTCCATTATGCACTAATTTATCTCTTAATTTAGATAATAATTTTTCCATTTCAGATTGTTCATCTACTTGCATGGTGTTAATTACCATTTCTTCTTCACTACTAATTTGAGCAATACAAGCTCCAAAAGCATTAGCAACTTCTAGATGCTGAGGGAATAATACTTCTGACGCTCCTTCAATTTCTTTTGGTAGTAAAAATGCACCTCCACCACATGCTACTACCGGAATTTCTTTAGAGTCTGTTTTTAATTTATCTACTAATTTTTCTATTGCAATACGAATTTGTTCTTTAACTAAATCTAAAGCTTTATTGTAGTCCATTTTCGCAATTACTTTTATGCGTTCTTTTATATCTGAATTACTTAATGAGCCATCAATATGTAACTGTTTGTCAGCAATAAAAAAATCAGAAAGGGTCATGGTTGTGCCTTTAAAAGCAATTGATTTATCCTTGATTCTGTATCCAACTGAATCTGGACCTAACTTACATTCGTCATTTTCAATCCTAACAATTGTACCGCCACCAATACCTACTGCTACAACATCAGGCATTCTAAAATTGGTAAGAACACCTCCAATTTGAGCTACTTGTGTACTTTCTCTAGGAAAATAATTAACTAAAACGCCTCCATCTGATGTAGTTCCTCCAACATCGATTACTATACCGTTATCGATTTGAGATAATGCTCCAGCTCCACGAATACTATTTGTTGGTCCTGAAGAAATTGTAAGTACTGGAAAATCTTGTACTTGCTCGAGAGACATTAATGTACCATCGTTTTGTCCAATAAATAATTGTGATGACAAACCTAACCGGGCAACAGTACCTTCAAATGCTTGAACCATCTTTGAAGCAACACCTTGTAAAGCTGCATTAAGTATTGCTGCATTTTCACGTTCTAATAACCCTAATCCTCCTACTTGATGAGAACAACTTAATCGAACTTCATCACCTAAAACTTCTCTTGCCCAATTAGCAACTTGTAACTCTTGGTCTGGTAATGTTTTCGAAAAAATTCCAGTAATTGCCAAAGACTCTATATCTCCTTTCATTTTGTGAAGATATTCTTTTACTTCTTTTTCATCTAATGGGGTTATTGGCCTACCATCAAACTCAAAACCTCCATGAACCATATATATATGTTTACCTAGAAGGTTTTTTAAATCTTCTGGAAAATCGGACATGGTTGGTATAGCGCTACTTGCTGGAAGTCCTATTCTAATTGCACCTATTTTACTTAGTTTTTTTCTTTCTACTAATGCATTGGTACAATGTGTAGTCCCTAACATAATGTACTTAATCTCATTTTTTTGTACCTCACTATATTCAAGAACTTTTTTAATTGCATTTTCAATTCCACTACTAACGTCAAGGGTTGTAGTTTCTTTGGTCTTTGCTAAAATTTTATTGTCATGAGTAACTAATACAGCATCTGTATTTGTTCCTCCAACATCTACTCCTATTTTATAAAACATTTTATTTCTGTGTATTTAATTTTTCTACTGGGATGTATTTTTCTTTATATCCAAACTTTTTAGGCCCACCCAATTCAATACCTCCTGATGTTCGCCATTGTTCATCTGCTTTCATTGCTAAAACCACTACTCTTGTACCATATTGAATTGTTTCAGCTGTAATGGGTTGTGCATTTTCTGCATCAATTAAAACAATTAAATCTGGTGTAATAGCAACAGGTTTACCATCTTTTTTTGCCATTAAAAATTCATTTTGAAAATCTAATTGCATAGTAGAGCACTCATAATCATTTATACCCAATATTTCACAAACTCCTTTATTCCATCTACCTTCTGTTTTAATAGTAACATTACTAATCTTGCCATAAAAGAGCTTAATTGCTTTAGCAGTTTCTATTAGTGAGTTTAATGGGTTTTTACCTTGCTTTTTTGCATCAATTATCGCTTTACCTAAAGTCTCGGCATATGAAACTATTCCATGAACCGCAGACTCTTTAACCTGCTTTCCAGTCATTGGATAACAGCCAATTGCGCAACTACCACCCATTTGAATTGTAGTTGCACCTACCAGGGTTTCTCCCCAAACATTATTTATTGCATGGTAGACATTTTTATTGCCTTTCTCGTCTGCTTGAATAATTGGTGATACAGGAATATCATGTAAGGTAAATGTTACCATTTCTAACCTAGGAAATGCTCTCCCCATGCCATCTGCATCTACCAGGGGTATTTGCTTTTCTGCGGCTACAGAAAACGGGATTACACCGTTGAGTCCGCCTGCTTCTGCGGGCATTACTGCATCAATCTTTTTTCCTAAGTATTCTTCCATCATTTCGAAAGCACTTATAAATTCTTTTCCCGAAAACAACTTTTCTACTAAAATCATAGGGGCTCCAAAAGCAGCTATTGGAACGACAAGTGCATCATCTGGTAATTCTTCAGCCTTTATTAAACTTACTTTTCCATTTTTATTAATGGCTTCTTTAGCTAATAGCTTTCCTATGTATGGGTCGCCACCGCCACCAGTTCCTAGAACAGTAGAGCCCATTGCTATATAATCAATCTCTTGTTTACTGATTTTTCTCATTATAATTTTCAACTATTTTATTTATTATTAGAAATACTATTCCAGCTGTCACTAATCCTATTATGTATTTTAAGTTAGAGTTTGTCAATAACATTAAAGCTACACCTATTAGCCATGAAATAATTCCTGCCCAATTGAACTTTTTTGAGGTGTATTTTCCCGAATTTCCTGCTAATTGTGCTGCAATGATTACACCTGCTATTGGGGTAATTGTCACAGTTAAAAGGGTTATAAAACCAATAAAATGGTTTAGAATACCTATTACTGATAATGAAACTCCTAATAACCCTAAAGCAAGCGTAACTTTAGCTCTAGAGTGACTTTTTAAATTCAAAAGGTTTGTAAATGCCAAACCTGAAGAGTAGATGTTCATAACGTTAGAAGTCCAGGTAGCGAGAATAAGAATGGACATTGCAAAGAATGGAAAACCCAAAGACGAGAAAACTTCGACGATATCATGAGTATCTTGGGTTAATGCTAAAATTGCACCAATAACTAAAAGTAACATTGCTGGTATTATTACCCCAATTATAGAGCCTAAAACTGCATCTTTTTTTGATTTGGCAAACCTGTTATAATCAGGCGATATTACGCCACCTACAACTATAAACCCTATGGTAACTCCCATAGCTTGTAGAATGGATATTTTTTCTTTAGGATTATATTTAATTATTTCGCTAAAATCGTGACTCTTAAATGTAATTACCAAACCATAGACAAGAAGTAAAACAATGGCAGGAACCGCTATATAATTTAACCATTTTAAATATTTAAAACCAAACACAGCTGTAAGAACCATGATAGTTCCCCAGAATATTGAAGACAGCCAAATTGGAATATCAATCCCGTTCATTTCTGCAAAAATTCTTGAAAAAGATGCTCCTGCTATACTAGTTTGAACGCCAAACCAACCTAATGTAGAAAGTCCTATTACCAAACCAACAATATAATTGGCTCCTAACTGTCCAAAACCTTTTGATGATAATGACACTGTGGCCATTCTTTTTTGAAACGAGAACACACTTAATATGCACATAAAGGCTACAACAAAACTAAAACCTAAAAAACCTGCAAGAATAGCATTGTAAAAAGACAAAGAATTAATTAATACACTGCCTACCAATAAAGCAGGCACACTTACAATACCGCCAAACCAAATACCCGCCAAACTGTGCCATTTAACATTATTTTCCATTTCTTAATTGTTTTGATAAAAAAACCACTAACGGAAGCATTAGTGGTTTTTTGGTTAACTCGACTAACTCAAATATTGGACGACGTTTTTTTTAAATTAAAAGCATTAAATAATTTTCTTATTCTGGCGGAGCAGGTGGAATAACAGGCCCATCATATCCGAAAACATCTTTTAAAGTTTTAAGAAAAGTGTCACCAAACTGGTAAAGCCTACCATTAGCATATGAACAAACTATATGAATTTGTTTTCCGACTAAGGATTTCATTAATGCTGCATCTCCATTATTAAGAGGGATATATTGTTTAGGTCTAACCTCAATCAGATAGCTAATAAGATTGGGTGCGGTTACAATACTACCTGTTGAAGAAGTTAAAAGTAAATTCTCATTAAGTGCTTTTATTGTGATAGTTTCATTATTACTTAAACCGACTTTTAGTGTAGTAATATCAAAGCCCCCTTGTGTTTTTTCTTCAAAGCTTTGTAAGGTTCCATCATATGCCGCAACCAATTTACTTTCAGATTCAAAATAATTGTCTATTGCCTTTATATTGCTGTACATTGCTATTTCTGTTGCCGCTCCCAATTCAAAAGCATCACTATATGTATTTTTAATAATTTTTGAATTTTTTAATTGTAAACCTGTTTGAGCCCATAGAGCAAGACCTGCTATTTGTCCAAATCCTGGTTTGGAAATAATTGCCCTAATTAGTTTTTCTGCATCATCGGCATCTTTAGGGTGTAGTACTTCTACTATAGCTGCATCTCCTGGTTTTGGTACAGAAGTTAAAACAGTTGGAGCAATTGAATAACTTTCATGTGCATAGCTTAAATTGCTTAATTCTGGAACTGAACGACCAGCACCATCCGCATTTATAAGTGGTATACTCATCTTTTTACTTAACAGCATAGCAATAGTAGCATTTGCCGACCCGGATTCTACCGAAAGCACCCCTCCTACGGGCTTATTTAGGTCATTGGCAAGAGTAAAAACTGAGGATTCAATAGATTCTATTAATGCGTCTAAATTTGCTTTGAGAGCAGTTGGAGCGCCAATTCCTCCAGCGACGATATAAAGTTTATCATTTTGTACTGTTGAAATGTCATAGATATCAATTTTGTCAATTTTGTTAATAATATCAATACCATCAATAAAGCTACCTCCACCACCACTGCCCTTGATGGAAAGGCCTAAATATGTTTGAATAATCTGTGGCTTATCTAAATGCCATACAGACGGCAGAGATTTGCTTGTCGAAAAATTCAAATTCTTTGATGAATTTTTTGAATTTACTTCGAAGCCCATTAAATTATTGACTTTTTTCAAGCTTTCATTAATTAACGATTCATCAACTTTGGAATTGTTTTCGTTTAATTTAATTTCTGGTTCTACATCATTACTGCACGAATAAAGTCCAACAATTAAAATTGTCAGAAAGACATTTTTTTTACATTTAAAAAAAGGATTCTGTTTCATGATATATAATTTTGGGGGTTATAATTCTTCCTTTGGATTAAAATTTAAACGAAAGATTCACTCCATAAGCCATAGGTTGCCCTAGCCAAGCTAAATCTGAACCTCCGTTTGAAAAGGTCTGGTCAACAAACTCAGTAATGTATTTCGTGTCCATAAGGTTGGTCCCCCATAACCCCAAGGTGAACTTGTTAAATGTGAAATTTATCCTAGCGTTTAAAAGACTATATCTTGGTGACACTGCCGCATTATCTTCATGCCAGTACATTTCACCAGTGCCTTCGAGATTTATATTACCGTTAAAAGCAATTTTATCGGAAATGTCAAAACTTGATTCAAGCCCCAAACTATAACTATCTTGTGGGACTAAAGGCGTGGCTTTTCCAGAAACATCAATAGTTGCATTCGCCCCAATACTTTCTGTTGATGTTCCTCTTTCAATCTTAGATTTGCTAACACCGTAGCTAGCCAAAATATCCAACCAATTTGAGGCTCTTAAGCGCATATCAGCCTCAAAACCAACAGACCTGCTCTTAGGAACATTAAAGTTTCCTATCAGGATTTGACCTGCTCCTCCATCTAAAACTAAAGCATACAATTGTTGGTCAGTAAAATCAATATAATAACCTGACAAATTAAGAATAAAACGATTATCCCAATATGTATTTTTAATTCCAATCTCATAATTATCTGTAGTTTCTGCACTAAAATCTGTGCCGTAACGAACTGTTTGACCTTGGTTAAAGCCCCCAGTTCTATATCCTTTTCCATAGTTTGCGTACATTAACATATTATCTGTTGCTTGAAACGCCAATGATACTTTAGGTTGTACTTGTGTGTCAACTCTTTTAGGGTTTGTTCCTTCACTTCTATTATTTTGACTAATATTATCATTATCATAACGTAGACCCGCCGATAATGTAAGTTTGTCCGACACTTTATAATCTACAAAACCAAATACAGCAAAAGTTTTATAAGTATTAGTAAAATTGCCAACAGCCAGTTGACTTTGAGTGTCAGTAGGCATAAACGGAGGCGCAAAGAAACCAAAATCGGCCGATGCCCTTGTTATAAGTGTTTTGTCTAGCTTTTGATAAAATGCTCCCAAATCCCAATTTACTATACTATTGGTGCCTGATGCAGAGCCTAACCGTATTTCTTGGTTAAAAGTTTTGGTATTGCTGTCTTGGTCTTGTCGTAGCACATCAGCAGAAGTAAAATCCAAATCTCCAAAAGCGTTCCGTTCTGCTTTATTGTAAGTGGTTAATGAGGTTAGTTTTACTTTGTCAAAATCGAAATCTAATTTTAGGTTACTGTAAATGTTATCAAGTGTTCCAACGCCCCTTTGGTCTGCTTGAATGGCCAAGTTTCCATAATCGTCTGGGGCTATTTTAGGATTTCCAGTAGTTGGGCCTGCATAATATACAGCCCCAGCTTCTGCGTCTATTATTTGTCCTGTTAAAGTAGCAGATATATTGGATGACAACCCAGCTTTCAATTGTGCACGTAGTGTTAAATCCTCAATAAAATCTGGTGCATCGTTAAAAGTTATGTTGTTCAATAAACCATCACCTTTTTTATAAGACCCAGAAATACGATAAAACAATTTATCTTTTACCAAAGGACCTGTTGAAGATATTTGGGTTTGTAAAAGATTTCCATTTCCATAGCCTAATTGGACTTTGTTTCTAAAATTGTTCGTTGGTTTATTGGTCACAATATTAATGGCACCTGCGATTGCATTTTTACCATACAATGCACCTTGTGGGCCTTTTACTACCTCAATTAGAGCTACATCAAATAACTCTTGGTTTAATAAGTTTGCATCAGGTAGCGTTACGCCATCAATTACAAAAGCAATTGGGGCATCACCATTTCTTATCTGGGAAATTCCTCTGACTGTAATAAAATTATTGCCTATATTTTGTGAGGTGGTAAAATTTACATTTGGAATTTGGTCTGCAAATGTCTGCACATTAGAAATTCCTTTTGTCTCAATATCTTTTGCGGTAAAGGTAACCACTGATTCGGGTATTGATTGCACTGATTCAGCCCTTCTTCTAGCTTGCCCGATTACATTATCGAAACCTTTTATAATAACCTCTTCTAATTGTGAAGCATCTTCCTCTAATGTTATATTAATAGTTTTTTTGCCGTTTAGAGCTACCTCTATGGTTTTATACCCTAGATAAGAAAATACAAGAGTTGCCCCTTGATTTACAGAGATTGAATAATTACCATCTATACCTGTTGTTGTACCATTGGATGTGTTCTTTTCAATTATACTAACGCCCAGTAGTGTCTCGGATGACGATTTAACGGTTCCAGTAACAGTCATTTTTTGTGAAACTGCCAATAATGGAATAAAAAAAAGTACCAGTAATATATTTCTCATTTTTTTGTGTGATTTTTTGAAAATATTCATGTAGTAAATGTACACATGTGAACATTCTATATTTTTCCTTCCTAATTTTTTTTTATAAATTAGTAATTCCTGTATTTTAATTTGGAATGGAATGGAAAATAAAACTATAAACTCTCAAGAAACTCTTATACTTTCTAATTACGTGTTTGTAAAAATGCTTGATAAAATTGTAACTCAATTTAAAGTCAAATACAAAGTAGAATCCCATATAAACGACACACAACTATTTGGTTTTGGTAATTTTGACACCACAAAACCTTGTTTAAAAGAAGAATTTCAAACAATAGTACGTCAATATGTTAATGGAAAGTATTTATACAATAAGCATCGCGAAGCCACCACAGGAAAACCATTAATTAAAATTAGTAAAAGCTATAAGTATGTATTTTTCAAATATCTTGGTTTTAGTAATGTCTACGATTTTATCGACCAAGATTTTATACCAAAAAAACAAAAAAAGAAGCAGTTAGAACTTTTAAATAAAGAGAACACCTCTAAAGATTACTATTTTGTTAGTTATTATCTAGGTGAAGACCGTCATATGAACAAAGGACAAGTCCTAATTTATAATGACTGGAAAACTGTAGAAATGAAATATGCTTACGAGGAAGGTGATGCTTCTATACAGATTTACAGCTTTTTTGGTAATATAATAAAAAGTGAGAATTTAATACACTTTAATACTAAATTCTTTGCTGGTGATAAAAAAATTGAAGGAGCCAAATTCATATTTTTCGTGGGTAAATCTGCTCCAACTGAACGCCACTATTTAATTGGAACTTATGCAGGATTTGATAAATACGACCAAACCGTTGCAGGAAAGATGATTTTGAAAAAAATGGATTCTAAAACTGAAATGGAAGATGAAGCATTAAGTAATGATTTTAATCCACTAATGTCACAAGAATTAATAGGGAACAGAATAGTGGTAGAAAGTAATATTAGAAAAAACCCATTGCTGTTCTCTAAAAAAAGCCCCTATGCCGAAGTATTGACAAGAATTACGGGGAGTTATGAGTTTACCTTTCAAACAAACGATGAAGAGTACGTTTTAGGTAGTCGAATCCAACCAAAACATTATGGCATAGTGAGTTTACAAGAATCAATTATTTTAGAAGATGAGAAAGTAAGTGTATTGAACAAAGGGCAGATATTAAATTTAGATTTCACTATCTCTGGAATGTTTTATTTGCAAAAAGTATCCATTTATATTGCTACTTATTATTTTATAGACTCCTCATTAGAACCGCAAGGTAAATTTACAGGGGTTGATATTAACAATAATATTGTGACGGGTACTATTAAAATGAAAAATCTAGATTGATGTGTATCAGCAAGAAAATTTATTAGTCATTCTTTTCTAACATCAACTTCGCCTCCCTAAAAACCCTCGCAAAACAAAGGGTAAACTCGTGCTCAGGATAAACATTTCGACAAACTCTATGCATCGCTTCTCCTCTCCCCTAGACTATCTATATGCAAACATGATATAACAAAAAAAAGCTCCCCACAATTGAGAAGCTTTACCTTTTATAGTGCGGGCGGGGAGACTCCCTTCGGCTTCGCTCAGGATAAACCTCTCCTCTCCCCTAGACTATATGTATACAAACCTGCTATAACAAAAAAAGCTCCCCACAATTGAGAAGCTTTGCCTTTTATAGTGCGGGCGGGGAGACTCGAACTCCCACACCTCGCGGCACTAGATCCTAAGTTAAGCGTATTTTTGACCAAAGAAAGACAAAACACATCATTTTCAACTAGTTACATTTTTATTGATTTGATTTAAAATCAATAAAAACCTACAAAAATCAATAAATGTTGTACCTATGTTGTACCTAAATCAATTAGATTTTTAGTATTTTTACAACACATTCTTCGTTGAATTGTTGTACCTGATTTGGCTTTCTTAAAAACCAGGACAATAATGGCATCCAGTGTACAAATAACATTAAGGAGAAAACCCAATAAAAATGGACAATATCCATTGGCTATAAGAATTACCAAAGATCGTAGATCAACTTACAAGCTTATTGGGCATTATATTGATATTGAAGATTGGGATAATAACAATAAATTGGTTAAGGAATCACATCCAAATTCTGAAAAACTAAACCAACTGATATCTTCAAAAATTCATGATGCAAATAAAAGATTGATCACCTTACAATCCAAAAATGATGATTTAACAGCTACATTTATTAAAAAGGAAATATACAAGTCTAAGAAAAAACTAAGCTTCTTTGAACTCGCACAAGAACACCTAGAAGAATTGGAAGTTTACAATAAACACAATAGATTATCCAGTGATTCTGCCTATGTAAACTATATTCAAAGATTTAACAAATCTAAAGAACTATCATTCGATGAAATTGATGAACGGTTCTTAAGAAAATTGAAAATTTACCTGATTAAAGAACATTCACTTTGTTTAACCTCTATCATGAATGTTTTTGTCTTTATTCGACTATTATTCAACAAAGCCATTAAGGATAAAATTGTAAAACAGAAACAATATCCATTTGGAGGCAATAAAATTAAAATCAAGTTTCCTGAAACCGAAAAGATTGGTTTGAACGCTGATGAAATTATACGTATTGAAACTCTAAGTAACCTATCACATAGTGAAATGCATACAAGGAATATTTGGCTATACAGTTTTAATTTTGCAGGCATTAGGGTATCAGATGCACTAAGAACCAAATGGAGCGATATTAAAGATGATAGACTTTACTATAGAATGGGTAAAAACTCCAAAATATTATCCCTAAAAATATCAGATAAAGTTAAAAACATCCTCAATTTCTATATTAAAGATAAAAGACATGATGATGACTTTATTTTTCCTGAATTAAAAAAAGCCAACCTAAAAGATTCAAAGGATGTTTTTAATAAAATCAAAACAGCCAATAAAAAATTTAACTACTATTTAAAGTCTATCGCTGAAAAGGCTAAAATTAATAAAAAACTGACAATGCATATTGCCAGACATAGCTTCGGAAACGTTGCAGGAGATACAATTCACCCTCTAATGCTACAGAAACTTTATCGCCACAGTGATTTAAAGACTACAATTAATTACCAAGCCAATTTCATTCATAAACCAGCAGATGAAGCTTTGGAAAGCGTTATAAGAAAGGTAGGATAGTTAAAACATCTCAAAAACAATCTGAAAAGGACTTCTTTTATATTTTGAGTGGTGGCAGACTTATCTTAAAACTGGCTTAACCCCTTATTATTACTGTTATTCTATAACTTTCATTTTCTGCGAACACCTTATTGCACACCAAAACTTTAAAAAGAACTTGGAAAATATAACTTAATCTTCTTTGGTTTTATAAAAGTACAAATTAATTGATAGAATATTGCTTTTCTATCATACATTCCTAATTAACTGCTTTTTTATACCAATTAGAAACAGACAAATCCCTTACCAAAAATATGAAATTCCCATTACACTCATCTTAAACCGATTCCCTTGTATTGGAAAGCTAATTTGTTTTAAAGGAGATCTTGCATACCACGGAATAAAACATCTAGCTCTAGCTGTTATAATTCTTTAAAACACAAAATCAACACTATCACTATTAACCGTAAAGCCTTTTTGTTCCTGCCATAGGTTTTTATCTGGTTCACCTACTTTTATCGTATAACTGGCACTATCATCGAAAACCTTAGCGACAAATGACTGTCCATTAATACGGATAGCATACTCCATATTCATAGTTTTTTCATTAGTAATTTGAAACACTGGATTTTCAATACCCTTAACCGTTATTTCTGGCAAATAGCCATTAGCCTTGCGCGCATAGTTTGCCTCTTGTAAAACCGTTTGCGGCCACCCCGGATACTGCGACCCCGCTTCTAACGGATCATCAAAACGTCTATAACATTCCGTTTTTATCGTCCTGTCCTTTTTATTAAAAGTTACCACACCGTAACCTACTGCCCTATTATGAAGTATAGCGGGTTCCTTATGTATATTGTGCGGATTGGCAACCGCCCTTACCGTCATTTTGTTACTAACTTTAATTATTTAGTACAAATTTAATAAATAAAGCAATTAACTAGTGTTTATACCTTTAATATGATTTATAATAAGCATTTTTACCTTTAATTACTAAAAATAAAAGCTTTTTTACCTTTTTCAAATTTTAAAAGATATTCGTTTGAAGTAAAATTATCTTTATATGGAAAGGCTAGACACAACCGATTTAGACATTTTAAGAATCCTACAAAACAATTCCAAGAAAACAACCAAGGAAATTGCTGACACACTGAACCTTACACCCTCACCAGTTTATGAGCGGATTAGAAGGCTAGAAAAGAAAGGTTACATTAAAAAATATGTGGCTCTCTTAGATAAAAAATTGGTAAAAAAACCCATAACAGCGGTGTGTATGGTATCTCTACGCTATCACAACGAGGGGTTCATCGAAAAGTTCGAAAAACAGATAAGGACCTTAAGTGAAGTACAAGAGTGCTACCATATGGCCGGAAAAGTGGATTTTTTCCTGAAGATCAACGTAGAAAGCCTTGACGGCTACCACCAATTTGTAAGACTAAAATTGTCTAAAATTGAAAACATAGGCATTTTAGAAAGCTACTTTGTTTTAAAGGAGATTTTGCATACCACAGAATATAACATTTAACTTTTTTTCTAGTTGCTAAACTTCAACTCAACCATTATTGGGTTATGATCTGAAGGCATTTTCTCTACCCCTTCTTTTTTATAGGTATCCCATACAATTGAATGGCTATTAACCTTGTCTTTCCATTGTTTGGTTAAAAAGATATAATCTATTCTTCTATCTCCTCTAGTTACATCTGTAGCATTTACATCTATTTGCCAATTGTTAAATGTATGGTGTCTTAAAGTATCCTTTGGTTCGTTTATTCTAGCCCAGTTATAGGAATCCTCCAATAGTTCTGAATCATTAAGAATTTTATAGGCTTTAGAATATGGATTTAAATTTAAATCTCCCATAAAAATTGCAGGAAAATCACAAGCAATTGACTTTATTTGCTCAAGTATTAAGCTTGCACTGTTATTTCTAACTTCTTCATTTTCATAAAAAAAGTGCGTATTGAACAAATAAAAAACGTGACCTGCAACTTTGTCCTTAAACTTTCCCCAAGTACACACTTTTGCTTTCCCTCCCCAAGCGGCTTGATATAAATTCTCTGGTGCCGTGGTAGGTACACCGGGTGACAACCAAAAACTACCATTATCTAACAAGTCAAATAAAGCAGTTTTGTAAAATATATCGTGGTGGTGGTTGGTTTTACTATTTAGTTGTTCGTCATCACTCGTACCAAACCTTTGATACCCTTTCAAACTACCAAGCAAATCATTAACTTGATTAAAAAAAGGCTCTTGTACTCCAAAAATATCAAAATCATACTTAGTAACTACTCTTGTTATAAACCCCTTTCTTTCATTCCATGCATGTCCACTAATATCATCCCGTTTATTTTGGTATCGCAAATTATAAGTGGCCACCTTATATATTTTTTCCTTACTATATTTTTTTTCCGAACTGGACTTACAGCCCAAACACAGTACAACAAAACTTATTACTGCTAAAACAAATCCTTTTTCCCTACTATTCATAATTTAAAATATAAAATCAACACTATCACTATTAACCGTAAGACCTTTTTGTTCTTGCCACAGGTCTTTATCTGGATCGCCTATTTTTACCGTATAGCTAGATGCTCCATCAAAGACCTTTGCCTCAAATGCTTGCCCGTTAATGCGAATAGCGTATTCCAATGCCTTGGCCTTTTCATTGATAATTTGAACTACTGGGTTCTTAATACCCTGGACCCTAATTTCCGGTAAATACCCCTTGGCCTTACGTCCATAGTTTGCCTCTTGTAAAACTGTTTGTGGCCATCCTGGATACTGTGCCCCTTCTTTTAGAGGATCATCAAAACGTCTGTAGCATTCCGTTTTTATCGTTCTGTCGACTTTATTAAACGTCACAATACCGTAGCCTACCGCCCTATTGTGCAGTATGGCTGGTTCCTTGTGCATATTATGCGGATTGGAAACAGCCCTTACCGTTATTTTGTTACCAAAGCCATCTTCGTGGTTTCCTGTATAGGCCGGATTATCATAAGTATGGTTCGTGCTGTCTACAGATGGCCAAAACCTTTTGGGCCAGATATTATTCAACGCAGGCCCCGCAAAAGCATATCCACTATCTCCAAATTCATCCACCCCATATTGAATAAATGACCCCAGATGTTGATCTCCGGCTATATGAAACGCAAATCCCTTTCTAATAATCTCTATTGCTTCATCTCTTTTTTTAGCCGGCCAACCGTTAGAGTCCATATCTAGGGTAGGTTTATCGCCTTGGATATACTCGCCCACTTCCGGAATGTAAAGTTTTGGTATAACAGCTCCTGTTTTGGCCTCTGCTGGCAACGTGGCTACAGTAGCAAAATTAGTTTGCGACAATACCGCCTTCATCTGCGCACCATAAGACCAATCGCCTACCCAAGATTCCAAAAACGCTTCTTGCCTAGCTCCCAATAATTCTGCGTCTAAATCCCTGTACTGTTTTATATCAAAATCATTGGCCAAAATCCAGCCATTATCCACTTTAGCTTCTTTGGGCAGCACATGGGATGGAGCCGATTTAAACTTTCTATCTTCTAAAATGGCAAAGCTTACGCCTCCATAGTTCCAATGGGTATAATATACCCCAATGTTATTCTTAACCGGTGTAGCATCGTAAGGATCTGGCAAATGACTGGTCTGTGTAAACTGTACCATGTTCACCCATTCTGGGGTCATTTTGTACCCACCGCTGTCTTGTGATGACTTTCCAAATCCATGACTGTTATCAGCCAGCTTACCTCCTTCGCCCCACACGTTTCCATGATACACATCGTGGTCGTCTGGTATGATAGCACATGGTATATGCCTAAATATCTCACGATAGGACCATCCAAACATCATCCATTTCCTTAGGTAATCCAAACAGGTTTTATCAAAATCGCCTGAATATTGAGCTCCAAAACCTCCGGTGCCTTCATAAAACTGATCGCCCAGGAACATACAAATATCTGGATTGAGCTTGGACACACTTTCATAGATATCGGCATCTGGAAAGCCAAAATCAAAATTACAGCTAAAAACAGCCGCTTTTAAATCGGTTTTATTTATTGGCTCTGCTTGAACTGTGCCATTATAATCGTATTGGTGCATGCCTTCCTTTAATGGAATTTGCAAACGTATTCTATACGGCACGTTTGATGTGGCCTCCCAATTACTCACAGAAAAGTTAACCGAGCGCCCTGCTTCTTTAATGGTTTGCTCTTCCTGCGTAACCCATTTGCCGTCTTTTTCAAACTGCAACAATACTTTATGTCCTTGGATCTCTTCAACGGGAGATAACTGTGCCGTTAATTTTAGTTTCCCTCGATGCAGGGTGTACTGGGCAAAACATACCGGTCCAAAAATATTATCATCATTGGAATACAGTGCTTTAGAGTCTATGGACCAATCCTTAAATCCAACCAATGGCCAATGTTCATCCCCTCCTTTTATTTCGATATCTGATAATAAAGCAAAATTCCCAACAAGCTTTTCCTGTGCAATCTCAATATCTTTTGCTATATATATAATAGCCTCAGATGCTGTATCTATAATATTAATGTTGAGCGTTTGATGGTTCTCGTCCTTATTATTTACACCTATTTGCAATGTAAATTGCTCTGGCAATGCATCGAAACTCGTTTTCAAAACTTGATCACCCACTACCAAATCGCCTTCCAGGTTCAATCCTACATCCAGACCTTTGCCAAATACAGCAGCCGAACGGTAATCGTCCACATGCCCCTTTGCTCCTAACCGCAATCCAAAACAACCGCCTTTTGCACCCTCTAACTGTTGGTCCAAAACAGTTATCGACACCTTTATATCGTAAACCGCATCTCCTTTAGGGTTTTGAAGGGTGAGCAAGTGCAGGTTCCTGTTTTTACCTTTATACGTACATACGGCTTGCCCGTTTTTTAAAACCCAGTCCTGTAGCCTGTTGCCCCAATACTGTGGGCCTACCCATTTCATATCGTGCCATAGATGCCATTCACTCCTAAAAGCAACTGTTTTTTTGTTGGAAAAAGGGTTATAACATGAGGTTATGGGCAATACCGAACCCAATAAAATTGTTTTGATGTAATCTCTGCGATGCATACAGTGTTTTTTGGTTTTTAATTAGGTTTATAATCTGGATTTAATGTTTTAGGTATTGGCGCATTGGTTTTGATTCGCCATGCCTGAAGTTCAGTATATAATTCTTCGACTATTTTTGGATAATCCTGGGACAGATCATTTTGTTCCTTTATATCGATATCTAAATCGTATAACTCCAAACAACCATCCTCAAAATATTCATGGAGCTTCCATTTTCCTTTTCTAATAACGCTTCCTGGCCGTGTTCTAAACAACGCATCTCTTGCTTCTTCTTTTTTGGAATTGCTTGCCTCCAAATAAATAGGAAAATGCCAAAACAATGCCCGTTCTTCCAAAGGCTTATCATTAGTTAACAATGGTAAGATGGAATTCCCATCTAAATTATAATCTTGACCATCTTGGATCGCATCCATGAGTGTTGGAAAAATATCAAGCCCCGTAACAGGCACCTCTTCTTTCCTAATATGCTTTATACCTTCTGGCCACCTAATAGCTAATGGCACCCTAATACCGCCTTCATAATAGGAGCCTTTGCCTCCCCTTAAGGGAAATTGGGACGACACACTAGCCAAACCACCATTATCTGACATAAGAATTACGATAGTGCTTTCTGCAATATTAAGCATTTGTAAGGTATTCAAAATTTTACCCACATTAGTGTCCATATTTTCTACCATGGCCCCAAACTTAGCATTAAATCGTTCATCGCCTTTTATTATCGTCTTATACTTTTCCGTAAGATCCTTTTTGCCCTGCAATGGGGTATGAACTGTAAAATACGGAAGATACAGGAAAAACGGTTTGTTTTTATTAGTGCTTATAAAATCAATGGCCTCATTGGTTAACCTATCGGTTAAATACTCCCCTTGCTCTCCATCTTTTAATGCTTTGTTCTTATATGGACTAAAATACGATTTTGGGTGCCCTGCATGAGAGCCCGCTATATTAATATCGAAGCCCTGCGTTAAAGGTTCGTCACTTAAATGCCATTTCCCAATAGTCCCTGTTGTATAGCCATGGGGCTTTAAAGCCTCTGCTATAGTCACAAAACGCTCCGCTAAGGTTTCATTATTAACGGTAGGCACAAGTTTTCTATTCTCAGACTTACCACGTTCTGAAGACCCCACCGTATAGATGCCATGCCTAGGGGTGTTTTTTCCTGTTAAGATGCATGCCCTACTTGGCGCACAATTGGCCGCAGGCGCATAGGCATTACTAAACACTACACTTTCCATGGAGAATTTATCCAAATTAGGCGTCTCGTATACTGGGTTTCCCATAAAACCTACATCTGCCCAACCTAAGTCATCAACTAAAATGAACAATATGTTTGGTTTACTTCCCTCTTCTGCCTTTTTTTTATCATTTTGACATGATACCATTGCCCATACAATAACCAACACCAACAGGATACTTAACCTGAATAAATTCGACCTAACCTTCATATTATTGAATTAATTTACATTAAATTTAAAAAGCTCTGATGTTGAGCTGTTACCTTGCTCATCATTGGTAACCACATACCAATAATAGGCAGTTCCTGAAGTTACCGAAACATTAACCAATGAACTTGCCGTAATTCCTGAATTAAGAAGGGCTGGTGACTCTGTAGTTCCAAAATATACATCGTATGATGCGATGTCGTTATCTACATCGCTTCCCGACCATTCCAACGTTACTGTAGTAGTCGAAGCCATACTGCTTTCGTGCGCTGGAGCCACTACTGCAGCAGGAAAAGGTGCATAGTTTACATTGCCTTCACCAGCGTTATAAAACTTCCATGTTGCACTCGTTGCTGTATCGGTAACCGAATTGGATTTTGAAGTCACAAACCAAGAATACGGTGTTGCCCTAAAAAGTTCAATGCTTATTTCTGTATTGGTGGCACTATGCTTTGTTATCTCTCCAGAAACCAAATTTTTTAAAGTCAATTCATAAGAATCTGTATCGCTACCTGCAGTCCAATCAAAGGTTATAGTACTATTGTTAGTTGTAATATTTGTGCCTTCGGTACATTCTGAATTTTGCTCGGGAAAGACCAAACTTGCTGCAGTTGGTTTTTTGGGTATAACGACTTCCTTTACCTCTTCATCACTACCTCCACTACAATTAAGCAATACTAAACTTAAAAACGTATATATTAGGATCTTTTTCATTGTTTTATCATTTTATGATTTGTTATAATACCTCCAGCCTCTACGGTAATAATATATAGTCCCTTAGGGAAAGAAGTTATATTTAGCGGCACTTTGGATTGGTAGGTGTCTAATGTTTTTTGGTATACCTGTTTTCCTAAACTTGAGTAAATTGATACATTTACCGTTTTACTGTTTCGTGTGGACTCCCTTAATAACAGCGTTACAATGTCGTGTGCTGGGTTAGGATAAAACTTATCTGTTTGGTTTAAAACAATCGTTTCTTTATAAACCCCTTGACATGTTTTGTTCGTGCTTACTTCAAGTAGATTTATTGTATTGGGTTCCAAATTGACCGTAACTTGTTGCTTTGTAGTCTCAAAACTTTTTCCGTTTATACTTATATTATATGATGATGCTCCTGAAAGACTTAAATCTACAGATGTTTTTGAATCATCCACTTTTGAATAAACTGATAGATTCTCTGGCTCAGAAACCGAAACGGTAAAGCATTGCTCGTAGTAAGGTGCACCTTCTATGGTGATACATACAATGTAAGCTCCTGCTGAAAGATTGGTTACATTTAAGGTTGAGCTCACACCAAAATTTACGGTTTGGCTGAAAGCACTTCCAGTTATGACTGCGGTATAGGGGTAATCAGCCGTTGGAGTAATCTGGATTTTACCATTGTTACTGTTTCTGCAGGTCTCTGCAACTACAGCAACACTATAGTTGTTGATTGTTAGGTTAGGGATAACCGGTTTTTTAACCGTTATATAACCTACCACATCTTTGGTATTAGACCCTTGCAAGTTACTGGCCGTTAGGGATACGGTATAAACCCCTTCGGTACTGTAAGTCACCAACGGGTTCTGTTCTGTGCTTGTCGTTGGTGTTCCACCATCAAAAGTCCAATCCCACAATGTTGGAGCATCTGTTGAGGTATCTGTAAACGCCACTTGTTCACCTTCCCAAACTTCAGTTTTATCAGACGTAAAATTAGCTGTTGGCGCGGGGGGCATCGTAACGGTAACATAAGCATCTATTGTTTTTATATCGGTCCCCAAATCATTAGTAACGGCCAAACTAACAGCATAAGTGCCCGGATAATCATACGTTACCGTAGGATTTTGTTCGGTACTTGTATTGGGGGTTCCCCCATCAAAAGTCCATTCCCAGGTTTTTGGAGCCCCAGATGACATATCAGAAAATGTAATTTCCCCACCTACTAAAATGTTTGTTTGATCTGAAGAGAAATTTGCAACCGGTGCCATTTCAGGGGTATCATTCATAACATTTACAATTTCTTCAGCTGTTAATGCTTTGGAATAGATACGCACATCGTCAAGTTCTCCTCTCCAGTAATAATTAGAATTATAAGCAGAATTCCCAATTTGAAGGTTGTTTACCGTATTACTGGTATTTATAACCGTAGCTTCAGAATTATAGGAATCTCCTGAATCTGGCTGGTTGGCATAATACACCCCATCAATATAGAGTTTGATATCTGACATTTTATCGCCATCAGCTGGGTTATAGGTTACTGCAATATGGCGCCAAGTGTCTGTATCCAAACGTTCAACTGTAGCATCGTCATTTTGCACATTACACGCCCCTCCTTCTACCCTAATATTACCATTTGCAACCATCACATTAAACATACTTCCTCCCGTATTTTCTCCCCAGGACACAATGGTTTTTCTGGTTCCTACATTGGTTGTTTTAATCCAAGCCGTTACGGTACGTTCTCCATTTCCTCCAATGCCTTTATATGTATTTGTTAAGTATTGCCCACTGGTGCCAGGCACCTGATAGGCGCTTTCTGTATTTCCATCTTTATCATTAACATAAACAGGAGTATAACCACCAACAACTGCTAAATCTCTCTTATAGGACGAATCATCCATAAGGTTCCCTTGAAAATTATAATGTCCTTGTAATGGTCCAGACCCAGTATTTTCCACAACGGTGATATAATCAATCACTTCCTTGGTATCTGACCCTGTACTATTGGTCACTTGAAGACTTACTCTATACGTTCCCAGTGTATTATATACCACTGAAGGGTTTTGGCTCGTGCTAGTACCAGGGATCCCGCCTTCAAAAGTCCAATTCCATGATGTTGGGTTGTTTTGGGATGTATCGGTAAAATTAACCGCATTTCCTTGAAAAACGGTTTGTGTGCTTGCTATAAAATCGGCCACTGGTGCAGGCAATGCCGTTACATTTATATAATTGGCCACAGACTTTGTTTCAGTTCCCGAATCTGTTATATATGTTAATGTAACAGCATAAGTCCCTGGTGTATTATAGGTTACCAATGGGTCTTTATCGATACTTGTTGAAGGTGTTCCTCCTTCAAAAGTCCACATAAACGACCCCAAATCACCACCTATAGTCTCATTGGTAAACTGTACTTTATCCTCTGTAAAAATATCTGTCTTATCCGATGAAAAACCAACCGTTGGTGCCGGCATTGTCACATCATTAAGAGCCGTTCTCCAAAAGCCCCTCCCATCGGTCGAGACCGTTAAAAAGCTATCTGCCCGGGTAGCGCCATAGTATATACCCATGCCCGATACACGTATGGCCGGCAAGCCGTTCGAGTAATCGATCCAACTGCCCAAGGCCGCATCCTTGTAATACACCCCTATATCGGTCCCTACATAGATCCCTTCGTTACTGGACTTATCGTATACCATTTCCAATAGAGCCACTCCGGGAAGGCCCGTAGATATGTCTGTCCAGTTACTTCCCTTATCGACCGATTTATAGATCTTGCTCCCCTGTAAAATGTACACTATATTGGCATCGGTGGGATGGGTGGCTATATCGGTAACCGTACCCGTAGAAGGCAGACTACCCGTTAGGTTTGTCCATGTTGGGCTGGCCCCGCGTACATCGTCCGACCTGTAAAAGTTACCGCTCCCCCTGGACGCATACATGATATTATGGTCGGCATCACATTGCTCGATCTTCTTGATCTTGGTACTGCCCCCAAAAGATGATATTTTATCCCATACGGTCGATGATGTTGCCGTACGTGCATTGTTGATGCGCTCCACTTCAAACAACCCGACAAACAAGGTGTTTACATCGCTCTTATCGAGCACGCCCGTCCCGGTATACTCTCCTCTGTCTGCCGTAGAGGGGTTAATACGTTGGAAGGACATCCCACCATTGGTAGACCGGGAGATCTTCTCATATTTAAAGTGGTAGGCATAGGTATCGTCCGAATAATCGAATATCACCGTGGCCTCATCGCCCCCCCAGGGGCTGTACCAAACACCGTCCCTGTTGAGCTTGATACCACAATGGAACGTACCCCCGGCCACCACCTCGGGATTGACCTGGCTTTGGGCACACTCCCAGACTTCTGCTACCGGTAAGCCATCGGTGATCTGTTGGAATTTGCCGTTTCCGTTCAGGTAATAGATCCCGCCATCGTTAACAGCAAACAATACATGGGTATGGGGGGAATAGGCCCAGGTTAGCTGGTCCAAGTGCAGACCGCCACCATCGACCGTGACATTATTGAACACCTGTGTCCACGTTACCCCACCATCGGCCGACTTCCAGGACTTTACCCCGCCGGCATATACCATATCGGCATTGGTGGGATCGGCCACTATGAACAGGTTGTAATTGGGCTGCCCCCTGGAGATCGACCCATCGTCCTTATACCCTGTGATACAAGGTGTTCCTCCAGATTGCTTGGTGAATGACGCCCCTGAATCTGTAGATCGATACACCCCTTCAAAAGAATCGTCTCCCAAATGGTCCCTCGAGTTGATCACATAGACCGTATTGGGCGCCGCTGGGGTCACCGCAATTTTCATAAAGGCACCTTGACCAAAATCACTGGTGTTCTCCGTCCAGGTAAGGCCACCATCGGTAGAGCGAAAAAACTGTGAGGTCACTCCTTCCGTGCCTGCGTACATGATATCCGGATTGCTGGGGTGCAACCTTAACTCCTCAACTTTAGAAGCTGATTTTACCAATGCAAATGTAGTTCCGCCATCGGTAGAGCGATAGATACCGTTGTCGTTGCCCACAACAATCACCGTGGCCTGGTCCGGTTTTATCAACAGGGCATTGGTATTGCTGGAGGTCAAACCCGTGGCGCCCCAACTGAGGCCGCCATCGGTAGACTTTAGAACGCCCAAATTCGTCCCTATGTAAATGGTATTGGCATTGGTTGGGTCAACCTTCGAAATATATACATCTTCCACCAAGGGGTCGGTTAACGGGATCCAGCTGTTTCCCGCATCGGTAGTCTTGAAAAGCCCTCCCTTAAAGGTAGACACGCAATAAGTGTTGGCATCGGTAGGATGAAATTCAATATCCTTTACACGGCCACCGTCCTTCTTCACGCCGTTTCTGGGCCCCACATTAATGGGGCCATAGTTGAACCACTGCCCTTGCTGCTGGAACATGGCACTGGTCCTAAAACGCTGCAATTCCCGCTTTACCTGAGCCGCAGGGATCACATTGCCCAGACCGTCCAAACGCTTCGAATTGATCGCGTACCAATGCTCAAATTTTTCAATGTTTTCTTCTTCCATCCCTTCTTCTTCCCAACCATCACCCTCTCGGAGCTTCTGATGGGACAAATAAGAGTCAAAGGCTTCCTTTACCTCTTCCATGTTCACTCCCGGCTCTTCCATCATCTCTATCCAAACCGGATAATCTTCCGTTTCGGTAATATAAAGCTCTTGAGATTGTTGCTGCTTCCAAAGCATGGTCACGAATACTGCCAATAGAATTAACAATAGAAAGCTAAGGCCTAAAAATATCTGTCTTTTCATAATTCCCGATTAAGTTGTTCCTTTTTTAACTTTAATTAATTTATTGAGTGGTCAAACATATTGAATACCAAAATTATTAGGAAACACTAAAAACAACCGTTGGTTTTTTCGGTTAAAAAAGGGGGGATATTTTTAATATAGAACATATTCTAGACAAAACACTAAAAGTAACCCTATGGTTTTAAGAACAATAGTCACTTTCCCATAATAAAAATTCCCAAACTCGGTGTTATAAAACACCAAATTTGGGAATACCGCCATTAATCCTAAAAAGGTTCTTTAAACGCTTATTGCTTTACTACTTTAAAATATTTCATTGTTCCAGAGACATTAACCGCAACCATGTATATTCCACGTGCAAAGCGGCTTGTATCAAGCTCAATTTTATCATTAGCATTTAATACCTTATCCACTTTAATTTGTTTTCCAGACAAGGTATAAACCACAACTAAAACATCGCTGTTTAAATCGGTTGCTCCCTGTAAAGAAATGATCAATCTATCTGACACAGGATTAGGATACAGTTTTATTTTTGTTGTTTGCATATCATTATTGTCTTGGCCGATAGCAACTATACTAGTTTTATTTCCTCCCGATTTAGCCGATGAACCCGAGCAGTCTTGGATTAAAACATCATCAATATAAACCGACTCATTACTTTGGGAAAACGTTGAGCGCAATCTAAATACCGTAGTTGCACTAAAAGTATTTGTTATATCAAAAGCATCATTCAACCGTACTCCATCATTAAAATCTGTTCCCTCTATCCAGGTTTTTACATTGCTATATGTTCCTCCTCCGTTAGTTGACATTTCCAATACTACACTTTCTCCATTATCCACTTTATCAGAAACAAACGACAGACTAAACGAAACTGTACTATACGATGATAAATCCAAATTATTGGAATACATATTAGAGCTACTATTACCCCCTTTCAACCTAATACTATATATTCCTGAATTAGCATTGCCACTATCTAAAGAAGCATTTTGTCCTCCATCATTCCAATTTCCAAATCCGCCTTCAAAATCATCGGATATGACATTACTACACGTGGGCGCTGGAACCATATTTGCTATATCTTGGGCCGTCAAGGCCTCAGAATACAAACGTATATCACTCATTTGACCAATAAACTTTCTTAGATTTTGATCATCCCCTATTTTCACATCACCACCATCGGTTGTATTTACCGCAACAGCACCAACCAATGAATTGACTTCAAGCTGTCCATCTACATATAATCTCGCATCCTGGATATTTGGTGTGCCATCATCAGCAAATGTACAGGCCACATGATGCCACTGTCCATCGGCCACATTAGTAGACCCCACAATATATCCTCCACCAATTTCAACTCGAAGAAGACCAGATGTATTTTGCATAAACACCCATTTTGTAGAGGTAGCTGCTGCACCCCAGGACATTATAGCCTTATTTGTTGTTGTGGTTTTAATCCACCCCGTAATGCTGCGATCTCCAACCCCTAATACACCAGAATATTGTGGTATAGAAACCCTATCGGTTCCATCAAAATCGGCTACGCTTCCCTTTGTTGCATCCGTTACAAAGGTTACTCCAGAATTAACTCCATCTCTTGCATAGGGTGAGCTATCGGTAAAATTACCATCAAATAAATAGTGAGCCTGTAGAGTTCCCGAAGCAGAAGTTGTTACAGTTATAAATCCTACTTTTGTCATAACATCGCTTCCTTCTGCATTGGTCGCCGTAAGCGCTACATCGTAGGTTCCGGCAGTATTGTAAACTACACTTGGGTTTTGGACCGTACTGGTACTTGGGGTACCCCCTGAAAAAGTCCAGGACCATGAGGTTGGTGTATTGGTAGAACTATCGGTAAAATTAACCGTTCCTCCTTCTGTCACCGTAGTCACATCGGATGTAAAATTGGCCACCGGTGCTGGAACCGTTACTGTAATATAGCCCATTTTGGTAATTACATCATTTCCTGCTGCATTGGTTGCCGTAAGTGTCACATCGTAGGTTCCTGAAGTATTATACACTACACTTGGATTTTGAGCTGTACTTGTACCTGGTGTACCTCCCGCAAAAGTCCAGGACCATGAGGTTGGTGTATTGGTAGAGTTATCGGTAAAATTAACCGTTCCTCCTTCTGTCACCGTAGTCACATCGGATGTAAAATTGGCCACCGGTGCTGGAACCGTTACTGTAATATAGCCCGTTTTGGTAATTACATCATTTCCTGCTGCATTGGTTGCCGTAAGTGTCACATCGTAGGTTCCTGAAGTATTATACACCACACTTGGATTTTGAGCTGTACTTGTACCTGGTGTACCTCCCGCAAAAGTCCAGGACCATGAGGTTGGTGTATTAGTAGAGCTATCGGTAAAATTAACCGTTCCGCCTTCGGTCACTGAGGTTACATTGGATGTAAAATCTGCAGTAGGCAAAGTTCCCGAATTTTCATTCATCACAGCACTAACTTCCTGAGCTGTTAAAACCTTAGAATAAATGCGCACATCATCTAAAGTACCCACAAACCCTCTTGATCCCACACTAAACTTCTCATTACCCACTACAACAGAAGAAGGGTCTGTTGAGATGCCTCCCCACGTTGTATTACTAGCCATAGCATCCTCAACACCATCTACATATAACTTTATGGTTCCATTACCAGAACCAGAATCGTAACCATATGTTACAGCCACATGGTGCCATGTACCATCGGCTACGGTAGTAGCACCAGATAAACCTGTACCCGCCACTTCAGTTCTTAATAGCCCTGCTCCATTTATTATCACTGAAAACTTATGATAATTAGGCGTGGTTTCCCCCAAGCATACAATGCCTTGATAAGCCAAGGTAGAGCTCTTTACCCAAGCCATAACCGTACGATCCGTATTTCCAGAAATAGGGAAATTTTGGGTATTACTCAAATAACTTGACGCTCCTCCTGTTATTACCGCACTAGACACATTACCGTTATGATCTGCCTCATAAGTTCCTGGATAGGATGTTGAACCGCTATCGGTTAAGTCTACCCCATAGACCGAAGCATCCGTTAGCCCTCCATCGAATTTATAATGTGCCTTTAGATCGTTAGGCGGAAAAACCGTGATATAATTTGTTTTAGTTACTATATCACTGCCTTGCGCATTGGTAGCCGTTAATGTTACACTATAGGTACCTGCCGTTGCATAGCTTACCGAGGGGTTTTGTATCGTACTTGTACTTGGGGTACCTCCAGGGAATGACCACGACCATGATGTAGGCGCTCCTGATGATGCATCTGAAAAATTTACTGCACCACCTTCTTCAACATTAGTTATGTTAGACGTTAAGTTTGCTACTGGGGCTTGTGGCACAAAGTTATTCAATAACACTTTCCATACACCTCTACCCCAAGTAGCCACATATAGGTATCCTGTATTATGCTGGATCTCCAAATCGGTAACTGTACAATTTGGCAATCCAATACCATAAAGCGACCAACTGCTAGTAACATTATCCCGGTAATACACCCCTACATCTGTTCCGACATATAGTCCATCTTCTGCAACGTTCTCAAACACCACATCATGAGTGGTTAAATTAGGCAAACCAGTAGATATATTAGCCCAACTGCTACCACCATTGCTTGTTTCAAAAACTTTATCGCCATCTGAATAGCCTGCATGGCAAACTACCACATGGTCTGGATTATTATAATCGATGGCTATCCCTTTAATTACTAGGTTAGGTAAAGTCCCTGTAATCTCCGTCCAATTGGTACCCCCGTTGGCAGTTTTCCAAATTCGGTTCTTCACCGAGGTATAAAGCACTTGCCCGTCGGAAGGCGCCACAGCCAATTCATCTATTACATCGGCTACCCCTAAATTTGCTATAGTAGTCCAAGCTCCCCCTTTGTTTGTTGACTTCCAAACTTGGCCACTACCTTCTCCCAAAAATAGGGTATTGGGGTCTGTAGGGTGCTGTACCAATGGAGGCAAAGTACCTGGCTTGGTATCGCCTAAATCTGTTCCAATACCTGTAGCAGCAGCATTATCTGTACGTTTAAAATCGCCATTATAAAGTGAGCAATAAAACACGTTGATATTAGAATAGTCTGCTACACTGGTACCTCCATCGCCACCCCTCCAATGACGCCATACACCATCGTACAAAATACTGGTACCATTATCTTGTGTTCCTACTACCAGTGTATTATCATCTGCTTGAGATACTCCCAAACCATGCTCATAAATCTCATGATTGCCCATATTAAATGTCAATACACTATAATTAAGGCCTCCATCAACACTCTTTACCAACCAACCATCGGTACCCATATAGATATTACCATTTACAACCACAACTTGCCTATTATCGGCATGCACAAAGTTACCACCAATCCCGGTAGAATTGCCATAAACCCAATTGGTGACTTTAGTAAAACTTGTTCCCCCATTAGTGGATCGGTAAGTATCCAAACTTCCATTAATAATTAAATTTGCATCGGTATCTGAAACTCCAAACCCTCCATACTGTCCAGTACCTCCATCGGGTGATCCGCCTTGCGTAAAACTAGTTCCACTATTTGTCGATTTAGTAAAATAGTTTTTAGCGGACACATATACATTATTAGGTGCTGCAGGGGTTATAGCTATTTGCATTTTGGCGGGTGTTGTTAGTCCTGTACTCGTAAAACTTGCACCTCCATTGGTACTTTTATACAAAGTTTTATCTGTATCATTAGAAGCATAAACTGTATTACTATCCCCTGGTTTAAACTCAACATCATTTATTTGCCCTGTAAGCACCGTAGAATAGGTTTGAAATCCATCTACTGTTCTTATTAACCCATTTGAAGTTGCTGCAAATAAAATTTGAGGGTTTGACGGATCAATAATTACTTTATGGACTTTCGTTAAATCTGTAACTATATCCAAGGTATAGCCTGTGGCGCTCCAGGTATCTCCTCCATTGGTAGATTTAAAAATCCCCATACTATAAAAGGTGCTCAATGAACCTATATTCGTAGATATATATACTTCATTCACGTTGGAGGGATTTACCGCTATACTTCTTACTCCTGTAATCCCCAGTTGATCGGTCTTAGGAGTCCAATTAAGCCCGCCATCGGTAGTTTTCCAAAAACCTCCACCTCGGCAGCCTATATAGATATGATTTTCATCGGAGGGGTTTACCCAAATGGCATCGACCCTACCATTACCATTTCGAGTATTATTATACAACATCTTAAGTTCTACATTTGGTCCCATTTCTCCCCAACTGTTTGCTACCATGGTTGCGGTTGTGGCCCCTTCGAATGTTGGACGACTAGCTGGTGTTACGTTTTCCAATCCGTACTGCCCTCTAATCTCAAAAGGCAAGAAAGGGTTATATCGCGTACGATCACCACTGGGGTAAAACTGATCTTCGTTGAGCATGACCCACCTACGGAACTGCTTATAACCAGTTCCCTTACCTTTATCCTTGTCTTTAAAATACGCCTCACCGGCAGCTATAACATCATAAACGTTACAGGACAGATCCTCCATCATATCTAAATAATGAGGATGCTGGACACCCTCCCCAATTCTAGCATGGGATGCACCAAATGTACTTAATGGTTTCTGCCATAACAGAAGTGCCGCTATGAGCAACACGAAGCTAACACTTAAAAATAACTGTTTTTTCATAATCTTTGATTTACTTTGTTTTTTTTGCTATTAATTAATTTACTGAGTGGTTACTTTTATTATTTAATATTTTAAATGTTAAAACTATAACGAAATCTTAAAATAAAAAGCTGGTTTTTTCAGTTAAAAGAGGGGGGATATTTTGTTAGAAAGCAGATCTCGTAGATAAAGTCGTGCAAAAAAGAAATAAAAATCAAAAACTCTTACTTATCCAAGTCCCACCTTAATTTGGCTAAGCCCTAAACTGACACAAATGACTATCTTTTAAGGAAATAGCCTTGTATCTTATAAACTCGTTGTGCTTTTTGAAAAAGTTCTGTCAACCAGTCCGTCCGATAGGCTGGTTCGAATGAAGTTTACTTTTGAAATGAGTGAAATTTGTACTTCGATAAACTTAGCAGAACTATCGAGAACCTGCCAGCCGATAGACAGACAAGGGTTTTAATTATTGAAATTGATCTCGATACGATTTTTTTATCAAAAAATCACTCGAACTGACATTTTTAGAATGAGTTGGCCACAAAATGTACAACGTGTATCTTAAAAAAAATATTCCCAAATTCAGTACTATAACATACTGAAAATGGGAATAACGCTATTAACCCAAGAAGGTTCTTTAAAAGCAGTTTACTGCTTTATTACTTTTACTGTTGAAGCTTGAACTCCAGATGTCACTTTAACAATATATAATCCTGTAGCAAGAGCAGACACATCTAATGCTGTCTCGTTTTGATTAATTACCTTTTCTATTACCAAACGACCAAGCATATTATAAACCTCAACACCTAAAGCATTGTTGGTTTTAGCTTTTACGTTTAAAAGCCTTGATATACGCGTTGGATATACACTAATCGTACTAACTTCAACATTCCCTTTTACCGATAAGGTTTGTCTGTTATAAACCGAAGTAACCTCCCCAGCAGTAAGCGCATTGGAATACATACGTACATCATCCAAAGCGCCGTCAAATGCATAAGTACTATACACTGTAGAAGCTACTTTTAAAAAGTTGGTTGTAATGTCTGTATTTATAACCACGGTTTCTGAATTATATGATGTTCCAGCATCTGCCTCATTGGTACTTAACGCACCATCGACATAAATCTTGCAGTTTGCTAATTTATCCCCGTCATTAGGATCAAAGGTCACCGCTATATGGTGCCAGGTCCCATCATTCAACCCAGTATCCGATGTTTTTAATGATGAGGTTCCCCCTTCTATTCTGGGCACTCCATTATCAATCATGACATTGAACATTTTTCCTGGAGCATCGATTCCACAAGATACTATAGGTTCCCTACCAGTTCCAGTAGTTTTAAACCAAGCCGTTACCGAGCGGGCATTACCTGCACCTATACCTGGATAACCTGTTATTAGATGGTCTGCATATACCCCAGATGTCGTCAAGGCACTGGAAGCATTAGCATTGGCGTCGGCTTCATAGCTGGGCACAAAAGATCCTGTAACCGTTAAATTCCTGCCATACGAAGAAGCATCGTTTGTATTACCATCAAAATTATAGTGCGCTTGTAAATCTCCTGTTCCGGAACCAGCCGATACCGTTATATAGTCTGTCTTAACCTCATCGTCACTTCCTCCTGCATTACTTGCCGTTAATGTAACCGTATAAGCCCCTGCTGTGGGATAAGATACTACCGGATTTTGAGCCGTTCGATCGCCAACAGCATCGGCCGATCCAAAATCCCAAGTCCATGACGTGGCAGCATCCCCAGTAGAAGCATCTGTAAACTCAACCATTTCCCCCTCACTAGGTGAAGTATTGCTTACACTAAAATTTGCAACCGGTGCGGTTACAGTCACGCCAGCTAAAGTCGCTATTTCAGTATTCGTTAAGGCTCCCGAATAAATAACCACATCATTTAATTCCCCTCTATAAAAGTGACCTGTCCCATAAACAGCCTCTCCTATTCGAACATCGTTGGTAGCTGTATCGGTATTTAATACCGTAGTTCCATTATAATTACTTCCTTCAACTTGTAAGACTCCATCGATGTACATCTTACAAGAAGACAATTGTCCTCCATTATCATTAGGGTCGAAGGTCACGGCCACATGGTGCCATGAACTATTGGGCACCGTCCCTGCACTTAAAAGACTTGATGTACCACCTTCAACACGTATTTTCCCCACCTCTATCATGACGTTAAACATTTGTCCCGATGCATTAACACCCCATGAAGCAATAGTTCTTCTGTTTGTTCCTGCTCTTAGGTTTATCCAAGCCGCTACTGTTCTAGCTCCATTGCCTGCAATACCCTTATAACCTGTAGCCACCAGGTATTCACCTGTAGCATCTTGCGCATCGAAAGCACTCTCTACATTACTATCGTTGTCCGTTACAAAAGTTTTAAGAGCACTACCCATTTTGGTAAGGGTTCTTCCATTACCTGAGGCGTCTGTTAAATCACCATTGGTCCCAAATTCATATTTAGCTTCTATAGTTTGACCAAACACTATGGTACCTGTAAATAAAGCTAATACTAAAAGTAATTTTGTTTTCATTGTTTATGGTTTTTAGAATAGTTAGATTGCTTAAAATTACTTAGCGAAAAGAAGAAATAGAGTCGATTTTTTCGGTTAAAACAGGGGATATATTTACGACAAACCCTTATGTTACAGATAAAAAGCCAAAACAAGGGATAAAAGGATTGCACAACCATTCTTATCGTTAAAACGTTACTTTTTTAAACTCAAAATGAGCAAGAAAAACTTATTAAAACCAGGTGTTCGTTTTAATATTAATTAACATGAATCTAGGATAAGAAAATGTATTTTAGTTTAAGTGTTTATTTAAAAAACCATATCGAAAGCAAGTAATTTTTTGACTAAACAAGCTTCTCGATACAAAATCCTTCCAGAATTTCACACGAAGTGACACCCAGAATCCTTAAACAAGATTTACGTTAATTAGAATCTGAAATAACACTTCGCTTCGACTACGCTCTGACAAGGCTACAAACTCAAATGGTATTGGGTTTGTACTACAAAAAAAACCAACACTACTTTGTATCAGGCTTCTTTTGCAATCGCGACAGGCCTGACTTAAACCGCTCCTACCCCTTATTTTTACTACTATTATATAACTTTCATTTGTTTATGCACACCTAATTGCACACCATAACCACAAAAAGAACTTCGAAGATATAATTTAATCTTCTATGGTATTATAAAGCACAAATTAATCCAAAGTTTATTGGTTTTTAAATTTGAAAATTCCAAATATTATACTCCCCTGCTCAAACAAGACTATCTTTCAACCTTTTTTTTATACAAAAGGGATCTGTCCCTCCACGGTAGGCAAAATAGTCAAGATTTGAGAACAATTATATAATGGAAACTTTAAGAAAAAGTTGTTGTACATTACACATTCGGATATTGCTCTTTTTTAATATTAACAATACAATTTAATAACACACCTTTGCACACTTGTACCATATTTTTCCCTTTTTATACTAATAAAGAAAATTAATTAAGAATGATCAATCATACTTTCTTCTTTAAACCATAAATCCTCGAGACTGGAACTTAAGGTCATTGTATGGTAATTTTCCTTTATCACTCCATTGCTTACCTGTGCCTTTTGACCATAAGAATAACCAATGTCTAAACTTATAGCACATATACAAAGACAGAAGCCATACAAATTTAAACAGGCTTTAAAAAAGACCATCAGATTCCAATATAGGAAACTGCTTTTTATTAGGGAGTATTTTTTACCTGTTTGTGTTTTTGAAGGCTCTTCCAACCTTTGTTTGGCCTTAGTGATAAGTGCCGCAAATGGCCTGTAAGGCATCGCTTGAGTAGCAAAGCCATGACGAGAACCATGAGAAGTTGACCGCTGTTCTATATTACTTAAAGGTTTCCTACCTTTCTCCTTTCTGTTGCTAATAAAGAATCTATTCTTTTCATTTTTTCTTTAAGCATGATTACTTTATCCGGATCTGTATCGGCCAAATTATAGACCTCTGATATATCGCTCTCAACATCGAAAAGAAATATGTCTTCATCTAGTAATAAAAGCTTGTATTTTCCATCTCTTATCCCTTCAAGCTTTCCATTTTTAGAATAATACAAAAACGGATAGTCATCCAATTGTTCGTCAACTTCTATAAGTATTCTGGAAACATTGCGCCCGTCAACCTTCTTCTCTGAAAGTTCGGCTCCACAGAAACTCGCAACAGTAGGCAGTATATCCATATTGGTAATAACTTGGCGCTGCATGGTTCCAGCTGGAATTTTTCCCGGCCATCTAACAATGCACGGCACCCTTTGTCCACCTTCCCATGTAGTCCCTTTAGCTCCTCTTAATGGACCAGAGGCCCCCCCTTCAGTCTTATTGATTTTCCAAGGGCCATTGTCTGAAGTAAAGATAACAAGCGTATTGTTATCAATTCCTTGCTCCTTTAATGTTTTCAAAATTTGTCCCACACTCCAGTCAATCTCCTCTATGGTATCTCCATAAGGTCCCCTTACGCTAGTGTTCTTGAACTTATCTGAAGCATAAATGGGAATATGTGGCATGGGATGCGCCAAATACAGAAAGAATGGGGTTTTCTTTCCTTTCTTTATAAAGCTCACCGCTTTTTCCGTCAGCCTCTTCGTTAGCGTGGTCTGGTCAGGATCCAGTTCCAGTGTGTCCGATTGGGATAACAGGGGCAAGCGCCACTTATAATTATTCCTCCCCATATACTCCTGCTCTTTTTTGCTCATATCATTGCTAAATGGAATCCCGAAAAACTCATCGAAACCTTGGTTATGTGGCAGGAATTTTTCCTGGTGCCCCAGATGCCATTTGCCAATACAGGCTGTTAAATAGTTCTTTTCCTTTAAAATCTCGGCCAAAGTCTGTTCTTCTGGGTTAAGCCCAGTCGTAGACGAAGGGTACAGAACACCTTTTTCAAGGCCTACCCGCTTTGGGTAAGATCCAGTCATTAGTGCAGCCCTGGAAGGAGTACACACGGGCGCAGCCACATAGAACTGGGAAAGCTTTATCCCTTCTGTGGCCATTTTATCCAAATGGGGAGTATGAATAGTAGGATTGCCAAAGCAGCTTAAGTCTCCATAGCCCATATCATCCGTATAGATAATAATGACATTTGGGGTTTGGATATCCTTTTGGCCACAGGCACTAAAAATGATAAAGCCATTAAGGGCGATAAAAAATTTGAATATTTTCATTTTTTGTTTTTTAATTGAGACTACTTCACTAATCATTTCAGATACAATAGTTAGCATTATATATATTTTTTTAAACCTGTCTTAGAGGCAGTTTTGTTAATTCAATTTGTTTTAATCGGAATGTGCACGTTAAACGATAGGTTAACATCGCTTTCGGTTTTTTTAAATTGAGCAGCGCAAAAAAGCATAGCGGGTTTGCCTTCTTTATTGAACCATACCTGAGGCCTTTCTAAATACTTCAATTCACTTACAGTACCATCTTCCCAAGTGATTTTAGGTTCCATAACATTTGGGGTTTCTGCTGCTTGCCAATTCTCACCATCTTCTGAAATAAACAGGGCTAACCCATGGCTTCCAGTATAGAGCCCTCGTTGGTCATCTAATATGGCATAATACATTTTATCCTGAAACCACAAAAAGGGATCTTCAGCCTCTTTATCTGTAAGGATGGGATTCTCTGCAATGGTAAAAGGACCGTCTGGGCTTAAGGAAGTTGCCATGCATTGAATCATTCGGTCTTTAAGCTCCGGGGTATTCGATCGGGTTTTAAAAATCATTAGAAAGGAACCATCTGGTTTTTGGCAAACACTAGGGTTCACCATATACCCTTCTGCCCCTTTTCCTTCCTGATATTCGATTAGCGGAGATTTACTAACCGCCCACGGTCCATTAGGGTCGTCTGCAACGGCTACACCTATTCGTTGCCCCCAACGATGGTTCTCTTTTTTTGAGCCTTTCCCAAAATCTTCATTTACATGGGAAATAAAGTATAGGTAATACTTGTTGCCAAACTTTTTAATATGAGGGTTATGCGCGGATTGTTCGTTCCAGTGCCCCTTGCTAAACCCCTTCAATATCACCTCTTTGTGTTTATAGGGGCCTTCCGGAGCATCGGCAATCGCATGTGCAATTACAGAATGGTCCAGCCACCCTCCAAATCCTTCAGACTTAGGCCATGTTGAATAGTAAATATGGTATTTTTGGTCTTCTCCTTCTACCATGGAAGCTCCCCATACATAATTGTTAGGATCTTTAAGTACAGAATGGAAAGGCACGGGCTGGATAAGTTTGCTTAAATCCAATCCCTTAGTTATATTGCTTATGGAAGCCTGCTTTACTATTTTCTTTTTTTTCCCACATGACAACAACACCAAACCTAAAAGAAAGGCCAATATTAGACTTTGTTTATTCATTTGCTCGTTTTATAGAATTTATATGTTTATCCCTATTTTTAAAATATGCCTTACCTTCTTCAATAACATCATAGACATTGTATTTAACGTCGTCCATCATGTCTTTGTATTTTTGTGCCGACCCAAAAGAGGCCCAAAAACACAAAATAATTAAAAGTGAGATTTTAAAAAACTTTGTAGTAGTGGTTAGCATAATTTAGAAATTATTTGATTAGTGATGTCCAAAATACTACTTACGCTCTGAAAATATCGGGTAATTTTTAATCAAAAAATGGGGAGGGGATTTTTTAAGCAAAACACCAATATTCGTTATTTAAAGCTACAGATATCGTACTTTTTTAACAAAACTATTGAATAATAATATTTTTTAGATCTTCCTTGATAGATATAGAAACAATTGTCTATAAAAATTTAAAACTCTTACTATGTGTTTCTTAATCATTTATTTAAACTTAATCACCATAAACTTTAGAAAAAAAAATCCATGTTTTTAAGGATTGCTTGTTAAACCATTTTCAATAAGCGGAATTCTAAAACGTTCTACTTCTGCATTTTGATGCTCGTTAGCAAAAATAGCTTCAGCCTTTTTGATGATTTCTGGGTGTTTATCGGCAATATTATTGGTTTCAGAAGGGTCTTCCTTAAGGTTATACAGCTCTAAGGTTGGTTCTTTCTTTTTGTTTTTTAGGTTATGGCGCACCACTTTCCAATCTCCCATTCTAATCGCTACCTGCCCTCCATATTCTGGATATTCCCAGAATAGAAAATCATGCTCTTTTTGGTTGTTATCTTCTCCTTTAAGGGTTGGCAAAAAGCTCAAACCATCGGTATCCTGAGGCGCATCAAAACCAACAATATCAGATAATGTTGCCATAACATCGTACTGAGCAGAAACTAAGTTACTGATAGTCCCTGGTTTAATATGCCCAGGCCAAGAGGTAATCATTGGCACACGGATTCCGCCTTCATAAACAAAACCTTTGGCTTTACCCATTTCTTCCCCGAAAACTCCCGAACTGTTAAAGAATTCACCATCTACACCACCAGCATAGGTTACACCATTATCAGAAGAAAACATAATCAATGTGTTGTCGTAAAGACCATTATCTTTTAGATATTGCACCAGCTTTCCAACATTTTCATCTAAATAAGATATCATTGCTGCATATCCTGCCCTTGGATTTTGATGTGGGTAATACCCCATTTGGCCTAGATAAGGTTCTTCTTCACCAAATTTCTTTTTATAATAATCTACCCATCTTTGAGGAGCTTGGATAGGCGTATGTGGTATTGGAGTTGCCCAATAAAAGAAAAAAGGATTTTCTTTTTCTCTATCAATAAACCCTAACATTTCATTGAACATGAGATCTGGTGTATATTCATTAAGCGTATAATCCTTATAGCTCTCAGAATCATTTGGATCAGCATCTTTTAATAATTTTCTTGATGGCCTAATAGTGTCGTTATTTAAATGTACCCGTTTTTCATTTTTATATAAATGAACGGGATAATAGGTATGTGCTTGTCGCTGACAATTATATCCAAAAAAGAAATCGAAACCCATTTTAGTTGGTATAGCTACTGTATTTGGCGCTCCTAAGCCCCACTTACCAACCATTCCTGTGGCATATCCACTTTCTTGTAGTTTTTTAGGGAATAATAAAGTATTTTTAGGTATTGGGCGTTGCCCCTCTAATGTTGAATCTAAAATGGCTTTTCGATAATTCCAAACTTCACCACGCTCGCTCCATTCATCATTTCCTCTTATATAGGCATGCCCAGAATGCTTTCCTGTTAACAACATGTACCTAGCAGGAGCGCAAACTGGAGCACTTGTGTAGTGCTGGGTGAAAAGCATACCACTTTTTGCTAAAGCATCGATGTTTGGTGTTTCTATTTTTTCCTGCCCATAGGCACCAAGTTCACCATAACCTAAATCATCTGCTAAAATATAGATGATATTAGGTTTTACCTGTGTTTTCTCCTCTTGTATATTTTGTTTTGGCTTGCAAGAGAAACTAAACACTAGCAATACAGCTATGGTTAAGATTTTAAAGAAATGTTGATTTTTATAATTCATGGAATATATTATTTACTTTACTAACTTAATATTTTTAAATCTAATATGGGTGTTTGTATTCGCTAATTTAAGGTTGGCTAATTCGTCAAAATAAACTCAATAAAACCAAACCTAGTTTCTAGATTTGGTATTTTTTTATCAGCACCTAATTGATTTACAAATTAAAAAAGATGCTTACCTTCTTACATTTGTAAATCGATAAACATCTTTTTATACTAACTCAAATAATTATTCTACAATTACCTAAAAAAGGACTGTGCTTTTTATGTATAGATAATAAGTTTATTATATCCCAGCTAACTCAGCTATTTCTGCAGTTGTTAAAGCTCTGTTATATATCAACACATTATCCATTGCGCCAGAATAAAAAAGTTTACCTAATTGAGACCCTATTTCCACTTCTGTTTCTCCTGCATTTCCTGTACCCCCTCTATTTGTAAAATAACCATTAGCTGCGTGTGTTGCATCTACTGCTCCATCTACATAAAGTGTGACTAAATTGTCCTTAATAGTGTATGCAATATGGTGCCATTGACCATCATTGATTTTTGTTGATCCTGTTATTCCTCCCCCAGCATACTCAAAACGCATATTATTTGGTGTCATCCTAAAGGTAGCTCTACTACCTAAACCACTTGCCCCCCAGTGGGCAACACAAGAATTTGCAGAGGCCGAGCTTTTTATCCAAACAGCAACTGTTCTATCTGCCGTACCGTTAATACCTGTATATCCAGGTATGGTAATACTATTGCTCCCATCAAACGTAAAGCCAAAATCATTAACCTTACCTGCTTCATAAGCTGGTGTGCCACCATAGCTTACTATTTGCTCTGAATATTCTTCAAATAAATTTTGTTCAAAATTCAAACGCACCCTTACAGCTGGGTCTAAAGGCTCACCTTCAACCGTAACATATCCCTCCTTAACTACTTCATTAGCGCCAAATTCATTTCTGATTTTTAATGAAACAGGATAAGTTCCTCTAACTGTGTACTTAACGGAAACATTAGGAACAGTACTAGAACCAGGGCTGCCACCAAAGAAAGTCCAGCTATATAAATCTCCTTCATTAGCAGTTGCTGAGGCAAAATCTATTGTTTCAAATTGAAAAATAGAAGTTGTTGAAGCACTAAAGTCTACTGAAGGTAGTAATTCTTCATTTATCTCTTTTTCAAGAGCAAAATCGCCATCAAACTTATCGCACGAGCTCAAATTTAAGGTTATAATCGCTGCAAATGCAATTATAGTGTATGTTTTAAATAACTTCATTTTTATGTTTTTTTTAAATTAATTGCTATTACCAACCTGGGTTTTGTTCTAAGTTAGGATTAATAAGTAACTCATCCGAAGGTAAAGGGAACAAATAATAGTGCTCTGGGAATGCTGGTGGTGTAGCAGGAATTAACTGTACATAACCAGATGCCGCTCCATTTTGAATTGGCAGTGTCACATTGTAATCTAATTGATTTACCCAACGCCCTAGTTTTACCTCGGTAGCATATTCCATTTTCTTCCAACGTCTTAAATCTTCTCGTCTAAAACCATCACCCATTAATTCGATAGCACGCTCTCTTCTTATTTCCCATAATACAGGATCAACAGAAGGGTCTCTATTAGGGTCCCAATCTGAAGTAATTGCAGCTACATCCATAGGAGCAACACCTCCACGAGCTCTTAACTTATTGATAGTGGCATCAGCATCAGCTTGAGTAAATTGACCTAATTCAAACTTTGCTTCAGCATTTATTAAGAATATTTCTCCCATTCTAAAGATAGGTTGGTCGTTAATATCTCGAGAAGATACTCTATCGTTAAGATCATTATAGATTTTCCAGAATCTATATCCATTTCCTGTTTGAGTTGGTGTTAATCTCTCAAAATTAGGAACTCTATCGGTAACACGTCCAGACCAGTTTCTATCTGGCAATTCCTTTGAAGGATACCCACCAGTTACTGCGGCCACTTTACCAAACCACTCAGCATCTGCAGGGTTCCCTGTATGCGTCCATGTTTGGGTTCCATTACCATTTATTTTATATGGTGGTGGTGTCATGGTTAAAATACGTGTATCTCTATTTCTAAACTCAGCATAATGGTCTTGATCTCCTTGAAATAAGGTGTTACTTGAATTGTAAATTGGTTTACCATCAACAGTTAAGAACATGTCTATACCTTTACGAGTTATATCATATTTGTTATTTGTAGAACGCGTATTAGTACTTCCCCAGTGTGTTAGTTCATCAATAACATAGTGCCTGTACAATAATATACCTGGCTCTCCAGCTAAGTCTAATGAATTATATACGGCATCATAGTTATCCATTATTGAAGGATACTTATTTACTAAAAAAGTAGAAGCATCAACAGCTGCTTGCAAATAGGTATTGGCATCACCTAAACTATGGTATTTACGCCAAGTACCTTCAAATAAAGCAAAACGCGCTAGTAAAGCTCTTGCTACGTCTGGGTTAATTGTATTTGGACCATCCCCATTAGTTTTGATAGTAGCTACGGCTTCATTTAGATCTCTTAAAATATTTGAGGCTACTAAATCTCTTGTATCCCTAGGTTTATTTAACTCTTCTAGATCTTGATCGGTTAATGAGTTTTCAATCCATGGTACACTTCCAAATATTTGTAGCATACCAAAATACTCGTGGGCTCTAAAAAACAAACCTACACCTCTCCAGTGTTCTTTATCTTCATCTAACAATTGTGAATCAGGGAGTGCATCTAACATAATATTAACGCGATTAATATTTACATAAGGCCCTACGGGAAGATCGTTGACTCGTCTAGTAGAGTATCTACTGTCTACAGTTGGTATATCATACTCTTGATTTAAGTAACCAGGGTTAACAGACGAGTTACCATTTTGCATTAAATCGGCTAGTAAATCGCGAGTAGCTGCCCAACTTGTTGAAGTGGGAAAACTTTCCAAAAAGTCATAAAACCCCCAAGCATATAACTTAATATTACTGTAAGTACTAAATATAGTAGCTTTAGAAAGCTCATCTTGAGGCGCTCTATCTAAGAAATCTTTATCACAAGATATCATAGTAACTAAAGCTACCAGTAAAAGTGAAATGTGTTTTAAATTTTTCATAATATCTTTTTTTTAGAATGACAGATTTAAACCAGCAGAAAACTGACGCATGATAGGGTATGCCCCATCTGAACCTTGGTCTGGATCTAAACCTTTAGGTAAATTATCGAAGGTAAACAAGTTGTTACCTGAAACAAATACTCTAAATTTATTAATTTTTAATCGCTTTAAAAAGTCGTTTGGCAAACTATATCCTAAAGTGATATTTTGAATTCTCAAATAACTTTCATCATGTAAGTATTTTGTTTGTACACGTCTGCTTCTTCCGTAGTTACTATCTAAGTTTCCTGCAGCAGCATTACCATAAATCCTTGGGAAATAAGCATCCTGATTGTCTGGTGTCCAATAATCCAATTGATACGCATAGATGTTATCGAATACAGATCGGTAAGGGAAAATTAAATCTGAATCTCTCCAGCCATCCTCTTTTCCAACACCGCTCAATACGAATGAAAAATCGAATCCTTTGTATTCAACATAACCATTAACACCAAATTGGTAACGTTTTCTACTATTACCTATTACTTTTCGGTCTCCAGGACCTGTATTAGGGATTATGTTACCATTAGCATCTACGTCGTAATCTGCTGTACTGTTACCATTAGTAATGATACCATCACCATCTAGATCTCTATACTTAATATCTCCAGGGTATGGGGTTGGTGCATTTTCAATATATGCTACTCCTGTCTTTAATTGTCTATTATCACCTGAAAGGTCTGCATTTAAAGTGCCATCTACAAAATCGTCTACTGTATAATACCCTTCGGTTACATAACCCCAAATATCACCTATAATTGCACCTTCAAAAAATTGTGAAAGGTTTTTTGATGGATTGTCAAATCGAGTAACTTCAGTTTGATTATCAAAGACATTCACATTGATGCCGTACGAAAAATCTCCTACTTTGTCATTCCAACCTAATTCAAATTCCCAACCGTCAGTACGAATGTCTCTAGCATTTTGTTCTGGAGGTAGTGCTCCTAACACAGAAGGTAATTGAACTCCGGGACCTAAGATATCTTCCGTATCTCTAATATAATAATCAAAAGATCCACTTAGTCTATTCTTAAAGAGACCGAAATCTATACCAATATTTTGAGTAACCACATTTTCCCATGTAAATCCAGCACTAATTAACTGAGCTGGACGAAATGTTAAATATCGTTGATCTGTGTCTAAATTAGTCCAACGAGTCGTATAATCTTCGTAACCTGGTATTGTTGGATAAAAATCTGGATGAGATTGATTTCCTATTACACCATAAGAAGCCCTTAATTTTAATAACGATATGAAATCTAGGTTGTCCATGAATGCCTCTTTGGTAACGTTCCAACCCGCAGAAGCAGATGGCAACCATACAAAACGATCTCCTTCAGCAAAACGAGAAGATCCATCGTAACGCAAATTTCCTTCTATAAAATACTTTTCTTTATAGTTGTAGTTAAATCTAGAAAAATAACCTACTACTGCCCAATCTTGAAACCCATCACCAACAGACACATTACTATCATCAAAGTTTAGGTTTAAAGAAGGCGTAACTACTGGATCAATTAGATCTCTAGCTGTAGCAAAGAAAAAGTCTTGTTTTTGTGATTCTCTGTTTAAACCTGCTAACAATTTAAAATTGTGGTTAGCTCCTAAAGTCAAATTATAATTAACATAGAGGTTAAGTGCATTATATATTCTATTTGTTTGATTTCTAGAAATACTCGTGCTACGTTGTGCATTATCTACAGATGTCGATGGGTTGAACCTAAATGTACTGTAATAACGTTGTCCCTCATCAATGTTTCTATTAGTAATATAATTCTTCTCAAATGTATACTCTCCAGTTAGTTTCAAATTTTTAACTGGGCTCCAATCTAACTTTTGGAACAATCTTAAGTTATCGTCCTCTCTCCTATTAGGAGTACTAAACTTAGCGTAATTAGCAGGAGAACCAAAAGGCAAAATAACACCAGAACCATCATCAAAATAACCTTCTGATGGGTCGAACATTCTAGCTCCTACTGCTTGTGAATATCTTGCATTGGGACGTGATTGAATACTTGAACGAAATAACACATTACTTGTTGATGTTAAATTATCTGAAATATCTGCAGATATATAGGCATTGACGTTATACTTTTTATAAGAGTCTTTATTGGTAACCATGACACCGTCTTGGTAACTATACCCCGTGTTTAATCGGTAAGCTACTTTTTCACCACCACCACTTACAGAAAAGTTATGGATTGTAGAATATCCGAATGTATCTATAAAATCACCAAAGTTATCACTGTCTGCCAATGGATAGTACTGCGCCCCATCAAAATGAATAGGGTAAGTAGCTCCTGTAACAGGATCTTTTACCAAATTTAATGCACTAGGATTGGTCTCGTACTGATTGATATAACCTAACCAGTCACTTACATTCTGACCAGCAAAATAGCTGTTTTCTCCCCAGAAATTTAACGATTGAACAAACTGCTTCGTCGTAGCTTTTACAGGCAAATCTGAAGGCGCAGAAATACTAGTTGTTATATTATAATCAAACTTAACTTTCTGGTTTTTCTTTCCTGTTTTTGTAGTAACTAAAATTACACCAAAAGCTGCTCTTGCACCATAAATAGATGATGCAGCCGCATCTTTTAATACAGAGATAGATTCAATATCTTGTGGGTTAACGTCATTAAGACTTCCTTGTACGTTGTTAATTAAAACTAAAGGAGAACCTCCATTTAAAGAATTAACACCACGAATATTTAAAGACACATTTTCAGAACCTGGCTGACCAGAACCTACAGTCACCTGCAAACCTGAAGCAACACCTTGTAATGCTTCAGCTGCATTGGTTATTGGTCTGTCTGCTATAATTGCATCCATTTTCACAAATGAATTAGCTCCAGTTACATTTGCTTTTTTTTGCGTACCAAAACCAACAACCACAACCTCATCCAGTTTAGAAACATCCTCCTGTAAGGTTACATTTATTGTGGTTTTTCCGGCCACAGATAATTCTTGGGTAACATACCCAACAAAAGATACTACAATAACCGCATTTTCATCTACAGTTAAGGAGTATTTCCCGTCAAAGTCTGCCGAAGCTCCCGTAGTTGTTCCTTTAACTACTACCGTAGCTCCCGCCAGTGGAAATCCTGTTTCGTCGGTCACCTTTCCTTCAACAGTTTTCTGTTGCGCATGTACCACTGTACTGAACAACATCAGAATCCCTAAAAGTTTTAATGTTAGTATTCTTTTCATAATTTAAAGATTGATTTAGTATTCATGTTTATTATTAATTAGTTCAATTTTAGTAACTGTCCTTAATCCAGTTATAAGGTTGGCGCTTAATCCACATGCCCCTTGTGAAATCTGGGAAGTCCTGTGGCTCGCCATTGTTCTCTATCGAAGCTTCAGACAGTGGGGTGATGGCACTCCATGCCGCTGCATCGTAGGCATCCAGTGGTGGGGCTATGTTTTGTTTGGCAGATTCAACAAATGCCTGTAGCACAAAAAAGTCCATACCGCCATGTCCCGCTCCTGTTGCCAGCTCACCGTATTTCTTCCATAACGGGTGGTCGTATTTCTCCAACCAGGCCTTCGACTCATCCCAATGGTGCGGTTTCGACTGGCCCTCTATATAGATCCTGTCACCGTCCTTTTCCCATAGGCCTTTGGTGCCCTGCACCCTAAACCCTAATGAATAAGGTCTTGGCAACGACACATCGTGGGTCACGATGATGGTCTCCCCATTGGCCGTTTCTATGGTAGAAGTGATCACATCGCCCATCTTAAAGTTCACCTTGGCATTGGGGTGGTCCTTACCGCCGTGGTCCACTATATAATTGTGAAGCCCCCTGCTCTTGGTGGCATGCGAGGTCAACGATAGAAAACGGTTCCCCCTGTTGATATCGCACATGGTGGCCATAGGGCCCACACCGTGCGTTGGGTAAACGTCGGCATTCCTTAACACAGAGTGTTGGGTGCGCCATACCGATTCCGATATGCCCTTCTCGCCAAACTCCACGCCCTCACCATAGGCCGTCTTACCATCGTTAAGCATCACGAAGCGCAGGTCGTGCTGATAGCCACATCTAAAGTGTACCAGTTCCCCAAACACATTTTGCTTAACCATATTAAGTACCGCCAGCACATCGCGACGGTAGTTTACGTTCTCCAGTATCATCATATGGGTGCCCGTATGCTCGTGCGTGTTCACCAGGTCCCAGCACTCTTCCAGGGTATTGGCCGCCGATACTTCAAGCCCGGCATATTTACCGGCCAGCATTGCGTCCTTGGCCATACGGGTATGCCATAGCCATGGGGTCGCGATAATGACCGCGTCCACGTTCTTAAGCTCCAAAAGGTTTCTGTAGTCCAGTTCGTTGCTACCAAAGACCTCAGGTTTCTTATGGCCCGCCTTCTCGATCTTGTCCAGGGCAATGCTTATCCTATTGGGGTCAATATCGCATATGGCCGTGATCTCCACATCTTTCCTGTGAAGGGCATTGTTTAAATGGTTCGTTCCCCTTAATCCAACCCCTATAAAGGCCAGTTTAAGTTTTTCTGCATTGGAACCCGATAAACCAAAAGTTAAATTGGGCAATGTAGCAATCCCTACTCCTGCAATTGCCGATTTTTTGATAAAACTCCTTCTTGTATTCATATTCAATAATATTTACAATTCAACCTTTAAGATTTTATATACTTAATTACATATTGAAGATCGAGTTACAAATTTGTTAATGTTTTAACATATTTAGCGTAGATTTTTTTACCTAAAACAGACGGTTTTTTACTCAATAATACCCTATTGATTAATATACCTACCCTTTTCGCTTATTTAACCCTCCATTTCGAAAAACAGGAGCTAACCCCTTGATTTCAAACAGAACTCTTGCGCAGTAATACCTAAATTTACTTTTTTTTAACATAAAAATCCATTAATTTTGGTATCATCTCACAACAAGAATCAACCTCTCAAACATGAATACGTCTTTAAGGCATTTTTGTTTTTTGTTTTTACTTAATTGCATATCTATATGCCATGCGCAAATAGAATCTAACTTTATTAAGTTAGACAAACCTTTTGTTAGCTATGCGCCGTTTACTGAAGATCATTTTGGCCATATGGTTTTTATTGCGGGAAATGGGATATACACCTACAATGGATATAATTTCATACACAAACCCTTAACTACTATTTTTGGGAATGACTTTACACGAGACTCCAATTTTTTCTTAACTAAAGACTCTAAAAACAACCTTTGGCTCTCCTCCTTTAAAGGCGAGTTAACACAAATTAGAACCAACGGCGAAAAGACCTCTTTTAAAGAAGCCCTTAAAACCAATGATACCTACACCCAAATAACCTATATAAAGACTAACGGTGATACTGTTTGGTTTGGATCGGTAAACGGTGTAGTTTATAAACACCTCTTAGGCAGCAATACTATAAAACCAATATTCTCATTACCCAAAATGGATAATACCGAACAATCTATTAAGACTATAGCCTTAACCAGTTCAAATGAATTATGGGTAAGCACTACAAGAGGTTATATTTATAAATACTCAATAATAACAAACTCTCTAGAATTCTTTGATAAACTCAAAACTAGGGGTGCACAAGGTATTTTAATTACTAACGACAATTTAGGACGTTTATGGATTGTAACAGAATTAGACGGGCTGCATTGTTATAACCCTAAAGACGATACCTTAAAGCAGTACGACATCACAAAAAACAATAAGACGTCACAATTTCATATGTTTAATTCTCTATTTTGCGATCGGGCTGGAACGATATGGGCCGGAACTGATGGTGATGGCCTATATAGTATTGACACAAAGAATGATGAACTCACTATTTTTAAGCATAATGAAAACGATGAATTTTCAATAAGCGACAATACCATTCTTTATATTACCGAAGACTCTAAAAACAATATTTGGGTAATGGCCAAAAAAGGGGTTATCAACATACTTCCCAAAAACACCAATAAAATAAAATACTATAATGGCCTGGAGCATGAGGGATCGACCACGGTACTATCCATCTTAAAATCCTCGGATGGCACATTATATTTGGGTACCGACGGCAAAGGCCTTAACAAAGTGTCCCCAAACCACAAGAAAACTCAGTATAGTCCATCCCAAAAAGGCGATAGATTTTTTAAAGGCCGTTACATCCAAACTATGGTAGAAGATGCCAATGGCAACATCTGGTTAGGCACCTACCAAAATGGGGTATGGATCTATAACCCCAAAACAAATCACTTCAACAAAATAGGCCCTGCCAACATATCTTCTCCAGACATAAGGATGATCTTTAAAGACTCTAAAAACAGAATATGGGTTGCCTTTGAAACGGCGCTATATGTATTTAACTCTAATCAAAAATTGTTAGCGACCTTTAATTTTAATGATAAAGGGTTATTTGGCAAAATATGTATGGCCATTAACGAAGATGAACATGGTTTTTTATGGATAGGTTTAAATCCGGCAAGAACAGGTTCAAGACCCAATTTATATAAACTCAATGAAGATGCTCAAGATCTTAACCAATCTTATTTCACAAAACACAATTACTTTACCTATAACCCTGAAGATGTTAGAAACTATAATATACACTCCATAAAACCAGATCAAAATGGCAATTTATGGATTTTATGCGCTTCTGGAATGCTCATCAAATACAACATAAACAACGATTCCTTTAAGTCATTTGCCAATAATAAACATTTGAGCAATACATATATTACTTCCCTTTTAATTGAAGACCCCAATAACTTATGGTTAAGCAGTTCAAATGGTATTCACCACTACAATTTAACATTAGACAAACTTAAATCTTACTATCGGATAGATGGCCTTCATAATACCAATTTTTATAGAAGAAGTGATTTTAAAGATCGTAATGGTATGTTATACTTTGGGGGAGATAATGGTGTCAATGCCTTTTTACCGTCTGAAATAGAAAAAAATGACACAGAGGCCAAACTTTTTATAAATGACATTGAAATTTTAAACAAACCTGCCAGTAATATCATTCCCGAACAAGTAAGCAATGGAAGTGAATATGTTAAAAATTTGAACTTAAATTATGATCAATCCTCATTTTCATTTCAGTTTTCAGCTTTAGGCAACTTAATAAACACCGATTACCATTATGCCTACCGACTTAATGGTTTTGATAAAGAATGGATTACCCCAAGAGAAGAAAGAACAGCCACCTATACCAATATCCCCTATGGTAATTACACTTTCGAAGTTAAGGCCGGTTCAAAAAGAGACGAATGGAATATAGATCCCATATCGATAAGCTTATTTATAAAACCACCTTGGTGGCACAGTACATGGGCTTACCTATTATATTTAGTTATAGGCTCCTTTGTCATTTACGGGTTTTGGCTATGGTTTAACTTAAAAAACAAGCTCATTAAAGAAACGTGGCAAAACAATAAAGAAAAAGAGCTTTATGCACTTAAAATGAACTTCTTCGCCAAAATGTCGCACGAAATCCAAACGCCTTTAACACTTATATTGGGGCCTATAGGTGATATGCTTAAGCGTGCTGGCGACAACGGCAATAAGCTATTACAGCAACGCTTGTTAATGATTAATAATAACGCCAACAGATTATCGAGAATTGCCATGGAGTTAATGACGGTAAGAAATAAAGAACTTGGTAAACTTCGTGTGTATGCTTCAAAAAATAACCTTATTAAAGACTTAAAGCGAATTGCCCTATCCTTTAGTGAACAAGCTAGGTTTAAAAACATTCATTTTATACAGCAATACCCAGAACAAACAGAGATTAATATTTGGTATGACAGTGACAAAATAGAGCATGTTATTTACAATTTATTGTCCAATGCTTTTAAGTTTACCCCTAAAGAAGGTACTATTTCACTCAAAGTAGCCATAAATGAACCTGAAGAATTGGTAGAAATATTAGTTAGGGATTCTGGCCCAGGCATTCCGAAAGAAGAACTTGAGGATATTTTCAAATTATTTTACCAATCCGATTTAGGAAAACACAACAAAGGTATTGGCGTAGGCCTTGCCCTTACCAAAGAACTTATTTCATTGCATAAAGGAGAAATAAATGTTAAGTCATCACCAGAAAATGGCACCTGCTTTTCGGTTAAGTTGTCTACTAAGGACACTATTTTTTCTGAAGATGAGAAAATTTTTGTTGAAGATTCCAATATGATATCCAACTCTATTGAAGACGAGTTTAAAGCTTTGGAAACTAATTACAGCATAAAAACAAATACTGAAGCCGATAAAAACCATACGCTCTTAATAGTGGAAGATAATATTGAGATGCAAATGTTTTTACGTGATGTTTTATCAAACGCCTATCATTTACTTATCGCCTCAAATGGCAAGGAAGGCATTGAACTTGCAGAAAAACATGTACCCGATTTAATTATAAGCGATATTATGATGCCCGTGGTAGATGGCTTCGAGATGTGCAAACTGCTTCAAAAGAAAAAGGTTACCGCCCATATCCCCATTATTCTTTTAACCGCTAAAAATTCGTCGTCCACAAAAATAAAAGGCTTACAAATTGGCGCTATAGAATACATAAAAAAACCGTTTAACTTTCACGAACTCCAACTCAAAATAAACAACATATTAAAAGCTAAAGAAAAAGCCATCTCAAAATATAAAACCGATTTAATTAGCAATCCAGAACATATTAAGGAACCTTCTAAAGATGAACTTTTTATGGAAAAACTTGTTAATGAATTAAACCAACAATTGGAAAATCCAGGTTTTAAATTAGAAGACCTAACAAAGGCCTTTAATATGAGCTATTCTGTAATCTTTAGAAAGTATCAAGATATCACTGGAAAAACCTTAATTGATCTCGTCAAGTCCTTAAGACTAAAGAAAGCGGCCCTATTGATCATTCAAAACGGCTACAGCATATCTGAAGCAGCCTATACAGTAGGCTATAAAGACGCCAAATATTTCACAAAGAGTTTTAAAGAAGAGTTTGGCATACCCCCTGCTTCATTTAAAAGAGAAAGCAAGGATATGGATTGGGAAGACTTAGCAAAAAAGTATAATATTGAATATCATAACTAATCTGGACGTAAATCAAAGGATTCTGAATAAGAAGAAATACCCCTTCTTGTACCAATTTCCCTTTTATTGTGACTATCAAAATTATTACATAGCCATTATTTATTTTCAATTCATTCATTAAAAATTTTTAATGCTCCGTTTATACTTTTCAATTTCTTCCAATGTTAATTCCATTTTCAAATATGGTTTTCCAAAACTGCTCCTGATCTCTTTCACTTTACTGAGAATATAACTGAAATCATCCTTAAGCTGGGCAATTCTTTCTTCCAATCGTTCATATATTATTTTGGGAACGGTGGTCTCTTCTAACCATTCCTCTTCCCTATCTACGCCATCAAATTTCTTCTCGACAAATTCAACATCGTCAAAAAAATAATCATTGTCATTTTCCTATTCTAATTGTGACTCAAACAGGGATTGAAGCATGGCGACCGTAGGTAGGGTCTGGCTTTGCTCTATACTTTTTAAAATAGCAATGGCATTGTTGATCCTTCGTTTGATCCTAATCTCAATGGCTCTTAGGCTACCATCTATAGAATCCATTGGGGACAGCTCATGGATCTCGAAAAAATCGAGCATGGCTTCCATAGTTTCTGTATTGGATAATGAAATTGCCTTAGAGAAAGCCCTAAACCGTATTGCAGTTTCTCTCTTGAAGTTGACACCTGAATAACCGTATTTTGAAAATTCACCCATGTTTTGCTGCAAATATTCACCTGTTTACTGGGGGTTTGAGCGTTTTTGCTGCAAATCACCATTTCAACAATTTTAACTGATCTTCCATAACTCCTTATATCCAGGGGCTTTGCGAAGCAAATGAAGTACGTAGCGCTGCGCCAGCACGCTACCCTCTTGCTTGTCATTTCACCATGCCATGCATTATGAAACTTTCCAACAACTGATTTTCTATCAGTTGCCCCCTTAGAAATTATTTTTACCTTATTAAGCTTGTTCAATTTTCTTATGTAAACAATTTTTGAGCATACCACAAACGGAAGACAAAATTTTGTTTCAAATTTTCAAGTGAAAAATTGGGGGAACCTTTGGGGGTGCCGATTTTATGCGCCAACAAATTTGAACACAAATATTTTGCGACGTTTACTTTTCGAAAATATTGGATTAATATATAGCTCTAAGATTATAAAAGTTTGAAAAAAAACTTATTATGGGCTCGACTTTATTTTGAAGTCCTGCACCAGCGAACTTAAGTTCAAAATGCCCCCTTTGCATTTTGGTCTTGTGTTCAAGGTTATGCAATGAAGCGCTTTTCCCGAAATGAAGTATACGACATGAAGGGTAATGTGCTGCAATGGAGTTTATTGTTCTTAATGCCGTTTTCCCATTCTGAAACCCTTAATCATTGCCGAGTAACAACATTCAGGATTTATCTAAAAATTCAAGCTTATAATTTCACCTTGTTTTTTAGGATTTCATCAATACGATCCAAACAGTGCATTTGCTCATGTGGTAATAGCTCCATAATAAGCTCAATAACTTTTGTTACACTGTGCTCGGCAATATTGCTTCTATATGCAGGTGACACCAATACCCCATTCCCATCCAAACAGTAATAGCAGACCTTCAAAAGTTCCTCTATGTAACTGGCGATATCCTCATTATTGGAAACTTCAATGTTTATTGTTTTTCGGGTTCGGTTTCCACATAGTTCGGTTTTCATTCCCGAATGGCTATCGAGAAAGTCTTTGATCTTTTTAAGTTTTTGGCCCTTTTGTTTCATGATAACTCAATTTTTAAGTTTATGAAGCCAAGGTGTTTTTACAATGCAATTTTTCAAGACTTTCCAAATGTCTATCTCCTAAACGCTTTGCTTCATCAAAGAACTGTATACATTTATTATAGACCTTATCGGCTTCATTATCGGAAAACTCGGTTTTGGATTTAAATCGCATTATATCGTGGGCATTGCAAAGCATATAGGATTTACGTTGTAGGCCATATGTTCTTTTTGGAAAAATGGTCTGAGGCAATTGCGTAAAATGACCACATAGATGGAAAAGATAAGACAGGGCATAATACTGTGGCCTAAATTCCCAAAATACATACAGAAGCCCCAAACAGACCTGTTCCATGGCACTTTGCATAATGGCCATCCTTGCCGTAACGTCTTCCATGGGCTCTACGCTGTCCAAAACATAGAGCAGATACCTTGCACGTCTCATTCGAACCGTCCAAGTTTCCCTTATTTCTTCATAAATGGTTGGATGGTAATATCTCCCGTAGTTTTTGAATCTTGACAAAGCATCATCTTTTAAATATAAACAAGGGACTTGAGGTATTATTGGGGTTAAAAAATTATCACCAAGGTCCAATAACTTAACTGTTTTGGACAATGTATAATTGATTAAATAAACCCTACATCGCTGTTGCATCTTATGGTATATTTCATCCATAAGATCGCCTAAATCCTTTGCTATGGGTTTATAGGTGATTATTAGCAGCGTATATGTTGCCTGATTTTGGGAATTAACGCAATTTGGCGTATGATATACGGTTTGTTTTTGTTTCTCTTCTAATGCACTTATAACATATATGGAATGCAAAGACATGATTCCTTTTAATAATTTTAATAGCTCCTTTTTCAAAGGGTACCATATTCGAGTTTTAGATTTATCATTCATAACTGCTATCACTTAAAATTAAACTGTCATACTTTTATATGATAAATATAATGAAAAATATCGTTTGTCATATTATTATATGACATAAAAACAACTAAATAGTATGAAATTTGTTACATGACAAAAGATCAATTAAGTAAAAAGATCGGAAAAAAGATTATAGAAATTAGATCCAAAAAGGGGCTAAGTCAATCTGATTTAGCTCGGGCTTGTGGAAAAGACCGTCAAGCAATTGAAAAAATAGAAAATGGGAAGGTTAACTCAACCTCTTATTCATTATATCAAATTTCAAAGGCTTTAGAGGTTCCTCTTTATGAACTGTTTATATTTTAATTAAGTTATTTTATTACCAAATTCCCTTTCAATATACTCCCGTTAATCTGTGAGGAGCATATTGAAAGGGAATTCTTTTTTGGCCTTAAAAAATATTGGTTTGGGTTTGTTTGCCCTCAAGTTGTTCTTTACTCTCAAACCGATTTAATAGGTTTTGAATATCCTCACTAATTTTTGTCTCAATAACCCTGGCATAAATTTGAGTAGTTGACAACTTAGTGTGTCCCAAAAGCTTTGATACAGTCTCTATAGGAACACTATTAAATTGCATAAAAATCATTATAAAGGTATACCTGACCACATTTATGTATACCATAGGTTTTGTTATATCCTTCGAATAGATTTTAGCCTTTTAATTGAAACTAAAAGAAATCGAATGGGATCAATAAAAATTAAAAGAGAAAAAATAAAAATGTTGTACCTATGTTGTACCTAAACAAAAAAAGCCTCTCAAAATTGAGAAGCTTTTTATTAAAAATATCTAAGTGAAAAAGTGCGGGCGGGGAGACTCGAACTCCCACACCTCGCGGCACCAGATCCTAAGTCTGGCGTGTCTACCAATTCCACCACGCCCGCTTTTTCAAAATTTTAAGAACTTTTATTTGGTTAAATCCTAAGTCTAGCGTGTCTACCAATTCCACCACGCCCGCTAAAGGACTGCAAATATAAACAAGATTTTTAAATTGCAAACCTTCAACCCCTAAAAACATTTCTTTTTTTATACTTTTGAAAAGAACTTTATATATGATCCATGGATACTGTACAAGCTTATATTAAAACCCATAAAGACCGTTTTTTAAACGAACTCATCGAATTACTTAAAATCCCGTCTATAAGTGCCGATTCTGCTTATAAAAACGACGTTTTAAAAGCAGCCGAAGCCGTAAAAACCAGTTTGGAAAATGCAGGGTGCGATACTGTTGAAATCTGCAAAACCGATGGGTACCCCATCGTTTATGGTGAAAAAACTATTGATCCAAACTTACCAACCGTATTAGTGTACGGCCATTACGATGTGCAACCACCAGACCCATTGGATTTATGGCATTCGCCTCCGTTTGAACCCGTTATTAAAACAACAAACAAACACCCAGAAGGGGCCATTTTTGCTCGTGGTGCTTGCGACGACAAAGGGCAAATGTATATGCATGTTAAGGCTATGGAGTTTATGACCTCAACTAACCAGCTGCCCTGTAACGTTAAGTTTATGATTGAAGGCGAAGAAGAAGTTGGCAGCCCCAACCTAGCCATTTTTGTAAAAAACAATCAGGATAAATTAAAAAACGATGTTATCCTTATTTCAGATACAGGCATGATTGCCAATGACACCCCTTCCATAACCACAGGGTTACGTGGTTTAAGCTATGTTGAAGTGGAGGTTACCGGGCCAAACCGCGATTTGCATTCGGGATTATATGGTGGTGCTGTGGCCAACCCTATCAATGTATTAACTAAAATGATTGCCTCTTTGCACGATGAGAACAACCACATCACCATCCCTGGGTTTTATGATAAGGTAGAGGTACTATCAGACGAAGAACGTGCCGAAATGGCCAAAGCCCCTTTCAATTTAGACAACTATAAAAATGCTTTAGACATAGCCGATGTATATGGTGAAACAGGTTATTCCACCAACGAACGCACATCCATTAGGCCTACTTTGGATGTAAATGGTATTTGGGGTGGTTACACTGGTGAAGGTGCCAAAACCGTAATTGCCAGTAAGGCCTATGCCAAAATATCCATGCGCTTGGTTCCCCATCAAGATTGGGAAGAAATTACCCAGTTATTCCAAACCCATTTCGAAAGCATCGCGCCTAAAGCGGTAAAAGTTAAGGTAACGCCCCATCATGGCGGGCAAGGTTATGTTACGCCTATAGATAGTATTGGCTACCAGGCTGCCAGTAAAGCCTATCAAGACGCCTTTGGCAAAACTCCAATCCCACAGCGTAGTGGCGGAAGTATCCCCATTGTATCACTCTTTGAACAGGAGCTAAAGAGCAAAACCATTTTAATGGGCTTTGGTCTGGATAGCGATGCCATACATTCCCCTAACGAGCATTTTGGCGTCTGGAACTACCTCAAAGGCATAGAGACCATTCCGTTGTTTTATAAGTACTTTACAGAGCTATCCAAATAACAAATTCAACACAAATAATTTGGGTGTTCCCCTGGCGTTTGGGCCAGGGGCGCGCTTTCGGTAGTCGCTTTTATCGGGGCGAGGCTCTCGAAGCCCCTTATAAAGAGCTCCAACAATACCTCAATCGCTAACACATTGGCTATTCAATTATGCAAAGCAACCATTTAAACCATCTTGCTCTCCTTTTATTGGCAACATTATTCATAAGCACATCGGGAGCTTTAGGCAAATTTATAGACATGCCCGTACCTGTAATTATTTGGTGGCGTTCCATAATGGCCGCTTTTATATTATATGCGTTTTGTAGGTATAAAAAGATAAGTCTAAAACTAAAAACGAAAAAAGACCTTTTGCTTTTTATTATTAGCGGTCTGTTTTTAGCTACCCATTGGATTACCTATTTTTATGCCTTAAAATTATCCAATGTCGCTATTGGTATGCTATCGTTATTTGTGTACCCCATAATTACTGCTTTAATCGAGCCTTTATTCATTAAGGTGAAATTCGATTACATATACATCCTTTTGGGCATCATGGTCTTGATTGGCATTTATATTCTAGCACCGGAATTTAACTTGGAAAGCTCTCATGTACAAGGCGCCTTACTGGGATTGCTTTCGGCCTTGTTTTATGCCATTCGCAATATCATTTCCAAACTAATGATTCCCCAATACAATAGCACCTCGATAATGCTATATCAAATAGGGGTTATTAGTATGGTGTTGTTGCCAACATTATTCATTATGGATGGTTCGGGAATGGTTACACAATATCCCTATGTTATCCTTTTGGCAGTCGTGACTACCGCTATAGGCCACACCATGCTGGTCAATAGCCTAAAGCATTTCACCGTAAGCACAGCAAGTATTATTAGTAGCATTCAGCCTATTTTAGGCATTCTTATTGCTTTTATTTTTTTAGGTGAAATCCCTACTTGGAATACCTTCTTTGGAGGACTCATTATCCTTTCAACAGTGGTTATAGAAAGCATACGATCTAATAGGAAAAACAAGGGACTCTCTAAATAACAACGCTACAATAATTTAAGCCCCTTGTTTCCAATCAAATCAAACCAAACCACTATGGTAATTGAGAGTAGCCATGCTTTGTTTTCCAAAGGAAGTATTTTTCAAACAACACTTTGGAGAAATCGAATATTACGTTTGGTATCATAATGGCAAAGCTGCGGGGTTTAAATAGGTTATTACTTAAAATAATAACTTCTTTTTTACCAGCGTCCATCACGCAAATGCCTGGTATTTTGCCCCATGCTTTTTGTTTTAGTTTTGTTTTGCCTTGGGAGGTCCTATAAATATTTTCGGCTACAATTTTTCCAGTTTCATCAGAGGGATATCCTGTTTTGGGTGTAGAAAAAGGCACCTTACCCGGTGTAAAGGGCAGCTTAACATCTACAGCTATTCCTGCAGCCCATACATTAGGAAGTTCGGTATGTCTGTAATCATCATTTACAGGAATATAACCCACAGGCGTCGCTTTTAGGCCTTCAGATTTTGTCACAAAATCGACTCCCACAAACGGTGGCATAAGCATGGTAAACTTACTATTAATCACTTCACCTGTGCTTAAAATCACTTTGTCCTTTTGCACCTCTTTTACTCCTACTTCTGTTCTATAGTGAATATTGAACATTTTCATAAACGATTTAAGCATGGTTTCACCGCCAGTCATGCCATCAATTCCAAAGTGTCCCAAAAAGGTTTCTGGGGTAATCCAATACAAGTTTACTTTTTTTCTAATATGCTGTTCACGTAGCCATTTTTCAACATTAAACAAAAATTCGTAAGCCGCTCCCATACATCCGGCATTTTGGGTAGCCCCAATAACTATATCGCCGGGTTCTTTTTTAAAGGCTTCTAAAGCAGCCCTGGTTTTCAAAGCGCCATTGGGCGTACCAATATAATGGGCATATTCCTTAACTCCCGGAGCCACATCGTATTTTACTTTGGGGCCCGTAGCAATCACTAAATGATCGTAGTTAACCTCACCCTTATCGGTAAAGACAACTTGCATTTTGGTATCTACGCGTAAAGCTTCGGCATGCATGAATTCGACCCCTTTCTTTTTTAGAATGGTATCTTTTCTAAAAGAAATGTCTTTTATTTCACGCCTTCCAAAAGGCACCCATATTAATGACGGTATGAACAAAAACAACGGCGACTTATCTACCATGATAACTCTGTGTTCTTGTTTTCCTTTTCGCTTTAGCTCTAGGGCTGCAGTCATTCCTGCGAAGTTCCCTCCAATTACTACTGTTGTGGTCATGATTTCTTGTTTTATACCATTAAAATTAGTCCATTCAACCCACATGGAATGTTATAAATGTTACATAACGATGTTGTCATTAATCGATGCCCATAAACGAATACTTCAAATTAACTTCACATAATAAATCCTCTAGTATCAAGGGAATTAATGTAACATTTCATCACTTTTTACGTTCTAATACATAATCAATCAAAATCGAACACATCATGTTAAAACGCTTTTTTATTATCTGCTCGGGCAGTGATGCCCAAATTTTAGAGGATTGCCCACAAGGTGAACAAAACAAATATGCCGGTATTGGCGCTACCGTTTTCTTTACCGCTCTTATGGCTTTTATAGCTGCCAGCTATGCCCTTTATACGGTTTTCGACAACCTGTTTACTGCTATCTGTTTTGGTTTTATTTGGGGTTTGCTCATCTTTAACTTAGACCGATATATTGTATCGACCATCAAAAAAACAGGTAATATTGTTGACGAACTCATTCAAGCTTCACCTCGAATTATTTTAGCAGTCATAATTGCTGTGGTAATATCCAAACCTTTGGAATTAAAAATATTTGAAAAAGAAATTGATCAAGTGCTTTTAACTGAAAAAAATGACATGACCCTTGCCAATAAAAACCAGATTGAAGCACAGTTTGCTCCAAATATAACAACGCTCAAAAACGATATTACAGCGTTACAAAATGAAATAAACACAAAAGAAGCAGAAGTTAATGCGTTGTACGACACTTACATTGCCGAAGCCGAAGGCCGTGAAGGCACTAAGCTTTTAGGCAAAGGCCCCGTATATAAAGAGAAAAGAGAAAAACACGATGCCGCCCTGGCTGAATTACAGCAACTTAAAGCTGATAATAAAGCAAAAATCAAGACGCTTGAAAATCAAATAGCACAATTGCAAGGCGATTTCGAAACCCAAATTACAAGCACCCAACCCATCATCAATAACTTCGATGGATTAATGGCCCGTGTTAATGCTTTGGGGAAACTGCCTTGGCTACCTTCATTTTTTATATTTCTTTTGTTTTTAGCTATAGAAACGGCCCCAATTTTTGCTAAACTATTATCCCCAAAAGGCTCATACGATTTTAAACTAGAAGACCAAGAAATGGCAGTTAAAACCATTGTGCTCCAAAACAACAAACAAAGGGATGTCATGCTTAAAGCAGATTATGCGCTTAATGACCGTATTTATACTGATATTGAAAGCGAAGAGGAGCTGTATCAATACAAACGTAAAAAAGCCAGGGAGTTGTTGCAATTGCAAGCCGATGCCTTTTTTAACAAACAGAAAAGTGCTTTGTAGGTTTATTACTGAGCTATTAAGTTATTAGGTTATTGGGCTAACCTACTATGAATTTTGATAAAATTTTAGTCTGTGAAATTGTTCTCGATACGTCCCGCCTTTGGCGGACACTCGAACTGACAATTGGAACTAGTTTGACACAAAACTCATAACGGGTTAAGTTATTGAACTATTAGGTTATTAAGATATTTCCTAACTGCATACTGAGACCATGACCATAAGTTCCCTATTTTGTATATTTAAAATCATTTATAACGTTACAACCATGAGAATATTAGTATTGAGCATTTGTATGTTTACCTGTTTTAACTTCTATGCCCAAACCGAACAAGACGATATAAAAGCGATTAAAAAAGTAATTGAAGACCAAAGAATAGCTTGGAATAATTATGACATGGAAGGCTTTATGGAAGGCTACTGGAAAAGTGATTCCCTCAAATTTTATGGTTCCAGTGGTGTTACTTATGGCTGGAAAAACACTTTAGACAGGTACAAAAAAGGCTATCCAACTAAAGCCCATACTGGCATATTGACCTTTAAAATTAATAGTGTTTCCCCTATTGAGGACCATTCGTATTACGTGATGGGCGAATTCTTTTTAAAACGTGAGGTTGGTGATGCCAATGGTATTTTTATGATTATTCTCAAAAAAATAGATGGTGAATGGAAGATTATTGCAGATACGTCTTGTTAGATAAACCTATACAATAATGGTCAAGTTTATGTCATTGCGAAAAATCGATTAATATCGATTTTGTGGCAATCCCTACCTATACTGATTAAAGACTGCCACGAAAACTTTATTTCATTTCGTTTTCTCGCAGTGAAGCTCTTATAATTCTTAACCCTTAACTATTCTACTCTTTGGCGTTTACGGGCTTATAAACAATTTTAGTAGATGGTGGATATTTATCCAATAAGTGTGCTGGACGAATAGGGCGTTTTTCAAATCCACCTCCACAATTAGGACAAATGTGATTTAAAACGGTATCGACACAATCTTTACAAAAGGTACATTCAAAAGTGCAAATCATGGCCTCATTTGAATCAAAGGGTAACGATTTATTGCAATTTTCGCATGTAGGTCTAATCTCTAACATTTTAGTTATATTTTCAACATTGAAATTAGTGAATTATTTTTGCAAAATGAATTATACCCTTAAAATTGTACTTATGATACTATTAGCCGGCATCACCATTTATGGCATAGTCACCGGCAAATACCTGTTTCTTCTATTGATATTTCCTTTTGGTTTTGGTCTATTTAAAAAAAAGGATAAGGAAAACTAGTTTTTCTTAACGTAATCGGTAATGATAACAATTTGTTGGGCACCAACTTTACCTTCAATATATTTTTCGTTATCGCGGTCTAAACGAATGTTCCTTACTACTGTACCTTGTTTGGCCACCATGCTGGAGCCTTTTACTTTTAAATCTTTTATTAAGACCACGGCATCCCCAGCTTTTAATTCTACACCATTAGAATCTCTATGGATAATTTTTTCACTAGCGTCTTTGTCTTCTCCTGTAGCACGTGCCAATGCCAAAGCTTCGTCGTCCAGATACATCATATCCAACAAATCTTTTGGCCAACCTTCGTTGCGAATCCTTTGCAACATTCTCCAAGCCATTATTTGAACGGCAACATGTTCACTCCACATACTATCATTTAAACAACGCCAATGGTTTGGATCCATTTCTGTATTGCCTTCAATCTGACTTTTGCAGGTATGGCATACCAGCACATCGTTATCTACATTTTCGTTTAACGACGGCGGAATAGTATATTGTTTTAAATCTTCTGTAGCTCCACATAACTCACACGAGTTATTACTTCGTTCCTTTAAAGTTTGTAAAACGCTCATGGCTTATACTTTTAATTTTTGCAATAATACACCTATTTTAAAGGTCTTACAATGGTAATAATTGTTTTTTACTGAAAAATTAAAAGATGCCTGTAAGGGCATCTTTTAATTATAATAAAACTTCCGTTTCTATTTTGAAAGTTCATGCACAGACTGGTAAATATAATCGCCATGCACCCCTGTAAAATATTTACCTACTTTCTTTCCTCTTGCTTTACGGGCTTCTTCTTCTGGCCAAGCCTCTTTACTTAACTCTTGATTTCTCTCAAACATTTTATCCAAATCGGCTAAAGACTCTACCACAAAAGCTTCAACGGCCTCTGTTCTATCTGCGCCCCAGGCATGCACGTGAGGATAATAAGCCTTTATATATTCATTTTTCATGATTAAATTATCAATATATCCTTTGTTTAGCTCTTCAAACTCTTCTCTTGAGCCATCTTCGGGAAATGCAAAATGGTTAACCCTTACATAAGTTATCATATCTTTATCTGGTTTAGCCCCCATAAGCTTTGCACCAGGCATCGTTGCATAAATTTCATCGGAATGTTCGTTAGCATAGTAAGCCATGCGCTTTTTCATGAATGCTTTTCTGTCATCCTCATTTGGCCATGCTTCTTTTTCCAATTCTCCATTTCTATCTGAAGCTTTGTCTATATCCTCCCAAGAAGCAAACACTTGAACATATTTGATTTCGGTATTATCGGCCGTAAACATGTGCAAATGGAAGGACATTCCCATGATATATTCATTTTTCATGGTTACTTTATCCAAGTATTCCTTTTCTACAGCTTTCCATTCATCCATATTAAAATCTTCATTATCCATATTCCAATGCATTGTTGTTACAGTAACGTACTGTGGTCGCTTAGAATCTTCTTGTGCTAAAGTACATATTGGCAGAGCCAGTAAAAGCATGATTAGCATTGCCGAAAAAAATTGATTAGTTGTTTTCATAGTTTATAAATTTAAAGTTAGTATAGTGTTGAAACAAAAACCAAGAAAGGATGCTTTAAGGCATCCTTTCTAAAATTAGAATTTTGATTGTTATAGTTTAAGAGGTGAATAAAGATAATCGCCATGGCTTTTAAAGTACTTACCAAAAGCTTTACGCTCATCATCTGTAAGTGCTTCTTTCATTAATTCTTGATATTTATCAAACATTCTTTCTAAATCACACATCGAATCCAAATAAATAATTTCATTAAAATCCCTTCTGTCTGAACCCCAAGCATGTCTTTCAGGGTAATATGCTTTAATATATTCGTTTTTGTAGATTGCATTTTCAAGCACCTTTTTCTGTAAGGTTTGCCATTCTTCCCAAGTACCATCCTCTGGGAATGCCATTTTATTTTGGCGCACATACAATACCATATCGTCGGTTACTTCACCTTCCATTTGTTTTGCTCCTGGCATGGTGGCGAATATTTCATCTGAATGAAAATGCGAATAGGCCGACCCCAATTTCTCCAAAAAGGCCTTACGCGCTTCTTCATCTGGCCAGGCTTCTTTTTCCAATTCTGAATTTCTAGCTGAAGCTTTATCTATGGCCTCCCAATTAGGATAAGTTTGGGCATAAATAACCTCGTTGCTATTTTCTGTGAAAAGGTGCATAAAATATCCAGCCCAAGTGACATATTCATTTTTCTTGGTAACCTTCTCCATATATTCCTTTTCTGCAGCTTTCCATTCATCTGGGGTCCCTTTATAGTCTTTATTCCAATACGATTTGGTTACAGTAACATACATTGGCCGTTTTGGTTCTTCATCTTGGGCCAAAGCACATAAAGGCATTGCTAGCAAAAGTATGATTACCATTGCTGAAAAAAATTGATTAGTTGTTTTCATAATCTGTTAAAATTAAAGTTAGTATAATGTAAAAATTAAAAACTTTGTTATTAGATTATGGGGAAGTTTTGCCTTATTGTGCCCATAGACACATTAACGCGCTGAAATCAATTAATCTGGAAAGAGAACTTAAATATACAATAAATTTTCGAATTATCTTAGGTATCATGCAAGGTGTCCCGTAGTTTTTTGGTCATACCCTTTATCACCATATTATAGGAATGGTCTATTAAATCTAAAATGAATTGAGGCTGTAGTTCTCCTTTATAAATCGCAATAGTATTCCAATGTTTGTTGCTCACATAAGGTCCCGCATAGACAGTTTCATATTGTTCACGTAGTTCTATGGTATAATCGGGATCGCATTTTAAGGTAATTGAAGCTTCTCCCTTTTCCCATTGGCGCAATGGTGCAATAACAAACATCTTCCCCAACACTTTAAAGACCAAGGTGTCTTCATCAAAAGGAAATGCTTCGGTGACTGCTTTTTTATTTAAACAATAATGTCTTAGCTGTTCTATATTCATAGCTAAATTATTTACCTATTTCACCCAAATGTGTATGCTTAAAACCAGTGAAATACTTTAATCCATATCCAAACACTCGGTCTAATGAGGCATGGGAAAACAACATAATGCCTATAAGTTGGGCATTTTGATTTTGCATATAGATGCCTATAAAATAAATTACAATGGCTATACCTTTATGATGAAACAGGTTATAGGTTATGGCTCCAACTTTTGAATTCACCACATACCCTAACATCCCAATATCTGGAGCCAGTATGAGTGCAAAAAACCACCACCAACTAAAATCCAATTGGCTAAAACCAAAAACACCCAAAAGGAACATGGCCAATTCCTCTATTTTTAAAGATAGTCGCATCAGCTTTCAATTTTATATAATACAGGTTTACTGGGCGACGCATCATTTTCAAAAGGGGCTATTTGTAAATTCAGTATATATGCTCCATCATCGATGGTATTAGGTACATAAATAAATTCTGTAATGGTAGCATTCAATCGAAGTTTTCCGCTAGTATTCCAAAAGGCATTGTGCCCCAACAATTCGCCGCCATCCTTTTCTTTGTCTATACTTGGCTGATCGATTAACAAGTGTTTAACTCCTTTTTTTACCAAATATTTTACAGCCTCTTCGGTTAGGTAAGGCCAATTGGAATTGGAGTATTGCCTAGATAATTTTTCCTTGGTATTGGGAATGGTTCGTATTATTACCGCTTCTCTTTTTTTATTACCCAAAGCAAATTGTATTTGCTTTTTAGAAATGACCTCATCTCCATTTAAGCGTTCAGGCGCTACGGTAATAACCTCTGCCAAAAAGAAAAACCGTTTTAGCTTTTTGTTTATAGAGTAAACCCTTTCTGTAATATGCCCAGCACACTCTGTATGCGTCCCATGGGCATGCGGATTAAAATAAATATTATTAAAATTAATACTGGCCCCTTCGCTCACTGCTGCTGTCCAATCACCTGCCCTTACGGGTTCAATTTTTGGTTCATCGATATACCATGCATTTACATTGTCCTTTGACGCCTCTAATGGTATTGAAATATCTAAAGGTTTGGTTAAATCTATTTTTAATTTTCTGGAATTGTATTGTATTGTTGCAATCATTTATGCTGAATTTATTTCAGTATCTTTTTATTATATCGTTAAATATTTAAATATAAGTTTTTTAATTTTGGGTTTCTGGTTTTTATTAAATGCCATTTCCTTTTCCAATTCTTTAATTGTTTTTCTCTTTTAAAAGCATCGTGAAAATCTGAATATTCTTCAAAAAACAATAGTTCATTAACATTATACTTTTTAGTGAATTTAGTGTCTTTCCTGCTACATGTAGCGCAATCCTTTCTTTTAAATGCTTTGTGGCACCAATATAAAGTACTGTTCTATTCTTTATTTGATAATATATACAAATAACCTTTACTCACAAATAAAACTAAATTTAGATTGAACCCATCTTAAATTTACTGAATTTATAAGATCTTGAAACTAGTTCAAAATAAATAGTTCTGAAGCTATCCCATCAACCAAAAACTTACCTTTTGGTGTGGCTTTAAGAATATAATTATGCGACTTCTCGTCGCTTTGCTCTGTTGAAATGACAAGGAGTCCTCTTTCTACAATCTTTTTTGACAACATTTTTAAATGCTGCACATAGTCTTGACCAAAATGGTTCGCTATCTTTTTAAAGGACACGCCCCAAATGGTACGCAAGCCCGTCATGATATATTCATTATACCGGTCATTTAATGTTAAATGTTCAACAGTATTTGGGAGCTCTTCTTTTTGAATGGCTTGAATGTACTTGGTGTTGTTAGCAATATTCCAACTGCGCTGGACCCCATTAAAAGAATGCGCCGAAGGGCCTATCCCCAAATACGGTTTCCATTGCCAATAACTGATATTATGCTTTGAAAAATAATTGGGTTTTCCAAAGTTTGAAATTTCGTAATGTACAAAACCTTCTTTCGCAGTTCGTTCTACCAAATGGTTAAAATGTTGTAAGGCCAAATGGTCATCTAAAGGCGGGTAGGTTCCTTTCTTAATAAAATTATCCAATGCCGTTTTAGGCTCAACGGTTAAGGCATAACTAGAAATATGGTTAACCCCAAAACTAAAGGCCATTTCTAAATTGGCATTCCACTTTTCCAAATCCATATTCGGGATGCCGTAAATAAGGTCGATGGTAATATTATCAAAGTATTTGGTAGCTTCTTCCAGGCATTGCTTTGCTTCTAAAGCATTGTGCGCCCGATTCATTATTTTTAAATCATCCTCGAAAAAAGACTGAACACCAATGCTAAGCCTGTTTATGCCTATGGCTTTATAGTCTTTGAAAATGAGACCTCTCGACTGCGCTCGAGGTGACATCGAGTTTCGGTTCCGATCAGGCACCAAATCATCTGGATTGGCTTCCAAAGTAATTTCGGGATGTTCTGTAACGGTATAGTTGTTGTAAACTGTATCAATCAAAAATTGTAACTCTTCAATGGTTAATAGAGATGGTGTACCGCCACCAAGATAAATGGTTTCAACGGTTTGGTCTTGAAACTCATCTTTCCTTAGTTTTAACTCTTTGGCTAAGGCCATTACAAGTTCCTCCTTCTTCTTAAGTGATGTAGAAAAATGAAAGTCACAATAGTAACAAGCTTGCTTGCAAAACGGAATATGGATGTAGATAGCCCCACCTATCCTCCCCAAAGGGGAGGTATTTCCCTTATTAGAACTATATTTTTTTTCTATCAAACTAAAAACTAATTTTTCTTTTTTCGTAAGTCTACAACGGTTGTCTTTGTTTCCCCTTTGGAGGTTAGGGGGCTATTCTGCTTAACAAAAGCCGTCCAACCACTATAGCTTTTACCCACATTCACTTTTCCTGAGTTGTAAAAATGACATACTGCTGCCGCCAAGCCATCGGTGGCATCTAGGTTTTTAGGTAACGTTTTTAAATTCAGTAGCCCTTGAAGCATTTTAGCTACTTGCTCTTTACTGGCATTTCCGTTACCGGTAATGGCCATTTTTATTTTTTTGGGAAGGTATTCGGTAATGGGGATTTCCCTGCTCAACCCTGCTGCCATAGCCACTCCCTGGGCACGTCCCAATTTAAGCATACTTTGCACATTCTTTCCATAAAAAGGTGCCTCTATAGCAATTTCGTCGGGGTTATGGGTATCTATAAGTTCTATGGTACGCTCAAAAATGAGCTTTAGTTTTAAATAATGGTCATCGTATTTTTTTAAGTCCAGTTCATTAAGTTGCATAAACTGCATATTTTTTCCCACTACTTTTATAAGGCCGAAGCCCATAATGGTCGTACCGGGGTCTATTCCTAAAATAATACGTTCGTTAGTCATTTTGTTCACAATAATAACATCCGCTTAATGAAATGGAAACACCTACCGTTAAGGTTAACACATCGCCGTTAAACGATCCATAACCTTCAGAAACAGGGTTAAAATCTTTACTAAACCCTTTAATATAGGACGCATCAAAAAACACAGACAGTTTATCTGAAACTCCATAATGAAACTCCATTCCTGCCATGGCATTGAGATAGGAGGTATCATTTTGCGTATAATTACCCAATGGTTTAACCATAGAAAACCCTGGGCCAGCATGGGCAAAAGTCCCTATTCGGGATGGCAAAAAACTAAAAATTCGTGAAGCATCGTAAACCAGCTGTACATTAACACGGGAATAATTCAGTTTAAATTCTTGTGTATTATCTTGATTAGACATCCTACTAAATCCGTAATCCAACTTAGCCCCAAACGGTTGGGAAAACATATATTGCAGTCCTAAATTCACGGTTGGAAAGTTATACGGCTTGGCTTCAAAACCTTGTACAAATCCACTATTGGAAGGGTTATTAACTCCTAAAGCCACTTGAGCCTTAAAGGTACTCTTGTCTTGAGCAAGTCCATTGTATCCAACGGCCATCACTACAAATAAAAATAATTGAAGTTTGAAAAACTTAAAATTTGAGGTCATACTATATAATTAGTTTATTTTGCACCAACTATGGATATGCAACCCTACAAAGCTAAACAATTCTTTTTTGTGCCCATTAAATTAGGCCCTGTAAAGCATATAGCTTTTTGCTTATACAAAAAAGAAACTCCAATTATTAACAAAATTACCTTATAACCTCATCTGCCATGATATACATTGCTCTAATAATTACCATATCCTACCTTGCTTTGATAGGGCTTTTTATTTGGGGCTTTGATAATGTAAATGATTTTAGACTTCAGGATATTAGGCCTGAAACAACTTTTTCGGTAGTTGTTCCATTTAGAAATGAAGCCCATAATTTACCTTCCTTATTACAATCTATTGAAACGTTAGTTTACCCAAAACATTTGTTTGAAATTATTTTTGTTGATGATGATTCCTTGGACGAATCGGTTGAAATTATACAGAGGTCCCTTGCAACCAGTAGAAATAACATCAGGATCATTAAAAATAAACGCACTACAAATTCACCTAAAAAAGATGCCATAACCACAGCCATAAAACAAGCTAAACACCACTGGATTATCACCTCAGATGCCGATTGCATCTTGCCAAAATACTGGTTGGATAGTTTTGATGCCTTTATACAACAAACTGGTAGTAAATGTGTCGTGGCCCCTGTTAAATATAATACCGACCATACGTTTTTAAACCAATTTCAAGCCTTGGACCTGCTTAGCTTACAAGGCGTCACCATTGGTGGGTTTGGCATCAAAAAACCGTTGTTGTGCAATGGCGCTAATTTAGGATATGAAAAGGCATTATTCCTAAAGCTTAAAGGCTTTGATGGCAATTCGAATATTGCGAGTGGCGACGATATTTTCTTTTTGGAAAAGGCGATTAAGCATAATCCGGTGCATGTAAATTATTTAAAATGTGAAAAATCTACCGTAAGTACTTCCCCTGAAGTATCATGGCGTTTATATATTCAACAACGTGTTCGATGGGCTTCAAAAACAAGAGCTTATAACAACCTCTTTGGAAAGCTTGCTGGTCTCGTGGTTCTTTTAATGAACTCGCTAGTTATTGGTTTACTGGTTCTTTCCTGCTTGGAACTGTTCAATATTAAATTACTATTGTATGTGCTTATTATAAAGTTCAATATCGACTTGTTTTTGATTTATAAATCAGCCTCGTTTTTTGACCAGAAAGTACACTTGAAAGGCTATTGGCTAAGCTTTATTATCTATCCTTTAGTGAGTACTTATATTGGCTTAATAGCTATGTTTGGGTCTTATACATGGAAAGACAGAACCTTTAAATAGTAACTGTTCTCGTTTATTTTTATTATTTTTAATCTGTTGTGCATTTTGAATTAAAACAGTAATAATATGTCAATTCGAGTGATTTTGAGGAACGAAAAATTGTATCGAGAACAATTTTAAAGACTAAAATTCCTATTCTCGATACAAATTTCACTCATTTTAATCGTGAAATTCACTCGAATTGACAGAATTTTGTCAAAATGCACAACAAATTATTTCAATGAAGTTCAACGGCCCTACAAAATGAAAAAGCGGTGTCTCTTACTTACCTTTTTTTTAATATCCTCCCTACAGGTAATTGCCCAACAAAACTATACCGTTAACGGCGAAACTTTATTTTTGGACATAGAGGTTGAAGGCGATTTAGATTTATTGACCTTAAAATTATACAAAGGTTATCGGTTTTTTGTTAAAGACACTAATGACAACATCCATGAGCTTATCAATACAAAAGATATTGACGGCACCTATTTTAACGAGTTTAGGTACACTTTACAGGAGTTGACTAAAGGCTCCAACATGTCTACTGAATTAGTTGCCTTTGGTAAATATAGCTTAAAACAATTCATTAAGGCTTACAATAAAAAAGGAAACAGACGCTATGCTTATACCAACGAAAAGGTAGAAACCCAAATCAGGCTTGGAGGTTTTGTAGGCCTTACCAACCATCCGCTGGTAGAGAATTACAACAATAGAACAACCAGCTATTTTGGTGCAGAACTGGAGCTTTTAGAAAAAAAAGAACGCCCTTGGCAATCTGGGTTTTTAAGTGTTGAGCGCACCCTAAAAAGTAACGATTTTAAATACACTTCAACCATATTGGCTTTGGGGTATCGCTTTCGGTTTATTAATCCACCCAGCTCCAATATTTATATAAACCTGCAACTGGCAACCTTTACTTTTTCTAAGGAAACAACATTGGTAGGCACCAAAGAAATAACTGAGAAAAACCATGCTTTTAGGATACCCTTTATTTTTGGGTTGGGTAGCGACATTAAGATATCGGACACCAGTTACATTACCTTAATTTATAATGAAATTATTGCTGTACTCGCAAAAAATAAAGGGCATTTTCCAATAAATTTTTTGGTTGGTTATAAGTTTAGTTTATAGCTCTAGTTCACATGAATAATAATAGGCAGCTTAAACTCCGTTTTAACATTCTGGTTTCGTTTTATTGCAGGAAAAACTTTTGGTAGGGAATCTAAACTTTTATAGAGTAAGGCTTTAATATTTGGAATTTCACTTAAGGTAATGGAATCCATTTCGATGTCTTGAAGTGTTACCTCTCCATGTTCAGATACTTTGAATTCAAGGCTCAAAGTATCGTTAATGTCTTGGGTTACCACAATAATTTCCTTTTGTAAATTAGCCATAATATGCTCCCTTAAAACGCGCTCGAAGCATTGTTTTTGGGCTTGCTTAGGCAAGGAAGCATCACAAACTTTAAAGCTGGGGTAGGTATCGACCTCTTCCCAATTAAAAGTTTTTAACTCTTCCTGTAAGATAGCTTCCGGTGATGTTTTTTTCACGTTAAAATACTCACACGAAAACAGTGCAAGCCCTATCAAAAACACACAGAATTTATTCATGTGGTCACCATTATTGATTTTTAAGTGGTCACACTTCGACTATGCTCAGTGCGAGCATGTAACCTTATCTGTTTAAAATAACTATTCGTTTAAATCTTAATGGTTATTTTAAACATAACGGTTTCATGGATTAATATATACCCGAAAAATACGATTTTTTGGTTTTTAATCCGAATTATGTATCCTAATTAATTAGCTTTTTCAAATTTTTCCTTTTTTAATTCATTTAACCTATAGTTAACTTGGTTTAAATAAAAACTCTTTGGAAACTTCTCTTTGAAGCTTTCATACAGATTTATTCTCGTGTCAATATCTTCATAATATGCATCCTTTGTGTGTACCAAAAAAAAGTGCACGCGCTCGTTGTTTGGGTTTTCTTTTAAGGCTTTTTGATAAACTTCTATGGCTTCTTTATATTTTTTTTGCCAATTAAGTACAATTCCCAATTGCATGTACTCTGCATCTAACGGTTTATCCAAAATGGCCAAAGCTTCTTTAATATAGGTTTCAGCCTTATCGTATTCTTGAAGTTTTTCATATAGTTTTCCAAGGATATAGAGGTTTGTTGCATTTTGTGGGTCGTACCTTAATGCCAACTCCTGAAACTTGATAGCTTTTTCATACTCATAAATGGAAGCATAACAAAAGCTTAATTTTTCATATATAAATTGTGATGCTTCATTTAAATCGAGGAGTTTTTCAAACCAAGGTATCGCTTTGTCGTAATACTCTTGCCAGTAATAATTTTGTGCCTTTATACTAATTAATTCTTTATTATTGGCATACGATTTCAACCCTATATCAACAAAATAGTTTACCGTATCATGGGCTCTTTTAACAAGATGGTATTTTGCTATTTTAAATATGGCTTTTTGATGTGTTTTATCTAGCTGAAAGGTTTTATTAAAATAATATTGCGTTGTGGAATCTCTAGTTTGTTCCTTAACTAAGCCAAGCTCATAATAATAATTTGGATTTAGGGAATCTAACTGTATTAATGCTTCAAACAATTTGGAAGATGCTTGATAATTCTTGGTTTTAGAAAGTAATTTGGCATATTCATACTTTTGTAGTGCATTGTTGGAATCTAACCTTACACCTATTTCGTATTGGTTTAGGGCTTCGTCGTAATTACCAATAGCGATATAGGCCTTTGCCAGTTTACTATATACTTCCTGTTGATTTTCACATAACTTATAGTGTTCTATAGCTTTGGAGTAATTACCATGTACAAATAAACTATCTGCAATGTTTAAAACCGAAGTTTGGGCTTCGGTTTTAAATTGCAGTAGTACTATAACTAAAAGCGTTAGTCTATACATATCTAATCTTGTACTTGGAAGATTATGGGTAATGAATAGGGTACCGTTACTTTTTTGCCATTATTTTCTCCTGGAATCATATTGGGCAATGCTTTGATAACCCTAATGGCTTCATCTTCTAAAACCTTGTGTGGTGCTCTTGATCTAACATCTATAATACGTCCCTGAGTATCTATTTTAAAAATAACATTGATTCGTTGTCTTCCCTCTAAACCTAATGAATCTGCCAAGTCTGTATTGAAGTTTTTGTTTACAAATTCAGCAATCTTCCTTGATAAGTAACTCTTACGTTCTTGATTAGACTCCAGATATTCCCCGCCTGGAAATAATGGAACTTCATCAATCATAACTAAAGGAACCTCTAATGAATCTTTATATTTCTCTTTTAACTTTAAAAGTTCTTCTTCTCTTTCCTTTTTTTCCGCTTCAGTAAGCTCTCTTGGAGGTGATGGTGGAGTACCCCAATTAAAATAGGCCATATACGATGACCCATCTGGAAAACTTAATTCGCTTTTCGAAAAACCTTCAGGCACTTTTTCACTAACTGGGTGGACACTATAATTCACTACATTATTTTTGCTATCCATATGTGTCCAACTCACATAGTCGTTATTATTAGCCTTAAGAAAGGCTTCATATTTCTCATGTATTATCTGCTTCGCTCCTTCTAGTTTTTCTCCTTTTTTTAATGAATAACTAAATTGACTTAAGTTAGCTTCTTCATTGAGAGTACGTTCACTTTGTTTTTCGCATGATGTATATAGTACCATGGCAAACACCATTGGAACTAATAAAACATACTTTAAAAGATTGATTTGTTTGGATTTTGATTTTTGTAACATAACGATTCGTTTTTTGATTAATGATTGTTTAAAAAATGGATTGATGAATGATATCTTTTGGGTTTCAAAAACTTGGGCCAATAGGTTTTGGTAATATTTCGATTTGCTTTCGTGTTTCACCGCTTCGGCATCGGCTATAAATTCATGCAGTGCGGTAATTCTGTTTTGGTACATGTATATTAACGGATTAAACCAAAAGGCAATACGAAATAATTCAAAAAGCAATAAATCTAAGCTGTGCATCTGTTTAACATGAACCACCTCATGCTTCAAAATGGATTGCTTTTCTTCTTCCTTTAGCAATTCACCTAAAAACACATATTTAAAAAAGGAAAAAGCGGCATTGCTATTTAACAGCTTAACTAAAGTCAACCTACCAAAATTGACTTTGGAATTTTTCAGGATTAATAGTAGTATCCTAAATACTTTTACAAGAAAGATGAATGTTGCTAAGCCCATGCCCATATAACATATAATTCCCCAGTAGGACATGGATTCACTACCTTGAATTACCACAGCATCCAATAAATTTGGATTACCTGTACTTATGGGAGATTGTCCTAAAATAACTTCGGGCAATGAATAGGCATACTCAGGTGGCACTACCTTTTTTAAGCTTTCCAACTTTATAAATGGCAATACTATGGACAATACAGCCGTAATAATAAGATAAAACCGATTCCAATTAAAAAAGGTCTCTCCTTTTAAAAAAAGATCATAAATCAATAAGAAAAACAACTGAAAGGCGATAGTTTCAATAATATAATGTATCATAATTAGTCTTTTTTGTTGATGTCTTTTAAAATCGATTCCAATTCTTTTAGGCTAATATCATTTTTCTTCACAAAAAAGGACACCATACTTTTAAAAGAACCTTGAAAATAGTTATCCACCAACTTGTTTAAGGATTGGTTACTATAATCCTGTTGTTTTACAAGTGGAAAATAGACATGTCCTTTCCCTTCCTTTTCATAATCTACAAAACCTTTACTCTCTAATATTCTCACAATGGTAGACACCGTATTATATGCTGGTTTAGGGTCTGGAAAATGTTTTATTATGGCTTTAACATTAGCTTTTTCCAACTGCCATAATATTTGCATAATCTCCTCTTCTGCCTTGGTAAGTTGTTTCATTTTTATAACTTTTAAAACATTGAACTAAAAAATTAGTTCATCAAATATAACTAAAATATTAGTTTGAACTAATTTTTTAGTTTAAAAATGTAACATTTAACTTGAGAATGCGTCTTACCTATTGTAAAATTTGAGTTTATCAATGGATATTATTTTAGTTACAGTTGCTTCTTTATTTATGGTTCTTGGTATTATAGGAAGTGTTTTACCCATTCTTCCCGGGCCACTTACCAGTTGGTTGGGCTTGCTTATTGTTCATTTTACGGATATCGTTAAAATGGACAAACCATTCTTGATTATAACCTTATTGATTGCCATTCTCATTTGGGTATTGGACTATATCATTCCTGCTATGGGCACCAAACGTTTTGGTGGTAGTAGGTGGGGTATGCTAGGGACCACCATTGGGCTAATTATTGGACTATTGTCCCCTATTCCGGGTGGTATTATAATTGGCCCTTTTATTGGGGCATTAATAGGCGAACTCATCAATAAAAACGATTCCAAAATAGCTTTTAAAGCTGCTTTCGGTTCCTTTATTGGCTTTTTAACGTCAACCTTTATTAAGTTTATCGTAGCAGTAATTTATTTGGGGCTCTTTATTGGAATACTCGCATAGCATCACAGAAGTAGATTTAGTACATAAAAAAGAAGAACCCTGTGGTCTCTCACCTCCACAGGGCTAATGTAAATTGCTATTATCAACAATAAATTTTGAGGGATTAATTAAAATGTAGTGTTGATATTCCAAACTTAAACATAATTTTAAACTTTTTATTACGGAAAAACCGTAACCCTATTACGGATTAACTGTAAAACATAGTGGTAGTCTAGGTTTGCGACCAAAAAAAGTTTTAAACAAATCCTTGTTTTCTGGCTTCATCCAAAAGCGTTTCATCCTCGCCATCTTCTACGCAAAATAATTCCTTCAGATGTTTTTTTCTTTTTTCTACAGCACTCAAAGACATATCTAAATGCGATGCCAAATTTTTGGTTTTAACCCCTTGCGACAATAGGTGCAGTATCTTTCTGTTTTTATCGTCAATTACAATATCGCTGGTTATCGTTTTTCTAATATGGCTGTTTACGGTACCACTATAAAATGGCGGGTTATATAGCACCGCCTGAAAGGCACTGGCCAGTTCGCTGGAAGTCAAGTCGCTTTTAATAAGAAAGCCTTCAGGGTTTATAGTTTTTATAATATTATGGATCCTAAAGGATTCGTTAAACATGGTTAAAATAATAATCTTGGCCAAGGGTAAAATTTTGCGCGCATATTCGGCCAAATCCTCTCCAGAACTCATGGTTCCATCGGAAGAAGGTGGTAAACTTATATCTACAAACAAGACATTATATGGGGTATTGTTTGCTACGGATTTATCCATAAACCTAACGGCTTCATCACAATTATTGGCTATGTCTATGAATAATTCTTGATGTTCAGCTTTTGTAAACTGTAATGTGTTTTGATAACCTTCAATAATCATGGGATGGTCATCAATCATTAATATTTTTATTTTTTCGGTCATAATTATCGCTAAGGTATGGGGACTTCTAAGCTTACTCTGGTACCTTTTCCTGGTTCCGATTCAATATTTATTTTTCCTTCAATCTCATTAATTCTGGATGTCATATTCTTTAGGCCTATTCCAGATTTGGCTTTATTAACATCAAAACCAGAACCATCGTCTTTTACGGTTAGGCAAATTACATTATTTTTTAATTTAAAACTAATATATACATTTTTAGCATTGGCATGTTTATATATGTTGTGCAATGTTTCCTGCACAATTCTATACATATGTATTTTCTTTTTATTGGGTACAGCATCCCAATTTATAACTTCATCGTAATCTAATTTACAGGTTAATTTATAGGCCAAAGACTGTGTCTCTACCAAAGTTTTTAAGATATCAATAAATCCGCTACCAGACACAAAATCGGTATTCAACTCGTGGGATACTTTTCTAATATCTTCCTCTATAGTCTTAAGTGCCTCTATATACTGACCCCTGTTTTTTATGGCCTCAATACTTGTGGCCATATTTAAACTATCCAAGCTTAACCTCGTACCAAATAGCCTTCCCAAAACCCCATCGTGCAATTCTTGGGATATGCGCTTTTTTTCCATCACCCTGGCCTCTTCAATACTTTCGTTTTGGGATAACATAAGGTTGTAGATTTCTTCATTGGCCTCTTGTTGCTGTTGGATAAACTTTAATTCCTTGTTCTTGTTACGTTGTGTTATAATTATATATACTAAAAGTAGCCCTACTGCCAATCCAATGGAGAGCACTATAAGCCACATACGCTCTCTAGCGATACGGATATTATCTTGTTCTACACGTTGTGTATCGAAGCGTATTCTAGCAAATTTATCGCGAATGGCACGTTCTGTTTTTTGAATACTATCATTAAGCTTAACATACTCTTTTAAAAATGTAATGGCTTTATCCTTCTCCTCTATTTTTGAAAGAATTAATAATGACTTTAGCAGGTCATCATTATTATATTTTTCTGAAATGTCCTTGGCCTTGTAGGCATAATATAATGCCGAATCTCTTTGGTTTTTATAGCTATAATACTCTGCTAAATGTTGGTGAATAATAATGGAATGGTATTCCTGGTTTGTACTATCGCAAATTTTTAATGCTTTTAGGTAGAGCTCTGGCAATTGTTCAAACTCTTTTAAAAGAAATAATGTATGGGCATAATTACCTAATGCCAATAGATGTATGGAAGAGTAATCATCTATTAACTCTTTGTTTTTCAAAATTTTTTCAAATTGTGCTTTAGCCAATTCATATTTCCCAAATTGTTTATAGGTATAACCCAAATTATTTTCAGTTGTAGCAATACTTCCTTCAAAATTGCCATTCAAACTTTTTTTAAGTTCAAGAGACCTATTATAATACATTACGGATTCTTCAAACTGCCCAAGCTCATTAAAAACAGCTCCCAAATTATTATAGTTATAGGCTTTATACTTATTAACTTCGATACTTTCTTCTAATTCACCCAAAAAGGTTAGGGATTCTATAGAAGTCACCTCACTTCCCGTAAAATCCTTGTTATTCCTTTGGCAAACAGCTATACCATAAAGTGTTTGAGCAGTTTCTAACCTATAATTATTTGTTCTAAATACCTTTTCGGCTATTTGATAATAATAGTAGGCCGTATCACTTAATAAAGATTTTCGATACAGCTCTCCAATTTTATAATATTCTTTGGCTATAAAAACCGAATCGGTAGCTTCGCTATTTATTATATGGCCACGAATAGAATCAACCCTTTGTATATTTTGTTCTATTTGGGCATGTATAACAACACCAAAAAATAGGACGATATAGTGTAGTTTAAATTTCAATTAAAGCGATTTACCTTCTTTTCACCCAAATGTATCCATAATTTTTGTAAAATCATTCTAAAACAAAAAATCCCATACAAATTTGTACGGGATTAATAAATCTATTAAAACGTAATTTTAGTCATCTCCAACACCACCGGTATCTAAAATTTGGTCGACTGTTGGAACCAATAACACATCATCCTCGTTTAAGTCTTGTTTAGTACATGATGTAAAGGCTGCAAATAACACAGCTACTAGTAATGTAAGTTTTAGGGCTTTCATAAATATTCGATTTTAAGGTTAAACTCTTTTTTCTATTGTTTTAAAAAATTTTAAACACTACTTGATAAAGCCTTTGGCAAACCAAAACCTTTAACGAGGGAAAAAATGGATAATTAACTTTAAAATCGAACGCACAAAAGCGAACCGATTTTTACTTTATAAATTTTGAGGGAAATATGACTATACCGTCATAAAAAATGGATTAATTTTTCTTAGCGCACTGAGGGGATTGTGCTTTTATCGCTAAGAGTGAACTAAACTAGGATAAAGTGATCATAAAAAACAACAAAAATCGATGAAATACATTTTTTATCGATAAAATGCATTTCATCGATAAACGAAATAAGACTTATATTATTTTGTTTAGAGTGGATTGATTGTTCACTAAACTTGTTTTAACAATTGTTGTTTTAAACTCCAATTCTTCATCATGCCTTTTCTCAAGTCGTTTAATCAACAAGTCTGCAGCGCTAGCACCAATTTGTTTAGCATGTTGTCTTATGGTCGTTAGCTTTGGTATGGAATGTTGTGATACCGATTGACTTGCAAAACCTATTACCGATATATCTTCGGGCACCCTTAAACCTAAATGCAATGCAGTGTTTACAGCAATTATCCCAGAAGCACTATCGGCTGCCAAGACGCCATCGATATTTTTATTAGCCTTGAAAAAAGCCTCTATCTTCTCTTGATAATCGTCTTCCTTTTTTACTTTAAGCAGTAAAATATCTTGGTTCGCATCTTCTAAAATGGCTTTTTTATAACCATGCTCCCTAAGTTTTCCAACACTTAAATCATCAATACTGCTAAAGAAAGCTATTTTTTTTCTGTTTTCGGACAGTAATCTTTTAGTTGCGCTATAAGTTGCATCAAAATCGTCTACAATTACCTTGTCGCAAAACACATCGTGGGCGACCCTATCGAACATCACAATGGGCAATCCTTGGCTCATCGTTTTTTTGAAATGATTTACCTCATTTTTTATTTGGGTTTCTTCAGCTACACATAAAATAAACCCATCTACACTCCCATTTGCCAAGACCTCTAGTGCTTTTTTTTCTTTTTCTAACGATTCGTTAGAAATGCATGTCATGATATTATAGCCCCTTTGGGTTGCTTCGCGCTCAATACCAAATAATACTTTCGCTAAAAAATGATTTAGAATATCTGGGATGATGACCCCAATAGTTTTGGTTCGGTTTTGTTTTAAGCTTAAGGCTACTTTATTAGGTGTATAATTGTATAATTCGGCAAGTTCCTTCACACGTCTAACGGTTTCCTCTCCAATTTCCTCACTATTATTTAAAGCCTTAGAAACTGTGGAGATAGAAACGTTTAACTCTTTTGCTAATTGTTTTAAAGTAACCATATAAAATAATGCACTATTTTAATCGATGCAATTTACAAAAATACTGCTTGTATTAGTGCAATAATATAAAAATATAGCTGCTCTATTTAATCGCCAATATAGGTTTAAGTATAATATACTACCATATTAACCATAACAACAAAAAATCTAGATACACAGATTATTGGTTTTCACTTTAGATATTAGACAACTTAAACAAATGCCTATGAACACTTAAGCATGATGATTGTAAAAGGTATATATCTTAAGTCTTCATAAAAACCAAAATCATTGTTATTCGATAATGTAAAACACACATAAATACAAAAACTTCAGCTAAGCACGTCGCTACAACAAATACCCAAACTATACCTAAATTAACTCCGGTTTCTCTATACCTTCTTTCTTTTTTAAGTGTATTAATCAATTGATTCGTAGCTTCTTTAATTGTTAAAACCTTCAAATTGTTTTGAAAAAATAAAATATTATCATAATATTGCATTATGTATTACATAATACTTAATATTTTATTAACTGAATTAATCTAACGCAATCAAAATGAGAAAAAAGAACTTTATTACCACTTATCTGGTACTGATAGTATTCTTTTGCCTGTCCGCACTAAGTTATGGACAGACAAAATCAATTACGGGAATTGTCGTTTCTTCTGGAGACAATTTGCCTCTGGCAGGCGCTACCGTTCTAGTGAAAGGAACCAGCACAGGAACAACAACCGACTTTGATGGCAACTACGCCATTAATGCCAATACAGGCGATGTTCTGGTGTTTAGCTATGTGGGATATGCAACTGCTGAAATTACTATAACAAATAACACCGTAATTAACGTGTCTTTAAATGAAGACACTTCTATATTAGATGAAGTGGTTATTACGGGTTACGGTAAACAAACCCGGGCCACATTAACAACCTCGGTTTCTAAATTGGACACACAGATTTTAGAAACTTCAACACGATCTAATGTTGCTACGGCCTTACAGGGTACCATAGCCGGTTTACGAGTAACCAACACAACCGGGCAACCAGGATCTACACCACAAATAGTATTACGTGGGGGTACAAACTTCGACGGATCTGGATCACCTTTAATATTAATTGATGGTATTCCCGGCTCCTTTTATGCTTTAAATGCCGATGATATTGAATCCATTGAAGTATTAAAGGATGCTGCGGCCACAGCCATTTATGGAGCCAGATCTGCTAATGGTGTTATTTTAGTAACAACCAAAACCGGAAAAACAGGAAAATCTTCCATCAATTACAAATACAAATACAGTATTAATAATGAAAGGAATGATCAAAAATACCTAGGAGCAAAAGATCATATAAACTATAATAGGCAATCTATTGCCTGGTTTCGAGAAGTGGTTAACAACCCAGGAAGTTTTGGTGCTTTTTTAAATGGAAACCACAGTGCTGCCATTGGCAATAACACTACGAACGATCCTTTTACAACCCAGCTTTTAACAGCGAACAACCAATACTTATTAAACCAACCCGGATGGATGTCTATTCCGGATATTTTAGATCCAAGCCAAGAAATTCTTTTTTATGACAATAAAGGCGTTGGTGATAGAATTTATCAAGATAGTGCCTCCAAAGACCATTATTTATCATTTGATGGTGGTAACGAAAAGGGATCTTACTATTTAGGGTTAGGTCTTTTAGATAATGAAGGATTGGTTTTAGGCTCTAGATTCAAAAGATATTCAGGAAAATTTAGCGGATCGTATCAGGTAACAGATAGAGTAAAAGTAAATTCAAATATTTTATACTCACATTCAAACTTAAACCGAAGTCCTTTAGGTAACGACGATACCGTTTTTAGAAGATTCCAAGGACAAGCATCAACCTCAAGAACCTACGACAGCAATCCAGATGGCACTTGGTCTGACCAATATGCTGTAGGACAAAACCAAGGCTTCGGTAACCCATTATACTATCAAGATAAATTTGTTAGAAAAAACCTGGAACAACGTTTATCTGCTTCTGTTGGTATTAATTGGGATATTATTGATGATTTAACTTTATCTATAAACGGAAGTCATTTTACCATAAATAACCACAACGAAAGTTTTAACAAAGCTTATAGAGTAGGTAGCAATACTGGACCACTGCGTACAGGTCGTGAAGCTGCCGTAAGCTTAGGAAGAACCCTAAGAAACCAATTAACAGGAACCTTAAATTATACCAAAAAAATTGGTAACCATAACATAAATGCATTACTAGGCGCAGAGTATTTTAAAGATAATTTATTTTCTACTTCAGCAGGAACTAGAAATTCGCCAACAGACCTAATAGAAACTCTTAATGCTGGTGCTGAAGCCAACGGAATACCATCTAGCTTTGAAACAGAATATGTTATCACCTCTACTTTTGGTAGACTTCTATACGATTATAATGATAAATATTTGCTAGGTTTTACGTTTAGAAATGATGGTTCGTCACGATTAGGAAATAATAAGTTTGACTTTTTCCCTGGTGTTTCTTTTGGTTGGAATGCCCATAATGAAGCATTCTTTGAAAATTCTTCATTAAGCAATACCATTTCCAGGCTTAAGCCCAGATTAAGCTATGGTGTTAATGGTAACCAAGATGTTTTAAGCAATTATGGCGTTTATGGTTCGTATGGAGAACAAGGGGTTTACAACGGGCAAACAGGGTATGCTAACTCTGGTCTACCCACGCTAGATCTTCTCTGGGAAAAATCAACCACCTTTAATGCCGGATTGGACATTTCATTCTTTGATAACAGATTGTCATTCATCACAGATATTTATACAAGAGATATTAAAGACAAACTAGCAAACCTAACTTTACCTTTCTATACAGGGTTTAGTAGCATATTAACCAATAATGGTACCATTAGAAATAAAGGGTTTGAATTACAGGTAAATGCTGACATTATTAGAAATAATGATTTAACTTGGAATGTTTCTGCAACGTTTACCAGTAACAGAAATTATGTGGTAAAACTTCCTGACAATGATAATGATTTAAACAGACAGGGCGGTACATTAATTTGGAACCCAAAAACAGGACAGGAAGAATGGGTAGGTGGATTCCAGGAAGGGCGTCGATCTGGTCATGACCTAGTAGTTGCTTTCGAACAAACTGGTATCTATGCCACACAAGCGGAGGCCGATGCAGATAATAGTATAACGGATGAATATATGCCAGGCGCTAGCCGCAATAAGCGCTGGGCAGGTGATGTAAAGTGGGTCGACCAAAACAATGATGGGATAATTAATGGACTCGATAGAAAAGTCATTGGACGTACAACGCCAGACTTTGTTGGAGGTTTAACTACAAACCTTAAGTACAAAAACTTTAATCTTTTTGTTAAAACAGATTTTGCCACCGGGCATTTAGTGTGGAACCATATTAGAAATAAAGGTTACGGACAAACCCAGGGTAATTTGGCACAGCCTATTGAAGTTTTAGACTCTTGGACACCAACTAATACAGATACTGATTGGCCACGCTTTGTTTTTGTTAACGGCGCAAAGAATGTTTGGAGAGGTAATGAGTCTTCGGGTAGCCTGCAAAATTATGGTAATGCCAAATTTTGGGAAAAAGGCGATTATTTGGCATTACGCGAAATAACACTTAGTTATGATGTACCCACACAATACTTTAAAGATGTGATTAAAAGATTAAGCATATACTTAACAGGCACTAACCTCCATTATTTTAAGAGTATGAGCGGAGACACGCCCGAAATTGGTGGCGTACAATATGGAGCATTTCCCGTTCCAAAAACATTTACAATCGGACTTAATGTAACATTTTAAATTTAAAAAAATGAAAAGATATATATACTTACTAATGGCACTGGTAACACTAAGTGCTTGTGAGAATGAACTGGAATTAACTAGCCCCAGTCAATTGACAGCAGCAGGTTTTTGGGATTCTGAAGAAGGTGCATTAACAGCACATACCGGATTGTATACCAATTTAAGATCATCTGCAGGAACACTTTGGTTATTAGGAGAAATAAGAAGTGATATATGGGGTGGACGCACTTACGAGTCGCCTGCCAACGAAAGCCTTATAGAATCAAATATTACTGTAGCTACAGCACCCTTTGGTGGTTGGGCTGGCTTATACACTAGAATTCACAGGCTAAATGACTTTTTGGTAAACCTACCCAATGTAACTTTTAACAAGGAGTCAGATAAGAATCACTTATTAGGACAAGCTTACGGGTTAAGAGCCCTTTATTATTACACCCTATTAAAAACCTGGGGAGACGCACCCATCATCCTCGAACCATTTACAGATATCGATCCGGCCGGATTAAGTAGAGCAAGATCGCCCCAAAGTGAGGTTATGGCTCAAATAAAATCTGATATTGCCGCTTCATTAAGCGCTTTTGGTTCAGATAGTAGCTATTGGGAAGGCAGCCGGGTATTTTGGTCTAGAACTGCTACATTGGCCCTTAAAGGCGATGTATACATCTGGTCTGGCAACGTACTTGGCGGTGGCAGTGCGGATTTTACGGAAGCCAAAACCGCTTTACAACAAATTGGCTCTTTGGGAGTTAGTTTGGAATCAAGCATCTCCGATTTATGGGGTGTGCCTAACGAAACCAATAACGAGTTTATTTTTGCCATACAATATAAACGAGACGAAGCATCCAACATATATAATAGCTTAACCGGTAGAAGTACAGAAATCAACCCTCAGTATAATGATGCAGGTGAATCGATGAGCGACTTTATTATTTCGGGGGCGAACAGGTATGGCCAATCGGAGAAAACCATACTATTGTTGGATGATAATGATGATGCTAGAAAAGATGCCACCTTTATTAGATTATACACAGATAACAATGGTGGTGCTGGATATGCATCTTATAACGAGCCAACTTATTTTGGATCCATCTTTAAAAAGTTCTTAGGACGTGTAGATGGTTCGGAGCGTATTTTTGAAAACGATGTGCCGCTTTACAGATATGCCGATGTTATCCTTTTATTAGCAGAGGCCAAAAACTTGTTAGGAGAAGATCCTTCAGGTGAAATTAACCAAATACGTCAACGGGCTTATGGGACTAATTACGTACCTGCAACCCATGCCTATGTTAACAGTACACAAACCAATAATGCCAACGCTATTTTAAACGAGCGGTATAAAGAATTTATTGGAGAAGGTAAACGTTGGTGGGACTTAAGAAGGGCAGGAAATAGTTTTGTAATTAACGAAGTAAGCTTCCTAAATCCTGGTGATGAATACAAGCTATTGCTACCAATTACAATCGATATGATTGGTAGAAACCCACTATTGGAACAAACACCAGGTTACACCAATTAATGTTAACCCGTTGTTTATTTAGGGGAAACTCATTTCAAAAATGTCAGTTCGAGTGATTTTTTATTAAAAAAATCGTATCGAGAACAATTTCAAAAACTAAAATTCTTTTTCTCGATACAAATTTTACTCATTTCAATCGTAAAATTCACTCGAACTGACAGAATTTCACCAAAATGCACAATGGGTTTAAGTTAAATAGTTTGTTTTGAGTTAGTTTGATTGAGAGTGTTGGGGAAAAACGTTGAAACCTAAAAGTAAATGCTTTTCTTCAGCACTTAATCCTTAGTGAAACAATAAAAAACAAATATTTTATAAATTGAACACAATTAAACCATCTCCATTTAATTATAAAAAAGCATAAATATCATAACTAATGGTAAAAAACCTAATAGCAGCAACTTATGCACCTATGCATAAAGACGGTTCGTTAAATACAGAATGTATTAAGGATTATAGCCCTTTTTTAATACGGAATAATGTTTCGGGGGTATTCATGAACGGATCAACCGGAGATTTTACCTCTTTAACCATTGAAGAACGCAAAGCCATAACTTTGGCCTGGTCTGAAAATAAATCCAAAGACCTCTATCTAATAGATCATGTTGGTGACCCCAGTCTTAAAGTAGCTAAAGACCTTGCCCAATATGCTTCCGACAAAGTAGATGCTATAGCTGCAATAGCACCATTTTACTTTAGGTTGAACAGTATTGACAAACTCATAGACTACTGCAAAGAAATTGCAGCTTGCGCCCCCAATTTACCTTTTTATTATTACCATATACCAGTATTGTCGGGAGCCCATTTAAACATGGTCTCATTTCTGGAACAAGCCAAAGACAAGATTCCTAATTTGGCCGGTATCAAGTTCACAAATAATAACTTGATAGACTATGGGCATTGTAAGACTAAGGCTAACAGTAAATATAATGTTCTATTTGGTTACGATGAACTGTTTATAAACAGTCTGCCACTGGGAGCCACCGGATGGGTAGGTAGCACCTATAACCATTTGGCCCCATTATATTATAAGATTAAAGAACTATTTGAAAATGGTGAAATGGAAGCGGCCGCCAATTTACAGACCAAAGCCATTAAGTTTGTAGAACTATTAGATAGCAAAGGCGGTTTTAATGGCGTTGCCAAAGGCTTCATGAAAGTATTGGGTATAGATTGTGGCCCTAGTAGGTTTCCACATACCACCTTAAACGATAAGGACTATGTTGAAATTAAAGAAACACTGGATAATATGGGTTTAAAACCATGGTTTAGCAAATAAGTATCATTGTTAGTTAAAAGAAAGCCTGCTTAAAAAGCAGGTTTCTTTTTTTTATTACGAGATGACCTAAACTTATTGGCCTATTTTGCCATGTGCAATACTTTTTCTAAATGCGGTTCCAAATGGTTTCTCATAGCTTCTCTAAAACGTTCCGGTGTACCCGTCTTTAAAATGTTTAACAAATCTCTATGCGTTACGAAAGTCCCTTTGGAATATTTAAAATTCTTGGCTTCGGGAGACATATTATCATGTACATAACTAAATACTGGCAAGAGCAAATCCTGAAAACGTTGCAATGTTGTATTATTGGACATTTCATACAGCTTACCATGAAAAGCAATTTCATGTTCCAAGCTAAAAATACTGGTATTGACCTCTTCCTTTTCCTGCTCGGCAACAATGGTATCTAAATCTTCTATATCTTCTTTGGTCATTCTTGCAAATAAGAGGTCGGCCATCCCCATTTCTAAAATTAAACGGAGTTCGAAGATATCGGTTAACGTTTGTTCTCCCAACAAATTATATTCAATGGCCTTTTCAAAATTCTGAATAATATCGGGCTGTGTAAGGACCATGCCCTTTCGTTTTTTAGATTCTATAACCCCAATGGTACGCAGTCGTAAAAGCGCCTCCCGAATAACCGTTCTGCTAACACCCAATGCTTCAGCAAATTCCAACTCCTTTGGTATGGAATCGCCTATCTTTAAATTATTCTCCCTAAAGTACTCCTTTAACCTGTTTTCTACCTTATCAACTAAGGATAAATTCTCTAACGGGGTAATATTTCTAAGCTTTTTCATTGTTACATCCTAATTATTAAAATATTAATGCTAAAATAAATATATTTTTATATTTTTGTATTATGTCATACATATAAAGATATAATATATTATTTAATAACCAAAGCGAATATATAAAATATTACTATAGTATATGAAATATTCAAGTCTCTATAAAGACACACTACTTAACAATGTGGTCCCCTTTTGGGAAAAACATTCAATCGATACCGTAAACGGAGGCTACTTTACATGCCTGGATCCTAAAGGAAACGTTTACGATACCGATAAATTTATATGGCTTCAGGGAAGGCAAGCCTGGACTTTTTCAATGCTCTATAATAAGGTTGAAAAAAATGAAAACTGGTTAGCCATTGCAAAAAGTGGTATTGATTTCTTAAAAAAATATGGGATGGACAACAATGGGGATTTCTACTTCTCTGTTACCGACAGCGGACAACCGTTGGTTAAAGCCTATAACATTTTTTCGGATTGTTTTGCCGCTATGGCCTTTAGCCAATATGCCAAAGCTTCGGGTGATGAAGCTATTAAAGCTCTGGCCATTAAAACCTATTACAATATTCTAAAACGTAAAGACCATCCCAAAGGCCCGTATGAAAAGAACACCAATGCAAGACCCTTAATTGGTTTTTCGCTCCCCATGATTTTATCCAATCTCGTGTTAGAACTGGAAAACATCCTGGAACCGGAAGAAATAGAAAAAACGATTGACTATAGCGTGCATCAGGTTATGAACATCTTTTTAGATAAAAAGACGGGGCTAATCTTTGAAAACGTCTTACCAGACGGAACCCATCACGACAGCTTTAACGGTCGCTTATTAAATCCTGGGCACGGCATTGAAGCCATGTGGTTTATGATTGACATAGGTGTACGCAGAAATGACCAAGCCTTAATAGATAAAGCCTCCCAGACCATTATTAATATTTTGGAATACAGTTGGGACACCACTTATGGCGGTCTATTTTACTTTATGGACATAAAAGGTAACCCACCCCAGCAATTGGAATGGGACCAAAAACTATGGTGGGTACATTTAGAAACCCTAGTAGCCTTAACAAAAGCCTACCAGTATACCAATAATGAAGTACTTCTAAAATGGTACCATAAAGTACATAAATACGCATGGTCTCATTTTCATGACCCCGAACATGGTGAATGGTATGGCTACTTAAACCGCCAAGGTGAAGTGTTGCTACATTTAAAAGGCGGCAAATGGAAAGGCTGTTTCCATGTCCCCAGAGCGATGTACCAATGCTGGAAAGCATTTGAAAACATAAATCTTTAAACTAATTGGAGCCTTTTGATTTCCTATTTCAATATGTACCAGATAAAACACTATAGCATTCTAATTATTACATTGCTTACCGCCTATTACATTCAGGCTCAAAAAATAAAAGTAGCCTGTATTGGAGATAGTGTAACCTTTGGCTTAGGAATTGAGGACAGAAACCACAACGCCTACCCCGCCCAGTTGCAGGAACTGTTGGGCTCTACTTCTTACCAAGTTTCCAACTTTGGGCACTCTGGGGCGACCCTGTTTAAACAAGGCCATAAACCGTATTGGAATACCGAAAGCTATAAAAAATCATTAGAGTTTACTCCAGACATTGTTATTATTCACTTAGGATTAAACGACCAGGGCAACAACAATTGGCCACAACATAAAGAAGAGTTTGTTACCGATTATCTGGAACTGATTACTATATATAAGAACCTTCCCAGTAAACCCCAAGTTATGATCTGCAAGATGACACCAACGTTCTCTGGACACCATTGGTTTGAAGAAGGCATGCGAGAGAGCTTCTTGGAAATTCAACACAACATTGAGCACATTGCCAAAACGGCCCATGTCGCATTGATAAATTTGCACGAACCCCTATATCGTTTTCCAGAATATTTCCCCGATAATTTGCATCCAACAAAGGAAGGTACTGCCATAATTGCCCAAAAAATATACAGCGCCATAACAGGTGATTACGGCGGGCTGAAATTGCCTATCCTGTATGGCGAACAAATGGTATTACAAAGAAATAAAACCATAAATTTTAATGGTACTGCCAATTATAATGATACCATAACCGTAGAATTTAACAAGCAAATCAAACATACAACTGCGCAATTCGATGGCACCTGGGACATTCCTTTTAATGCCATGAAAGCTGGAGATCCCTATCCTCTAAAAATCTACACAAAAGACAGCTCGATTTTTATAAACAAAGTCTATATTGGAGAAGTATGGTTAGCTTCTGGGCAATCGAATATGGCATTTAAAGTAAGCCAAACGGAACATGCTTCGAATGTTTTAAAGGATTCCTTAAATGATGATGTCTTTATTTTTTCCATGAATGGTAAGGCATTGTCCGATAAACAATTCACACCTACCGAACTGGGACATTGCAATGCAGGCGACTATTTTCAAAATACTGGCTGGCAATCGGCTACAAAAGAGCACCTCGGTAATTTTTCGGCTGTGGCTTATGCGTTTGCATATAACCTTCAAAAGCAACTACAAATTCCTATTGGCATCATTTGCAATGCTGTTGGTGGCTCGCCAACCCAAAGTTGGGTAAGCCGGGAAACTATGGAACAAACACATGAAACGATAGATTTGCTTAACGACACCCATTTAAACCCTATGGTAGATACTTGGGTTTCACAGCGGATTCATAAAAATTTGAATGGCATCACAAAAGCTATTAAAGCAAGACATCCTTACCAACCAACCTTTTTATTTGATGCAGGCATTCGCCCCCTTACCAACTATCCCATAAATGGTGTAATTTGGTACCAAGGCGAATCGAATGCAGAACATGTGCAGTTGCACTCAAAATTGTTCAACAGGTTAGTAAGCGATTGGCGACACCATTGGAATCTCCCCGAACTCCCCTTCTATTATGTTCAACTAAGCAGTATTAACAGGCCCACTTGGGGCATTTTTAGAAATTCACAAAGACAGCTAATGGAAATTCCCTATACAGGAATGGCCGTAACCCTAGATGTGGGACACCCAACAAATGTACATCCCAATAAAAAATGGGTTGTAGGCACACGACTATCATATATCGCATTGGCTAAAACTTATAATATAAATAGACCCTATTCTGGGCCTTTGTTTGATTATATCAATATAAATAACAGTAAATTAGAAGTGCATTTTACCTTTTCGGAAGGCTTGAAAACCAACGACGGAAACCCGGTTAGGGATATTCAGATTGCTGGAAAAGACAAACGGTTTGTAGAGGCAAAAGCACAAATTAGAAACAATGTTTTGATAGTATGGTCGGAAAAGATAAAGGACCCACGCTTTGTAAAATATGCCTGTTCTCCTTATTCCCAAGGGAATTTGGTGAACCAACACGATCTACCTGCTTCAACATTTACAACTATTAACAACGAATAAAAATAGCATTAAAAACAGCACTCATGAAACATGTAATTGTATTTTTTTTAGGATTGATAACCTTAGGCTGCACCGCCCAAAACCAAACATTTCAGATAGCAAAAGGCGTAAAGGCTCACAAAGATTTGTTTAATGCTTCAACAAACAGTAATGTCCATTGTTATCGTATTCCTGCCATTGTAACCGCCCCTAATGGCGATCTTATAGCCGCTATTGATGAACGCGTCCCATCCTGTGCCGATTTAAGAGGTAGCAAAGACATTAATATCGTTATTAGAAGAAGTCAAAACAACGGAAAGACCTGGACATCAGTTGAAACTGTTGTTGACTTCCCTTTGGGGCAATCGGCTTCAGACCCCTCTATGATTGTTGATAATATTACAGGTGATATCTTTTTATTCTACAATTACATGGATTTAGATAAAGAAAAAGATATTTACTACCTCCATGTTGTGAAAAGTTCCGATAATGGCAAAACATGGAGCTCTCCAGATGATATAACCTCCCAAATTGCAAAACCAGAATGGCACAAGGACTTTAAGTTTATTACTTCCGGACGCGGTGTACAAACCCGATCTGGTAAATTATTACATACAATGGTAAACCTAAATAAGGGCTTATATGTTTTTGGAAGTAACGACCATGGCAAAACCTGGTTTTATAAAGATGTATCCATTACCCCAGCCGATGAGTCTAAAATTATAGAACTAGCCGATTGCACGTTAATGATCAACTCCAGAGTTAATACCAAAGAAGGGATACGCTATGTTCACACTTCAACAGACCAGGGAGAGACTTGGCATACAAGACCAGAACCCAATCTTATTGACCCTGCTTGTAATGCCAGTATTATTAGATATTCCAGTATTGAAGATGGTTATCAAAAAAACCGAATCCTTTTTTCAAATGCCAAATCAGATAAAGGACGCACCAACTTAACGGTTCGTGTAAGTTATGATGAAGGCAAAACCTGGACCGAAGGCAAAACCATTTACGAAGGCCCTTCAGGCTATTCGTCACTAACCGTTTTAAAAAATGGGGACATCGGTGTGTTTTTTGAAAAAGACGAGTACACCGAAAATGCCTTCGTAAGCTTTTCACTTAAATGGCTAACCGATGGCAAGGACAGCTATAAAGTTCCCGTAAAACATCAATAAACAACAGCTAATAGATGTAACCATAAAGTATAACTTGCCTTCTTAAGGCAAGAAAGGAATCTCTTTATTATAAATGAGGTTTAGCTAAACTTCTCAAATTTATAGAAACAAATTAATTTCAATGCTACCTACCTGTCGATAGGTAGGTTGCAGGCTTTTAACCTATAATTAAATAACAAATGAACAAAGTTATAGCCATCGCTCTGGTTTTAACAACCATAAGTGTATGTCATGCGCAACCTTCCTTTTCAAAATATTACTACGAAAGGAAAGCAGTATTCGACAATACTCCAGACACTAAGGATGAGATCATATTTTTAGGGAACAGTATCACCGAAGGAGGTAAATGGGAACAACATTTTCCTAAAAAAAATGTAAGGAACAGAGGTATAAGTGGCGATGTTTCAGATGGCATTTTATATCGGCTACCCGAAATTACCGCATCGTTCCCCAAAAAGGTCTTTATTATGATTGGCACCAACGATCTTGCCAAAGGCAAAAGTGTATCGTATATTATTGAACGTTATGAAGACATAGTAAAGCAAATCCAAAACCATTCAAAAGAAACCATCATATATATACAAAGTGTTCTTCCAGTAAACCCCAAGGTAGGCAATCGCTTTTCCGGCCACAAAAGCAAACAAGAAGCTATTCTTGAACTTAATAGGAAGTTGCAAATGCTATCTAAAAGATTTAATTTAGAATATATTAACTTACACAAAGCATTTTGTAATAGATCGGGAGCATTAAAACCTAGCTTTACCCATGATGGTCTCCACCTCACTAAAAAAGGCTATAAAAAATGGAGACGCCACATTAAAGATCTTATGAATTAAATAACGGCTAAGTGTTAAAACCATCAAGCATCATGAACACGACACCAAGACCCTATGTTTTAGCAGAATCTAACTGGAAACAGATTAAAGATGAGCAGTATACCGTTGCCATTTTGCCCTGGGGTGCAACCGAAGCCCACAATTATCATTTACCGTACGCCACAGATAATATTCTTGCCGAATCGGTAGCCATTGAAGCAGCTCGAAAAGCATGGAAACAACAGGCAAAGGTTATTGTACTTCCCACCATTCCATTTGGTGTAAATACTGGTCAGATGGATGTTCCCCTATGCATAAACATGAATCCAAGCACACAATTAGCAATTTTAAAGGACATAGGATTTGTTCTAAACAAACACAAGGTTACTAAGTTAGTTATTGTTAACGCCCATGGGGGCAATCATTTTAAACAAATGATTCGAGAACTTTCAATAATCTATCCAGATGTATTTATTTGTGCTTTGGATTGGTGGAAAGTTACCAATGCAAGCTCATTTTTTAATGAGCCAGGAGATCATGCTGGTGAATTGGAAACAGCGGTAGTAATGTATTTAACACCAGGCCTTGTTTTACCAATGGAATTTGCAGGAGATGGTGCAGCCAAACAATTTAAACTAACTGGTCTAAAAGAAGGGTGGGTTACTGCCCAACGTAAATGGATTGATGTTACACATGATACAGGAGTAGGAAACCCTTATAGAGCAACCAAAGAAGATGGGAAGAAATTCTTTGATGCCGTAACCGATAAAATGGCGGCGTTCTTTAATGAATTACACCTAGCCGACTTAAATAATATGTACGAATAAATAGGCCTTTGTCTGATTTTCAAATGTAAATCAAACAATAATTCAAAATAATATGTCATACATAATACATTTTTGTTATATTTGTGTTTTTCAACATCTTATTAAATGACCATACCAATGAGCCATTTCAAATTAATGACATATCTATTATTCAGTCTATTTTCCATAACAATGGGTTACACACAAAACAATAATGTATTTACTGTTTCATATGAAAAGAACATTCCAAATGATAAAGGTATAAACGGTGCATTTGTGGGAGTTCATAAAGACGCCCTTATTATTGCAGGAGGCACAAATTTTCCAGACTCTCCTGTGTGGGAAGGTGGCAATAAAAAATGGTACGATACCATATACATACTAGAAAAACAAGGCGAATCTTCCGTTTGGTATCAACCCACTGCCATAAAACTTCCCAAACCCCTTGCTAATGGTGTTAGTATTAGCACTCCTAAAGGGCTTCTGTGCATTGGGGGCGATAACGAAGAAGGCGTATTTAAGGATGTTTTTCTTTTACAATGGAATACAAGCAATAAAACCATAAGCATCCAAAATCTTCCTGCAATGCCCATTCCCTTATCTAATATGGGCGGCTCCATTGTTGGGGACATGGTTTACCTTGTTGGTGGACAGCAGGAAAAAGGAGGCAAATCGACTTCTTCTTTTTTATCCTTTAATTTAACGGCTTCTCTAACCAGAAACCTTTACACTTGGAAACAACTGCCTAACTTCCCAGGGAAGAACAGGTTACAACCTGTGGTTGTAGGCCAAAGCAATGGTCATCAAGATTGTTTATATGTGTTTAGTGGGTTATCATACAATCCAGACACCACATCTAATTACGAGATGTTGTCGGATGTATATGAATACGACCCCCATAAAGTTAAATGGACAAAGAAAAACCCAATTCCAAATAACAATACACCAGGTATTAAGGGCGGGTACTTAGCCGCGGCCCCAGCTATAAAAAAAGGCGATTCCCATATTTTGATTTTTGGAGGTGCTGGTGGTGAAAAGCAATATTTAGCAGAACGATTGGCCATAGCAAATACCTTAGAAACTTTGAAAAACCAATCGGCAATAAACGACTCCCTAAACGCTGAAATTAACCGTCTGGAAAACAAATCAAAAGACCTTTTAAAAGCCTCCTCCTTTTCTAATACCATATGGGCCTACCACACCATAACCGGTACCTGGACAACGGAAGGCTCATTTAAAGAGGACTCCCAAATAGTGACCAATGCCGTTGAATGGGGCAAAGATATTGTTATTCCTGGTGGTGAAATTAGTCCTGGCGTACGCACCAACAAGATCAAGGTGCTTAGCTTAAAACCTTACGAGGCTAGTTTTGGCCTGATAAATTATATCACTCTAATCGTGTACCTATTACTAATGGTCTTTATGGGTTGGTACTTTTCACGACGTAACAAATCTACTAACGATTACTTTCTTGGCGGTGGACGGATTCCATGGTGGGCGGCCGGACTTAGTATCTACGCCACCATGTTAAGTGCTATTACTTATCTTTCCCAACCAGCGCTAGCTTATGCTTTCGATTGGCAAGCTTATCTGGGTTATTTTTCCATTCTATTAATTGCGCCATTGGTTATAGCATTCTACCTGCCCTTTTTTAGAAAATTAAAGCTCACTACTGCTTACGAATATTTAGAAAAACGATTTAACATCACCATACGACTGTTTAGTAGCATTTCCTTTACTCTGTTTCAATTGGTTAGAATGGGCATTGTTGTATATCTGCCTGCATTGGCTTTGTCTACCGTTATGGGTTTGGACATTTATCTGGCTATAGTAGTCATGGGAATTTTGGCCATCTTGTATACCTATATGGGCGGTATTGAAGCGGTTATTTGGACCGATGTGATACAGGTTGTTGTTTTAATTTTGGGATTAGTCGCCGGATTAGTATTTATAGGCATCGAAATTGGTAATGTTGGTTATATTTTTGATACTGCTATAACCGATGGTAAACTTCAAATGCTCGATCTAAGATTTAGCTTTACCGAAGTTGTTACCTGGTCGTTGTTTTTAGGCTCCTTTGCTTTAAACTTTGCTTCATACACCACCGACCAGGCCGTTATACAACGCTACATGACCACTTCGAACGAAAAAGAAGCCAGAAAAAGCATTTGGTTGAATGGTATTATAGCTATTCCATTCGGGATATTGATCTTTATGATGGGTACCTTCTTATATGTGTATTTTAAAGAACACCCCGAATTTTTAACCGTAGGCATGCAAAACGATAGTGTTTTCCCTTTATTTATCACCAATCATTTACCACCAGGTATTGCGGGTCTTGTAATAGCAGGTATTTTTTCAGCTTCCATGTCCAGTTTAGATAGTAGTATGCATAGTGTCTCGACTGTTGTTACGGTAGATTATTACCAACGCTTTTATAAATCCTACACAGATATGAAAGGGCTTAAGTTGGCCAGATGGACCACTCTGGGCGTGGGTATAATGGGCACCGTTATTGCCTGTTTAATGGCGGCTTTCCCCGTCACTTCCATATTTTTCTTTTTTCAAGAAATGATAGGGCTTTTTGGTAGTGCCATAGCAGGGATATTTTTGCTAGGGGTATTTATAAAAAAAGCCCATTGGAAAGGGACTTTAATTGGAGCTATATCAAGTATTGTAACATTGATATTTATGAAATACAATACAGCCATTAACTTTTATATTTATCCACTTATTGCCATACCCATATGTGTTGGGATAGGTTACATTTTTAGTTTAATAATTCCGGTAAAACATAAAGCTATTGATGGGTTAGTGTATGTTAAAAAGCATCATTAATTTCCCTACCCAAACCATAAAGAGTCAAACATCAAGACTTTCAGCAATTACATTTTAGCAAAACAAGCTACTTTGTCCAATTTTTTCTTTTAATAAAGAATAGTCTATTTAAAAGTATAATACTATAGAGTACTAATTTCACTTTCATTTTCAAACTAAAATTCGTACTTTTAGCTATCTATCTCTCTTGCTAATAGCAAAATTACCCATCATGGGGTATTTCAAATAATGCCCTTTGTACCGTTTGGTTCCCAAATTCCATTTGCTAACACTAGGCATGTTCCGTTTTCAATTGAAAACGGAAAAACATCTATAACTGTTGTTTAACCTTAAAATAGCGTCATGAATACAAGGTTTTTTTGCTACATCAATCCCCAAAAATTTTTAAATGTATTTGTCCTTTTCTTTTGTTCTTTTGCATTTTCGCAAACGGAGTTTATCACCACTTGGAAAACCGATAATCCAGGAGTATCAAACAGCACGTCCATTACCATTCCAACTACCGGTGCAGGATATAACTATGAAGTAGATTGGACTTATGATGGGATGACCTTCAACGTCGAAGACACAGGGGTTACAGGAAATATTACCCACGACTACATGGCTCCAGGAACTTATACTGTGGCTATTCGTGGTGTCTTCCCTAGAATCTATTTTAACTGTGGAGGAGATAAGGAAAAAATCATGTCCATTGAACAATGGGGAACAATAGCTTGGACATCTATGGCCGACGCCTTTGCCTGTTGTGAAAATTTAACCTATAACGCTACAGATGCCCCTAATCTTTCTGGGGTCACAGACATGTCTTATATGTTTAATTATTGTATTGTATTTAATGGCGATTTAAGCAGTTGGGATGTAAGCAACGTAACCAATATGGCTAACTTGTTTAATGATGCGAATTCTTTTAATGGAGATATTAGCACTTGGGATGTAAGCAACGTAACTGATATGCGCGGTATGTTTTCCTATGGCACCCCATTTAATGGAGACATTAGCTCCTGGAATGTTGGAAATGTAACTCGTATGGATTTTATGTTTCAATATAATACGGTATTTAATGGTGACATAAGTAATTGGGATGTAAGCAGCGTGATAGATATGGACCAAATGTTTGAGAACAATACGGCTTTTAATGGGGATATTAGTGGTTGGGATGTGAGCAATGTAATTCATATGAGCAGTATGTTTGCTTATAACAACGCTTTTAATGGAGATATTAGTGGTTGGAATGTGAGCAAGGTTGAAGATATGGATAGCATGTTTGATAGCAATACTGCATTTGATGGCGATTTAGGCAATTGGGATATTAGTAGTGTAGAGCGAATGGACAGTATGTTTTACGAAGCTACTTTATCGACTACCAATTACGATAACACCTTAATAGGCTGGAGCACTTTATCTATTGGCGAAACTCAAATCCCTGGCCCTATTTTGAATATCCAGTTTGACGGTGGGTATAGCACCTATTGCAATGGTGAATCGGCACGCCAAACACTAATAAGCACATACGGCTGGTCTATTAATGACAGCGGAAAGGATTGCTCTGGTCTAAGCGTTGATGATTATAATCTTACGTCCTCATTAAGGTTGTACCCTAACCCCACTAGAAATATATTACACATTAAATCTGAACGTAGCATAGAACGCATTTCCATATACGATGTAAATGGCAAAACCTTAATGGATATAGCCACTAAAAATGAAAGGCTAAAGCAAGGCCTTCCAATAGCTAATTTAGCAAGCGGATTGTACTTTATTAAAGCCCATTCAAATGATGGACAAGCCACAACTAAATTTATAAAACAGTAAACTTTGAGTTACTATTTCTGATTTATTTCTTAACACTATTTCATTAACAGTTTATCATAATTTCACTAAATCAATTTCTGTTCTTCCCCAAAAACACTATTAAGAACACTCCTCCTTTTAAAACTTATCTTTATGAAAACTTTATTCTGTACCATCGCTCTAATTTTGCTCGTATCTCTTTCATTTTCCCAAACCCAAGAAAGTTTAAAGAAACGTATTCAAGAACATTATAAAGCCATTCACGCAAAAAACACTGAAGCTCTTTGGTCGCATCATTTGGAAGAATTCACCATGTTCCCTTATAATGGCCATGCATTATATGAATCTGGATTTAAAAAAACACATAAGGACATGGGAACCACTTTAAAGCTGCCCAGCCCTAATGTTGTTATGAAACACTTTAATTCCCAAATATATAACAATGTAGGGATTGCCACCTTTTATTTGGATGGATCGTATGACGGCAATATCACTTTTGGCCTGTACAGGGTCACCGCTGTTTGGGTCTGGGAAAATGGTGTATGGAAAGAAGCCCACCATCATGAGTCTAAATTGGAATATTAATGGATCTCTGAACCATAGTCCTTATTCGGTACTGACTAACATAAAAACACCTGTTTTCTAAGATTTCCTAAGTTTACCTTATTTATTATGCCTCTTTTAAGTAAAATAAGATGAAAGCAAATAAAGCTGCAGTTATAATAAGATGGATCGCCAGAATATATGGAAGTATCGTGCTCTTAATACTATTAATTGCTCTATTTAGGATTCTTGCAGGAGGGCATAACTTTTTATCCGATTGGAAAAGTATTGTTCTGTATTCTTGCTTAATTATTGGGCTTTCAATTGCCTACAAATGGGAATTAATTGGAGGTGCCATAGCTACTTTGGGATTATTAATTTCTGGGTTTATACATCCTTTATTGTTGCCTCCAGGAATTCTATATATAACGTATTGGTTTCTTAGTAAAAGAAGGGAAATCAAACCATTTAAATGAAAGACCCCTCAGAACAAGTTTCACAACTGCCATAACCTTCTAGCTATAAGACTTCCTGTAATTATGTAGGCTTTACTCATGAAACCTAAAAGGACAGGGTTACCCCTATGCTTGTAACATTACCAAGCATTGATATTAACGTCTGCCTGCTTTTTTTTTATGATTATGTTTTTTTCCAGAACCTTTGCCTTTTTTTGAACTAGCATTATGCTTTAATTGATGAAAGGCTGCAGAACCGGGTTTTACACCCAATTCTTTGGCTATAACACCCCAACCTTTTGACTTATGCGACCTGTAGACTGTTAATACCCTGTCTAAGGACACCCTGGCTATTTTTGCTATTTCTAAAGAGATATAAATCTCACCGGGAATCATTCCTAAGCTTACAGACATATAATTAAGTTTCTTTTCCGAAACGTTATATGATACATGCATTTCTTTATTAAAGAGGCTTAAATCTAAGTTTGCGCGGCTGTTTATAGTTTTTAAATCTGAATCTAACTGTACACTTCCTGTATTAAAGGCAATCTGTGCAGGTGCTAAATAAACACTACATGTAAGCATGAATAGAAGTAGGTATTTCATGGTATCTTGATTTGGGTTAATACACTTATCTACGAGAGAATATTTAATTTGGTTTAGATACTACAGATTTTATTGGAGAAACTACTTCTCTTCACAATAAATAACGGCACACCCCTATTACCCGACAAGCTATTTAAACAATTTATTTTCTCAAGTTATTTTGTTATATTTATAGGTCTGTTAATACATAAGCCCCTTTCTTGATCTTATTATGGGGATATGCAATAACCCATAGGCACATCTTCATTTATAAAACTTGGTTTTTCGCCATACTTGAGTTTTTAAACGCGTTAACCAATGTTAATTATTTCAATACTGCCAAAAGACTACTCATTTAAAGCTTGAGAATTATGAAATCAACCAATGACCATTCCGCCGAACCAACGCTCCTCTTTATACCAGACATAAGTGGTTTTACCAAGTTTGTTCACGAAACCGAAATATCCCATAGTGAGCATATTATTAAAGAACTGCTTGAGACGCTTATAGATGCCAATGAAATGAATCTTGAAATCTCTGAAATTGAAGGAGATGCCATTCTTTTTTATAGAAAAGGCAAAAAACCTACTGCTGCCGAAACCTTAGCACAGGTACAAAGAATGTACATTAAGTTTCATACCTGCTTGAGAAAGTACGAATCGCAACGCATTTGCCAATGCGGGGCCTGCGCCAATTGTGATGGCCTTCGCTTAAAATTTATTATTCATTATGGAGACATCTCTATCAATCAGGTGAAATCCAGATCGAAACTATTTGGAAGTGATTTGATTGTCGCCCACCGCCTAATGAAAAATGATGTTCCCTTAAAAGAATATGTTTTAATTACAGATCAACTTATAAATGCATGTTCATCTTGGGTTGAAATTGATCAGGTAGCTTGGGCAACACCAAATCACGGCGAAGGACACTACGACTTTGGCGAGGTTAAATATTGTTACTTGCCGCTAGCTCCATTGGAATCGCATATCCCTCCACCAACTATTGAAGATTATGCCACAACGCTAAATATGAGCAAAGTCCTTTCTGTGGAATCTGTAATAACAGCACCTATAGAATTGGTATTTGATGTGGTCTCGGATGTTAATGCCAAACACCTTTGGGTGCTAAACGTTAAAGGGAGTGATAAGACAAATGGTGAAATCACAAGAAATGGCAGTACCCATAGATGCATCATGAACGAAGATGAAAACGATCCTTTTTTTACTTCACACAGCTTTAAAATAACCAAAGACCTTATAACTTGGATAGATACCAACCACACACATGACGCTAATATGGTAGTCACACTTAGGCGTATAGGAAAAGGCTTGACAAGAACAAATCTAACCGTTTTAAAAAAGATAAACCCGTTAAAAAAAATACTCTTTAATTTATTTATGAAGAAAGGTTTTGTGCAATTCTATGATGCTTCATTAAAAAAATTGGATACCTACTGCCAAGGTTTACAACAAAAGGGAAAGAACCATACAACTAGTATTTTACTGGAACCTGTGAGTTATCCTGTAGCCTAAAACAATAAAAAAACCTACTCTAAAATCATTCATATACTATTTAATACCAATGGTATAACATTGCCTGCTTTAATATTTAACTATTCGTCCTAAGTCATATAAAATCTGTTTCAACATTGGCTATATATTAAACTACCCTACCCAAAACTCTTCTAACACCAGTAAACATGTTAATAGCTACGCATTAACTTAAAAATCAAAACAATGAACTTTTAAGCAAAACCCACAGTTCATCTTTGTTATTTCTTTGCATGAAACCATTAAAACTTTAAAATCATGAAAAATATTTTAGCCGGTGTAATTTTAGCTTTCTCTTTTTTTAGCTCCTATTCCCAAGACACCAATCAAAAGATCATTATTGATGTAACCAGTACTAATTTTAAGGTATATCAATCTGTATTACTTACATTAAAAATAATGACAAAAAGCCACCCTAACACACAATTTGATGTAATCGCTTACGGTGAAGCGGTCCCCATGATGATGAAAAACCAATCTGTGGTGGCCAACAAAATATTAAAGTACAAAAACAATAGCAATGTTACCTTTACAGCCTGCGAAGTAAGCATGTCCTTATTCAATATTAAAAGAGAACAGTTATTGGATGGTGTTCTTACTGTTGAAAATGCTATAGACGACATCGTAAAGAAACAAGAAAAAGGGTGGGGCTATATTAAATCGGGCGGTTAAATAGCATCTCATTCAAAGAAAACCTATCGCACACACAATCAACCCCTTTTCCTCACACAGCTTTTTATTTATAAAATTTAATGCTTAAATTTGTTAAGCTGCCCTTTATTTATTCTCTAGAATTACAATATCCTAACACCCTTTTAGAAAAAATAAATGGATAACTTATTTGAAAGCATAAAGGAGAGTTTAGTCTTCAACAAGTTCGCATTAGATGAACTTGTTTGTGTAGAATATACCTGTGGTGTTGTAGATGAAGAAGTAGGGGTTTATACGCAGTCTGATTATATCATTTATGTTTTAAGTGGTAAAAAAACCTGGCGCACTATTGAAAACGAGTGGCTCATGGAGGCTGGCCAAACCATATATGTAAAAAAGGGTGCTGCCATTGTACGACAGTTTTTTGAGGATGATTTTTGCATGTTTGGATTCTTCCTTCCAGACGACATTATACGCGAAGCCCTAAAAGATGTCATCCATAACATCCCTATCAACAACCAAATAAATATACATCAATTTACTGCGACAAAACTTTTGCCTAAAGACTACATAAATGATTTCATTAAGTCTATGTATCCATACTTCAAGGATAGAAAGGAACCACCCGAAGCTATTTTGAGATTAAAACTAAAAGAACTCCTAATAAACATTTTATACAATTGCGAAAATGACCTTTTGGTTTCCTATTTAAAATCGGTTACAATTAACCCCGAACCATCACTTACCCATATTATGGAAACTAACTTCACTTTTAATTTAAGGTTAGAAGAGTTTGCAAAAATGTGCCACCGCAGCCTCTCTAAATTTAAACGGGATTTCTTTAACCATTATAATACAACACCGGGTAAATGGTTATCCAATAAGCGACTCGAACATGCGGCAGGTTTGCTATTGAACTCCAATTCCAACATTACCCAAGTTGCCTTTGATTGTGGTTTTGAAGATGTCTCACACTTTAGCCGGGCATTTAAAGAAAAATTCGGAATGAGCCCAAGCAATTATTGTAAAAGCCTGAATTAATATCATTTACAGAGGCCTGAACTTCTAAAACCAACTTTTAAACTTTTAAGCAAAGCATAGTGATGACTATACTGCGAAATTTGCTGTATCAATTTAATCTTAAAAATTATGTCATCACTAACACTACAACATTCAGACTGGCAAGTATTAACAAACAACATTGGTAAAGATTTTGCCCAACGATCCTTAAAGCACGATTTAGAAGGCACTTTTGTAAAAGAAAATTATAACCAGCTTAGGGAACACAATTTCTTTTCGGCCGCCATTCCAAAAGAATTGGGTGGTGGTGGCTTAACACATTCTGAGATGTGCCAAATTATTAAGACCATCGCACATTACTGTAGCTCTACTGCATTATCCTTTTCAATGCATCAACATTTAATTGCTGCTGCTGTTTGGAAATACAAACATCAAAACGTTGGTAAAGAAATGCTCCGCAACATTGCACAAAATGAACTTATACTTATTAGTACCGGAGCAAGGGATTGGCTGGGATCCAATGGCGAATTAAAAAAAACAAATGGAGGATATTTATTTTCAGGCACTAAGCATTTTGCAAGTCAATCTGCAGGAGGAGATCTTGTTGTTACCAGCAGCACATATTTAAACCATAATAACAACTGGGAAGTGCTACACTTTACAGTGCCAATGACTTCAAATGGGGTTTCTATTTTAGACAATTGGGATGTTATGGGCATGCGGGGCACTGGATCTAATTCAATCCTTTTTGAAGACGTTTTTATTCCAGACTCAGCAATCTCTCTGTCGAGGCCTAAAGATGAATTCCACCCTGTTTGGAATGTGGTTTTAACCGTAGCTATGCCCTTGATTATGGCAACCTATGTGGGTATTGCAGAAAAAGCAAAAGCGATAGCAATTGAAAAAGGCAAAAAATACCATCGCAATCAAGACCATATAGCCACCCTTATAGGGCGATTAAATAATACCTTATTAAGCGCCCAAACCGAATGGAAAGCCATGTACGCCCTTACAAACGAACTTGATTTTAGTCCTAATGAAGCAACTACAATGGATATTCTAACCCATAAGACCAATATTGGTGAGACCACAAAAAAAACAGTGGACTATGCTATGGAAGCTATAGGCGGGCAAAGTTTCTATCGTGCCAATATTTTAGAACGATTATTTAGGGATGTGCAAGCCTCTCCATTTCATCCCTTGCCCAAATGGGAACAGTATGCCTTTACAGGAAAACGATTGTTAGAATTGTAATTAGTGCTCTTATCATTTTAAGAATTATCTATTAATGAAACATAAAGTAAGTTCGGGCAATAGCATAAGAACCTCTAAAGAGAAACATTAATTCAAATTCTTAATTACAACTTTCTTAAGATTAAAGTATTGCATTATGAATTTAGAACACCTTTATATCGATGAACTCATTGCTTTACGTGAAGAAGCAAGACAATCGAAGAACTACAAATTATCGGATGACATACGGGACTTTTTAGACAGCAAACACATATTCGTTTTCGACACGCCAAACCAACAAGTGGTCTACCATAGAACAACAGGATCCCGTGAAGATCTTATCAATGAGCTAAAAAAAGAACAACGGGCACAAAAGCTTTTCGATGCCTGGCTATATTCGGTAAACAAAACCTTAAAAGCATCTTAACCATGAAAACTTTAAACAATACACAACATAAAAACCGACTAAAGGCTTTCATACTAACCTATTGCTCCAGTGCCAATAATAGACACTCTAATCAAGAAATAAAGTTTATCAAATCCAAAACCAAAATTGATAATTTAGCCCAAATCTATTGTGAAATTAATAAGCATAACGATTATCAAATCATTCAAAAAATAGTGAGCTGTATTGATAAATATGGGTACACAAAACATGAGATAGAAAACCTGCTCAATGACATTAAAGAAATGATTGAAATCAATAGCGGCTATAGTTTGTTGCAATTGAATACCTACAGAGGACTAAAACACATTCTAAGGTGAGCTATTACAACGGACAATAATTTTATTGATAATAATCTATGGTTCGTTCGATGAGAACATATTGCGGTTTATTTTTCTGGTTATCAGAAAGCATACAGCTTATCCAATTCCCATATGAATCATAGGTATATTTAGCGGTAAATTCCGATATTTTTTTGTTTTTTTTAAATAATGCATGGCTTGTATGATTACCTCTTTCATCATATCTGTCTACAGATTTTCGCTTATCACCCTCTACTATTATTTCAATTAATTTATGGGCTTCATCAAAGATTTTGGTGGTGACATACTCTAAAGCCCCTTTATCATCATAGGTATAGATAACATGCTTTTTATCGCCATCCAAATACTCATGTGTTCGCTTAAATGTTCTTGTATTGCCCTTAATTTTCAAGAACCCTGTTTTACTTGGCTTTTGTTCTATAATTTTAATCTCCTCTTTTATTTTATCTTTACTGTTATAGTTGTACTCCCAGGTAGTAATGCTATTATCATACATTCTCATTGGTGGCAACCCCTTTTGCAATGACCTTTTCTCTACATTCTTTCTTTTATTTTTCAAAAGGCCATTTTCAAAATATTCATATTCCCACTGCACGGTTATGGTATCTATAGTTTTTGGTTCTAAAGGACCTATTTGTGTCGTATCGACATACCTATATTTCTCTTTCAACAAATTTCCCTTTGCATCAAACAATTCAAAATAATGGTTGTTTATTAATGTAATGCTATCAAATTCTGCTTCTTGTATCCCTTTCAAGTCATTCTCGCTTGAAAGAAAATATCTGTGGTAATCTTCATCGACAAGGTCCCTACTAAAATATTTATAGAATAATTTTTTAAACCAACCCTTAATAGGCACAGACTGTTTATTCCACCTCGTTGTTAAAAGATGCCCCTTGGGATCGTAGGTCATTTTTAATACAATGCTATCATTTAACTCGAGCATGGTCATTACGGCCTTTATTACATTATTATATTCGTTATAGTAATAATTATCCTTTAAATAATACGCTCCCTTATTATTGGGGTAATATATTTCCGTTACAAGACCATAAGCATTATATGCTATCTTACCTGTAAAAAAATTTCCGTCAATGTGGTAATCGTGTCTTATTGTAAAAACCTGCTTTTCTTTACTAATTTGTCCGTTTACCACCTGTGCCTTAAAAAATTTCGCGTCCATACTTTTTATATGACTTTCACTATTAGCCTCTTGGGCCCAAGAGGCCAGGCTCAATAGCATGCACAGCGATATATAGTATAAACACCTCATTTCAATGCCCTTATAAATTAAAATATTCCAAATATCCAATTTTGACTCAGTAATTTAACCCTTAAAATCATTTCCTAAAATGATCTATATCATTATAAAATGTAGTTTATGTCTGCTTTATTTACATTTTTATTGTATTTTCTTATCGTATTATTCTATCTATAATGAAATTCTTTCGTAAAATCTGGCAACAACTGCTTTCTGAAAACAAGTTCAGCAAATACCTCATTTATGCTATTGGAGAAATTATTCTTGTGGTCATTGGTATTTTAATTGCTCTGGCCGTAAACAACTGGAACCAAGAAAACAAAGAAAAGGATTTGGAACAGGATTTGTTAGTTAGAATCCATAGGGATTTGGTACTGGACACCATTAACTTTAAAGGCTTAATCACCCCCAACAATAAGTTAAGGGAAGACCTTAAAGACTTACTTGTAAATTTGTATAACGGTGTCGATTCTATGGAAGAGGCACATCTCCTAAGCAATACATAGAACCTATTACTGGGCCAGCAATTTGCGCCAAACGACAATACCTACCAAAGCATGTTGAGTTCTGCTTCCTTTAGGACTTATAATAAATCCCGAATTAAAACATAACATAATCGATTTGTATAGTGAATACGATCAAACTAGGGCCTTGTTATAATCTATTAGTTATTGGAGATTGGTATTGCCTCTAACATAGATTTTAACACAGACTTCATTAAATTTTGATGTGGTGTTTCAGATATATTCCAGAGCCAAGACATGTTTAATGCGCAAGATTATGCTTTTTTAAATGATAGGAATAGTCCGAAGTTTAAATTATTTATAAGAGCCATGTCTTCGGCTGCCTTTTACCAAAAAGTAAACAATATCTACCGATTGAAACTCATTAAAAAGTGTAATACGGTTTTGAAATCCATTGATCAGGAACTAAAGAAGGAGAATCATACTTAAGCAAGTGAACAAACAAACTCTCCACTCACGAACATATAAATTAATAACTATTAGACAGGCTTAAGCTTCTTAAAAATATTTTAGAATTGTAAGCCCTATAAAACTATCATTTTTAAAATTCGACAAGAAGTTCTCGTTTACGGCAATACTACTAAAAATCCGTCCTTCCAATTCAAGCTTGATGGTGCTACCTATTCTTCTTGAGGCTTCAACCCCAATTATTTTACTACTTTTTTCTAAATCGCATATTACACCTAATAAAATAGAAGTATCCTGAACATCATTAAACGCAATTCTAGAGCCCAAAAAGACATCATTTTGCAAAGCACTTAAAGTTAATGCATCACGTTCGTCGAAACTATACTCACCAATTAAGCCAATATCAATACCAGAGCTGTTTATATTACTTATTGTATACTCTAATCCGGCGGTAAAAGCTATAAATTTTTGAAGCGTACTTGACCTGTAAATAGATTCTAACTTCCATAAAAAGGCATTATTGGTAATTTGAAGATCTAAACCTACTTGATGTATAATGGGATAAAAAGCCATAATACCTGCTTCACTGTTAAATTGAATAACAGGTTCTCTTCCGGTACCATAAAAATATGACAATCCCAAATCAAAACTATTAAAGCTATTACTGTACCGCATCGCAACATCCTGATGCCATGCTTTAGCTGCACTTTCATAGCCTACATTATTAGTATTTATAATTACAGGAAATCTAAACCGTCCCTTTTCTCCTGGCAAGGTTCTTTTTCTATGGTAAGGTAAATAGAAAAAATCGAAAGTTCCCTGCTTGGTATTAATAGAAAACTGTAGCATAGGCTGCCCTAGTTTTTCCTCGCCGTCAAAACTTTCAATAGCATCGGTCTGATTAATAATGTCTACCAAATGATTACTTTCTGTAACTCCCCAAAATATCTTTTTCAACCCAATGCTCAACTCCCAATTCCTGCTTACCTTAAGATAATAAAACTCTCTAAAATCGAAATGTGTTCTTTCCTCATCCACATCAACCCTAGCAAACCCTTCTATGTTTAAACTATTATCATTGGCTTCCCATTCCAGCGTATATGTAGGCCTAAGTGCCACTGATGGAAAATATCGATTTTGCCCATTGAAAGATGGAGCCTCCATAAAAAACCTGTTTTCCATTTCAATTTCCAAATCTAAGGTATGGGAAGACCTATTAGTTCCCTCCCTTTCTTGGGCATGTCCTAAACTCAGAAAAGCGACTATTAATATGACTATTAAACCGAATTGCATTTTATAAACATTTATAAGAAATTGGGAACATAGTTTCAGTTCCCAATTTCAATAATCAAACAACTAATTAAAATCTATACAGCACGATTTCAACTTCTTTTTAAAGCATTTTGGGTAAAATGATCGTCGGTTAGATGAACATCAAAATCATAATTCAAAAAATACAATAAGGTTTCTTTATGACTTTGATGGTTAACCATATTTAATCGAGAGGCCCTCCAATATTTTCCTTTATAAAGATTATAACCGCTATAGGTTAGAGTTTTTAACAGGGCATTTTTTCGATCATAGAATTCAATTTTTTCAATACGGTATTCAGCATCCTTATTATAACTTACCACTCTTTTGGTATAACCCGATTTTGGGTCGACTGGATATTGCTCAACTACCAAGAGATGGTTATCTGCTTTCAAAAATTTATAGGTATACTTTTCAACTTCTTGCGAAGACAAATCTTCATAAGCAAACTCACTGCCTACAAAGGGTCCCGATTTGTTATTAGAAGAAATACGTTTCACTCGCTTAATGGATGGCAAGTACAACCATTGGTCATCTGCTCCCTGTTTATGAGTATAGGTTAGAGTAGAAGTACCCTTAACATCCTTAGGGCTATTAAAAATAATCAAGGATTTATCTCCATCTTCTACCAATTCAAGTGTACTAACCTCTAAGGCCCGTTCACTTACTTGTCCGTTCCTATTCTTTAAGACCATTTTTAATGTGGAAACAGAACTTTTAAATCCAAGATCAGCATTTTCAGCTGCTTTTGCTATCTCCAGACCTCTATCTTGCGCTTGGGCCACGGTATAAATCATGAGAGATAGGACCACCGTTAATAATACTTTTTTCATTGTTATTAATTTTAATTGTTATCTGTAATATAAAATTGAGGTATATTTTTTCTTAGTCCTTTTTACGGAGCTTGTTATAATTAATAATGCAGGCAACAGGAGAAAATCAATTATTAAAGCCGCAATAATTATAACTAAGGTAATTCTGGCCATATAACTATTTAGGGCAAAAGACGAGGTTGACAATACCGCAAACCCGGAAACCAGGACCACTGTAGTGGTAATCAAAGCTTTGCCCACAGTTTGAAACGCATATTCTACCGCCCTTTCTGGGCCATAACCATATTCCCTTCTTGCTCTTAAAAACTTACTCATAAAGTGTACGGTATCATCAACGATTATCCCCAGTGTCATTCCAAAGACTATCACCATACCCGTGTTAATTTGCGATTTGTACAAGGCCCAAATACCAAAGCCCACCAATACAGGCGCAATATTCGGGATTAGGCTCAATATCCCAAGTTTAAAATTCCTTAAAGCTAACATTAACACTAAAGAAATTAATAGTAGTGCCACAATATTGCCTTTAAACATACTATCGGCCTGTCTAAACCCCAGTTTAGAAAACATAAGCATAGGGCTCACCCCTATAGCATGCATGGCTTTGGGTGTATTTCGCTTTAACCAATCCTCTCCTCTTTGTGCAAATGCAATCATATCTGGGCTGTCTAGATTTTTTACTGTAACCGTTACCCTTGATTCAGATTTGTCAACATTTATCTGATTATTTAAATCCAATCCAAAAGGCAAGGACAGTTCATAAAGCAATAAATACTGGGCTGCTTCTTCCCTTGTTTCTGGAATTTTATAATAACCTTCATCATCACCATGCATCGATTTATTAATACGCCGTGCGACTTCGCTAAAGGCATTAACATGAACCACTTCTGGTTGATGGTACAACCAATCTTCAAATTCATTTAACTTTTTTAAGTATTCTGGGTTATTGATACCACCACTTTCACCACTACCAATGGAATACTCGACATTGTAAACCCCTGTTAAGTTTTCACTTATATAATCGGTATCCGATCTAAATTGAACGGAGGTATCGAAATAATTAATAAACTCGTCATTAAAGCTATTTTTGGTAGATAAATAGGTTAATCCTCCAATAAGACCAAAGGATATCAAGGTAACCATAATGGGGCTACCAATAACCAGACGTGACAATCCTCTATACCAATCCAATGTATGCCCGGAATTTTTACTGATTAGCTTTACCCCTCTTTTCTTAAAGGGCAAAATAGCTACAAGTGCCGGTAAGGTGGTAGTAGAGAACAAGAATGCCATCGTCATACCAAAGGCTACTATGTTTCCTAAATCCCAAAACGGTGGCACATCACCAAAGTTCATGGTTAAAAATCCAATGATCGTGGTTAAACTGGTTATAAAAACAGGCATAAAATTTAAACGCAGCGACTCTATTAGGGCATCATATTTATCAAGTCCCTCCTTTTTCATTTTCTGTAGCATCGTTATGAGGATGTGTATACTATCGGCCACTGCCAGAGTTAAAATCATGGTAGGGAATACCGATGAAGGCGGAGTTAATTTTATACCCATAATCCCCACAAAGCCTACAGTACTTACTATAGAGAACAAGACCACCAATAAGGTAGCAACAGTGCTTTGCAGGCTTCTTGTTAGCAAAAAGGTGGTTATAATAACAATAAGCAGCATAATACCTGTCAAGCCCATGTCTTTCATTGAGGCTTCAAAAAAAGCTGTATTCAAAGGTACCATCCCAGAAATATGCACCTCAAACTGTGGGTGCTTTTGTTGAAATTGTTCTACCATCTCTCTTACTGAAGTCATTACCTCGGGCACTTCTACAGCACTATCCTCCCCTGGTAGTCTAACCGTAATATTAACTGCCGTAACACTTCCCGCTTTGTTAATAATTCTATTGACCAACATTGGCTCTTTTAATGCAATATCCCTTATGGCCTTTATCTCGGTTTCACTTTTATGTTTTGAATCGTAAGACAGGTCATCAACATAAAGGTCATCATGCTCGGCACTGGTGTGTTGAAAATTAGTTATAGCATCTACCCTTGAAGAATATGGGGTATTCCAGGCATTTGCAGTTAACTCTTCAATGGCCATTAAATTTTCCCTGGTAAAAACATTCTTGTTTTTTGGTGAGAGCACCAAAATTACATTATCATCTTTGGTATACTTATCCTGTAATGCATCAAAAGCTTCTAATTCAGGATTGGATTCACTAAAAAACACATGGTAATCCCCATCGAATTTCATTGTTCCCTGTAACCCTAAGGCTATGGTTAACACAATGGATGCTATTAATACATACCATTTATTTTTGATAACAAACCTTGCCCAGTTAATGGCAAATTTATTAGCTGAATTCCTTATTTTTTTAAACGCATTCATAATTATTTATTTAAAATAGTTTTAAAAGTATCTATCACTGGTTTTGACATACGCCAATACATTAATATCAACTCATTTAAACCCTCGTTATCAATAATATGTATAGGTAAAATGGTCTGAAAAGCCATACTATTTTTCTCTTTAATCAAAACTCCGAAGGTGTTTTTGAAATGTACTTGTTCCGTCAAAGCATCAATCTTATGCATTTCATCTTCAAGCCTTTTAATTTGAGATGGCTTAAGCTTAAAGCAACCCAAAGCCATTTTTATGTATTGGGCTCCTATTTCAAGATAAAAGCCTGGCTCTTCCTTAAATTTTCTGCCCTTGGCACTTATTAAAGCCGATTTAAATAGCTTATAGGGCTTTCCATCTTTGTTAAACCTCATATCCTTTTGAATCCTGAACACGGCATCACTGGTTTGAATTTTTATGGCTGGATCTTCAACTTTAATAGCTCCCAACAAATCATCGATAAAACGGTGAAACGGTAAGTTTACACGATGTTCGTAATTAGATTTGTTCAATAAGAACCATTCCCGATTATTATGCCTTTCAAGTGCTTCAAAAAATTCAATATAGTCCCGTGTAAAATATTTTGTAGTCGTTTCCATTTTATATGATTTGCCAGAACATGTCTGCTTTATCCCTTATTATGATTGAACTGTTTTAAAGTTTCAATGCAAAGAAACAGCACAGATTAATTTTACATTATTCAAATAAGCCCAATGTTTTGACTAAAAAGTCCAGACTGCTATTTTGTAGTATTTTGCTAGTCTATTTTTCTAAATGAGGAAGGTGTTGTATTATATTTTGCTTTAAATGCCCTACTAAAATGGGCAGCACTTTCAAACCCACAATCGTAGGCTATTTGGGAAACACTATCAGTATTTAATTTTAAATGTTCTGCAGCTTTTTTAAGCCGCCTTTCTAAAATCCATTTTCCAGGGCTGGAGTTATAGTGATTTTTAAAATCTCTTTTAAAGCTCGATTTGCTTCTATTACAAAGCTTGGCTAACTGATCTAAATTTAGGTTATAATAAAAATTGGCCTCCATGATATTGGGCAATGAAGGAAGTTTGTTTATAACAACATGCTTTAAATATGAAGCTATTTTTAAATTATCCTTACTGTTTGCCAAACTTAACATAAGTTCTTTGGCTTTTAACTGCAGCATACTATTCAACGGCTTATTGGTATTATGGAAATACCCCAGTAAGGACTGAAAAAAGGTTTCTAATTCAACACCCATTTCAAGTGGTTCTACAACAAAGGTATCTGCCTCATCCATATTTCTAATGGGTATTTTTTTGATTTCGTCGTTTAAACTGGATTTAATGATATGATCTGAAAAAAATATGCCAAGCATGCAAAACTCTTCCTTAAAGCTTTGTTTGATAATAGATGCTCCCTTTTTAACATATAAAGCCTCTCCTTTTTTTACTAACCATTGCGATTCTTTGGTACTCCATGTTTTTTTTCCACTTAAAATATATACGATATAATCGTACCGTGACCATATTTCTATAGTATCTTGATCTAATGGACACTTATATTCAACAAATAAAAGATCATCTACCTCAAATTTATTCGGAACAATATTACTTTTCATTATGGAATAGAAGTCGTACATAAATTAAAAGAAGTGGTTAATGCTTAAACAAATTTAAGTAATTTAATAGTGTTGTTATATAAATCCTCCCATTGCTGTTTTATACCTTTTTTTAAGAAAACCGTACCTTTAGGCCTGAAGCATAATTTTTTAGTGCAAATAATGTATTAGGCCCTTATGGAATTCCTTCAAATGTTAACCATACCAGAACCATTTAAGATTGATATTTTCAACTTATGGAACCAAGAATACCCCCAACAATTAAGCTATGAAACTTTGTCTGACTTCAATAACTATTTGAAAAAGTTAACCAAAGCCTCACACATATTGATTATTAAGGATGGCAAGGTGTTTGGGTGGTATGTCGACTTTATACGTGATAACAAAAGATGGTTTGTTATCTTATTAAACTCCAACACTCAAGGTAAAGGTTATGGCACCCAACTATTAAATCTGGCCAAACAAAAAAAAATGGAACTTAACGGATGGGTAATCGATCATAATAACGACTTAAAATATAATGGCGAACACTATCTATCACCTTTAGGGTTTTATCTAAAAAATGGATTTGAAATCATTTCTAAAGATCGGTTAGAACTAAAAACCATATCTGCCGTTAGGATTAGGTGGCAACAACCGAATTAGCAAAAGTCTAACAATGAATTGATTTAAGAATCTAAGCACGTTACTATTTATATAACAACATTTTAATCGTCAACTTAAAAAGTCTCAACACAAGTTGAGGCTTTTTAAGTTGACCCAATCAGGCCATTTTTTGAACGTATCGATCAATTCCCTCTTTGCATTCCTATATACATTTGCCTCATAATCAATTATTAATCAAATAAATTAAATCATGAGCACAACAAAGAAATTAGTCGTATTAATAAGCTACGGTTTAGATGATGAAAGAGCATCTGTAGCTTGGAGCATTGCAAACGGAGGTATTAAATCTGGTTTGGACGTTAGTATTTTCCTGGTAAGTTCTGGCGTAGACTGGGTTAGAAAAGGAGCCGCCGACAATGTTCACCTTAATCCCAAAGATCCAACTATGAAAGCAATGATCGATGCCGTTATCGACAACAAATGCAGGATCATGGTTTGTCCGCCCTGTGCAGAGGTAAGGGGGTATTCTGTAGACAACCTTATTGACGGTATTGAACTTATTGGGTCTGGAGCCTTACACCAATTAATTATAGAAGGTGCCGAAGTCATTTCAATTTAAAATTTAAAACTATGAACCATTCAAATGTAACAACTTCCAAAAAGGCTATTCCACAAGTAACCTCCAATCAACTAGATGCTATTATTGCCGAAGAACATTTTAGTATTATAGACGTTAGAAACCCAAAGGGCATTGAATCCCAAGGCAGCATCCCCAAGGCCCATAATATTCCTTTTGAAACTATTGAACATGCCGTCGATAAAGAACATGAAGATTATAACCCTATTTTCGATGGTGACGGGCCTTTTTTATTTTGCTGTACGGGAGGCGTCATGTCGTATATGGCAGCTCTAAAAGCTCAGGAAAAAGGTGTTGAAAATGTACATAATTTAGAAGGTGGGCATGCCGCTTGGCTAAAATTTAAAAACACACAAAATTAACCTCTAAATCTTGAGAAGACACGCTATATTAATACAAAATGCAAGTTTTCTAATATGTTTAAATAATTACTAACAACTGAAAACTTGCATTTTATTTATTACTTACAAGTAACCTTAAAATTAATTTCATGGATTTATTAACCACCATATTGACCGTTTATGGCATATCTGCCATTATAACTATTAGTAAACTATTTGAACCCCTAAGGGATTTGGCCGAGAAACACAGCCCTAACTTCTGGAAATATTTAACAAGTTGTATGCAGTGCTTACCTTTTTGGGTCGGACTATTGGTGTCGCTTGTAACGGAAGCGCCCCTCGTTGTTAGCTGCGAATTATTTCATCCGCTATTAAATGGATTTTTCACCTATGTGTTTTCTGGAGCATTTTTTAGTGGAACCACCATGCTCATTCATACCCTATTTGTTAGGCTAAAGGGCAATGACTGGAAAGACTATCAGGAAAAGGAAAAACAAAGAAAAATAAAAAAAGGCATCCTTTAAAGCATTAACCTAATGTTTTATGCACTATGCAACACTATTTTGGAGTGATTTTTTTGCGTTTCTCCACTGCTTGGGCGTTTGACCAAATTTATCTTTAAAACTTCTTATAAAGTGGGAGTCACTTTCAAACCCGCAATCGTAACAGATTTGCTGAATGGTAAAGTCTGTACCTAACATTAAATTGCTGGCCAGATTTAATCGCTTGGTCAATAGCCATTTCCCTGGTGTTGTGTTATATACATTTTTAAAATCCCTTTTAAAGGAGGATGTGCTTCTACCACATAATCTTGCAAATTCATCTATTTTTAAATTATAGATAAACTGTTCTTCCATAATCTGCTCTATTGTGCCACCTGCATTTTGGCCAATAGTATAAAACACGTTCTTAATTTCAGCATTGTTGTAGTCCGAACAGATGTTCAGCAACATTTCCCTAAATTTTAATTCTATAATTTTTTGTGAAATTCGCTTGCCTTCCTTCAAATAGGAGAAAAAAGAATGATACAAGGCTTCTAAACTTTCCGAAACTTTAATTCTATATATAAATTCTGGATGATCTATTTTCTTCAGGGCCTTTATTTCACTGCTAATATCTTCTTGTACGCATCGCTTTACAAAATCATCTTTCATAAAAAACATGAGCACACAAAAGCCTTCTTCAAAATATTGTTGGTTTTTAAAGGCTCCTTTTCTAACAAAAATGGATTGGTTTTCTTTTACCAGATATTCATTGGCAGGGGTAATCCATTTTTTTTGGCCACTTAGCACATAAACCACACTATGGCATTCTGACCATGCCGTAAACAATTCTTCTTTAATAGGGCATTTAAACTCTACTATTAAATAATCTTCCCCAATTATTTTATTATAACCAGGGGTTTCTAAAAAATGTTTATATGAATCGAACATCTGTTGCGGCCTATAGATTCATCATAAAGTTAACAATCTTTTTTTAAATTAACACACTACATTCTAAGCATTTACGATTTTCACTCATTCCTACAAACCTCCTGAATGCCTCAAAAAATAATGACTTTCTATTTAAGGAAAATTATAGGAAGATAAAAAAGGGAGTCCCACGCATCATTTAACTCACTAACGACCAGCTTTATATCAGTTTTAATCACCCTCTATTATTCACTATATTTATACTTTATTCTAAATAAACCACTATGGATTAAAAATCCATAGTTTTAAACAAAGAATGAAATTCTTTTGGAGTTGGTGTTGTCATTCCGAATGTGTCACACTGAGCGCTGTCGAAGTGAGGCACGAAGAGGAATCTCATAATTTTGATGTATGATGAGATTTCTCTCTTTAGCCTGTCTTGAGCGACAGTCGAAAGATACGAAATGACAGTCAGTTTGCTAAAAGTTTATAGAAACTAAAGTAACTACAATGGAATTGCAGGGTTTTAACCTTTAACTAAATAATAAAATTTAGGCATGGCCTTTTCAAAAAATGAATTAAGCGATATGTATGGTTTTGAAAGCCCATTCAAACCAGACCCAATCGCCAAGAGGGCTTTAAATTATATTAAAAACAACAATAAACTTCTAGATATAGGTTGTGGTGAAGGAGCAGACAGTGTGTTTTTTGCCAAAAATGGATTTCAAGTTGATGCTTTAGACAATAACGCCATTTACTTAAGTCGTCTTAAAGCTTATAAAAATGACCATCAAATTTCAAATATTTTCATTCAAAACTGTGATGTTATCACTTATAATTATCCGAAACACTATTATGATGTTGTAAACTGTATTTTAGTGGGATGCTGCATGAGAAAAAGTGAATTTGAAAGCCTGCTTACATCAATAAAACAAACCATAAAACACAATGGTTTTATAATCATGTCCTTAAGAAATTATCTTGACCCAGAGTTTATTGAATATTCTTTAACAGAAAAGATGATAGAGCCCAATACTTTTCTAAAAAAAGATGCATGCTGTAAAACAAGGTATTATATTGAAAAAAATCGCCTTCGTGATTTATTTAAGGATTTTGAAATTCTATATTACTTCGAAGGGTTATCTCCAGATAAATATGAAGAAACAGAACATCATGGAGATTCATACATTATCTGCAAGAAAGTATAATATTAATCAACCACTTTATTACAACCTTTCTATCTCCAAACTTAGCTCTCACTCTACAAAAAATAACAATGTACAACTTACCATTAAATTAAAATATTCACTAATTACTAAGCTCATACATTCTTTAATCAATTATTAAAATTTCCCATCGGGATCTTCATTCCACATGTCAATAACATTCTTCCAAGTTCCATCACCTTCTTTACGCCATACGGTAACCGTTTTATTAAACAACAATACAAACTAATAAGATACAAAAAAAAACGACCTTAGCTTATGACTTTACTCATTAGATTTCTTATTCAATACCCCTAACTTTTCATGTTTTAGTCCTAAACTTAGAATGACACTTTAATTCCTCTTTATTTGGGCACACTCCCCTTTGCACTGTAACCACTTAACCTTGCTCCTTATCTCCTGTGTCCTTTACATACATTTTAATAATAAACTTTAACTATTATGAAAACCATTAAATTAACTTGGATTGCCCTGATTATAATCAGTCTGACCTTTTCTTGTTCTAATGGGCCTTTAGAAAACAACACTTCTTCAGCGTTAAAAACAAGCAAAACATTAAAAGTTTCCAAAACGGTAACTGTACCTTTTAAAGCCGACTTCTTTACCAAAAGAGACTACTCCTTTACGCCCGATTGCACTGAGTATGCATCGGATGGTTATACGGGCAACTATCAAGTTGGTGAGGGATCTGGAACACATTTGGGGGAATTTACCGTTATCATTTCTTTCTGTGGAGCCCCAAACCTTCAGTATAAAGCTGGTGAAGGTGTTTTTGTAGCTGATAATGGGGATGAATTATTTTTTAATATCCCACCATGGGGCGTTATTGGACATATTTACCCCATATTTGACGACCCTTATTACGAGCTTTGGTTTGGTGACGATTTTGAAATTACAGGCGGAACAGGACGTTTTGAAGGTGCCTGGGGACATGGTGCAACGGACAGCTGGGTGAATCTTTCTGAAAATGGCTGGATGATGACTCCAGATGGGCCTATTCCTGATGGCTTTATCCCAGAACACCAAACCGACCATATGTTTACAGGAGAATTAACTTTTTACCCAGGCAAACGGTCTAACAAATAACCAAACGAACCTCATCTTTTTGTGTAAGGAGCCATTAATTTTGGCTCCTTACATTTACAAGTAAAGACCTTACAAAAACCTCCAAAGCAAAATAGCTTCAACTTGTATTGAAGCTATTTTTAAAAATGTATCACCATTAAGTGTTTTGAATACTGGATCTTAGATTTTTAAACATATTAACCCAATTTGAAAAAAACTTAAAATGTCTACTGAGTTCATAAGGTACCATGTCAAACCATATTTTCACTCCAGAGGGTTTTTCCGCATTTAAAGTTAAATTATTTTCAATTTCAAAGTCTAAATAATCATATACGCTTTTATTTTCTACAACCCCATCTTTAAAAATAAATTGATTGTCATTACCCAAATAAAAACGCAAACGTGTATAAGTATTTGGTGGTAAGTTCATTATTTTTTTTAATCGATAAAAACGGCCATAACCTACGCCCTTGATATTTAAACTATATTGATCGGGAAAGTTTAATATAAAATGCTCAACCCCTAAGCTATCCATAGCCGTTATCTTGGTAATATTTAAATTCATTTCAGAAACACCAAGATTATAATTTCTTGTGTTTTTTAATATCAATTCTTTTATGCCTTTATTATCTTCTTCAAGTTTTGCCAATACATAAAATGCTATCGGTGAAAAGGCCCACATATTTGGATAAAAATTTGTTCGTCTCATAACTAAGTATATTAAAATTATACAGTGCAAAGATGCGACATAAACATCTTGAAGAAATCATTAAAATTTTCCAATATATACACTCATTTAACCCGTATATGAAATTAGTTTATTTCTGAGTTAATTTAGCATATACAACGCGGTTTATTTGAGAATAATTAAGATGAAATAAATAATAAATCGAAGCCATTTGAAAATTACCAACACGCCTATGGACCGTAGCGTTAAAAAGATGTGAAATAAGGTTTATAAACCCTCCCAAAACAAAAAAACATCACAATGTGCTTCACATAACAAAGGAAAGCCTCACATGGAGAAACAATACAATTATTTATAGAATATTTAAGTTTTGTTTCTTTTGAAAATAGCCTGAATTGCTGCTACTGCTAAAAGAAGAGAAATAATTCCTACAACGCACAGCATAAGAACAATAACCCAACCAAGAATAGATTCTGTCAAAGGTATTTCGTGACCATTTCCTTTAATGATTTGTCTAACTCCTTCAAAAAGATGGGCTACTCCAAATATTAAGGTAAACGCACTAATAATTCCTGAAATTATAAGAATAACCACATTAAAAAAAACAGGGTTCTTCAACAATGGATTTTTCATAACACCTTATATATAAAGCCATTACAATTTACTAAAAAATAAAGAATATACCTTTTCAGAAGAACAAGCCCCTATTAAACAAAAAAGCCTGTCTGCCGACAGGCAGGCATCCCAATGTCCTTCACAAAAAAAGGAAAGCTTTCCATTGGAATTCCATTCACATTGAACTTTATTACCTCTTTCTAAGTCATCCTAAGTTCTTTTTTTTAATAAGAATTAGCTAATATAAATACCCTTGACTTAATGATATAGTTATTAACTTTTTCTCAAATTACATTGTTCGTAACATTTTGACCGTTTTTTTAATTATATTATATTTTTACATACTTTTAATTGCATATTAACCAATTAAAATCTTAATTTATGTTTTCAAAAACGAATTTAGTTTCAACTTTAGTAGGCGCCGTTTGGTCCTACATTGGAGGTTATTTGCTTTGGTCAAAGCTTGGCGCTTCACTTTTTGAAGGTCATGAAGGAACTGCAACAGGGCTTTGGAAAGAGACCCCAGATCAAGTTCATAACATTATCGCTGGCGTAATAATGGCTTTTGCTTTTTCTACTATTTATTCAAAATTATCCAATAGTGGGCATACCATTTCTCATGGCGCAACTTACGGATTATTAGTTGGTCTCTTTGTCGGATTTGGAGAAAGATGGTATGATTTTGCTTTTGCCAACATGATGGATATGACAGGAACAATCATTAATGGCATTTTGAATCTAGTGTTTTACTGCATTTTAGGTATTTTAACTAGCATAGTATACAATAAGGTGAAAAGCGCTTAAACACAAATTATAAAAACAAAAAGCCTGACTAAGTTTGGTCTTAATCAGGCTTTTTTGTGTTTTTATGAGTTCAGCATCTCAACCATACATTGACAAACCCTAGGGTTTGTCAAACAACACAACTATCTTTAGCTAAAAAAAGCCTCAACTTGCGTTGAAGCTTCTTTGCAATCTTCCGGTCTGGACGGGTTTTATTGAACTGATGGATTTATAGACTATTACTGCAATTCAAAGCCTCTAATACATTTATATCCTTTTTTTATGCTGTTTTTTACCATTAACATAATACATAACTGTAGTATCACATTTTTCAGTTATACACAGCTCTTTACCATGTCTTTTTCTGCCATTAAATTCACAGCTATAGATTAATTTACCGTCTTTAAAATCTTCTTCTAAAATCCTTCTACCATCATAATCATAATAGGTGGTTTTAAACACATCCCCTTCTAGATGAAATCTAATTACTTCTCTTAATACATAAGGATTGTCTTTATTGTAAATATATTTAGAATGTGGCTTTCTTTTTTGTCTTCTATAAAACATTAAAGTATAATGGATAACCCCTCTTTCTACGTAATCTTCTTGTATCAATTCCCCATTCTTTTTTCTTCTATGAATTAGCCCTGTATACAAATTATCAGTTTCATATTCATATAAGAGATCATTGTAAACATAAATATCATCAAAATCTGCTACAATAGGCTTTTCCTTTAATTCCTGATCTTGTGAAAAGGTTTTACAGGACATACCCAAAGTGACCATAAATATGAATAGAATTTTATGTGAAAACTTCATTTTGATAAGTTACGAACATTTAGTTCTTTAATTAAATTACAACTCTTCTTTTGACCATTGTGCTTTTTTTACCAAATCGGGATAGCCAGGAGCATATATAAGTCCTCTTTTAAATAACTTATAAGACGTTTTGTACTGCTCTTTGAAATAATAGTAATTGCCAGCTTTTAGATAAAGCTCGGCCAAAAGCCCCTTATCTACCTCTTGTAGTACATCTGTATTATCAAGTACTTCTTCTAATTTTTTCAGGTACTCAATACCCTTAGTAATTTCTTTGTTTTTTAAGCTTTTATAAGAAATTTGACCAAACAAATGAACTAAGCTGATGTTATAGCGATTATTATCTTTTAAAAAAGGATATTTTTTACAACTGGATTTCAAAGCATTTAAGGCTTTTACATCATAAGACGAAAGAGCCACTTTTCTAAAAGCTACATATTCTATAATTTGTTTAGCAATTTTACTTTTGGAATTTATTTGTATTATGGCATCACTATACTCCAGGGCATCATCCAAATATTCATCACTTGCTGCCCTTCTAGCCAAATATTCATATAAAAACTCAACACATTCATTTTTTACGTCTTCTTTCTTTAATAATTTAAATTTAGCTATAGCCTGTGCAATAAAATCTTTATCATTATCATCATGATCAACTATTTTATATAAAGATGATTTTAGATTGGACAAAGTATAATCTTCTGTATAATTAGAGATCTCCAATAACTCTACCAAAAAATCAATATCATCCAAAGAATTAAACTCCAGCTCATTTATTTTTAAAAACATAACATTCTTGAGTAAATAGTTAACTACAACGGATGAATAAAACACCTTTGATTTTCTAAAATTATTTAATGCATTATCATAATCTGCAACTTCTAGGTTCGTTAAGCCTTTGTTATAGTATTGCATTCCAATTAGAGCTCCCTTATCAATAAACTCTTTTCCATAATAGTAATCTTCATAAAACTTCATATATCCCTTTTCAGAAACCTCTTCCTTTGTAGCCAACTTATAAGCTATTAATTCATCTACCATTTTCTTCACTTCAGATTCTTTTGGAATAGCAAACCCATATGCACCCGGCACTGTGGTCTCCAAATATATCTTGTATGTATCTGGATAGGCAATAAGAAAAACATGGGAAGGAGTTTCTTTTATATGATAAGGTATTTCTAACATTTCAAAAGCAAAAGCATACAAGGCCGTTGCTGTTACACAGTTATAAGTACCGTCCTTGAACATATCTGTAAAGTATGAACTTAACTCATACTTCCTAAAGAAGGTATTATGAAGTTCATCATAAATATTCCTAACCCTCTTTTTTTCCTTCTTATCTTTTACCTCCTTGGGGGGCATTTTCTTTATTACAGATAAAACGTTTTGGTAATATCCTGAAACAACATCTTCATTAACTAATGAGTCTATTGCTGTTAAGCTATCAAAAAAATTATAGTTTAAACTATCCTTCTTATAGGCCAGAAATATACTTTCTTCATAAGAAGAAGAATAAGATTGAGAATTTGAGATAAAAACAGAAACTAGAGCAAGAGGAAGAAAAGCTACCTTTATTTTTTTCATGTATTCTTGACAATATAAATTAACAGGCCTAATTTAAACAATTATAGGAAAAACTTTATAATTTCAATGCACCTTTTAAGATTTAAAGCACACCTTATTGGACACCTTAATTAAAGAAATGATCCAATTACAAAATGCTAAAAAACAAAAAAACATCTCAACCATACATTGATAAACCCTAAGGCTTACCAAACAACACAACTAATCTTTAGCTAAAAAAAGCCTCAACTTGCGTTGAATATATTTAGACTTGTTAAATAACAATGAAACAATAAAGAAACTCATAACATATGACTATCGGACCTTTTCTTTCTATTATATCTTTTCCTACCCTTTTACTGTATAAAAACATTTACTGAAACATTTTTGTTAGACCTATGTAGACTATTGCTTTTTTACTGTTGAGTTTACTTTTATTAATTGAAAACAAAATGTTGTTTTTCATTTGTTAAAGTTTAAAATATCAAAAAATAAATTAGCTTTGTTTAAGAAGAAAAATCCTATGCTTAGAAATCCATTATTAGTACTGTTTATTTTTTTTATTTCCTGCCAAGTAGATGATTCCAACACCAAAGAAGTCTATAAGAAAGTGGAAATAACCTCATTTTCTATTGAAGACAATACTGAAAGTGGTGTAAAAACAAAAACCCAGCTTAATATTCAAGGCTACAATAATATAGCTTTTGAAAGTCATGGCGTTTTTGTTCTACATGAAAATTTACTAGTTAAGAAAGTTGAACAAGGAGAATTAAAAGCTAGTAGTTTTGAAACCATAATTAGTTCTGGCATTGTAAAAGGAGAAACGTATAAGGTATTTCCATATACCCAAGTTCAAAATCAAATAATCCATGGAGACACACTTGATTTTATTAGTAATATCGATATAAACATTAAAATCAAAGATTTTACTCCAAAAAAGGGATTTGTTTATGATACAATTTCTATAAAAGGAGAAAATTTTTGTTTATCACTTCCAGACAGCCCGACTAGATTTCTTTTAGGGGAAAGTTACCAAAACGTTATATTCGAATCAGATAGTCTTATCAAAGCTATAGTTTCGCCAAATATTAATAAATCCAAACTGGAACCTACGTTAAAAAATTGCGGTGTAGACACCCTTATTGAAAGTTTATTTATAATTAACCCTCCTTTTTTAGATTCAATCTCTTCTACCGAAGCATATGTTGACGATAATTATTTTATTTATGGTAAAAATTTCCATTCCCAAATAAGTACCGTATGGATTAATGATGTAGAAACACAAATAAACAAGCAACGCTTAGATATTGATAAATTAGAAATAACAATACCCGAAGGGTTACCTAGCGGATTACTTGATCTAAAAATAAAAGTGCTCGATACCATTATTGAAAAGAAAAGTTTTTACCAAAGTACATCTCCTAACATAATAGAGATAGACAAAAGAAACACTGGGTTTCTCGACACACTTACCATTAAGGGCAACTATTTATTACAACCAAACAAAGCACTGGATGTATTAGTAGGTGGAAAATCCCAAAGAATATTAAGTTCATCAATTGGTGAAGTTAAAGTCATTATTGATAAGTATTTTGAAGATCCTTCCCCTAAATTAGTGTTAAAATCTGGTAGTTTTGAAATTATTGAAGATATCACCATGTTACCTCCAGAAATACTTTCTGTTGATAAACCTAATTATCATTTAGCCAATGATACAGTAACATTAAAAACAAAATATTTTATTGCAGGATCTAGTGGCAACATAACTGTTGGTGGAGTATCACTTAGATATGGCAATACCTTTACAAATGTTGATAGTGAAGGCAATATAAGTCTACCCCTAACTGATTGGTTAGAAACCGACAAATTATATTCCTATTATATTTTTAACGGCACTGGTGTTTTAAATATCAACATTGAATCCAGTTATGGTTCGGATAATCATGATATAGGCATTTATGCTCCAACAATTAATTCCATTAACGGAAGTTCCTTTTTACATGGTGAATACATTGAATTAACTGGATTGGATTTTGGCTACAATAGAGTATGTGGTGTATATATTGATGATGAGTTAATTGAAAACCCAGGCACATCAGCTTATACTAGTTATAATAAAAATATAAGATTTCGAATTCCTGAAAATATACCTTCTGGTGTTCATACTTTAAAAGTTAAAACTGGAGGGCAATTTTCAAATGAAATCACCTTTAACATAAAGGCAATAACAACAACCGGACTTTCCATGACTTCGGGTGTTAGAGAATTAGATATATTTACCATAAATGGAAATAATCTAGAAAACAAATATGGCTATACCTTAAAGGTGGATGGTATTTGGTGCGATATTATTCACGCATCAAAAAACCAGGTTAGTTTTAAGCTCCCCTACCACACACCACTAAAACAGAACATGCCTGTGACCATCCACTATGGACCAGAAGTTATAAACGTTGGTTCAATTAACGGAATTGAACCTTATTCTAGATTAGAAAATTATCAACTTCATAGTCAATTCCACACTAGCAGCACGCATTTCGAATTTAACGGAAAACTTTACTTCTTCAACCATTATGGTATATTTCAGTTTAATGAACTCAATTCCATTTGGGAAACTTATGAGCCTAGCTTTCCTTACGGCGGTTATACAAACTCCAATGGCAACAAATACATATCCACGGTTGACAATAAAATCTACATCCCATATGGAAACAACCTTCTTGTATATGACATGATACAAAAAACATGGGAAACGCCAATAGAATTATCTCTAGGCAACGACAACACTTATATTTTATTTTCTTTTGTAACCTCCGAGAACGAAGCCTTTCTTTTTATTGAAGATCAATCGGAAGGCTATGTGACATCATTTATTAAGTATAATTTATTAGATCATACTATTGAAACTCCAAGTCAACCAAACTACCCTATAAGAAGTAGTGCCCTTGGAGACGCACTATACTATCATGATGGGAAGATATATTTTGACCCAAGAGACCAAAACATCCAAGTATTTAATACTGCAAACAATTCGTGGGAAGATATTGGCTTTCCAAAGGACATAAAATATCATTACAAAAATAATTTATACGTGTATAACGATGTACTTTACTTAAGCGGAGGGTTCGAGTATGCTTCTCAACCTGTTTTCAATTTATATGCCTATAATTTAAACACTAAGACTTGGACGGAAAAAACACCAATGCTTTTTAAAGCAGGGAAACATGCCGTTTGGGGTAATGGAGATTCCTTGTATTTTGGAATCGGTTTCAACATTTACTACCATGAAAACCAAGAGATGATTAAGTACAAAATTAGTGACGACCCTCGTTAACCAAATTGAAACCCCCAAAACAAAAAAGCATCCCAATTTTCTTCACAGAAAAAAGGAAAGCTTTCCATTGGCTAGCACTGAATTTATATTCAGCATCTCAACCATACATTGACAAACCCTAAGGCTTATCAAACAACACAACTAAATTTTAGCTAAAAAAAGCCTCAACCTGCGTTGAAGCTTCTTTGCAATCTTGCGGTCTGGACGGGACTCGAACCATATACGCTTAGACCCTATAAAATTGGCCCCATCACCAGAGTTCACATCTCATGTTGACGATTTGTGAACTTATATATCATTTAATTTATGTCAAAATAACTTCGCACTGCAAATATAGGATTTGTGATATTCTAAACAAATACAATTTTGATTTTTTTCAAATGAAGCACCATTGGAACATTTAAGGTGCGGAGCCCTCCAAAATATTAGTTAAACTGTAGCTATTATTCATTTCTAATCAATCAGTTCTATTTGTTGCTCTAACAGATTATACATGCTATACTTAAGATCAATAACTTGGCAAGGCGATCTACCCTGATTTTACCGCACATTGATTGTAAAGTCAATTTAATGTGATTCAGGAAAGAGTACCGGCTTGCCATCCTTAAATTTAATGGTATAATAGGCTCCTCTATAGTATACATGATGCAACTCACTTTCTCCATTAAATGGCCATCTTTTTTTATCCTCAATAATTTTACCATCAAACTGCGGGTTAAAGCCAAAGAAGTTTCTAATAACAGCTTGGGATATCCCAATTCCGGATGAACTCTCTCTATTGTTCCACCCACGTTCAGCAATGCGTACTCTGGCCAATTTATTCAATTTATTTTCTCCCCATAATTCTCTGGCCTGCGCCCAACCACCTTCGTATGTCACAGGTTCAATGTCCCTATAAAACCTCAAAGCGGCCTCCGTATAACCCATTTTATCCATAGCATCCATTGCTTCTGGAATCCATCCATCGAAACTCCCCAATGGCCCATGGTCGGGGCGGTCGGAAAAATCCGCAGCGATGTCATTTAATGACTGGGCCCTCATCCAATTGTTGGTTCGCAATTCCCTATTGAAGAAATCCATCATTTCCTTTTTGATATCCGGACTTACATCGTCTGCAAGGAACTTTCCAAAATAAATAAAATCCAATACGTGGCGAACCTCCACTTTTTTATTGTTGGGGTAAAGACTGTTCCAAGCACCATTGCCCGCATATAATTGAAGAATATCTTCGGTCATCTCATTTGCAAGTATCTCCAATTTATCAGCCTTTTCTTCATTCCCCCTTTGTTTATGGATTTTAGCAGTCTCCCGCATCATCCATACATACCCTATATTAAATGAAGGGACTATATGTTTGTATGTTGGGACACATTCTAACAGATTCCACGCATCTGGGCCAAAATCAGCCAGTTTGTACAATTCGCTTTCGTATCCAGGTTGACCATAGTTAGAAAGATTTTGCCAATTCAAGGCATATTCCTCCATATGCTGTAACAAGGTTTTACCTCCAATCACCTCATCCAAAAACGTATAATCTCCAGTTGTCACCAAATAGTCCCGTATGATTTTGAACAGGCACCAATAATTGGCAGAATATCCATTTCCAACCCCGTTACCGTTTAGATTATCTTGCCCATAGGAAAGATTGGGATCTATCTTTATCCAAGACTTGATATGTTCTTTCATCATCTTTGGGTCGACGAGTGCCCACAAATCCGACCAAATTGCAATATCCCAAAAAAAAGTGGTGGTTGCACCCCATCGGGGACCACCAGTCAAATAAACTCTTTCATGCTGCTTCAAATTGGTATTGAGCAAATATAACATCGTCAATGGCCCCATATAATACACTCTTTTCACCTCTTGATCGGTGGTCTCCAAAATAGGAAAACTACCTGAAACCAAAGCATTATTGGGCGTGAACAATTGCTGCCATTTCTTCTCCCACTCGTTTTTGATGGCATTAAATGATTGATCAAAATGTAGAGACCACTCATCAACCTTACCCATCATATAATCTATATTATCCCCATAGGTCATAAAATACTTGATTACTTTTGATTCTCCAGGATCCAATTCAAAGTTCCATGTGGCTTTACCTCCTGAGTTCATGGATTGAATAGCATCTGGTTTTGTCACCAAGCTGAAGGCACTTACTGCAGGTGTGTTTTTGTCCTGAATAAGAATTGCCTGGTTTTGAATAGTGGCCTTATAGTGCTTGGAGTTCAATACTTCTTCATCGGTCGGCCATCCCTTTGTATTCTTATAAGAATCCTCTGGAATTTGCAAACGCATGCTATCTAATTTCGGATTCCGCTCTTCTGTCCTTTCTCCGTTCCAGTCTGGATATGGATACCACCATTTCCAATCACCTTCGTTATATTGACTGATATATCCTATCATGTCCAAATCGACATGAACCCTTTTTCTTGTCTTGTGTTTATTTTTGATTTCAACTGCCCAGAGAATAGCATCGTCTTCTACCATCATTCGTGTGGAGCTACCTATGGACAAACTATCAATCATTCCTTTCCTAAGTGCCTGATAGGGTTGCCAACGAAACAATGTAGCTTCCGGTGTTTTGTCATTTATTTTCAAGGTTCCAGTGTGATGTCCACCTGAATATGGGGCCGAAACAAACCAACTTACTGATGTAATATCCCTATTGAGTAAAGCCATTCCACGAAAATTACGAATTGAAGGTTCAATAGCCATGGTATCGGTTGACATCCAAATGCCCGAAACTTCATCTAGTGAAGGAATTATATCTTCAATTTTATTCTTTGTGCTTGGACTATGCTTACAATTATATGATAGCAGTACCAAACACAACAAAAAGAAGGTTAGCGGTAATGCTTTTATTGTTTCAATCATATTATTGTCCTGTTATGCTTTAACTACAGTTAGTGAATTCATTTTTGACGGGACGGGCTATTGACTTAGGTTAAGTTTAGCCCAATCTCACTGAAATATCAATACTTTAAATAGAGTATATCTGTTTACCAGTAAGCAAATCAATAGCTAAAATTAAGATGTATTACCGCAAATATTTAACGTATTATTATCCAATGATTAATTTATTTTAACTATAGTTGCTGATTTCAATTATCCTGAATTGATTAATAAAGTTTTTACGGTTTCCAAAGGCTTTATGAAAACAGTGTTTTTTGTTTCCATATTTAATGAATCTGATGCTAGTGGCATATAGGATAAAACCTTTGTTACAGATTGACAGAACTATTGGAATCTAGTTCACTCCTAAATGATATTGGTAAAACTGCCAAGCCTCTCGGGCCACATCACGTCCCAGTTCCAAACCAGCAATATTATCCGCTTGAATGTGATAGCCGCCCAATACTCTCGATATCCCGGCCATTTCCGCGGTTTTACTAAAGGTTGGGAATTTTAATGTTACGGTATCCCCCAAGTTGTCTGGTTCTGTCATGGCACCTGCAACCAATTCCACTTCAGATCCAAACTCATCGCTTCCCGTCCATAGTTTCAAAGCTTCGGCGCATCCGCCACTAATGGTGCTATGTCCTGAGGTATAACTTGGGAAGGGAGGACATAAAAAGGTGTCAGGCGAATACGGTCTCCATTGGTTGCCATCCATCTCTACCATGCCTTTGCCAACGCCACCCCATGCCTTTATCTTTTGTTGGTCATAGTATTCATGAACCAAGGCAAAAGGCCGGGCAAAATCATAGTACATTTTACTGTCCCATGAAGCGATAAATGCATCCATGGCCACAACTTGGTTGTAGAAGAACATTTTCACGTCTTCATCGAGCGTATGGTCATCTCTAATGGATACTTCTTGGGCAAATTTTAACCAGTGCCCTGCCTGCTGTACAGATTGAGGTCCATCACGCATAAACTCCACCAATGCTTTTTGCTCATCGGTAAGGTTGGCCTGCATTTCAATGACTTCCTTTACCTCTTCCTCCAATTGTTTGGACCCTATTTTTGGAGGAGGACCTGGTCGGAACTGGTCTCCGGATTTTAAGGAAATAGGCTCTACCTTGTCCCAAAAAGGAGTGAGACATCCAGGGGCAAATTTTCCACCTTTTCCGTCAGAGAAATATTTGGGCTGCCAACGGTTGGGGTCATTGTTTTGATCTACGGGGTTTACAGGCTCGTACCCGGTATAATCAAAATAAGGCTCACCATTGGAACCTTCTTCCTCTCCATATTGATTGGCTCCATCACCTTTTCTGGCTTCAATGACCGCTTTTGCTGCCAAGTTTCCAATCCCTTCGGGTGTGGTCGGGTCCAAAGATTCGTTGTTTGGGTCGAGGCCCAGCTCCACCATAAAATTGGTAAAAAGCTCTTGGTCTGAATAATAATATTCATTCATGGCCCTGTAAGCGGCATAGCTAATGGCGATTTCCTTGTTCTTAAGAGTTTGCTCATCCGAAGGGCGTCTTTCCACACCATCAAGATAGACCGGAATTGCTTTTTCATCATATCTGGACCACGCATCAAAGATGGAAACAAAAATCAATCCCAAAAACCTAGAGGTAATCGTAGGCCTTGGCTTGAACATTTCAGTATCGTTTGCGGTGGCGGTGATGGCCATTTCGCTCCATTGATAGGCAATGTTGTCCGCACCTTTGGGTTGGATTTCCTGCATTTGTTGATTATTATCGGGATGGTTTTTACCTCTACACCCCGAGATAATCAACATAAAAACCATTAATACTGTAATTCTCATAATATTAAATTCATCTAAGGTTCGATTCTTTTACCTTTCCATTTGTTCACCGGATTCTGAGAGAGTTATAATTTAACCCGACAGACTATGACAGAAGAGATTCAAGAATGTCGAAAATCAGAAAAACCATTTTAGCTGATCAGATTTCCATTCTCATCCCATTTGGCTATAACATTTCTTTTGCTTTGATCAACACATTTGGCCAACCATTCCGGCTCATAGGAAACCCCATGTTGATCCAAGACATCCTGAGGGACTCCGTCCCAAACGTTAGGCATATTTCCTTTATAGCCCAATTCCTCGATACCAATTTTAGATGTGTAGAATCCCGTCATTGTAAGATTACGCACCAGGGTAAAGAAGTTTACCTCAAAAGGACGATCTCGTTCCGAAACTTCTGGGTCATAATATGCAATTCCATCCAATATTGACTTACGTTGTGCTTCAGAGGCCATTTTAAAGCTTGTACCACACTTAATATTGGCTTCATGGTCCAACCACATTAAACCTCCCAATAATGTCGTTTGTATACTTTCCGAATCATAATCCCTTGCCATGAAATCAATGAAGTCTACCACATTGGCATCGGAGGCTCCTTTGAACTGATCGCTTGAAGGCAAAATCATATCACAAAGCACAGCCATAGTTTCTTTTTGGTATTCATTGAAAAAACTGCCTTCCTCCTTGATATCGGCCAATTCCTGATTTTCATATTCGGTACGCCACTTTACGGGATCATGGACGGCTTTTTTTATTGGTAAAGTTTCATCATTTTCTGGCTTACAGCCATTTGCCAGTAGTCCTGTAGCGACAGAACCCAAAACAATCGATTTCAAACTTTTTCTTCTGTCCATAATCTATATATTTTGTTTTTTGAGTTGATCTACAATGTAATCGGAAGCCCGCCACGAAAGTGCCAAGATAGTCCAGGTACAGTTTTTGTCAGCTTGTGATGTGAATACTCCTGCATCCACGATGAACACATTGTCCACATCATGCAACTGCTGATATTTGTTGGTTACCGAAGTCTTTGGGTCGTCGCCCATGCGGGTGGTTCCAACTTCGTGAATGATACGTCCAGGAGTGTGTAAACCATAGTCTTGTTCCCGTCCAGGTTTAGTTCCCAATAACTCTCCCCCCATATTGGTCAAGATCTCTTCGAAAGTATCGTGTGCATGTCGAGCTTGGTTTCTTTCCAAATCGGACCATTTGTAGCGGAATCTTAGCACAGGAATGCCCCATTCATCGACCACGGAAGGATCGATTTCACAATAATTGTCCTTTCGCGCAACGGATTCCCCTCTTGCGGAAACACCCACCACGGCTCCATAATATTTTTTGGCGTCACTACGAAGCATGTCGCCATACCCGCCTACTTTAGTCCCGAAGAATTTGTTAAAGTCGTTTACATTGAAACCAAATCCATAACTTGGCATACCCATTCCGCCCCAGATTTCAAGGTGATAACCCCTTGGAAAATCCAATTTGGAATTATCGCCCCACCATGGTGAGTAAACATGCATGCCACCAACCCCATCCTCATTATAGGAAACTTTCCTGTTCATTAGGTCGGGAATAAACGCCGCTCTATCCGCACCAGTTGAATCATGAAGATATTTTCCCACATGATCACTACTGTTCCCCAATCCATTGGGATGCTGTTCGCTCTTTGAATTAAGAAGGATTCTAGCAGTACTGCATGCCGAGGCGGCTAAAATGACCGTTCTTCCCTTAAGTTGGTACTCCTTACGGTCTTCCTTGTTGATATAGGATACTCCTGTGGCCCTTCCTTCATCATCCGTTGTCACCTCGCGAACCACACTGTTTACAAAAAGATCTACCTGTCCCCTGCTCTTTTGAGCTGGAAATATAAGACATGTACCTGCTGAGAAATCAGCATATACTTGACATGCCCTATTGCACTGGCCACAATAAAAACATACTCCCCTTTGGTCATTTATCCGTTTGGTCAACATGGACATCCGAGAAGGATACACGGGAACCCCGGATTTGCGCGCGCCCTTGATATAGAAAAGCTCATGCAATCGTGGTTTGGGAGGAGGAAGAAAATAACCATCAGGATCGTTTCGAAGCCCCTCATTGGTTCCAAAAACCCCTATCAATTTATCCACCTTATCGTAGTAAGGCTTTACATCATCATACCCAATGGGCCAGTCATCGCCGTACCCATCAATGCTCTTATGCTTAAAATCATCAGGGCCGAAACGTAATGAAATACGTCCCCAATGATTGGTTCTCCCCCCTAACATATGGGATCTAAACCAATCAAACTTGGTACCTTCTTTGTGCGTATAGGGCTCACCTTCTATATCCCACCCTCCATAGGCGGCATCAAAATCACCAAAAGGCCTGAAACGTGTAGCCTTTCCTCTTCTTTCGGATTCCCACGACCACTTTAACTGTGTTTGCTGCTTAGGATCCGCAGGATCAAAAAAAGGTCCAGCTTCTACGATGGCAATGTTTAAACCAGCATCAGCCAAGGTTTTTGCAGCCATACCTCCTCCTGCTCCAGACCCCACAATAATGGCGTCGTATATCTTTGCATTTTCTATTATCTGCATTTCTACTTTTTGTTTATTCTTTTAGGTTATCGATGACTAGGTATTTTATCCACATCCGGAACCCTGATTTTTCATAAATCTTCTTAAATATGCCAACATTTTTGTTCCATTGAGAAAAAAGAAGTGAATTTTGTTAATATTCATTCAACAATGGATAAAATCGATAAAACGACAACATAATTTGAATCTTCTGATAAGCGTTTATTGACTTTGAAGAAGTTCACCCATATCATCTCAATTCATTAATGAGGTTTAGTAGGAAACCGACCCAAATTTTTTCGGGCCAGTTCCCTCCAACTAAAAACTAAACTAAATTACTGATAGCCATATGTTTGACCGTATTGAGGCTCTTTTTTCATTTTTTTACCAGAGCAATGGTATCCAGAACTTTTCGTACTGCATTTTTCATTGACTCATAGTCCTCATGTTCCAAAAGTTCTTTAGATATCAACTTAGAACCTATTCCAACACAGGTGACACCCGAAGCAAACCAAGCCTCAAGGTTTTCCCTTTCTGTACTTACCCCTCCTGTTGGCATAACACATGTCCATGGTTGAGGACCTTTAATCGCTTTTACAAAACTCGGCCCATAGGTAGATCCAGGAAACAACTTTACCATTTCACAACCTAATTCCTCCGCAGCATTTATTTCTGTCAAGGATCCACAACCAGGGGTCCAAAGGACCTTGCGCCTATTGCAAACTATTGCGATATCTTCCCTAAATGAGGGCGTCACAATAAAATTGGCTCCCATCTGCATGAACAAGCTAGCGGCAGCGGCATCGGTTATGGAACCCACTCCCATGATCATTCCCGGAAGTTCCTTCATCGCATATTTATTGAGTTCAGCAAATACCTCAAAGGCATAATCGCCTCTTGCGGTAAACTCCATTAAACGTGCTCCGCCATCATAGCAAGCTTTAAGCACTTTTTTGCCCAATTCGATATCGGGATGGTAAAAAAGGGGGACCATTCCCGTATCCCTCATTGTATTTACTACATCAATTCTTGAAAATTGTGCCATAGTCTCAATTTAGTTTTTTATCGGGCTACCCGTCCAGAAGCGTCTCCGCCCATTAATTTTTCCACTTCGGCAACTGTCACCAAATTAGCATCCCCTTTTATCGTATGTTTCAAGCAGGAAGCCGCTACCGCAAAGTTCAATGCATTTTGGTCATCCTCAGGGTATTTGAGCAATCCATATATCAATCCGCCCATGAAGGAATCACCTCCTCCTACGCGGTCCACAATGTGTGTTATCTGGTATTCGGGTGACTTGTACATCGTCTCCCCATCGTATAGAACCCCTGCCCAAGTGTTATGGGAAGCTGAGAGAGAACCTCTTAAGGTAGTAATCACTTTTTTAGCCCTAGGAAACCTTTTCATCATTTGCTCACAGACCGATAGGAATGCCTCTGCCTTTACATGCTCACCCTGGGTGGTAATGTCCAATCCTTCAGGTTTTATACCGAAGTGCTTTTCGGCATCCTCTTCGTTACCCAGAACAATATCACAATGAGAAGTTAGCTCGGACATGATTTCCTCTCGTTTGGATTCATCACAATAGTTCCAAAGTTTTGCCCTATAATTAAGGTCTGTAGATATGGTCACACCCATATCACTGGCCGCTTTTACGGCCTCCAAGCATGCATCCGCAGCACCTTGTGAAATGGCAGGCGTAATTCCAGTCCAGTGGAACCATTCCACATCCTTAAATACAGAATTCCAGTCCACCATGCCCTTTTCTATCTCGGCTATGGCCGAATGTGCGCGATCATATACCACTTTACTGCCGCGCGAAACTGCTCCGGTCTCCAAAAAATAGATGCCCAGTCTATCACCTCCATAGATGATTTTATCAGTGCCCACACCACGCTTGCGCATCTCCATGAGTGCACACTCCCCAATATCGTTCTTGGGAAGGCGAGTCACAAAGTCCACGGGGACCCCATAATTGGCCAAGGATACAGCCACATTGGATTCTCCCCCACCATATACCGCATCAAACGAAATTGTCTGTGAAAACCTTAAAAATCCAGGAGGTGCCAATCGTAGCATTATCTCCCCAAATGTCACAACTCTTTTCATAATAAAATTCTTTGTATCAGTTTATTTTTTCTTTGTTAGCCCCTGAACGATTGGCTCAAAACAGGTCACTTCATTTTTATTGCCGCCCCAAGTATGTCCAATCCAATAGCTTGGCAAACTCCCAATCTATTCTTTTCTTGCATTTTATCCAGGTCCCAAGTATGTACATTATCTGCGAGCCCCCATAATTCTCGAAACTGCTCTATATATTTCTTGTCTGCATCAACTGTCGTAAACTCAGCGGAAAATTGATTGTTGGATATATCCCTGGTATTCCACACGGCCTCCAATGTCTTCTGTATGGGCAGGTTCCAGTCGATTCCCGTCATCTTTCTCTCTTCATCCGCACTGATATACCGAAGAAGGATACCCCGTCCCGCAACATAATCATTGCCGTGTTGTGGTCCAAAACTTGACAGGCATGGGGCTTCTCTAATAATATGGTCACTATTTCCTACAAGTGCTTTCTTGACGCCATTACCCAATTTTTGAATTATGGAGTTAATCCGGGCTCTGAAGTCCATTTCATTGAATTCCGGGTCAAGACGATTCCTTCCGATATAGGAGCCAAGATGTGAGCTCAGCCCGTACATATCGGTCAATGCCGCTATTAACATCCCTTGATCCCCTGACCATACCCAACCTTCTGCCCATGGCGGATGTATTTTTTCCTGATAATCAGAACCCTCAAAAAATGCCATCGGTCGCTCTTGTACCATAGCAGCTGAAGCGGATATCTCTTTTAAATATTCATACTCCTTTAACTTAAACCACTGATCAAACCATTTCCATTGTTTGTAGGCCATTTCAAGATACTTATCGTTGTCCTCCATCCCTTCAGTGAGTGTTAAACGATAAATCCGTGAAGAAAGAAGGAACAGCAGTACGTTCGTAACAGTATTTTTTACCCCCTTGCTATCGCCATTGGCATCACCGTTCCTGCATCCATGCGGCACGGGGTTTCCTGTCTCGGAATGGTCATAGGCGGTCTTCTTTTTATATTCCCAACATAAATCCACCGAGAGTTTCAAATATTTGTCGGCAAGTTCCTTGTCCCCCATATTGAGCAAATGTTTGCGCGCGTTGAGCCCCATTAAGCCCCACCAACCAAAATCATCCGCCCATAGGGTCCCAGGGTCATAGCTGGCAAAGAAGGAAAGATTTTCTTCCAACATGTTGCGAACTTGGTCTTGAATTACATTGACTTCGTCATTGTCTGGCCATCTTTGAACCATTGCTGAAACAAAGACCAGACAAGCATCAAAAGTGTTGCCTCGTTTCCAAAAGTCTTGGAAATCCCATACCTCTGAAAATCTTTTGAAAGCTTTGATGGATTGCTCCAAGAGTTCCTTGTCCTCGTCTTTCCCGTTTGTTGATGCTCCGCAAGCCGTAAGAGCACCAGCAGCCGCTAGCAAAATGCTGTAACTACCTGTTGCCTTTACAAATTTTCTTCTTTTCATGACTGTATTGGGTTTTGCTTCATTATTTAAATTTTAAGGTCTCAATGGCGTTATGCCCCACTTCTATGGAAATGGTGTTGTCCTTCGCCCTTAATTCACTTTCTGTTTTTTCTATCAAAGAGGTACGCCATGCCCGGTCCACGGTATTGAAAACATTGATTTTGGCTTCGGAATCCTGTCCATCGGCCTCAAAAATCCTCATAACAACTTTATTATCATCCTCTGCTTTCTTTAAGGTGCTGATAACCAAATTACTGTCGCTGACACTAAAGAAGCTTTGCTTGTTGGGCAGTACACCTATCCTATACCGAACAGGATCCACTACCTTTTGAAATTTTTCGTTATGGGCTGTTCCAAATTGACGTCCGTTCCTCCACCCTGGCTTGTGGGATGTCAGACTGAACGAAAAACTGTGGTCACCGGTTTGATGGTAATCGTTGCCTTCATGATGACAACTCTTTCTAGAGGCCAACAGAATGGGCTGTAATATTGTTTTTTGGCTCAAAGAATCGGTAGGGTCTTGCCAATCAGCGGTGACGACTGAGGAAGCAATGGTCACGCCATAATCCGAATCACTGGCTGAAATCCAATTACCGATGGCTCTTGGACGTATTTTGTTGACTTCCCCTTTATAAAATTCACCTCCCGTTCCTTCCAACTCATCCTCACCTACAGTTACTGCACCAAAAGGGACTTCGTACGTCACCTTTCCGTTGTCAAGATCAAGTGGGAAGGCGATTCTGAATTCACGGAACATGGTACCGTTCCAATTCAAAAGATCCACATCAAAATCAATTTTCTTTGTAGTATGGTAGAGTTTGACTTTCATTTCAACAATGGCATCTTGCATGGGCTGTCGCATTACAATCGATGTGAACACAGGCCCTTCTTCCTGAATGGACCACTTGGTTTTGGACGTTGACAGTCTATCAAAGAATTTGGTATCCGGCTGCTGCACCTCGGAGAATTCCCCAGCTCCGTTTCCCACGGAGTTCAAAGCAAAAATCTCCCCCGCTTTGAATTTACGTGAGTCTATAAGTTCAACGCCAAGCTCCTTATCGAAGATTCCTTCCAAACCACCGTCACCAAAGCGCAATCGATAGTAAGCATTCTCAATGGTATTATCAAAATCAGTAGACACTATAGAACGTTCATCTTCTGATAGTTCCATATAGAATGTTTCAAATCCAATGGATGGCACTTTTTGGGCCTCAAAATTTATTCTTACGGATTTAATCGAATTGTCAGGGTAACGTTCCACGTGTGATTTTTGAAACGGAATCGCTTTATTCAAGCTGTTGAATAGTTTGAACCCATAGGCCTTAGCCTGATCGAACTTGATATCAAAATTCACGATACCGCTTCGATTCCAACTTAAACTATTGAAAACCACAATAGGTATTCCCTTTTGATCACCATGTTCAATCCTTCCAGCAATATCTGTAATTGATGATTCGAGCACGCTGTTGGCCTCAGACCTCGCATAAATGAATTTTTGTAAAAATGTACGATCGGTGACATCCCCTCCTTTACCACCCCATCCATGATCGGGATAAATCTTTGCCTCCCAGGCTCTTTTTAGCTTTTCGGCAGGATACTTGTCAAAGCTTCCATCCAAAAGCGCATTGATTGTGGCAAACTTTTCTGCCTGGGTTAGTAAAATATCCCCTTCCCTACTGGCCTTTAAAGCTTGCTGATGGGATGCTCCATGTATATAGACCCACATATTGGGACGCTCTCCTTTGATTACCTTCTCTGGAAGGGTTGTCTTTTCCACTTTTTCAAAGAATTCATCAGCGGTTGAATGGATTATCTTTGGCAAGTTGATCTTAATTTTTTTTCTACCAGCAGCTGTTATGTACTGAATCCCGTTCCACTTTTTAATAAATGGCTCTAAATTTTCCACAGGGGTCTGGTCCCAAATGAACTCATAATTAAGCATAACGGGCATTACAGGGTTTTTCGTTGGCAAGTTGTTATATAAGGTGTACCAATCCACAGCATCTCTGGCCATTTTTTGTATGCCTTCTTCATCTTGCATTCCCAAAAGGTTGTAAAAATCCATATAATGATTCCCCGGACTATAGCATGTTACTCGTGAACCATCAGGTGACTCCCAGTAGAACAATCCCTTGATATGTCTACTAAAAACAAAGTTTTCCACTCCAGCCTTTTTTGCTAATTGAGGCATTTGCATCGTTCGGCCCGGTACGTCAACATTGTAGTACGTGGAGGCTTGGTATCCATTAAGGTTATCTTCCATCCACTTTGCGCCCCAATAGAATTGCCTGGCAAGTGATTCTCCTGAATACATCCCTTCGTATGCCTGAACGTAGGCACCACCAATCCCTATCCTTCCTTGGTCAATAAAATCAATAAAGGCTTCTCTTTCTTCGGGATGCCGGTGAAGGTATTCCATGACAATGGAAGATTGTTCTATATCCATTTTAAAGTCGGGAGCTTCCCTTAGCTTTTCAATATATGGGGTCAACCATTTTTCATCCCGGTCAATTTTACAAATTTCAGGTTCATCCAACCAAGCAATATCTTCATGCGTGGTGTTGAACAACAGAATGTGACCGTCTGCCAATTTTGACTGTGACAGTGACTTGAGGAGCTCATAAGTGTCCACCTCAACATTTAGGGTTTCTTGTGCTGTCAACGGATGTAGACCCATAAATGATACTACAAGTACAATGGAAATTATAACCTTTTTCATAGTCTGCTAGTTTTCTTACAGTTATTGTTAATTTGTGCTTATCGTGTCAACGGTATCATTCGTTCTTTACCATGGCCAGTGCTGCTTTCATATATCCCATGGCATAGGACATTCCTGCGTACCACGGAGCACCACAGTTCATTTGCGGAGTATGGTCTGGTATGAGCACGCCATTGAAATTGTTCTTTTTTAGAATCCGTAAAATCTTGAACATATCAATGTCCCCTTCGTCGACAAACACTTCCTTATAGTTGGGTACCTTACCCTTTACATTTCTAAAATGGATGTAGGATACCTTGTTCTGCTTGGTATACTGGTCTGTTGCCTCGTAAACATCCCCTTCCGTCATTTCTGCTATTGATCCCAAACAGAACTCCAGTCCATTGTTCGGGCTTGGTTTCAATTCGATTAACCTTTGATACATATCCGGTTGAAATACCAGTCTCGGTGATTTTCTAACAAAGGGCATGGGAGGGTCATCGGGATGGGCAGCCAGCTGTACCCCAGCCTCTTCAGCCACAGGGACCATTGCATCCAAGAAATACGCTAACCTGTCCCATAATTCTTGATGGGTTGTCTCAGGTAGGTTCCCTTCCTTTGCATTCTCGTCATAGACCATGTTCCATACCATCCCATTCGGTATAGGGGTTTGATCAACAGCTCCTTCCATTCCAACAGAGACCGCCCCACCTCTTGCATATGGGCCAATATTTCTTGATGACACCCCTGCAAGTGAAAAATTATACCCAAATACTGGAATACCGGCCTGGCCAACGTTTCTGATCAACTGCTTTAGATTTTCAAGCTGCTCGTCTCGTTTAGGTCCCCCCAAAAGAACATCGTACCAATGTGCTGGATCAAAATTTTCAATGGCCTCCAATTCAAGTCCATGTGCATTGATTTCCTCCTTGATGGCTTTTAGCTCCTCATAGCTCCATATCTCGTCCTGTTTTCCTGCTTTTCCCCATCCACTGGAGCCCCCAATAGGTTGATCTGCACTCTTATCGTTGTGACCAAAATAATCGACCATATGTATCACCAAATGGGTAGCTCCACACTGTTTGGCAAATTGGTAGTGCTGCGAATTGAGCATATGTTTGTATAATCCGAATCCTAATTTCATAGCTGCGCTTTTTGTTTTAAAAATTTTGTGATGTCATCGGCTTCATAACCGCAAAAGTCCCTAAGAATTTCTTCAGCATTCTCATTTAATCTGGGCGAGGGTCGGTAAATCCTTTGTGGAGTTTCACTGAACGAGACCGGAAAACCAGTTGTTCTGACCTTACCGATTGAAGGATGATCTATTTCTATTATCATTTTATTGTGCTTGATTTGTGGATCATTCACCATATCGTCCAAAGTGTTTACCTGCGAGCACCATATATCCTCCTCCAGCAATAGATCCAACCATTCCCATGTTGCCTTTGTCTTGAAAACAGCACCAAAATCAAACCGAATTTGATCACGGTTCTCAATGATATTGTTTGAGATGAACGCTTCAGAATTATACTTTTCCAGCCCCATTACTCGAGCTAATTTTTGTACAGAGTTCATTCCGATGGCTATATAACCATCCTGGGTATGGTACAATCCGTATGGTGCCCCTACCCACGGATTGGGAATTCCACTTTCACTGCGATCAGGACTTGACCCTTTGTGAAGAAAAGCGGTTATTTCTTGAATATGGAATCCTACGATGGAGCTTAAAAGGTTCGCTTCTATCTTTTGTCCCTTCCCACTTGTATATCGAGCTTGCAATGCTGCCAATATGGATTGGTTGATAAATAGACTGGTCAAAAGGTCGGCTTGTCCCACGGCGGTTACCACTGGAATATCATCCTTTTTACCATTCAAGGATGGAGCCCCACTAATGGACTGAGCCAATAAATCTTGTCCAGGACGTTTTAGATAAGGACCTGATGATCCATATCCAGAACTGGAACAATAAATCAATCTGGGGTTAAGTGCTGACATGTCCTCGTATCCCAATCCCAATCGCTCCATCACCCCTGGTCTAAAATTCTCAATAAGAATATCTGCTTTTTGGATGATTTTTTTTGCTGCTTCAAGGCCTTTACCATCTTTTAGATTAAGTGCTATGCTTTTTTTGTTTCGGTTAAAGCTTACGAAAGAGATACTTTCGCCAGCAGGATACAGGTTTCCATAGGAGTAATGTCGCATCCAATCCCCTTTTATTGGTTCTATTTTTATAACCTCCGCACCCATATCGCCAAGCATTTGGGTAGCCCAAGGACCTTGCGCCAATTGTGTGAAATCCGCAACTATCAACCCATCCAAAGGTCCTTTATTTGTTGTTTTATCATACATACTGAATCGGTTTAGTTATTCAACGCCTAATTTGGAAAAACGATACAGGAGGGTGATTTGATGTCTTTGGTACGATAACGCTCTACCAATTCACCTGTATCTATTGTTTGATATACAACTGTATCATGTGAATTTTGATGACACGCAATCAGCCACAGACCATCCGGGGTCAAATTAAATTCTCGAAGTTCTTCCCCATACGTGTATTGAATGTGGACAACCTCGAGTTCAGACCCAGTCACCTTAAATACTGTTATGGCCTCTAAGCCTCGATTGCCGACATACAAGAACTTACCGTTAGGATGCATTCGTATGGCTGATGCGCTCGGCTTATCCATAAAATCATCGGGCAATGAGGAGTAGACCGCCACCTCCTTGAGCTTACCTTGGGCATATTGTAAAACACCAATATTTGCCGTCAATTCATTGATTACGTATGCTATGGTCCCTTCCTTATTAAAGACCATGTGTCGAGGACCACCACCGCGCGTGACCACGCAGTCATTCTTTTGATTGGGCAATACCATTCCTTCTTCAAAGGAATAGGCCTTAATGGTATCTATACCCAAATCACAAACATAAATATCCTTCCCGTTTGGATGGATCGTTGTTTGATGGGCATGAGGCCCTTCCTGCCTCTCCCTATTGATACTCTTGCCGTGATGATAAAAATTATTCACCACTTTTCTGATACCCACATGATCGTCTGTCAATAAATGAATTATATTGCCTGTTGCATAACAAGCAACCATAACATGGTCTTTATGGGCCAAAATGTGGCATGGAAATCCTCCGATGATACGCTGCTCATCAATCAATTCCAATGAAAAATCCTTTTTTATCTTGAAAGATTTCACTTTAGGGTCTTTATCCTCTTCGATTTCCGTAGCACAGAATATATAGTTAGAGTTGGAATCAACGGCGAGGTAGCTAGGATTTCGTTCCATAATGCTGTGCACTAGATTCAATGCTCCGGTAACCGTATCAAGTTGAACGGTATAAATACCCTTGCCAATGCCTCCAAACTCTGGTATTGGATATTCTGTATAACTTCCCATATAAAATGTCAACATCATATCTGTTAGGTTTTAGCCATAAATTTTTGAATGGCTTTTTGAGCTTCGTCACGATAAAATAAATCTAGTACAACTCTCCCCTCCTCAGCTATTTTTTTATTAAAATCGATAGGGGAAAGACTGAGGTTTGCCAGTTTTTTTAACTCCCCTATTGCCTTGGTTGGCCTTCGCGCCAATTTATTTGCAAAGTCCAACACCTCATCTTCAAACTTTGAATCCTCGTAAACATGGTTCACAATGCCCCAATCCTCAAACGTAGATGATGTAAATTGCGCCCCTGTAAATAGTATTTCTTTGGTTCTGTTGATTCCTATTTTTTGTATCAGCCGTTGTGTTCCTCCTCCTCCTGGAACCAAACTTAAGAACACTTCGGGCAACCCCATTTTTGAACTTTGGGAAGCCAAAATCATATCACAGGCAAGTGCAATTTCAAAACCGCCCCCAAGAGCAAACCCATTAACAGCCGCCAACCAGGGTTTAGGAGCCTCTTCTATACATCGGTACAATTCGGTTCCTTTTTCTTGAAAAGATTGAAACTCTTCTGGTGTTTGGTTTGTATATTCCTTGATGTCGGCCCCCGCCATAAATGCTCTTCCATTGCCCGTAATGACACCTACAAGAACATCCTCTGTTTGATTCACCTGCTCGATACCCGCAATAATCTCATCCATCATTTCTCGGTTCATGGCATTCAGTTGCTCTGGTCGATTAAACCTAAGAATGGCTACTTGCCCGTGTATTTTAATGTCTATATTTCTAAATTCTTTCCCCATATGCAACTTCCTCTTTAAAAATTTCATTCAAATCCTTTACTGCTTTCATTGATGGAGTGTCCTCAATAAGAGCTTGGTGCAATAGATCGGCTCCTTGTTCTTGAAAAGAGTTCCATCCAGCATATTGGGGTCGAACATAGACTTTCTCCATAGTTTTCAGCGTATTACCAAAGAAATTATGGCAAAGTGTATTGTTGGCTTTATCATGCCAGGCTTCCAAATGACTGGGCTGGCCTTGGCTCTTGGTATAAACTCCCTTTTGTGTTTCCCCACTGGAAACATATTTGGCATAGGCCACGGCCCATTCTGGGAAATCCGTTTTTGCGGAGACGGCCAGTCCCACTCCACCCAATATTGTAGATATATCGGTTCTTGGATTCGTTGGACTGTTTTGAAAAGTGATTATATGATTCCTGAAATTATCCCTTGAATAATTGGTATAGCCAAATAAATACGGTGCGCAAACAATATCATCGGTAGTCCCCATCCTATCCAATATCTGTATGGGGTTCCAATTTAACGACTCTGGATGGATGAATTTTAGATGTTCTTTGAGTTCATCGAGGACTGTGGTGCCAATTTTTTCATCAATTCCATTTTCTTGGATAAAATCAAATCCCCCATCTTGCGCACAAAGTGTTAAAAATGCACACCATAGGTCTGTTGGGCAAAGTGCCCAGGCCACTTTGAACTCTTTGGGGACCCTCTTGTAAAAATCAAACAGCTCTACCCTAATGGTAGGCCGCTTCAACTTTAAGTTTGTCATTAGGTCATCCCGGTATGCCGCCACCAAAGCGGCAGCATCAATCGGCAATGCATACAAATGCCCTCCAAATCTATACGATTTATACGTAGGGCCAACGGATTGCTGTTCCAACTCCCTTAAGAAGGTGTCTGGAAGATAGTTCTCTAAAGAAAGCAACAACTTGTTTTCATGTGCCTGCCCCATATAGGGATGGTCTATGGTAATTAAATCATAGGTCTCAATCAAATCCTCAATGGGCATATCACCAAATTCTTTCAAGGACCTAATATGCCAATCAATGGAAACGCTGGGGTTTCTAGTGGAAAATATCTTTGAGGTTTCCCTCAATGGTTCATATCCTCTAGGATGATCCCATGCAATTCCCTTTAATTTTATCTCCTTCATCATAGGCTCAACTCGCATTAATATTCTCGTTTTGGTCTGGGATCGTACTGAATGGTGCCGTTCATATATGATCCATCAACATAAATGTCCGCACCATTTATATAGGAAGCAAGGTCGCTTGCCGCAAATACAACAACTCCGGCTACATCTCCTACTTTACCAATTCTTCCTTGGGGAATCCATTTTTCAAATTTGTCCTTACCGAACTTGGAAATTTCAGCGCGATTCATATCCGTTTCAATTGCTCCAGGGGCAATGGATACAACACGTATGTTTTTGTCCGCTAGTTCCAAGGACAAGCATTTGGAAAACATTTTCAAACCTGCCTTAGCAGTACAATAATGGATGAGGCCTTTTCTCGGAACTTTATCATGAATAGAGGAAATATTGATGATAACCCCACCTCCAGATTTTTCCATTCGCAATCCTGCCTCTTTGGAACATAAAAAGGGGCCTTTTAAGTTGACGTCTATAACTTTATTCCATTCATTTTCAGACAATTCCAAAACATGGTCAATGGTCTCACAACCCGCGTTGTTGACGAGAATGTCGATGTTTCCAATACTATTGTCCATTTTCTTGAACATTTCGGATACTTCCTTGGCATTTGCCACGTTAGCACCAACACAAACGGTTTTTACCTTGTACTCGTTTTCTATTTGCAATGCCAAGTCATGTGCCTTTTGCTTATTGCTATGATAGTTGATGGCAACGTCTGCACCACAACTTGCCATTTGCTTGCATATTTCAGCTCCAATGCCTTGACTTCCCCCTGTAACCAATACCCTTTTCCCTTCTAAATCAATGTGATTCATAATAAATTATTAATTAGTGGTGATTTTGGTTTCAGTTTGAAAATGCTCTTTTACCTTCTTTCTAAACAGCTCCAGTTCAGACGGTCCCAAGTCATAATGCTCAAAATCATCAATATGGGTGTTGGACTTTTCCACTATGATAATCTCGCAGTCTTTCTTCATTACGATATTGTGCCACACCTTTTTTGGAATATTATAAGTAACCATTGGTTTCAATAATTCCATGTGGTATTCTATTCCCCTGTCATGAATTTCCGCAGCAACCAAAACGGCCTTACCCTTTAATAGTATAAATGCTTCGTCCGTAAGGTTGTGCCTGTCCAATCGCGTAATATTTTTGATGTCCTGTTCGGGCATAAAATTCAATTGTGCCACTTGCCATCCCTCTCTAATCAGAAAAGGGCTATATCCTTGCCCATTTGTATAGTAGGTCTCTATCATTAAGTTTTGTTCTTCTTTTAAATTTTTATTTTGATCTTGTTTCAACCACAGTTTTTCGATCTGCTCAAGGGTTTTGCCTTTGGTCTCTGGCACAAATTTCCATATAAACCAAATGGCAGGAACCGTTAGGGCGGCATAGATGAAAAATGTTCCTGATGGACTTATTTTTTCTATTAGAATTGGATTGGTCAGCGTAACCAGAAATCCAGTGAACATTAATACAAAGCTTCCAATACCAACGGCCAATCCCCGTATACGAGTGGGAAAGATTTCACTAATGATGACCCAAACAATGGGACCATAGGAAAAAGCAAAACTAGCCACATATAACAAAAGTGGAATAATCACATATGCTGATCCAAGGGCGAAAAATAAACCTACCCCTGACAACGAAATAAATGCACTTATAACACCGACCAGCAGCAATTTTCTCCGACCAAATTTTTCTATATTAAAAATGGCGACAAATGTGAACGCACAATTGACTACCCCCACCAAAATGGCGCCCAAAAATGAACTTTCCACATTATCCACGGATTCATTGATAATGTTGGGGGCAAAATACATAATTGCGGCAATACCGCTCAGGTGAGAAAACATGGGGAGTAGAATACCTATCAACAACGGAATACGTAAATAAGGCTTTTTCAGCTCAATGAAGCCGTTGGATTCCTGTTCAGGCATTTCCTTAATCTCCGCCATTTCCAACTCTGCTTGTTTTATGCCATAGAGTTTTACCATGATGTCCTTGGCTTGTGCATATCGTTTCTTGGAAATCAACCACCGAGGGGATTTTGGAACAATCAATAGCAAGGTCAAAAACATGATAGCAATGGGAACTTCTGTGCCAAACATGCCTCGCCAGAGTTCCTGGACAAATATCCACTCAAAAAAAGTGGTTCTCTGTTCCGATATAATTCCAGCAGCATCTCCTGCATTGCTCAACACGATCCAGTCGACCATAAAAGCCAATAATATCCCAAGGGTAATAGACAACTGATACAGCGACACCATTCTTCCCCTTGATTCCGGCAGGGAGAGTTCAGAGATATATATTGGAGCCACAACAGAAGTAATTCCAACTCCAATACCACCAATGATTCGCACTATGATAAGAAAGTGAAAAGCCGCATCTATTTTTGCTGTTATCCAAAAAGGATGCTCCAAATCCCCTATGAATTGCGGTGGAAGCATAGATCCCAAGGCGGAAAGGGTCAAACAAAGGGCCGCCACAATCAAACTTTTTTTTCTACCCAGCCGATCTGTAATGCCCCCAGCTAAAAGACACCCAAAGATGGTTCCCAACAAAGCGGAAGATACAATCCACCCTAGTTCTGCCGCGGACAAAGTGAAATGTTGCTCCAAAAATGAGTTGCACCCGGATATGATAGCCGTATCATAACCGAAGAGAAAACCCCCAATGGTGGAAACAAAACTGACAAGAAGTAAATAGTTGGATTTATTTGTGTTCATGATTGTATTAGGGTTTTTATCAGTGTCATGACGAAATGGAACTACATAATTCCAAATTTGTTGAACGCATCCACTGTGCTCATTCCTTCTTCCAATGCCTTTTTTACCAATTGTTCCCCTCTTGCCTTTTCAATTGCACCGGTAAACGCTTGATCAACTGCTTTATCTGGAATAATCAAGACACCATCTCGGTCCCCATAGACCATATCGCCAGGATTGATTCCAACACCATTAAATTCAATCGGCACGTTATAATCAATTACCTTACCTCGCGGACCTTGATCTTGGGCATAGCCACCTAATGAAAAGGTAGGAAAGTTTAAATCCAGGATTTCTTTGGTGTCCCTCGACCAGCCATTTACTACTGCTCCTGCCGCTCCAAGTTTAATGGCCCTAGTACTCATTAACCCTCCCCATAGGGCATATTCTGGGGAAGATCCCGAGCAAATGTATACTTCACCCGCCTTTAAACTGTCCAAAGCCTCGAACATCAGTCCGAATGGCTTTTTCATCAGCGGATTGTTGGTGTTCTGGGACACTTCCTCAAACACATCTGCCTCCAAAACGGGCATGGCTCTTCCTATGACCACAAAATCATGGTTCAAAGGTTTTATCTGAGGCTGTAAAAATTGATGTCGATACCCCATCTTATCCAGAATATCCCCAACTAGGGCAACAAAAAGCTCACGTTTTGCTATACTATACAGCTCCGCATCATTTTTCCAAAGTTTATTCATTGATTATATCTTTCTATTATTGTTTTTCAATTTGAAGACCGAAAGTCTCAATGGCATATTTACCGAGTTTCAGTGCTGAAGGTATAGGTGTAGGATATTCCTCTATGATATTGGTCTTGAAATAAGCATCGATGTCAAAGTAAGAGGACATATTCACTTTTTCCTCCCCACTAGTAAGATTATACATCCGTGCAATCAGATTCTGAGAATCCTCGGCCTCCTTTATGGTCGATATCAGCACATTTTCATTGTCTATTGCAAAAAAACTGGTGGATTCCGGCAAAGAAGCATCAATTGCAGTATCTGGATTTACAACTACAATCAACGGTTCATTTTTTTGCTTCGCTATTTTTTGTCCAAGCAGACTGCCTTTCCTTGTTGAGGTGAGCACGTTGTTGTAATAATGATTTCCACCTTGTGAGTATTCATTGCCCTCCCAATGACAAGACGTTCGGCTAGCCAACAATAAATGTTGCAGTACCGGTTTGTCTGAATTGTCTTTGGTCGGATCTATCCAATCAGCGGCAGCTACCGAAGAACTAAGGGTTATGGAAAGTTCATCATTGGAAGCGGATATCCAATCAATAATTCCTCTTGGATGCACATCTTTGGACAAAGCCGTATACATATCGCCTGCTGCTTTGATTTCATCTTTGCCGACTTGCACACTGCCAAAGGGAACTTCATAGCTAATCTTGGCGTTCTCCATATCCACTGGAAAAGCTGTTCTGAACTCTCTATACAGCTCACCTGACCAATTACGAAGACTGGTATTAAAATACATACGCTTCAGCTTATGGTACAATGTGACTTCTTGCCGCACTATGGCATGCAGTACTTCTTGCTCCAGTCGATATTTTGTGAATACCGGACCATTTTCAATGACCTCCCAATTGGCCTTATGCATACCCACTTGATCGTAGTCTACCATGGTAGGTTGTTGTACGTCCCCAAACTCTCCTGCTCCGTTCCCAATGGATTCCATTGTAAAAACATCACCCACCTTAAACCCGTCATTGGAAAAAAGGTTCTTCTTCAGCTCTTTGTCATAAACTTGTTTAATACCCCCTTTTTCAAAATCAACTCGATAAAATGCATTTTCATAGGTCTCCGAACTTGCGGTATTTACAGCATCTTCCTTCCCTTCTTGGATATAAAAAGTGGCATATCCAATAGAAGGAATATCTTCGGCCACAAAAGAAACTTGTGCACTTTTCAGGCTACCATCTTCATAATATACTTTGTCATGGCATTGGGAAGGAACGATTTTGTTTTCCCTTGAAACAATCTTGATGCCCCGAAAATGCCCTGGGGCAAAATTAACCGATGCTGTCACAGGGTCTGTTCTCTTCCAAGAGAGACTGTTGAAGAGTACGATAGGCATTCCGTACCGTTTGTTTTTTTCAATTCTTCTGGCAATAAAGTCCACACCCCTATTTAATAAGTTTTCTCCCATGGTCTGTGACTTCACAAGATTTGATTCAAATAGGTTGTCCGTAACATCGCCATCATGACCACCCCATCCATGGTCGGGATATATTTTTGATTGCCAAGCTTCGTCAAATTCCTCAAAGGGATATTGTATTTTTTTGGCATCAATTCTATTGGCTATCGTCAAGAACTTTTCAGCTGCAGGAAGCAACTTGGAAGCTTTGCGACTTGCTGTAAGTGCATCATGGTGGCTTGGCCCGTGAATATACACCCAAACGTTGGGGCGTTCTCCCATAATGGTATCAATTTGAGAAGCGTTTTTTTCCGCCATGGGCATAAATTCATCCATGGTCCGAAGCTCCATTTTTGGAAGAAATACTTCGTGCTTCACTTCCTCTTCATCCTTAAGCTCGTCAAACGTGTTCCAATTCTCAATAAACTCTGAATAATCTATTGCGGGCAGCATATCCTGACTTGATAATAATGGTGTTTGAATCTCGCTTCCTTTGAAACTTTCCTCCCAAAATTTTATTTGGTCCGCCCCATATTTCAACTTGTGGTTCATATCTCTGGAAAGATGTATTAAATCGTAACCATAATGACCTGGGGTGTAGGTAAATACAGAGCTTCCATCAGGGCTTGCCCAATGGAACATCCCTTTTTCATGCCTGCTTATGACCATATAATCGACACCAGCTTTTTTTAAAATTTGAGGTGTTTGAAGAGATCTACCTGGAACATCAACATTCCAATAAACTTTGGAATCATAGCCTCCAAAGGTCTTCTTGACCCATTTTTTACCAAGATACAATTGGCGGACTTGGTCTTCAGCATCGTACATATCCTCATAAGGGCAATTGTAACTTGCCCCTACGGATAAAAGCTTTTGGTTCAACAATGTGGTCAATTTTTCTTTGGACTCTGGGTGTCTTTCCAGGTACTCCCTCAACATGAGCCCATCTTCTATATCAAAACCGTAGTCATCCCGGATAAATGCGTCCTTGATTACCGGAGTCAGCAAAAGGGTATCCCGTAATATGATACATACCTCAGGACGATCAACCCAGGCAATATCCTGATGGCTTGAGTTCATTATAGAAACTGTTCCCTTTTCATATTTGGTATTGAAGAAATCATCAAAAGTCCCATAAAACTGAGGCTTGTACAACTTAGATAAAGAAGCAAACCACCCATTTTTGTAATACGTTTGATGATGGAAAAGGTATGCGCCTTTAATGTCGGTATTATTCATGGTACCGTCACCCTTATCAAATTCAAGCGCCAGCTCTACCCCATTGTACACAATAGCAAACTCTTTTTTTGGTGGTGAGATCACAAATGATGTTTTGGCCAGCTCCCCTTGTTCCTTGAAAACCATTACATTGCTTTTTTGTCCATCCGATATCAGATAAGCAGAATTTCCACTGAAGTGTTTCGGGGCATCCACATAGAGCAGGCCATTACTTTCTTTTATTACAAAGGCCAATTCTGAAGTCGATGATTTTTTAAGACGTTCCACGGCATCCGTAGCCTTGAATATCATTAACCAGCAATTGGAGTTTTTGCGTTGACCTGTAATGGTAACCTTTGCACTCTCACCTTTTTTAAGAAAGTCTATGGGCACTGTAAGTCTAAACACACCAATGCCGTCACCATTGGCATCTCTTCTAACCATTACGAATTCGGCATGTCCCCCATTTTGATTATTGGAAATCGTAAGCGAACCGTCCATATTGGTGTGAAACGTTAAAAGTTGCTTATCATTTATTTCTACGTCAAAAGGTTCATTGAGGTTGAGATCCATATCACTTAACATCAAAAAGGTAACTGAATTTCCCTTATGATCCTTTGGCACTTCACCAGTAAGAAATTCTATGGCCATATTCCCATTGGTTGCCCTGGTGATCATTGAAGTCCCAACATCTTCCCGAATGGAAGGGTAGGAAAAAAATTCCGATCCGGATAACATCTCCTTGTATCCTTCAATATCTGTTTTAGCCAGGTTGAACAAGCGATGATTCACATTTAACTCTTGTATGTGTGCGTTGCCCGTACCTTCGTGAAATTCTTCTGGAAGTGACTCTTTGGTGTCCGTGTTGTAGGCATACCCATGAACCTTTAAAAAACAAATTCCTAGGATTAACGCTACCCTTCTGACAAATACTTTAAACATCATAAAAAAACAATTTCACCTATATATTCCGTTTTAAACAAGTTGTGTAAGATTCTATTGATTGACGTCACCGGGTTTTGGAAAAATCAATTTATAAGTTTCAATGGCATTATGGCCGATGTTGATATTAAGATCCTGTCCTCCATTCTCCATCTTCATCTTTTCCTTTTCAATTAGATTGGTATGTATCAATTTATCAAATGGAACTGGCACCTTTACGGTAGGACTTTTATCCTTGCCTTCCATTTCTACGAGACGTACAATGACATCTGAACCTTCCTCGCTCTTTTTTACCGTACTGATTCGAACCATAGGGTCTGATACACTGAAAAAACTATGGGTTTCAGGCAATGGTTCTGAACTGTTTCTTGAGGGGTCAAAGACCGTTTTGAACATATGGTTGGATGCCGTACCAAATTGATAGGATTCCGTTGTACTTGGTTTGTGGGAGCTAATTGAAAATTTAAAATGATGATCTCCGGTCTGATGGTACCAGTTTCCCTCACCGTGGCAACTTTTATGGGAAGCCATCAAAATTCCTTGTAACACGGTATAATCCACGGCCTCTCTTGTTGGGTCAATCCAATCCGCCAAAGCCACATCTGTGGCCAAGGTAACTGCAAAATCATCCGTTTCCGCGGAAATAAAATTCAATACCTCACGAGGATGGATGGTTTCAGGTTTTTGATCATATGTGCCACCCCAAGCCCAGCCACCAGGTGCTTGTTTCATCTCTGTCTTGCCTACCTCAGCTATGGCCAAGGGAACTTCGTATTTAATACGGGCATTATCCATATCCAGGGGAACGGCAAACCTAAACTCCCTGTTATGTGTTCCATCCCAGTTTAGTAAATCAATATAAAAATCAATTTTTTTCTCTTGATGATATACCCGTATTTTTTGAACCACTTCCGTATGCTTAAACTTGGCCCGGTTCTCAAACTCACTAAAAACGACTCCATTCTCAACAATCTTCCAATGTGAATCGTGATTGCTCAATTGGTCATAATCAACCATGTTTGGCTCGGTCATTTGTGTAAATTCACCTGCGCCATTTCCATCATACCCCATGGAAAGGACATCCCCTCCCGAAAATCGTGTGGTATTCAAAATCTCTTTTCCCAAATCGTGATCAAACAAATAGGTAATACCACCCACTCCTAAATGTAAAGTGTAGTAAGAATTGGTCAAGGCATTTGGACTTACTTGGGCATCCAGTTTTATAGACTTTTTCCCTTTTTTCAGGTAATAGGTTTTATACCCAAGAGATGGTACTTCACTAGCATAAAACTGTAATAATTTTGGGTCGGTAAGGCTCGGTTGCGAAGGTACTATGTCCCCTTTTTCATCAACCAAATAATACCCCTTGGCGTTACTGGGAACTGATGCCGTTGCTATTCCGTTTCGTTTCCAAGACAAATCATTGAAAACCACAACCGCGTCATTACGTTTTGTATTGATCTTTGTTGCTATGGAATTTATGGAAGACTCGAACATTTCATTTGCTTCACTCGCTGCAAATTCCAACTTGGCCCTAAATATACTGTCGGTAATGTGTCCATTTAACCCCCCCCATCCATGGTCTGGATAAATGGATTCTTCAAAGGCTTTTGTCAATCTCGCCTCCGGATAGTTCTCAAAATTTGAATTTAACAGGGCATCCACGGTATTGAAGATTTCTGCTGAAGGCAACATTCTTCCTGATGCTCTTGAGGCGGTAATTGCTTTATGATGTCCAGGGCCGTGAATGTATGCCCATATGTTTGGGCGGTCACCTTCCAAATTTTCAAATTGGGGATTACCTTCTTTTATGTTTTCAAGAAATCCCGGTACGGTCGAATGCCTTAACTCTGGGATTTTCACTTTTGAATTTTTTCGGATCTCATTCCATTCTTTGACTACCTTGCCATAGTCAACGGGCCCCGAAGCATCATTACTGATTACAATGGCGAAATGTGGGGGCAAGTTGTGTTGCCTATAATAATCTGACCACATTTTCACCCGGTTCTGAATCTTTCGTAATGCCTCAATGGCATCATCATCAAATATTTTATAGAACATCGCAGCCCATCCGTAATTGCCGGGAGTATAGGTCAATACTGAGGATCCATCCGGTGAATGCCAATCATAAAACCCCTCGCGCATTCTTGAAACGAACAGATTCTCTGTACCCGACTTTGCTAGAATTTGTGGAAACTGTAAAGTCCTTCCAGGCACATCCGTGTTATAGGCCGTATTTTCCTGAATCCCGTCAAAGTTCTTTTCAATCCATAATTTGCCAAAGTACATTTCACGAATCAACTGTTCTCCCATCTGCATTCCTTCATACGGTTGGTTGTAGGTCGCTCCATAAACAAACCTGCCTTCCTTGTAACGCTGAATAACTTCTTGTTTACGGTCAGGATGCTCTTCAATAAACTCCTTCAAGTTTAGAGCTTGTTCCATTCCAAAATGATATACTTTATCTTTTTTCATGATATCCAATGCAGGGCCAATGATTTCGTAGATTCTATCATGCCTGCAGGCTTGGGGCGTGTCCATCCAAGCAATATCTTGATGGGAGGAAGAAATAATATGAAAAGTACCTTCTTCAAAATAGCCCCAATCAGAGGTAACCAATGGCGTAAAAAGCTGTGTCTTGCTATTTGTTTTTCCATTGGCGATAATTTGAATCATTTCCGGCTCGCCCATTACCGGGAGCCATACCCATGATTTTCCATTTTGTTGTTCAATCTTCGCTCTATTTCCATCACTAAACGCTATCTCCCTGTAACGAACGCCGGAATCATCAGAAAGCTGTCCCTTTACCATAATTCTATTATCAGAAAAAACATATTCATAGGGTCTCGGGTATTCAAATTTTACAGTACCTGTGCTCTGGGCCATTACCATAATTGGGCCCAATAGGATAAAAGGAATAAAAAAAATAATTACTTTTTTCATAGTGTATTTTAAAAAATTATAAGTGTCTAAAGACAAGTTCTAGCTGAACAATACTGTATTTTAATGGTCACTTAATCTACTAAAATTAGTTTTCCGGATTTTCATTGATTTTTGCCAATTGTGAATGATTTTTATCCCATTTAAGGTCTTGTAATCCAATACGGCAGAAAAGAAATAGAACCCCATTCTATTGAACAATACTTCATCACCAACTATATGGGTCCAATTATTGCATATACCAAATTTTGAAAGGTTCATCAATGGGATTTCGAGGCAAACCAATGGTAGGTTTCATAAGGTGAACCTCCCTCTTAATATCAACTCCGATGCTATTTGGTACAATCGCATTCCGTCTTGGCATAATAGCAAGGACGACATCAAGGCCGCCCTTGCTGAAATAAAACTAACTCAAACAAAATATCATATTATTTTCCTAGTCTGCTAAATTTGGATTCAGAATTACTTCACTTTGGGGAATCGGGAAAAATCGGTTACCCTCGGAAAATGTACTTCCATTGGGTAAGGTATGACCGACAAAGTCATTAAATCCTCCATTGTTGTCAAAGACAACACCAGTTCTTCTAATATCAAACCAAGTAAGGCCTGCCTCTGCAGGAAACTCCCACACCCGTTGTCTCCAGACTTCTTGTCTAAATTCAGCCTGACTTAGACTTGAAATATCTCCCAAACCAGCCCTTGCGCGAATTGCGTTTAAAGCATCATAGGCAGCGCCATTTGCGGAACCCACTTCATTTTGAGCTTCAGCAAAGGTCAACAATACATCTGCGTAACGTAGTAAGGGAATATTTTTACCAGAAAGACCATTTCCGGTCCTGTAATCATCATAAAAATATTTGTATACCGAATTATTAAAGGTAAACCCATCCAACTCATTGAAGAAAAAGCCTTGGTTCTGTCCTCTAAGGTCTAAAGGATCATAAGAATCAATAAATGCCTGTTCCGGTTCCATTCCCCCAAAATGCAGGCTCAATGGGCTAATGGCCTCACCTCCAATAGGAGTAAAATAACTTGTAATGGTAGACGTAACAGCTTGGTTATCATATTGAACCATAAATATATTCTCACCGATATTGTCAAATGAAGGACTACTAAGCTTATCGAACCAAGTAAGCTCTGCATCGGATTGGAATAAGCTGTACCAACCCGCATTAATGACCTCACTTGCCTTGTCTCTAGCCATCGCAAACTTATCTGTTTGGTTCAAAGGATTACCGGCCATGGTCAAGTACACTTTTGCCAACAGTGATTTTACGGCACCGTTGGTAACCCTGCCACTGGAATCTGTATTAGGGAGACCGGAACTTTCTGCTATTAACAAATCAGGAACTATAACTGTCTCATATACCTCAGCTATTGATGATTTTGGTAACTGGCCGTCATCGAGCGAGGAGGAAGGGATAAGGTTCAGTGGTATTTCACCAAAAATCTGTACCAATTGAAAATAATAGTATGCTCTTAAAAAATGTGCCTCACCAAGTAGACGATTTTCAATGGCAGTTGTCAAATCGGGGTCTTCAATGCCCGGTATTGAATTTATGGCAATGTTGGCGGCTTCGATACCACCATAATAGGTGTTCCAAAAAGTAGCTGCATTACCATTATTGGCACTATAATTGAGAACATAGGCATCCTCCATATCTGTATCCTGGGTTCCTACTGCGGGCATAAGCGTTCCATTGCTCACCTCCAATATGGAAAATCCCATTTTTGCAAAACCTGTCCTGTTATAAGGCGCTCTTAAAAAAGCATATATACCATTAACTGACTCTTGTGCATCCAGAAGGGAAGTCCCCACTGTAGTCTTTTCACTACGTGGCACTTCGTCCAAAAAGTCCTCACAGGAAATTCCGATTAAACAAACTATAAATATTACTATAACTTTTTTCATGACTTCTTTACTAATTAGAGAGTTAACATAAATCCTAAATTCATATTCATTGGCCTTGGATAGCCATTTAGCTCAATGCCTTCAGTAAACTGCCCGCCAAAGGAACTGACCTCTGGATCATAACCATGATAATCGGTAATCAGGAAAAAGTTTTGAAGGTTCATATAAATTTTTGCTGACTGAATCCCCAATTTCTCCATAAGCGACTTATTGAAATTGTACGCCAGATTCAAATTTTGACCTCGTATGAAGCTACCATCAAATACCTGCCCGGAATCCGCGCCATCAAACTTCAAGATATTCTTACGAACTCTTGGATATTGTGTATTTTGATTTTCAGGGGTCCACATTTGGTCAAAGAATTTTTTGTAAGTGTTACCATAACCCACCCTATCAACATTAAGAATGATGGAATGATCTAAAATATCATTGCCTTGATTGATAAGGATATCAATACTCAAATCCCAATTCTTGTATGAAAATGTGTTCCCAATGTTCATTGTAAAATCCGGTAGACCATTTCCAATGATTTGCTGGTCGTCAAAATTGAGCAGGCCATCATTGTTCTTATCCTCCAATTTAATGTCTCCGGGCCTTCTACCGTATCTTGCGGCCTCATCCACTTCATCAGTACCCCACGTTCCCAATCGGTTGTAGCCCCAAAAAGAACCGGCCACCTCACCGACACGGAATATTTGTTGATTCCACCATATTGGTGCAGTGAAAATATCGGCATCCTCGGTTCCCAATGATAGAATTTCGTTTTCGTTCATTGTGAAATTAACCGAGCTTCTCCATGAAAAATCATTCGTCTGAACGTTTAGACTGTTTACCAACAGCTCAATTCCGCTGTTACGTATCGAACCAGCGTTGGAGAGAATCGATGAATACCCTGTAAATCGTGCGATTGGAACATTAAACAACAAATCTTTGGTTGTCCTTCTATAATAGTCGGCGGTGATATTTACACGATTGAAAAGTCCTATGTCCAAACCAAGATTGACTTCTTCTGTTGTCTCCCATTTAAGATTATCATTACCGATAGACCCTTGGGAAGAACCAATGGCCCTTTGGTTATTGAAAACAACGGTTTGTACACCTGGACTTGCTATTCGGGCATAGTTGCCAATGGCATCATTACCGGTTTCACCATAACTTGCCCTTAGTTTTAAATTGGTAAATGTGTTGGAGTCTTCCATAAATGATTCATTGGAAATTCTCCATGCAGCCGCCACAGAAGGAAAGAATGAGTACTTGTTGTTCTCCCCAAAACGGGAAGAACCATCATATCTACCGGTTATGGTAAGAAGGTATTTGTTTTGATATCCATAATCAATTCTTCCGAAATAAGAGTCTATTGTATACCTGCCAAAGCCGCTTGCTACCACAGGGTCCGCTGTGCCTTGCCCTACATTATAAAATCCAAAGAAATCGTCAAAATCCTGAGCTTGGAGACTTGAAGTAAAAGATTCACTTTCCTGACGGGTTGCCCCGACTACCGCACTTAAGGTATGATCATCAGAAATGGTAGGGTTGTAGCTCAGTGTATTTTCAAAGATTATTTGCTCACCATCCGTGTTTCCTATGGTCGCAGAGTTTTGATTAATAAATGTGTCTAGACGACGGGCCACAAAAGTGTTGCCCATAATTAGATTATTTTGGACGGAGTAAGAAGTCCTTAATTTTAAGCTCTTGGTAAAGTCGATTTCCGTAAATATATTTTGGACTATCTGTCTTGTTTTTGTAATCCTATCGAGCAATTGAAGCCTATCTTTTGGAGTTGCTCCATACCAGACATCCCAAGTACCGTTGGCATTTACCAAATCATCCGCGTTAACCACGGAACCATCAGGATAGCGGGTTGGATATATAGGCAAATAAAACAACATTGCATAGGTAAGACCGTCTGCACCCAACCTATAGTCATCGACTATGTTTGTTTCAGTATCACTATAGGCCAAACTACCACCAATTTTAAGCCAATCGTTGATTTGAAAATCTCCATTAAACCGCATCGTGTTCTTTTTAAAGAACGTATTCAGCAAAATACCTTCATCATCTTGTGTTCCTGCTGAAAATGATATGTTATAGTTTTCTCCACCACCACGTACATTCGCAAAGTATTGTTGGGAAAAACTTGTTCTGGTGGTTTCGTCAAACCAGTCCGTATCGTAGATTGGTTCTCCAGCCCTTGTACCATCAGCTGTGAACAATTGAGGGTAATCGGATAATCATTCACGAAAGATGCATCTCCAACGCCCAAAGCCCGTTGATCGGCATCTAAGCGTACCTTGAGATCGTTCCAATATTCATCACTATTGAGTACTTCGGGCTTGTTTGCGGCTCTTCCAATTTGGAGATTGGAAACAATATCCACCGTGAATTTTCCAGATTTACCTCGTTTGGTGGTGATCAAGATAACACCATTGGCGCCCCGGGCACCGTAAATAGCCGTTGCAGATGCATCTTTTAAAACGGTAAAAGACTCTATATCATTGGGGTTTATCAGATCAATATCTACTCCAATGATTCCATCAACTACATATAGTGGTTCATTGTTCGCATTTAAAGAACCCTTACCCCTAATGGTTACTCTAAAACCTCCTCCTGGACGTCCTGAGCTGTTAAAAACATTGACTCCTGCCACTTGCCCCTGAAGGTTGTCCAAAGGATTTATGGTAATCCGCTTCTGAATTTTTTCGGCATCTAAAGTTCCAACAGAACCCGTAAGGTCAGACTTTTTTTGTGCTCCATAACCGACAACAACAACTTCATCCAGTTTTGCGGTATCTTCCTGAAGAGTAATGGTAACGAAAGTTTGATTTCCAATGGAAACCTCTTGAGAAGCAAAACCAATATAGGAAATCATCAAAATTGCGTTTGTTTGCGAGACATCTATGGAAAAATTTCCATCAAAATCGGTCTGAACTCCATTGGTTGTGCCTTTTTCAATCACTGTTGCACCAGGCAACGGTGTTCCGTCGGAATCAGAGACACTTCCCGTAATGGTAGTTTGGAAATCCCGCATTGCAACCATATTCCGTCTATACGTTTCAAGGTCATTGTTGTTTTTCAAATCTGTTAGAGTGCCATTTGCCTGTGTTCCTTGAAACACAAGCAAGAAGACCATTGCCATGAAACGGCAAGGCCAAATTCTTTGGTAGATTAGTTTGCTTTTCATAAAATCTAACTTTTGTTGTTTGTTTATAAGATATTTTTAATGTACACCATGCATAAGTAACTAAATCGGTTTAGTTATAAACCAAAATAGAAAATTTGGGATGACTTATAAATACATATTCACTAAATCGGTTTAGCTCCATATTAAACGATTAGGTGGTATTTCCACAAGATTGCCGAACCAGCAACTCTGTATCTAGTATTCTTCTTTTTTCATGAGCCTGTACGGCATGGGTTCCATCCATTTCATCCACCAAAATATCAACTGCTGCATTTCCAATTTCCTGCATGGGCAGCATAACCGATGAAATTGGTGGATCCACCAAATCGAAGGCTGACATTTCGGAAAAACTCATTACAGCAACTTCTTCAGGTATTTTAACACGTAATTTTTTGAGTGCTCTAAGACCTTCATGCGCCAAATAATGGGTGGCAAAAATTAAAGCATCCACCTTATTTGGAGATTTGACCATGGTACGTATTACACCTTCCATTCGTTGTTGATATTGATCTTGCGCCAAACATTCAACAAACACTTGATCTTGTGGACTACCCCCTTGTTCCACCGTATCTTGATAACCTTTTAACCTCTGCCTCATCGCTTCAAGGTCGGAAACAATGGTAATGAACCCAATTCTTTTTCTGCCCATCGCGAATAAGTGCTCTGTCACTGATTTTATACCCCCGTAATTATCCACTATTACATAATTTGTCTCTATCTCAGGGTAATGCCTATCAATGAGCACAAAAGGAAATTCAATCTGTTTGAGCATTTCAATATCGTCATGATTTTTTTGTGTTGAGGCAATAATAAGACCGTCAACCTGACGATTCTGCATTGCCTGTATCAACCAGGACTCTTTTACTGGGTTTTCATTTGAACTACTGAACAGCACCGTGTAGCCCATTTGTTTCGCCCGTTCTTCTATACGACCGGCTATTTTGGCGTAAAAGCTATCAGATATGTTGGGAACAATTAAACCTATGGTCTCGGATTTTCCTCGGCTTAGACTTCGCGCCAGTTGATTGGGAACATAATTGTGCTCCTTCGCATAGGCGATTATACGACGTTGAGTTTCTTGACTTATTTTATTTTCGTCGCCTTTATTGTTCAAAACCAAAGACACCGCAGTTTTGGATAAATTAAGATTCTTTGCTATGTCCTTTAAATATACCTTGCTCATGGTAACGAATAAAACTAAATCGGTTTAGTTAAAATTTCAACAACTAAATTTTCGTTAAAAGTACTTCTTTTTTTTATTATCCAAATTTTTTGATGATTATTTTTGATGATTATTCAATTTTATGGTGGTAAAAGTAAAGTATCCTGATTTCAGCATGTAAAACACCTATCAAGACCGGTGTGTGGATAGTCAAGCACTTCCTGAAGTGTCTCTTGGGTGTAGGAGAAATTGTTGCTGAATTCACCATTAAGATTTTTAGAGGACAGCTTCTGCAGCTAATGCCAATAACGAAACCACCATAAAATACAGGTAAAATCCATTCATTAATTTTATTTAAAAATCTTAATAACACTAAAATTTCCCCCTGTCAATTGCAAAATCCCCTACAATTTTACCAATATTTTGTATATTTGACAACTAAACCGATTTAGTTTATTGTTATTTTTTTACATCAAATCAAATTGTTTCTCTTTTATCCTCATATGGGATCAAAAGCTGCCATAAATGATAAAAATGATTCACAATTGGCAAAAATCAATGAAAATCGAGAAAGTCAATTTAATTAGCTTACGTCTTGAAAAATTTTCGTGAATTGAGTTTTATCTGGTGTGAGTTTTTAAAATATTGCTATGAAAGTTAATGCTGCTGTTCTTTTGTTTTTTTCTATACTTTTTGCGGTTGCCTGCAATGACTACAAAACGGAAGAGTTGGTATTGGCCGAAAAGGCAATTCCAAAAAAGATTGATTACAATTTTCATGTCCGTCCCATATTATCCGACAAATGTTTTGCTTGTCATGGTCCCGACAAGGCAAAGCAAGAAGCAGGTCTTCGGTTGGATACCTGGGAAGGTGCAACCAAAGAGCTGAACCAAACCCCTGGAGAACATGCCATTGTTCCCGGAAGCCCGGGCAAAAGCGTGGCCTTTCAACGGATGATGTCCACTGACCCAGAAACGGTAATGCCGCCCATTGAATCTCATTTAACATTAACCAATGAGGAAAAAGCAATTATTGCAAGGTGGATAGATCAAGGCGCTGAGTATGAAGATCACTGGGCATTTCAGTTTCCCAACTATTCAGGTCCTGTAAAAAACGATGAGAATGGAAGTGGCGAAAATGGAATTGACTATTATGTGCAAAAGAAACTTACGGCAAACGGATATGAATTCAGTCCCATGGCGGACAAAGAAACCTTGTTGAGACGACTCTCCTTTGATCTTACCGGCCTGCCCCCCTCACTTGAAGAATTGGATAGGTTTATATCCGGAAAAAAAACATATGGTGAAATGGTCGATCATTACTTGGCCTCTTCATCCTATGGCGAAAAGATGGCCACAGAATGGTTAGATTTAGCCCGCTACGCCGATACGCATGGATACCAATCGGACGGCCCCAGAAGAATGTGGCCTTGGCGGGATTGGGTAATCAATGCGTATAATGAAAACATGCCTTATGATCAATTTATAAAATGGCAATTGGCGGGGGACAAATACCCCAACCCCACCATGGAGCAGATGATAGCCACAGGTTTTAACAGAAACCACCTTATTAATGTGGAAGGCGGAATCATAGCAGAAGAATACCGCGTAGAATATGTTCTGGACAGAACAAATACGTTTGGCAAAGCTTTTTTAGGCCTTAGTTTTGAGTGTGCACGCTGCCATGACCATAAATATGATGCCATTTCGCAAAAAGAATATTTTGAAACGTCCTACTTTTTCAACAGTGTTGATGAAGTGGGTCAAGGACAGCGAGATTTTGGTCAAGCACAACCCCCTTCCATATTAATGACCACAGAAGAAGAGGAAAAAATCTTGTTGTTTCTGGAAAAGCAGACCCAAAAAGCAAAAAAAGAAATGGAAGACCTTTTGGTCAATTCCTCCAAAGACTATGAACAATGGGTAAACAGCGTTAACCTCAAAAACATGCTAAGCTCCATTGCCCCCAAGCCAATGGACCATTATTCTTTTGAAAATCCCAAAGAGTTTAAATCAGTACCTGGCATTAAAGGAAAGGCCGTTCAATTTGATGGTGGCAGCGGACTTTACTTTCCAGGAAAAACAAATTTTGAGCGTTCTTCGCCATTTTCATATTCATTTTATATTAAGGCTCCGGCGCCAAATGGAGCACTTAATTTTTTCACCCATTCCACAGGTGAATATGGCGGATTTAGAGGGATTGAAATGCAATTGGTGGACAATAAGCTTGAGTTTAGAATGTCGCACATGTTTCCCAATAATGCCATAAGGGTCCAAACCACTGAAACGGTTGAGGAGAATCAATGGGTACACGTAGGCATTACCTATGATGGTTCCAGCAAAGCAGCGGGGGTTCGAATTTTTCTTGATGGAACACCTCAAAAAACCTTGGTTTTGAGAGATAATCTCTACAAATCAATCATTCCCTATCATCACGAAAATAGTAATGACACCTTTGGAATAGTATTTGGTTTTCAGGGCAATGCCCAAGGTTTCCCAGATGGTGCTTTGGACGAATTTGAGATCTATGACAAAGAACTTTCCGAACTGGAAATAAATCTGTTGGCTAAAAATACCGCTTTTGTGGAAAACGTCCTGAAACTTTCCAAGGAAGAGCTTTTAGATAACAAATACCTAAACGAATTCTATTTCCTAAGAAAAAATAGTAAAGCACAAGAACGACGAAAACAGTTGGCCAAGACACGGAAAATCCTAAATGACACCATCACAACCATTCCAGAGGTTATGGTCATGAAGGATATCCAGGATAGTATACGAAAAACTTATGTCCTTGAGCGTGGGAACTATGATTCACATGGTGAAGAAGTTGGTCCTGGACTCCCCAAAGCCCTTATCCCCTCTCCAGATGAACAACCCAAAACACGTATGGAATTGGCCGAATGGTTGGTCAGCAAAGAAAATCCACTTACCGCCCGTGTAATTGTAAATCGTTTTTGGCAAAGTCTCTTTGGACGGGGACTGGTTGAAACTTCCAACGATTTTGGCAGACAGGGCAGCCTTCCAACGCACCCAGAGCTTTTGGATTGGTTGTCGGTGCAGTTTACCGAATCTGGTTGGAACGTAAAAAAATTGATGAAGCTGATGGTCATGTCAAGAACTTACCAACAGTCTTCACAAGCCAGCCCGGAATTGCTTGAAAAGGATCCCAACAATGAGTTTTTGGCAAGAGGACCCAGATATAGGCTTTCTGCCGAAATGATCAGGGACAATATTTTGGCGGCAAGCGGACTCTTGGTTAAAAAAGTTGGTGGGCCAAGCGTTAAACCGTATCAACCTGAAGGGCTATGGCAAGAAAAAGCCACCTTTATTGGAGAAAACAAATATAAACAAGGCACAGGCGACGACCTCTATCGCAGGAGTCTATATACCTATTGGAGACGGACCATACCTCCTCCATCCATGATTACCTTTGACGTGCCGGATAGGAATTTGTGCACAGTCAAACGACAATCCACTACCACACCGCTCCAACCCTTGGTCATGCTGAATGACCCCCAGTACATGGAAGCAGCAAAAGTCTTGGCAGAAAGGGTAGTTCGCTCAGAAAAAGAGGAAGCGGAAACCCAAATTACCATGGCCTTTAGATTATTGACAAGTAGGTTTCCCAATGAAGGGGAACTTAGCACACTTAAGGAACTCTATTTAAATGAGAAAAAACGTTTTAAAGACGAACCGGAAAATATGGCACATATACTTAACATAGGAGAATATAAACTAAGTCCCGCAATGATGAATGAAAGTATTGCAGCATTGACTGTGGTAAATAACATTATTATGAATTTTGATCCAGTTTACACAAAATATTAATGAATATGGCACATAAAGAATCTATACTGAAAGGATTGGGAAGGCGGGATTTTTTAGGAAAAATGGGAATGGGGCTTGGCTCAGTGGCACTTTGGTCCCTTCTAAATCCAGTGGATGTTCTAGCGGGAACCGGTATCTCTGGAAACGGGGGAACTATAAAAATTCCCCACTATGTTCCCAAGGCAAAAAGAGTGATATATCTATTTCAAAGTGGAGGACCTGCACAACAAGATCTTTTTGATTATAAGCCACTTCTTAGAGAACTTAATGGACAGGAACTTCCCGGTAGTGTAAGACAAGGCCAGAGACTAACGGGAATGAGCGCTTTCCAAAACTCATTGCCGTTGGCAGGAAGCCATTTTAATTTTAAACAATACGGCAAAAATGGCATGTGGGTAAGCGATCTATTGCCCCATACCGCCAAAATTGTGGATGAACTTTGTTTTATTAAATCCATGTACACCGAGGCCATAAACCATGATCCGGCAATAACCTTTTTCCAAACTGGCTCGCAGCAACCAGGTCGCCCCTCTATAGGTTCTTGGTTAAGCTACGGTCTTGGAAGTGACAACGAAAACCTGCCAGCATTTTCCGTTTTGCTATCAAGATCCCACCCGTTTGGACAACCCTTGTATTCGCGCCTCTGGGGGAACGGCTTTCTGCCATCACAGCATCAAGGGGTTCAATTTAGATCGGGAAAAGATCCTGTTCTTTATTTGAGTAATCCGCATGGCATAACAGGAAAATCCAGAAGAAATGCTTTGAATACTTTGGAAGAGCTGCATACCATAAATGAAGATGTGTTGGGATCCCAAGAGCTAAACAGTAAGATCAGTCAATATGAAATGGCCTATCGAATGCAAACTTCAGTACCTGAAGCCATGAGCATCTCCAAGGAACCTGACTATATTCTGGATATGTACGGTCCTGAAGCAAAAATTCCGGGCACTTATGCCTACAATTGTGTTTTGGCACGCAGACTTGTGGAAAGGGATGTTAAGTTTGTACAACTGTATCACCAAGGCTGGGACCAGCATGGCAATCTGCCCTCGGATATTCAAAAACAGTGCAAGAGTACCGACCAACCCTCCGCGGCCTTGGTCATGGACTTAAAACAAAGGGGGCTTCTTGAAGATACCTTGGTAATTTGGGGCGGTGAGTTTGGAAGGACAAGCTATAGTCAAGGCAGACTGACCAAGGACAATTACGGAAGAGACCACCATCCCAGGTGCTTTACCATGTGGATGGCAGGAGCTGGGGTAAAACCAGGGTACATACATGGACAAACAGACGATTTTGGATATAACATCACTGAAAATCCGGTCCACGTACATGATTTCCAAGCTACTTTAATGTACTTGCTCGGCATAGACCATGAGCGGCTCACCTATAAGTTTCAAGGCAGAAGGTTTAGATTGACTGATGTACATGGGCACATTGTCAAGGATATTTTGGCATAATGCAAATTGAATAGAGACCTATGGATATAATGAATTTTATAGGAAGGTTGCACCCACTTGTGGTCCATCTACCTATTGGATTTCTTTTTTTGGCGTTGTTGGTGGAATGGTTCATAGGAAAGGGTAAATCCAATTCTTCTACAAGAATTGTACTTTTTATTCTCATTTTAGGAGCGCTTTCTTCAGTAGTAGCAATAGTTTGTGGATGGTTATTGGCCATGGACGGGGATTACGAAACCAGTCTATTGTCATGGCACCGTTGGTTAGGTACCGCAATTGGTATTTTGGCCATCATAGCACCAATAGCCAAATATTTTTCAAAAAAACAACTCTACCGCGTTACCCTTATCTCCATTGGATTGCTGCTTGTGGGCACTGGGCATTATGGAGGCTCATTGACCCATGGTTCAGATTATTTGATACAGCCACTCAAGGGAACAGTTTCCGAAAACAATTTTGACCTCTTCGAAATCCGCAACCCCGACTCGATCATAGTCTACACTAGTTTTATACAGCCCATGTTGGAACGTAAATGCTATGACTGCCACAATTCAGAAAAGGACATGGGGGGCTTGAACATGGACTCGTATGCAAAGCTACTTGAAGGGGGGGACCACGGAAAAGTCGTAACTAACGACCCTTGGTCAAGCGAATTGATTCTAAGGGTGACCTTGCCCAAAACCAATGAAAAATATATGCCGCCAAAAGGAGCCCCTTTAAATTACAATGAAATCAGTCTTTTGAAATGGTGGATTGAACAAGGTTCAGATTCCCTAAAAACCATAACGGAGATGGAACCTAATAAAACAGTCAAGCATATTTTGGCCTCCAATTACAAAATAGATACAAGTCCAAAAACCTTTGTCGAACGGGTTCAGGCACCTTCGGTAAATGCCTCCATATTGGATTCACTTACTCATCTGGGGTGGGAAATCAACCAAATTGCTGAAGGCAACAATTTTTTGGAAGTTTCCCCTAAGAACAAAAACTTGCTTTCAAAAAAAGACTTATCTGTTTTGGCAAAAATCAAGGACAATATTACTTGGCTGGACCTCTCCGGACTCGCTCTAGAGGATGCTGATATTGGCATTATTTCCAAATTCAAGAACCTTACCAAACTTCAATTGGGCGATAACGGCATTACAGAGAATGGATTGGTTTCACTTTCTTCGTTAAAGCACCTGGAGAGCCTGAACCTTGCCAATAATCCCATACAATCTGAAAACTTGGATTGGGCCAAACCTCTGACCTCACTCAAACGAGTCTATCTCTGGCAAACAAAAACCAACCCTGACAGTGTGGATAGAATACGTGAAAGCTTTCCTGAGATACAAGTAATCCTATAACTAAAATATCATGTCAATGGCAAACAAAAACAATAATCGTCGTAAATTCTTAAAATCATCAACTTTAATAGCAACTGGTACTGTTATGGCCCCAATATTCGGCAATGCCCATCAAGAAAAGAATACAAAAAGTGACATTCGTTCAAACAGGGATGATGGAAGAATTATTGGACACGGAGATTTTAAATATAGGATAAACAAAAAGTGGGGAACACAGAACCTTAGTGAGTACCCTGTAATGGATTGCCATGAAATGGTGCAGGATAAGGCAGGTCGTTTATTGCTCTTAACTAATCACCCCAAAAACAATATGATCATTTACGATAGGTCGGGCAAAGTTTTGGATACCTGGACACTTGGTTTAAACGGAGCCCATGGGCTCACGATTTCGGATGAAGGTGGGGAAGAGTTTCTATATATTGCTTCAACCACGGACCATAAGGTTTTCAAAACAGATTTGAAAGGGAAGATTCTTTTGGAGCTTGGTTATCCAAAAGAAACCGGAAAATATGAGTCCGCGGAAAAATATGTTCCCACCGAAACTGCCATAGGTCCCAATGGGGATATCTATGTTGCCGACGGGTACGGTCTGGACTATATTATCCAGTACAGCTCAAAAGGTGAGTTTATTAGATTTTGGGGCGGAAAAGGTGAAGAAGACGGTAATTTTGATTGTTGCCACGGTATTACATTGGATGATAGGGACAAAGACAATCCCATTTTATTGATTACCTCCAGATCAAAACAAGAATTTAAACGGTTTACTTTAGACGGCCAGCATTTGGAAACCATTCCAATGCCCGGTTGTTGGATATGTAGGCCAGTAATACATGGGGAAAATCTATACTTCGCGGTCCTCGTGACAAAAACTTGGGGCGCCTATGATGGTTGTATTGCCGTTTTGGACAAGAACAACAGGGTAGTTTCACTTCCAGGTGCTGATGCTCCAATTTATGAAAATGGGGTCTTAAAAGAACCTCAATATGATGATTTCTCTTTTCTGAACCCGCACGATGTTTGTATAGATGATGACGGTAATATCTATGTCCCACAATGGATGTCAGGAAGGACCTACCCCTATTTATTGGAACGTATTAAAAGCTGATTTCGGGTAACCCTTAACAAACACCTATCAAATTCACTCTAGTTTTCTGAAAAGCATGTTGTAAAATAATTTTATGAAATGTGATACACAACAATCGATTGTAAATGGGGCTTATTCGTTTATAGTATTGCATAGTGTTATAAATAATTGATACTCTCTTTATCAAATCGATTTTTAAAGATGACTACATCGAGAACCAGGATCCCTAAGTCAAAAAGCAAATAATTGAAAGTAATGAAATATTTAACTCGGAAATATGGATGTAACAATATTAGACAAACCCTTTAGCTTGACACCAACTCAAATAGCATTCTATAAAGAACATGCCTTTATTAAATTAAAAAAAGTGTTATCCCCAGAAATAATTCATCATTATAATGACATTATTTCCAAAAAAGTATCCGAATTAAACAAAGAAGACACGCCTTTGCACCAAAAGGATACATATGGAAAGGCCTTTTTGCAGTTGTTCAATCTTTGGACTACGAATGAAGAAATTCAAAAATTCGTATTTAGTTCCAGATTGGCCCAGATTGCCACCGAACTCATGGAAGTGGATGGTGTAAGAATCTATCACGACCAGGCATTATTTAAGGAAGCTGGGGGTGGAATAACCCCATGGCACGCGGACCAGTACTATTGGCCATTATCATCGGATAAAACCATAACAGTTTGGATTCCACTTCAGTCTACCCCATTGGAAATGGGACCTCTTGAATTCAGTGCTGGGAGCCAACATATTGTTTCTGGAAGAGAACTCGCTATTGGAGATGAGAGCGAGCGTAAAATCAGCGAAAATCTGAAAGTGACCGATTTTCCACATATCATTGAAGCTTTTGACATAGGTGAAATCAGCTTTCATTCAGGTTGGGTATTTCATAGGGCAGGTGCCAACCAAACCAATCAATCTCGGAAGGTAATGACAGTAATCTATATGGATAAGGATATACGTATTAAAAAACCAGAGAACAAAGGTCAGGATAATGATTGGAAAACGTGGTGTCCAGGAGTTAAGATAGGAGGAATTGCAAACTCCCCAATCAATCCAATATTATTTGAAAAATAGTGCTCTCCAATAAAATATAAACATGTAAAATGCGAAAGATACAATCTCCAGCCGTTTTTGTTATAGTAATTCTCACGATGTTCAATAGTATTGGCCAACACAAGAAAAATCCTATTGAGGGCCGTTGGAACATAACCATAGACCATAACGGCAACCCTGCATCATCTTGGTTGGAAATAAAGCCTTGGGGGTTTACCAAGGTAGGTAGATTTTTGCATACGGGAGGGTATCCCAGACCCTTGTCGACCATCAATGTCGAGAATAATAATTTTGAATTTAGCGTTCCTTGGAATTCTGAAAATAGAAAGCTAAAAGTACGTGGAACTCTTAAAGGAAGGCATTTAAATGGCACCATATATTATCCCGATGGAAAATCTTACCTATGGACCGCTGATAGGGCTCCAGAATTAGCTTATGAGAGTAGCCCTACATGGGATGCTCCAATAAACCTCTTCAATGGACAAAATCTTGAGGGTTGGCACACCACAGGACCTAATCAATGGATTGCCAAAAATGGGGTTTTAATGAGTCCCAAACCAGGTTCAAACTTGATAAGTGATGTTAAATTCATGAATTTTAAATTGCATATAGAGTTCAGGTACCCCGAACATGGCAATAGTGGTGTGTATTTGCGAGGAAGATATGAAGTTCAAATTGACGATAGCAAAGGTAAAGGTACGGATTATGATGTTCTCGGAAGTATTTTTGGTTTTCTTGAGCCCCTTCAAGTAGTAGCCAAAAATCCAGACTCTTGGCAAACATTCGATATTACATTGATAGGCCGTAGGGTCACTGTTGAGGCAAACGGTATAGTAATTATCGACAATCAGAGCATCCCCGGTATTACTGGAGGAGCACTCGATAGCCAAGAAGCAAAACCAGGTCCTTTTGTTCTTCAAGGCGACCACCACCCCATTGAGTTTAGAAACATCATCGTTATGCCAATGAAATCGGAAAAATGAAATTGGAGCTAACCATATTTCAAATCGTAAAATAAGTGTAACTAGAAAATATGAGGTTTTGAATACCATAATAATGGCTTTTACGCATACCAAAAAAATTACACGATGAGCGTTACATGTATCATTTTAACTAAAAAGAAAGTACAACGACCATGGGGTTCTTAGACACATTTATCAATGAGATTATTAGGTTTTCAGGTATATCAAAAGCCTTGGAGATTCTACAAACGGGTGAATATGGTACATTTCAAACTTTTGATGGTATAATAGCACTGGTTTACCCTATAATCCCATTGTTATTGGTTCTGGAGTTTATATTGGGTATTATTTACAAAAAGCCGAACACTAAGGTATATAAGGTCAATTTTCTGATTTACATATTCAACAGGTTCATCAGCAGGTTTATTGCCATAGCAATGGTCACTTTATGTATTGGACTCTTTCAAGAATATGCATTGTTTCAAACACACATGACCTGGTATTGGTTTATTTATGGATACATCATTTGGGAATTTGCACACTTTCTATATCATTATTGGGGGCATAAGGTTCGTCTTTTGTGGTGCCTACACTCAACACACCATGCACCAGAAAGTATGAACCTGTCCGTATCCTATGCACATTTTTTTTTGGAGGCTCCTTATGCAGATACCATCAGGACTACCATTTGTATCCTTATGGGCGTACAGCCAGAAATGCTTTTTTTAATAATGTTTGTAGATGGAACATATGGTGCCTTCATCCACGTTGGAGAAAATCTCATAAAAAAACCTCAATTCGGTGCTTTGAGTAAATTTATTCTTACCCCATCTCATCATCGGGTTCATCATGCTAAAAATCCCCTGTACATGGATATGAATTTTTGCAACCTCTTAAATATATGGGATCGAATTTTTAGGACCTATCAAGAGGAACAGGGTGATATTCCCATAGAATATGGAATAACCCGAGAAATGAATTCAGGTAACTTTATTGACGTATATTTTGGAGAGTTTATTGCCTTATATCAAGATGTTTTCAATGCACCTACACTAAAAGATAAAATCTTGTACATTTTTATGCCACCGGGTTGGAGTCACACCGGTGACCACAAAACATCTAAAGTCATTAGAGAAGTGTATTTGAAAAATAAAGCTAAAGCTGCAACCACGAAAATTGATAGCATTTCTTGAGCTTGAAAAACATCAAAAAAAGGTGCCTGACTAGATGCCTTGTCTTTGGAGAAATCAAAATGCTTGGTTGCTTTTACAAGTATTGAGCCTGACGCATTGAAGCATCAGGTGTAAAGTTATCATCCTATTGAAAATAAGTGGATGGACAATGTTCCTATCTATCCAAAACATAAGGGTAAGTTTTGCTTTCATCAATACGGGAGGATTACCCATTCCCAGAACTGTTCCAGGATCTTCTTTTCTAGAAATCGTGCCCAAATCATCTTAAATGCAACTGGGGGTATCCTAAGATTATGAACTTTGGAATCAATTCACACAATAATTAGACCGTTAAATTATATCAATTAGAAAGGACCCATAACTGGGTCCTAACTAACTAAACCAACTCGACCACATGCCGTTTAAAAACAACAGGATGTTTCCAATAACTATTCCCGCATGCTGTTATAAATTGTTACCCTTGACCTTTAACAACTGTAGGTAATCATCATTTTTTGCCAATAAAAAAGCTTTGCTCCCATCCGCTAGGTGAATGACATTTATTGATTTAACCTCCCCAGATATATGGATTCCAATCTCGTAAGGCATGAGTATCTCAAAATCTCCATTTCCTTTGCCCAATAGCACGATACCATAACTGGCATCATTTCTTGGTGTTTCAACTTCGGAACCATAAAGATTCCCTGCTGCTAAAACATCAAGTATTCCATCACCATTGAAATCACCTGTTTCAAAATCATTCATTGAGGAAAGCTGGGCCAGCAGTCCCAATCTTTTGAGTTTAAAAGTGCCATCACTCAAATTCTCCATATAGGCACTACCAAAATCCTCCACTTGGTACTGAGTTGCTTTTTCTATATGTTCTTTTGAATAGACTTCAATAAGATTGGCTTCGGCAAACGAATTATAATCCTTGAATTTCTTTTTTATAGCTGGAATTTGCTGAGAAGAACACTCCCTGCCCCTTACAGGGTACTGCACCCCGTTGTTATAGTAAGATAAAACTAGGTCTTCTTTATTATTGCCATCATAATCATATGCGTACAGTGAAAATGGCTCACCTTTTTTAGCTTTGTACTTGTAATTGTATCCCAGGTTGCCCATAATAAAATCCATATCTCCGTCTCCATCAAAGTCACCATTGACCATACCATACCACCATCCTTGAGTCTTATCTAGATTAACCTCTTGTTTATTATCAACAAATTTTCCATCAGTGTTCATTAAAAAAGTAATCGGCATCCATTCACCAATGAGCAGAAGATCTAAGGCATCGTCTTTGTCAATATCTATCCATTTTGCTTTGGTAACCATCCCCAAGCTATCCAAAACTGGTGCGATAATATTGGTGACATCGGTGAATTTTATTTTTCCATTCTTGCTGTCGTTTCTTAAAATTGTACTTCTCGGAGCTTTGGGATATTCCCGGGGCACTACCCTTCCAGCAACGAACAAGTCTAAATCACCGTCGCCATCATAATCTGCAGAAGTTACATAGCCGCCGCTTTCGGTCATCTTTGGCATTGTGTCAGAAGTAATATCTGTGAACCTTCCTTCGCCGCTATTAAGATAAAGCCTATCCTGATAGCCTTTATGATTCTTTGGATACTCATTTCCACCACTAACCACGTACAAATCTTTAAGTCCATCTCCATTGACATCGAAAAATAGTGCAGCAGTATCCTCTTGAAATTTAGCATTCTCCCAAGGCATGTTTTTCAGTGAAATAAATGTGCCGTCCAACTGTTGTACATAAAGTTTTCCAACATCGCCGTATGAAGCCCCTATAAAAAAGTCATCAAGTCCATCGTTATTGATATCACTTACCGATAATGCAGGTCCATATTCAGAAATATTATGTGGTAACAGTACTTGATATCTATAATCATCAAATGCATTTTCGGTGTGTTTGTGATGGAGACCAACTTTTTGGGTAACATCTTCAAAAAGTCCCTTATTTTTCTTTTGTTCCTTTTCTGTTTCTGTAATTGCAGAAGCAAGTTCATAATCCAACACCTTTGTTTGGTTTACTTTAACGTTTTCAAGCAAGTAGGTGTTTCCGTCCGGCCATTCCACTTTTATGCTTTTAATACCAGTACTGTTACCTAACCCAAAAATCAATTCTGCCGGAACAGAAGATTGAAACCCTCTTGTCATTGTAAGTTCTTGGTACTGGGTAATTGAATCATTGGTTACCCAAACTTTGGCGCCAATACCAAATGGATTGTTTTCAGGGCCCTTAAAACGAAACTTGATATAATTGCCCAAAGCATTTTCAACCGCTTGATTCTTGAACACACTAGCTATATCATTTAGATTACTGATAACAAGGTCCAAATCACCATCATTATCGAGATCGGCATAGGCGACCCCATTTGAAAAGCCTTTCTCGTAAATGCCCCATGCTTCCGACACTTCATTAAAAGTAAGGTCTCCCGAATTCTTATAAATCAAATTGGGGATTTTTTCCGAAGGCATTTGGGCGTTCAAGGCAACCTTATCTGCCGTACCCAAATCAATATCCTCTAAATTGATAAAAAAATCTTTGTTGTTGATTTCATAGCGTATTCCATTGGTCACCACCAAGTCTTTGTTACCATCAAAGTCAAAATCGGCGAAAAGCGGTCCCCAGCTCCAGTCTGTTGAATGAACTTGCGACAGGCGTGCTATATCTGAAAATAACGGAAGTCCCTGTTCATTTAACCCCATGTTCAATTGCAACATATTGGCCGAATATTGATGATGCATATTGTTCTCAACAATGCGATGAAACCTATCGGGGTCCATACTATCCATATTGGCCTTTGACCTTCTGTTATCGCCCGGAAGCATATCGGCCTGGAACAAATCCAGATATCCATCGTTATTGAAATCAGCAACATCGGTTCCCATCCCAAAATAGGCAGTATGTTTGGTCAACTCAAGATTATAGTCGGTAAAGGTGCCGTCTTGATTGTTGATGAGAAAATAATCTGGAGTAACAAAATCATTGGAGACATAAAGGTCCTGCCAGCCATCTTGGTTGTAGTCTCCAACAGATACTCCCAATGAAAGGCCGTATTTAGACAAATTTGCTTCTTCCGTAACATCGACAAAACCATTGCCTGTATTTTTATATAGTCTATCACTATCTTTATAAGGTACATTGTTTTGTTGGTAATACTTAAATTTTTGCATGTTCTGCCCCGCTGTGTTAATCGGATAATTAAGCACATAAAGGTCTTGGTCCCCGTCCCTGTCATAATCAAAGAAAACGGCCTGTGTACTATTACCCTCGTCAGCAACCCCGAACTTTTCCGCCATTTCGGTAAAAGTTGGCACACCTTCTTTATTGGCATCGTTAATGTAAAGGAGGTTTTTTGTGGTTTTCCATTTTCCTGAAACGCTAACATATATATCAAGCCATCCGTCTTGATTGGCATCACCCATGGTCACCCCGGTTACCCAACGGTCATCGGAACCAACACCTGCTTTAAGAGTAATATCCTCAAATTCAAAGTTGCCCTTGTTTAGGTATAACTTGTTTTCAACCATGTTACCGGTGAAATAGATGTCTTGCAGGCCGTCATTATTAATATCACCAATGGCGACACCTCCACCCATATAGATTTGAATGTATTCAAAGTAATTAACCGAATCGTTTTCCTGTAGCGTGTTGGTAAAATCAATCCCAGATTGTTTGGATAAAACCTTAGTAAATAATCTTTGTGTTATTAACTTTTCCTTGTCAGTTCGCCCACAATTGGTCAATAACAAGAAACCAATAAGCACACCTATACACTTTAATATTCTATCAACCACAATAATTTCTATTTAAGACATTGTAAAGTCACATTTAATGAGTTGTTAAGAACCACAGAACCACCTACTTGTACTATGTAGGTGGGTATCTGGGATTAAAAAAACTAAACTAACTCAAACTTCAGATTCTAATCATATCCTGGATTTTGTTCAATTCCAGTCCTGTTTATTTCATCCCTAGGAATTGGCAATAGATAGTAAAAATCACCTGGCCAAGGAGTACGTTGCTCCACCACTGGTCCATATTCAAAGGTAAGGGTACCACCATCTGACCAATCCTTTGTCACCGATGTCAAACCATTTACAGGATTCTGATCTATATTACCAGGCCCTGCTTTCCATCGGAGCAAATCCCAAAATCTATGGTCTTCCAAGGCCAGTTCCACTGCCCTTTCATTTCGATACACTTGAACGAGCTCATCACCGCTAGCCGTTACCGGCGGCATATCCACAGATGGTCTTGCCCTGACCATATTTATATAAGCTCTGGCCTCCTCTTCATTTCCAAGGGCAATTTGTATTTCTGCATAGTTGAGATACATCTCTGCCAATCTGATGAAAGTGGTAACGTTATTATAATCATGCTGAAAATCAGCTCTTGGACCGGTAAAATCCAATAGTTTATTGAAAATATACCCTGTCTGTATATTCCAGTGAAAAGGAGTACGGCCCTCTACCCAGTATGTCCTAGAATCACGACCAAAATCGAATAGGACCTGACCATTTATGGGATCTACCGCTGTTGGGTTTTCATTGGGTATATCCGGATTTGCATCCTCCCAATACTCATAGGTCCTTGTTGTAGACCTTCCTCCATCTATGAGGTTTACTGGAGCATCAGGATATAATATGTTCAAATAAAATCTTGGGTCCCGATTCACAAATGGATTTTGCGTATTGTATCCTGAAGCTGGATTTAATGTGAAATTCTCATCCAAATAAGGATATTCTCCATTGGTCATTTGGTGCATATTCACAAATTTTTGAGTGGGGACCTGTTTCTGCTGTGCATCAAACCCTGCTGGCCAAAAATCATAATTGTATCCCCAAGCTAATCCAAAAGCCCTTGATTCAGTACCATTTTGTATAGTGAACTCACGACCGAAGATGACCTCATCTTGTTTTATAGGTTCTCGCTGTACTTCTACATGATTCGGATGCAAACTATATCCAAGAGCAAAAACCGCTTCATGAGCTGCTTCGGCAGCCTGCCATTTTGAAATATCATTGGAAGGATTGTTCAATGGGCTTGCCATATATAATAACAATCTTGCTTTCAATGCTAGAGCCGCTCCTTGGCTGGCTCTTCCAGTCTCCATATCCTCCCCAGCCAATAATTCGGCACTTCTATCCAGCTCATCCAAAATAAATTGTGCAACTTCATCATAAGTGGCACGGGTTACAGGAGTGTCATCCGCTTCACCTAAACCAACTGAGTTTGTCAATAAAGGAACACCTCCATGATGTCGCAGTAGTTCAAAATAGATATAAGCTCTTTGAAAGGCTGATTCACCAGTCAGCACTCTTAATCGATCAGTATCCAAATCGGCTTCAGCTGTCTTTTCAAAGAAAACATTTATTCTTCTTAGGTAATTATAGGAATGAGACCATAGATGTCCGCCTTCACTTTGTATTTGTGTGAAATTTTCGGCCAAATCAGGTGTTAGGTTCCCTTCTCGATATTGAATCGCAGAGGCATTATAAATCAAAGTTTGATCTTGAAATGTGCCTATATCTGTCAACCCTATATACCCTCCTGCATCTGGGTTAAAATGCTGCCGTATTCCTCGATAGTTTCCATTTACATAATTCGTCAAAAATACTTCATCGGTGAAAACAGCATCTTCACTTATTCGATCCAATGGGGTCAATTCCAAAACGTCTTCCGAGCAAGAATTTAAACATAATACTACTATACCTAACATAATAGGCATGATAAGCTTCTCTGTTTTATTAATAATATTTTTCATGTCTATTTTTTTTAGAATCCTACGTTAAAACCTAAATTGATAGTACTCAATTGTGGAAAATCAAATCTGTTGGTAAACTCTGGATCACCCCGATCAAATTCGCCCAAAGCGTCGAAAATTGTAAAAATGTTAGTGGCGCTTAAATAAATTCTAAAACTATCAAAAGTGTTCATTTTATCTAATACGCTGTCAGGAATACTGTACCCTAAGGATGCCTGTTTCAACCTTAGATAATCAGCATTTCTCCACCAAAAGTCACTACTTGCGCCAGCATCTAAACCTGTTCTGAAGATTCTTGGAAACTCCGCATCTATATTATCTGGACTATATGTTCTATCAACGTAATAAGACAAATTATTTCCGCCACCACTGGCGTTAAACTCATTATTGATTTGCTTTTTAAACCTGCCCGCACCTTGTAAAAGCATACTCATATCAAAGTTTTTAAAGCGAGCTACAATATTCAATCCGTATTGGATTTCAGGAAACAACTTGGTATCAAACCTATACCTATCATCTCCATTAATAGTTCCGTCACCATTTAAATCAGCAAAAATTAAATTCCCGAGTCCAGCCCCTGGATAATTTACATTGTTGTCCAAATCTTCTTGAGTTCTATAAATACCGATTGCCTTATACAATAGACTTGAATTAAGCGGATTACCTTCGAGTTTTTGGAATTCCGACCCTTCCGCAGGGGGAACTTCATCAAAGAATTTCACCTTATTTCTAGCAAAGGTGAAATTTCCAGTAAAGCTAAGAGAGAAATCATCATTGTTTTTAATACTGTAAGTCACTTGCCCATCAAAGCCTTCATTAGCGAATTCCCCAATGTTCTCACTAGGAGGTATGATACCAAAAACATTTGGTATCGATGAATTTCTTGCCGCCAAAATATCGGTAGTGTTTTGCTTGAAATAATCAAAAGCAAAGCCTAATTTTCCATTAAATAAGGAACCTTCCAATCCAATATCAAAATTCTCTGTTTTTTCCCAAGTAATATTGCGGTTTGGAGCAACGTCTGGAACTAGTGTCTGCACATCTTGACCACCAATTACGTAGCCGCCTGAATTATCACCAAAACCAGATGGGAAACTAAAGGATTGTAAAAATTGAAACGGATCGACCCTATCGTTACCCAAGATGCCCCAAGATGCCCTCAGTTTTAAATCACTAAAAACCTCAGGAATGAAAGATTCTTCAGAAAGACGCCATCCTGCGGACGCCCCTGGGAAGAATCCAAATCGTTTTCCCTTGGGGAATATACTGGAACCGTCATATCTAAAATTAAACTGGAACAAATATTTGGAAAAAGCAGAATAAGAAACCCTGCCAAAATAATTTTGTCGAGAAGTTTCAGAAGCCGATCCATCGGTAACCCAATCGTCTTGATTAAGGCTACCAGCAAACAATTCATCTATTGCCGCTGAATCAAAATTAAGTCTTCCAGCTCGAAAGAAATTTCCCTTGCCTTCATTTTGCTCAAAAGCCACAAATGCTTTTAAATCATGATCTTTACCAAATCGCTTTTCATATTCCAGCCGAAAATTCAACGTTAACTGATTGGACTGCCTAAATGTTTGAATGAGACCAGGAGGTTCAATCGTTCTAGACTGTCTTCTAGCTACTTCACCATTCTCATCAAACTCATACCAAAACCAAGTAAAATCAAATGTTCTATCAATCCAATAGGAATGATCATAGGCGGCAAAACCCTTTGCAGACATTCCATCCAAAAGCCAAGGTAATTTCCAGTCCCAATTTATTTTGGCATTAAAAACATCATTGGTAAACCTTCCGTAACCTGGGCTTGTCACCCGGGCAGCGGGATTAAATTCCGAAAAACCAGATGCCGGTGTACTGGGATCTCCGTTGATAAAGGCCGGCAATAAAGGACTTGTTACAGCCAATTGGCTTCCAACTCCACCCGTATCCCCCTGTGGCCTTTGGGTAAATTTACGCCTAGCTTGAACATCAAACTGCAAATTAAGATTATCAGAAACATCTACATCAAGATTTGAGCGAAGGTTGAATTGCCTCAATTGTGTTTTATCGTCATTGACAGCCAAGGCACCTTGCCGCGCATGTCCAAAGGAAGCAAAATACTTGACCCTCTCGGAACCACCAGTCACATTAAGGGAATGCCTACTTTGCAATAATGTCCTACCTCCAACAATATCATTCCACCAATCAGTAGATTCCCTGGTACCATCTTGAAAGTCCTCAATCAATTCCTGTGGAAAAGAGGGATTCCTGCCATCCAATGCATCAGCAGTATTGTTTATTCTCATAAATTGCAATGCGTTGGCAACCCCTGGCTTACCAATGGGCCTAGAGAAACCTTGATCAAAACTGTAATTAAATTTGGCCTTCCCAACCCTACCACGTTTGGTCGTCACCAAAATTACACCACCAGCAGCCTGTGCACCATAAATAGCGGCAGAAGCATCCTTTAAGACCGAAATACTCTCTATATCACCACCATCAATTCTGTTCAAACCATCCGGATCCCTATTTGCTACCCCATCAATTACAATTAATACCGGTACGTTACCATTGAACGTACTCGAACCGCGCACTCTCAATTCTGAATCATCGAATCCAGGAGCAGCTCCTGACTGCTGCACAAAAAGACCTGGGATTTGCCCCTGCAAAGCATTCGAGGTTGAAATGGCAGGGGTTTGCTTCAATACAGGCCCTTCAAGTTGTGTAATGGCATTGGTAACTTCAGCTCTGGTCTGCGTCCCGTAACCAATGACAACGACCTCATCCAAAGATGCAATATCCTCTTCAAGTTTAACATCAATGGTTGTTGCGCTTCCAACCAACACTTCCGCGGACGCAAAACCGATATACGATATCACCAGAGTCGCACCTTGTGAAACATTGAGGGCATAATTGCCATCAAAATCGGTTTGGGTACCATTGGTCGTCCCTTTCTCAACAACAGATGCACCAGGTAGCGGAACACCCTCAGCGTCCGTAACCGTGCCACTTATTTGATTCTGAAAGACCACGTTTTTGAGTTCAAAAGAATTGATGGCGCTCGTTTCAGCATCGGAACCCATAGTTGCCATTGAATGGCCCCCATTTGCAAAAACACCGATACTGGTCAAAACAAAAAGCACCAAGAATAATCCATCAAGTACTTTTTTGTTGAATAAATAATTAAAGGTTGTTCCCATAATTTTCAGTTGTTAGTTATTTAAATGTTTGTTAGTCAAAAAAAACCATTACTGCTGAAGGTAAAAGCCTAATTAAGAATGAATTACAACTCAAAAGACTTTTGTGCGATGTCAAAATGAGACATTATAAACTATACAACTATAATAAGTGCACTGTCCAGCACAACCACCGCAAGTAATTGTTTCTGGGTGCAAGTTAAATTATGTACACCTTGTCATTTTCTGTTTTTTTAACCTCTTTTGAATGAATATTAACAATTAGACTCTTTATTTTTTATTAAATTGGAAATTATCTTTAATTTTATCTATCGAAAGTCATTTTGATTACACAAGAACTATAATATGAAAGCCTCATATATTAAGATTGCAGCGGAAAAGCAGAGTCAATTTTATTGTTCTTATCTTGACTTACCCCAATTTGACCACCCATGGCATTTTCATCCAGAAATGGAACTTACACTAATATTGGAGAGCAGCGGAATTCGATATGTCGGAGACAATACCTCCAGGTTCAAAGCAGGAGACCTAATTCTTCTAGGACCCAACGTACCCCATCTATGGCAAAACAGCAAGCCCGGCGAAGACCACACCTCAAGAAGCAGGGCATTAGTACTTCAGATTCAACCTGATTTTTTTTCCAGTGTTTTTAAGAGCTTAAATGGCTTGGAGCCCATTATCGAACTTTTCAAAAATGCGGATCGAGGGATTTCTTTTTCCCGTAATACAAGTAAAGCAATCACACCTTTATTTAAGGAAATACATGAGAAAACAGGACTGCGCAAATGGGCTGCTGTATTCACCCTAATGGCCCAACTCGCTGAAGTCAAAGATTATAAATTATTGGCAAGCACCGGTTATGTTCCGCAAATAACCAGTCAAGACTTTGATCTCATGAATAAAATCTTTAAATACGTGAGGGACAATATTGATTCTAAAATCACCCTTCAGGAAATGGCTGACCTTGCTTACTTGACCAAACATTCTTTCTGCCGTTTTTTTAAACAAAAAACAGGAAAGTCTTTCGTTACATTTCTGAATGAGTACCGTATCAATCACGCCAAAAGACTATTATTGGAGAGTAAATATCCTTCAATTAACGTAGTTGCTTTGAAATCTGGGTTTCCAAGCGTACAACATTTCAATTCAAAGTTTAAGGAGCTCAATAATGGCCTAACACCTTCAAAATTCGTTAAAAATCACCATGAAGTCGAAACAAAAACAAATCTTTGAAATAGGTTACCCCTTAGATTAAGAACACTTTTATAGAGAGTTAATATCCATTAATAAATCGACAATATCAGTTAACAATAGAGGTTGTTTAAGCTTTACTTTTATCTGCTAGTAATGTTAATTTCCTCAATCTTCAGATTCATCTATTAATGTATCCCAAAAGTGAAGGGAATTATCTGTCAGTTCATTTAAAGATAAACTATATTAAATTATGAATTTTACTCGTTCACTCGCATCAATTATTTTGTTTTTGTCTCTTTGCAATGGAGTCAATATTCACGCCCAAAGAAACTTGTCTTACGGAGAAGCATTTCTTTCTGGATATTTCGAAAAAATAAAAGGAGATGAAATACAATACCCCTCGGGAATCGAGGGAGTCCAAAAAGCACTTTTGACACGGGCCTCTACCGGAGACAAGGAAATCCAATGGAGAACTGTTGAGATCTCAAAAAACACAACAAGTGGCTCAACCACATTTGTTCATTACATAGGTTATGGCAATGGAAGGCCTGGAACCACTTTTGATTTCTATGTTAATGACCATAAAAAAGGACAGATAGTGCTTCCGAAGTCCGATAAAGATAATTGGCGGGTTCCATTGAATGGAGGTGAGAGTTTGGAGTTCATTAAATCATACACTGATGGAAACGGAGATCGCTATGGATACCTTTATTATTCCGTCCCGAACATAAATTTGGAAAAAGGAGCATCCTTGAAACTAGGAATTACCGGGACTAGACAAAATACATCAACGTGGTTTATGGTTTTTAAGCGTAATTTGACGGAAGGTATCGATGTCACTCCGCTACCGGCAATATTGTCGAAAAACAATCAAAGAAATCAATTGGTATCGGTTGAAATCACCTATCTAAGAAAACCTGTAACAGCAAAATTGAGCATCGACGGCACCACTAAAAAAACTTTTGATCTTAAACCTGGGATACAAACTGTTGAAGTTGCTCTTCCCGTAAGCAAAAAAAACAAACGGATAAAGGTGACCTTGGATATAGATTCCAAGAAATTATCTCAAACCGTTACGCTAAAACCTGTCAAAAAATGGAAAGTAAACTTTGTCCAACATTCACATACAGATATTGGTTACACCAGGTCCCAAACGGAAATTTTGGCCGAACACCCCAGGTACATTGATTATGCACTCGATTATTGTGATGCCACAGATGATTTTCCAGAAGCATCAAAATTTAGATGGACATGCGAAGCATCATGGGCGGTAGATGAATTTTTGAACAGTAGGTCCCAGAAACAAATTGACAGGCTGAAAAAAAGAATTCAGGAAGGTAGGATTGAAGTCACAGGGATGTATTTCAACTTTAATGAGCTTCCAGACGAACAATCTTTGGCCGCCTCTCTGGAACCCATAAAAAACATTTCTGATAAAGGAATTAAAATAACGTCTGCAATGCAAAATGACGTAAATGGCATTGCATGGTGCATGAACGATTATTTTAATTCATTGGACATAAAATATTTGACCATGGGAACCCATGGTCACAAAGCACTGATATCCTTTGATACACCATTGGCTTTTTGGTGGGTATCGCCTTCCGGAAAGAAGATGTTAACCTTCAGGGCAGAACATTACATGCACGGAAATACCTTTGGTATACATACAGATGATTTTCAAGGGTTTGAAAAGGGGTTACTGAACTATTTAATAAAGTTGGAGGAAAGAGGTTATCCCTATGATATAACTGCCATACAGCATTCCGGTTTCATGACCGACAATTCACCTCCATCAATGAAAGCCAGTGCCCTGATCAAAGAATGGAATGAAAAATACGATTGGCCAAAAATCAAAACGGCTGTAGCAAGTGATTTTTTTGAAGAATTTGAATTGAAGAACGGTGATCAACTTCAAGAAGTACAAGCGCATTGGCCGGATTGGTGGACCGATGGTTTTGCATCCGGTGCCAGAGAGGTTGCTGCCACAAGAAATGCACATGTTGACCTTATTTCAGGACAGGGTGGACTTGCGATGGCCAAACTATTAGGGTCTAAAATGCCACAGGGTTTAGATCAACGAATTTTTGAAGCCAATAAAGCCCTGCTCTTCTACGGTGAGCACACCTTTGGAGCACAGGAAAGTGTAAGCCAACCTTATAGCAAGGCAACTATGGAACAAAGAGAGATAAAAGAATCCTATGCGTGGGAAGCCTCACGAAGAGCAAGTATGATAAGTGAGGAAGCAATTGGGCTGTTGAGTGAATATATTGGTAAAACCAATAATCCATCCTTGGCTGTCTTCAACACCCTAAACTGGCAGCGAGAAGGGTTAGTGCAGATTTTTATTGATCACCAACAAGTACCTCCCGGAAAAAAAATAAGGTTAAAAGATGAAAATGGGAAAGTCTACCCTGCTCAGGTTCTTAAACCATGGCACGGTGGTACCTACTGGGTGGCATGGGTTGATGATATCCCTCCGTTCGGATATAGAAAATTTGAGCTAGATGTTTATCAGGAAGAACATTCGCATTCCCACGGTATAGGTGCAGACCACACACATGACAATGGAATGAATTATGAGGATAAAGGAGATATTCTTCAATTGGATAACCCGTGGTATTCTATACAAATCAACAAAAAACAAGGAGTAATAAATCAAATATATGATAAAGATATTGCCAAAAACATTGTTGATGAAGATTCAAAGTACAGCATCGGTGAATTTATTCTTGAAAAGCTGGGAGACCGTGATCAACTCTTCAGTAAAAGAACCATAAATGGAGAAAGTTATGGCCCATTAACCAATTATACTAGACAGTCGCTTGACAGTGTCTGGCTTTCAGAGATCAAGGAAGGTGAGATTTGGAATACCATAAAATTTAGAGGCAAAACAGAGACGGCGTATGACCATAATGATGCATTTCTATTTGAAATCCGACTTTTTAAAACGACCAAAAGAATTGACTTCGCTTATGAGCTAAAGAAAAAGCCGATTACAGATCCTGAAAGTTTCTACATTTCATTCCCTTTTGAATTGGATAAAGGAAAAATTCACTTTGAAATATCAGGGGGAGCCATGGAAGCTGGAGTTGATCAGGTTCCAGGATCGGCAAACGATTGGAATACGGTGCAGAACTTCATCCAAATAAAAAATAATGATGAACAAATTGTACTGGTCTCACCTGAAGCACCCATTATGCAATTTGGAGCAATCAATACTGGTCGTTTCGAATATAAGGGAGTACCTCAAAGCAATAATCTTTTTAGTTGGCCGATGAACAACTACTGGACTACCAATTTCAATGCCGATCAGAGAGGCATGTATACCTGGACTTATCAATTGACAAGTATGGATAAAAACAGTGATAAAGAAGCAGCGAAATTTGGTTGGGGTAGTCGTGTTCCATTTTTATCCAGGGTAATACCTGGAAGTCCAATAGAAAAGAAAGCGATAAATTCCTTGTCAGTACTTTCGAATATACCAGACAATGTGCTTCTAATCAACGCAAGACCCTTAGAAAAGGAACGAGGAATACTAATCCATTTAAGAGAATTGACCGGAAAAAGAAGCTCCTTCTTACCAAAGATTCTATCCAATAAATCAGTGGAATATTATGAAGCCAATGTTGTTGGTGAAAAACTAAAAAAGGTATCTAATATTGAACTAGAAGGCCTTGAAAGCAAGTTTTATCATATTACTTGGGAGTAAGCTTATAAGAAATAGAGAATGCAAACCTGAAAAGTCCGTTGTAAGGCTTTTCAGGTTTGTCTTCATTTAGTGTTCAGCCACAAGTTATCAATATCAAAAAAATGTGAGTTCAACTTCTGCAAAAGGCCCTTATGTCCATAGAGTTGGCTCATGGGACAAAGCAAAATAAACAACAAGAATATATTATGCCTATTGAAGAATACAGACACCGAGGTCAAGGATATGAACCTTATTTAATTGGCCCACGATGGCAGGTAGCACAACTCAATTACATGCCTGAACTTTCACCCGATGCCATCACTAAAATCGATGTTCACCACAAAACCGATGAGACTTTTTTATTAATGGCTGGCCAAGCAGTTTTGATTGGAGCTGAAATCCACCAAAACAAAGTGCAATTTACAGTTGTAAACATGGAACCAAAGGTTTTGTATAATATCCCAAAAGGATGTTGGCACAATATAGCACTTTCCGAAGACGCTGAAATTTCAATTACCGAAAATGCCAATACACATCTGGGAGACTTTGATTTTTACCAACTTAGTAGACCAGAACAGAAAGAATTGAAAAAACTAATCAAATCTGTTTGGAAAAGTAAAGACTCACTTGCCAGTAAGGTAAAATAACAATGGTGTAATTAGCCAAAATTATACTTACTTGATGTGTTCTCTCTTTTACACCTTTTCTTAAATTATTCCAATCCATCAACTGCGAGGCTTTGCGTGAAATAATTGCCCTTCTTATCATTACGAAGAAATATAAAAGGAACAACATATTTTAAGCAGGATACCGTTTTAAAACTGAGCAAAAATCACCCCCAAACAGTTTTAGACGCCTTTACGTTCTCTATAATCCCTCTGAATCTAAATAAACTACCTAAGTAGAGGTTGGTGTCCCTATTCCGGTCTTCCATATTAAAATCCCTATAATCAAGATAAAATAAAAAATTATGAGAATAATATGTATTTATTTTATGAATATAAAATATGATTGGTTCACATCCTTATCTGAAAACCTACATCCAAAATAATGCCCGCCTAGGCCTAAATTACGCACCGGCTGCCGCTTAAGGTTACAAAGTTTTGATTCATTACTTCAATTATTTGTAAATTATCAACCTACTTTTTGTGTAATCACATGTATCGTGGAAGAGAGGTAAGTCCTCCATCTACTTTCAAGTCATCACCAGTTATAAAACTTGACTCATCCGATGCCAAAAATACAGCAGTCAGTGCTACTTCAATTGGTTCTCCAAAACGTAACATTGAGGCTTGAAATTCAGAGCCCTTCACGTAATCCTCTCCTTCAGTTTTTATTCTTTCCTCTGCCATAGGTGTTAAAATGGCACCAGGAGATATCGTGTTAAAACGTATATTCATATCTCCAAACTGTCCTGCCAATTGGGTCGTCATTGAAATCATACCTCCTTTTGCAGTAGCATAGGCAGTCCAGTCATTCCAACTCCTGTGGGCTTGACCGGATGCTATATTAATCACACTGCCATTTCTGTTGGAAATCATGGAGGGCAAACAGGCCTTGATACATCTGAAGACACCCTTGAGATTAATGTTCATCAAATAATCCCAATCCTCCTCCGACATCTCCATAATATTACCTGAAATGGACACTGCCGCGTTGTTCACCAGCACATCAACCCTTCCATATTTATCTAAGCAATAATCCACCGTTTGATTTACTGAGTTCATCTTGCCAACATCACAAGCCAAAGCAACCGCTTGATGCCCTTCTTTTACGATTTTTTTTGCTTCCCTACTACATTTTTCATTATTGATGTCCGCCATCACCACAATAGCTCCTTCTTTTGCAAATGACTGGCTTATCGCAAGGCCAATTCCGTCAGCAGCACCTGTAACAATGCTCACTTTATTTTTTAATCTATCCATTTCAATTTCTATTTAACCAATATTTTTCGATATTCTCCAAAGTTTTCCCCTTTGTTTCTGGCAATAATTTCGCAGAAATAAAAATTGCAGGAACCAAAAAGGCAGCAAAAAGCCAAAATGTTCCATAGGGTTTTAGGTTCTCCAATAACCAGGGTGTCATTTGTCCAACAAAGGTCGCTCCTACCCATACGGCCATTGTTGCTATGGACATGGCTGCCCCACGTACCTTTAGGGGGTAGATTTCTGACAATAGGACCCATAGAACCGGTCCAAAGGAAAATGAAAAACAAGCGAGAAAGGTAAGTATGAATATCATAAGCAAATAATTATTATTGACCTGCAAGAAAAACAAAGAACCAACGAAAATCAATGATACCATCATGCCTAATATTCCATATATCAATAAGGGCTTTCGACCCATAGCGTCAATTTTCCATAGGGCCAAAAAAGTGAATATTACATTGACAAACCCAATGAGAACTTGACTTCCGAGAGCCTCGCTTAATTCAAAGCCACCTTCTTCCAAAATCTTAGGCCCATAATAAATAATGGCATTGATTCCACTAACCTGGCTCAATAATGCCAATGATATTCCAATGATCATTGCAAGTGAGAAAGGACCGGACGAGAGGGACTTAAAACCATTAGATTTTTTGGACAAAATTTCTTCGATGTTGCGTATTTCACGATCAGCTTCCATTGATGTGAGAAAGCGAACCATAATATTTTTTGCCTCTGCATGCCTACCTTTCATCGCTAACCATCTGGGACTTTTCGGAATGCCGAACAGTAACAATAGAAATATAAATGCTGGTATGGTCTCGCTTCCAAGCATAGCCCTCCAGACTTCATCGATGAATATTTTTTTTATAGCCATGGTTCTTGATTCCAAATATTCCGATGTAGATAGTGATAGTAAATAGGCATTTACAAAATAAGCGGTCAAAATGCCCAATGTTATGGCCAGCTGATATAAGGATACTAACCTACCTCGACTCTTGGCAGGAGCTACCTCGGATATGTACAATGGAGATATCATGGAGGCCACACCTACACCAATACCCCCGATAAGCCGATAAATGACTAGACCTTTGAAGGAAACTGAAATTACGCAACCAACGGCGGACAAAGCAAATAATATGGCAGACATCAACAACATATTTTTTCGTCCATATCTATCACTCAGTAAACCTGCCACAACGACCCCAAGAATTGTACCCACAAGTGCGGAGCTTACATACCATCCTTCCATGACCGTATTGAGGTCGAATTGTGATTTCACAAAACCAATTGTTCCTGAAATAATGGCCGTATCATACCCGAACAAAAATCCCCCCAGGGCGGCGATCATGGCTAAAAAAGTAACTTTATTTTTCATTTTAACGGTTTATTTGTTGAGCTTGATTCTTGTTTGAAGTATCATCTAATACTCTAAATGGTTTTCGTTTACCTAATTTGGCTTATTCTCAATCTTAATCCAGAGCCGCCATAATACCCTTGATATAACCAATAGTGAAAGACCTACCTCTTTCTTCCCAAGACCCGTCACCTATAATTTTAGGTACATGACCGGGCATTATCATACCTTTGAAACCAACTTCCTTGAACTTCTTCAGCACAGATACAGGATCATAATACCCTGGCATATCAACGAAGACCTCGTTAAATTTATGGTTATTGACCAGAGAATTGGAAACTGTTTGAAAATGTACATATATTAACTTGTCCTGCTTTGCAAAATATTCTGTTACTGCGTTAATATCCTCTCCCATTTCAGAAAAATTGCCTAAACAGTATTGCAGGCCGTGATTATCACTTTTTACCAATTCCATAGCCTTTTTATACGCCTCAAAACTCCTGAACAACTGGGGTACTCCAGCCAAACTTGGTACCGGTGGATCGTTTGGGTGTAGTGCCAAGGTGACACCGGCCTTTTCTGCAACAGGCAATACACCTTCTAGAAAATACTGATAATAATCCCACATTTCTTCTTCTGAAAAAACACGGCCATGAGAAAGGGGAGCATTCTTAAAATCATTAAGGTTCACACTCATGGCTTGAGCCCCACCCCTAATTCTATATGTAGTGGATGATCGCCATACGCCTGTTGGTGTCCATGCATAACCCAAAACCGGAATCCCAGCACTGCCCATGTTTGAAATGGTTTCCTGAACGTGTTTCAATTGTTCTTCCCTACCTGGTTGACCTGTCATGATTTTATCATAGAAGGTCCAAGGCATATTTTCTAACGCGAGTAATCTTATACCTGCATTTTCCACTGTATTGCGGAGCATGAGCATATCTTTATATTCCCATTGATAGTCCCCGGGTAGGGGTAAGGAATCAAAGTTGGTGTCAATAAGGTTATTCCTGTACATGTTTAAAATGATATCGTCCACGCCTAATTGCTTAATAAGGGTAAGTTTCTCTTCGGTAGGGTGCATAAATGAGCCAAAACCAGGGCGCATTGGGAGATTGGCCCATTTTTCTGATTTTAGTAGTCTTTTCATAGTTGTTTGTATTGTTGTTGTAAAGGTTAAGTACTAGTGTTTATTGAATTATGATTACCGATTCCCCGTAGAATTTAGTTTCAATAAGGGTGTCATTCTCGTAAACCGAAAAAGTCTTTTTTTCAAGTTTGACCCCGTAGTTTTTTCCTCGGTACATAATGTTTTTCATTTGAGCTGTACCTATGTCCTCATTATTGATAGGTTGAAACGTTATAGTATTGCCTTCCATTTTTACACCGAAGGTTCCGAATATAATAGCTTCCATTCCGGCACCTGCCGAAATCTCCAAGGGCATGGAAGAACGATCTTGTTCAGGCCTATCGGTACGTGCGTTTTGAGGTAAATAAGGGAAATGATCAATAGACCTTATGTGTCTTTTGAGGACATCCCAGCCCTTTCCGGCAAACCCTTGTTGATAAAGGTATTTTGAAGCTCTACCGGGCAATCCTAAATATTGGCCACCACCGCCCCAATCAGAGTCGATCATATCCCAATGGACTTTGTCTTTCGGAGCTATGGAATACACACCAAATTTCCCTAAAAATATACCTTCTTGAAGATGGCTCACTAATTTATTTACTTGATGGGAAGGCAAATAATCTGCACCTAAGAGATCAAAAAGATGAAACGTCCAGATGGTACCTTTGGTGCCATCGGGGTAGAGGTTGTCAAACCAACCTTCTTTCTCGTTCCACAAATATTTGTTGACTAAGGAAGTTAGTTTTTCTGCCTCTTTAGCATAGGTCTTCTCCAAGCTTTTTTCATTTCTCATTTGCGCCCAATCGGCCATGGTGTGCAAAAGGTCAATTGTCAAGGTATTGGTTATAGGTACGGCATGATTGTATCCATCTGTACGTATTTCAATAATCTTTTCGGTATTATAGCCCACATCGATTAGGCCAAGCTCGTTGGTATAATTGGTTTGGAGTTCGGTTACCCAGCGTTGCATCCATTCCCATACAGAATTGCCGGCAACTTTTTCATCAAATAGGGAATAATCGCCTGTGTGCTTCAAATAAGCTTCTATCATTAACTGAAGTGCAAAAGGTTCCTGAATATATAGATTGTCCCATTGCGCACCATTCCAACCCACATAGGTTCTATTCATTTTTACATGCTCAAAATCCGTGAGGATGGCACCTTTTAAACTTTCGGGATCTAGCATGGCAATAACATCGGAAGCATAGGAGGTGTCCCAACTTATAGTAAAAGGCCATGTGCCTACGGCCCAAAACACATCTGATATGTAATTAGGGTTTTCATATCGGCTCATTAAAACCGACAGCATACACCTGTAGTAATATTCTTCCAATTGCTTATTAGAACTTGTAAGCTGTGGGAGCCTATCGTAGGCCCAAGCCAGCATTTCACGGGTCTTTTTATCCGCGGCCGCCATACGTTGGGGAATGTCAGGCTGTATTATTGCGGGATCGGGTTGGCCCGTTTGGTAAAATTTAATGGCGAAATAGTAGGTTTTAGATTCGCCGGGCTTTATGTTTATTTCAAACCCTTTATCGCTGACGGTTTCAATAGTGGATGACACACGGGCACGTGCCCCTTGGCTGCCAAGGGTAAAATTGTCGATTTTGTTGACTTCAATTGCAGTCTCTTTGCCACTGACCACTATTTGCTCGGCAACCTGGTTGGGCTCGAGGGTCATGTTCAAATCCTTGGAATTTCTGTTGGTCAGAATCAGTTTAATAAATACCTCATCGTCATGGTAAGAGACATTTGTCCAACTTTCCAACGAGAAACTAACCCATTTCTGGTCGTATTCTTTGTGAAATGTACCTTTCCTGTGACTGGAATTGGGCTGCCAATTTTCGTCTTGTGTAACCACGATGGAAGGAGAATTTGGTCTGAAGTTGGAACCAAGGGGATCATAACTACCGCGATCATCTATCCATGATTTCCACTTGATAGGAACATCATCCTCGATTATACGTCCGGTAGCCTTGTCGTGAAAGTTTAGGTTAAAATGGTAGAACTCGGATTGAATGGGCAAGAAGTTGACATTCGTGAACTGGGTGACGCTGTACTGTCTTGGACTTACAAAACCGCGATAGTTGATGAGCAAGGTTTGGTAGTCATCAAAGGCCATTTGCTGGCTGTTCATTGCGTAGTATTCTGGCTCAGCAGGAGTTGGTATAGTCTGTGCTGATACCTGTTGATTTGCGCAAATCAAAGCAATTAAAGCTAATATTGACAATTTGCGTTTTTTCATATCATTAAGAGTCTTTAATATTTATTTTTCTATGAGTTGTTCTAAAATTTATGTGCAAGTTGTTAAAGTGTTCTAAACATAAATTTTCCATTGGATTTCTACTTCGGCCTACAGGCAATAGATTGATTTGTATAGTTCGTTCAAATCATTCATGATTTTAGACGGAGGCCTATTTTTTAGGATGCGCTCATGCAATAAAACGCATCCTTGATCCTGAAATTCGTTCCACCCAGTATGCTTTGGTCTAACGTATGCTTTTTCTATGGTTGAAAGGGTGTCTTTGAAGAAATTACCGCACAAAGCGTTGTTATTCTCATTCTGCCAAGCTATCATGTTTCCTGGTTGTCCATCATTTAATGTAAATACACCTTCTTGTATTTCAGATTCCACAAAATTGGTCGCTATATACGGATAATTGGATTTCGAAGAAACCGCCAACCCAACGCCTCCAAGTAGTGTTGAAATATTTTTTTGTTTACCAACTGGACTATGGGTAAAATGTACAACGTATTTCGTATATCCTTCTCGGGAATAGTTGGTATAACCAAACAAATGCGGACAGTAGAGTATGTCTTCCCCATTTCCCATTTTATCAAGAACTTGGATGGGATTCCATTGTATGGATTCCGGATGAAGAAAATCAAGATGATGCTTTATCTCATCTAATACCATGCTTCCCACTTCTTTATTGAAAACCCTATTCTTCCTTCCAGTATTATGTATTCTGCGTTCTAGCTCTTTTATTTTCTCAGGTTTTTGTTTTGACATCCAGCGAAAAAGTGGCTCACTGGTTCCGATATTCCACCTGAATTGGTCATTTTCGCTCCAAGAATCAGTTTCTTCATAATATTCAAGAGCTAGATCGATTCCTTCTTCCCGTACTCCTCTCCTTATATTTTGGTAATAGGTTATAAAGCCAAGAACATGGTGAGAGATGGCTGCATAATATATCTTCCATTTCTTTTGCGGCTGCCATGTCATATGTTTCCCATCCAATAATCGGCCTTCTTTATTGAGCAATGTAAAGGTCATATCTGTGGCTGATTTAACATCTGGAACCAAAACATTGAAAATATGACTACCAGAGTCAACTACACCAAAATCGGTAATGAAGGTTTCATAGTCTGCTAATTCAAGCTTAAGACGTAAAGAAGTTGTAGTGCCACGATTCTCAACCTTAATTTTTGCAATTTGCTTTAGGGTTTTATCAGATTCTTGTCCAGGAAAGAAAGGGGTTGGGCTAATTGCTGAAATTGTTGGTTGTTGGGCCGTTAATGGCTCAAAAGCTGATACAGCACATAGAGAAAGAACGATTATTTTAACTCTTATTTTAGAAAACTTTATTGATCTCATCATTTTAAAATAAAAGTTACAGGTTGATTCTTTTTAAGGTCATAGCTAAAGGAATCGTCAACAATTTCAACTCCTATGCTATCTATGACATTATTTCTTAAATCACATCTATATGCCCTTTCGAAACTGCCGCCGTTTGTCAACTTTACAGTACAGGCCCCATCTTTTCCTGCCTGTTCCCAAAGCCTTAAGATCGTACCCTCTTTGCTTTTGTAAAAAGCAGTGACCAAAACACCTTTTTTGCTAATTCCTATTCCATTCTGTGAAGTAGGGTGTACACCAGCTTTTCCGTCGTAATAAACCCCTTGTAACGGCACCCTGGTCTCTTCGGATGGCGTGATGAAGCTTTTTTCCGAATCATATTCCTTATAACTCCATAGGTACATTTTTGAAGAAAATGAGCCTTCAATCCATTCAGAAAAATTAGTGCCCCATTGATTATTGAAAAGGTTGACAAAAACGTTGGCGGTTTTTGGTTTTTTGTCCCCTGTAAATTGAAATAGTCCCGGCGCATCGATACTAACGGCAGGTGACTCGGGTGAATTCAGACCAATTCCATTCCCATCTGCATCAAAAAGTGTCATCGATGTATTTAAGAAATGATAATCAGTATTGGAATTTTCCAATAAATCCGTTTTTGGATTTACGATCCCACCAGTACGGTATAGCCTATAATCGGGACTGTCAACATTAAAAGAAAATGAAATCCATCCTGCCTCGGGCAAGGCGTTTGGTTTTTTACCATCAACTCCCCAATTAATTTCAACATAGGGTTGATTTTCGTAGAGCGTATAGCTCATCAAATAGGACTGCTCATCTTTGTCGCCAAGTTTGCACCAAACAGTGGCCCGTACCGCATTGCCCATATCTAAATAGGTGATTTTATTACAACCGCCTTTAAAGATTTTAGTCTCTTTATAGGGTACTGACGAGCGAATCATTTCAGGTTTTGCCCAATTCTCCGCTCCTGGTTTTATGTAATTTTTATTGTAAAGGTCAATTACTCTTTGCCCAGGGCGTTCTAGAAAATACGCTCCAAATCCGTACTCACTTTCCCTATTTACCAGCTCACGTCCATTTTGCTTGTCGACTAATGTTTTAATCGTACCTTTTTCTTTGTCAATTTGAAGTTTAAAGTACTTATTCTCAATAATGTTGGTAGTTTTGTCCATTACAATGGACTGGTTATCGGCAATTGGTTCCAAAATGGGAATATATGTTTTATAGCCCTGCGCGGGTATAGCTTCTACATCAAATGTTAGCAGGTTTTTATCATCATAAACTCTTGTAATTTTACCAGTGCTAAGGTCTTTAAGGCCGTAAATATGGAAATCTTTGGCATACACCCCAGCAAACATGTTAACCCTGCCACCCCGCTCCCAAGCCGAGGGATTGTAAACTACTATCCTTTTCCCATCAACGTTGACCGATGAAGCTAGTTTTTTTAATTTGCGATTCAATATGGCCTCAACAATTTTTTGTGCCTTTCGTATTCGGTTTCTTTTTTCAACCCATGTGGCTTCAAGATAATCGTAATGACCCAATGCCTTATTTACTTTAAATTCATCGTTATATGTCCATTTATGTTGGTTCCCATGTGACAAGGCTGCCCCAAATGTATGCTCATCATACAACAGCATGTTTTCTATCGCAGGTTGCAAGAGCTCTCCCTCTGAATTTGACGTAACCCCCCACTGCTTCATCATGGTGCCCAACGTTTCCACATGGAAGGTTTTGCGCTGAAGTTTTTTACTTAATTTGGTTTCAATAGGATTGGACATATAACCATGAATCCACGTGTCTGGCATATCCCCTTCAACCACGGGCAAATCAGGACCTTCTTCCATAATCTTGTCATAGAAATCAGATAACCTACCCATCTTGATATTCACATTGGGCAGTTTTTTTTTGGTCTCCTTTAGTAATTTAGCTACATCTTCAGGTGATGGCGAACCTGTATTTTCATGTGTATGTATCATCGCCAACCATGTTTTATAGGGCCAATTTTTCGGAGGCAAAATCCCTGAACCATAGTACTCTGACCAATAGAATGTCATCAACTTGGAGCCATCCGGTCCTTTCCACCAAAAAAGTGTAGGAACTTTGGGAGAAGCGGAGCCCGGGTTACAACCTATGTGGAGCAGATCCACCCCTGCATTGCTTAGCAATGTAGGTAATGCCCAAGAATGACTTGGGACATCTGTAAATTTCGCATCTCGTGCCTCTGGCAACCCAAAACCCCTATTCAAATCAGAAGTATAGGAAAACCCACGCACCATGCTTTCCAGGTCGCTAGCTTCGGTCTGTACATTGAAGGCGAAAGCATGGGGTACCACTCTCCCATTTTGGATCGCTCGACCCAGCGCATCACCTTTGTTTTCTGGACTGTTTTCCATGATATATTTCAGTGGCCAACCTGGAATCGTCCAAACAAATTGTTCCTCTTTTGGTAAATCAGCAGTGACCTCCAACGACCTGAGGGTTTCATCCAACATAGAACCAGTGTATTTTTGAAGCACTCCCTCTCCCCAATCGGTATACCCCACATCCACATGCATCTTAAAAACCACAATAATATCTGTAACCTGGCTCTCATTGGACCCCCCATCAATATCTACAGCTTCAAATTGAGCATTTAACTTGACAACAACCAATAGCAATGTCACCAATAAGTGAACCCGCAATTTTCCTAAAGCAAAAACTATAAATCTCATAAACTCCTAAACAACTTTAAATTTTAATCACCACTTTAAGAACAAACAGTCTCAAAAGTGATCATCAAATATATGATTTATAGATACGGACGGATGATTTGAAATTTGCGCATTTTGAATGTATTTTAACATGGGTGTGTGCCAACAAACTAATTCTATAAAATTTATTACTGAATTAGAAAAGATGGTTAATATTCATTCAAAAAAAGATAAAACCAAAGAATAGGCTGGCGGAATAAACCGATAATTTTACCCTACAAAAAAAGGGCTGCCTGGTTCACAAAAACTTTTTTAAAAGATCAGAAATCGGGGTTGTTTGATTGACAGGCGCTAAATCTTTTATTAAAATTTAAGACAGAAATTCGAATGAAATTAGGTTTTGGACTATATAGCCACATGCTGAATGATGAGCATTATAAGATGGCCAGGCAATTGGGAGCAACCCATATTGTGGCCCATTTAACGGATTATTTTCACAAAAGTGACACCGGTTCGGATGACCAACCGTTGGGCACTATTGACAAAGGATGGGGAATAGCAAAGGAAACAAGTGTTTGGTCTTACGAACAGCTTATCTCACTTAAAGATGAGATGGCCAAATTCGATCTCGAACTAGAGGCCTTGGAGAATTTCAGTCCCGCATTTTGGTATGATATCCTATTGGATGGACCTAAGAAAAAAGAACAGTTCGAAAACCTGAAAATCCTGATACGCAATATGGGAAAGGCCGGTATTCCCATTATGGGATATAATTTTTCATTGGCCGGTGTTGCTGCAAGAACCATTGGGCCATACGCTAGAGGAGGAGCTATCTCTGTTGGCATGGAAGGTATATCAGAGGCGGTTAAAGCCCCAATACCCAAGGGAATGGTATGGAACATGGTTTATGACGAAAATGCGACAGGGGGCTTTTTGGAAACCATCACCCATGATGAATTGGTGAATAGATATAAAGAGTTCCTGTCTCAATTGTTGCCTATTGCCGAGGAGGCCGGTGTTATCCTGGCCCTTCACCCTGATGATCCACCAATTAAAGAAATGAGAAAACAACCTAGAATGGGGTATCACCCTGACCATTATAAAGATGTCATGCAGTTCTACAATAGCCCAAATCATCGAATGGAATTATGCTTGGGGACGTTAAGTGAAATGGAAGATTCGAATGTCTATGAAGCCCTTGATTACTTTGCAAAAAATAATAAAATAGGGTATATCCATTTGCGAAATGTAAAAGGCAAGGTTCCAACTTATAAAGAATCATTTATTGACGAAGGTGATATGGACGTTGAACGAATCATGGAAATTTTGAAAAAAAATGATTTTCAAGGTGTAATCATTCCGGACCATGCTCCTCAAGTGAGTACACAAACACCTTGGGTGACAGGCATGGCATTTGCCATGGGATATATTAAAGCAATGATGGATTCCAGCAAAAAAGAAATCAAGGCTAATTAAGTTCTCCAGTACGATTAACTCGATTACGTATTACTTGGAAATTTGAGAAAACATCAAAAATGCCTTTGGGAGGACACGTTAACATTTTGGCATGATGTGATTTAGGGGTTATCGTAATAGGCACAAAGCAACCAATAGGTTGATAATTAGAAAATTATACAAATCTAAGCAAAGTGAATCAATTATTTTATGTAGGTTCTTATACCAAAAAAGGTGGATACTTCCCTAAAATCAACGGTGAAGGATTGACGGTTTGGTCCCTGGATATAAATTCAGGCCAGATGAGAAAACTGGTTACACATGAAAATATTGTCAATTCCACCTATATGACCAAACTAGGCGAAGACCTACTCTTGATCGCATCGGATGAATATTTTGATCCGGGCAATATTCTTGCTTATCGCATTGAAAAAGGCATTTCCTTGCTAAAACTTTCGTCCCAAAGCACTTTAGGGACAGCGACCTGTCATGTAAGCACAATGAATGGGGCTTCTCCTATGGTATTTGCCACCTCTTACTTGGACAGCAAACTCTCTATATACGAAATATGCGATGGCAATTTGATGCCAGCACACTTCATCTATGAATTCCAGGGAAATGGTCCCAATAAGGATAGGCAAGAAGATTCACATGCGCACTGTGCCATAGTTTCCCCGAGTGGAAGATGGCTCTACGTTTGTGACCTGGGCAGTGATGCCATATGGTTACTGGACTTAAAAAATCTGACTGGTGAAGAGTCAGATCTTCGCAAAATCATATTGCCACCGGGATATGGCCCGAGGCATCTGGTTTTTTCGGAAAAACATCCATTGGTATATCTTATTTGCGAATTGAACGCCCATGTACTTACATTACGCTATAATGAGAAAACAGGTATATTAGAACTTATAGATGATATTCCAACACTTCCAAAAGATTATACGGGTCTGCCTTCAGCATCCGCCATAAGGTTGCATCCCAATGGAAAAACCCTCTACATCTCAAATAGAATCCATAACAGTATTTCGGTTTTCTCCATTGATCAAAAATCAGGAAAATTATTTTTTGAATCACGATTTAATACAGAAGGAGACGAACCAAGGGATTTCAATATTGACCCCAGTGGGAAATGGTTGATTTGTGCTAATCAAAATTCGGATACTTTGACAAGTTTTGAACTGGACAGACAAACTGGCCTCCCAAAACATGACAATCAAGCCATTGAAGCTTGTGGTACACCGGTTTGCGTCATCTTTTAACCTATTCATAATAACATAATTACTATGAAAAATAAAATGTTTGATTTGACAAACAAAATAGCCTTGGTGACAGGAGGTGCCGATGGCATAGGCCTAGCTATATCCAAAAAACTGTCAGAACAAGGTGCTGTTGTACACATCTTGGACATTAATCAAGAAAAAGGAGAGGCCTCCACGATAGAAATAGTAGCTGATGGCGGTAATTGCCATTTTTGGACCTGTGATGTGTCTGACCAAAAACAAGTTTTATCTATTGTAAACAAAATTTATGATCAGAATGGAAGTATTGATATATTGATTAACAACGCAGGTATAGCTCATATTGGAACAGCGGAGGATACCAAGGAACATGATTTTGACCAAATCATGAAAATCAATGTCAAAGGAGTTTACAATTGTGTTTTTGCATGTATCCCGTATATGAAAAAACAGAAGAAAGGCTGTATTGTAAATATGGCTTCAGCTGCTACCGTAGTTGGCCTTCCCAATAGATTTGCCTATTCAGCGAGTAAAGGTGCCATCACCACCATGACCTATTCCATCGCTAGGGATTTTGTACAGGACAATATTCGGTGCAATTGCTTATCCCCTGGTCGTGTGCACACTCCCTTTGTGGACGGCTATTTGGCAAAATATTACCCTGGTCAAGAATCGGAAATGTTTGAAAAGCTTTCAAACACCCAGCCGATAGGCAGAATGGGGAAACCTTTGGAGATTGCCAATCTTGTCCTCTATCTATGTAGTGATGAGGCCTCATTTATGACAGGCAGCAATTATCCCATCGATGGTGGATTTGTAACACTTAACACTTAAATTATACAGTATGCATTTAATACGATTTGGAGAAAAAGAACAGGAAAAACCTGGAGTATTCATAAATGGAGATAGAAGAGATTGTTCAGAGCACTTTGAAGATTGGAACCATAATTTTTTTGCCAGTAATGGTCTAAACAAATTGACAGCAATGTTAAAGGACAACCCAAATGCTTTTCCGAAAGTCGATAAAAACATACGTTGGGGAGCCTGTATAGCAAGACCAAATATGATTATATGTGTAGGGCTAAATTATACTGACCATGCCAAAGAAGCTGGTTTGGCCATCCCGACGGAACCCATACTTTTTATGAAAGCAACAAATACCTTGAACGGTCCAAACGATAATGTACAAATACCAAAAAATAGTACTAAGACAGATTGGGAGGTGGAACTTGGCATAGTGTTGAAAAAAGATGTGCTGTACCTAGAAAATGAGCAGGAAGCCTTGGAGGCAATTGCAGGTTATTGCATTATGCATGATGTTTCGGAAAGAGAATTCCAAGTTGAAAGACAAGGTCAATGGGTCAAAGGTAAATCATGTCCGGGATTTAGCCCCGTTGGACCCTATTTGGTTACTTCAGATTCCATCCCCGATGTACTGGACCTGAAAATGGTTTTAAAAGTTAATGGAGAGGTCATGCAAAATGGCAATACCAAAACAATGATATTCAAGCCTGCTTTTTTAGTACACTATATTTCACAATTCATGAAATTGGAAGCAGGGGATATAATAACCACAGGAACCCCTCCAGGTGTAGGTTTTGGCAAAACTCCTCCTACCTATCTGAAAGCTGGTGACATTGTAGAAGTGGAAATAGAACGATTGGGCAATCAAAGACAGACGTTCATTTAATCGAACGAAACCAAAGATCGATTTAACAACCAAAATTCAGGGAATAAAACCAATGAAACATAATCAACTCATTAATTATTTGGTAAAGAAAGAACTAATACACTCCACGTCAGTCAAAGTAAGTTCACTTAGTGGCGGAATTTCAAGTGAGTTACTTCTTATTGATGACGGGAGTAACAAGTTTGTGGTCAAAAGAGCTTTGCCAAAATTGAAGGTCAAGGATGATTGGTTCGCCGATGTCAAAAGAAACCAAATAGAACTGCGGTACCTCAAATATGTTGCAAAGATTCTGCCGGAAGCCGTACCTCAAGTATTTTTTAGTGATGACCAACATCACTTTTTTTGCATGGAAATGTTGGAAGGTGGTCTTTCCAATTGGAAGCATCTACTATTGAAAGGAAAAATCAATAAATCATTCGGGCAAATGGCTGGTAAAATTATGGCCACCATTCATAATTATTCCGCGGCAGACATCGAAGCAAAGAAGACTTTTGACACCTTGCAGAATTTTAAGGAGTTGCGCATCGAGCCATACCTTTTGTATACGGCCGAAGCCCACCCAAAGTTAGAGTCCTATTTTCATGCCGAAGCCAAGCGATTGGCGTCAGTCCAAAAATGCCTTGTCCATGGAGACTTCAGTCCCAAAAACATTTTGGTGTCCAAAGATCGTTTCGTCCTACTGGATTGCGAAGTCGCATGGTATGGCGACCCCATATTTGATCTGGCCTTCCTGTTGAATCATTTTATTCTCAAAGCTGTGCATATCCCCGATAAGGCAGCTCAGTTGATAGCTCTGGCCCAAGAAACCTATGCAACTTACTCCGAATTGTCAAACCATGCCCGAGAAGAACGGTTTGAAAGCCAATTAATTCACCTTCTCTTATTACTGATGTTGGCAAGAGTGGATGGTAAGTCCCCCTTAGAATATTTGCAAAATGATCAACAACAAATTGTTAGGGATTTTGTTTATCTGGAATTGGCCAATGGTACAACAAGCTTTAAGGATTTTATAAGGACATGGAAAGACATGATCTCGATAAAACAATAATTAAATTTAAACATGAAAATAACAGATATAGATGCTTTTCAAATTTATGATTCCAGAGGATATCCAACCCTTGAGGTAGAGGTAACCCTGAGCAACGGGATTAAGGGACAGGGAATGGTGCCCTCTGGAGCTTCAACAGGACAGTTTGAGGCGCATGAACTCCGGGATGGAGATGAAACAAGGTTCAAGGGAAAGTCAGTTGGAAAGGCTATTCTCAATGTAAAAACAGAAATATCGGGTGCCTTGGCAGGAAAATCTGTTTTTGATCAAGAAGATATCGACCAAACCATGATAAAACTGGATGGAACCAAAAATAAGTCAAGACTTGGTGCCAATGCAATATTGGGAACTTCTATGGCGGTGGCAAGTGCCGCCGCTGAAACGAAGGATGTCCCCTTGTATGAATATTTGGGCTCAGGAACAGGAAATTTGCTGCCACTCAATGAAATTCAAATACTCGGTGGTGGTGCGCATGCGGGTTGGTCCAACGATATTCAGGACTTTCTGGCTATTGCCATTGGAGCCAAGAGCTACGAAGAAAGTCTTGAAATTATTCATAATATCTACCATAGTGCAGGAGAAATAATGAAAGAAAGGGGGAAATGTGTAGGTGTTGCAGATGAAGGAGGATGGTGGCCTAATTACACGTCCAATGAAGAGCCTTTTCAAGTGTTTTTGGACGCTACCGAAAGAGCTGGATATATCCCTGGTAAAGATGTTTCGATATCATTGGACATTGCCGCAAGTGACCTTTATAGAGAAGACAAGTATCATTTACCCTTGGATCATAAAAGTTTTACCCCAGATCAGTTCTATGCATTATTGAAATCTTGGTGTGAAAAATATCCCATAATTTCAATTGAAGACCCATTTGCTGATACAGATGTCACTAATTGGAAACGATTTACGGCTGAATTTGGCGATAAATTACAAATCATTGGAGACGACCTATTTACAACTAATAAAAATCGTATACAAGTAGGTATTGATCAAGGGTTGGCCAATGCCGTACTAATTAAATTGAATCAGATAGGTACCGTTACCGAAACCATGGAGGCCATACGACTTACACAAAATGCGGGTTGGCTTCCCGTAATATCGGCAAGGTCCGGTGAAACCGAAGATGCTTTCATATCTCATTTAGCAGTGGGAACAAATGCCGGACAATTAAAAGTAGGGTCATTTTCACGGAGTGAACGAATGGTCAAGTGGAACGAAATCCTTAGAATAAAACGCCAATTGAAGGGTAAATCAACTTTTATCGGGAGTGGAATTTATGATCGTATTTTAAAAAGATAAGTTATTCTTATCCCTTTAAAAAGCTTGTATCAAGACATTAAATTCTGAGAATACTGATATTTTGTGCCACTAATGACACTCGTGCTCCAGAATCCCATCAACAGTTTGTCTTATATTATAATGGTATTGTAATTTAAACTTGAACATAGTTGTATTCACAAATCTACTTGAATGGCAATTTGGTGGGCAGATTTTCATCTCTTAAGGGAAAAGTGTGATGAAAATGTACCTTGATTTCCAAACTCGGTGCAATAGTTCACGGTGAACCAATAATCCGATGAAGGCAGATTTCTCCCTTGATAAGTACCGTTCCAACCAATTGCACTGGGCCCAATCGTTTTCAATAGATTTCCATACCTGTCAAAAATAGTAATGATGGCATCCGTTTTTTGCTCCCTCAAACAGACAATATTCCAGAAATCATTAGTGCCATCCCCATTAGGGGTAAAGAATTTCGGGAATTCAAGAACCAAAAATTCGTCAACTACCTCATTGCTGCAACCCGATGTTTCCCTAGCTCGTAGCATATGCGGTCCACATCCTTCAATATGTTCAAAGACAGCCTCAAGTTGCCACGGACCGTCATCCAGTTGATATTCATAGTCGCCAGTCCCCCCTTCCACAACCGCCAGCACTTTTTGATTGTCATCAAAAAAATCTGAAATCACCACTGCCTCTAAAGAAAGGGTCCTGATCGGTAGGACTTCTATGGTCATAATTGCTGTAGCAACGCATTGTCCTGCCTCTGGTGTAAAAGCATAGGTTGTGGTCTGTAAACTGTTGGGAGCGGGGCTCCAAGTGCCCACTATACCATTTCTGGATGTATTTGGCAGTATGGGTAAACTATCTCCTGCGCAAATAGTTTCAATCTGGGTAAAAGTCGGTTTTACCAAAGGGATTACTTCAACCTCAATACTGACCTGTTCGGCACAGGGATTTGAAGTGGGCAAAAAAGTGTAGGTCTGGGTCAAGGTATTATCAAATGTAGGTGTCCAAACCCCTTCGATACCATTCAAAGAGGTCATGGGCAATTCAAAGGAAGTATCACCCTCACATATTGGATCTATGGGGTCAAAAAAGGTCGACTCAATCGGATTGACTGAAATTCTTACCTTCTCTTCTGTAACATCACCGCACACATCTGCAATGATAACGGTATAATCCGTTGAAACCATTGGTGAAAAAACTGGATTGGCCACCGTTGGATCACTAACACCCTCAATAGGAGACCAATTGTAGGAGACACCACTAGCGATTGTTGCATCAATTCCTATGGAGTCTCCGGCACATATCACCTCATCCTTCAACTTTAGGTCATCCACAAAAGAAACACTGTTAAAACATACCTGATGTAGGTTTGCAAAGCTTCCGGTGGAAGCCACAAACCCAAAATACACTGAATTATCCCCTGAAAAAATACGGTTCATTATATCAAGATTTAATTCAATCCTGACTTCACAGTCGAAGTAAACACGAAATATAGTGCTAGTAGCACTCCATTCAATCTTTATTTCATGAACAAGACCATCCTCTACATCTTCCGATGTAGCACTCGCCTGTACGGGCCCTGCCAAATTGTTTATACTGTTATGGTCTGGAACACCGTTACCAACAACAGCCAGATGATCCCAAATGGGATCACCAAATATCTCGTTTTGCCATGTGTCAAATTCAACGGCCAGAGAGGGAGAAATTCCCTGGTAACCAATACCGGCACCCGCATTGCCAAGTTCCGGAATGGGATTACCCTTGAATACCAACGCCATTCCATCAGCCCCGTTAGTATCTTTATTTCCAAAATTGCCCTGAAACGAAATGATAAAGTCATTTGAAAAATCTATGGGGTTGTTATACCAAACACCCCCTCTTTGATTGAAATTATCAACTGTTATCAAAAAGCAATTATTCCCTATATCAGAGGCATCGCCAATCAAATTTGACTGTAGTTGAGCATTAAGACTTACTGGATTCAAAATCGTGGATAGCAATAGAAAGATAACGACAATACCCGTAAAATGTCCCCTAACCTCAGATTCGACGTTATGAAAGGCCATGTGAAACGTATACAAGGCTTTTTGATTATTCCACATCCCTAACCGCTACATTAATAAACCTGGGTCTGTATAAATTTGGATCGTTTAAGATATCATTGAAAAAATCAAAGGAATTGACATTATAGCTGATCAAGATGGAATCTTGTGTTGATAGATGCGGGTACGCCTTGGAATTATAGGGAAAATAGTGTTCTCTCCAGGTTTCCTTGGGAACATGATAAATGGTCTTTCTTTCATTGAAGGGACCTTTCAAAGATGTTCCTATTTGAGTGGAAACCTCATCACTCATCGTAAAATATTGATAGACCAATAGAATCTTACCATTGGGTAGTGGTGAGACGCTCATTTCATTGGAGACATCCCAAGTGATAAATGCTGCATCCTTTACATGGGGCAACCACTGATGGCCATCCCAAAAACGCCATTTGTCAAAGTAAAGAAAATCAGACGAAAGCACCCTTGCCACTAAAAGACCCTTTCGCTCGTTTTGGTTGGAAACCCCGTAGATGTATATATATCCATCTGGGTCGGGGGCTCCTGCCGACTTTGTATTCACATAGATAGCACTGCCAAAAGAGGTCTGGTTTTCGATATTGAAATGTGGCGTCTCAATTTGCTCTGTTTTATCAAAGTTTGGAACATCTCCTTCAAGGGGTACTTTTAAAATATGCACCCCTATCTGCTCAAAACCAAACCCGCCAATTCCAGTAGTGTCCTTTGGTTGAATTGGATAAGCAAAGATATACAGGTTCCCATCCCCCTCATTGTTCACAAATCCATCACCCAGCCAGTAATAATCTCCTTCTTTAGAATGTTCTGTTTTGGGAATAAAAAGGGATTTGGGGCCACCATGGTCATCAAGATTATAATGAAATGAAATTTGATGGCTATTGGACTGACCGCCTTTTAAAAGTCCAATAGAGTTATTGATCATCCTATAATCTGCATTTGCCAATTTCTTGCCATCATGAGTGCCAACCATGGTATCCCCAAAAGTGAATAGGGTGACCGTATCATCTGAAGCGGGCAAAAATTCTTTTCCATCCAAAGGGATACCAAAAATTCCATCTCCACCAAACCAACCCTCGTTTCTAACAAAAAGCATATCCCATGCTTCGGATCCTGCAGCGATATTGCTAGTAGTTTCACTTTTATTTTTTCCTTTGTGAAGTTGACCACTCAATTCACTGAGATCGAAAAATATCAAAAACAGCATAGCGAAAATCAATTGTATGTTCCTTTTTCTGTTCTTCATAAATACTACTGACCTGATTTGATTGGAATAATCCATGTGTTGCATCTCTAATACGACTTATCTTTCGTTCCTGTTCCTATTCAAAATTCCATTAATCTACGGGTGGGGCCTCCTCAATGCCCCAGTTTTTGTTTGGTTTATCCCCCAACCAAATCTCCAGATGACCACCATTCGCAAAATCCTCATGGTAAAACCAAAAGTTGTCCAAAACTTCTCCGTTCAATTTCACCTTTTGTATATAGCAATTGGTTTTTGAATTATTATAGGTTTTAATTACGAACTCATCCCCCTGATAATACTTTTTATCCAGTGTAATGGTTATCTCATCAAATACTGGAGCCGTAATCTCATAATAAGGTCGTTGTGATTCTGTACCAACAATATTGAACAATCCAATTGACATCAACGCGCTTACCCCACCCATCTGTCCTTGGTCTTCATCATGCCCTCCCCAACCTAGGTCGGGTGTTGTCCCTCCATAAGCTTTTTCATTTACTTGTCGTACCCAATATTGCGTAAGCCATGGTGCATTGGCATAGCTGAAGACGTGTGCATTGGAGCATCCCGGTTGGTTGGCATAACTGATATGACCAGACCCATAACTGTGCACAAAATTATTTTCCACCTCTTGTTCAAAAGCATAATTGAGCTTTTCAATCAACACATCATCTCCTCCCATCAATTTTGAAAGCCCTTTTATATCATGGGATATACCCCAAGTAGCTTGCCATGCATTGGCTTCAACATAACCCCAATTCTCCAAAGGATCGGTCGTGCTAAAATTACCATCACGGTCTTTGGGGAACAGTAATTTTTTATTGGGTTCAAAACAGTTTTTCCACGATTCGGAACGCTTTAGAAAATAATGGTAATCCTCCATTTTACCCAATTTTTTAGCCATTTGGGCTGCCCCCCAATCTTGAAATGCAGCCTCAATATTAATACCTGCGTTATTGGGCCACCACCCATTTTTATCATAGAACTCCAAGTCCTTGGCAAAGAAATCACCACCACCCATCATACCTCCTGGAAAGTGGTTCTTTTTTATCTGCTCAAATGCATTTTCGGCATCTGTTTTGGTAAGGATACCCTTCATAAAAGTGCTGACCACCAGATTTGTAGCGGGACATCCCGTCATAATAAAAGAGTACCCGCCACCCGATGGCCCTCTGGGCAACAAACCACCATTGTTCGAATATGCGACCATTGAAGCTGCCATATCATCTTGAATTTCAGGCCATGCCAAACCCCAAAGTGTATTTAAATTCCATTGGGTAAGCCAAAAAGCATCAGAATTATACATATTATGAAGTGGTCGCCCTTCATTGTCTTTACCAGGGTTTTTGATTAAAAAGTTGGCATCGGTCATAAAACCATCGGTCAAGTTACCTGTATTTGATTTTTGACCAGTGGTCCTGTCAGGATAATCACCATTTACATCATTTATACGATGACGACCTAAAAGTACGTGCCATAAGTCGGTGTAAAACTTAGTACGTTGAGACGAAGTTCCTCCATCTATCTTGATTTTTTCCAGCCAATCGTTCCAAATACTCCTACTTTCACGTCTTACCGATTCGAAATCCCATGTGTCACATTCTACCAATAAATTCTTCCTAGCGTTCTCTATACTTGTATAAGAAAGCCCAATTTTCATTTGTACCTCTTCACCCGCCTTCACCTTATAGGCCAGAGATACCCCAAGACTATCACCCTGAAGTGTTTTGACTTGCTTGAATCTTTCATAATCGTTCCACCCATTAAAAGCGTCCCATTTTTTATCCACTTGTACAATAAAATAAATTTTGACATCCTTGGGACCGACGTTATAGGCGCGTTCGACTGAACTCACGGAACCTTCATATTCATAATCAGTGACCTTTTCCACAGTTGCATTGGTCATTTTACTATTGCCCAAAAGACCATGGAGCGATAAAAGTAATTGTGCCTTAGCATCTTGGGTCCATCGAAACTTATAAAAACTCACTCTTTCGGTTGCGGTTTGCTCTACCCAAACCTTACTATCCGGTAAAAAAACACGATGGTAGCCAGGTCTGACAATTTCATCATCATGTTTGAACTTTGATTTCCAGGCATCTTCTCCCAAGGTAGGATCTACATCTTCCAAAGTTGGCATTAGGTTCAATCCAGATAAGGTCCATGCATGTATCTGGGGAAAACCCAATATCTCATCTGAAAAATAGGCATAGCCACCTCCACTATTGTTCCAATTTTTGGTCATGGGTGCGGCACTGACCAATCCATAGGGTCGTTGTCCCGTTATAAAAAGGAAGAACCGACCTCTATTGGTTTCAATATAGGGGTCGACCCAATCCACCACTTCCATATATTGATGATAGGAAGGAAAGACTTCAATTTCAGATAGCCCTGCTCGGGAACCTATACTATCGCCGACCACAAAACGGACAAATTTTGTATCCTTTGATTTAAACGAGATGGCATGGGCAGTACCATCCATAGGCATATTCACTTTAATGCTACTCCCATCACTAAACTCAAGAGTCCCGCTAAGAACACGACCCATCTCCGTTGGATAGTTATAGATAACAATTTTATCCACCGACTGCTTCTTATCCCATGATAGCTTAATCCAACCATTTTTATCGGCAGCCATCCAATTTCCCTTACCATGAACTGACATAATGCCATCGTTGATGTTATTGTGATGAAACTTGTTACTCTGGTCGGAGGAGGAAGTTACAGTTGCCGAGGACGCAATACTCAACGGACCGGCAAATCCAATCGAATAAACAAATAGAAAGACGTAAAAAGTAACATAAAGTTTAGTGATATTCATCGATACAATAATTATTTTCATTTTAAAAATGGTTTCGAAAGCGATTTTCAACTTCACATTAAAACCAGAACTATATCCCAAAAAAACAGGGAAAATAACATAAATACTTATAAATCAATATCTTAAATTATTATTGATTTTATCCATGAACAACAAATATAATTTTTTTTTGATATGTACGTACATTTGTACATATATTTGTTTTACTTTATAATAACAGTAGCCTTATCCATAATGTCCAGAAACACATCACAACATCTATTACCCCTTGAAAAAGACCTAGATACCATAGAGGGTTATGATATCTATCCGACCTTTCCTTTGAAAGAAGGCCATATAAAATCTGGTTACAGCAGTTTGGTCAACGAAATATCCACCAACAGGATTGTTATCCTAGATGGGTATATTGGCGTTGATTGGGATGAAGTAAGCAATGCCATAAGTAACAAACTTCGAAAAGAAGGACTTTCCGTCGACTTGATCAACATTGTTGATTACCTAAAGCAGGAAAAAGAGATAATAGAAATGGTACAACCCTATTTAGGTGACTATGACTCCATTTTTGGACAAAGGGCAGATCTCTTACTAGGTGATTATTTTGACCTAGAAAAATTGGAAAACTTACAAATCAACGCAGATGTTGATATCACACTAGTATATGGAACTGGGGCAAGCCAGTGCAATATTGAAGGTTTTTTAATCTATTTTGATTTGCCAAAGAACGAACTTCAATACCGAATGCGTTCCCACAACATCAGTAATTTGGGCCACTCATGTTATAAACCTCCCAAAGAAGCCTACAAACATTTCTATTTTGTCGATTGGGTCGTACTCAATAAAGAAAAAAAAAGACTGTTGCCCGATATCCAGATTATTGTAGACCAACAGCGACCTAATCAACCCACATGGACCTCTGGTTCAGCCCTGCGTGCTACTTTAAACGCCATGTCCCAAAGTTACTTTAGGGTAAGGCCCTGGTTTGAGCCAGGTGTCTGGGGCGGACAATGGATGAAAAATAGATTTGAAGGTCTACCCGAAAACGTACCCAACTATGCATGGTCCTTTGAAATGATCGTGCCAGAAAACGGAATTCTTTTGGAAAGCAACGGCTATATCTTGGAGATTTCCTTTGATATGTTGCAAAATTCGGACAAAGTATACCACTAACTTCGGAGCAAAGTGAGCCACCCTTGCCGGTCTAAATTGAGCATAGCTTGCCGGACGAAAGTGAGCCACTAAGAATCGTTTCTATTTGAGTTTACAAATAATCTTTCTTTTACAGGAAAAGATTATGGCAAACAAACAAATAGACATGCGAAAAGTAAAAACCTTATTCAAGTTACATTCCCAAGGCATCAGTAAACGGCAGATAAGCACACAGCTAGGCATATCGCGCAATACCGTGAGCAAATACATTAGCTTTTTTAAAGCCTTTAAATTAACGGCCTATGAAGTGTCCGCTTTAAG